>NZ_CP063070.1:0-1200000 GCF_047305825.1 Citricoccus nitrophenolicus | reverse complement strand
CCTGCGCGAAGGCGCCGAAGAGGTCCGCCTGGCCAATCAGGGACAGGTCCGGCGCGGTCCAGTCGGGGAAGGAGGGTGCCACCAGGGACCAGCCCATCGGGTTCACGCCGCCCGCCTCGTCCACCGAGGGGCCGATGTGGAAGAGCGCCTCGAGGATGTTGGCCAGCACGGTGGCCACCACGATCCCGATCAGGATGGCGCCGCGGGTCTTGCGGATGACCAGAACGGAGGTGACGAGCAGCCCCACGATGAACACGAGCACCGGCCAGCCCTCCAGGTCCCCGCCGGTGCCCAGACCCACGGGGACGGTGGTGCCCGCGGCGTCGGGGACGCGGCGGATGAAGCCGGAGTTGACCAGGCCGATGAGGGCGATGAACAGTCCGATGCCCACCACGATCGCGGTCTTGAGGCCTTCCGGCACCGCGTTGAACACCGCCTGCCGGAAGCCCGTGGCCACCAGCAGGGCCATCACCAGGCCGGCGATCACCACCAGGCCCATCATGGCCGGCCAGGTCAGGCCCTCGGTGGTGGCCACCGTGATGGCCACCAGGGCGTTGACTCCGAGCCCGGCGGCCAGGGCGAACGGGTGCCGGGCCCAGACGCCCATGGCGATGGTCGAGATGCCGGCCACCAGGGCGGTCACCGCCGCCACGCGGGCGATGCCGAGGGTGTCCCCCTGGGCGTCCGGCCCGGACAGCACGAGCGGGTTCAGCACGATGATGTAGCTCATGGCCAGAAAGGTGGCGAGCCCGCCCCGGATCTCCTGCCCGAGGGAGGAGCCGCGCCTGGAGATCATGAAGAAGCGGTCGAGGCCGTTGCGCGCTGCGGGGGTGCCGGTGGTGTTCAGGGTGTCCTGGGCGGTCAGTGACGTGCGGGGCTCGGGCGAAGGCATGGGGACATGCTAATGGCGGGTGGGGGTGCACCGGAGGCGGGGTGCACGGCCTGGACAACGAATCGGGCACGGTCGCGAAGATTGCCACCAAAATTGTTGCCAATCTCACAGGGATCGCTTAGCCTCCACACCAGACGTGTTGCCGTGATCCAGATCATCCCCTCTGCCACGGCCCACGTCGGCATCGCTACACCCGCACCACTCGCACCAACAGAACAGAAGGCTCATGGCTGCTCGTTTGACGCTGGAAGGTGTCAACCTCCACTTCGGCGGGGTCACCGTGCTGAAGGACGTCGGCTTCGTCGTGGAACCGGAGACGGTCCTCGGCCTGGTCGGCCCCAACGGCGCCGGGAAGACCTCGCTGTTCAATTGCATCTCCGGCCACTACCGGCCCAGCTCCGGGTCCATCCGGATCGACGAGGCCGAGATCAGCCAGACCCGGCCGGCGGGGATGTCCCGCCACGGCCTGGCCCGGACCTTCCAGCACCCGGCGCTGCAGCTGGAGGCCACCGTCCTGGACAACGTTCTGCTCGGCGGGCACACGCGGCTGCCCGGCGGGCCTGCGCAGTGGGCCCTGCGCCTTCCGCCGATGGTGCGCAGCGAACGCGAACTGCGCACCGAGGCGCTGGGTCGGCTGGAGGACATGGGACTGGGTTGGGCGGCCCACCGGCGCGCCGACGAGCTGTCCCACGGCCTGCACAAGGGCGTCGAGCTGTGCCGAGCCCTGATGGCCCGCCCCCAGGTCCTGCTGCTGGACGAGCCGGCGGCCGGGCTGTCCAGCGGCGAGGTCGACGCCTTCATCCAGACCGTCCGCACCCTCCGGGAGACCGGTGAGGTCACCATCGTGATCGTGGAGCACCACATGGGCGTGATCTCGGCGTTGGCAGATCGCGTGGTGGTGTTGGACCACGGCAGCAAGCTCATGGAGGGCACTGCCGCCGAGGCGCAGTCCGACCCCCGGGTCGTGGAGGCCTACCTCGGCAAGGACAGCGGGGAGGGAGTCGGCGATGACGCTGCTTGAGATCGCGGACCTGACCGCCCACTACGGCTCCGTCCAGGTCCTGGAGGGCGTCTCCCTGACCGTCCCGGAACAGGGGGCCGTGGGCATCCTCGGGGCGAACGGCGCCGGGAAGACCACCACGCTGCGGGCCATCAGCGGCGTGGTGAAGGCCGGCGGGACCATACGCTTCGAGGGGCGCGACATCCGGGGCAAGCGCCCGGACGAGGTGGCCGCCCTGGGGATCGCACATGTCCCGGAGGGCCGAGGCACTCTGGGCAACCTCACGGTGAAGGAGAACCTGCAGGTCGGCGCCTATCTCCGGAAGGATCGGAAGGCCGTGCAGGCCGACATCGACCACCTGCTGGAGCTGTTCCCCAACCTGAAGGAGCGCTATACCTCGAACGCCTCGGCACTGTCCGGCGGCGAGCAGCAGATGCTGGCCGTGGGCCGCGCCTACATGGCCCGTCCCAAGCTCCTGTTGCTGGACGAGGCCTCCCTCGGGCTGGCCCCCAGCACCGCCCGGACCGTCTATGAGGCGATCCGGTTGCTGCGTGAGGAGACCGGCGTGGCCATGCTGCTGGTCGAGCAGAACGCCAACCTCGCCTTCACGATCGTCGACACCGCCACCGTGTTGGAGACCGGTCGCAGCGTCCTGAGCGGAACCTCGGCGGAGCTCAAGGGCCGCGACGAGATCCGCAAGGCCTACCTGGGAGGCTGACCATGGGCACCTTCATCCAACTCGTCGTCGACGGGCTCGCCATGGGCTCCGTGTACGGGGCCATCGCCCTGGCGATCGTCCTGGTCAACCAGTCGACCGGCATGATCAACTTCGCACAGGGCGGCATGGCCGTCCTCTCGGCCTACCTCGCCTTCACCTTCCTCGGGCTGGGGCTGCCCCTGATCCTGGCCATCATCGCGGCCGTGGCCACGTCGTTCGTCCTGGGGGCCGTGGTCGAGAGGTTCATCATGCGGCGCTTCATGGGCGGGGAGGAGGACACCCAGGTGGTGGTCACGGTCGGCCTGCTCACGCTGCTCACGGGCATCGGCGGATGGCTGTGGTCCTACAACAACCTCCAGTTCCCCTCCCTCTTCCCCTCCTCCGCGTTCAGTTTCCTCGGGGCGGCCATCAGCTGGCGGTCACTGGGCACCTTCCTGGTGATCGCGGGCATCATGGTGCTGCTGCAACTGCTGTTCCAGCAGACCAAGCTGGGATTGGCACTGCGCGCCGTGGCGGACAACCGGCAGTCGGCATCCTTCTCGGGGCTGCCGGTCAGCCGGCTGCTGATGATCGGCTGG
Source organism: Citricoccus nitrophenolicus (assembly GCF_047305825.1). Classification (GTDB taxonomy): domain Bacteria; phylum Actinomycetota; class Actinomycetes; order Actinomycetales; family Micrococcaceae; genus Citricoccus; species Citricoccus nitrophenolicus. The sequence continues at coordinate 1,196,812 of NZ_CP063070.1, read as the reverse complement.
GGGCTGGCGGCGGCCCTGGGTGCCGTGGCCGGCGCCCTGGTGGCGCCCCGGCTCTCGCTGACCCCGGGCATGCTGGACACCACCCTGGTCTACGCCCTGGCCGCCGTCATCCTCGGTGGCATCTCAAGCCCCGTGGGCGTGGTGGTGGCGGCCTGGCTGATCGGCGTGCTGGAGAACCTCGCGGCCGTCTACGTGCCCTTCATCGGATACGACCTGAGGATCGCGGTGCCGTTCATCCTGCTCTTCGTGGTCCTCCTGCTCCGGCCCCAAGGGCTGTTCGGGCGCAAGACCGTGGTGCGAGTCTGATGGGGGCGCAGCAGACCGGACTGTTCCGGAAGCCCTGGTTCCAACTCGCCCTCGCCCTGGTGGTCCTGGTGGCACTCGTGGTCGCCCCGCTGGTGCTGCCCATCCCGGTGAACCAGACCCTGGCCCGCATCGGCGTCTTCGCCGTCGCGGTGCTCGGCCTGAACGTCATCATGGGCTACACCGGGGTGGTCTCCCTGGGGCAGATCTTCTTCCTCGGCCTGGGCGCGTATGTCACCGCCTACGGGGTGAACGCCGACTGGAACATCGTGGTGGTGTTCATCGCCGCGGTGCTCAGCTGCGGCGCGGCCGGGGTGGTGGTCGCCCTGGCGGCGGCCCGGCTCGGTGGGTTGGCGATCGCCATGGTCACCATCGCGCTGCCGATCATCGGCGTGCCCCTGGCCAAGCGCCTCAGCGAGTTCACCGGCGGCTCGCAGGGCACCTCGGCCCGGTTCTCCTCCGCGCCGGACTGGACGGGCCTGGCCAATGACCAGTGGCAGTACTACCTGGTGCTCGCCATCGGCGGGGCCACGTTCCTGCTGGTGCACAACCTGGTCCGCGGCAAGTACGGCCGGGCCTTCCGGATCGTCAAGGAGAACGAGGCCGTGGCCGGCGCCATGGGCATCTCCCCGTACCACTACAAGGTGCTCTCCTTCACCATCGCCTCGATGGTGGGCGGTGTCAGCGGATTCCTCTACATGGTGGTGATCCAGTACACCTCACCGGAGACACTGGCCTTCCACCACTCCATCAGCCTGCTCGCGTCCATGGTGGTCGGCGGCGCCGGCAGCATCATCGGCTCGCTGATCGGCGGCATCTACTACGTGCTCGTGCCGAACTTCACCAACGAGGTCGCACCGACGCTCACCTCCCTGATCCAGGGGGCGATCCTGCTGATCGTCCTGTTCGTCCTGCCCGGTGGGATCGCCAGCCTGCCCAGGATGCTGCGGCGCCTGACCAGCCGCCGGACCAACCGTTCCACCCGTCGTTCCACCCCAGGCAGTCCCCAGGGCACCCCCGCCCAGGAGACCACTCCACCAGTAAAGGAAGACACGCCATGACCATCAAGAACAAGGTCCTCAGTGCCGTCGCCATGGGCGCTGTCGCAGCCCTGGCCCTGTCCGGTTGCGGACGCTCCGACGGCGGCGGGGGAGGCGGTGGCGAAGACGGTGGCACGGCCTCGAGCCCCGGGATCACCGACGAGAGCATCACGCTCGGGGTCACCACGCCACTGTCCGGCGGCACGGCTGGACCCGGCACCTGCACGGTGGCCGGCCTGGCGGCATACTTCGGCGCCGCCAACGCCGAGGGCGGCGTCGAGTTCGGTGACGGCAAGACCCGCGAGGTCGTCATCGAGGCCTTCGACGACACCTACGACCCGCAGAAGGCGCTGTCCAACTTCCAACAGAACCAGGGTGACGTCTTCGCCTTCACCTCCGGGCTCGGCACCCCCACCAACCGTGCCTACCGCGAGGCGGCCATCGATTCCGAGGTGCCCCAGGTGCTGGTGCAGACCGGCGACCCGATCTTCTCGGACCAGGCCGAGAGCCCGTGGCAGCTGGGCTTCGTGCCGATCTACCAGAACGAGGGTGAGGCCTTCGGCGAGCTGCTGGCCGGCTCCGACGAAGACCTCACGGTCGCGATCCTGTCCCAGAACGACGACTACGGCGAGGGCTACGTCGAGGGCTTCAAGGAGGCCATCGCCGGGAGCGACAACATCGAGGTCGTCTCCGAGCTGACCTATGAGGCCACGGACACCACCGTGGACGCCCAGCTGACCGAGCTGGCAGGCAGCGACGCCGACGTGTTCTTCAACGCCATGTCCATCACCCCGCTGGTCATCTCCGCGATCGAGAAGACCCGCGAACTGGGCTGGTCACCGAGCTGGTTCCTGCCCTCGAACACCTCCAGCCCGGTCGCGATCCTCGACCCCGCCGGGGCGGATGCCGAGGACGGCTTCTACTCGGTGTCCTTCGCGAAGGCCCCGCAGAGCCCGGCCTTCGCCGAGGACGAGGATGTGGTGGCCTTCCTCGAGAACCTCGAGGAGTACGCCGCGGACTACACCACCACCCCGGACTTCCCGCACTGCATGTGGAGCTACATGGTCGGCGCCACCCTGGAGGAGTCCTTCGCCTCCATGACCGAGCCCACCCGGGAGAGCTTCATGGAGGCATTGCGCGGCATCGAGGACCTGCGGGCCCCGCTGATGCTCGAGGGAACCTCGGTCAACACCACCGAGGACGGCCAGCCGGCCGTGTCCTCCGTGGTGGTGCAGAAGTACAACGGCACGGGCTACGCGACCGCGGAGTCCTTCGACTGATCTGACACCCTGCCCGAAGTCCACGCATGACGTCGGCCCGGCCGGTCCCAGCGACCGGCCGGGCCGCTGCGCGGCCGGGTAGCGTGGCTGTCCTCCGGAGGCGAAAGGTGCGCGATGTCCGAAGCCGAGGGCCGGCGTCGCCGCTTCCACCTCCGCGGCGGACCGCTGGAGCAGGCCTTCCAGATCTATGCGCCCTCGGCGGTGTACTCCGTGGGCCTGGGGGCGCTCACCCCCGCCATGGCCCCGGCTGCCACCGCGTTCGGAGCCTCCGTGGCGCTCGCGGCAGCCTCCGTGGTCCTCGTGGGACTCGGCTCACTCGTGGCCAATGCCCCGGCCGCGTGGCTGGCCTCCCGCGCGGGGGAACGCGCGACCATCATCGTCTCCGCCTGGACGGGGACCCTGGGCGCCCTGCTGACGCTGGCCGCCGTCGCCGGTTGGTTGCCGGTTCCGGATCAGACCGGACTGGGGATCCTGATGGCGGGCTTCGTGGTGGTCGGTATGGCCGGAGCCGGGTTCAACCTCGCCCGGCAGTCCTACCTGGCCGTGGCCATCCCCGGCAGCCACCGGGCGCGGGCCATGTCCACTCTCGGCGGCACCATCCGGATGGGCCTGTTCGCCGGTCCCTTCCTCGGTGCCGGCCTGCAGACGATGCTCGGTCTGCAGGGGGCCTTCGTGGCCGCCGTGGTGGCCATGGCGCTTGCCGCCGGGCTGAGTTTCACCATCCGCAACCTGGAGGCCCCCGGGCGGCACCAGAGTCCGACGACGTCCGGGACCCCTCAACCTCCGCTCGCCGCACAGCCCCCGGTCACCGGCGGCGTGCCGACCCCGCGGCCCACCATGCGCTGGCTGGCCCGTGAGCACCGCCGGGTGCTGTTCACCTCCGGGATCGGGGTGGTGTGCCTGTCCGCGGCGCGGGCCAGCCGTTCGGCCGTGATCCCGCTGTGGGCCACGGAACTGGGGCTCTCCCCGGCGGCTGCCTCAGCCATCTATGGGCTCTCCGGCCTGGCCGACCTGCTGATGTTCTACCCCTCTGGGCTCATGATGGACCGCCGGGGCCGCCGCGTGGTGGCGGTGTGCTGCCTGGGCGGGTTGGCCCTGGGGACCGCGCTGGTCCCGCTGACCGGCTCCCCGTGGTGGTTCGCCGCAGTCGCCCTGGTGGTGGGTCTGGGCAACGGCTTCGGCTCAGGGATCGTGATGACCCTCGGGGCGGACTACTCCCCGCCGGACGGCCGGCCCCAGTTCCTGGCCCTGTGGCGTCTGCAGTCCGATGCCGGCATGCTCGCCGGGCCCGCGGCACTGTCCGCGGTCACCGGACTGGCGGGGCTGGCCTCCGGCATCTGGGCGGTGGCCGCGATCGCCGCCGTGGGGGCACTCATCTTCGCCCGCGTGCTGCCGCGGGGGCCCGGCCCTGTGGCTGAGCCCTCGGCCGAACCGGTCCGCTAGCCCTCCTGCTACCGCCGCCCCGTCTGCCAGCGGAAGAACGCGGACAGTGCCGCGAACACCAGTAGCCCCGGGCCGGTGGCCATCAGCAGCCCGGTGAGGAAGTGCCATCCCGAGAACCACTCCGGGTCCGAGGTCAGCGCCGCCGTCCCGCCTCCCGCTTCGAAGGCACCCCACGCGCCCAGGGACAGAGCCGCGCCGGCCGCCCAGAGGGCGCCGTCCCAGCCGGGGTGCCCGCCGGGGTGGGGGTACCTCCGCGAGCGCCTGCCACGGGTGTTCCAGTCCGCCCCGGTGCGCAGGATGACGTAGCCGGCGGCCAGCCCCCAGAACGCGGCCACGAGGTAGGCGGCCACCATGTCCGCCGGGCGGTGCCAGGTCTCGATGAACGTGGCCGCGCCCACGGCCGTGGCGAAGAGCGCGCCCACGGTGGCGGTCAGCGGCCGCCACCGTGGGGCCACCATGAGGAACACGGCCACCACGGCGGCGGCCGCGAACGTCGTGTGCCCCGAGGGCAGGGAATTCCCGGTGTAGTAGGGCACCCCGTTTTCCAGGTCCGGGCGCACCAGCACCCAGTTCTTCAGCACCTGCGTGGTCAGGTTGGCCGCCCCGAAGGCCAGCGCAGCCACCAGGGAGGCGAGCCACCGCCTCCGGTAGACGGTCAACACCAGGAACACCACGACGCCGGCCACCCCCACGATCTGCGGCAGCCGGTTGAGCACGGTGAGGCTGGACCCCTGCAGTGCCTGCAACCGGTGTGAGGCGGCCTCCAGGGACAGGTACTCGGTCAGCTGACCGGACTGCGTGGTCACGAAGACACGGAACACCACGGCCACGAGTGCCACGGCCACCACCATCGCCAGCGCCCAGGCCCACGTGCTGCGGGCCGGGCGGAGCCGGATCGGGGAGTCGGAGAGGACAGCGGGCATGCTGACCATTCTGGTGCAGCCCGCTGGGAGGACGCCGAAAAGCGACCCGTGGCGCCGCTCACGCCGCGCGTCCGCCGCGCGCCCGCTGCCGGACACCTGGCGGTCAACCACTCTTCGCCCAAGTGTCATGGAGGCGTCAGCCGCAGCTGGACCGGGGGCGTGGGTTCCGGCCTACTGTATGGACCATGGCACACAGTGCGGGGAACGCGCCCGAGCACCAGCACCAGCACACGGCCGTGAAGAAGGCGCTCTCCGTCTTTGGGCCGACGAGCCGCCAGGAACCCATCGAATGGGCCGGCGAATCGCCCCTGGCGCCGGAGCTCGCCCGGTTCTACCGGGAGGCCGGCCCGGAATGGATCGAGATCGACACCGCCGGGCTGCCCTTCCTGTTCTTCCCCCTGGAACGGCTCTGGGACGAGCAGGCCGGCTACCGGTGGAACCAGCGCACCGGTGCCCTGCTGGTGGACTGGAACGAGGAGTGGACGGTGGTGGCCAAGCAGGGCGCAGATCCGTTCATCCTGGACGGGCTGACCGGCAAGATCCTGACGGCCCCCGGAGATGACGGCTGGGAGGACCGGCTCGACGATCCCGAGCCGACCTTCGACTCGGTGGAGGAGATGACGCTCGCGCTCACCGCCACGGGTGGGGCCTGGGCCCGGTGGGACGATCCCTTCGACGAGCAGTGGAGCCTGCGCCCCGAGACCACCGATTCCGTGGTGGAGGCGCTCGAGGGCGTCCTCGGCGACCACGCCCGCGCCGCCGCCGTGGCCCGCAAGTTCGGCTACTACGCCGCCGTCTGAGGCGGCACCAGACGGAGCGGGCCCTCCGTAGACTGGGCCGGTGACTGAGAACGGTGTCCCACCCCTGCTGGACGGCCTGCGGATCCCGGGCCCGGAGGAGCTCCTGGACGGGGCCGTCGTCGTGTCCCAGCCGATGCACACCCGCTTCCGGGGGACCACTGTGCGCGAGGCGATGCTGCTGCGCGGCCCGGCGGGCTGGGCCGAGTTCTCACCCTTCCCCGAGTACGGTCCGGCCGAGTCCTCTAGGTGGTTGGCCGCGGCGATCGAGGCGGGCTGGCACGGCTGGCCGGCACCGGTGCGGGACACCGTCCCCGTCAACGCGACCGTGCCCGCGGTGGCGGTGGCCGACGTCGGGCGGGTGCTGGACTCCTTCGGCGAGGTCCCCGCCGTGAAGGTCAAGGTGGCCGAGGCCGGCCACGCGGGTCCGGCAGGAGTGGCCGAGGACGTGGCCCGGGTGGCCGAGGTGCGCCGGTTGAGGCCGCGGGCCGCGGTGCGCGTGGACGCCAATCAGGGTTGGGACCACGACACCGCGCTCGGGGCGCTGCTCCGGTTGGCCGAGCACGGGCTCGAATACGCCGAACAGCCGGTGGCCGGGATCGACGGGCTGGCTCGGCTGCGCGAGTCCCTGATCGCCGCGGGAGCCCCGGTGCGGATCGCCGCAGATGAGTCGGTGCGCAAGGAGACCGACCCGCTCGCCGTGGCCCGCGCCGGTGCCGCCGACCTCGTGGTGGTCAAGGTCCAGCCGCTCGGCGGGGTGCGCCGCGCCCTGTCGATCGTCGAGGCCGCAGGACTGGACGCCGTGGTGTCCTCCGCCCTGGACACCTCCGTGGGAATCGCCGCCGGCGTGGCACTGGCCGCTTCCCTGCCGCGGCTGCCGCATGCCTGCGGTCTGGGCACCGTGGCGTTGTTCACCGAGGACGTGCTGGAGCCGCCTCTGCGCCCGCGCGGCGGGCACCTCGCCGTGGGCGCGGCCCTCCGGCCGGTCCCGGACGCCGGCGCCCTGGTGCGCATGCGCGCGGACGAGGATCGGCAGCGGTGGTGGCGCGAACGGCTGCGGGCGGCCTGGGCCGAGATGACCGCGGTGGGGGCCTGACCAGCGGATTCGCACCCATCCCCATGACCTAAATTCCGCTCATCGATTGTTCACCGGAAGGTCACCGGAGGGCTCCCGGACGTCGTCCTGAGGGGGGCAGTGTAGGTCTGTGCCGTGGATGAGGCGTCCCCGGTACCTGACCCGTAACACCGTCTCCGATAGGACACCCCCATGCTGAAGCGTCATCTCCCCATGGTCGGCCACACCCGCGGCAACCGACTGCCCATCACCTGCGAGCTCAAGTGTGGCAGCGCCTGCTCGCACCCGGTGCCGAACACCTCGGACAACTCGCACTTCCGGGACATCGCCAACGCCGCGATCTCCCGCCGCGCCGCACTGGGCCTGGGTGGCGGCCTGGCCGCCGCCGTGGTCATCGGCGCGAACGCCCTGGACAACGCTCCTGCGGCGGTGGCGGACAACGGAGTCTTCCCGAAGGGCGGAGGCAAGCTGCCGTTCACGGCCATCGCACCGGTGGAGCGCAGCGTGGATGACGTCACCGTGCCGGAGGGTTATGACTGGACCGCCATCATCCGCTGGGGCGATCCGTTGTTCGCGGACTCATCGGAGTTCGATCTGGAGCACCAGACCGGTGCCTCCCAGGCGAGCCAGTTCGGGTACAACTCGGACTACCTCAACGTCATCTCGGACGGCGGCAATGACCGCACCGGGTACCTGGTGAACAACCACGAGTACACGAACGAGAACCTGATGTTCTCCCCGGAGTACATCAAGTCCAACCCGAAGGACGTCGTCGAGGCCGCCATCGAGGCCCACGGGCTCTCCATCGTGGACCTGAAGCGGGCCGGCAAGGGCCAGCCCTGGGAGTACGTCGTCGGCGGCCGCCGCAACCGCCGCATCACCGGCTCCACCCTCTTCACGGTGGACGGCCCGGCCGCCGGCTCCGACCTGCTGAAGACCAAGGACGACTCCACCGGCACCAAGGTGCACGGCACCTTCAACAACTGTGCGGGCGGCACCACCCCGTGGGGCACCGTCCTGTCCGGTGAGGAGAACTTCAACCAGTACTTCGTGGGCACCGGCGCCGCGGCCGAGCGCCGCATCGGGATCGCTCCCGGGCCGACCTCCCGCCGCTGGGACACGGTGGACCCGCGCTTCAACCTGAACAACGAGGGCTACGCGAACGAGGCCAACCGCTTCGGCTGGATCGTGGAGATCGACCCGGAGGACCCGACCTCCACCCCGGTCAAGCACACGGCCCTGGGTCGCTTCAAGCACGAGGCCGGTACCGCGGTCATCTCCCGGGACGGCCATGCCGTGGTCTACTCCGGTGACGATGAGCGCAACGACTACGCCTACAAGTTCGTCTCCCGGAAGAAGTACCGCAAGGGCGACAAGAAGCACAACATGACCCTGCTCTCCGAGGGCACCCTGTACGTGGCCCAGTTCCACGGCAACTCCCCGGAATCCGAGATCGACGGCTCCGGCGCTGTTCCCTCCGACGGCGACTTCGATGGCTGGGGCCGCTGGATCCCGCTGGTCAAGAATGACAAGTCCCTGGTCCCGGGCTTCACCGTGGAGGAGGTGCTCGTCAACACCCGTCTGGCTGCGGACACCATGGGCCCCACCAAGATGGACCGTCCGGAGGACTTCGAGGCCAACCCGGTCACCGGCAAGGTCTACATGGCGCTGACCAACAACTCTCAGCGCGACGCCGACGCCATCGACGAGGCCAACCCGGTTCCGGGGAACCGCGACGGCCACGTCATCGAGATGATCGAGCGCCGTGGGGACCACACCTCCGAGCGCTTCAACTGGAACATCCTGTTCCTGGCCGGCGATCCGAACCAGGAGGGCAACCACGCCTACTTCGACGGTGTGCCGCTGGATCAGGTCTCCCCGATCTCCTGCCCGGACAACCTGGCCTTCGACTCGAAGGGCAACCTCTGGGTCTCCACGGACGGACAGCCCGGCAAGATCGGCTACTCAGACGCCCTGCACAAGGTCACCCTCGAGGGCCGCAACCGCGGGCTCGTGGAGCAGTTCCTGGCGGTGCCGGCCGACGCTGAGACCTGCGGTCCGGTGATCCATGACGAGGACAACTCCGTGTTCGTGGCGGTGCAGCACCCGGGTGAGGGCGGCGACTGGGGGGCCCACACCTCCTACTTCCCGGACTTCGTCCCGGAGGGCCCGCTGAAGGGGGACAAGGTCGCCGTCCCGCGGCCGGCCGTGGTCCAGGTGTTCTCCACCACCGGCAACAACGGCGTGGGTCGGGGCAGCGGCAACGGCCGCTGACCACCGCTGACCCCGCGCACAAAGTGACCTCGCCCCCACCGTTGTGACGGGGCGGGGTCACTTTGTGCCTGGGGGAGGTGCCTGGGGGAGGGGCCCGCGGGGTGGATGGCCCACTGGAGTTCACCGCCCGCTCAGACAGTCTCCGTAGGATGAAGTCATGGAGCATTCCCGGCACGAGCCCAGCCTGCACAGCACCACCCTCGCCCTGGACTCCCAGCGGGTGGCCCGGACGGTGACGGAGGCCCTGCTGGAGGGCGGACTGCGTGAGGCCGTGCTGGCCCCCGGCTCCCGTTCGGCCCCGCTGGTCTACGCCCTGGCGGAGGCGGAGCGCGCCGGCCGCATCAGGCTGCACGTGCGCATCGACGAACGCTCGGCCGCCTACACGGCGCTGGGGCTGTCCCTGGCCTCCGGCCGGCCGGTCGGTGTGCTGACCACGTCCGGAACGGCCGTGGGCAACCTGCTCCCGGCGCTCATGGAGGCGGACCACTCCGGGGTCCAGCTCGTGGCACTGACGGCGGACCGTCCGGAGGAGCTCCAGGGCACCGGCGCCAACCAGACCACGCGGCAGGACGGGATCTTCCCGCTGCACGTGCGCTTCAGCGCCACCCTCAGCGGGGACGTGCCCCCGGACCCGGACACCGAGGAGGTGCCGGAGTGGCTGGCGGCGGAGGCCGCCGAGGTCACTGACGCGGATCCCCGGGCCACCGCACGGCAGCAGCACACCGAGCACCTGCGCTCCCTGGTCTCCCGGGCGCTCTTGGCCGCTGGGGGGTTCGACACCGAGGAGGTGGACGGGTTCGGTGGGACGCCGGGCGTCGCCGTGCGCGAGTCCGCGCCCGGACCGGTCCACCTGAACCTGCGCTTCCGTGAGCCCCTGGTGCCCGCGGAACCCACCGCGACGGCCGAACAGGGAGACGACGCCGGCTGGGTTCCGGCCGCCGGCGAGGAGGTCATCTCCGGGCCCTCCGGTCCCGTGCAGGTGAACCCCATGGACCTCACCGAGCAACTCGACCTGGATGTCGCCGAGCTCGCCGAGTCCCGGACCGTGGTGGTGGCCGGCCACGGCTCCGGCCCCCTGCCCGCAGCGTTCGCCGCAGCCCTGGGACTGCCCCTGCTCGCCGAGCCGAGCTCGAACTCGCGCTTCGGGTTCAACGCGATCGGCGCCTACCCGTGGCTGCTCGGGTCCCAGGGGGGACTCGGGGAGGACTCGCACCCCCTGGCCGAGGCCATCGAGCAGGTCATCCTCTTCGGCCGCCCCACCCTCACCCGGCAGGTCTCTGCCCTGCTGGCCCGTGAGGACGTGGGTACCGCCATCCACCAGCCGGAGCCCGTCGCCTGGTTCGAGCCCGGGGCCCGCAGGGAACGCCCCGTGGAGGACCTCGAGGAACTGGCCGTGGTGGCCGGGCGGGGTCCCACCGGCTGGTTGACTGACTGGCAGCGGGCCGGCGTGATCGCCCAGTCAGCGGTGGAGGACGCCCTGTCCACCCGTCACGACGCGGTCGGCCGCCCCGGGGCGCTGCGCACGAGTCAGCTCGTGGCCAGCACCGTGCGCGGACCGCTCGTGCTCGGCTCCTCCTCGGTGATCCGGGACGTGGACCTTGCGTGGCGTCCGCCGACGTTCCCGGAGGCCGTGGTCTTCGCCAACCGCGGCCTGGCGGGGATCGACGGCACCGTCTCCACGGCCACCGGCATCGCCCTGGGCACGGGGCGGCGCACCGTGCTGCTGTGCGGGGACCTGACCCTGCTCCACGATTCCGGCGGGTTGTTGATCGGGCCGGGGGAGCGGGAGCCGGATCTGGACATCGTGGTGGTCAATGACGCCGGCGGGGCCATCTTCGCCGGGCTGGAGCACGGCCTCGTGGCGCGGCGTGAGGGGATGGGCCCGGTGGTGGAGCGCTTCTTCGGCACCCCGCAGGACGTGGACGTGCGCTCGCTGTGCGCGGCCTACGGGCTGGACTGGGCCCCCGTGGACTCGGAGGACGGGCTGCTGGCCGCCCTGGGCAGCCCCGCCCGGGGGCGCCGCGTGCTGGAGCTGCGGTCGGATCGCTCCGCCCGCCCGGAGGTCCGGCGCCACGTGGAGGATGCAGTCCACGCGACATTCTGAGTGGCCCGCCGCGGCCCGACGCGGCGCGCTGCGGCACCTAGGCCCGCGGTGCCAGCTTCAGGTCCAATCCCAGCGCCTGCAGCATGGGACGCATCTTCGCGTGGGTCTCGGCCAGTTCGGACTCCGGATCCGAGGCCGCCACGATCCCGCAGCCCGCGTACAGCCGGACCGTGTGGGCGTCCTCCACCACGGCCCCGCGCAGCGCGATCCCGAACTCGCCGTTCCCGTTGCCGTCCAGCCACCCCACCGGGCCGGCGAAGAGTCCACGGTCCAGGCCGTGGTCGGCGGACTCCAGTTCCCCGATGAGCGCGGCGGCCTCCTCCCGGGGGGTGCCGCACACGGCTGCCGTGGGATGCAGCACCTCGGTGAGGGCCAGGGCGCCGGGGCCGGTGCGCCGCGTCCCCTGAGCCCCCACGAGCCGTGCGGTGACGTCCGTGGCGAGGTGCCACACATTGGGCAGCTCCAGGACGAAGGGCTCGTCCGGGGCGTCCAGGGACGTGGTGAACGGCTCCAGCCGCTCGGTCAGGGAGTCCACGGCCAGCTGGTGCTCGTGGCGCTGCTTGGGGTTCTCGGAGAGCATCTGCCCCGCGTAGTCGGAGCCGGCGGCGCCCTCCGGTGCCCCGTCCCGGTCCAGGGTCCCCGCCAGGACCCGGGCACGGGCGGTGTCCCCGTCCACCTTGACCAGCATCTCCGGCGTGGAGCCGATGAGCCCGCCCACGGCGTAGGTCCAGCAGTCCCGGTACTGCACCGTCAGGGTGCGCAGCACGTGCGGGACGTCCACGGGATCGGTCGAGCGGACCACGGCGTCCCGGGCCAGCACGAGCTTCGTCAGGGCACCGGCCTCGATCTGCTGCACCCCACGGGCGACGGCGGCCCGGTAACCCTCCTGGGAGAGCGTCCCGTCCGAGAGTTCGAGACCATGGGCCGGAGTGCCGCTGCCGCTCTCCCGGCCCGCCGCCTCGGCGAGCAGCCCGGCCAGCCGCTGCTCCGCCTCGGCCCGGCCGGGCCGCCAGCCGGCCGCCGCTCGCTCCGCGTACTCCGGGGCGTCCAGGTCAACCTGCCAGGTCAGCCAGGATCGGCCGTGGGCCAGGCCGACCACGAACTCGGGGACCAGCAGGACTGACTCGACGGGGCTGTCGTCGGAGAAGGCGAACGCGGCGAAGGCCAGCGGGGAGCGCCGGGGCAGGCCGTCGTCGGGCACGGTGCTCCGGCGCGCGCCCGCTGATTCGGCAGCCTCGGCCTCGGTGGCGGCCATCCACCAGCGGCGGGCCGACTCGAAGCGGCCGGGCCCGGTGGTGCCGTAGCGCGCGGCGGTCCCCAGGCCGACCATGCCCTCACCGTCGCGGATCCAGGCGCTCTCCGAGCCGGTGGTCAGAAGATCTGCCAGTCCGGCACCGTCGGTGCCGTTGGGCAGGGGGGCGGCATAGGTGCAGGACGCCAGACGGGGTGCCGGTGCCGCAGATCCAGGGTTGCTCATGTCCACACCAGAGTACCGTCAGCGTCGAGGGAGTACCGGCGGCAGCCGGGATGCTCTGGGACAATGGCGGGGTGGAGTCAACAACGCGCACTCAGGTCCTCATCGCCGGCGGCGGCCCCGCCGGAGCCACCGCCGCCTGGCACCTGGCGAACGCCGGGATCGAGGTCACTGTCCTGGAGAAGACCGCCTATCCACGCGAGAAGGTCTGCGGTGACGGGCTGACCCCGCAGGCGGTCCGTGAGATGGACCTGATGGGGATCCCGCACGCCGCAGAGGACGGCTGGCAGCGGATCCGCGGACTGCGGTTGGTGGCCGGCGGCCGCGCCGTGGAGGTCCCCTGGCCGAAGACCCAGACCTGGCCGGACCACGCCTTGGTGCGCAGCCGCAACGACTTCGACGAGATCCTGGCGAACCACGCCCGGGCCGCGGGGGCCACCATCCTGGAACGCCACTCGGTCACCACCGTGCTGCGGGCCGAGGACGGCGCCGTCAACGGGTTGCGGGCCGAACTGCTGGACGGGCGCGGCCGCAAGACGGGTGAGTTCCGTGATTTCCACGCCCCGATCGTGATCGCCGCGGACGGCAACTCCACGCGCACCGCGGTCTCGGCTGGACTGGCCAAACGGGACGACCGCCCCATGGGCGTGGCCGTGCGCGCGTACTACGCGCTGCCCGAGGACTCCCCGCGCCGGCACGACGACTGGATGGAGTCCTGGCTCCAGCTCCCCGATGCCCGCGGCAACCTGCTGCCCGGCTATGGCTGGCTCTTTCCGCTGCCGGACGGCACCGTCAACGTCGGGCTCGGCATCCTGGACACCTCCCCCCAATTCGGCAAGCTCAACTACCGCTCCATCCTCAAGGACTGGTCCGGGGCGCTGACCGAGTCCTGGGGGCTGTCCGAGGAGACCCGCACCTCTAGGATCCTCAGTGCCGCCCTGCCGATGGGCTTCAACCGCACGCCCCAGCACGTGCCCGGGATGCTCCTCGTGGGGGACTCCGCCGGCATGGTCTCCCCCTTCAACGGGGAGGGGATCTCCTTCGCCATGGAGGCGGCCCGGATGGCGGCGGACCTCGCCGTCACGGCATTGCAGCGCCCGACGGCGGCCGGCCGCGAGGCGGAGTTGTCCAGGTATCCGGTGCTCACCCAGGAGACCTGGGGCGGCCACTTCGCGCTCGGGACCCGCTTCGCCGAGCTGATCGGCCACCCGGCCGTGCTGAAGGCGGCCCTGGCCACGGGGATGCGGGTGGCACCGCTGTTGCGTTCCGTGGTCCAGGTGATGGCCAACCTCGTGGATGAGCGGGGGACGGCCCCGGTGGACCGGGTGGTCCGGCTCCTGGAATCGGCGGTCCCCGCCGCCACCACCCAGGGGCTGGCCGCGGGGCCTCGTCCCGATGCGCCGTCCCCGGCCAACGTTGGATAGTCTTGCTCAGGTGACTGCACCCGAGCCCGCCTCCAGCGCCGACGTCTCTCGCGACCTGTCGATCGGCTCCCTCACCCTGCCCCGTGGTTTCGAGAACCTGGCGGAGCACGGTGAGCTGATGGACGTGGTCATCACGGCCCTCGACGAGGTGGAGCGCGAGCTCTCCGAGGCCGTCTCCAATGCGGACCAGTTGGCGGATCACACCTCCCGGCACCTGCTGGAGGCCGGCGGCAAGCGGATCCGCCCGCTGCTGACCATCCTCTCCGCCCTCGTGGGGGACCCGGGAGTCCGGACCGGTCAGGTCGGCGAGGTCGCTGCGGCAGTCCGCTCGGCCGCCGTCGTGATGGAGCTGACGCACCTGGCCACCCTGTACCACGATGACGTCATGGACGAGGCGCCCGTGCGCCGCGGTGCTCCGGCCGCGCACCAGGTGTGGGGCAACTCGATCGCCATCCTGGCGGGGGACCTCATCTTCGCCCGGGCCTCGCTGCTGATGGCCTCCCTCGGCCCCGAGGCCGTGGCCATCCAGGCGCGCACCTTCGAGCGGCTCGTGATGGGCCAGCTGTGGGAGACGGTGGGCCCCACGGAGGATGACGATCCCCTGGACCACTACCTGCGCGTGATCGGCGGGAAGACGGGCTCGCTGATCGCCGCGGCCGGCCAGCTGGGCGCACACTTCGGCGGCTGCGACGCCGCCACCGTGGGTCTGCTCGAGGAGTACGGCGAGAAGGTGGGGATGGCCTTCCAGCTGGCCGACGACGTGATCGACCTGACGAGCTCCTCCCACGCCTCCGGCAAGACCCCCGGCACGGACCTCAGGGAGCGGGTGCCGACCCTGCCGGTGCTGCTGCTGCGGCAGGTGGCGGCAGGTGACTCGGCAGACGCGGCCTCGGCCAGCGCCGCCCTGGAGCTGGTGGACGGCCCGCTGGACACGGACGAGCAACTGTCTGCAGCAGTGGCAGCCGTGTCCGCACACCCGGTGATCGGGCAGGCGTGGGAGATCACCCGCGGCTGGTCGGCGGACGCGGTCCGTGCGCTGGCACCGTTGCCAGACTCCCCGGTCAAGGGCGCGCTGGTGGCCTTCGCCGAGTATGTGGTGGACCGCGAGTCCTGACGCCGCCCTCCGAACGAGACCATGTGCACCGCTCCGGCCCCGGTGACCGCGCACCCGATCGCGGTCTTGCCGGCCGCCGCGGTGAGCACGGCCGCGGTGCTGCTGTTCGGTGCACAGGTTGATCTGCCCGGCTACCTCCTGCTCGCCGCCGGGGTGGCCGGCGGCCACTGGACCGATCAGCGCGGCTACTCGAACCGGCTGGGCACCGACCTGCTCCTCATCGCCCTCGCCCTGGGCTTCATCAGCCTGATCTCCCTCCATGCGGACATCTCTCCCGAGGGGATGGCCCGGTTCACGGTGGCCCTGGGAGGTGCGGTGGTGATCCCGTATGCCGTCTCACGGTGGGTCTATCGGGAGCACGCGGTGCGCTTCCCCTGGGCCGGCGGGCGGTGGAGCCGGCGGATGTGGGCCTACCTCGTGATCGTGGTGGTGGCCGCCTATCTGATCCTGCCGTTCTACTTCCTCACCTCGGGCGTCTACCGGAACTGGCCCGCGGTCGCCGAGTGGCATGAGATCGCCCGACTGTTCGTGGGCGTCAACGCGGTGGGGCTGTGGGACGAGCTGTTCTTCATCTGCACCGTCTACACGCTGCTGCTGCGGCACTTCCGGCCGGCCGTGGCCAACCTGCTGCAGGCGGGGATCTTCGTCTCCTTCCTCTGGGAGCTCGGCTACCAGTCCTGGGGGCCGGCCCTGACGATCCCCTTCGCCCTGGTCCAGGGGGCGATCTTCTCCTGGACCAAGAACCTCTGGTACGTGGTGACGGTGCACCTGCTCTTCGACGCGGTGGTCTTCCTGGTGATCGTGCACGCCCACCATCCGGCGGCGCTGCCGATCTTCCCGCTCGTCCCGTGAGGGCCGGTCAGGGCAGCCGGGTGGGCGTGGCGTCCAGCGCGGCGGCCAGCTCCCGGGCCTTGACCGCCCTGACCTCCGGGGCCACCGGGTGGCGCAGGTGGCGGTAGAGCTGATCCTCGTACCACCGGGGGAACACGTGCAGGTGGTAGTGCCACACGTGTTGGTTCCCGGCGGGCTCGTTGTGCTGGCGGGTGGAGGTGCCGTCCGGTGCCCAGGCCTGTTTCATGGCCAGCGCCACCTGGCGGGCCATCAGGCTGATCCGCTGCAGCACCCGGTCGGGCAGGTCGTACAGCGTCTCATAGTGCCGGGTGGGGGAGATCATGGCGTGACCCTCGTGATCGCCGAAGCCGTCCACGGCGATGAACACCATCACGTCCTCGTCCTGGTAGACGAGGTCCTCGAGTGCACAGCGGTTGTCCGGGGCGGAGACGTCACCGGCCGCCAGCCCGCAGAAGGGACAGACATAACCCTCGGGGGCGTGGGAGGTGGGCGGGGCCATCACTCGAGGGCGTCCTCCCCGGCATCATCCCGATCATCTGCCTCGTCAGGCTCCTCGAAGGTCCAGTCCAGCAGGTCCGAGGTGAACTCGCTGAACGTCCCGCCCTCGCACTTCCACACGCCGTGCTCGGAGTCCGCCCCCGTGGAGCGGCGCCACACCAGGGGATCCGGCAGCTCGGCGTCCTCCACGCGCAGCCCCCAGACGGTGGTCTCCCCAGCATCCTCGAGGAAGAGCAGGAACCCGTCCAGGATCTCCAGCTCGTCCGCGTCCCAGAAGAAGTGGTCAGTCTCCAGCAGGTCCGGGCAATTGCCCAGCGCAAGGTGGAACTCGTAGAGGGCCAGGGGCATCGGCACGCGGCCACTGCCGTTGAGTCCGGCCTCGGCGGCTGGGGAGGCGGCCAACAGGGAATCCAGCTCACCGGGCTCCATCCCGTCCTCCGGGGACCAGGGCGTCTCCAGGTGGGCGGGGACGAGCTTCTGGAAGATCGGCAGGAAGACGGAACCGGACGGAGCGGTGGGATCTGCAGGCATGCGCCCAGTCTAAGGTCTCGGGTTGCGCCGGGCCGCGCGCAGCGAATCGACCATCAGCACCACCAGGGCGCACCAGATGAGGATGAACCCGGCCCAGCGCCCCGTGCTCATGGCCTCGCCGAAGAGCAACAGGCCGATGAGGAACTGGATGACCGGGTTGATGTACTGCAGCAGCCCCAGCAGGGTCAGCGGCAGGCGGCTGGCCCCCGCCCCGAACAGGATCAGGGGAATGGCGGTCACGGGACCGGAGAGCACGAGGATCCAGAAGTGCCCGGTGCCGTGGGAGAACAGGGTCATCTGGTCCGTGGCGGCCAGCCACCACATGCCTGCCAGGCACACCGGGATGAGCAGGATGGTCTCGGCACCCAGGGAGGCCACCGGGCTGACGGACGTGGCCAGCCGGCTCTTGACGATGCCGTAGCCGCCGAAGCTCAGGGCCAGCAGCAGCGCCAGCCACGGGAACGCCCCGTGGCCCACCACCATGACCACCACGGCCGTCACGGACAGGGCCACGGCCGCCCACTGGGCCCGGCGGAGCCGCTCGCCGAACAGCACCACCCCGGCCAGCACGGAGATCAGCGGGTTGATGAAGTAGCCCAGCGCCGCCTCGAGGGTCTGCCCCGAGACCACGGCATAGGTGTAGATGGCCCAGTTGCCCGTGATCAGGACGGCGGCCAGGGCCGTGGCACCGAGCCGCCGTGCCCCGCCCAGCTGCCGGCCGACGTCGTTCCAGCGCCGAAGGGCGTACAGCAACACCACGCAGGTGACGAGCGTGAAGCCGATCCGGGCGAAGACCACCTCGAGTGCGGTGGCCGGTTCCGTGGCAGCCATGTAGAGCGGCAGCCCGCCCCAGAAGAGGTAGGCGCCCGCACCGAAGCCCAGTCCCGCCGCGGTGACGGGGCGTTGGCCGGAGGCGGCGGTGGGATCCGGAGGAGTCACCCCGTGGGTCCCGCGGTGGCGCCGGGCTCGCCGAAGAAGGTCTGCACGGTCATGACGGGCTTGCCCGTCTGGAGCAGCTGGCCGCGGCCGGGCGGCATCTTCCGGGCCTTGACGCCGTTGATGAGATTGCCCTCGCGCCTGTCACCGGACATGATCAGGGCCGAGGTGCCGTTGTCCCGCAGGGTGGAGAAGAACGACTCGTACATGCCGCGGGAGGCTCCGCGCACTCGCCGGGTGAGCACGAAGTTGACCCGCAGCTCCGCGGCCATCGGAATGAACGGGATGAACCCCCCGAGCGGGGACTGGCCGCCGCCCACCGTCAGCACGTCGTAGTCGTCGATCAGGGCCACGACGCGCGTCTGACGCTGCGTGGTGGACTGGTCCTCCTTCGGGTCCTGGCGTTTGCGCAGTTCATTGACGACAGCACCCACCAGGGACTTGGCGGCCTCGGCATTGGTGGCGTAGCCGCCCAGGTAGTCGTCCGGGACGTAGTCGCCGAGACCGCGGCGGGGATCGAAGACCACGAACATCAACTCGTCGTCGCGGTGGTTCGCGGTGAAGCGCCGGACCACCTGGCGCAGCAGGTTCGTCTTGCCGGTCTCCTCGTCGCCCATGACGATGAGGTTGCGGTCCGCTCGTTCCAGGTCCAGCTGCTGCACACCCAGGTCCAGCTCGCGCAGGCCCAGCGGGAACAGTCCCTTGCGCTCCGGGGTGGGGACCGAGGAGGCCTCGACCTCCTGCGGCAGGACGCGGACCTTCATGGCGGAGCCCGTGGAGAAGCGGCCCACATCTGCCACGAGGTCCTTGAGCCCGTCCGTGGCCGATTCCCGTTCCGCCTGACCGTCGATCCGTGGCAGGGCCAGATGGCCCTGGAGCTTCAGCGGCATCAGCCCGCGCCCGGGCGCCGCGGGATTGACGTTGGCGGCCAGCTTGCGGTCGATCGTCGAGTCTCCCGGCTCCGAGAGGGCCAGCTCGATGCGGTGGGTGAAGTACGTCTGGTGGGTGGCGCGGATCTCGTTGTTGCGGTTGACGGAGGAGATGATGTGGATGCCGTAGCCGGAGCCGCGCGTCATGATGGAGACGATCTTGGGCAGCAGGTCATCGAACTCCTCCTGGAACTGGCCGTGGCCGTCCACCACGAGGAAGATGTCCGCACTGGGCAGCTCGGGGATCTTCCCCGCGGCGTGCAGACGCCGCATGGTGGTGAGGGAATCGATGGAGTGCTTCTCGAAGACCCGTTCCCGGTGGGCGAGCATCCCCGTGATCTCGTCCACGGTGCGGGAGACGACCTCGGTGTTGGTACGGATGGCCACCCCGCCCACGTGGGGCAGGTCCTGCAGCGGCAGCATGCCGGACCCCAGCAGGTCGATGCAGTAGATCCCCACCTGCTGCGGGGAATGGGTCAGCGCCAGTGAGGTCACCAGCGTCCGCAGCGCGGTCGACTTGCCGGACTGGGGGCCTCCGTGGATGATCATGTTCCCCGAGCCGGAGGTGAAGTCGATCTCCCACAGGCCCTGCCACTGTCTCGCCGGATCGTCCAACAGGCCGACCGGCACGGTGAGATTGCCGCCGGCGGGAAGGCGCAGTCCCTCTTCCGTGTTCTTCGGCTCGCCCACGATCTGGTCCAGGGTCGCCTCGAGGGGCAGCGGTGGCAGCCAGATCGGCTTCACGGAGGGCGGGTAGGTCCGCAGGGTGTCCATCATGGTGGACATCACCGTGGGTCCGGTGGTGCGGCGGGCCGGCCCGTCCTTCTTCTGGGCGGGTGCGCCCTCCTCGCCGGGCTGGCTGGCGGACTGCTCCTCCAGGAGCAGCGAGTACTCCGGTGCCGTCAGGACCACCGGGATCTCGTCCTGCGGATTCCTCTCCTCTTCCTCCTCGATCACCTCGTCCTCCAGCGGACCGGAGACATAGCCGGACTTGAACCGCGAGTACACGGTGGTGTCCACCTTGAGGTACCCGTAGCCGGGCAGCGGGGGCAGGTGGAAGGCGTCAGGGGTGTCCAGGACGGTGCGGGACTCGGATTCGGAGAGCGTGCGCAGCCCGATCCGGTAGGACAGGTACGTCTCCAGGCCGCGGAGCTTGCCGGACTCCACGCGCTGGGAGCTCAGCAGCAGGTGTACGCCGATCGAGCGGCCGATGCGCCCGATGGACAGGAACAGGTCGATGAAGTCCGGGCGGGCGGTGAGCAGCTCCCCGAACTCGTCGATGATGACGACCAGGTGGGGGAGCGGTTCGATGTCCCGTCCCTGGGACCGTTCCTCGTCCCGGTGGATCTGGTAGTCGGTGATGTTGGCGATGTTCCCGGCGGCCTTGAGGACCTCCTGGCGGCGGAGGATCTCCCCGTTCAGCGAGGCGTAGACGCGTTCCACCAGGGTCAGGTCATCGGAGAGGTTCGTGATGATGCCCGTGACATGGGGCGCCCCCTCGAAGGGGGCGAAGGTCGCACCACCCTTGAAGTCCACCAGCACCATGGCCAGGCTGTCCGGCGAGTGGGTGGTCAGCAGGCCGAACACCAGGGAGCGCAGCATCTCGGACTTGCCGGAGCCGGTGGCACCCACGCAGAGCCCGTGCGGACCCATGCCGAGCTGTGCGGCCTCCTTGAGATCCAGCAGCACCGGCTTGCCCTTGTCATCCGGTCCCAGCGGGACGCGCAGGAAGTCGGCCTGGGACCGGGGACGCCAATTGCGCTCGACGTCGGCCCGGTCCAGCGCCGGTGACAGGTGCAGCATCTCCAGGAAGGAGGAGGACGAGGCCGCCTCGGCGCCGGTGTGCTCCAGGGAGTCGAGCGAGAGCCGGAGGGGGGCGATCTCCGCCGCCAGGCCCGTGGCCGTGCTGGCGTCGAGAGGATCCAGCACGCCTTCCGTGCGCACCGGGTTGCCCTGGTCCTTGGTGCGATCCTCCAGCAGGAACTCCGGGCGTCCATCCGTCCGGCCATCGCGGAGGGTGATGCGGTAGGACACCTCGGAGGGCTCCTGGAGCCGGTCCTCGCACAGGTGGATGGCGGTGATGGCGCGGGCCTGCAGGCCGAAGTGCGAGTCCCCGAAGGAGATGTCCTCGGCCGTCTGGCCGTAGCGGTCCACGATCACGATGAGACGTGACAGCAGTGCGGGCCCACGGAGCAGCTCATCGCCGAACTTGGTGTTCTCTCCCGTGACCTTGGAACGGAACTGCAGGTCCGCGTCCAGGAGGTCCTCCAGGGACTCCGGGTCCGGGGCGATCAGCTTGACCGGCCCGGTGAAGTGCTTGGCGGAGTTGTCATCCAGATGGGGCAGCAGCTCGAGCCAGTCCCAGTCGGCACGGTCCTTCCGGGGCGTGATCAGGGCGATGCGCACGTCCTCCGGGGACTGCAGGGCCGCGGCACCGGCCACGAGTGACCTGGTCGCCTGGAGGGCCAGGTCCCGGGGGCCCACCAGGGAGATGCTGCCCGCGGAGTCGAGGGGGACGGTGACCGGCATGTCCGGGGCCACCTGGAACCTGCTCTTGAGGGACTCGGCCTCCCGCACCATGAACTCGTCCTGGAGGGAGGTGGAGGTCTCGGTCAGGGAGATGTCGATCTGGCGGGTGGGGCGCCGCCCGGATCCCACCCGGACCTGCAGGAAGTCCTCGTGGTAGCGGCGCCGCTCCCACACGCGGGCGGGGTTCCGGACGATGTCGAACAGCGCTGCCGGGGGCGGGGAGGCGGCACGGGCAGCGAGTTGGGCGCGCTGCTCATCGTCACGCAGCCGGACCCGGGTCCGTTCGAGGTACCGGGCATAGGTGTCCCGCATGGTCTTGCGCAGACGCCCGGCCTTGCCCCGCTGGGAGAACATCATGATCACGGCCACCGTCAGGGAGAGCATCATGGCGATGGCCCCGACGGCGGCGAACGGGCTCTGCCGGAACGTCATCATGACCATCATCGAGGCGCCCGCGGCGAACATCGGCATGATGCGCAGGAAGCCGGCGTTGCTCTCGCCCTCGGCCGCGGCCGGGTCCATCGGCTGGGGGCCCTCGATCTGGAAGGGCCGGTACAGGCGGGCGGGCGCCGAGGTGCGGGCGGGGCGGTGGATGATCTTCCGAGTCACCGGTGACGTCCCCCTGCCAGCGGCGCCTGGGAACCCGCGGCGTTGGCCGCCGCCAGGGCCTGGGCGGACAACTCCGCGGCGGCGAGCCTGTTCTCCGGCCGGATCAGGGGCAACGTGATGCCCACCCCGCCGCCGATGTGGCGGTCATGGCGCACGGCGACGGCGCCCACGCCGATCCGGGTCAGGGCGGCGGCCTGGGACAGCGGGTCCAGGACAGCGCCGGCCGCGGTACCCACCACGGCCGCCACCACGGGGATGGCCCCCAGGAACGGGTCGGACTGCCAGTGGCGGAGGTAGCCGGCCGCCTCGTCCACCCCGGCCGCGGTGGCCGGCACCACGAAGACGGCGGCATGGGCACGGGTGAGCACGGCCGCCGTGTCCGGGTGCTCCAGTCCCGTGGGGCAGTCGATGACGGTGACGGGGAAGTAGCGAGACAGGCCGGACAACAGGGTGGTGGTGGCGGCCTCGCCCAGGGGCCGTCCCGTGACCCTCGGACCCGTGTAGTACAGGTCGTTGGCGGCGAGGGACATCAAGGAGGCGACGGAATCGAAGGTGGTGGACTGCATCGCGGCCAGGCCGGCGGCGGTCTCTTCCGCTCCGGGAGCCGGCCGGTTGCCGAGCCGCAGTCCCAAGGAACCGCAGGCAGGATCCAGGTCGAGTGCGGCGACCGGCTCGGGGCGCAGGGTGGCGAACGAGGCGGCCATCAGTGCTGAGACCGTGGTCTTCCCGGCACCGCCGCGCAGGGACACCACGGCCAGGCGGCGGCCCGTGGTGACGGGGGACTGGACCACCTTGGCGGAGGCCAGCATCCGGTCACCGGTCCGGTCATGTCCCCACAGTCCACCGAGTGCCCGCCAGCCGCGGGACCACAGGTTCAGGGCAGGGCGCCGCGCATAGTCTCGCTGGACCCGGGAGGCCACGGACTCGAACCCGGTGGAGGGGTCGTCCTGAGCCTGGTGGACGTCCTTCCGCAGGTCGGACCGGGTGGACCAGTGCACCTCGTCCCCGGCCGAGCCGGTACCGGGGCGGGGACGCGAGGGGGCTGGGCCGGCGTCGTTCCAGGGGTCCAGGGGAGCAGAGGACATCAGAAGGTCTCCAACAGGGTGGCGTAGATCCCGTAGTAGCCGATCAGCAGTGGGATGGGGGCGAAGAGGGCGAGGGCCTCGATGGTGTCTCCGGTCTTGCGCATCCGGGCCTGAGAGTGCTCCGGCAGGTCCACGGACAGCCCGGAGCCGGCCACGAGTGCCACCACGAGCAGCACGCCCAGGAACACGCCCTCGTAGTCCGGGAGGAAAGCGGTGGCCAGGCGGACCAGTGCCAGCACCCCGAGGCCGGTGGCCAGATAGAGCGGAATGCGCTGGGCGGCCAGGGGGAAGGAACGGGCGCGCAGTCCCAGTGCCAGGACCATGCAGGCCAGCAGCGGGAGGGAGTAGGGGTAGGCCAGGGAGTCCCCGCCCACGAGCCACAGGGACAGGGCCGCGGAGACGGCGCAGATGATGGCGCTGGAGACCAGGCCTCCGTGGGCGGAGTCAATGGCTGTGGCCACATCCCGGCGCAGCACGGCGGCGCCGTTGGCGTGCTTGTCATCCATCCCCGCCAGCCCGGACACCCCGAGGGCGATCGCCGGGAGCATGCCGAGCACCAGGAGCGTGACGATCCCGGCGATGGCGGCGGCGCCGACCACCGGATCCGCTGTCCGGTCCCCGATGGCCCAGACGGAGACCGCGGGGGCCACGGCCCAGACGAGCACCAGGACACCGGTCACCGCAGCGGAGATGAACATGGACAGGGGGCGGTTGACGATGAATCCCAGGACGCCCTGCACCAGTGCCGCCAGCGCGCCGAGGGCGATGAAGGACCACGGGGCGTCCAGTCCCAGACCGAAGAGCCCGGAGACCATGAACAGGGTTCCCGCCCCCGCGAGGGTGCCGGCCACGGCCTGCTGGCGGCCCGGGGAGGAGACCGTGGCCGCCGCCACGAGGGCCACCGCGCCCAGGGCCAGATTCACCCAGTCCTGCTGCTGTGGCGCGAAGGACTCCAACAGCCCCGTGATCGCGAGCCAGACGCCGAGTGCTGCGAGCAGCCCGGAGATGATGAACTTGTACACCGGGGACCACCGGCCCGTGACGGCCTCCGTGTGGTCCGAGACGGTGTCATTGAGGTCGTAGACGATCGGGGAGGGCGGGGCCTCGGTGCGGGAGACCAGGCGGAGCCGTTCGCCGTCGAGGACCCCGGCCTCGCCCAGGGTCTGCGCCGCGGGTACCTCCCCACCGTCCGTCCGCACCAGCAGCTTGGCGCCCAGGGAGTCCTCTGGCTGGTCTCCCAGCACATCCAGGATCTGGGGCATGAGGGTGCCGAGCGGAGCGTCTGAGGGCAACAGGAGGTCCGCGTTGCGCCTCTGGCCCACCAGGGCCACTCGCGTGTAGGGGCTGGGCACGTCAGGACCTCCAGGGGGTCGGCGGCTGGGATGCGGGCAGTGCGGGCAGTGCGGACAGGGCGGAGAGGTCGGCAGGGGAGACGGGGGCCGCCGGGGCGCTCTGGGACTGTTCCTGCCGCTCACGCTCCTCTTCCATCTGCTGGCGCTCCAGTTCCTGCTGTTCGCGCTGCTCCTCGCGTTCATTGCGGTCGTTGATGTAGTTGGTGAGGATGTTGATGACGAAGGAGATCGCCACACAGAAGGCGCAGATCAGGGCCGCGATGATCAGGCCGTAGACGAAGGACTTGGTCCGGTCCTTCCACCGCCGTTCCGTGGGGTTCAACCCGAAGAGGAAGGAGGCGCTGAGCCGATTGCGCCGAACCTCGACCGACTCGATGAGCTGTGAGTCGAAATCCATGGCCACTGGCGGTCTCCTCCTTTTCCCGGTGGTCCCGGTTGCACCGGGCTCGTCCTCGGCCGGCGCATCCCGGCACCGTGACCTCCCTCATCATTCCAGTATTCGGCCGGAGGCGGAAACAATGGGGCCGGGGGCGCATGGGGAGTTCTCCCCATCGGATCCGGTTGACCAGACTCCACCGGTGGAAGAAAGATGGTGACATCGGGCCGGCGGGATGCCGAATGAGGGCACGCGTCAGGCACACCACCAACGGACCACCGGTCCGACACTGATCACCACAAGGGGATGAACATGGCAAAGCTTGAACTCACCGAAGGCCTTGAGACGTTCGAGAAGGCCGCCCGGGACTCCGGCGACTCCGGCGAACTCCTGGTCATCGAGGTCCAGAACCTCGAGAACTCCGTCGTCTCCCTGAAGGAGACCTTCAAGGGTGCCGGCGCTGACGCCTACACCAACTTCATGGTCAAGGTCAACGAGTGCCAGGGCACGTTGATCGGTGCACTCTCCCTGATCAACGCCGGTCAGGCCGATCTCTACAAGGCCTACAACACCTCTGAGGACATGTCGGTGTCTGATGCCGACAGTGCCGGCGGCGACAACCTCGAACTGTCCTGGGGTGGCGTCGCCGGAGGCGGCGGCGGCTCCATGGCCTGACACGGCCTGTCCTCACCGGGGGTCACGCCGGCCCTCTCCTCACCACCTTCAGATTTTCGCCGGGACACCCGGACACCGAAAGGATTCAGACCATGGTTATCAAGTACGACTCCGGAGCATCTGCGGCCTACGAGTACGAGGTCGGACAGATCGCCGACCGCATCGAGGGCATCCTCGGTGACCGCGAGGACCAGAAGAACTACGTGGAGCAGAACTACGAGGCCACCAACACCTCGGAGGACCTCTCCGCAGTGGAGTCCAAGTGGCTCGCCGCCTGCGAGCAGGTCCGCGACCTGGTCAAGGAAGCCCGGACGCTGATGGAGAAGAACGACGTCACGGCAGACGAGGCGGCCCGCGCCGCCGGCGCCGCCGTGGGCAGCATGGGTGGCTGAGCACAGCTGACCCGGCGCCATCGCGCTCAGGGGGACCGGTCCACAGGGGCTGGTCCCCCTTGTTTTCATGCATTTCATCACGTGAGTCGTGCGTATTTCAGTCACACCGGTAGAATGGAGCGCTGGCGGGCGCTCCCGCCTCCGACCCGACTCGATTCGCCTCCGACGCCCCCACGTGATTGGACATCCTGTGACCGCTGCCCCCGACCGTCCCCTCCGCCTCGCCATCATCGGTGCCGGCCCGGCCGGCGTGTACACGGCGGACCTGTTGACGAAGGCCGAGCGGGACTTCGAGGTCAGCATCGACCTCTTCGACCGCTACCCGGCGCCGTACGGGCTCATCCGCTACGGAGTGGCGCCGGATCACCCGCGGATCAAGGGGATCGTCAAGGCCCTGCACAAGGTGATGGACCGCGGGGACATCCGCTTCCTGGGTGGCGTGGACTTCGGCACGGACCTCACCCTGGAGGACCTGCGCGAGCACTATGACGCGATCGTCTTCTCCACCGGGGCCATCAAGGATGCCGCCCTGGCCATCCCGGGATCTGACCTGGAGGGTTCCTTCGGCGGAGCGGACTTCGTCTCCTGGTATGACGGCCACCCGGATGTGCCGCGCGAGTGGCCGCTGACCGCCCGCGAGGTCGCGGTGATCGGCAACGGCAACGTGGCCCTGGATGTGGCCCGGATGCTCTCCAAGCACGCCGACGACCTGCTGACCACGGAGATCCCCGAGAACGTCTACGCGGGACTCAAGGACTCACCCGTCACGGACGTGCATGTGTTCGGCCGCCGCGGCCCCGCTCAGGTGAAGTTCACCCCTCTGGAGTTGCGCGAGCTGGCGCACTCGAAGGACGTGGACCTGGTGCTCTACCCGGAGGACTTCGAGTTCGATGCCGCCTCCGAGGAGGCAGCCACCACCAACAATCAGATCAAGACCATGGTCGGCACGCTGACCAATTGGCTGGTGGAGGAACAGGACACCGGGGCCTCCCGCCGGCTGCACCTGCACTTCCTGCACCAACCCGTGGAGATCCTCGAGGGTGAGGGTGACGATGCGGGCAAGGTCGCCGGGCTGCGGATGGAACGGATGGAGTTGGACGGGACCGGGAACGTGAAGGGCACGGGCGAGTTCACCGACTACCCGGTCCAGGCCGTCTACCGCGCCATCGGCTACCACGGTTCCGAGGTGCCCGGGCTCGCCTTTGACGAGCGCAAGGGCGTCATCCCCAACGACGCCGGCCGCGTCCTGGGCGCCGACGGCACCCCGGTGCCCGGGGTGTACGCCTCCGGCTGGATCAAGCGCGGCCCGGTGGGCCTGATCGGCCACACCAAGGGCGACGCGCTCGAGACGATCGGCTGTCTGCTGGAGGACCAGCCGCAGCTGTGGACCGCGCGGAACCCGGACGAGCAGGCGGTCCTCGACCTGCTGGAGTCCCGCGGCATCGAGTACACCACGTGGGATGGCTGGCTGGCCCTCGACGAGCATGAGCTGGCCCTCGGCGCGGAGGCCACCTCCTCGGGGCCGGTGGAGCGCGAGCGCGTCAAGGTGGTGCCCCGCGAGGACATGACCCGGATCAGCCGCGGCATCCTGGCCCACCACGGCTGACCCGGGCCGGTCTGGGGGAGGCCGGGCGGGGCTGGGCTAGGATCTTGCGGTGCCCCGACTCCTCGCCGACCTCACCCCGCTGAAGGTCAGCCCCGCCTACCGGCGGCTGTGGATCGGCAACTCACTCTCCGCGATCGGCACCCAGCTGACCCTCGTGGCGGTCAGCCTCGAGGTCTTCCACCTCAGCGGTTCCTCCCTGGCGGTCGGGATGCTGGGACTCTTCGCTCTGGTCCCGCTGGTGGTGGCCGGGCTGTACGGCGGTGCCGTGGCGGACCACATGGACCGGCGGAAGCTGGCCCTCGGCTCCTCGTCCGTGCTGTGGCTGACCACCGTGTTGATCGCGGCCCATGCGTGGCTGGGCATCGAGAGCGTCTGGGTGCTGTACGGGTTGGTGGCGGTGCACTCCGGGGCCTCCGGCATCAACCAGCCCGCCCGTGGCGCCATCATCCCGGCCCTCGTGGGGACCAAGCTGCTGCCGGCCGCCAACGCCCTGAACATGATGACGTTCTCGGTGGCCATGATGATCGGCCCCCTGTTCGCCGGGGCGCTGGTGGCCAGCGTGGGGTACGCCTGGACGTACTCCGTGGACGTGGTGACGTTCCTGGCGGCCCTCTACGCGGTCTGGCGCCTGCCCTCCCTGCCCCCGCAGCGTGACCCGGACGCGCCGGAGCCCGGAGGGGGCCGGCGCCGGGCGGGCTGGCGCTCCGTGGTGGAGGGCTTCACGTTCCTGTCCTCCCGGCCCAATCTGCGGATGACCTTCCTCGCGGACATCGTGGCCATGGCCACCGCGTTCCCGCGGGCCCTGTTGCCGGCCATCGGCGCCGTGCTCGGTGGGACGGTGCTGGGAGGCGGCGAGGCCGCCGTCGGGATCCTGCTGGCCGCCATGGCGCTGGGGGCCTTCCTGACGGGGCTGTTCTCCGGGCCGCTGACCAGGATCGTGCGGCACGGGGTGGCGGTGTACGCCTCGATCCTGGGCTGGGGGCTCGCCGTGGCGGGCTTCGGCGTGGTGGTCCTGCTCGCCTCCCGGGCCGCGGACGCGGGCGCGGACCCGGCGCCCTATCTCTGGCCGGCCGCGGCCTGTCTCGCCCTGGCGGGCTGTGCCGATTCCGTCTCCGGCGTGTTCCGCAACACCATCCTGCAGTCGGCCACCCCGGACCATCTGCGCGGGCGGCTGCAGGGAGTGTTCATCGTGGTGGTGGCCGGCGGGCCGCGGGTGGGGGAGATGCTCACCGGTGGTGCCGCGGAACTGCTGACCGAGCCGGTGACCCTGATCGCCGGCGGGGCGCTCTGCATGCTCGGGGTGAGTGCCCTGATGCGGTGGCAGCCCGGCTTCCTGCGGTACGACGCGCGGCATCCGGTCCCGTAGGCGCACTAAGCTGAGGGCATGAACCGGCACTACAACGGCTTGAAGACGACCCTCCTGTTCGCCGGCCTGTTCGCGGTCCTGCTGGCCATCGGCGGGGTGATCGCCGCCGGCACCGGCCGGGCACTGTGGATCGGGGTCTTCGCGGTGATCGGCGTGGCCACCACGGCCTACAGCTACTGGAACAGTGACAAGATCGCCATCCGGTCCATGCGCGCCTACCCGGTGACCGAGCAGGAGCAGCCGGAGATGTACCGGATCGTGGCGGAGCTCTCCCAGGCAGCCAACCAGCCGATGCCCCGGCTCTACGTGGCGCCCACCCCGTCCCCGAACGCGTTCGCCACAGGCCGCAACCCGCAGCATGCCGCCGTGTGCTGCACCGAGGGGATCCTGCGGATGCTGAACGCGCGTGAGCTGCGCGGGGTGCTGGGCCATGAGCTGATGCACGTGTACAACCGGGACATCCTGACGTCCTCCGTGGCTGCGGCGGTGGCCGGGGTGATCACCTCGGTGGCCCAGTTCATGATGTTCTTCGGGGCCGGTCGCGGCAATCGCGGGGGCAACCCGTTGGCCATGATCGCCCTGGCGCTGCTGGCCCCGCTGGCCGCGTCCCTCATCCAGATGTCCATCTCCCGCACCCGTGAGTATGACGCGGACGAGGACGGAGCACAGCTGACCGGGGATCCGCTCGCGCTGGCCTCCGCCCTCCACAAGCTGCAGAACGGCATCCAGGCGGCGCCGCTGCCGGATGACCAGCGGCTGCAGAACACGGCGCACCTGATGATCGCCAATCCCTTCAAGAACGTGAAGAACCTGTTCTCCACGCACCCGCCCATGGCAGAGCGCGTCAGTCGCCTCGAGGGCATGGCCCGGCAGCTGGGTCAGGGCTAGCCAGACAGGGTCAGGGCTAGCCAGCCGGGGTCAGCTCGCGGGAACCAGCCCGCCGGCGCGTTCCCAGGCTCGGGCCAGCCGGTCCTTGACCGGTGCGTTCATCAGCTCCTCGGCCGAGGACTCGGCCCGGCGGATGTTGCCGACGGCGTCCTGGCGGGCCTCCTCGGCGATGGCCCGTTGGCGGCGGTGCCAGTCGCGGTCCTCGTGCCGGGGCTCCGCGGCGATCGCCTGCAGCTGGGCGGCGATCCTGTTCTGGTTGCGCTCGGCGGCGCGCAGCCGCTCGGGCTCCAGCGCCTGATCGATGAAGCCACTGTGCACCATGAGCCCGATCTCGGCGTCTGCTCCGTGCCGCAGGGCCACCGCCAGCACCTTCTCCGCTGCGACGCCGCCGGGGGGCTGGGTCTGCCAGGGCTGTTCGGCCAGGGGGCGGCCCCGCCGGGCCTCCACCAGGGCCTCGCCGAGGCTGGCGTCCAGGGTGCTGACGATCCCGTCCGGGGTGATGAGATAGAGCATGGCGATCCTCAGCGGAAGTTGATGAACTGCAGGTCGGCGTCCTCGAAGTCCTTGAGCAGGGCGATGGCCGCCTGCAGGTCATCGCGGGACTTGGAGGAGACGCGCAACTCGTCCCCCTGGATGGTCGCCTTGATGGACTTGGGGCCCTCATCCCGGATCAACTTGGTGATCTTCTTCGCCGTCGGCTGGTCGATGCCCTCCTTGATGCTGGCATCCAGGCGGTACTCCTTGCCGGAGGCGTAGGGCTCGCCGGTCTCGAGGGACTTCAGGGAGATGTTGCGCTTCACGAGCTTGGACTGGAACACGTCCAGGACCGCCTTGACGCGTTCCTCGGAGGCGGCCTTCATGAGGATGGACTCGCCGCTGAAATCGACCTCCGCTCCGACGCCCTTGAAATCGTAGCGCTGGGCGATCTCCTTCTGTGCCTGGTTCAGGGCGTTGCTGACTTCCTGCTTGTCAACCTTGCTGACCACATCAAACGTCGAATCGCTAGCCATGGCTCCTCTTCGGATCATCGGGGTTATCAGGGGGTAGGTACTCCTGGCGGACAGCCTACCGGGGAGGGGAGGCCCTCCCGATTCGAAATCTCGGCCGGGCTCCGCTAAAGTGAGGTGTCGCCGACCGAACGGACTGGTTCAGATCAGTCTCGCACGGGAAGCAGGCCCCGGCAGATTACCCGAGCGGCCAAAGGGGGCTGACTGTAAATCAGCTGGCATTGCCTTCACTGGTTCGAATCCAGTATCTGCCACACCGGGAAAGCCGCGGGAGTCACCGACTCCCGCGGCTTTCTGCTGTGTCCAGCCGTTGTCCATTCGTTGTCGGATCATCACCCCGACGCTCCCCGAGGGATCAGAAGGTCAGGACCAGCCTTCCGCGGACCCCTCCGGCCTCCAGGCGGCGGTGGGCCTCGGCGGCCTGTTCGGCGGGCAGACTCGAGGCCACGCGCAGGCTCACCACGCCGTCCTCTGCCTGCTGCCGGAGCGTATCCAGCTTCTGCCGCTCGCGGGCATAGTCCACCACCAGGACGGGCTGGAACCTGACGCCACGTTCACTCGACTCGTCGTAGCCCCGGATGGTGATGACGGTGCCATCCTGGCGGACGGCGGGAACAACGGCCTCATGCAGCATGGCACCGTCGACGGCGCCGTCCACGCCCTCGGGGAACCGCTCGAGGACGTGGGCGGCGAAGTCTGCCCCACGGGGCAGCACCGCGTCGGCGCCGAGGGCGGCCACCAGTTCCTCGTCCGTCTCGGACGCGTCGGCCACCACCGTCAGCCCGTCCGCCTTCGCCAGCTGGACCGCATACCCGCCCATCGCACCGGCTGCGCCGGTGACGGCGAGGACGCTGCCGGGATCCAGGCCGAGGGTGTCCAGGGCCAACCGCGCGGTGAGGCCGTTCATGGGCAGGGTGCTCGCCTCCACGGGACCGCTGCCGCGGGGCGCCGCGGTCACCGATTCGGCGGGCAGGACCAGTTGCTCGGAGTACGCGCCGTGGGAACCGCGCGGCACCACGATGCCCATCACGGCATCCCCGATCCGCAGACCGGTGTCGGTTCCGGGACCGATCTCCTCCAGCACACCGGCGACGTCCATCCCCGGGACCAGAGGCAGGGGCTGCCCGGACAGGTCCCGTTGCCCGGACCTCAACACGGTGTCGGTGGGATTCACGGCGGCGGCCTGCACGCGGATTCGCAACTCTCCCCTCCCGGGCCGCGGTTGGGGGAGATCCACCGTGTGCAGGACCTCCGGTGTTCCGTGTTCATACAGTCCAATGGCTCGCATGTACCGCCTAACGGGGGCCGCCGGTGGACTATTCCGAGTCCGTCACGGATCGTCTCGGCTCCCTCATGCGGCGGCGGGCAGGGGCATCAGGTCCCAGATGGTGCAGTAGGCGCGGTCCGGGGCACCCATGACGGCCTGGTAGTAGGCCCAGGCCCAGGCGGGCGCCCCGTTCGAATCAGGAGGGGCCACGGGGCAGGTTCCGGGATTCAGCCAGCGGCCGTCCGCACAGATGAAGTCCAGGTGCTCGGCCACCGAGGCGTCCCGAGGAGGCCTCAGGGACTCCTTGAGGTCCTCGGCGAGGGCCACGCCGTAGAGCTCCGTGGCCTCGGTGTCCACCACCAGGCCGCAATCTCGTTCGAAGGCCTGCACCCACTCGAGGGATTCGCGCAGCGCCAGTTCCGGTTCGTCCTGGTCCACCACCACCATGAGGGTGGCTCGGCGGCCGGGGGCCATCCGGCCCGGGCCGGCCGGACCATGTTTGGTGTGGGGCGGCGGAAGGTGGCGTGGTGGCCGGTCTGCGGACGGGCTGGGGATCTCATGCGTCATCGTCTGCTCCTCGGGTGATTCCTCTGGCGTCTCGGCCGGCGAGCGGCCCCGGCGGGAGACCGGTGCACCCGAGATTAGGAAGCCGTGCCCGGCCCGCAGCAGGGGGTCGGGTGCCCGCAGTGGGTGGCGCGCGGGGACGGTGTTCGCTGTGGAGTGAAGAGCCCGAGTGCTGTGGATTCCGCCCCCGCGGCCCGGCCTCTGGCGGTTAGGGTGGGTCCATGGCTACCACTGAGATCACCGAAGCCGGCTTCGAACAGACCCTGACCGAGAATGACATTGTCCTCGTGGACTTCTGGGCTGGCTGGTGCGGACCGTGCAAGCAGTTCGCCCCGGTCTACGAGGAGGTCTCCGGGGAGCACCCGGACGTGGTCTTCGGCAAGGTGGACACGGAGGCCGAGAGCGGGCTGGCATCGGCCGCCAACATCACCTCGATCCCCACGCTGATGGCCTTCCGGGACCAGGTCCTGGTCTATGCCCAGCCCGGTGCCATCAACTCGGCCCAGCTCCAGGAGCTCGTCACCGCCGTGAAGTCCCTGGACATGGACGAGGTCCGCGAGAAGCTGGCCAGCAGCCAGAACCCGGACCAGAACTAACCCCCCCCCGAGAGCCTCAACTACCGCCGGCGGTGGTCCGCCGGGGCCAGGCGCGGACCGAATCGACTGAACCGGTAGCCGGCCAGGCCGATGAGGCGGACCACGCGCTGCCGGTGCCCGGCCCATGGCTCCAACAGCCGGAGCATCCCGGCGTCGTCGGTCCGCCGGCCCGAGAGCGCCTCTCCCACGTGGTGGGCCAGGTGATAGTCGCCGACGGCCACGGTGTCCGGGGCCCCATGCGTCCGCTGCACGGTCTCCGCGGCGGTCCACGCCCCGATCCCCGGCAACGAGGTCAGGGCGGCCACCACCCCGTCCCGCCCGTCCACCGGCCGGGCCTCGAGCCGTTCCAGGGCCGTGGCCCGCTCGGCCACCCGCAGCATGGCCTTGGACTGCGCCGGCTGCACCCAGCCGGCGTGCCACTGCCAACTGGGGATGCCCCGCACGGCCTCGGCGGTCGGCGGCAGCAGCATCCCCTCGGGTGCCGGCGCCGGGGCGGGCTCCCCATGATGGCGCACGAGCCACCGCCAACCGGCCCGGGCCTGATCGTGGGTCACCTTCTGTTCCAGGACCACCGTGAACAGCTGATCCACCATCCGGCCAGTGGCCGGCAGCCGCAGCCCGGGGTGCTCGCGGCGGGCCCGGCGCACGGCGTGGGGCAGTGCCGCCGCGCCTGCATCGAAGGCCGACCAGTCGTCGTCGAGCCCCAGCAGCCGGTGCGCGCCGGCCACGGCCGCCCGCGCGCCCGGGCCCCACGCCAGCACCTGTACCGGTCCCGGCACCAGGGGCGAGGGCGCGGGACGCACGAGCACTGTCACGGGATCGCCGGCCCCGGGGATCCGGAAACACAGCCACACCCCGCCCGGCCGGGACTGGACGGTCGGGTCCGCGTGGCCCCGCTGCAGCACCCCGAGCGTCAACCGCACGTCCACGGGCACCGCCGGCGTGAGGAGCACGGAGGCATCAGGGGCGGGCAGGGAGTTCAGCACCGCACCATTCTCACCCGAGTCCGGCCCACCCCGTGGGTCAACCGGTGGGTCACCCGGTGGGGCAAGCGGAGGGGCAAGCGGTCAGTCACGCGGATTCATGCTCGTGGCCCTCGCCCGCGCACCGGCGGTAGCGTGGGGGCCATGACAGACCATCACGGCATGACCTATGCCGACAACGTCCTCGATCTCATCGGCGATACTCCGCTGGTGAAGCTGAACCGGGTCACCGAAGGCCTCAGGGCGACCGTCCTGGTCAAGCCCGAATACCTGAACCCCGGCGGCTCGGTGAAGGATCGCATCGCGCTGAAGATGATCGAGAATGCCGAGGCCGAGGGCAAGATCTCCGCCGGCGGCACGGTGGTGGAGCCGACCTCCGGAAACACCGGCGTCGGACTCGCGCTGGTGGCCCAGCTCAAGGGCTACCGTTCCGTGTTCGTCACCCCGGACAAGGTGGGTGAGGAGAAGCGGGACGTCCTCAAGGCCTATGGCGCCGAGGTGGTCGTCACGAAGTCCTCCGTGCCGCCGGAGTCGGAGGAGTCCTACTACGGCGTGGCCAACCGCCTGGAGCGGGACATCGAGGGCGCCTACCAGCCCAATCAGTTCTTCAACCCCTCCGCCCCGGAGTCCCACTACGAGACCACGGGCCCGGAGATCTGGCGGGACACCGCCGGGAAGCTGACCCATGTGGTGATCGGGGCGGGGACCGGCGGCACCATCACGGGCACCGGCCGGTACCTGCATGACGTCTCGCGTGACCGGCCCGAGGGCCCCGTGAAGGTCATCGCCGCTGACCCGGACGGATCGGTCTACTCCGGTGGAACCGGGCGCCCGTACTCCGTGGAGGGCGTGGGCGAGGACATGTGGCCCGGCAACTACGACCCCTCGGTCCCGGACGAGGTCATCGCCGTGGATGACGCCGCCTCCTTCGAGATGACCCGGCGCCTCGCCGCCGAGGAGGGCCTGCTCGTGGGCGGCTCCTCCGGCATGGCCGTCGTCGCGGGGCTGCAGGCCGCCCAGCATCTGGGCGAGGAGGACGTCATGGTCATCATCCTGCCGGACTCAGGCCGTGGCTACCTCGGCAAGATCTTCAACGAGGCCTGGATGGACGGGATGGGCTTCTCCACCACCCGGGAGGACTCGGTGCTGCCGCAGGAGCAGGCCCACGACGGCGGCTCGGCACCTGCCGCCGCCCCGACGCCTCCCGCGGCGTGGGACGTGCGCGTCGGGGAGATCCTGGCGGAGAAGTCCGCCTGGCTGCCCGGGGCCCTGCCGGCCGTGGTCACGGCCCCGAGGGACGCCACCCTCGCTGAGGCGATCTCCACCATGAACCGCTACGGCGTGGACGCACTGCCCGTGGTCGGCGCTCCGCGGGACGACCTGCGGGTCGGGGAGATCCTCGGTGCCGTGGACGTTGCCACCCTGACCGACCTTCTGGCCTCCGGCCGAGCCCGGCCCACGGACACCGTGTTCGAGCACATCGGCGCCCCGCTGCCGCGGGTCAACGTCAACGCGCCGCTGGCCTCCGCCCGGGAGGCCCTGCGCTCCGCCCCCGCCGTGATGGCCACCCATCAGGGCGTGGTCACCGGAATCGTCACCCTGCATGATCTGCTGGCCCGCGTGGCCCGGAAGGAAACAGCATGAGCACCTCAGACTTCACCGGATTCAACACCCGTGCCATCCATGCCGGCCAGGCCCACGAGGAGGTCTACGGGGCGGTGGTCCCACCCGTGCATCTCTCCACCACCTATGCCCCGGTGAAGGTGGGGGAGCTGCGCCACGGCTATGACTACGGCCGCGGGACCAATCCCACGAGGGACTCCCTGCAGGTCCAACTCGCCGCGCTCGAGGGCGGTGTGGACGGCACCGCCCAGGCCTTCACCTTCGGTTCCGGACTGGCCGCCGAGAACGCACTGATCCACGCGGTCGCCGGCCCCGGGGCCCACATCGTGATGGGCAATGACGTCTATGGCGGCACCTACCGCCTCGTCGAGAGGATCCTCGGCCCC
This sequence comes from Citricoccus nitrophenolicus, assembly GCF_047305825.1. Lineage (GTDB taxonomy): Bacteria > Actinomycetota > Actinomycetes > Actinomycetales > Micrococcaceae > Citricoccus > Citricoccus nitrophenolicus. The sequence goes on along the minus strand of NZ_CP063070.1, from coordinate 1,160,511 downwards.
TGGGGTGTGGGACACACCGTGGTGGACATGGCGGACCTCTCTGCCGTGGAGCGGGCTCTGGCCGAGAGCTCCAGCACCGAGGCCCGCATCCTGTGGTTGGAGACGCCCTCCAACCCGATGATGAAGATCTCGGACATCGCCGCGCTCGCCGAGGCCGCGCACGCCGCCGGCGCGTTGCTGGTGGTGGACAACACCTTCGCCACGCCCTACCTGCAGCTGCCGCTGGAACTGGGGGCGGACGTGGTGGTCCACTCCACCACCAAGTACATCGGCGGGCACTCCGACGTGATCGGTGGTGCTGTGGTGGTCAATGACCCCCAGCTCGCCGAGAAGGTGAAGTTCCAGCAGTTCGCGGCCGGTGCGGTCAACGGGCCGCTGGACGCCTACCTGACCACCCGGGGGCTCAAGACGCTCGGGGTGCGCATGGACCGCCACAATGCCAACGCGGCCACGATCGCCCAGCACCTGCAGGGCGTCCCCGGCGTGGAGCGCGTGCTCTACCCGGGACTGCCGGACCACCCGGGTCACGAGCTCGCGGCCCGTCAGATGCGCGGCTACGGCGGCATGGTCTCGGTGCAGTTCACCGGCGGGGCGGCGGCCGCGAAGCAGGTCGCCGAGACCACCCGCCTCTTCCAGCTGGCTGAGTCCCTGGGTGGCATCGAGTCGCTCATGAACTACCCGGCCGAGATGACCCACGCCTCCGTGGCCGGCACCGAGCTGGCCGTTCCGGACAACCTCGTGCGCCTGTCCGTGGGCATCGAGGACGTGGCCGACCTCATCGATGACCTGGACCGCGCGATCTCCGGTCTCTGACTCCCGGGGAGCCTCGCGAGGCCGCGGCCGCCATGGAGCGGCATATCGCCATCGTCTCGGACGTGCCCCTGCTCCTCGAGCCTGAGGGCTGATCAGGCCGGGGTCACCTCAGGGACCGGCGCACGGCGGGCCACCAGAGCAACGCCGCGCCAGCGAGCAGCACCGCGGCCAGCGCGATCAGTGCCGGGTGGCCGCGGATGATCAGGGGGACCCCGACGAGCACGGCCACGCCCGTCAGCAGCCCGACGGCACTGCGCCGGGACCGCAGCAGTTGCAGGGTGCCGATCCCGCTGGCCACGGCCAGCACGCCGGCGAGGCCCGCGAGGACGAACTGGCCGGTGGGGGTGGACTCGGGTGCCGCAGCGTCGATCCCGCCGGCGGCTCCGGCCGGGGCGTTGAGCCCGGCCAGGAGGAAGGCCACGGCGATCAGCGCGAAGATCGCGGTGGCGAGGGCCCACCACCAGCGGGCGGCCTTCACGGTGGCAGGAGTGGCCGCCCGTCGCTCCGCCGCGGCGCGCTGAGCGGCCGCCTCCTCGGCCTGTGCGGCGGCCCGCCGCTGCTCCTGCTGCTCCGCCAGCCGCCCCCGCTCGGTGCGGATGCGCTCGGCGTCCTCCTTCGAGGTGTCCATGAAGGCGCGCGTGGCCTTCCCGGCGGCGCGGGCGAAACGGTGGTGTGGTTGATCCTCGGGCACGTGACGAGCCTAACGGCCCTGGCTGGGCCCCGGGCCACCGAGATGCGATAGACTGACTGCACCATTCCGGTCAGATCCCCTGTATGTGTATGCAGTTGTGTGGCCCGTTTCCGGCAGAGTGTCGGCATCGCGGGCGGCCGGCCCCGAAACCCCTTCCGTTCCTCCGTTGTTGAGCTGTGCCGCCCGTGCGGCCGGGCCGCCATCGGAACCGGCAGGGCGGGGGCCGCCAGGAGAAATGGAACGGGCGTGATGTTGGACCACGCCACGGGGAGCACCGGAGAGTAACAATCCGATGCGTTGCGGCACCCAACCGGCCGCGATCACTGACCCCGTGAGGAATCACCGTGACTGAACACGCCCAGACCGACGCCCCCGACACCACCGAGGCCGCCGTCACCCCCGACGTCCCCGCGTTCACCGAACTCGGCATCGACGGCCGCGTCCTCGCCGCCGTCTCCGACCTCGGCTATGAGACCCCGTCCCCGATCCAGGCCGAGACCATCCCGCTGCTGCTGGGCGGCCGCGATGTGGTGGGCCTGGCCCAGACCGGCACCGGCAAGACCGCCGCGTTCGCCATCCCGGCCCTGTCCCGGCTGGCCGAGATCGCGGACGTCTCCGGGCCGGCGTCGTCCCCCCAGATCCTGGTGCTGGCGCCGACCCGCGAGCTGGCCCTCCAGGTGGCCGAGGCCTTCACCTCCTACGCCAAGCACATCAAGGGCGTCACCGTGCTCCCGGTGTACGGCGGTGCCCCGTATGGGCCGCAGCTCTCCGGGCTGCGCCGCGGAGCCCAGGTGGTGGTGGGCACCCCCGGCCGTGTCATCGACCATCTGTCCAAGGGCTCCCTGGACCTGTCCGACCTGCAGTACATGGTCCTGGACGAGGCTGACGAGATGCTCCGCATGGGCTTCGCCGAGGAAGTGGACCAGATCCTGGCCGCCACCCCGGAAGGCAAGCAGACGGCGCTGTTCTCCGCCACCATGCCGCGTGCCATCCAGCGCATCTCCGGCAAGTACCTCAACAACCCCGTTGAGGTCTCCGTGGCCGCCAAGAACACCACGGGTGGCAACATCCGCCAGCGCTACATGCAGGTCACCCACCAGTGGAAGCTCGAGGCGATGACCCGCATCCTCGAGACCGAGGAGCACGACGGCGTGATCGCCTTCGTCCGTACCCGCAACGCCACCGAGGAGCTCACCACCAAGCTCAACGCCCGGGGCTTCCGTGCCGCCGCGATCTCCGGGGACATCGCGCAGAACCAGCGCGAGAAGACCGTGGACAACCTGCGTGCCGGTCGCGTGGACATCCTGGTGGCCACCGACGTGGCCGCCCGCGGCCTGGACGTGGAGCGCATCAGCCACGTCTTCAACTACGACATCCCGCATGACACGGAGGGCTACGTCCACCGGATCGGCCGCACCGGCCGCGCCGGCCGCTCGGGCAACGCCGTGTTGTTCATGACGCCGCGGGAGAAGTACCTGCTGCGCGCCATCGAGAAGGCCACCCGCCAGACCGTGGAACAGATGCCGATGCCCTCCGTCTCGGATGTCAACAAGACCCGCATGGGCCGGTTCAGCACGCAGATCACCGAGACCCTCTCCCAGGGAGACCTCGACGTCTTCCGTGAGCTGATCGACTCCTACGTGGCCGAGAACGAGGTCAACGCCGAGGACGTGGCCGCTGCCCTGGCCAAGATGGCCCAGGGTGGCCGTCCGCTGCTCACCGAGGAGCAGGACATGCCGCCGATGCGCATGGACCGGGGCAACCGTGACGACCGCTCCGAGCGGGACGGCCGAGGCTCCCGCGGACCGCAGCGCGGCCCTGCCGAGGGCAACGCCACCTACCGGATCTCCCTGGGGCGCCAGGACCGCGTGCAGCCGGGCAACATCGTGGGTGCCCTGGCCAACGAGGCCGGACTGAAGTCGAGCCAGATCGGCCACATCGACATCCGCTCCAATCACTCCCTCGTGGAGCTGCCGGCGGACCTGTCCGGCCAGCAGTGGAACGCCCTGGGGAACACCACCATCAACGGCCGGCCGATCGACATCCAGAAGGACACCGGACGCCCGACCCGCACCGAGCGCGAGGGCAAGCCCTTCCGCTCCGGTGGTGGCGGCCACCAGGGCAAGAGCGGCGGCTTCAAGGGCGGATCCGGCGGTTTCAAGGGCGGCAAGGGCGGCGGCAAGCGGTCCTTCGAGAAGCCCTCGCGTGAGCGTTACTGACCAGTCCTGACCGGTTCCTGACCGGTTCCCGGCCGGCCCCGACCGGCTGAATGGCGTGGAGCCGCCTCGATTTCATCTGGACCGGAATCGCTGGTAGAGTTTCACGTCGTTGCCCCGATAGCTCAGTGGTAGAGCGCAGTCTTGGTAAGACTGAGGTCCCGGGATCGATTCCCGGTCGGGGCTCTGAATGAGAGCCCGTGCGTTGCGAGATGTCGCGGCACGGGCATACTCATCTCATGGCGGCGTAGCTCAGCTGGTTAGAGCGCACGACTCATAATCGTGAGGTCGGGGGATCGAGTCCCCCCGCCGCTACGGAAACGGACCTGGACCCCCGTGGGGCCGGGTCCTTTTTCGTCTCTGCTTTCGTCTCTGCTTTCGTCCCCGCCTTCGTCCCCGCCTTCGTCTCCGGGGTTCATCCCCGTTCCCACCTCACCGGCCCTTGGCGACGTGGTGAGAAACCTTTTCCCTCGCGGAAATCCGAGGCGAGCGCCGCGGAAACACCCCCTTGGCATCGTGGCGGTCAACCGCGAGCCGAGAGGGACCAGCCATGGCGTTGACCGCAGCCCAGACTTCCACCACCGACACCGAGCACCCCGGCGCCGCCCCGCCCACCGATCGCCTGGTCGTCGGTCCGGGCCGGTGGGTCACGAACTGGCAGCCGGAGGACCGGGACTTCTGGCAGGGCCCCGGCCGGCCGGCGGCCCGGCGGAACCTCTACTGGTCCGTGTTCTGCGAGTTCCTCGGCTTCGCCGTCTGGCAGCTGTGGTCCGTCACGGTGGTCTTCCTCCCGGCGGCCGGGTTCGAGCTCACGACCTCCGAGCAGTTCTGGCTGGTGTCCCTACCCCCGCTCGTGGGAGCCGTGCTGCGGGTGCCCTACAGCTTCACCGTGGCCCTCTTCGGCGGACGCAACTGGACCGTCATCTCCGCGCTGCTGCTCCTGATCCCGACGGTGGCGCTGGCGATCGCGCTCTCGAACCCCGGCACGCCCACCTGGATACTCTTCGTGGTGGCCGCCACCGCGGGATTCGGCGGGGGCAACTTCGCCAGCTCCATGGCCAACATCACCTTCTTCTTCCCGGCCCGGGAGAAGGGCGCGGCCCTGGGGCTCAACGCGGCGGGCGGAAACCTCGGGGTGGCCGTGGCCCAGTTCCTCGTCCCCCTGGCCGTGACCGTGCTGGCCTTCGGCACCTTCGGCCCGAACCTGCCCATGGCCGGGCTCATCTGGATCCCGCTGATCCTCCTGGCAGCCTGGGGCGCGCACCGGTCCATGCACAACCTCTCCCACGCCCGCAATGACCTCTCCGGTTCGCTCTCGGCCCTGCGTGAGCCCCACCTGTGGCTCATCGCCGCGATCTACGTGGGCACCTTCGGCTCCTTCATGGGGTTCGGCTCGGTGTTCCCGACCCTGATCTCCCTCATGTTCCCCGCGTTCTCCAGCCTCGAACTCTGGGGTGCAGCCATCTCCATGGCCTTCCTGGGGCCCCTGGTCGGCTCGCTGGCCCGGCCCTTCGGTGGGTCGCTGGCGGACCGCAGCGGCGGGGCGCGGGTGACCGTGGCCTGCTTCGTGGCCATGGCCGCCGTCACCGCCGCCGTGGTCCTGACCCTGCCGTGGCAGAACTTCTGGCTCTACCTCGGGCTGTTCCTGGCCCTGTTCACCCTGACCGGCCTGGCCAACGGGTCCAGCTACCGGATGATCCCCCTGGTGTTCCGGCTGACCGTTGCGGCTGACGATCCGGTGGGCCACGAGCGCAAGTCCTCGGCCGCGCTCGGACTCATCGGCGCCCTCGGCGGGTTCGGCGGGTTCATGATCCCGCAGGTGCTGCGGGCCTCTCACGAGGCCAACGGCTCCTTCGACGCCGCCTTCTGGTGCCTCGCCTCGATCTACCTGGTGCTGGCCGTCTTCACCCTCGCGGTCTACCGCCGCCCCGGCTCGAGGCTGGCCCGCGCAGATGTCTGAGACCCGCACCCACTGCCCCTACTGCGCCCTGCAGTGCGCCATGACGCTCTCGGTGGACGACGACGGCCCGGCCGGCACCGCGCCCACCGTCAGCGTGGCCGGGGCCTGGTTCCCGACCAACCGGGGCCGGCTCTGCCGCAAGGGCGCCACGGCCGCCCAACTGCTGGGGAACCGGCCCGACCGCCTGACGGCCCCGCTGATCAGGGACAGCCGGGAGTCGGACCTGCGGGAGACCTCCTGGGACGAGGCGCTGGACCTGGTGGCCTCCCGCATCACCGCACTGCAACGGCGGCACGGGCCGGACGCCGTCGGGGTCTTCGGCTCGGGCTCGCTGACGAACGAGAAGGCCTACACCCTGGGCAAGTTCGCCCGGACGGCCCTGCGCACCTCGCGGATCGACTACAACGGCCGCTTCTGCATGGCGTCCGCGGCCAAGGCCGCCACCGAGGTCTTCGGACTGGACCGGGGGCTCCCCTTCCCGCTCACCGACCTGGACGAGGCCTGCACGGTGGTGCTGTTCGGCTCCAACGTGGCGGACACCATGCCCCCCTTCGTCCAGCACCTGCAGAGGGCCCGTGACCTCGGTGGACTGATCGTGGTGGACCCCCGCCGCTCGAACACCGCCCAGCTCACCGACGGCGGCGCCGGCCACCACATCGCCCCGGCCTCTGGAGGAGACCTGCCCCTGCTGCTGTCCCTCGCGCACGTACTGCTGGCGGAGGGGCTGGCGGACGAGCGCTACCTGGGCCGGCGGACCACGGGCCTCGAGGACTTCCGCCGCAGTGTGGCGGACTGGTGGCCCGAGCGGGCCCAGGCCGTCTGCGGGGTCTCGGCGCTCCGGATCCGCTGGCTGGCGAGGCATCTGGCCGCGGCCGCCCGCGCCGCGAAGGCTGGCGGGGACCCCGTGGTCATCCTCACGGGCCGGGGCGTGGAGCAGCACCGGGACGGCACGGACACGGCGAAGGCGGCCATCAGCCTGGCCCTGCTGCTCGGGCTGCCGGGCACCGGCCACGGCGGCTACGGCACCATCACGGGCCAGGGCAACGGCCAGGGCGGCCGGGAGATGGGGCAGAAGGCGGACCAGCTGCCGGGGCTGCGCTCCATCACCGATCCCGCCGACCGCGAGACGGTCGCCGGACGGTGGGGCACCACGGCCGAGGCCCTGCCCGGTGCCGGGGTGCCCGCCACCCAGCTGCTGCACACCCTCGGGACGGACCGGGGCGTCAAGGCGCTGCTGGTGCACGGGGCCAACGTGGTGGTCTCCGCCCCGGACGTCCTGCACGTGGAGCAGCGGCTGCGGGCCCTGGACCTGCTGGTGGTCTGCGACTTCTTCCGCTCCGAGACGGCCGCGATGGCGGACGTGGTGCTGCCCGTGCTGCAGTGGGCGGAGGAGGACGGCACCATGACCAACCTCGAGGGACGCGTCCTGCGCCGCCGCCGGGCCGTCACCGGGCCGGCCGGGGCGCGGTCCGAGCTCTGGGTCCTGGCCGAGCTGGCCCGGCGGCTGGGCAGCACCGTCCCACTGGCCGAGCAGCCGGAGGAGGTCTTCGCGGAGATCCGCCGTGTCACCGCGGGCGGCCGAGCCGACTACTCGGGGCTGGACTGGGACCGTTGCTCCGAGGTGGCGGCATACTGGCCGTTGAGGGAGTCGTTGGCGGAGCCGCTCACGGAGCCCCTGACCCGAGAGTCGGCCGCCGAGACCACCACCACCGGGGAACCGGTCCTGGGCACACCCCGCGTCTTCACCGATCGCTTCGCCCACCCGGACGGCCGGGCCCACCTGGGGCCGATCACCGTCCGCGAGGCCCAGCCGGCCTCCACCCACGGACTCACCCTGACCACGGGTCGGCTCATGGAGCACTACCAGTCGGGGACCCAGACCCGCCGGGTGGAGGAGCTGTTGGACGTCCACCCCGAGGCCACGGTCAGCGTGCACCCGGCCACCGCAGCCCAGCGGGGACTCGCCGAGGGAGGGCGGGCCGAACTGCGCAGCGCCACCGGGTCCGCGCGGGCCCGGGTGGTCCTGGACGCCGGCCTGCGCACGGACACCGTGTTCATGCCCTTCCACTTCGCGGGCGCCGGGGCGGCCAACCGGCTCACGGCGGGACTGCTGGACCCCCAGAGCCAGATGCCGGAGTTCAAGAGCACCCCGGTGGACCTGCACCCCGTGGGGGTGGGCGAAGATGCCTGAGCGGCCACTGCGGATCGTCATCGTGGGCGGCGGGCCCGTGGCCGCCCGGCTCGTGCAGGAGCTGCGGCCGGCACTGGACTCCGGTGCCGCGCGGGTCACGGTCCTGGGGGAGGAGCCCCTCCCGGCCTACCAGCGGATCCGGCTGGGCGATGTCGCCAGCGGGCGCATCGACGGCGCGGAGCTGGCCCTGATCGACCCGGCCGATGGCCACCGGGACGGCGTCGAGATCCGGTGCGGGGCCGCCGTCGTGTCCCTGGACCGGGGCCGGAGGATCGTGACGCTCGCCGGCGGCGCCGAGATTGGCTACGACCGGCTCGTGCTGGCCACCGGCGCCAGCGCGTTCATCCCGGACTTCCCGGTCTCCGGGACCAGGGGCCGCGGCATCTCCGTGGCGGCTGTGGCCGGCACCCGTCCGGAGGGCGTCATCGCCCTGCGGCAGATGCAGGAGGCCCGCCGGTTGCGCGAGGCCGTTCGCGCCGGCGAACCCGTGGCGGTGCTCGGCGGCGGTGTCCTGGGGGTGGAGGCGGCCCTGGCGCTCGCCGAGGTCGGCGCGGAGGTCAGCCTGCTCCACCGGGGCCGGACACCGCTGGGACGCCAGTTGGACGCGGACGCCGGCCGGCTGCTGCACCGGCTGCTCGTGGACGCCGGCGTGATGGTCCGTCCGGACTGCGGGATCCAGGAGCTCGTGGTCGCCGCGCGGGCCCAGGACCGGGCCACGGACCGGGACGGCGTCCCATACCTCACCGCCCTCCGCACCACGCAGGGGCGCAGGATCCCGGCGACGCTGCTGGTGGCCTGTACGGGTATCCGTGCCCGGGACGAACTGGCGGTGGCAGCCGGACTGGACACCCTTCCCCGGGGTGGGATCGTGGTGGACCGGACCGGGCGGTGCCCGGCGGATGCCTCGGTCTTCGCCGTCGGCGACTGCGCGGCCCCGCTGGGAGCCCGGCCGAGCGGGCTGATCGGCCCGGGCTGGGAGCAGGCGCGTGCCGCCGCGCTGGCCCTGTGCCTCGAGGCCGGACACCCGGAGGCGCTGGAGCGCGATGCCGCCGGGCGTCCCGTGGCCGCCCCACCTCCGGCGCGGCCGGGCCACCGGCTGGACCCGATCATCGTGAAGTCCCACAGCCTGTCCGTGGCCTGTGCGGGGGACCCGTCCGTGGACCCCTCGCTGGACCCGTGGGACCCCCGAGGCCCGCACGTCTCCACGTGGGCGGACCCCGCGGCAGGGCAGTACCTGCGCGTCGTCTCCGAGGGGGAGCGGCTGGTGGGATTCGTGGCCATCGGCCTGCCGCGGACGGCGGCCGAGCTGTCCCGGCATGCGGGCACGGGGACCCTGCCCGTGGCGGACCGCTCGGCCCTGTTGGCCATGGAGCACGCCGCCGGGGACCGCGAGTTGGGCCCGGAGGACGTGCTGTGCCGGTGCTCCGGGGCCACCTGCGGGCAGGTCGAGGAGGCCGCCGCGGACAGCTCCACGGTGGATGAGGTCGGGCGCCGCTGTGGTGCGGGGACCGGTTGTGGGACGTGCCGTGGGAGGATCAGCGAGCTCCTGGCGGACGGGCCCGTCAGACAGCGAGCCGGTAGCCCCGCTTGACCACCGTGGTGACCAGACCGGGCACCGGAAGGGCCTTGCGCAGGCGCCAGACGAGCATCTCGAGGGCATGCTCGGACTCGCAGTGGCGCAGCGAGCCGAGCAGCTGCTCCCGGGACAGGACGGCGCCCTCGGCATCGATCAGCTCGCGCAGCAGCGCCAGCGGTCCGGGCGGCAGCCGCACCGGTTCCCCGCCGAGCCGCGGCAGGTGGACCTGGGAGCCGCGGATCTCCAGCGGTCCGTGCGGGGTCGTCAACCGCAGGATCTGCTGCCGCTCCAGGTGTTCGCACACCAGGCGGATCATGGCGCCGAGGCGCCACCGCTGGGGGATGAGCGGCTGCAGCCCGGCCTCATGCAGGGGGCCGGCGGTGACCTTCCCGACGACGGCCGTCGCCACCTCCGTGCGCAGCGCCTCGAGCAGTGGGTCCAGCCGGCCGTGCTGTTGGGCCACGGCCAGGAAGGCCTCCACCGCGGGGGCCGCCGTGAAGGTCAGCACGTCCAACTGGCGCTCGATCACGGCGTCCACCAGCCGCAGCAGCGGTGAGTCCTCGGCGGGCCGCGCCCACGTGTAGGGCATCACCGTCAGGACTCGGGCCCCGGCCTTCTCCAGCCGCCCGATCTGCCGGTGGTCGAGCATCCCGTGCAGCTGGAACGCCACGGTCCGGCCGAACAGGTCCCGGGACAGCAGCAGGTCCACGAGCGAGGCGGTGCGCTCGTCCCCCGGCGCCCCGACGTCCTGGAGCCCGGCGGCCAGCACGGCCCCGCGGGCCTTGGGGCCGCGCACCAGGATGGAGGAGGCCTCCAGGGCCTCGTGCAGCTGGGGCCCGAACCCGTAGGCGTCCGCGGCCTCCATCCACCGCCGCATCCCGTAGGCCGTGGTGATCACGGTGTAGTCCGGCAGTGCGGCGATGACCCGGCGCGTGTCCCGGTGCAGGGTGACGGACTCGGTCAGTGGCGCGATCCGCAGGGCCGGGGCGTGCATCACCGCGGCGCCGCGGCGCTCGAAGGCCGAGATCAGGTCCTCGCTGCGCCGGTCTGAGGTCACGCCGATGCGGAACCCGGCGAGCGTCTGGGGCAGCTGGGGCGCGGGGGCGTTCATGCGCCGCGCACCAGGTCGCGCAGGTGCTGCTCCGCTCCCGGGGCCAGCCGCACCACCTCGCCGATGACCAGCACGGCGGGGGAGGCCAGGCCCGCCACGGCGGCGGCCAGCTGGATCTGCTCCAGGGGGGCGATGCACACCCGTTGCTCTGGGGTACAGCCGCGTTCCACGAGGCCCACCGGGGTGTCCGGTGCCATGCCGTGCCGGATCAGTCCGCTGGCGGTGTGCCCGAGGGTGCCGACGCCCATCAGCACCACCGCGGTGCCGCCCAGCTGCGCCAGCCCGGCCAGTGCGCTCTCGCCGAGCGGGTCATGCCCGGTGATCACGGTGAAGGACGTGCTCAGCCCGCGGGCCGTGACGGGAATGCCCGCGGCCGCCGGCACCGCGACCGCCGAGGTGATGCCGGGGACCACGCTGACCGGGACACCGGCGTCCCGGCAGGCCTGGGCCTCCTCGCTGCCCCGGCCGAAGACGAAGGGGTCGCCACCCTTGAGCCGCACCACCCGGAGGCCGGCGAGCGCCGAGGTCACGATCAGGCGGTTGATCTCATCCTGGGGCACCCTGTGGTGGCCGGGGCGCTTGCCCACGTCCACCAGCCGGGCCCGCGGGGCCCATCCGGTCAGCTCATCGGTGGGGGCCAGGCGGTCGTAGTACACAGCGTCGGCCTGCTCCAGCAGGCGCAGTGCCCGCACCGTCAGGAGGTCGGCGGCACCGGGGCCGCCGCCCACGAGGGCCACACTGCCCGGTTCCAGCACACCTCCGGGCGCCATCAGAGCCCACCCCGCAACGGGATCCGCGGGCCGGCGACCACGGGTGGACCGTCGTGGCCGTCGTGGCCGGACGGCTCGTCCGGGGCGTTCACGAAACCCCGGAATCGGCGCAGCCGCTCCGGGTCCTCGAGGGTCGCCGCCCACTCGTCCCGATAGGACAGCAGGTGCTCGGCCACCACCTGCTCCAGGTCCTCGGCGATCCCCAGAGAGTCCTCCACCACCACGTCATACACGTGGTTCAGCCCGCCGGGCAGCTCCTCCATCCACCGGGCGGTGCGCTGGAGGCGCTCGGCGGTGCGGATGTAGTAGACCACGTAGCGGTCGATGTACCGCAGGAGCGTCTCGTCATCGAGGTCCTTGGCCAGCAGCTGGGCGTGGGCCGGGGTCGCGCCCCCGTTGCCGCCCACGTACATGTTCCACCCCTCCGAGGTGGCGATGACCCCGATGTCCTTGCCCCGGGCCTCCGCGCACTCCCGGGCGCAGCCGGAGACCCCGAACTTCATCTTGTGGGGGCTGCGCAGGCCCCGGTAGCGCTCCTCCAGGGTGATGGCCATGGCCACGGAGTCCTGCACGCCGAAGCGGCACCACGTGGAGCCCACGCAGGACTTCACGTTGCGCAGCGCCTTGCCGTAGGCCTGGCCGGACTCGAACCCGGCAGCCACGAGCCGGGCCCAGATCGCGGGCAGCTGTTCCAGGCGGGCGCCGAACAGGTCGATGCGCTGCGCACCGGTGATCTTGGTGTACAGGCCGTAGTCCCTGGCCACCTCCGCGATCACGGCGAGCTTGTCCGGGGTGATCTCACCGGCCGGGATGCGGGGGACCACGGAATAGGTGCCGTCCTTCTGCATGTTCGCCAGGGCCCGGTCATTGGTGTCCTGGAGGCCGCCGCGGTCCGCCCCGAGGATGTAGTCCCCGTGCAGCGTGGCCAACACGGAGGCCACCACGGGCTTGCAGAGGTCACAGCCGAGGTTGGTCTGGGGGTCGGCCGGGGTGCCGAAGCGGGAGATGATCTGGCTGAACGTGGTCAGCCGGGTGCTGCGGACGGCCTCGAACATCTCGGAGCGGGAGAGGGCGAAGTGCTCGCACAGGGCGGTGGAGACCTCCATCCCCAGTTCTGCCATCTGCCGCTCCATGACCTTCTGGGCCGCCGGAAGGCAGGAACCGCATTGGGTCCCGACGCCGGTGCACGCCTTGAGAGCCCCCAGGTCAGGGCAGCCCTCACACACGGCCTGGCGCAGGGCACCGGCCGTGACGTCTCGGCAGGAGCAGATCTGCGCCTCGTCCGGCAGGTCCACGTCCACGGGCGAGCCGCCGCCGGCTGCGGAGAGGAACGCGCCGGCCTCCCCGGGCAGGTCGCGGCCCAGCAGCGGCCGGAGCGAGGGGTACGGGGAGGCGTCCCCCACGAAGATCCCGCCGAGCAGGGTCCGGGCGTCCTCGGAGACCACGAGCTTCTGGTAGACGCCACCGGTGGGGTCTGCATAGACCACCTCGAGGGCGCCGGGGGAGCGGGCGAAGCCGTCGCCGAAGCTGGCGACGTCCACCCCGGAGAGCTTGAGCTTGGCCGCGGTGTCGAAGCCCGGGAACGTCCCCGTGCCGCCGCACAGGCGGTCCGCCACCACCTCGGCCATCGTGTTGGCGGGCGCCACGAGCCCCATGCATTCGTCCCGGAAGCTGGCGACCTCGCCGATGGCCCAGATGTGCGGGGCAGAGGTGGCACAGGTGTCGTCGATCGCGAACCCGCCACGGGCCCCCCGCTCCAGGACCCCGGCTCCGAGCTCGTCCCGTGGCGTGATGCCGGTGGCGGCCACCACGAGGTCCACCTCCAGATCCCCACCGGAGCCGAAGCGAAGCACCGAACCCTCCGGGGTCGGCTCCAGCGCGGTGGGCCGCTCGCCGAGCCGCAGCACGTAACCCTGTCCGTCCAGCAGCCGGTTGAGGGTGCGCCCGCCGAACTCGTCCAATTGGGCGTTCATGACCCAGGGCCGGGAGTGCACCACGGTGACCTCGGCCCCGAGGACGCGCAGCCCGCCCGCGGCCTCCAGACCCAGCAGCCCTCCGCCGATCACGGCGGCCCGGGGTGCGCGCCCGAGACGGCCGGCCAGGGCGGCCACCTGCCCGCGCAACCGGTCCACATCGTCGATGGTCCGGTACACGATCATGTCCTCGGCCCCGGGGATCGAGGGCCGGGCGGCGTCGCTTCCGGTGGCCAGGACCAGTTCGTCCCAGGGGACGGTGGAGACGTCCCCAGTGGGGTCCGAGGTGGTGAGGGTCCGGGCCACGGGGTCGAATCCGGTGACCTGGCAGCCGGTGCGTACCTGGAGCCGGGCGTCCCCCTGGGGCAGTGGTCCCAGGGGCAGCGCGTCCTCAGGGTCCGTGAACCTCCGGGACAGTGCCACCCGGTCGTAGGGGGCCCACGGCTCCTCGGCGAACACGGTCACCCGCACCTCGTCGCGGCGGGCCAGCAGGGCCTCCACCAGCCGGTGGGCGGCCGGTCCGCCGCCGACCACCGCGATCCTCTGCCTGGCTGTTCCGTCCAACTGTGCCGTCATGGTCCCATCCCCTTGCGTCGTAGGCCTCCCACGCTAGGGGCGGGCCGTTTCCCCGCCATGACGCCCGCGTAACGCCCTGATGACGCGGCCCTCACCAGGGCGGGCCCCGGGAGCGAGAGGACAACGTTGCACGGGCGAAACACAGCCGGACCGCGGCGGAAACACCCCGTACCTAGCGTGGTGCCATGACCCTCACCGCCACGAAACCAGCCACCGAACCAGCCACCCAGCCCGCCACCGACTGGCTTGCGGTCTGCCGGCTCGATGAGCTCGAGCCGCTCTACGCCGAGGCCGCCCTCGTGCACGGGGAACAGGTGGCCCTGATCCGCCTGCCCTCGGACGAGGTCATGGCGGTCTCACACTGGGACCCCCACGCGCAGGCCTACGTGATGGCGCGTGGGATCGTCGGTTCCCGGGACGGCAGCCCCACGCTCGCCTCCCCGCTGCACAAGCAGGTGTATGACCTGACCACGGGCCGGTGCCTCACGGAACCCGACCTGCGGATCCGATCCTTCCCGGTGCGGGTCCGGGACCGGATCGTCGAGGTCCTCGCCGCATGACGGACGCCACGGGCACGTCCACCGACCCCGTGCTCGTCGCGGTCTCCCACGGCACTGCGGATCCGGCCGGCCAGGCCCGGATCGCCGCGCTCGCGGAGGCAGTGGACCGGCGGACCTCTGCGGAGGTCCGGCTTGGCCACGTGGACGTCCAGTCGCCCCGGGCCGGGGAGGTGCTGGCGGGCCTGCCGGAGGGCCGGCCGGCCGTCGTCGTGCCCCTGCTGCTGTCCGCCGGCTACCACGTTCGGGTGGACCTGGCCCAGGCGGCCGCCGGCCGGAGCCCCGTGGCAGACACGATGGGCCCGGACGACCGTCTGGTGGACCTCCTGGCGCTCCGTGCCCGGGAGGCCGGATTCCTCCGCGGCCACCATCGGTTGGTGCTGGGGGCCGCCGGATCCACCGACGCCGGCGCCGTCGCCGACTGCAGGACGGTCGCCGGCCGCCTGGCCCGGCGGCTCGGCACCCCCGTCTCCGACGCCTACCTCTCGGCCGCGCACCCCAGGGTGGGCGCCGCCGTCGCCGCGCTCGCCGGCTCCACCGTCCCCTCCACCGTTCCCTCCACAGGGCGTCCGGTGATCGTGGTGAGCTACCTGCTGGCCCCGGGACACTTCCAGTCACTGCTGGCCACCGAGGCCGCGCGCGCCGGGGCCGTGGCCACCACGGAGCCGCTGCTGGGCGCCTCCGGCCCGGTGCCGGCGGAGCTGGCGGATCTCGTGGTGGAGCGGTTCGGGGATACCGTAGAGGGGTGTTCAATCCCTGGGACCACGGCTCGAAGCCCTATCGCATCACCCTGCTGACCGGCACGGGACTCCTTCTTCTCGGCATCGTCCTCGCAGTGATCGGTGGTGCCCTGACCCTCCTGCCGCTCCAGTGGACGGCCATCGGGCTCATCGGCCTCGGCCTCGTGACGCACCTGACGGCGCAGGTCCTGCGCGCGCGGGACGCCCAGCGGCGGAATCGGATGGGGAGGGGCTGAACCCGGGCCACTGCGGCGACGGGGCCGTCGTCGTGGCCCGGTTCCCCAGAATTCACCTGCGTGACTCCCGGAGGACACGGAAACCGGGGGAGCGGGGGGTTGCATGAGGAGGTCACGCTTCGTCTCCGGAAGGTATCCCCTCGACATGAGAACCCCTCGCCGCCTGTCCGCTGCCGTCGCACTGGGCCTCTCCACGGTCCTGACCGGCGCCCTCGCTGCCCCGGCCCTCGCCGCACCGGCTGCTGCTGATCCCGCCGTACCCGCCGGCGAGTCGGCCGACGGCCAGGCGTTCCACCGCCTCGCCACGCTCCCGGCCTACGAGAACCAGCTCGCCGCGGACGAGAACGCAGACCTCTCCGCCGCCACCGTCGCGGAGATCTCCACCGTCACCGCTGACGGCAACACCGTGATCCACACGGACGCCGAGGCCGGCGGCATCGGCTTCGTGGACATCACCGATCCGGAGGATCCGACGGCGGACGGCTTCAAGCCCACCGACGGCTCCCCGACGTCCGTGTATGCCACCGAGGACCACATCATCGTGGTCACGGACCAGACCGAGGACTTCGAGGACCCGGCCGGCAAGGTCGAGTTCTGGGATCCGCAGACCCGTGAGCTGATCCACGGGGTTCAGCTGAAGGGCCAGCCCGACTCCATCGACGTCTCCCCGGACGGATCCACGGCCATGATCGCCATGGAGAACCAGCGGGACGAGGACCGGGAGGACGTGGACGGCGGACTGCCGCAGCTGCCGCCCGGCGATCTGGCCGTGATCGACCTCTCCGGCGAGGACATCACGTCCCTGGATGCGGACGCCGTCCTCTACACGGACCTGACCGGGCTCGAGGGTCTGGACACCCCGGAGGACCCGGAGCCCGAGTACATCAAGTTCTCCCCGGACGGCACCAAGGCCGCCCTGACCCTGCAGGAGAACAACGGCGTGGTGGTCTTCGATGCCGAGGGCACCATCCTGGACCACTTCAGCGCCGGGGCGGTGTCCGTGGACGGCATCGACACCGCCGAGGACGGCAACCTCTCCCTCGACGGTTCGATCACCGACGCCGTGCGGGAGCCGGACGCCATCGGCTGGATCGGCAATGACCACGTGGCCACCGCCAACGAGGGTGACTGGAAGGGCGGCAGCCGCGGCTGGACCGTCTTCAACGCCGATCCGGAGTCTGAGGACTTCGGCCGCGTGGCGTGGGACGCCGGCAACTCCTTCGAGAACCTCGCCCACCGCTACGGCCAGTACCCCGAGCACCGGTCCGAGAACAAGGGTTCCGAGCCCGAGGGGCTGACCGTGGAGACCTACGGGGACACCACCTACGCCTTCGTCGGCTCCGAGCGCGGCAACTTCGTGGCCGTGTACAACGTCGACGACCCGGCCGACCCGGTGTTCACCCAGCTGATGCCCTCCACCAACGGCCCCGAGGGCCTGTTGGCCATCCCGGAGCGGGACCTCATGATCGTCTCCTCGGAGGAGGACGATGCCGAGGTGGGCGTCCGCGCCACCGTTCAGGTGTACCGCCTGGGCGAGGGCCCGGCGCAGACCCCCACCCTGAAGTCGGCTGACGAGCCCGGGGCCGCCGGCCAGCCGATCACCTGGTCCGCTCTGGGGGCCCTGTCCGGTGTGCCGGGCGAGGACCAGAAGCTCTACGCAGCCCCGGACGACTTCCTGTCCCCGTCCCGCATCTACACGGTGGACACCACCACCGGCAACGACGGCGGCCCGGCCACCATCACCTCCGAGCTCATCCTGGAGAAGGGGTACGACGTGGAGGGCCTCTGGGCCGACCGGGACGGCACCTTCTGGCTGGCCGTGGAGGGGACCGAGGGCGAGAACGGCGCCGAGGGCAACCAGCTGGTCCACGTGGACGCCGAGGGCAGGGAACTGCAGGCTGTGGACCTGCCCGCCGAGATCGCGGCGGGCCTGGGCGGCCAGGGCTTCGAGGGCGTGACCGGGTACGGCACCGGCGAGGACGCGGTGCTCTACGCGGCGGTCCAGCGGGAGGCGGCCGGCGAGGACTTCGCCCGCATCGCCAAGTTCACCCCGGCCGCCAACGGCGGCGAGGGCGCCTGGGAGTGGTTCGGCTACGAGCTCGAGTCCACGGACGTGGAGGGTGACTGGATCGGCCTGAGCGAGATCACCGCGGTGGATGAGAGCACCCTGGCCGTCATCGAGCGAGACAAGCTCAACGGACCGGACGCCGCCCTGAAGAAGATCTTCACCGTGGAGCTCCCCGAGACCGGTGCCGCCACGGACGCCCCCGCCGACGAGGTCGAGGTCCTGCAGAAGACCGAGGCCCTGGACGTGCTGCCCGAGCTGCAGGCGCTCAACGGCTGGACCCAGGAGAAGCTCGAGGGCCTGGGCATCACCACCGGCGGTGACGTCTTCGCGGTCACGGACAACGACGGAGTGGAGGACGCCACCGGCGAGACGGTGTTCCTGGACCTGGGCTCGGCCGCTGACGTGTTCGACCTGCAGTCACCGGCCGAGAACTTCACGGACAATGCTCCGGGGTCGCGGCACTTCGCTCCGGTGCGGTGGATGCAGGAGCAGGGTCTGACCAACGGGTACAGCGATGGTTCCTTCGGCAAGGACCGGGAGATCTCCCGGGGTGAGTCCCTGGCGTTCGTCTACCGGTATCTGGACCCGGAGTTCACGCCCGAGGGCGAGCCGTTCCCGGATGTCGCCGGTGAGCACACCCACTACGCGCCGATCGCCTGGGCCCAGGCCAACGAGATCAGCCAGGGCTACGTGGATGGGCAGTTCAAGCCCGCCCGTGAGGTGACCCGTGGGGAGTTCGCGTCCTTCCTCTACCGGGCCGTCGACCCCGAGCACCTGGGCCCGGAGCAGACCGAGTTCTCCGACGTGCCCACCGGTGATGCGGCCTACCAGGCCATCACCTGGTTGGCCTCGGAGGGCCTCTCCGTGGGCTACTCGGATGGTTCCTACCGGTCCGACCGCCACATCACCCGTGCCGAGGTCGCCACCCTGCTCTACCGCTACGAGACCATGATCGCCAACGAGGGCTGACACCCTCGCCCGTCTCTGTGACGCCCACGGTGGTTCAGGTCAGCCGGTAAGCTGGGAGGCGGCCATCGGCCGACCAGCCCGTCAACCACACCAGGAGGACCGCCGTGGGCGTGAACCCGGACCTGCAGGGGCGGAGCTATCCGCCCACTGAGCCCTATCTCGTCGGCCGGGAGAAGGTCCGCGAGTTCGCCGCGGCCGTGCAGGCCACGCACCCGGCCCACACGGACCTGGCCGCGGCCCAGGGACTCGGGTACGCCGATCTGGTGGCGCCGCCGACCTTCCTGGTGACCCTGGCACAGAAGGCGGAGGCCGCCGCGGTGAACGATCCGGAGGCCGGGATCGACTTCACCCGCGTGGTCCACGCGGACGAGCGCTTCACCCACCACCGGCCGGCCGTCGCCGGGGACGAGCTGATCGGCACCACCTCCGTGGAGTCCGTCAAGTCCCTGGGCGGCCACACCATGGTCACCACCGCCACGGAGATCGCCACCCCGGCCGGCGAGCCGGTCAGCACCGTGCGCTCCACCCTGCTGGTCCGCGGAGACGGCGCATGATGCAGAAGGGCGACTCCATCGGATCCACCACCCTCACCCTGACCCGTGCCGATCTGGTGCGCTATGCGGGGGCCTCGGGTGACTTCAACCCCATCCACTGGTCCGAGTCCACGGCGCGCTCGGTGGAACTGCCCGGCGTGATCGCGCACGGCATGCTGACCATGGGCGCCGCCGTCCAGCTCGTCACGGACTGGTGCGGGGACCCCGGCGCCATCCTGGACTACCAGACCCGCTTCACGGCCATGGTCCCGGTGGACGAGGCGGAGGGCGCCGAGCTGACGGTCTCCGGCAAGATCGGCACCGTCAACGACGACGGCTCGGTCCGGATCGACCTGACCGTCACCGATCCGCGGCACGGGGACGCGAAGGTCCTGACCAAGGCGCAGGCGGTCGTGCGCCGGTGAGCGAATCCGTGAGGCTCGCCGAGTACACCTCCAGCCGGGTGGGCGGCCCGGCCGCCGACTGGATCGAGGCCACCTCGGCCACGCAGGCCGTCCAGGCCCTCCGCGCCCTGGACGACTCCGGGGTCCCGGTCCTCGTCCTCGGCGGCGGCTCCAACACCCTGATGGCGGATTCCGGTTTCCCCGGCACCGTCGTCCGGCTCGCCTTCTCCGGTACGGAGGTGGTGGAGGAGGCCGACTCCACGGTCCGGATCCGGATTGCCGCCGGTCACTCCTGGGACGAGGCCGTGGCCTGGTCCGTGGACCAGGGACTGACGGGCCTCGAGGCGCTGTCCGGGATCCCCGGCTCGGCCGGGGCCACCCCGGTGCAGAACGTGGGCGCCTACGGGGCGGACGTCTCCCAGTCGTTGGTCTCCGTGCAGGCCTGGGACCGCCGGGCCGGGGAGCTGGTGACCCTGACGAAGGAGGACCTGCGCTTCGGCTACCGGGACTCCGTGATCAAGCGCAGCCTGCTCGCCTCCGACGACACGACCCCGCGGTGGGTCGTCCTCTCCGTGGACTTCCGCCTGCACCACACCGGCCGCACCGCGCCCGTGCGATTCGCCCAGCTGGCCCACGCCCTGGGCGTGGAGGAGGGGGATTGGGCGCCGCTGGAGACGGTCCGCCACCACGTGTTGCACCTGCGGGCGGGCAAGGGCATGGTCCTGGACCCGGAGGACCATGACACGTGGTCCACGGGATCCTTCTTCACCAATCCCATCGTCCCCGCCTCGGTGCGCGCCCATCTGCCCGAGGACGCCCCGGCCTACGGTGCCGGCCGGGATGCGGACGGCGAGCCGCTGGTCAAGCTCTCCGCCGCCTGGCTCATCGACCGCGCCGGCTTCGGCAAGGGCTTCGGGCTGGGACCGGACGAACACCCGATCGCCGGGGCCCGCGCGTCGTTGTCCACCAAGCACACGCTCGCCGTGACGAACCGGGGTGCGGCGAGCACCGCGGACCTGCTGGCCGTGGCCCGCACGGTGCGGGACGGCGTTCAGGGCCGGTGGGGCGTGGAGCTGCACCCCGAGCCGGTGCTGGTGGGCTGCGCACTCTGACCGTTCGGCCACGCTTCACGGAGCTGTCACCGGGTGGCCACCAGATGCAACGCCGGGGTGACTAGGGTCAGCCCCCATGGGCGGACTGTTCGTGGCCATCGGCGACTCCTTCACCGAGGGCGTGGGGGACTGGGACACCCGGCACCCCAACGGCGTACGCGGCTGGGCTGACCGGGTGGCCAAGCAGCTCTCCAAGGCGGATCCGGACACGCGCTACGCCAACCTGGCGATCCGCAGCCGGCGCCTCGCGGGGGTCGTGGAGGAGCAGATCGAGCCGGCCCTGGACCTGAGGCCTGACCTGATCAGCTTCTACGCGGGCGGCAATGACCTCCTCGAGCTGCGCAAGGATCTGGGGCCGGTCCTGGAGACCTACACCCGGGCGGTGGAGCGGCTCGTCTCCACCGGGGCCCATGTGCTCCTCTTCACGGGCTTCGACATCCCGCTGCACCCCGTGCTGGAACCGTTCAAGCGCAGGAACTGGGCGTTCAATGACCACGTGCGCCAGTTGGCCCGCCGGCACCCGGACGCCGTGACCCTGGTGGACTACTGGGCGTGGAACGCCTACCGGGACCGCCGCATGTGGGACATCGACAAGCTCCACATGAACCGTGCCGGGCACCGTTACATGGCCATTCAGATCCTCAACATCCTCGGCGTCCGGCACCAGTTGGAGTTCGAGCCCTTCGGGCCCAGCGAGAGGGTGGGGCCGGTCCAGTCCGTGAGCCGGGACGTGGAGTGGCTGCGCCAGTGGGTGCTGCCCATGTTCGGACGCCGGATCCGGGGGGTCACGCTCGGCGATGAGCTGCGGCCCAAATGGCCCGAGCCCATCCGGCCCGCGGACGGCATGAAGAAGATGTACCGCAAGCGGCGCACGCCACTGGCCGTCGACTGATCCCCTGGGTGAATTTTCCGTTCGGCAAGAATGTTTGCCAAGTGGATCCATGCGGCGCAGGATGGAGTCATGACCTCAACGTCCTCAACTCACAAGACCTCAGAAGCCCCTCTCCTCGACGTCCTGGTGGCCGGCGGTGGCGCCGCCGGACTCGCTGCGGCGGTGACCCTCGCCCGGTCCCGCCGGTCGGTCACGGTGGTGGACTCCGGGCAACCCCGCAATGCGCCGGCCGAGGGTGTCCACGCACTGCTGGGCCGTGAGGGCATCAGCCCGGCCGAGCTGCTGGCCGCCGGGCGGAGCGAGGTCGCCGGCTACGGAGGAGAGGTCCTGGACGGGGAGATCGCCGCGGTCCGCCGCCTCGAGGAAGGCCTATTCGAGGCCACGCTGGGCGGAGGGGCACACGAGGGGACCGTCCTGACCGCGCGGCGGCTGCTCATCGCCACGGGTCTGCGGGACGAGCTGCCTGACGTCCCCGGGCTGGCCGAGCGGTGGGGGAGGGACGTCATCCACTGTCCCTACTGCCACGGTTGGGAGGTCCGGGACCGCTCCATACTGGTCCTCGGCACCTCGCCGAACTCCGTGCACCAGGCCCTGCTGTTCAGTCAGCTCAGCGCGGACGTCCGGTTCCTGGAGGACACCGCGCAGGGGCCCGGGTTGGACGCTGATCAGGCCCGGATGCTGGCCTCGCGAGGGATCGAGGTGACCGCGGGTGCAGCGGCCGGCCTCGAGACAGCGGCGCGGGGCGGCGAGGACCGGCTCGTCGGGGTGCGGCTGACCGACGGCGAGTTGCTGCCCGCCGAGGTGGTCGTGGTGGCCACGCGCATGCTGGCCCGGACAGAGGCCTTCGAGCCACTCGGCCTCCGCCTCGAGGAGAACCCGATGGGCCGGTTCATCGCCGCGGAGGCCATGGGGCGCACCACGGTGCCCGGTGTCTGGGCGGCCGGCAACTCCGCGGACCTGTCCGCCCAGGTCGGGGCGGCGGCTGCGGCCGGGACCATGGCCGCCGCCCAGATCAACGCGGAACTGGTGATGGAGGGACTGGTCTAGGGGCCCTCAGAGGTTCCCGGTGGCGATGGCCAGCATGCGGCGCACCGGCTCGGCGGCGCCCCACAGCAGCTGGTCGCCCACGGTGAACGCGGAGAGGTACTCGGGGCCCATCTCCATCTTGCGCAGCCGTCCCACGGGGATCGTCATGGACCCGGAGGCGGCCACCGGCGTCAGGTCCGCCATGGAGGCCTCCTTGGTGTTCGGCACCACGGTGGCCCACTCGTTGTCCGCTGCGATGAGCTGCTCGATCTCGTCCAGCGGCACGTCCTGCGTCAGCTTCAGGGTCAGCGCCTGCGAGTGGGAGCGCAGGGTGCCGATCCGCACGCACAGGGAGTCGAAGGGGACCCGGGAGCCGGCGGCGTGACCCAGGATCTTGTTGGTCTCGTCCCCGGCCTTCTTCTCCTCCTTGGACATGCCGTTGCCCAGGTCGGCGTCGATCCAGGGGATGAGGGAGCCGGCCAGCGGCACGCCGAACTGGGAGGCGTCCAGGCTGCCGTCCCGCTGGGCGGTCAGGACCTTGCGGTCGATCTCCAGGATGGCGGAGGCTGGGTCAGCGAGCTCGTCCGCCACCACGCCGTTCAGCCCGCCGAACTGGTTCAGCAGCTCGCGCATGTGGCGGGCGCCGCCGCCGGAGGCCGCCTGGTAGGTCATGGCGGTGCCCCACTCCACCAGACCGGCCTTGAACAGGCCGCCCAGGCCCATGAGCATGCAGGAGACGGTGCAGTTGCCGCCCACGAACTCCTTGACGCCGTTCGCCAGCCCGGCATCGATCACGCCTCGGTTGACGGGGTCCAGCACGATGATCGAGGAGTCCTCCATGCGCAGCGTGGAGGCCGCGTCGATCCAGAGGCCGTCCCAGCCGGCGGCACGCAGCTTCGGGTAGACGGCCTTCGTGTAGTCCCCGCCCTGGGTGGTGAGGATGACGGGCAGCTTGGCCAGCGTCTCCAGGTCATAGGCGTCCTGCAGAGTGCCGGCACCGCGGGGGGCAGGCTTGCCGGCGGCGGAGGTGGAGAAGAACACCGGGTTCAGCCGGTCGAAATCGCCTTCCTCAGCCATCCGTTGCATGAGCACCGAACCGACCATCCCGCGCCAGCCGATGAGTCCCACGGTGGGGTTGGCGGCGGCGTCGGAAGCCGGCTTGCTGGCAGGAACAGTGGCTGAATCATGGGAAAGCATGTGGGCCAGTCTACTGGCCGCCAGGGTCTCCGGTCAGTGACCTGCGCTTCATGAGGGCCCACAGCCCGCCGAAGATGAACACCTGCGTGAGCACCACGAGGAAGATGACGCCCATCAGCACGTTGTCCGTGAAGATCATGACCAGGCCCATCACGGCGGTGACCAGGCCCAGGATGGGGCATGCGATGAACGCGATGAAGGTCAAGGTGGTCTTGTTCATCAGGCTCATGGCCTCTCCCAGCGTTCGAAGCGGTAGCCGTCGTGCTCCTGGACGTCGGTCCGGGACCACTGGCCGTCCAGGGTGGGCGCGTGGGTGTCCCCGGTGACATCGGTCTCGATCACGGTGATCTCGGCGAGTGTGGCCACGTCGAGCGCCTGCTCGTAGAGCGTCGCCCCGCCGATCACCCAGATCAGGTCCAGTCCGTCCGCCTCGCCGGCGGCCTCGAGGGCCTCCTGGAAGCCGGGAACGACGACGGCCCCCGCCTCCCGCATGGACCCCGCCGTCTCCTGGCGCCGGGACACCACGATGTTGGTGCGTCCGGGCAGGGGGCGCACCTGTTCCGGGAAGGAGTCCCAGGTGCGGCGGCCCATGATGACGGGGTGGCCGAGCGTGAGCTCCTTGAAGTGTGCGAGGTCCTCGGGCAGGTGCCAGGGCATGGAGCCGTCGGCGCCGATCACGCGGTCCGGGGACTGTGCCCAGATCATGCCGATGCGCGAGGGAGTGCTTTCAGAGGGTCTGTCAGACGGCAATGGGGGCCTTGATCGTCGGGTGGTGCTGGTAGTCGACCAGCGCGAAGTCCTCGAGGGAGTAACTGAAGAGGTCGTCCGGCGTCCGGGCGATCTCGAGCCGCGGGTACGGGTACGGCTCGCGGGTGAGCTGCTCGGTGACCTGCTCCACGTGGTTGGAGTAGATGTGGCAGTCCCCGCCGGTCCACACGAACTCGCCGGGCTCCAGGCCGGTCTGCTGCGCCACCATGACGGTCAGCAGGGCGTAGGAGGCGATGTTGAAGGGCACTCCGAGGAACAGGTCCGCCGAACGCTGGTAGAGCTGGCAGGAGAGGCGGCCGTCCGCCACGTAGAACTGGAACATCGCGTGGCACGGCGGCAGCGCCATCTCCTCCACCTCAGCCGGGTTCCACGCGGTGACGAGGTGCCGGCGGGAGTCCGGGGTGGTCCTGATCGACTCCACCACCTGGGCGATCTGGTCGATCTGCCCGCCGTCCGGCGTGGGCCAGGACCGCCACTGAACACCGTAGACCGGGCCGAGCTCGCCGTCCGCGTCCGCCCACTCGTCCCAGATCTTCACGCCGCGCTCCTGCAGCCAGCGGACGTTGGAGTCTCCGCGCAGGAACCAGAGCAGTTCCAGTGCCACGGACTTGAAATGCACGCGCTTGGTGGTGATCAGGGGGAAGGACTCGGAGAGGTCATAGCGCAGTTGGCGTCCGAAGACGCTGCGGGTCCCGGTTCCGGTGCGATCGGTCTTGACGGTTCCATCGGCCAGGACCTCGGCCAGGAGATCCTCGTAGGGGGTGGGAATGCTCACGGCTCCAGTCTACTGGCCGTCCGGCTGACGAGTTCCATCATCTCCTGTCGGCTGAAGCCCGCGCCCGTCGCCTTCCGCACGAGATCCTCGGCAGCCTGCACCACGACGTCCGGTGCCTCCTGGACCGGCCCCGCCTTCGCGCGGGGGCCCGGCGGAGCCTCCGTCACCGTGGTTCCGTGCCGGCGCCGGGAGTGCACGTAGCCGGCGGACTCGAGCTCGCGGTACGCCCGGGCCACTGTCCCCACGGCGATCCCCAGGTCCGCTGCCAGCGCCCGGACCGAGGGGAGCCGGGAACCGGGGGCCAGCGTGCCGTCGTCGACCAGCGCCGTGATCCGAGACCGCAGCTGCTCGAACGGGGGGACCGGCGAGGACAGGTCGAGGACGATCTCGGCGCTCATGAGCGCACGGCTTCTCGCGCGTCCGAGGCGGCCCGGGCCGGGCGGGTGGCCACGCCGGGCACCGCAGGGGCGGGGGCTATCACGCAGGCCACGATGAGGCCGAAGAGCACGAACAGCACCAGGGCCCTCGTCAGCAGGAGGACGTCCGGCAGCTCGTACGTCCCGGGGCGGAAGATGGCCGAGGAGGAGAACCCGTTCCACACCTGGGTGCCGTTGAGGATGGCGGCCCCGGTCACGGCGAAGATGCCGGCGGCACCCACCGCCAGGATCCGGTTGGCACCACCGGCACGGATGGCCGCGTCCTGTGGGGCGCTGGCGCGACCGAGCGATGGCCGGCGCAGAGACACCCGGGTCAGGGCCAACGTGAGCAGCACGAAGCCCGCCGTGGCCGTCCCCAGTGCTGCGGCCAGAACTGCCGCCTGTCTGGTCTGGAAGGCCGGGGTGACCACGCACAGTGCGCACCAGACCGTGGCGAGCAGTGTGGCCAGGCCGAGGGCGAGCAGTGGCCACCGAGAGGACGTGCCGGTGCTCACCGTCCCGTCCGCGGGGCAATGTCCGCGGCGGATGCCGAACTCGGTGAAGCCCAGGATCAGCAGGGCGGCGGCGCAGGGCAGGGAGGTCCACAGGATCATGGACCCATGGCCCTCCCCGTCCGGTGGGACGGTACCGAGGAGGAACGCGACGATGATCCCGGTGGGGATCGCCATGATCCAGGCCACCATCGCCCCGTCCAGGCGCAGTCGCAGCACGGCGCGGGCGGTGCCGGGCAGCGAGGGTGCGCCGGGCACCCGGGGCGGCCGGCCGGCGTCGTGCCCCTCCGAGCCGGTCGCCGTGTGAGCGCCGAGCGCGGCCAGGTGGGGCGAGCGCCAGAGCAGCAGGACGATCAGGATGGTGATGGAGGCCCCGGCCACCCAGGGTTGGGCCTCGCTGGAGACGGCGGTGGCCCAGGCGTTGAACCCCGTCTGCCCGATCCCGAGGATCATGGCGGCCAGGGTGCGCAGGGCCCGGTTGACGGCGATGCGCCGCACCAGGTCGTCGTCATGGGGATGCAGGCCGCCCAGGATCGGCCGGCGGGCGATGGCCCTCAGGACCAGGACGAAAGGAGGCGGTGGCCGCTAGTCCGGCAGTTCGCCCGTGAAGACGAGCGGCTGGTACTCCGGATAGCGCCGCAGGTAGTCCTGCACGTAGGAGCACTCCGGCACGATCGAGAAGCCCTCGGCCTTCAGCCGTTCCAACACGATCGTCACGAGGGCCCGTGCGTAGCCCCGGCGGCCGAAGGACTCGTCGATGATGGTGTGCTGCAGCACCACCACGGTGTCCTCGCCCACGGTGTGCTCCGCGTAGCCGAGGAAGCCGATGAACTGGTCCCGCTGCCACAGCTCGACGCGGCCGCGGTCCGGATCGCGCTCGACGCGCAGCTCGTCATGGACGATCTTGGGTGCCTGCTCGGGTGCCTGCTCGCTGCCGCTGGTCATGGCAAGACCCTAGCTCAGTCGTCCCAGACGTCGTAGGCCTCGACCGAGACGATCCTCCCACCGAGGTCCAGGGCCTGGTGCACCACGATGACCGCCCCGGGGGAGAGGTACGGGTCCTTCTCCGGGAGGGCGGCGGGCACGGCGGGCGGAAGGTCCTGGGCGAGGACCTTCAGGATCTCCGGGAGGACGGGCCGGTGGGTGCACAGCAGGGTTGAACGCTGCTTGCCGAGCAGCCTGGCCATCTCCTGGCGCGCCTTGTGGGGCTTGTTCTTGGCCGCCTTCTCGGTGAAGGCGGAGACCTCTTTGAACCCCCGCCGGGTGTCCTTGACGTAGGGCGTCACCGTCTCCACACAACGCAACCACGGTGAGGTGATGACCTTCTGTGGCTCCCAGGCCGCCAGCAGCCGGCGCACGGCGAGCGCCTGACGCCGGCCCGTCGCCGCGAGCGGGCGCTGACCCTCCGCGCGGGACCAGGAGGAGCGTGGCTTGGCCTTGGCGTGGCGCAGCACGATGAAGGGGGCCGTGCGCAGGGCCTGGTCCCGATGGGCGGCCATCAAGGCCTCCAGGGGTTCCGCATCCGTGGCGTTGGTCAGCAGCTCCCGGGCCTGGTCCGCGGGAACCCACTGGGTGCGGTCAACCTCCTTGCCGTCCGGGACCGGGGTGGTCCGGCCGGCCTCCGCGGCCCAGTACCAGACCTCCTTCGGGGTTTTCTTTCCATTGCCGACCGAGTAGCGGGTGATCGGCAGCGGGATGCCGAGCTCGATCTCGAGCCCGATCTCCTCTGACACCTCACGCCGGGCGCACTCGGGGAGGGTCTCGCCGTCGTCGAGCTTGCCCTTGGGCCAGGACCAGTCGTCGTATTGGGGGCGGTGGATCAGCAGGACCTCGAGGCCCTGGCCGGCGGTGCGCCATGGCAGGACGCCCGCGGCCAACACCTGCGCGGAGGGTCCTGCATCATGGAAGTCGGCGGTGGATCGGGCGGCAGTATGGGGCATGCGGGGTGATTCCACTCTCGGGGGATGGGCGACGATCCATGGTACTGGTCCGGGGTCGTCAGGCTCTCGGGGCGTACATGACGTCCGTGTCCCAGCGGACGAAGCCGAGCTTGCGGTACAGCTCCACAGCGGGGGTGTTGTCCGCATCCACGTAGAGCATGACGGCCTCCACGTCCTGCTGCTGCAGGTGGCGGATGCCGGCCACCGTGAGGACCCGCCCCAGTCCACGGCCCTGTGCCTCCGGCCCGACTCCCACCACGTACACCTCGCCGAGCGGGGGGTGGCCGTCAGCGCCGGGATGGATCTTGGTCCAGTGGAAGCCCAGCAGGGTGCCGTCCGCGTCCTCGGCCAGGAAGAAGCCGGCCGGATCGAACCACGGCTCGGCCTTGCGGGCGTCCAGGTCGTCCTGGTCCAGGGAGCCCTGTTCGGGGTGGTCGGCGAAGGACGCGGCATTGACGGCGAGGAGGGCCTCGTCGTCCACGCCCGGCTCGAAGGTCCGCAGGGTGATGCCCTCCGGCATGGTCCCGTCCCACACGCTCGTGCGGTTCGAGCCGACCACCTCGTCCTCCGGGGAGACCTGGTGCGTCAGCCGCAGGCGCAACAGCTCCCGGACCGGAGCGTAGCCGAACTGTTCGGCCAGCCGAGCGGCGGCCGCATGGTTGCCGTGCGCCCACGCGTTCAACGGGGCGGGGCGGCCGGGCCGGTCCGTGATCCCGCGCGCCAGCGCGGTGGCGACGCCCTGGGAACGGCAGTTCGGGTGCACCACCAGTTCCAGCGTCCCCGTTGCCTCCGGCCCGGCGTCCGGAGCAGGGGAGATGGCGACGGCGGCGCCCGCCAGCTCGCCCTCGCGGCCGTCCTGATGGTCCAGCCACGCGGTCACGGTGTGGACCCGGTCCGGATCGTCCGTGGTGCGCAGTTCGACCCAGGTCTGGTCGGAGAACGGCGGGTTGCCGTCGGCTCCTTCAGCGGCCTCGGCAAGGGTCACGAGGTCACGCAGCAGGCCGGTCTCGAGCCGGCCGGCGCTCGTGGTCAAGGACGGGGATTCGTGCGGGTGGTCCATGGGGACAACCCTAGTCGCTGTGGTTCGTCTTCTCCCGGGGGACGAAGCGGTAGCCCACGTTCCGCACGGTGCCGATCAGCTGTTCCTGGTCCGGGCCCAGCTTGGCCCGCAACCGCCGCACGTGCACGTCCACGGTGCGGGTTCCGCCGAAGTAGTCGTAGCCCCACACTTCGTGCAGGAGCTGCTCCCGGGTGAAGACCCGCCCGGGGTGCTGCACCAGGTGCTTGAGCAGCTCGAACTCCTTGAAGGTGAGGTTCATCGGGACGCCGTGGACCTGGGCTGTGTAGGTGGAGGCGTCCACGAAGATCCCGGAGGCCCGGATCGGCTGGTCATCGGCGGAACCACGGTCCGGGCGGGGCAGGGTGGCCAGCCGCAGGCGAGCCGTCACCTCGGCGGGTCCGGCGGAGTCCAGCAGGAAGTCTGTGGCTCCCCACACGGGGGAGAAGCCGGCGAGCCCGCCCTCGGTCAGGATCGGCAGCAGGGGTAGTTCCGGCGAGGCCGTGGCGAGGGCGCGGCACAGGTTGCGGGCCTCGGTCAGGCCCCGGCGGGCGTCCACCAGCACGACGTCGGCCTCAGGGTGCCGCAGCAACGTCTCCGCCCGCGGTGGTCCCATGACCGTGCGGTGGTCCAGGAAGGCCAGGGACTCCAGGACGGCCTCGGCGCGGTCGGACGTGCCGGAGAGTATCAACAGCAGGGCCATGGCGGTCCTCTCTCTTCCGGGTCAGGTCGATTATAGGGAAGGGATTGGTCGGAGTCAGTTTGGAGTCAATGGCAGGATGGAAGGGTGAAGCATCCTCTGTTGGCCGTCACCGGCGCGGTCGCCGCGATGCTCGTGGCTGCGGGCGGCCTCGGGGCACACTGGCTCGGGGCCCCGTGGGCCCTGGTCCTGCTGGCGGGCCTCCTCGTGGTGGTCGTCGCCCTGGGTTGGCCGCAGATGCTCGGTGCCCCCGCGCGGAAGTCGCTCACCGCAGTGCTCGCGCTGACCGGCCTCGGCGCCGCCGTGGCCGTGGTCCTCTGGCCCGGGCGGGCCCCTGGCGAGGGGATCGAGGACTTCGGGGCCTCGCTCATCGAACCGATCGCCGTGGCCATCGCCCTCGGCGTGGTGGCTGCCTTCATGGTCCAGCTGTTCCGGGGCTCGGGCAGCCCTCATCGACTGGAGTCCACCGCGGGCACCATCACCGGTGTGGCCGCCGTCTCCAGTGCCGCCGCCTGGGTGGCCCTCGCCCGGTACGACGCCGGCCCGTTCGTCTTCTCCGTCGGCGTCTCCCTGGCGCTCGCCGCCCTGGCCGGGCTGGTTCCGATCCCGGGCCGGGCCGGCCGGGGACTGTCCGCTGCGCTCTCCGTGGTGCTGGCCGGTGCCGTGCC
Organism: Citricoccus nitrophenolicus; assembly: GCF_047305825.1. GTDB lineage: Bacteria > Actinomycetota > Actinomycetes > Actinomycetales > Micrococcaceae > Citricoccus > Citricoccus nitrophenolicus. The sequence continues at coordinate 1,130,064 of NZ_CP063070.1, read as the reverse complement.
CTGGCTGTTGACCGGCTCCTGGGCCGCCGTGGTGGCCGGCGCGCTGGGTGGCCTGACGCTGGTGCTGTTGGGGCAGCTGGCGCCGGAGCGTGGGCGCGGCCGTCCCGTGGGCCTCCGCGCGGCCTGGGCCCTGGGGGCGGCACCCGTGGCCGTGGCCGGACTCGTGGCCTACTTTGTATTCAGGATCATGCCGGCGTGACCGGCGGAAGGAGTTCTCATGACGGAGATGGCTGCAGCCCACTACACGGTGGCGATGGAAGAGGGCGGGGACGGCGCGTTCGAGCGCGCGTTCCGGTTCGTCGGGGGCGTGCTCACCCAGGTCCTCGGCGGGTCCGGGGCCGATGTGGTGGGCGTGTCCGTGGTGGTGCGCCGCCGAAGTGACGCAGAGGAGGTCCTGCGCATCGATGCAGTCAACGCCGAGGACGGGGACCAGATCCTGCAGGCGATCCAGGCGGACCTGGACACCTACCCGCGGGACGAGTTCGTGACCTATTGGCTGGAACAGGTCCAGGGTGGGCGTCATGTGGCGGGGCGCGAGGGCCACGGGACGCGGCTGGACTAGCTCTGGAGTAGGATCGGAGGCATGTCGATTCTTGCACTTGAGGTTTTCTTCACCGCCCTGCTCGTCATCGCCGGACTGGCCATGGCTGCCTTTGCCGTGCTCGTGGTGACTGGCCTGTACAAGGGCCAGCGCTGAGGTTGAGCCTGCGTGGCCACTGAACTTCCGTTCGACCTGACCCCGGAGCTCGCTCCGCTCTCCTGGCTGATCGGCGCCTGGGAGGGGCAGGGGCGCCTCGGCTCGGGTGAGGACGGCTCCGAGGTCTTCTACCAGCGAGTCGATTTCACCGACCACCGCCTGCCGTTCATCGAGTACCGGGCTGAGTCCTGGCTGTGTGAGCCGAATGGCACGCTCGTGCGCCCGCTGACCGTGGAGAACGGCTTCTGGGCGTTGGACCGTGACCGCCGGGACGGTGATCCGGGGCCGGGCATGCAGCCGGCGGACGTGGTGCCCGTGCTCCGTTCCGCCGAAGACGTGGAGACGCTCCGCCGAGAGGACGGGTCCTTCCCGATCACCGCGCAGATCTCCCACCCCGGCTCCCTGACCGAGCTGTACTACGGTGTCATCAAGGGCCCCCAACTCCAGGTGGCCACCGATTCCGTCCTGCGAGGCTCCGCTGCTGGGCCGTACGAGGGCGGGACCCGGATCATGGGCCTGGTGAACGGCCAGTTGTTCTGGCGTTGGGACGCCACCCACACCACCGAGAACGGCGAGGAACCCCATGCCTCGGCCATCCTCGACCGGATGCCGGACCCCACCCAGGGTCAGCTGGCACCCGGGAAACCGCGAATGGAGTCCTGAGAGACATGCTGAACCTTCCCGGGGCGGTGGCCGGCAACGGCCCTGATGCCCCCGTGGCCGCACACTATGGCCAGCCGATCGCCGAGCAACGGGCGTTGGCGGAGGGCACCGCGGTGGTGGACCTCTCCCACCGCGGCGTGGTGACGGTGACCGGTCCCGACCGGCTCACCTGGTTGAACGTGCTGACCTCCCAGAAGCTTGACCGCCTGGCCGCCGGCGTCTCGAGCGAGACCCTGTTCCTCGACATCCAGGGGCGGATCGAGTTCGACTGTCACCTCGTGGATGACGGCGAGACCACCTGGCTCACCGTGGAACCGGGGGAGAATGCCGGGCTCGCCGACTGGCTGGAGAAGATGAGGTTCGCCTCCCGCGTGGAAGTGGCCGACCGCACCGGCGAGATCGCTGTGCTGGGTTCCACCGCCGAGGTTCCCGGGTGGGATCTGGGCGGAGACTCCGTGGCCGTGGCTCGGTGGCAGGACCCCTGGCCGGCTATCAGCGAGGGCGGGTTTCCGTATACCGACGATCCCGACCCCGCGCACCATCCGGCGGCCGACTGGAGCTGGAACGAGTACCTGGTGCCGGCACCGGCACCGGCGCTGACCCAGTCCCTGGAGGAGAACCTGCCCGAGGGGTGGACGCTGGCCGGCACGATGGCCTCGGAGGCGTTGCGCATGGCCGCCCTGCGCCCGCGGCACGGCGTGGACACGGACGAGCGCACCATCCCGCACGAGATCGACCTGGTCCGCACGGCCGTGCATCTGGAGAAGGGCTGCTACAAGGGCCAGGAGACCATCGCCCGGGTCCACAACCTGGGCCGGCCGCCGCGGCGGCTGACGTTCCTTCAGCTCGACGGCTCGGGCCACACCCTGCCGACATCCGGATCCGACGTGGTGGTGCGGCCGGAGACGGAGGACCAGGCTGCGTCGGCCCGCTCCGTGGGCACCCTCACCTCCGTGGCCCTGCACCACGAGATGGGGCCCATCGCGCTGGCGATGCTCAAGCGCAACACCGACCCCGAGGCCGAGCTGCTGGTACGTGGCGGATCGGCCGAGGACGGCTGGTCCTTCACGGCGGCCACCCAGGAGACCGTGGTCTCGCCCCAGGCCGGGCAGGTCGTCGGGCGGCAGACCGGTTTCCTCCGCAAGGGATCTCGCTGAGCCGATTCGCCGATCTGGAGCTCTCCGCGCTCTCCGAGTTCCCCGAGGTTCCCGAGGCAGTCTGACCGTGACCGTCCTGGTGTCCCTGGTGCAGGGCACGTCTCGCTGGTCACGCGCACTCCAGGACCCCCTCTCTCCGGTGGAATCCACAGGGGCGAGGGGTTTCCCGGGTGGTGGAGTCAAGGGCCGGGCCCGGTTGCTGTAGCGGTGGCCGGTGGGAGTGGTGACCGTGAGGTGTTCCGGCGTGGCCTGGTGTGACCAGCCGGGGTGTTCTTTGGTGTGGTTGCAGCGTTCGCAGAGCCCGGAGCCGTTGGCGTAGCTGGTGGGTCCGCCGTCTCGATGAGGGGTGGCGTGGTCGATGTGGCGGATGGGGGCACCGCAGTATGGGGTGCGGCAGATGTGGTCCCGGAGCAGGATCATCTGGCGGAGTTTTCCGGTGAACTCTCGGCGGTGGGAGTCCATGGCGACGAGTTGCCCGGTCTCGGGCGAGGTGTACAGGCGGCGGAGGAACACGCTGGCCTCAGAGCTGGACTCAGGGCTGGTGGGCGTCAGGAGTCGGCGGGCGTGGGCGGCGGGAAGGGGCCCGTATCCGGGAACCCAGGCGGGTTCACTGGCGTCGGCGAGCAGGGTGGTGTCCGTCATGATGAGTTGGACCTCCACCGGGGAGGTCTGCTCGGGGGTCTGGCCGGTGAGGCGCTGGACGAAGGCGTCGCTGAGGACTTGCCGGGGGGTGCGGTCACCGGCCTGGCCCTCGGCCACGGCGGTGGCGGCCTGGTCCGCGATGGCCCGGTAGCAGGTGGCTGCCTCGAGAGCGGGCAGCAGCGCGGTGAGGTAGGCCATCCCGTGCTCGGTGGCTTTGATGTGCACATGCCGGGTGGTCACGGCCTGCTCGTACTGCTCCGCGGCGGCTTCGGGGTCTTCCCGGTGGGCCGCGGCCTGGGTCTGATGCGTGAGGTCGCGGATGCCCAGACCGGTCAGCCGGTCCGCCAGCGACGAGTCGACGTTCCGGCGGGCCTGCCCGGGCAGCCAGTGGGTGTGCCGCTCCACGGTGGCCGCGTGCTCCTCGCTGATCTGGCCCTTCTGGAGGGCGGCGAGCGTGTTCGTCAGGTCCTGGACGAGGTGGAGGGCCTGCCGGAGGTGGGTGCTGCCCCGCTGCTGGTTCTCTCGGCGGGCCAGGGCGATCTCGGATCCCAGCCCGCGACCACGGCGGGCGGCCGGGATGCCGCGGGCGGCCTCGTCCAGATGCCGGTGTTCGTGGAGTGCTGCCGTCTCGCGGGCCTGTGCAGCGGCGCAGGCGGCCTTGAGATCCTCCAGGGCGCGGATGCGGTGGATGGCCTCGGCCTCACGTCTCACGGCGGCCAGTTCCTCCGGGGAGGGCCCGAAGCGGCCTGCGTGCCGGCGGGCGGAGGGGGCGGTGTCCGCGGGAGAGGCCGACGCAGTGGCGGCCGGGGTCATGCCGGCCAGGGACTCTCGGAGGGCGATGAGGTCCTGGGCATCCGCCAACACCGGGGCGGCATCCTGCCAGGAGGTCATTCCTGGAACCCCACTGGGAATCCCACCGGGAACCCCACTGGGGGCGCCACTAAGAGTCCCACCGAGAGCCACACCCGCGTCTTCGAACATGTGTACTACATTATTCAGGCGGGCGGACACCGTAAAGAGCCACCGATCAAGATGTGGACAACTCAGGCGTCCCGGGCGGACAGGACACAGAATTCGTTGCCGTCGGGGTCCGCCAACACGGTCCAGGTGGCCTCCTGCGGTTCCCCGACGTCGATGACCTTTGCGCCCAAGCCCACGAGTCGCTCGATCTCGGCGTCCCGGTTCTCCGAGGTATGCGGCGCGAAATCCCAGTGCAGGCGGTTCTTCCCGGACTTCTCATGGTCCACAGGGACGAAGACCAGGCCCGGTGGGACGCGGTGGAACGGGTCGGTGGACTCCACCACGGTCGAATACCATCTCAGCGCCATGGCTCAGGGTAGGCCCGGGCGCCCCTCGTTGGACAGTGCGACTGGTTCAGTGCTACTGGTTCAACAGCATCGTCGTCTGCGAACCGGCCAGCTCGAACCCCAACGACGCGGCCACCCGCTGGGCACCGGTGTTGCCCAGGGAGGCCCGCCACTGGGGGATGAGGCCTTCCGTGAAGGCCTCCTCCATCGCGATCGCCCCGGCGTAGGCGCCCAGGCCCATGCGCCGCACGTCCGGCCGGACCAGCACGCCCACGTGGCCGATCAGCCCCTGCCATTCCTCGTACCCGGCACCCGCCACCGCCTGTCCGGTCGGGGTGCCCGCGCCGTCGTCGGGAATCAGGGTGAAGGTGGAGTCCAGGCCGGACAGTCCCACCTCGGTGACATCATCCGCGGGGCACTGGGACTCCAGCTCCTGCGCGTCCGCGACTTCGTAGGACACCGCCACAGAGGAGGACCGGTCCAGCTGCGGGACGTCCTCGGCGTAGTACAGCACCCATTCACCGAGGGATCGGGCCGAGTGTCCCGTGCCGAGGCGGATCATGGTCGATTCCAGGGCGAGTACCTCGTCATCCAGGTCCCGGGCGGCGTCCAACAGCCACCGGGGCCCGTAGAGCACGGAGGTGCCGTACAACCGGACGAAGGTGGCGATCTGCTCGTCCTCACCGGGGTGCTCGTCCACCGGTACCTCGAGCCGACGGCCCCCGTCCGTGGACGCCTCGGTGATCGCGCCGTCGTCGAGCCCCAGGATGCGGGACCAGGCCAACTCGATGATCTGGCGGGTGTGGGCGTTGACGGACATGCCCACCACGCTACTACCGCCCGAACAGCACCTTCGCCTCGTCGTATCGATGCGCCGGGACCTCCTTGAGCCCGTCCAGCGCCGCGGCCAGGTCCACCTGCACGATCTCCGTGCCGTCCAGCGCCACCATCTGGCCGAACCGGCCCCCGGCCACCAGGTCGATGGCCCCCATGCCGAAGCGGGTGGCCAACACGCGGTCGTAGCCGGTGGGGGCGCCCCCGCGCTGGATGTGGCCCAGCACGGTGCTGCGCGTCTCGATCCCGGTGGAGTCCTCGATCTGGCGGGTGACCCACTCGCCGATGCCGCCCAGCCGCGGCCTTCCGGAGGCATCCGCCCCGGCCTCGGCCAGCGGGTCGTCGAGCCCCTCGGGGACGAAGCCCTCGGCCACCACCACCAGGGGGGAACGGCCACGGTCATGGACCTGACGGACCCACTCGAACACCTGCTCCATGGGCGTGCGCTGCTCGGGGATCAGGATGGCATGGGCCCCGGCGGACATGCCCGAGTGCAGGGCGATCCAGCCGACGTGCCGGCCCATCACCTCCGCCACCATGCACCGGTGATGGGACTCGCCCGTGGTGCGCAGCCGGTCCATGGCGTCCGTGGCGATCGAGACGGCAGTGTCGAAGCCGAAGGTGTAGTCCGTGGCCTTCAGGTCGTTGTCGATCGTCTTGGGGACGCCCACGAGGGGCACGCCGTCGTCGGACAACCGCTTCGCTCCGGCCAGCGTGCCCTCGCCGCCGATGGCGACCACCGCGTCCAGGCCCAACGCGGTCATGCGGGCCTTGATGTTCTCCGGCCCCCCGCCCGGGTGATTGTAGGGGTGGGTACGCGAGGTTCCGAGGATGGTGCCGCCCGTACGCGCCAGACCGCGGACCTTCTGCCGGGGCAGGTCCTCCACCTCGCCCTCGATCAGTCCGCGCCAGCCGTCCCGGATGCCGACCAGCTCGTAGTCATAGGACTTGATCCCGTGCAGCACGGCCGAGCGGATGACCGCGTTGAGGCCGGGGCAGTCCCCGCCGCTCGTGAGGAGGCCGACGCGCATGCTGGGGGTCCTTTCCGGAGCTTACAGGGGACGCTGGGTTCCCGGGAGCACTCGCTCCAGCGGGATGGTGTTGTCCTGCCAGGGCAGCAGGATCCATGCAATCACATACGCCGCGGGACCGATCAACGGCAGGATGAAACTGAGCAGAACAACGATCCTGACCAGGGTGGGGTCCCAGCCGAACTTGGCCGCGATCCCGCCACAGATGCCGCCGACCCAGCGGCGCGGCCCGCGGCGGAAGGGGATGTTCCTCAGGGTGCGGTACAAGGTGTCCATGGTGTGCTCCTCTGTCTGGGGTGGCTTATCGGGTCTTGCTACGGGCAGCGCCGGCGATGCCGCCGGCCAACAGGGCGACGCCGCCGACCACGGCGAGTCCGATCATCACGAGCACCGGGTCCACGTCCCAGTCAAGCACGGTGACGGACAGGGACCACAGGGCCAGCAGCAGGGCGATCACCCCCCACACCAGGGTGCCGGTGCGCAGGCTGGGCTTCTCCGGGACATCGGGGGAGGAGCTGTTGGCCTCGAAGTGCCGGTCATGTACGGTGCCGCGGGTGATCTCGGCCTCGAGGGCATCGCCCTCGGGATCATGGTGGGGAGGGTGGGGAAGGTGGGGATCTTGGGTGTTCATGTCATTCACTCCTGCGTGGTGTTGGTGTCGGCGGTGGTGTCAGCGGTGGTGTCAGCGCCGGCATCCGCGCCAGGGGCTTCGGCGCGGACGTTCAGGGTGGAGAAGGACAGGTCGGCGGCCACGATCAACCGCTCGTCTCCCGGGGCGTCCACCACCTGGATGCGGCCGGACCCGTCAGTGCCGAGGTTCGGTCCGCCCACCGAGCTGAACGAGTTGTCCACCTCGAGGTAGACGTCCACGTCCTCCGGTACGACCAGGTCCACGGTGGAGAAGCTGAGGTTCAGGTCCACCGGCTCCACGGTGGTGGAGCTGCTGCCCTCGAGCCCGGAGAGGTTGATGGTGGCCTCCCCGAAGCTCAGCTCGTAGCCGTCCGCGGGGCTGCCGGACAACACGCCCCCGTTCCAGTCGCCGCGCTCGGCCCAGGGCCCCCACGGACCATTCATGCCGTCCGTGAACGCGGCCCCGCCCGTTGCGCCGATCACGGGGAGGGCGAGGATGGCCGTGGTGACGGTCAGTCCGCCGCCGCCGCGGCCGGCAACCGCCCCGATGATGAGCCCGATCGCCAGCACCGCGAGCGTGGTGGCCAGGGACGCGGCCCAGATGACGGGCCACGAGGCCGTGAAGACCTCGAGGTAGCGCAGCAGGGAGACGGCGGCGCCGGCCAGCACGGCCAGCCCGACGACGGCCAGCTGGGCCGAGCCCGGCAGCGACGGCGGGGTGCGGTTCACCGGGGGCGCAGTGGGCGCAGTGGGCGCCGGTCGGTACGGCGCCTGATAGTGGGGCTGCGAGGCGGTGGCGGACATGGGTTCCGGTCCTTCCGGGAGGGGTGCGGAGTCTGGGGCGGATTCTGTGGGGGTCGAGTACCACCCGGTGTCCGATGGCGCCAGGTAGGCGGGCGGTGTCGGTGCAGTGGGTGCCGCGGCGGAGGATGCCGTGGACTCGGGGACACCGGAGACGCCGGCGGCTTCCCGGGAGTCACCAGCGCCGGTTCCGATGGCGTCCTGGCGGCCGCGGGTGACCACCAGCCACACGAAGAAGCCGATGATCGCGAGCCCCACGATGCTGCCGAAGTTCCAGAAGCCCTCACCACGGCCGATCTGGCCGGGGACGCTGAACAGACTGCCGAGGCCCAGTACGGTGACGATCAGGGCACCGGTGGTCCCCGAGCTCCAGCGCCCCCGGGCGGCCTCTCGGGCATGGATGCGTCCGTCCGGTTCGGGCAGGAACATCCAGGCGGCCCCGTAGAGCAGGACGGTCAGCCCGGCCGTCAGCAGGGTCAGGACCACGAACAGGGCGCGGCCCAGGGTCCGGTCCAAGCCGACGCGCTCGGACATCCCGGCCACCACGCCGCCGATCCAGCGGTTCGGGGAGCGCACGGTGCGCAGTGAGTCGATCCAGGGGTAGAAGCCGGTGTTCTCGTTCATGGTTCCATCGTGGCCTCCCCTCGCTCTCCGCGGTATCCGGAATGCCCCTGAGCCGTCCCGGAGAACCCCCTGATCCGAGTCCCTCGGGGCACCCTGAGGGGCTGACGTCAGGCAGGATGGAGCCATGACCACCGTCCTGACCCGTTCCCGTGAGCACCGCGCCATCGCCGGCGTCTGTTCCGGGCTGGCCCGTCACCTCGGGCTGCCGTTGGGCTGGGTGCGGCTCGGGGTGGTGGCCCTGTCCCTGCTCAGCGGAGTGGGGTTGGTGTTCTACGCCTGGCTGTGGATCTTCGTCCCGGATGAGCGGGAGGCCGTGGTCGGCTCCGACGAGCCCGTGCGCGGGGCCCCCGAGCAGGCCCGCCCCTGGCGGCTCGGCAACCTGCCGGAGTCCCTGGGGCGCGGCTGGCAGGTGGTCCTCGGACTGGTGCTCCTGGTGCTGGCCGCCGCCCTGACACTCCAGATGGTGGCCGGAGTCCGGCTGAACTGGGCCATGCTCGGCCCGGCCGCCGTCGTCCTGCTCGGCGTGGCCCTGGTCTGGCTCCAGTTCGACACCCTGCGAGGGGGTGGCATCGAGCACAGCACCCGCCGGGTCACCTCGCTGGTGCTCGGACTGCTCCTGGTCATGGTCGGCATCCTGGCGCTCGCCGCCGGCTTCGTGGGCACCCAGGACCTGTGGCTGGGGCTCGTGGTCGCGCTGGTGATCCTGGCCGGTGTGGCCCTCGTGGCCGCCCCGTGGGGGTTGAAGCTCTGGCGGGATGCCGCCGCCAAGTCCTCAGCGCTCGCGGTCCAGACCGAACGGGCCGAGATCGCCGCCCACCTACACGACTCCGTGCTGCAGACCCTCGCCCTGATCCAGCGGAACGCGGCCGACTCCGCCACCGTCGCCCGGCTGGCGCGCGCCCAGGAGCGTGATCTGCGCCAGTACCTCTATGCCGATCCCACCCGCCCGGAGGGCAACCTGGCGGACCGCCTGCAGGACCTCGCGGCGGCGATCGAGGACAACCACGGCCAGCCCATCGAGGTCGTGACCGTCGGCACCGCCACGGGCGGATGGCTGGACCCGCTGCTGCAGGCCGCCCGCGAGGCCATGCTCAACGCCGTGCGCCATGCCGGGCCGGCGCGCGTCTATGCCGAGGTGGGGGCGGACACCGTGGACGTCTTCGTCAAGGATCGGGGCGCGGGTTTCGATCTGGAGTCCATCCCGAGGGACCGGCTCGGGATCAGGGAGTCCGTCATCGGCCGGATGGAGCGCGCCGGCGGGACAGCCGCCATCTCCACTGACGGGGATGGCACCGAAGTCCGCCTGCACCTGCCGGTGCCGAAGAACAACAGTGAAGGGCCCACACCATGACCAGCACCAGCAACACCAGCAGCATCAGCAACAACCCAGCCCGACCGGTCCGCGTGGTCATCGTGGATGACCACGCCATCTTCCGGACCGGACTGAAGGCGGACCTGGATCCGGCCGACGTCGAGGTGGTGGGCGAGGCCGGGGACGTGGAGTCCGCGATCCGCACCATCCACGCCAACGAGCCGGACGTGGTGCTGCTGGACGTGCACCTGCCCGGCGGGCGGGGCGGAGGGGGCGCCGAGGTGGCGGCCTCCTGCCAGGACCTGGCCCCGGAGGTGCGGTTCCTGGCGATCTCCGTCTCGGACTCCGCCGAGGACGTGGTGGCGGTGATCCGCGCCGGGGCCCGCGGCTACGTCACCAAGACCATCTCCGGTGCCGAGGTCTCGGGCGCGGTGCGGCGGGTGGCTGGCGGGGACGCCGTGTTCTCGCCCCGCCTGGCCGGGTTCGTCCTGGACGCCTTCGGCACCGCGGACGTGGCCGTGCGGGATGAGGAGCTGGACCTGCTCTCCGCCCGGGAGCTCGAGGTCATGCGGCTCATCGCGCGCGGCTACACCTACCGGGAGGCCGCCAAGGACCTGTTCATCTCCGTGCGGACCATCGAGACCCACGTGTCCAACGTGTTGCGCAAGCTCCAGCTCTCCAATCGCCACGAGCTCACGCGCTGGGCGGGGGAGCGGGGATTGTTGTGACGGCATCCGCCAGCGCCTCCACGTCCGCCACCTGGTGGGACACCAGCACGGTGGTGCGCCCGGCCAGCACCTGGGCCAGCAGCTCGCGGATCTGCGGGGCCGTTCCGGCGTCGAGGGCGGCGAGCGGCTCGTCCAGCAGCACCAGGTCAGGGCCCGAGGCCAGGACCCGTGCGATGGCGGTGCGCTGCGCCTGACCGCCGGACAACTGGTGCGGCCGGCGCCCGGCCAGGTGCCCCACCCCCAGTCGGTCGAGCCAGTCCCGCGCCACCTCGCGGCGCTCCGCGCGGGACACGACGCCGGCCCGGCGCAGTCCGAAGGCGACGTTCGCCTCGGCCGTGAGGTGCGGGAAGAGCAGGGGATCCTGCGCCAGGTAGCCTACGTTGCGCCGTCGTGCCGGAATCCACGCGTGTTCATCGAACAGGGTCCGCTCTCCGAGCCGGGCGTGGCCGGCCTCCGGGCGGAGCCAGCCGGCCACGGCGGAGAGCACGGTGGACTTGCCCACGCCGTTCGCTCCGCTCAGGGCGAGGGTCTCGCCCGGCGCGGCCGTGAAGGCGACGTCGACCCCGCGCTCGGGGACCACCACGTGACAGTCGAGTCTCACGCTCTCGCCCCCCGCCGGCCGTAGGCCACCGTGATGACCACGAGCGCTGCCACCACGAGGACCAGGGAGAGGGCCACGGCGGCCTCCGGGTCCGTCTCCCGCTCCAGGTAGATCTGCAGGGGCAGGGTGCGGGTGGTGCCCTGCAGGGACCCCGCGAAGGTGATGGTGGCCCCGAACTCGCCCAGGGCGCGCGCGAAGCTCAGCACCAGTCCGGACACCAGCCCGGGGACGAGCAGCGGCAGCGTCACCGTGAAGAAGGTGCGCAGCGGGGAGGCCCCGAGGGACAGGGCCGTGCGCTCATGGGCCTCGCCCCGGGTCAGCAGGGCGCCCTCGAGGGCCACCACGAGGAACGGGAGGGAGACGAAGACCTGGGCCAGGACCACGGCGGCAGAGGTGAAGGCGATCTCGATCCCCAGCACGTGCAGGTGCTCGCCGATCAGTCCGCGCCGGCCGAAGGCCTCCGTGAGGGCGATGCCGCCCACCACGGGCGGGACCACGAGCGGCAGCAGCACGAGAGAGCGGGCCAGGTTGCGGCCGGGGAACTCCACGCGCGTGAGCACCAGCGCCAACGGGGTGCCCAGCACCAGGCAGATCACGGTGGACAGGAACGCCGTGCGCAGCGAGAGGCCCAGGGCCTCCAGGGCGGACTCGGAGGTCAGCAGCTCCGGCAGGCGGGCCAGGTCCACCCCGGCCACGAGGGCGGCGAACGGCACCAGCAGGGCCACGCCGCCGAACAGGCCCACCGCGGTCAGCGCGGCGGGAGGACGGACCCGGACCGTGCGGTCGGTGCCGGCCCTACCCGGGGCGGCCGAAGCCATGACCCTCCAACAACGACTGGCCGTCCTCGGAGCCCACGTAGTCCACGAAGCTCCGGGCCAGCTCGGGCTGTCCGGAGCCGTTCTCCCCGGCGGCCCGCAGCACGGAGATCGGGTAGCGGTTCACAGCGGACTCCGCAGGGGCCAGCTCGATGGTCTCCACGGCATCCCCGGCCCCGATCGCGTCCGTGACGTAGACCAGCCCGGCGTCGGCCTCCCCGGAGGTGACCTTGCCCAGGACGTCGGTCACCTGGGACTCCTCGCTGCTCGGGGACAACTCCACGCCAGCCTCCTCGGCCACGGTGACCGTGGCGTCACCGCAGGGGACCTGGGGGGCGCAGACCACGAGCTTCACCCCGTCCGCGGCAGCGTCCTGCAGGGAGGAGAGGCCCGCGGGGTTGCCCGGCGGGGTGACCAGGGTCAGCACGTTGGTGGCGAAGGCGGCCGGCTCCCCGGACACCTCCCCGGCCTCCACCGCCGTGTCCATGGTGGCCTGGTTGGCCGCGGCGAAGACGTCCGCGGGGGCGCCGGCGGTGATCTGCTCCGCGAGGGCGGAGGAGCCGGCGACGTTGAACTCGACCTCCACTCCGGGGTGCTCCGCCTCGAAGCCGTCCGCGAGCTCCTCGAAGGCCTCGCCGAGGGAGGCCGCGGCGAAGACGGTGAGGGTGGAGCCCTCGGCGGCCGGACCGGCAGGATCCCCGCCTCCGCATCCCGTGAGGGCCAGGGCGGTGACGGCGGTGAAAGCCAGGGCCGAGCCGTACTTCAGGGAGGTTCTCACGGGGCGACCTCGCGATTGACGACCACGGTGGTCGCCTTGACCACGGCGGTGGCCGGCATGCCCGGCTCCAGACCCAGCTCGCGCGCCGCCTCGGCGCTCATGAGGGAGACCACGCGGAAGGGGCCGCACTGGAGTTCCACCTGGGCCATCACGGTGTCCATGACCACGTTGGTCACGAGCCCCGTCAAGCGGTTGCGGGCCGAGGTGGGGACGCCGTCCGCATGATCCGAGGAGTCCCGAACGAGGGCCGCCACCTCCACCCCGTCCACGGCGGCCCGGCCGGAGTCGTCCATGTGCCCGGCCAGGCGACCGGCGGACACCCACCGGCGCACGGTGTCATCACTGACACCGAGATACCGGGCGGCCTCAGAGACGCGCAGAAGAGTCATGGAGGAGACCCTAATGCACGCACCTGCGCTTCAAATACCCCTTGACGACCGCATCTGCGACCCGCGGGTCCCTCGATGTCGTTTTGAGGGCAATCCACACCCGTTGGGATCGCCCTCAAAGTAGAGGGGTGGGTCAGGAGAGGAGCTTCTGGATCCGGCCGATGCCCTCGGCCAGGTCCTCGTCCCCCAGGGCGTAGGACAGGCGCAGATAGCCGGAGGGGCCGAAGGCCTCGCCGGGCACGACGGCGACCTCGGCCTCCTCGAGGATGTGGCCCGCCAGCTCGGCCGAGGTCTGGTGTCCCCGTCCCGCCGCGTCGCCCAGCGCACCGCGGACGTCCACGTAGGCGTAGAAGGCCCCGGCCGGCGTCGGGCAGGAGAATCCGGGCACCTCGTTGAGACCGGCCACCATGGCCTTCCGCCGCCGGTCAAAGGCCGTCTTCATCTGATCCACGGCGTCCAGCGGGCCCGAGACGGCGGCCAGCGCCGCACGCTGGGAGACGTTGGCGACGTTCGAGGTGGCATGCGACTGCAGGTTGGTGGCGGCCTTGATGATGTCCACGGGGCCCGCCATCCAACCGACGCGCCAACCGGTCATTGCGTAGGTCTTGGCCACGCCGTTGAGCACGATCACCTGGTCGGCGAGCTCGGGAACCGCCGTGGCGATGGAGGTGAAGGGCACGCCGTCATAGGTGAGGTGCTCGTAGATCTCGTCCGTGACCACCCAGAGACCGCGATCGTGGGCCCAACGGCCGATGGCGGCGGTCTCCTCAGGGGTGTAGACGGCACCGGTCGGGTTGGAGGGAGAGACGAAGGAGAGCACCTTGGTGCGTTCCGTCACCGCCGCGTCCAGCTGCTCCACGGTGACCTTGTAGCCCTGTTCCGGTCCCGCGAAGACGTCCACGGGGACCCCGCCGGCCAACCGGATCGACTCGGGGTAGGTGGTCCAGTACGGGGCGGGGACGATGACCTCGTCGCCCGGGTCCAACAGGGCGGCGAAGGTGTTGTAGACCGCCTGCTTGCCGCCGTTGGTCACCAGCACCTGCGCCGGCTCGATCTCGAAGCCCGAGTCCCGCAGGGTCTTCTCGGCGATCGCCTGACGCAGCTCCGGCAGCCCGGCTGCGGGGGAGTAGCGGTGGTTCTTCGGATCCCGGGCGGCCTCGACCGCGGCCTCGACGATGTAGTCCGGGGTGGGGAAGTCCGGCTCGCCGGCGCCGAAGCCGATCACGGGGCGCCCGGCAGCCTTGAGCGCCTTCGCCTTCGCGTCGACGGCGAGGGTGGCGGACTCGGCGATCGAGCCGATGCGCTGGGAGACGCGGCTGCGGGGCTGGGATGACGGTGTGTTCGGCATGGGGTCCTTCCGGCGGGTGGATTCCGGGCGTCGATGACTTCCAGCCTAGTGGAGCGGGGCGGTCTGAGGGGCGGCAGGATCCGGCCGGTTCGACTCACTGCCTGCGATGACGTAAAGTTGTTCCCCGGTGTTGAAAAGCATCATGCTGGGCCGTGCCATGGCATGTCCCGTGGATGATGACAGTTCGGCCCCTAGGGTAGTGGCGCAATTGGTAGCGCAGCGGTCTCCAAAACCGCAGGTTGCAGGTTCGAGTCCTGTCTACCCTGCGCAGGGCGGTCCCGGTGATCCGGGGTCGCCCGGCAGGACAGTTTCAGTGTCGATCAAGCAAGTGAGGCCACGTGACCGAGGCAGCTGCGAACAGCACGGGGGACCAGTCCCCTGAGTCGCCGCGGAAGCGAGGCTTCTTCGGCCGCATCGCTCTGTTCCTGCGCCAGGTGGTGGACGAGCTCAAGAAGGTGGTCACCCCCACCCGCGAGGAGCTGGTGAAGCTCACGGGCGTCGTGCTCGTCTTCGTGATCTTCATGATCTTGCTGGTCACCCTGCTGGACTTCGTGTTCGGCTCGGGCGCCTCCTTCGTCTTCGGTGACGGCAGCGTCTGATCCGCAGGTGGGTCTGCGCAGGGGGCGCACCACACCCGTCCCGCCGGAGGAGAAGCCCTGCCGGAAGTACGTTGAACGCGTGAAGAAAGCAGGAACCAGTGTCCGAGCAGGAACTCGAACCGCAGGCTGACGCACTCGCCGAGGCCGATGCCCTCGAAGAGGAGCAGTCCCAGCCGTCGCAGGACCCTCAGACCGCTGAGGACGCCGCCGTGGCCGGCGAGGCAGTGGAGCCTGACTCCGAGGCCGAGGTGGAGACCGAGACCGAGGTGGGATCCGAGGCTGCGCCGGAGGCGGAGCCAGCTGCGGAGGCCCAGCCTGAGGTGGATCCCGCCGAGGAACTCCGCACCCGGCTGCGCCGTCAGCCTGGCGACTGGTACGTCATCCACACGTACGCCGGCTATGAGAAGCGCGTGAAGACCAACCTCGAGACGCGTATCCAGACCCAGGAGATGGAGGACTACATCTATGAGATCGAAGTCCCCATGGAAGAGGTCGTGGAGATCCGCAACACCACGCGCAAGCTCGTCAACCGGGTGCGCATCCCCGGTTACGTGCTCGTGCGGATGGACCTGACCGAAGCCTCCTGGGGTGTGGTCCGCCACACCCCCGGTGTGACCGGCTTCGTGGGCAATGCTCACGACCCGTTCCCGCTGTCCCTGGATGAGGTGCACTCCATGCTGGCCCCCTCGGTCCTGCAGGAGGCCACCAAGTCGGCCGAGGCCGAGGGCCGTCCGGCCCCGTCCGGTGCCGAGACCGGCGCCCCGGCGATCGAGGTCGACTTCGAGGTCGGCGAGTCGGTCACCGTCAACGACGGTCCGTTCGAGACGCTGCCGGCCACCATCTCCGAGGTCAAGGTCGAATCCCAGCAGCTCGTGGTCCTGGTGACCATCTTCGAGCGGGAGACCCCGGTCACCCTGTCCTTCAACCAGGTCACCAAGATCCGGTAGAGGACCCACACTCTTCGCCGCCGCTCGGTTGCTTTGCCGGGCGGAGGGCGGACCGGCCACCGCGCCACGGTGGCCACCAGCTCCGGATCACGCTCCTGTGCTCCGGGGAACACGCAACAGAAGAAGGACCCGATAATGGCCCCCAAGAAGAAGGTCGCAGGCCTGATCAAGCTGCAGATCCAGGCAGGAGCCGCCAACCCGGCCCCGCCGATCGGCCCTGCGCTCGGTCAGCACGGCGTGAACATCATGGAGTTCTGCAAGGCGTACAACGCCGCGACGGAATCCCAGCGTGGCAACGTCGTCCCGGTCGAGATCACCGTGTACGAAGACCGTTCGTTCACCTTCATCACCAAGACCCCTCCGGCCGCCGAGCTGATCAAGAAGGCCGCCAAGGTCTCCAAGGGCTCCTCCACCCCGCACACGGACAAGGTCGGCAAGCTGACCCAGGCCCAGTGCGAGGAGATCGCCCAGACCAAGATGGAAGACCTCAACGCCAACGATCTCGAGGCTGCTGCCAAGATCATCGCCGGCACCGCCCGCTCCATGGGCATCACCGTCGACGGCTGACGGAACCACCACTCGAACACCCAGTGGCAGGGTCGCGCGCGACCCGCAGACCACGACTGCATAAGGAGAAAACGCAGATGGCACAGCGCAGCAAAGCATACAAGGCGGCCCAGGAGAAGATCGGCGAGGACGTCTACGGCCCCGTCGAGGCCATCGCCTTGGCCAAGGACACCAACCCGTCCAAGTCGGACGCCACCGTGGAGGTCGCCTTCCGCCTGAGCGTCGACCCGCGCAAGGCGGACCAGATGGTGCGCGGCACCGTCAACCTGCCCAACGGCACCGGTAAGACCGCCCGCGTGGTCGTCTTCGCCACCGGTGACCGGGCCGTGGCCGCCGAGGCGGCAGGCGCCGACTTCGTCGGTGCCGATGACCTGATCGCCAAGGTCCAGGGCGGCTGGACCGGCTTCGACGCCGCCGTGGCGTCCCCGGACATGATGGGCAAGGTCGGCCGCCTGGGCAAGATCCTCGGCCCGCGCAACCTCATGCCGAACCCGAAGACCGGCACGGTGACCCCGGACGTGGCCAAGGCCGTCACCGACATCAAGGGTGGCAAGATCGACTTCCGCGTCGACAAGCACGCCAACCTGCACTTCATCATCGGCAAGACCAGCTTCGAGGCCGAGAAGCTGGCCGAGAACTACGCCGCCGCCCTGGAGGAGGTGCTGCGCCTGAAGCCGTCCGCGTCCAAGGGCCGGTACATCTCCAAGGCCACCATCTCCACGACCTTCGGCCCCGGCATCAAGGTGGACCCGAACGTGGTCAAGATCGAGGCGGCTGCCGAGGCCCAGGCCTGACCTGAGCATCCGGGCCCCTGGGCCCGTCGATGAGATCCGAGGCCGGAACCAGCGAGTATTCGCCGGTTCCGGCCTCGAGTCGTTAACGGCGGGGGTTTAATGGACCCATGAACATCGCATGGCTCCAGCTGCCTGACGCCCTCGACCAGGCACGATTGCCGATGCCCCCGGCCACCGCCGACTTCCTGCAGGTGGCCCAGCTGGCCAACCTCGTGACGTCCCTGTTCTGGGGGACCAATGACTTCTACGTCTCGCCGGAGAACCAGCTGGCCGGCGCCACGGCCCGCCAGGACATGCGCACACACCACGCAGTGGCCCGCGTGGCGGATCGGATCATCGGCTATGCAGCCCTGAGCCTGCCGTTCGAGCCCACTGCTGACCCCACGGCCCAGCCGCGCACCGCCGAGGTGCGGGTGGTGGTGCACCCCGATTTCCGCCGCCAGGGGGTCGGTTCCGCGCTGTTGCAGGAGGCCGAGGCGGAGGCGGCACGCCGGGGACGCTCTGTCCTGCAGTCCTGGACGGACAATGCGCTGCTGGATCCGGCCGCCGTGGGGTCCGGCCCGGTCTTCGTCACCGGGACCTCGTTGCAGACCGGCCTGACGCCGGTGGTCAGGCCGGAGAACAAGCCCGACGACGGCCCAGTCACCGTGCGCCGACAGGCTCCGGACGCGCGGTTCGCCGCCGCCCACGGCTACGGGCTGGCGCAGGTGGAGGTGGTCTCCGTGCTGGAGCTGCGGGGGGCGGCCGGGGCGGCGCTGCGTGCTGAGTCCGGCTCCTCCGCAGCGCAGGATCACGGCTATGAGGTGGTCGGCTGGCAGGGGTCCTGCCCGGAGGAGGATGCTGCCGACCTGGCGGAGTTGCTCGGTCGGATGGCCACAGAGGCCCCGGCCGGGGAGGTCGAGCGTGCCTCCGAGGCGTGGGACGTGGACCGGCTGCGCGCCGAGGAACGGGCGCGGGAGGGGATGGGGCTGACAGTCATCACCACGGCGGTGCGGGATCGGGCGACCGGCCGGCTCGCGGGACACTCAGACATCGAGACCTTCGCCGACCTGCCGCAGGCCGCGTATCAGGGCAACACCCTGGTCCACCCGGAGCACCGCGGGCTCGGGCTGGCGCTGCTGCTGAAGGCGGCCAACGTCTCCCGGCTGTTGCGGCATCGGCCGGAGGCGGACCGCCTGTACACCTGGAACGCCGCTGAGAACCGGGCGATCCTGCGCGCCAACGGCGAGCTCGGCTTCGTCCCGGTGGCCACTCACCCGGCCTGGCAGAAGCCCCTCTGATTCCCGTTCAACGGGAAGCCGGGGGTCAAGCACTCGACCCGTGCGCCACGATGGTCCGTGAGCCGCGTCACGGACGCGGTGGAATCATGCCGCAACACAGAACCAGGTGGGTCGATGTCCGAGAATCCAGCCGCACAACCGATCTCCGCGCCGGAGGAGTCCCCGAGCCTGCCATGGGACCGCGAGGTGGATCTCCTGGTGCTCGGCTCCGGGGCAGCGGGGCTCGCCGCCGCACTGACCGGAGCCCAGGAGGGCCTGGACGTGCTGGTGCTGGAGAAGACCGAGTACATCGGGGGCACCACGGCCTACTCCGCCGGAACCTGCTGGATCCCGGACAACCACTTCCAGCGGGCCGAGGGGAACACCGACGACGCTGCGCGGGCCGAGCGCTACCTCGACCGGCTGGTGGGGGAGAAGTCAGACAAGGCCCTGCGGCAGGCCTACCTGGACAATGGCCCCCGGATGCTGGAGTACATGGCGGATGCGGGGGTGACCTTCCGGCCCTCCCCGGCCGTGGTGGACTACCACTCCGAGCTGCCGGAGACCGGTCAGACCGGCCGCGCCCTGGAGCCTGAGCCGTTCGACGGCCGCGCGCTCGGGCGGGACCGCTTCCGGCACGTGCGCCCGCCCGTGCCCGAGTTCGCCCTGATGGGCGGCACCATGATGCTCCGCCGCGCCGAGGTGACCACCCTGCTGGGGCTGTTCTCCAAGAAGCCCGGCAAGACCGTCAAGGCCGGTGCCACGGCCCTGGGCCTCGGGGTGCGCTGGGCCCTGGACATGGTCCGGAACCCCCGGGGCACCCGTCTGGTCATGGGCAACGCCCTGACGGCCCGCATGTACCACGGGCTGCTCCAACGCGGTGGCGAGGTGTGGCGCAACGCCTACACCACCGAGCTGATTCGCGAGGGTGTGGCAGAGGACGCCCGAGTGACGGGTGCCGTCGCGGGCCACGGTGGGCGCGAGTTGCGCATCCGCGCCCGGCGTGGCGTGGTGCTTGCCGCCGGCGGCTTCCCGCAGAGCCCCGAGCTGCGCGAGAAGTACCTGCCCGAGCCCACTGCCCAGTTCTCCCGCGCCGGCGAGGGCTCGACCGGTGACTCGCTCCGGCTCAGCCAGGCCGTGGGCGGTTCCGCCGGGAATGAAAACGGCGAGAACGCCCTGTGGTTTCCCTCATCGATCGGCACCCGGGCAGACGGCTCCACAGCGGTCTTCCCGCATATCTGGGACCGTGCCAAGCCCGGGCTGATGGCCGTCAACGCCGCCGGGCGGCGGTTCACGGACGAATCCCAGTCCTACCACCGCTTCGTGCGGGCCATGTACGCCTCCCACCAGAGCGTGCCGACCGTCCCGGCCTGGTTGATCGTGGACTCCCGTTCCCTGGCGAAGTACGGGCTGGGCATGATCACCATGCCGCACCTGCCGGCGGCTGCGCTACAGAAGTACGTCGACTCCGGCTACCTGTACCGCGGCTCCTCCCTGCGGGAGCTCGCCGGGCAGATCGGTGTGGACGCGGCCGGGCTGGAGGAGACCGTGCGGCGCTACAACGGCTTCGCCGAGAGCGGGGTGGACGAGGACTTCCACAAGGGCGAGCTGATGTTCGGCCGCGTGGCCGGGGATCCGGAGCACGGGCCGAACCCGAATCTCGGGCCCGTCGAGCGGGCGCCCTTCTATGCCATGGCCGTGGTGCCGACCCCGCTGGCGACCGCCTATGGGATCCGGATCAACGGGCAGGCCCAGGTGGTGGATGCCGCGGGCCGGGAGATCGAGGGGCTCTACGCGGCGGGCAACGACGCCGCCTCCGTCATGGGCAGCGAGTATCCCGGCGCCGGGACCCAGGTGGGTTCCGGGATGACCTTCGGGTGGTTGGCCGCGTGCCACGCGGCGGGCACCTCCGGCTGAGGCGGGTCGTTCCCGGGCCCGGACCCGGACGAGCGACGGGAGGGCCACCACCTACGATGGGTGGATGGCCAATTCGCGCTCGGGGGAATCGCTCATCCAGCGGCTGGTCCGGGTACTCCATGCCTTCGACTCCGACCACCCCGAGCTGACCGCCACCGAACTGGCAGACCGTGCAGAGCTGTCCTCCTCCACCGCCCACCGGCTGGCCGCGGACATGGCCGAGGAGGGCCTGCTGCGCCGCACCCCCGGAGGCGGGTTCCGGATCGGGCTCGTGCTCTGGGAACTGGGCCAGCGCAGCTCCTCCTACCAGGAGTTCGGCCAGGCGGCCCTGCCCTTCATGGAGGCAGTCCATGTCACGCAGCGCCAGAACACCTCACTGGCCATCCTGGATGACCAGGAACACACCATCATCTACCTGGAGCGGCTCATCAGCCGGGACGTGCCGACGGACCTGACCAAGGTCGCCGGCCGCCTGCCGGTGCTCTCGACGGCGGCAGGGCTGGCCATCCTGGCCTTCTCGCCCCGGTCCCTCCAGGACCGCTACCTCTGCGAGCCCTGGGATCCCATCACCCGAGACTCCGGGGTCACCGAGTCCGGGCTACGCCGCCGGCTGGCTCAGACGCGGACAGATGGCTACGTGCACCTGCGCGGGGTGGCGGTGGCTGGCTCCTCCGGCACGGCCGCCCCCGTGTTCGGCACCGGCGGCAAGGTGCTCGGTGCCCTCTCGATCGTGGCCCCGGTGGACCAGGTCAACCTGCAGGTCCAGGCCCCCACCCTGTTGGCCGCCGCCCGGGGCCTGTCCCGTCAGATGGGGTTCCGGCGGATGATCGGCGTCCAGGCATTCCATTCCGAGCCGGAGGGCTGAGCCGGATCCATCGCGGGACGCGGCTCGAGTTCCCGTTCAACGGGAACGTGGGCGAGTTCTCCAGTCCAGCTGACGCACGATGGGGAGTCATGCCGGTCACATGACCGTGCGATCCCAACGTTCAGGAGCGAACCCATGGCTGCCTACGCCGTCACCTACGCCTACGTCCCCGAGACCGAGGAGATGACCCAGACCCGGCCCTCCCACGTCGAGTTCCTCCAGGGCCTCCACGAGCAGGGCACCCTGCTCGTCTCCGGTCGCCTGACCGAGGCCGACCCGCTGGGCGCGCTGCTCATCATCACGGGAGACTCCGTGGACGAGGTCTCCGAGATCATGGACGGCGACCCCTTCCACCAGGGCGGTTTCATCGCAGAGCGCACCGTGCGCCGTTGGAACATCGCCTTCGGTTCCATCGAGGGTGCCGAGTAGTCAGATGAGCCCGACCACCCCCTCAACCACCCCCTCGACGGCCACCGCCGCCGTCACCTCGAGTCGGCGCACCATCGAGTACCGCGGCGTCCCCGCACCGGCCCCGGCACCCGGCACCGCCGTGGTCCGGATGGCCTCCGTGACCCTCTGCGGCACGGATGCTCACATCTGGGATGACGACTACGCCACGGACCTGCCGATCATCCAGGGCCATGAGGCCGCGGGGACCATCGCCGCGTTGGATGCCGCCGACGCCACGGGGGCCGGCGGTGGCTGGGCCGTGGGGGACCGGGTGGCGATCTCGCCGATGGTCTACTGCGGAACGTGCCATGCGTGCTCGATCGGGCGTGTCAACGCCTGTCGTCACATGAGCGTCTACGGCTGTTACGAGGACGGCTCGCTCGTCACCGAGCAGGCCGTACCGCTGCAGAAGCTGTACCGCATTCCCGAGTCGCTGTCTCTGGACCTGGCCCCGCTGCACGAGCCGCTTTCCATCGCCATGCAGGCCGTCAACCGCGGCCGTGCCACGGCGGGGGAGAGGGTCCTCGTCTCCGGCGCAGGCCCCATCGGCCTGCTCGCCACGGTCTACCTCAAGGACCTGGGCTGTGACGTCACGGTCTCGGACATGAACGCGGACCGGCTCGCGCTGGCCACGGCCATGGGCGCTGATCGCACCCTCACGGTCAGCCGGGAGGAATTCCCGACGCCGGCCCAGCAGACCGAGTTGGACGAGCTCACCGGCGGCGACGGGCCCTCCCTGGTCATCGACGCCACCGGGGCCCCGGTCTCCTTGGCCACCGGCATCGACCTCGTTGCCACCGCGGGCCGCGTGGTCTGCGTCGGCATCTCGGACCAGGAGCTGCGCCTGACCCTGCGCACGCTGCCGGTCAAGGAGATCGACCTGCTCGGCTCGCGCAACTCGCAGAACCTCAGTGGCGAGGCCCTGGAGCTGCTGGACCGCCACCAGCACACCATCGCCGGGTTGCTGACTCACCGTTTTGCGTTCGAGGACCTGGACGCCGCCTTCGAGTCCCTCGTGGACCCCTCGGCAGGCGTGGGGAAGATCGCGATCGACTTCCCCGCCGTCACCACCACCCCTGAAGGAGACACCCGGCCATGACCGAGCCCCGCCCCGCCGCAGACCGCCTCCTCCTGACCCCCGTCTCGGGGCTTGCCGACCGCTATGACCTCGTGGTCATCGGCTCCGGCTGTGCCGGGATGACCGCAGCCCTGGTGGCCCGGGGTGCCGGGGCCTCCGTCCTGGTGCTGGAGAAGGCCGACAGGCTGGGCGGGACGACGGCCGCCGGGGGCGGGGTCATGTGGGCCCCGAACAACCACCTCATGGGCGCCCGGGACTTCACGGACAGCGATGAGGACGCGGCCGCGTACGTGCGGGCGGCCACCGACGGGAGGCTCTCCGAGGAGGAGATCTCCTGGTATGTGGCCACCGCCGCAGAGGCCGTCCGCTTCCTGGACGAGAACTCCCGTGTGGACTACTCGGCCCTGTTCCGCCCGGACTACCACATGGAATGGCCGGGGGCCACGCCGGGCGGCCGCGGCCTGGACCACCGGGAGTTCGACCCCTCGGTGGTGCCCGGCCTGGCCGAGGCACTGCGCCCGCCGACGTACCTGCCGCTGATCACCATGGACGAGCGGGACCAGCTGCATGGCGCCGCGCCGGACCCCACGCTGCTCGAGGGCCGCGCGGAGCGCGGCGTGCGCACCATGGGCGGTGCGCTGGCCGGTGCCCTGACCGCCTCGGCCTGGGAGGCCGGCGTCGTGATCTCCACGTCCGCCCCCGCCACCGGGCTGCAGCGTGCGGGGGACACCTGGCGGGTGACCGTGGCCGGGGAGCGGGAGGTGACCGCGGACCGCGTGGTGATCGCCTCGGGCGGCTTCGAGTGGTCGCCCGAGCTGACCGGAACCCTGTTGAAGTTCCCCATCACCCCGATCTCCGCGCCGAGCAACACCGGTGACGGGCTGAAGCTGGGGATGGCCGTGGGCGCCTCCTTCACGGAGACCACGGACATCTGGGGCGTTCCGGTCATCACGGCCCACGGGGCCGAGTACGACGGTCGGCCCGGCGGCCGCATGGGCAACGTGGAGGCCACCCTGCCCGGCGGGATCGTGGTCAACGCGGCCGGCCGGCGCTTCGTCAACGAGGCCCTGAACTACCACGACTTCGCCCGCGTCTTCGCGAACATCGCGCCGGGCACCTCGGACCACGCCAACATCCCGGCCCACCTGGTGATGGACTCCCGCTACGTCTCCCGCTACCCGGTGGCCGGCCACCCGGTGTTCTCGGATCCGCAGGACGCACCGGAGTGGCTGGTCCGCGCGGAGACCCTCACCGGGCTCGCCGAGCTCATCGGAGTGGACGCCGCCGGTCTCGAGGAGACCGTCGCTGCCTTCAACCCGGCCGCAGCCCGCGGCGAGGACCCGGAGTTCGGCCGTGGGGCCAGCGCCCAGGATCGTCACCTGGGCGATCCGGCGAACGAGCCCCATCCGTGCCTGGCCCCCCTGACCGAGGCGCCGTTCTACGCCGTGCGCCTACACCCGGGCGTGCTGGGGACCGCGGGCGGCCTGCGCGCCGACCTGGACGGCCGCGTCCTCGGCTGGGATGGCTTGCCCCTGCCGGGCCTCTACGCCGCCGGCAACTGCTCGGCCACCGTGTTCAAGGACGCCTACCCGGGTGGCGGCGCCACCATCGGCTCGGCCATCACGCGGGCCTACGCCGCCGGTCGGCACATCGCCGCCTCCCTGGGATCGGTGACCGCATGACGGCTGCCCTGCGGATCGGCATCGCCGGCGGAGGGGCCATCTTCCGCAACCACCTGGAGGCCTACCGGGCCCTGGCGGATGCCGGGCAGGACGTCGAGGTGGTCGCCCTGTGCGACATCGACGCCGAGCGGGCCGGTCAGGTCGCTGTGGCGAACGGGATCGAGCACGCCTTCGGCTCCGCGGCCGAGATGCTGGCCTGGCGCGGCGCGGACGGCCTCGGGATCGACGTGATCTCGGTCTGCACCCCGCACCCCACCCATGAGGCCGTGGTCACCGAGGCGGCCACCGCAGGGGTGCACGTGCTGTGCGAGAAGCCCATCGCGATCGATCTCGCGGCCGCCGAGAGGATGGTCGACGTGTGCGCGAGGGCCGGCGTGAGATTCGGAGTGCTGTTCCAGCGCCGCTTCTGGCCGGCCGCCCAGCGGATTCGTGCCGCGATCGACGACGGTACCCTTGGCACCCCGATCCTCGGACACTGCTCGGTGCTGCTGCACCGCGAACCGGAGTACTACTCGGCCACCGCCTGGCGGGGCACCTGGGCCTCGGACGGCGGCGGGGTGCTCATGACCCAGGGCATCCACTACATCGACCTGCTCCAGTGGTACATGGGCGAGGTGGTGGAGGTGCACGGCCACGTGGCCACCTACGTGCACGGCGAGCACATCGAGGTGGAGGACTCCGCCGTGGCCACGCTGCGGTTCGCCTCCGGTGCACTGGCCACCCTGCATGCCTCCACCGCGGTCACTCCGTCCCTCGGCGTCCAGATCAGGGTCACCGGATCCACGGGGGCCTCGGCTCAGCTGAGTGAGTTCCCCGAGGGGACCGACGGCCGCGTGGACGTGTGGGCGGCCGGGGAGCGTGTGGCGACTGCGCCGGACGGGCCGACGTGGCCGTCCGGCCTGGAGCCCAACGTGGACCTGGCCACCATCAACGGGGCCCTGATCCCGTGGCACCGGGCGCAGGTGGCCGACTTCGTGAACGCCGTGCGCACCGGCGGCACTCCCGCCGTCACGGGGGAGGAGGCCACCACGTCCCTGCGGATCCTGCTGGCCGTCTACGAGTCCTCCCGGACCGGCCGGCCGGTCCGGTTCTGAGGTCCACATGACCGCGGCCCGCACCGGGAAGGTGCGGGCCGCCGTCGTGCGTGGAGGTGTCGATGCTCAGGGGATCAGGACCGAGAGGCCCTCGTCCTTGCCCGCCATGGCCTGCTTGCGGCGGATGCGCATGGCCCGCAGCGGTGGCAGGATCAGGGCGGCCGCCGAGATCGCGAGGAGCACCAGGGCGATGGGGCTGCCCAGGAACGCCTCCGGTCCGTCGCCGATCAGGGTGCGCCGCAGGTTGGACTCGGCCAGGGGTCCGAGGATCAGGCCCAGCACGGCGGGTCCGGCGGGGAAGCCGAAGCGGAGCATGAACAGCCCGATCACGCCCATGATCAGCATGACGAACACGTCGAAGATCGAGTTGCTGATGGAGTAGGTGCCGACCATGCAGAAGACCAGGATGATGACCCAGAGGTACTGGTTCTTCAGCTCGAGCAGCTTGACCATGGACTTCATGCGGACCAGGGACAGGCCCAGGGAGAGCACGGTGGCCACCAGCAGGATCATCGCCAGCGTGTAGACCAGGGACGGCTGGTTGGTGAACAGTGCCGGCCCTGGCTGGATGCCCCAGATCATCATGGAGCCGATCAGCACGGCCATCACCGAGTCGCCGGGGACACCGAGCGCCATGGTGGTGGTCACGGATCCGCCCAGGGTGGCCGTGGAGGAGGTGTCCGCCGCGGTCAGGCCCTCGATGGAGCCCTTGCCGTACTCCTCCTTGTGCTTGGAGAACCGTTTGGCGTTGTCCCAGGAGATGATCCCGGCGATGTCACCGCCCACGGCGGGGACCAGTCCCACCACGGAACCGGTGCCGGCGCCGATGCCCATGGACTTGAACAGCCGTCCGCCCAGGTCCCGTCCCGGCCACCAGGCGCCCATCTGGGAGATGGGCTTCTCCGCGGCCTTGTTCCGCTGGTGCGTGACCATCTGGTTGAGGACCTCGGCCAGGCCGAAGAGTCCGATGATCACGGGGATGAAGGGCACTCCGCCGTTGAGCTCGAGGATGCCCAGGGTGAAGCGCTGGTCCCCGGTGATCGGGTCGCGGCCCACGGTGGCCAGCATCAGGCCGAAGGCGCCGGCGACCAGGCCCTTGAAGATGCGGCCGGAGGAGACGCCGATCATCATGGTCAGCCCGAACACCACCAGGGCGAACAGCTCCGGCGGCCCGAACTCCCGGGCGAAGCCCGCCAGCGGGATGCCGAACAGGGACAGCACGATGATGCCGAAGACCATCCCGAACGCCGACCCCAGTGCGGAGGCCGTCATGGCCAGACCGGCCTTGCCCTGCTTGGCCAGCGGGTAGCCGTCGAAGGTGGTGGCGATCGAGGCCGGGGTGCCCGGGGTGTTGATGAGGATGGCCGGCACGCGGTCGCCGAACTGGGCGGCCACGTAGATGGTCAGCAGCACGGCCAGGCCCTGGATGGGCTCCATGGTCAGGGTGAAGCCGGAGGCCAGGGCCACGGCCATGGTGGCGGTGACGCCGGGAAAGGCGCCCACCAGCATGCCCACCAGCATGCCGAGGCCGATGAACAGCAGGGTGTCCCACTGCAGTACGGCCATGATGCCCTCGGTGACGGCATTGGCTGCCACCGGGAGGGGGAGGGGCGGGAGGGTGGTCAGGAGGTCGGGGATCACAGGGGTACCTCCAGCAGGACGATGAACAGGACGTGCAGGATCACGCCGATGATGAGGGGCAGGAAGACCAGTACCTTCCAGCTGCGGATCCCGTAGACCACCAGCAGCAGGAAGGTGGCCACCAGGGTGATCAACCAGAACTGGAGGACGTTGAACAGCAGCAGGTAGCCGATCAGCACCAGCCCGGTCAGGACCATCTGGCCGACGCCCCACCAGGTCATGTCGTCCGGGATGTCCGAGGGGCGGACCCCGCGCAGCACGTTGGTGAAGACCAGCAGGACGCCGAGTCCGATCAGGACCCAGGCCAACATGATCGGCCAGAACCGTGGCCCGATCCCGCCGCCGCGATCGGTGATCTCTCCGGCCATGATGAGCACCGCGACTCCCAGGCAGATCGCTGCCGCCACCGGGATCAGCTCCCGGAGCCGGTACGGCAGGTTCTTCAACAGCACGGCGTCCTCGGGGTGATCCCCGGGCCGCTCGGCAGTGCCGGCCGGCCCGGGGGTTTCGGTGGCCATGGATCAGTCCTGCTTCGACTGGGCGAGCTCGATCCAGGGGCCGTAGCGATCTTCCTCGGCCTGGATGAACTCGGTGAACTCCCCGGCCGGGACGGAGACCGGGACCAGGTTCGACTGCTCGATGACGGACTGGTAGTCCTCGTTCTCCGTGGCCGCGGCGATGGCGTCGGACAGGGTCTGGACCACATCGTCCGGGGTGCCGGCCGGGGCCATCAGGCCGGTGAAGGAGGCGTTCTGCAGGTCGACGCCCTGCTCGGCGGCGGTCGGCACGTCCGGGTAGTCCTCCTGCCGTTCCTCGGAGAGCACGGCCAGATAGCGCAGCTCTCCGCCGTCCACCTGGGCCTTCTGTGAGCCCATGGCATCGATGGAGAAGTCGACGTCACCGGCGGCTGCGGCGGCGATGGACGGAGCCGAGCCGTCGAAGGGCACGTTGGTCAGTTCGATTCCGGCCATCTCCTGGAAGCCCTGAGCCGGGTTGTCCCACACGGACCCGACTCCGGGGGAGGAGTAGGTGATCTCGCCCGGGGCGTCCTTCGCGGCGTCGATCAGGTCCTGGAGCGTCTCATAGGGGCTGTCCGTCGGTACGGCGATCGCCCCGGGTCCTTCGAGGATCTTGCCGAGGAACGCGTAGTCCTCCGGGGCGATGTCGTAGTCCATGAACTGCAGTGTGGCCACCTCGGCGCCCAACATGGACAGGTTGTAGCCGTCTGGCTCCTGCTCCTTGAGCCAGTTGTAGCCCACGGAGCCGTTGGCGCCGGGACGGTTCTCCACGATGACGCTGACACCGAGCTCGTCCTCGAGCAGCGGGGCCAGGGTGCGGGCCGAGAGGTCTCCGGAGCCGCCGGCGGCCCACGGGACCACGAGGCGGACATCCTGGGTGGGGTACTCGTCCCCCTCGCCGGAACCGCCGGCGTTGTCGGCACAACCGGACAGCAACAGTCCGGCGACGGCCAGAGCGGCCGTGGAGGTCATCAGGGTGCGTCGTTTCATGTCGGTCTCCTGGGAATCCATGAGGGATGCGTGGGATGCGTGGGATGCGTGGAATGCGTTGAGTGGTGCGGGTGAGGGCCACGGTCGGTGGTGATGGCCATCACAGATGAGGGGGTGCACAGCAGAATGGCACGGATGGTCTGGTCGAGGCCAGTCGATTGCCATAATTTGCGGAAATGGACGGTGATGCCCTGCAGTACCAGTGGATCTTCGCTGGACGGCGTGTGGCAAGTCATGGAAAGATCCTGCACACCACGCAGCCAACTGAGTGTCGTGGGTCCCGTGGGTGCCAGCGCCATCCCCTGGGGATTCGCCCGACCGTTCGTCCTGACAAAGGTTGACACCGCCATGGATCCAATGCAGAACGCCGTATCGGACGGTTCGCCACGTGGTGCGCGCGGTGCTTCACCGGCTGCTCGGGTGCGGCTGGAGGACGTGGCCCGGTCCGCCGGGGTGGCCCCGTCCACGGTCTCGCGGGCCTTCACCCGGCCGGAGCGGGTGAACTTCCAGACGGTGGAGCGCGTCATGGAGGCCGCCGACCGGCTCGGCTACCGCCGCGAGCCGCCACGGCCCGCCCTGGCCGCCACGGCATCCGGCGCACGGAGCTTCAATCTGCTGGTGCAGGACCTGGCCAATCCCTTCTTCGCCGACCTCATCAAGGGTGCTGTCAGCCAAGCCCGTTCGGCGGGCTACCTCGTGACCCTGGGGGACGCCGAGGAGTCGGCCACCGTGGAGCGCACCCACCTGGAGCGGATGACCGCGGACACGAACGGGATGATCGCCGCGGCCCGGTGGACCTCGGATGCCGAGCTGCGGGAGATGGCGCGCCGGCGGCCGCTGGTCCTGTTCAATCGGGAGGTGCCCGGGGTCAGCTCGGTGGCGGCCGGGGACGCCGATTCCAGCCGTCAGCTCATCGAGCACCTCCATGCGCTCGGGCACCGGCGGATCGTCTACTGCGCCGGCCCGCACAACGCGTGGAGCAACACCCTGCGTCAGCGGGCGCAGGACGAGGCGGCCCTGGAGCTGGGGGTGGAGCTGATCAATGTGGGCCCCTTCAAGCCACTGCACGGGCAGGGGGCCGCGGCCGGTGCCCTGGCCTGGTCTCGCCGGCCGAGCGCGATCATCGGCTACAACGACCAGCTGGCCATCGGCATCCTCCGGCACCTGCTGTCCCTGGGGGTGGAGGTTCCCGGGCAGGTCTCCGTGGCCGGATATGACAACAATTTCGCGTCCGGGTTCGTGCATTCCGGGCTGACGTGCGTGGACGCCCCCGTGGAACAGGCCGGCCGTGCGGCCGTGGACCTGCTCCTGAGCATGATGGCGGGCTCCCAGGAGGTGCACCAGCTGCGGCTGCCCGCAGGATTCCACTTCCGGGGGTCCACCGGTCCGGCACCCACCACGCACCGTTGATGCCGGAGTTGGTGCCGGAGCTCGATTTGGTGACCGGCCCCGTTCGGACTATCGTGGGGGGAACCAAAGACCGCCGGTCGATGGCTGAGCCTGGAATCCCTGAGATCTCCGGACGAGGCCACCGTAAAGCCCTCCATACGGAGGCGGCCTGCGCAGGTGACTACTGAGCAACGCGAACGGCCTCTATCGGCCCGTCCTGCCACGCCCCGTGCACCTGCACGGGGCGTTTTTCGTTGTCTAGTCCTCTAGAGGGGGAACCGGCCCCACTGCAATGGAAGGAGTGCCATGGCGACGTCTGAGAAGAACGCTGTTGTGGCGGAGTTGGCGGAACTGTTCCGCACCTCCACCGCAGCCGTGCTGACGGAATACCGTGGTCTCACCGTGGCGGAGCTCAAGGAGCTTCGCCGTGCACTCGGTGAGAACGCGACCTATGCCGTGGTGAAGAACACGCTCACTGAGCTTGCGGCCGATCAGGCCGGCGTCGATGCCTTCAAGGGCAAGATGACCGGTCCGTCCGCGATCGCCTTCGTCTCCGGTGATCCGGTGGACGCGGCCAAGGCGATGCGTGACTTTGCCAAGACCCACGACGCGCTGGTCGTCAAGGGTGGCTACATGGAGGGCCAGTTCCTCGATGCAGCCGGCATGAAGAAGCTCGCGGACCTCGAGTCCCGCGAGGTCCTGCTGGCCAAGCTGGCGGGTGCCATGAAGGGCAACCTCCACAAGGCTGCCTACATGTTCCAGGCCCCGCTCTCGCAGGCCGTCCGCACCGTGGACGCACTGCGCGCGAAGGTCGAAGAGCAGGCCTGAAGCCCCCCGGCCGCTGGCGCGGCCAACACACCATCACATCCGTGAAAACTCATCCGTGATCGCACGGAAGTAAAGGAGCCAACCATGGCTAAGCTGTCCACCGAAGAACTGCTCGAGGCCTTCTCTGAGCTGTCCCTCATCGAGCTCTCCGAGTTCGTCAAGGCCTTCGAGGAGAAGTTCGAGGTCACCGCTGCCGCTCCGGTCGCCGCTGCCGGCGCCGCTCCGGTCGCCGCAGCCGCCGAGGCCGAGGAGGAGCAGACCGAGTTCGACGTCGTCCTCGAGGCCGCCGGCGACAAGAAGATCGGCGTCATCAAGGAGGTCCGCGCACTGACCTCCCTGGGTCTGAAGGAAGCCAAGGACCTGGTCGACTCCGCTCCGAAGGCCGTCCTGGAGGGCGTCAACAAGGAGACTGCCGACAAGGCCAAGGAGCAGCTCGAGGGCGCTGGCGCCACCATCACCCTCAAGTGATCCCGGCGGCCCGGTGCTGACATCGGGCCGTTGTTCGCTTCAGCAGTACCCAGCTCGGCCCCATCCGATCCGCTTGCGCGGTGAGGGTGGGGCCGAACGGCGTTTAAGCCCCGGTTCTCAGCATTCGCCCAGACAGGGACCGTAGGGTCACGAAACGGTAAAGGTGAGGAGACGGTGAGGGAGGGCGCCGACCGATGGTCGCGACAAAGGAGATGCCGCGGGTCGACCCGGCGGTTCCGCAGGCCGAAGGCCAGGTGCGGGACCATGCACAACCGCCCGCGCCGGCCCCGCCCGCCCCTGGCCGGCCTCGCCTGGCGCTGTTGGACGGTCTCCGGCTGCTGGCCGCCCTCTCCGTGGTGTTGTTCCACTGGACGGCCTGGCACCACGGGCACTGGGGCCGTCACGGGGAGACCGCGGCCGAGGCCTGGCCGTGGCTCAGTCAGTTCAGCTCCGTGGGCGCCCTCGGCGTCCAGCTGTTCTTCGTCATCTCCGGCTTCGTCATCCTGCTCTCCTCCTTCGGCAAGTCGCCGGCGAGGTTCATCGGCTCCCGCGTCGGTCGCCTCTACCCGGCCTACTGGGTGGCCGTGCTCGCCACCTCCCTGCTGACGTTCGTGATCTGGCCGGAGATGGGCACCGAACGCACGCCGGCGGACATCCCGGCCAACCTGACGATGTTCCAGGGCGGGATGGGCGTCGGCCACATCGACGGCGTGTACTGGACCCTGTGGGTGGAGATGAAGTTCTACCTCTGGATCCTGGCCTTCACGCTGATCGGGATGACCGTGCGCCGGGTGCTGGTCTTCGCGGTGGCCTGGCCGCTGCTGGGCAATGTGCTCTACTTCATCCTCCAGTCCTCCGGACAGCAGGTGGCGTGGGTGGAGCACGTCTTCTTCCCGCAGTACTCGGCCCTCTTCGCCGGCGGGATGGCCCTCTTCCTGATCTTCAGGTTCGGGCACACGCCGCTGCGCTGGGTGGCCCTGGTGGTGAACGTGGTGGTGGGTGGCCTCTGGTCCGCCCGGGTGCAGCAGCCGGAGACCGTGGAGCTCACCGGATATGACTACCCCTTCTGGCTGTTCGTGGGGATCACGGCAGGGCTGTTCGCGCTGGTGGCCGTGATGGTGCTGACCCCACTGGCCAGGGTGCGGGTGCCCGGGATGACCCTGGCGGGCCAGCTGACCTACCCCGTCTATCTCCTCCACCAGCTGTGGGGGTGGTGGCTCATCATGCTCCTCTCGCCGCACCTGCCTCGAGGGGTCGTCCTGGCGGCGTCCCTGGCCGCCGTGCTTCTGGCAGCGTGGACGCTGCACCGCTGGGTTGAGCGCCCGCTGGGGCCGCGGCTGCAGCGGGCGGTGACGGCCGGCGTCGGGAGGTTGGACTTCTTGTCCTCCAGCCGTTAGCATGGTTCCTTACGTCTCCCCTCAGTCCACTGTGTCGTGCCATCGGTGCTGCCTTCAAGGCGCCGAGGTGCTGCGGTGTGGCGTCCGGTCTGGCCTTCAAATAGCGGTGGGCCCCGGCGTTGTGGACTGCAGTGGGGAGGGCACGGAAGTACAGACGGTCTGTGGAAGGATCCCTCTTGGTCGCCTCGAGCACCTCAAATACCGAAACCGCTAATTTCCCCGGGGGCGTCTCGCCCCGCTCCGGCGCCAGTGCCGGCCGAATCTCGTTCGCGAAGATTCATGAGCCGCTGGACGTTCCGGACCTGTTGGCCCTGCAGACCGAGTCCTTCGACCGGCTCGTGGGCAACGACCGCTGGACCGAGCGGGTGAACCATGCACAGTCGATCGGTGACGACTCCGTGGCCGTCACCTCCGGCTTCTCCGACATCTTCGAGGAGATCTCCCCGATCGAGGACTTCCAGGGCACCATGTCCCTGTCCTTCACCGATCCGGAGTTCTCGGACCCGAAGATGCCGGTGGACGAGTGCAAGGAGCGCGACACCACCTACGCCGCGCCGCTGTACGTCAAGGCCGAGTTCATGAACAACAACACCGGCGAGATCAAGCAGCAGACGGTGTTCATGGGCGATTTCCCGCTCATGACGGACAAGGGCACCTTCGTCATCAACGGCACCGAGCGCGTGGTCGTCTCCCAGCTCGTCCGTTCCCCCGGCGCCTACTTCGAGCGCACCCCGGACAAGACCAGTGACAAGGACATCTTCACCGCGAAGATCATCCCGTCCCGCGGTGCCTGGTTCGAGCTCGAGGTGGACAAGCGTGACCAGGTGGGCGTCCGCCTGGACCGCAAGCGCAAGCAGCCCGTGACCGTGCTGCTCAAGGCCATGGGTTGGTCCGAGTCCCGCATCCTGGAGGAGTTCGGCCAGTACGACTCCATCCGCGCCACCCTCGAGAAGGATCCCACCGAGGGCCAGAACGAGGCACTGCTGGACATCTACCGCAAGCTCCGCCCGGGCGAGCCCGCGGCCGTGGACGCCGCGCAGAACCTGTTGAACAACCTGTACTTCACCCCGAAGCGCTACGACCTGGCGAAGGTGGGCCGGTACAAGCTCAACCGGAAGCTCGGCGTGGACATGCCGCTGTCCGATCCGAACGCCTCCGTGCTGACCGAGGATGACATCATCCAGATGGTCCACTTCATCGTGGCCCTGCATGCCGGCGAGAAGTCGATCACCGGCAAGCGTGCAGGCGAGGACGTCGAGATCCGCGCCGAGGTCGATGACATCGACCACTTCGGCAACCGTCGCATCCGCGCCGTGGGCGAGCTGATCGAGAACCAGATCCGCACGGGCCTGTCCCGTATGGAGCGCGTGGTGCGCGAGCGCATGACCACCCAGGACGTGGAGGCGATCACCCCGCAGACCCTGATCAACATCCGCCCCGTGGTGGCCTCGATCAAGGAGTTCTTCGGGACCTCCCAGCTGTCCCAGTTCATGGACCAGAACAACCCGCTCGCGGGCCTGACCCACAAGCGCCGCCTGTCCGCGCTCGGCCCGGGCGGCCTGTCCCGTGACCGCGCCGGCATGGAAGTCCGTGACGTGCACCCGTCCCACTACGGCCGCATGTGCCCCATCGAGACCCCGGAAGGCCCGAACATCGGCCTGATCGGCTCGCTGGCCACCTTCGGGCGCATCAACCCCTTCGGCTTCATCGAGACGCCGTACCGCAAGGTCGTGGACGGCGTCGTCACGGAGCAGGTCGACTACCTGACGGCCGACGACGAGCTGGACGCCCAGATCGCCCAGGCCAACGCCCCGCTGAACGAGGACGGCTCCTTCGCCGAGGACCTCGTGCTCTGCCGCCAGCGCGGCGGCAGCGGTGAACCGGTGCTGTCCGGCGTGGATGACATCGACTACATGGACGTCTCCCCGCGGCAGATGGTCTCGGCCGCCACGGCGCTCATCCCCTTCCTGGAGCACGATGACGCCAACCGCGCCCTGATGGGTGCGAACATGCAGCGTCAGGCCGTGCCGCTGCTCCAGGCCGAGGCGCCCCTGGTGGGCACCGGCATGGAGAAGTACATCGCGGTGGACGCCGGTGACTCCATCACGGCCGATGCCCCCGGTGTGGTGACCGAGGTCGCCGCCGATCTCGTGACCGTCATGAATGACGACGGCACCATGCGCCATTACCCGATCATGAAGTTCGCACGCTCCAACCAGGGCAACGCCTACAACCAGCGCGTGCGGGTCACCGAGGGCGATCGCGTGGAGAAGCTCTCGGTCATCGCCGACGGTCCGGCCACGGACCACGGCGAGCTGGCGCTCGGCAAGAACCTGCTGGTGGCCTTCATGCCCTGGGAGGGCCTGAACTACGAGGACGCCATCATCCTGTCCCAGCGCATGGTCTCCGAGGACGTGCTCACCTCGATCCACATCGAGGAGCACGAGGTGGACGCCCGTGACACCAAGCTGGGCGCCGAGGAGGTCACCCGGGACATCCCGAACGTCTCCGACGAGGTGCTGGCCCAGCTCGACGAGCGCGGCATCATCCACATCGGTGCCGAGGTCGAGGCCGGGGACATCCTGGTCGGCCGCGTGACCCCGAAGGGCGAGACGGAACTGACCCCGGAGGAGCGGCTGCTGCGCGCCATCTTCGGCGAGAAGTCCCGCGAGGTCCGTGACACCTCCCTGAAGGTGCCCCACGGCGAGTCCGGCACCGTGATCGGTGTGCGCATCTTCGATCGCGACGAGGACGACGACCTGCCCCCGGGCGTGAACCAGCTGGTCCGCGTCTACGTGGCCCAGAAGCGCAAGATCACGGACGGCGACAAGATGGCCGGCCGCCACGGCAACAAGGGCGTCATCTCCAAGATCCTGCCGGCGGAGGACATGCCGTTCCTCGAGGACGGCACCCCGGTGGACATCATCCTGAACCCCCTGGGCGTTCCGGGGCGTATGAACCTGGGCCAGGTCATGGAGCTGCACCTGGGCTGGGCCGCCTCCCGCGGCTGGGACATCCAGGGCGAGCCCGAGTGGATCAAGGACCTGCCGAACTTCCCGCGGTCCTCCGGTCCGGTGAACGTGGCCACCCCGGTGTTCGACGGTGCCGAGGCCCACGAGATCGAGGGCCTGCTCGGCCACGTCAACGTCACCCGTGACGGTGATCGTCTGATGGGCACCAACGGCAAGGCCACCCTGTTCGACGGCCGTTCCGGCGAGCCGTTCCCGGACCCGGTCTCCGTGGGCTACATGTACATGCTGAAGCTGCACCACCTGGTGGATGACAAGATCCACGCTCGGTCCACCGGCCCGTACTCCATGATCACGCAGCAGCCGCTGGGTGGTAAGGCGCAGTTCGGTGGCCAGCGCTTCGGTGAGATGGAGGTCTGGGCCCTGGAGGCGTACGGCGCCGCCTACACGCTGCAGGAGCTCCTGACCATCAAGTCGGATGACATCCATGGTCGTGTGAAGGTCTACGAGGCCATTGTGAAGGGGGAGAACATCCCGGAGCCGGGCGTTCCCGAGTCCTTCAAGGTCCTCATCAAGGAGATGCAGTCGCTGTGCCTGAACGTGGAGGTCCTCTCCGCCGACGGCACCACGATTGAAATGCGTGACTCGGACGATGAAGTCTTCCGGGCCGCCGAGGAACTGGGCATTGACCTGTCCCACGCCGAGCCCAGCTCGGTCGAAGAGGTCTGAGACTCCCTCCGTTCCCCGCCCCACCAAGACTTCATCAACGTTACGAATCAGGAGTTCAACGGACCATGTCCAACGACAACTCATCATTTGGCCACATGCGTATCGGCCTCGCGACCGCGGACGAGATCCGCAATTGGTCCTTCGGCGAGGTCAAGAAGCCCGAGACCATCAACTACCGCACCCTGAAGCCGGAGAAGGACGGACTCTTCTGCGAGAAGATCTTCGGCCCCACCCGGGACTGGGAGTGCTACTGCGGCAAGTACAAGCGCGTTCGCTTCAAGGGCATCATCTGTGAGCGC
Organism: Citricoccus nitrophenolicus; assembly: GCF_047305825.1. GTDB lineage: Bacteria > Actinomycetota > Actinomycetes > Actinomycetales > Micrococcaceae > Citricoccus > Citricoccus nitrophenolicus. The sequence goes on along the minus strand of NZ_CP063070.1, from coordinate 1,093,227 downwards.
TGCGGCGTCGAGGTGACCCGCTCCAAGGTCCGCCGCGAGCGGATGGGCCACATCGAGCTGGCCGCCCCGGTCACCCACATCTGGTACTTCAAGGGCGTGCCCTCCCGTCTGGGCTACCTGCTGGACCTGGCCCCGAAGGATCTCGAGAAGATCATCTACTTCGCGGCCTACATGATCACCTCGGTGGACGAGGAGGCCCGCCACGCGGACCTGCCGAACCTGCAGGCCGAGCATGACCAGGAGACCCGGCACCTGGCGGACACGCGCGATGCCGACATCGCCGCGATCGCCGGTGACCTGGAGAAGGACCTGGCCAAACTGGAGGCCGAGGGCGCCAAGGCCGCAGAGAAGAAGAAGGCCCGGGACGCCGCGGACAAGACCATGGCGCAGATCCGCAAGCGGGCCGACGCCGAGCTGGACCGGATGGAGAAGATCTGGGACAGCTTCAAGAACCTCAAGGTCGCCGACCTCGAGGGCGATGAGGGCCTGTTCCGTGCCATGCGTGACAAGTACGGTCAGTACTTCGAGGGCTCCATGGGCGCGGAGTCCATCAAGAAGCGTCTGGAGAACTTCGACCTGGTGGCCGAGGCGGAGTCCCTGCGTGAGACCATCAAGACCGGCAAGGGCCAGCGCAAGACCCGCGCGCTGAAGCGCCTGAAGGTCGTCAACGCGTTCCTCATCACGGACAACTCGCCGCTGGGCATGGTCCTGGACGCCGTTCCGGTGATCCCGCCGGAGCTGCGCCCGATGGTGCAGCTGGACGGTGGCCGCTTCGCGACCTCCGACCTGAACGACCTGTACCGCCGCGTGATCAACCGCAACAACCGCCTGAAGCGCCTGCTGGACCTCGGTGCCCCCGAAATCATCGTGAACAACGAGAAGCGCATGCTCCAGGAGGCTGTGGACTCCCTGTTCGACAACGGCCGCCGCGGCCGTCCGGTCACCGGGCCGGGCAACCGCCCGCTGAAGTCGCTGTCCGACATGCTCAAGGGCAAGCAGGGCCGTTTCCGTCAGAACCTGCTCGGCAAGCGCGTGGACTACTCCGGCCGTTCCGTGATCGTGGTGGGCCCGCAGCTCAAGCTGCACCAGTGCGGCCTGCCGAAGCAGATGGCTCTGGAGCTGTTCAAGCCCTTCGTCATGAAGCGCCTGGTGGACCTGAACCACGCCCAGAACATCAAGTCCGCCAAGCGGATGGTGGAGCGCTTCCGCCCGCAGGTGTGGGACGTGCTCGAGGAGGTCATCACCGAGCACCCGGTGCTGCTGAACCGTGCACCCACCCTGCACCGCCTCGGCATCCAGGCCTTCGAGCCGATGCTGGTGGAGGGCAAGGCACTGCAGCTGCACCCGCTGGTCTGTGGCGCGTTCAACGCCGACTTCGACGGTGACCAGATGGCAGTTCACCTGCCGCTGAGCCCCGAGGCGCAGGCCGAGGCGCGGCTGCTGATGCTCTCGAGCCACAACATCCTGAAGCCCTCCGACGGCCGCGCCGTGGCCGTCCCGGCCCAGGACATGATCATCGGCCTCAACCACCTCACCACCGTGCGTGAGGACGAGGCCGGTGCCGGCACCGAGTACTCCTCCGTCGCCGAGGCCTTGATGGCCTTCGACGCGGATCAGCTGCACCTGAACGCCCCGGCGAAGATCACCGTGGAGGGCTTCGTCCCGTCCGCCCAGGCCCCGGCCCCCGAGGGCTGGGAGCAGGGCACCCCGGTGGTCCTGGAGACCACCCTGGGCGTGGTGCTGTTCAACGAGCTGCTTCCGGCCGACTACCCGTGGCTGTCCACCCAGGCGACCAAGGGCACCCTCGGCGCCCTGGTCAACGACCTGGCGGAGCGGTACCCGATGGTGCAGACCGCCGCGACCCTGGACAACCTCAAGGACGCCGGTTTCCACTGGGGTACCTGGTCGGGCGTCACCGTGGCGATCTCGGACATCACCTCGGACTTCGACAAGGCGGCCATCATGGCCGGCTACGAGGACCAGGCGCTCAAGGTCCAGGCTCAGTACGACAAGGGCCTGATCGCGGACGAGGAGCGGCGCTCCGAGCTGATCGACATCTGGAACAAGGCCACCGACGAGGTCGCCGCGGCCATGAAGGACGGTCTGCCGAAGCTCAACACCATCAACCGCATGGTGACCTCCGGCGCCCGTGGTAACTGGCTGCAGGTCCGGCAGATCGCGGGCATCCGTGGTCTGGTGGCCAACCCGCAGGGTGAGATCATCCCGCGTCCGATCAAGTCCTCGTACCGCGAGGGCCTGTCCGTGCTCGAGTACTTCATCGCCACCCACGGTGCCCGCAAGGGTCTCGCGGACACCGCGCTGAAGACCGCCAACTCGGGTTACCTGACCCGTCGTCTGGTGGACGTGTCCCAGGACGTCATCGTCCGCGAGGAGGACTGCGGCACTGAGCGCGGCCTGACCGAGGTCATCGGTGTGCCGAATGCCGACGGCGAGCTGGTGCGCCACGAGACCGTGGAGAACTCCTCGTTCGCGCGGTCGCTGGCCGTGGACGTCGTGGCCGAGGACGGTACCGTGCTGGGCCAGGCCGGCGAGGCCATCGGCGACATCGCCATCGATGCGTTCATCGAGGCCGGCATCACCGAGATCAAGGTGCGCTCCGTGCTCACCTGCGAGTCCGCCGTCGGGACCTGTGCCAAGTGCTACGGACGTTCCATGGCCACCGGCCAGCTGGTGGACATCGGTGAGGCCGTGGGCATCATCGCCGCCCAGTCCATCGGTGAGCCGGGCACCCAGCTCACCATGCGGACCTTCCACACCGGTGGTGTGGCCTCCGCGGACGACATCACCCAGGGCCTGCCCCGTATCCAGGAGCTCTTCGAGGCCCGTACCCCGAAGGGCGTGGCGCCGATCTCCGAGGTCGCCGGCCGCGTGACCATCGAGGACGGCGAGAAGCAGCTGCGCCTGGTGCTCACCCCGGATGACGGTTCCGAGGAGATCGCCTACCCGGTGCTGCGCCGCGCGCGCCTGTTGGTGGCAGACGGCGAGCACGTGGCCGTCGGCACCCAGCTGGTGGCCGGTGCCGTGGACCCGAAGCAGGTGCTGCGCGTGCTCGGTCCCCGGGCCGCCCAGAAGTTCCTGGTCCAGGAGGTCCAGGACGTGTACCAGTCCCAGGGTGTGGGCATCCACGACAAGCATGTGGAGGTCATCGTCCGGCAGATGCTGCGGCGCATCACCGTCATCGAGTCGGGGGAGACCAACCTCCTGCCGGGCGAGCTGACGGACCGCACGCGGTTCACCGCGGCGAACCGCCAGGCCGTGGCCGAGGGTCGCCAGCCGGCCTCGGGCCGTGACGAGCTCATGGGCATCACCAAGGCCTCGCTCGCCACCGACTCGTGGCTGTCCGCCGCGTCCTTCCAGGAGACCACCCGCGTGCTGACGCAGGCGGCCATGGAGGGCAAGTCGGATCCGCTGCTGGGCCTGAAGGAGAACGTGATCATCGGCAAGCTGATCCCGGCCGGCACCGGCCTGGACCGCTACACGAAGGTCAATGTGGAGCCCACCGAGGAGGCCAAGGCCAACCTGTTCACCGGGCCGGCCGGCTTCGCGGACTTCGACTACCCCGGACTGGACCAGTCCGGCACGCCGGAGTTCCACGCGATCAGCCTGGACGACTACGGCATGGGCGGCGACTTCCGCGGCTGATGACTGATCAGGCGGGCTGACGCCCGTCTGCCAAGCGCAAAGTGACCTGACCCCCACCGTTGTGACGGGGGCAGGTCACTTTGTGTTTTAAGAAGCTCGGTAACAAGCTCGGTGCTTTATGGACACTGCGGCGGCATGGCAGGCTGGGTGCCATGACCACCCAGATCTCTGCTCCCCTCAACGGCACCAACATCCCCGACGGCGAGACTTCGGGAGACGCCGGAGTGCGCATCCCACTCCTCGGCCTCGGCACGTGGCCGATGACCGGCGACGAGTGCACCGAGGCGGTCTCCTCCGCCCTCGAGGCCGGCTACCGCCATCTCGACACGGCGGAGAACTACGGCAACGAGGACGCGGTGGGGCGGGCCGTCGTCGGGTCCGGGCTCGCACGGGACGAGGTGTTCGTGACCTCGAAGTTCAATCGCCGGTGGCACGGGCCGGTGGACAGCGTGCGTGCCGGGCTGGAGGCCGCACTCGAGCGCGCCGGCCTGGACTACTTCGACCTGTACCTGGTGCACTGGCCCAATCCGGATCAGGGCAGTTACGTGCAGGCCTGCGAGTCCTTGGTCGAGCTGACCGGCACTGGGCTCATCCGCTCCTGGGGCGTCTCGAACTACAAGCCGGCCCACCTTCAGCAGGTGCTGGAGGCGGGGCTCGTGCCGGCCGTCAACCAGATCCACTGCCAGCCGCTGTTCGCCCAGCCGCATGTGCAGGAGGCCAACGCCGCCGCCGGCGTGCTGACGGCGGCCTACACGCCGATCGGCCGGGGCAGTGAGCTGCTGCAGCAGCCGGCGATCACGCGGATCGCCTCACGGCTGGGCCGGACACCCGCCCAGGTGGTGCTGCGCTGGCACGTGCAGCAGGGTCGGATCGCCCTGCCGAAGTCGGCGGATCCGCAGCGGCAGCGGGAGAACCTGGACGTGTTCTCCTTCGAGTTGACCGCGGAGGACCTGGCGACCGTGGACGCGCTGGATTCGGCGACCCCGTCCGATTCGTTCATGGACGCGGACGAGTTCGGGCACTAGGGCTGTCCGGCCTCAGCCCCGGCGGGCCATGTACAGGTTGAACGCCGCGGCCAGGGGCCGGTTCACGGGGTAGTCCCACTCGCCGTAGGTCTGGATGACGTCCGCCCCCATGGTGGTCTTGAAGCGGGTCAGTCCGGCCAACTCGTACTCGGGATCCAGGGACGGGGACATCCCGCCGAGGTCGAACCAGGTACAGCCGGCCGCCAGGGAGTCCTGGATCTGGCGCAGCTGCAGGGCGCGCGGGGCGTAGCGCTTGCGTTCCTCGGAGGAGGAGGCCCCGTAGACGTACCAGCCGAACTGGGCCTGGCGTACGTAGATGGCGGCGGCGAGCAGCTGATCCCCGTGGTGGGCCAGGTACAGGGTGCACTCGGTGTCCGCTGCCGTCTCCTCGGGGCCTCCGGCGTTGAGCTCGGAGAACATGCGCTGGAAGTAGGACAGGGGCCGGCCGGTGAAGCCGTCCCGGCTGGCCGTCTCCTCGTACAGGGACTGCCACGCGGGCAGGTCCTCGGCCGTCCCCACGGTGACGGTCAGTTCGGAGCGGGTGGACTTGCGGGTCTGACGGCGGGAGGTGGAGTCCATCCGGTTCAGGGCGGCCTCGAGGGCGGGGGACTCGCCGTTCTTGTTGGGTTCCACGGGCGTGCCGTCCGGTCCGGGGACGTCCAGCTCCGGCTGGAGCGGGATGCGGGCCTGGAACTGGGGTTGGCCGGCCTCGAAGTCCTCGGACTCGGCGGGCGCCCGCCAGCCCAGGGCGGTGAGGCGCGCGCGGACGTCCTCGGCCTCCGGGGCGGTGTGGATCGGTTCCAACTGGGTGACCGAACGGTGTTCGCCGGCGGCCAGGGCGCGGCGCACCTCGGCGCCGTCCCAGCGGTTCACCACGCCCGGCAGCCCGATCCGGACCAGGAACGCGCCCCGGGACTTCAGGTACTGGACGAGGGGGGCCAGGACGGACTCCAGCTGCACTGACGAATCTCCGCCGGTGCGGTCGAACACGGGACCCTCGGCGATGTACGCCAGGGATCGGTTCTTCAGCACCGGCACGGGGATAGGCAGCCGCCGGAACAGGACCAGGGCGGTGGCGCGGAGGGTCTCACCGTCGTAGAAGCCCACGGAGTCCCCGCGCCAGTCGATCTTCACACCGGGCCACTGCGGGTTCTGGAGGAAGGAGGCCTCGGGGTGTTCCGCCAGGAAACGGCCGTGCTCGGCGCGGGTGATCCGGCGGGCGGTGAGTGGGCGCGAGCTGGCGGCGGTACGGGGGGTGGGGTCTTGATCTGGCACGCCCCCACCCTAGCCTCCGAGGGCCGCCGTCGCCGGTAGCCGCCGGTAGGATCGAGGCCATGGCTTCAACCGTGGTACCCGCCGAACAACCCTTCGTCCCCGTGATCACCGGTGGTGACGTGGGCGCGTACTCCCTGGCGCGTGAGTTCCACGAGGCGTATGGCGTGATCTCCGCCGTGGTGCCCACCACGGTGAACCGCAACCTGCGGTACTCGCGGATCCTGCAGGCCTTCCCCGCCGGCCCGATGACGGAGGAAGGGCCCGTGATCGACGCGCTCGTGCGCGTGGCGGGCCAGCTGAGGGGGCAGGACCGGCCCCTGTTGCTGTTGGCCAGTTACGACCACCTGGTGCGGTTCGCCGTCCGCCACCGCGCCACGCTGGAGGCTGCGGGATACACGGTGCCCTACCCGGACGAGGACGCCCTGGACGCGGCGGCCCTGAAGGAGAACTTCTACGCGCTCTGCGAGCGGCTGGGGGTGCCCTACCCGAAGACCGCCACCTACGACGCCGGCCATCACACCGGCCAGGCCGCCCGCCGGTTCGCTGACGGGCTGGGAGACAGGCCGGCGGACGGGTTGGAGGAGGGGGGCACCGGAGCGGCCGGCGTCCGGTTCCCCGTGATCCTCAAGGCCGGCGACGGCGGGGCCTGGGCGGACATCCGCTTCGAGGGCCGGCGCAAGGTACACGTGGTCGGGGAGGACGGCGGCGCCGCCGAGATCGAGCGGCTCGTCACCCTCGCGAGCGAGGCCGGCTACTCGGGTTCGCTGATCGTCCAGGAACTCGTGCCGGGGCCCGACTCCCAACTGGGCATCGCCACGTTCTTCCGGGACGGCACGGGGGCCACCCGCCTCGTCTCCTACGGTGAGGTGATCGTGGAGGACCACGCACCCGGTACCGAGGGCAACGCCCGCGCCGTGCTGGCTGGGCGTCACCCCGTCATCACCACGATGGGGACGGCCCTGCTGGACGCCCTGGACTGGCGCGGATTCGCCATGTTCGACACCAAGATCGATCCCCGTACCGGCCAGCCGCAGTTCCTGGAGATGAACCCGCGGCTGGGGCGGAACCACTACTACCTCACGGCGTCCGGCGCGAACCCGGCGCCGTATCTGGTGGAGGAGTACCTGGGCGCGGAGAACCTCACCGGGCTGGACACCGGGCTCGTCACCCCCGGGCTCGTCACCACCGCCGGTCCGGCCCTGACCACCACCATCCCGATGTCCCTCGTGCGGCGGCATGCCACCGAGTCCCAGCGCCAGCGCATCCGCCAGGCGGCGCAGCAGGGGAGGGTCGTCCGCCCCTTCTCCTATGACGCGGACCGGGACCTGCGCCGGGAGGCCTACCACCGGGCCACCGAGCTCAACTCCCTGCGGGTCTTCCGGAATCATCCGGCGCCGGAGGCCTGAGTTTCAGCACCACCGGCGGCAGGTGGTAGGCTGTACTCAATTGTTTTTGTGTGGCACCAGGGACACAGTCCGGGTTGCGGGGTTCTTGCGCAACGAATGCCACACTTTTGCACGCCTGCGGTCGTTCACGCGAACCCCCTCGGGTGCGAACGAAACGACCATCAGCAGTCCAGGTTGACGCGGGCCCGTCCTGTGCGCCCGCATGGGCTGGAGCAAGCAAGTCAGCACAAGTCAGCATCTGACCTGGAAACAAACAACGGAGAGTCCAAGAGTGCCTACGATTCAGCAGCTGGTCCGCAAGGGCCGCTCACCGAAGGTTGTCAATACCAAGGCCCCGGCGTTGCAGGGCAACCCCATGCGCCGCGGCGTGTGCACCCGTGTGTACACCACCACCCCCAAGAAGCCGAACTCCGCCCTGCGCAAGGTCGCCCGTGTCCGCCTGAACGGCGGCATCGAGGTCACCGCGTACATCCCGGGCGAGGGTCACAACCTGCAGGAGCACTCCATCGTGCTCGTGCGCGGCGGCCGTGTGAAGGACCTTCCGGGTGTCCGCTACAAGATCGTCCGCGGCGCCCTCGACACCCAGGGTGTCAAGGGTCGCGGCCAGGCCCGCAGCCGCTACGGCGCGAAGAAGGAGAAGAAGTAATGCCACGTAAGGGCCCCGCGCCGAAGCGCCCCCTCGTCGTAGACCCGGTCTACGGCTCCCCGCTGGTCACCCAGCTCATCAACAAGGTGCTCGTGGACGGCAAGAAGTCCACCGCCGAGCACATCGTGTACGGCGCCCTGGAGGGCACCCGCGAGAAGAGCGGCACCGATCCGGTGACCACCCTCAAGAAGGCCATGGACAATGTCCGCCCGGCCCTCGAGGTCAAGTCCCGCCGCGTCGGCGGCGCCACCTACCAGGTGCCCGTCGAGGTCAAGCCCGGCCGCGCCACCGCCCTGGCGCTGCGCTGGCTCGTCGGCTACTCCAAGGCCCGCCGGGAGAAGACGATGACCGAGCGTCTGCTGAACGAGATCCTCGATGCCTCCAACGGCCTCGGTGCCGCGGTCAAGCGCCGCGAGGACACCCACAAGATGGCCGAATCCAACAAGGCGTTCGCCCACTACCGCTGGTGACCCACGGGTGCCCGGGAGTCGTCACCTCGGCTCCCGGGTGCCGTGCCGCCTATTGACTGGACCAATCCACCCAAACCTTAGGGAGACACCGTGGCACAGGACGTGCTGACTGACCTCAAGAAGGTCCGCAACATCGGCATCATGGCGCATATCGATGCCGGCAAGACCACCACTACTGAGCGCATCCTCTTCTACACGGGCGTCAACCACAAGTTGGGCGAGACCCACGACGGCGCGTCCACCACCGACTGGATGGAACAGGAGAAGGAACGCGGCATCACCATCACCTCCGCCGCGGTGACCTGCTTCTGGGACGACAACCAGATCAACATCATCGACACCCCGGGCCACGTCGACTTCACCGTCGAGGTGGAGCGCTCCCTGCGCGTGCTCGATGGCGCCGTTGCCGTGTTCGACGGCAAGGAGGGCGTGGAGCCGCAGTCCGAGACCGTGTGGCGCCAGGCGGACAAGTACAACGTCCCCCGCATCTGCTTCGTCAACAAGATGGACAAGCTGGGCGCGGACTTCTACTACACCGTGGACACCATCATCTCCCGCCTCGGCGCCAAGCCGCTGGTGATGCAGCTGCCGATCGGCTCTGAGAACGACTTCGTCGGCGTGGTGGACCTCGTGTCCATGAAGGCACTCGTGTGGGAGGGTGACTCCAAGGGTGACGTCACCATGGGTGCCGCCTACGAGACCCAGGAGATCCCGGCCGATCTCGTCGAGAAGGCGCAGCAGTACCGCACCGAGCTCATCGAGGCCGTCGCGGACACCTCCGAGGAGTTGATGGAGAAGTACCTCGAGGGTGAGGAGATCACCAACGAGGAGATCGTCGCCGGCGTGCGCCAGCTGACCATCAACGCCGAGGCCTACCCGGTCTTCTGCGGCTCGGCCTTCAAGAACCGCGGTGTGCAGCCGATGCTGGACGCAGTGGTCTCCTACCTGCCGAACCCCATGGACGCAGGCGCCATCACCGGCCTTGACATCAAGGACGAGGAGAAGGAGCTCACCCGCGAGCCCTCGAAGACCGAGCCGTTCTCGGCCCTGGCCTTCAAGATCGCGGCGCACCCGTTCTTCGGGCAGCTCACCTTCATCCGTGCCTACTCGGGCAGCCTGAAGCCGGGCGACCAGATCCTGAACTCCACCAAGGGGAAGAAGGAGCGCATCGGCAAGCTGTTCCAGATGCACGCGAACAAGGAGAACCCGGTCGAGGAGGTCGTGGCGGGCCACATCTACGCCGTGATCGGTCTCAAGGACACCACCACCGGTGACACCCTGTGCTCGATCAACGATCCGATCATCCTCGAGTCCATGTCCTTCCCGGAGCCGGTGATCTCCGTGGCGATCGAGCCGAAGACCAAGGGTGACCAGGAGAAGCTCTCCACCGCCATCCAGAAGCTCGTCGCCGAGGATCCCACGTTCACCGTGAACCTGGACGAGGAGACCGGCCAGACCGTCATCGGCGGCATGGGCGAGCTCCACCTGGACGTGTTCGTGGACCGTATGCGCCGCGAGTTCAGGGTCGAGGCCAACGTGGGCAAGCCCCAGGTGGCCTACCGCGAGACCATCAAGAAGAAGGTCGAGAAGGTCGACTACACCCACAAGAAGCAGACCGGTGGTTCCGGTCAGTTCGCCAAGGTGCAGATGTCCTTCGAGCCGATGGACACCTCGGACGGCGAGTTCTACGAGTTCGTCAACGCCGTCACCGGCGGCCGCATCCCGCGCGAGTACATCCCCTCCGTGGATGCCGGCATCCAGGAGGCCATGCAGTTCGGCATCCTGGCGGGCTACCCCATGGTCGGCGTGAAGGCCACCCTGCTGGACGGCGCCTACCACGACGTCGACTCCTCGGAGATGGCCTTCAAGCTCGCCGGCTCCATGGTGTACAAGGAGGGGATCCGCAAGGCGAACCCGGTCATCCTGGAGCCGCTGATGGCCGTGGAGGTCCGCACGCCGGAGGAGTACATGGGTGACGTCATCGGCGACCTGAACTCTCGCCGTGGGCAGATCCAGACCATGGAGGATGCGCAGGGCGTCAAGGTCGTCAAGGCCGCCGTCCCGCTGTCCGAGATGTTCGGCTACATCGGCGACCTGCGGTCCAAGACCCAGGGCCGCGCCGTGTACTCGATGACGTTCGACTCCTACGCCGAGGTCCCCAAGGCCGTGGCTGACGAGATCATCCAGAAGAACAGCGGCGAGTAGTCGGCTGTTCTCACCACAACGTGTCCGCCACGGTGGTGGGGCCCCTTCGATGGGGCCCCGCCGCCGGAACGGACAGGTGAACCGTCCGCACTCCGGAGGGCGGCGTCACTACAGGACGGAAGGTCGGTCCGCGTCATATGGCGGTCCGGGTGGCCTGATCTAAGGACCGGTCCTGACCCAATCCGGGGAATTATCAACAGCAGACAGATCGAAGTAGACTTTCCCAAGTTGTCAGCACGCCACCCGCGGCTGAGAAGTCACTTCAGATGAACGTTCTAGGAGGAACCTGTGTCGAAGGCAAAGTTCGAGCGGTCGAAGCCGCACGTCAACGTGGGTACCATCGGCCACGTTGACCACGGCAAGACCACGCTGACCGCGGCGATCTCGAAGGTCCTGTACGACAAGTACCCGGACCTCAACGAGGCGCGCGACTTCGCGACCATTGACTCCGCGCCGGAAGAGCGCCAGCGCGGCATCACCATCAACATCTCCCACGTGGAGTACCAGACGGAACAGCGTCACTACGCCCACGTCGACGCCCCCGGTCACGCTGACTACATCAAGAACATGATCACCGGCGCTGCCCAGATGGACGGTGCCATCCTCGTGGTCGCCGCCACTGACGGCCCGATGGCCCAGACCCGTGAGCACGTGCTGCTGGCCCGCCAGGTCGGCGTCCCGGCGCTGCTGGTGGCGCTGAACAAGTCGGACATGGTCGAGGACGAGGAGCTCCTGGAGCTCGTCGAGATGGAGGTCCGCGAGCTGCTGTCCTCCCAGGAGTTCGACGGCGACGACGCCCCGGTCATCCGCACCTCCGGCCTGAAGGCCCTGGAAGGCGATGAGAAGTGGGTCAAGTCCGTCGAGGACCTGATGGAGGCTGTGGACTCCTACATCCCGGACCCGGTCCGTGACAAGGACAAGCCGTTCCTGATGCCCATCGAGGACGTCTTCACCATCACCGGCCGCGGCACCGTCGTGACCGGCCGCGCCGAGCGTGGCACCCTGAAGATCAACTCCGATGTGGAGATCGTGGGCATCCGCGAACTGCAGAAGACCACCGTCACCGGTATCGAGATGTTCCACAAGCAGCTCGACGAGGCCTGGGCCGGCGAGAACTGTGGCCTGCTGCTTCGCGGTCTGAAGCGCGATGACGTGGAGCGCGGCCAGGTCGTCGTGGCCCCGGGCTCCATCACCCCGCACACCGACTTCGAGGGCAACGTCTACATCCTGTCCAAGGATGAGGGCGGGCGTCACAACCCCTTCTACACGAACTACCGCCCGCAGTTCTACTTCCGCACCACCGACGTCACCGGCGTCATCACGCTGCCGGAAGGCACCGAGATGGTCATGCCCGGCGACACCACCGAGATGTCGGTCGAGCTGATCCAGCCGATCGCCATGGAGGAGGGCCTCGGCTTCGCCATCCGCGAGGGTGGCCGCACCGTGGGCTCCGGCCGCGTCACCAAGATCATCAAGTGATCTAAGGCGTTACACCTCAGCAACCCCTCCGGCTTCGGCCGGAGGGGTTGCTGCGTTAACGGGGCGCCGGCGGCACGGCCGGTGGCGCTGTGGACAACCAACGCGCAGCCTGCCGGATCCCCGTACCCTGACGCTGTGGGGATCGTCATGGCGTTTGTACTCGGACTGCTCGTCGGCGCGCTCATCGTCAGGATCTCGGTCCGCCGCGTGCGGCGGTCCGAGGCGGCGGGGCACGGAGAGGTGCCCCGGCCGGCATTGGCCCGCGCGTGGCAGGAGGGGTACGACGCCGGCTCGCTCGCCTCGGCCCCGACCACCTCCGCCCCGACCATCTCCGCCCCGACGGACATTCCTCCGCCGGGGCCTCAGCCCGCGCAGGCAGTGCCGGGCGTCGCTGTCCCGTCCGTCCCGCCCGTCTCCTCCGATCCCTCGGTCCCGCCCGTCTCCTCCGTCCCGTCGGTCCCGCCAGGCCGGACGCCTGAGGATTTGGCAGAGGCCCGGCGACGGCGGGACCGGCGCAACGTCAACATCACCCTGTACACGGCATGCCTGCTGTTGGTGGCCGCCGCGTCCCTGTTCATCGGTGCCGCGCTGCCGGTGACTGCCAGGGTCGCTGGGCTGGCCGTCGTCGTGGGCCTGTTCTACGCCGGGGGACTGGTGGTCCACGGTTGGAGCCGGACGCTGCGGCCGGCCGCCATGGCCTTCACCGGCACGGGTCTGGCGCTGCTGCCAGTGGCCGGGATCGCCCTGGACCTGCTGGTGGTGCACCGCCCGGCAATCTCCTGGCTGGTGACCTCTGTGGTGGGGATGGTCCTCATGGTCCTGGCCGCAGTACGCCTGGACAATCGCGTGGTCGCCTACCTGACGGTCCCCTTCCTGCTCTCCACCGTGATGGCCTCCGGCGCCGCGGTGCAGCAGGGCATGGTCTGGGCACTGACCGTGTCGATCGGCCTGGCGGTGTTGATGGCGTGGCTTTCCGTGGAGCAGGCGGACCGGAACCGATGGCTGCCACCGGCCTACCGGGAGGCCACGGCGCGGACCCACCAGTGGATCGTTCCCGGAGCAGTGGTGGCCGGTCTGGTGCTGGGGGTGTGGATCGAGCCCGCGCAGATGCTCCTGCTCCTGCTCGCCGCCAGTGCGTACTACGCCACAGTGGCGGCGATCGGGCCCCGGCGGTTCAGGTTGGCCTCGGCCTACGCGGTGCGCGTGGGCGTCCTGCTGGCGATGCTCTCCTGGGCGGCGATGCTGCAGTGGTCCGTCTCCCTCACCCTGACCGCGCTGGTGGTGTACCTGTGCCTGCAGATCCCGCTGGTGCGCTGGGGCCACGGGGCGGCTGGCTACCTGCCCACGGGGAACCTCGCCCTGGCCGACCTGGGAGCGAGTTGGGTCCTCGCCGTGCTGTGTGGTCTGGCCGCTCAGGCGTGGGCTGCCGGCCTGGGGCTGGCCGGGATCGGTCTGGCGGGTCCCGGTGGAGTGGGGTTCGGCTGGCCAGCCGTGATCGTGGTGGTCACCACGGGGGCCTGCTCCCTCGTGTTCCTCCGCCAGGGGCCCTGGCCTGAGGCCCGGCGGGGTTCACCGTCGGGTCCGCGCTCGGGGTCATCGACCGAACAGGGGTTCACCGCACTGCTGTGGCAGGCCGTCACTCCGCTGTCCATGGTGCCGTTGCTGATCCATGCCGAGACGGCGGGCACCACGCTTCGGGCGTGGAACCTGGAGATCGTGCTCCTGGTGACGCTGGTGATGCAGGGGCTGATCCTGGGTCACCTCAGGAGTGCAGGCCACCGGTGGCGGATTGACGCCCGGATCGCCCCGCACGTGATGGCGGCCGCCGCGGTGGCCATGGCGTTCCTCCTCACCGAACGACTGACCGGGACGGAGGGTCCCGCCGCCCAGGTGGCCGCGGGCCTGACGGCGTTGGCGTGGGCCACTGCCACGGCGCTGCGGCAGGGGCCCCTCACGGGTGCCGAGGGGATCCGACTACCGGTCGTCGCCTGGGCGGGGGCCAGCCTGCTGGCGCTCCTGCTGCTCCTCGGCGTCGAGGCATCCGGCGCGGCGAGTCGGCTGGGCTGGTACGTCCTGGCCGTGGTGACCGGCGCCGTGGCCCTCTGGTGGCTGACCCGGGGCCTCGGCGGGGCAGTGGAACCGCGGGTGGACACAGCACGGCTGGCCATCGTGGGGGTCGGGGCCCTGTCCCTGGCCTGCGCCGTCCTGCGGTTCGCCGTTGCCGACACCGCCGCCGCGGACCTGGCGATGACGGCTCAAGGATCCTGGGACGTGGTCCTCGCGCTGGGGCTGCTGACCGGCTGGTTGGTGACGGCCGCCGTCCTGACATCCGGGCGACTACCGCAGCCGGTGCGGGTGGCGGCGCTCCTGGCGGGGCAGGGGAGTGCGGCGATGCTGGTCGCCTCGGTCACCGACCGCCTCGGCGGGGACGACTCCGCTGCACGGGCCGCAGCCGCCGTGACCCTCATCTCCGGGCTGGCCTTGCGGCAACGCCTCGCCGAACGGCTCCGGGGCACCGAGAACAGCCTCGGTGACGGAGCCAGTGACCGCGCCGGGGGCAGCCTGACCGGGCGAGCGGCGTCCTGGCTCGTGACGGGGGCGGTGGGGCTGCTGTGGCTGATCGAGCTCGGGACCGGTGGAGACCGTGCCGCGCTGATGGTCATCGCCGGGGCACTGATCACCGCAGGGGCGGTCCTGGGCGCCGGCCGCGGGGGACACTGGGCGGTGCTCGCCGGAGGTCCCGCCCTCGTGGTGGCCGCCTCTGAGTGGTTCGGCCTCTCCGGAGCCTGGCTGCCGGAGGCCCTGTTCCCGGCATCGGCCGCCGTGGCCCTCCTGGTCATCCTCGCCCTGGCCGTGACCGCCCGGGAGATCGCGGCGGCGGCGCGTGGGGCGGAGGACGAGGTCGGGGCGTGGTGGGCCGATCTCGCGGTGTTCCGACCGGTGGCCGTCCTCGCCCTCGGGATGGCTTCGATGGTCCTGGCGTTCACGGGAGACGTGGATGGAACCCCGCACCCAGGGGCACTGGCCATCACGGTGGCCGCGGGTGGCCTGGCAGGGTATGTCTTCGCCCGGACGCGCGGCCTCGACTGGCTGGTCCTTGCCTCCGTGGTGGGGGTCCCCACGGCCGTGTGGCTCCTGACGTTCTGGTGGCAGGGCCGCGGACTGTGGTTCCCGGACGGCGATTGGCGCGCACTGGGCAGTGGCCTGGTGGGCCTGGCGGTCCTGGGGTGGTGGGCCGTCCTCGACGCCCGGAGCGAGCTCTCCGGCGCGGACCCGGGGGCGGACTCAGGCACAGGGGCAAGGGTTGGGGTCCGGGCCGCGATCCTCTGGCAGGGCAGCCTGGCCGTGGTCCTGGTCACTGCCGTGGCGACGGTGCTGGACCTGGGGGTCCGAGCGGGGCTGCCGGAGGATGCTGTCGTCTGGACTGGCCTGGCGGCCGCGGTGGGTGCCCTCTGGCTCACGGTGGCGGCCTGGGGCCGGCGACTGTTGTGGCCAGGTCCAGGGGCGCCGGCCGACTGGGTGCTGAACGGCCGGGACGCCGCCGTGGTGTTGACCTGGGCCGCTGCCTCCCGGGCCTGGTGGCAGACGGCGGTCGTGGAAGATGCAGGCCGGGCCGGCTGGTGGCACGTCCAGGTGTTGGTGCTCGTCCTGGTGGGCTTGGGGCTCTGGCATGCGTCGCGCCCGGGTGCCCGGCCCGAGGCCGAGGGCGAGACCGAGGGCCATCCACCCCGGCGGGCCCGTTGGTGCCTCCTGGCTGCCGCGTCGGTGTTCACGCTCGCGGCGGTCTACGTGCTGGTGAACGGCACGGCGGGAATGCAGCTCACGGTGCTGATCGGTTTCGCGCTCCTGGTGGTCCTCGGACTGACTCGGCGCGAACAGCCGCTCACCTGGTGGGGCGCCGCCGGTGTGGCCCTCTCGGTGCTCTGGTACCTGCGCGGGTACACGTACATCTACCTGGCCCTCCTGGGCCTGGTGCTGATCGTCCTGGCGGTGCGCCAATTGCGACGTCACCAGTCCCGCTAGGCTGGTCCCATGGAATTCCTCATTGCCCTGGTGGTCATCGCGGCGGTGGTCTTCGCGATCGTGCGGTTGCGCAAGACCTTCCGCCACGAGATCGGCCGCGCCAAGCGGATCAAGCGCTCGAACGACTCTGACCGGTGACCGGCCCGGCCGATACCCGGGCGGGGACTGCCCGGGGGACCGTGATGCCCGGCCCCTGGGCCCTGTTCCGGTTCTTCGCGACGGCGGAGATGATCACCTGGGCGTTGCTCATCCTGGCGATGATCCTCAAGTACACCGGGACCACTGAGGTGCTGATGTCCGCGGCGGGAGGACTGCACGGATTCGTCTTCCTCTGCTATGCCGTGGTCAGCGTGGGCGTGTGGGTGAACCAGCGCTGGAGCGCCGGCCGGGGTGCGGCCGCAGTGCTCCTGGCCGTGGTGCCGTTCGCCACACTGCCCTTCGAGCGCTCGTTGGCCCGCCGCGGGGAGCCGGACGCCACGTGGCGGCTGGTGGATGGGCGCAGCCCCCGGACCGCCGGGTTCTGGGACTCGCTGGAGGCCTGGGTCCTGCGGAACGTGATCCTGGCCGCGATCCTGGTGGTGGCCGCCGTCGCCGTGGTGTTCTCGCTGTTGCTGCTCGCCGGACCCCCGGGAGAATGGTTCAGCTGAGCCGTCGGGACGGGTCTTCCGAGTGAATTCGCGCCGGTGCCCTTGATCTGTCATACTGGATCAGTTGCTCAAGCGCTTGGGCGTGTGTGGAGTTGTCCTCAACACCGCCGCCCGGGACCAAACACAACGCATAAATCCCCATCAGGATCTGGCGGTCCTGTGATCTTCTGTGTCTCTGGCATGAAGTCATGCCTGCGGAGCAGATCACGACACGCCCGACCGCGTGGGTCGATGCCCCAGCAGGGCGAGGAACCCGGGTCTCCCGGATTCGGTCTGTGTGGGTGGACAAAGGAAGCGCGGGACCGGCCAGCCGGGCCCAAGCGAACAGGGACAGGTACGGACAACAAGTACGAAAGAGGCATGACGCCATGGCGGGACAGAAAATCCGCATCCGGCTGAAGTCGTATGACCACGAGGTCATCGATACTTCGGCTCGGAAGATCGTCGACACGGTCACGCGCGCAGGCGCAACGGTGGTAGGCCCCGTGCCGCTGCCCACGGAGAAGAACGTGTATGCAGTGATCCGCTCTCCCCACAAGTACAAGGACAGCCGCGAGCACTTCGAGATGCGCACGCACAAGCGGCTGATCGACATCATCGATCCGACGCCGAAGGCCGTTGACTCGCTCATGCGACTCGACCTTCCGGCCGACGTCAACATCGAAATCAAGCTCTGAGAGGGAGGTGCTGAGAAACTATGACCATCATGCGTAATGTCAAGGGCCTGTTGGGCACGAAGCTCGGCATGACCCAGGTCTGGGATGCAGACAACAAGCTCATCCCCGTCACTGTCGTCCAAGCCGATTCCAACGTCGTGACCCAGCTGCGCAACCCGGAGGCCAACGGCTACTCCTCCGTGCAGATCGCCTACGGGCAGATCGATCCGCGCAAGGTCACCAAGCCGCTCGCCGGCCACTTCGAGGCAGCCGGGGTCACCCCCCGCCGCCACGTGGTCGAGCTGCGGACCGCCGACTCCGCCGAGTACACGCTCGGCCAGGACGTCACCGTCGAGGTCTTCGAGGCCGGCCAGAAGGTCGACGTCATCGGGACCACCAAGGGCAAGGGCTTCGCCGGTGCCATGAAGCGTCACGGCTTCTCCGGCGTCGGTGCCTCCCACGGTGCCCACAAGAACCACCGCAAGCCGGGTTCCGTCGGTGGCGCCTCCACCCCGGGCCGCGTCTTCAAGGGCCAGCGCCTGCCGGGCCGGATGGGCGCCGTCCGCCAGACCACCCAGAACCTGACGCTCCACGCCATTGACGTGGAGAAGAACCTGCTGCTGATCAAGGGCGCCGTCCCCGGCCCCCGCGGCCGGGTCGTCCTGGTTCGCACCGCAGTGAAGGGAGCATGAGCAGATGGCTACCAACGCAGATAACGCGGCAGCCCAGACCGCCCAGGTCGTCTCCGTGGATCTTCCCACCGAGATCTTCGACGTCCAGGCCAATGTGCCGTTGATGCACCAGGTCGTGGTGGCCCAGCTGGCCGCCGCTCGCCAGGGCACCCACAAGGTCAAGCGTCGGGGAGAGGTCTCCGGTGCCGGCCGCAAGCCGTTCAAGCAGAAGGGCACCGGCCGCGCCCGTCAGGGTTCGATCCGCGCTCCGCAGATGACCGGTGGTGGCGTGGTGCACGGCCCCGAGCCGCGCGACTACTCCCAGCGCACCCCCAAGAAGATGAAGGCCGCCGCCCTGCGTGGCGCCCTCTCCGACCGTGCCCGCAACGGCCGTGTCCACGTGATCGAGGAGCTGGTGGCTGCCGGTACCCCGAACACCAAGACGGCCAAGGCCGTTCTGTCCTCGCTGACCGCGGGTCGCAAGAACGCCCTCGTGGTCATCGACCGCGCTGACGATGCTGCGGCGCTCAGCGGCCGCAACCTGGAGTCGGTGCACACCCTGTATTTCGACCAGCTGAACACGTACGACGTGTTGGTCAGCGATGACGTGGTCTTCACCCGCGCCGCCTACGAGGGCTTCGTCCAGTTGGCGGCCGCGAAGGCCGGCGCACAGAAGGAGGATGCCCAGTGAGCGGCTCCATCAACAAGAACCCCCGCGACGTGGTCATTGCCCCGGTCGTGTCGGAGAAGAGCTACGGGCTGATCGACGAGGGTAAGTACACCTTCCTGGTCGACCCGCGCTCCAACAAGACCGAGATCAAGCAGGCGGTGGAGTCCATCTTCTCCGTCAAGGTTGACTCGATCAACACCCTGAATCGTGCCGGCAAGCGTAAGCGCACCAAGTTCGGTTGGGGCTCGCGCAAGAGCACCAAGCGAGCGGTCGTGACGCTCAAAGAGGGCACGATTGACATCTTCGGAGGTCCGCTCGCCTGAGGCGTAGCGGAGACCACTTAATCGAGGAACTGAGACATGGCTATCCGTAAATACAAGCCGACCACCCCGGGCCTTCGCGGCTCGTCCGTGGCCGACTTCGCAGAAATCACCCGGACCACCCCGGAGAAGTCGCTGCTGCGCCCGCTCACCAAGAGCGGCGGACGCAACAACTCCGGCAAGATCACCACCCGCCACAAGGGCGGTGGGCACAAGCGCCAGTACCGCGTCATCGACTTCCGTCGCCATGACAAGGACGGCGTGCCGGCCAAGGTCGCTCACATCGAGTATGACCCGAACCGCACCGCTCGCATCGCCCTGCTCCACTACGTGGACGGCACCAAGCGCTACATCCTGGCCCCGGCCAAGCTGACCCAGGGTGCCACGGTTGAGGCCGGCGCCACCGCGGACATCAAGCCCGGCAACAACCTGCCGCTGCGCAACATCCCGCTGGGCACCGTCATCCACGCCGTGGAACTGCGGCCCGGTGGCGGCGCCAAGCTGGCCCGCTCCGCCGGTTCGTCCATCCAGCTGGTGGCCCGTGAGGGCAAGTACGCCCAGCTGCGTCTGCCCTCCGGCGAGATCCGCAACGTCGACGTGCGCTGCCGCGCCACCGTCGGCGAGGTCGGCAACGCCGAGCAGTCGAACATCAACTGGGGCAAGGCCGGCCGCATGCGGTGGAAGGGCGTTCGCCCGACCGTCCGCGGCGTGGTCATGAACCCCGTCGACCACCCGCACGGTGGTGGCGAGGGCAAGACCTCCGGTGGTCGTCACCCGGTCAACCCCAATGGCAAGCCCGAGGGCCGCACCCGCCGCCCCAACAAGGAAAGCGACAAGCTCATCGTGCGCCGTCGCCGTTCCGGCAAGAACAAGCGATAGGAGCGGATCAGACATGCCACGCAGCCTGAAGAAGGGTCCCTTCGTCGATCAGCACCTCTACCTGAAGGTGGATGCTGAGAACGAGAAGGGCACCAAGAACGTCATCAAGACCTGGTCCCGCCGGTCCATGATCATCCCCGACATGCTCGGGCACACGATCGCGGTCCATGACGGACGCAAGCACGTGCCGGTGTTCATCACCGAATCGATGGTCGGGCACAAGCTCGGCGAGTTTGCCCAGACGCGGACCTTCCGCGGTCACGTGAAGGACGACCGGAAGGGCAAGCGCCGCTGACGCGGGGCTTGACCGTCCGAGGAACTCGAAAGAAGGAAAGCAATGGAAGCCAAGGCAATTGCGCGCCACCTGCGTGTAACGCCGATGAAGGCCCGGCGCGTCGTCAACCTTGTCCGTGGCAAGCAGGCGAACGAAGCGCTGGCCATCCTGAAGTTCGCCCAGCAGGGCGCTTCGGAGCCGGTGTACAAGCTGGTCGCCTCTGCGGTGGCCAACGCCCGGATCAAGGCCGACCGTGAGGGTCTGGCGTTCAACGAGGACGCCCTGTTCATCACCGAGGCCTTCGTCGACGAAGGACCGACCATGAAGCGATTCCAGCCGCGTGCCCAGGGCCGCGCCGGACGCATCAACAAGCGCACCAGCCACGTCACCGTGGTCGTTGCCACCGAGGAAGAGAAGGGGAAGTAGCCCATGGGTCAGAAGATCAACCCGAACGGTTTCCGCCTCGGCATCACCACCGACCACGTCTCGCACTGGTTCGCTGACTCCAGCAAGGAAGGCCAGCGGTACAAGGACTTCCTCAAGGAAGACATCAAGATCCGCGAGCTGATGACCGAGGGCATGGAGCGCGCCGGCATCTCGAAGGTGGAGATCGAGCGGACCCGTGACCGTGTGCGTGTGGACATCCACACCGCCCGTCCCGGCATCGTCATCGGCCGCCGCGGCGCCGAGGCCGACCGCATCCGCGGTGAGCTCGAGAAGCTCACCGGCAAGCAGATCCAGCTGAACATCCTCGAGGTCAAGAACCCCGAGGTGGACGCCCAGCTGGTCGCCCAGGGTGTGGCCGAGCAGCTTGCGTCCCGCGTGGCATTCCGCCGGGCCATGAAGAAGGCCATCCAGTCCGCCACTCGTGCGGGTGCCCAGGGCATCCGGATCCAGTGCGCCGGTCGCCTGGGTGGCGCCGAGATGTCCCGCTCGGAGTTCTACCGCGAAGGCCGTGTGCCGCTGCACACCCTGCGCGCGAACATCGACTTCGGAAAGTTCGAAGCCAAGACCACCTTCGGCCGTATCGGTGTGAAGGTCTGGATCTACAAGGGCGACCTGACGGCCAAGGAACTGGCCGCCAAGGAAGCTGCTGCACCGTCCGGCCGTGGTGGCCGCGGTGGCGATCGCCGTGGTCCCGCTGGCGGAGACCGTCGGCGCCGCAACGACCGTGCACCGCGTCAGGACTCGTCCGCCGGCAGCAGCGCAGCTTCCTCCGCGCCCGCTGAAGGAGGCAACGCCTGATGTTGATTCCCCGTCGAGTCAAGCACCGCAAGCAGCACCACCCGAAGCGTTCGGGCATGGCGAAGGGCGGCACCGCCGTCACCTTCGGCGAGTGGGGCATCCAGGCCATGACCCCGGCCTATGTCACCAACCGTCAGATCGAGTCCGCTCGTATCGCCATGACGCGTCACATCAAGCGCGGCGGCAACGTGTGGATCAACATCTACCCGGACCGCCCGCTGACCAAGAAGCCTGCCGAGACCCGCATGGGTTCCGGTAAGGGTTCGCCCGAATGGTGGGTCGCCAACGTCAAGCCGGGTCGCGTGCTCTTCGAGCTCTCCGGCGTCAGCGAGGACGTGGCCCGCGAGGCGCTGCGACTGGCTATGCACAAGCTGCCGTTGAAGGCACGTATCGTCCGCCGAGAGGGTGGTGAGTGATCATGGCTACCGGTTCGAAGGAACTGAACGTCGAGGCCCTGGACGGCCTGGACAACGGCCGTCTGGCCGAGGAGCTCAAGCGCTCTAAGGAGGAGTTGTTCAACCTCCGTTTCCAGTCGGCCACCGGCCAGCTGGACAACCATGGCCGGCTGAAGACCGTCAAGCGGGACATCGCCCGGATCTACACGATCCTGCGTGAGCGCGAGCTCGGTATCCGCGAGGACGTCGAGGCCCCGGCCGAGGACGTCAAGCCCGCCAAGGGCAAGAAGGCGGCCAAGGCCGCTGAGAGCACTGAGAGCACCGAGAAGACCGAGGAGGAGGCCAAGTGACTGAGAACGCGAACGCATCCGAGACCAACACGGCCGCTGCCGCCGGTACTGCCGGTGACTCGGAGCGTGGCTACCGCAAGTCCGTCCGCGGCATCGTCGTGTCGGACAAGATGGACAAGACCGTCGTGGTGCAGGTCGAGGACCTGAAGAAGCACGCCCTGTACGGCAAGGTGCTGCGGACCTCCAAGAAGGTCAAGGCCCACGACGAGGAGAACAGCGCCGGCGTCGGCGACCGCGTCATCCTCGCCGAGACCCGTCCGCTGTCCGCCACCAAGCGGTGGCGCCTGGTGGAGATCACCGAGCGCGCCAAGTAGCCTCGTAGATCCCCGTACGACGACGGCCGGTCACCTTCCAGCGGAAGGGGCCGGCCGTCGTCGTATCCGGGCAGGGGTCTGGAGCAGGCCGATTAGCAGACTGTGGCCCCGGTGCGCTAGCATGGGCTGTCTGTGCGCCCTTGTTGGCGGGACTATCCACCCCGCGCGCCAAGGGTTTCGCAAAACTTCTCGATCAGCCGCCTCGGCCCTGCCCCGCGGATTGACGGTTGTTGCAGCGCCGGTTCCTGTCTGACAGGGGAGCCGGAAGGCTCTGCAGCCGGCTCTCTCGCCCAGGGGGTGGGGGTAAGCGGCCCGGGAACATCAAAATATCCGTTCCGCAAGGCTCGCCCGGTTTTCGGGGGAGAACCAGCGCGACGACAGGAGCAACAAGTGATACAGCAGGAGTCGCGGCTCAAGATCGCTGACAACACCGGTGCCAAGGAAATCTTGACCATCCGTGTTCTCGGTGGATCCGGACGCCGCTACGCAGGTATTGGCGACACCATCGTCGCCACCGTGAAGGACGCTATCCCTGGCGGCAACGTCAAGAAGGGCGACGTCGTCAAGGCCGTCATCGTGCGGACCAAGAAGGAGCGTCGGCGCGCCGATGGTTCCTACATCAAGTTCGACGAGAACGCCGCCGTCATCCTCAAGACCGATGGCGAGCCGCGAGGCACCCGCATCTTCGGCCCCGTGGGCCGCGAGCTGCGTGACAAGAGGTTCATGAAGATCGTGTCGCTGGCACCGGAGGTGATCTGACCACTATGGCAAAGATCAAGAAGGACGATCTCGTCCAGATCATCGCCGGCAAGGACAAGGGCAAGCAGGGCAAGGTCCTGCAGGTCCTCCCGTCCCGTGACCGGGTGCTGGTGGAGGGCGTCAACCGCGTCACCAAGCACCTGCGTGCCGGCCAGAACAACAACGGCTCCACCGAGGGCGGCCTGCAGGTCGTCGAGGCGCCCGTGCACGTGTCCAACGTGGCGGTCGTGGATCCCGAGACCAAGAAGCCGACCCGTGTGGGCTACCGCTTCGAGACCGTTGAGAAGAACGGCGAGTCCAAGGCCGTCAAGGTCCGCTTCGCCAAGGCTTCCGGAAAGGTGCTGTGATGACTGAGACCACTGAAGCAGCAGCAACCCCTGCGGAAACCCCGGTCAAGGTGACCCCGCGTCTGAAGACCAAGTACCGCGAGGAGATCCGCGCGGCCCTTCAGGACGAGTTCACCTACGGCAACTCCATGCAGGTTCCCGGCCTGGTCAAGGTCGTCGTGAACATGGGTGTCGGCGAGGCCGCCAAGGACTCGAAGATCATCGACGGCGCCATCCGCGATCTGACCCAGATCACGGGCCAGAAGCCGCAGGTGACCAAGGCCCGCAAGTCCATCGCGCAGTTCAAGCTGCGTGAGGGCATGCCGATCGGTACCCACGCGACCCTGCGTGGCGACCGCATGTGGGAGTTCCTGGACCGCCTCGTCACCCTGGCGCTGCCGCGCATCCGTGACTTCCGCGGCCTGTCGCCGAAGCAGTTCGACGGCAATGGAAACTACACCTTCGGTCTGGCCGAGCAGTCGGTCTTCCACGAGATCGATCAGGACAAGATCGACCGCGTGCGCGGCATGGACATCACTGTGGTGACCACTGCCAAGAACGACGACGAAGGCCGGGCTCTGCTCAAGGCCCTCGGTTTCCCCTTCCAGGGCATGAACGACGCCCAGAAGTCCTCCCAGAAGTAAATCTCTACGTTGCAGGTCCCCACCGGTGTACTCCGGATGGGGAAACCGTAGCGAGGAAGGGCACGAAGCCCACATGACCATGACAGATCCTGTCGCAGACATGCTGACGCGTCTGCGCAACGCCAATTCGGCCTTCCACGACTCCGTGGACATGCCGTCATCCAAGCTCAAGATTCGCGTGGCTGACATCCTCAAGTCCGAGGGCTACATCGCCAACTACACGGAAGAGGACGCCCCGGTGGGCAAGAGGCTCGTCATCGAGCTGAAGTTCGGTCCTCAGCGCGAGCGGGCCCTCGCCGGCCTGCGCCGCATCTCCAAGCCCGGGCTGCGCGTCTACGCGAAGTCCACTGGCCTCCCGCACGTGCTGGGCGGCCTGGGGATTGCCATCCTGTCCACCTCCTCCGGTCTGCTCACCGACCGTCAGGCAGCCAAGAAGGGCGTGGGTGGGGAAGTCCTCGCCTACGTCTGGTAACGGCGAGTACGGAAGAAAGGTAGATAAGACATGTCACGTATTGGACGTCTTCCGATCACCGTGCCGTCCGGCGTCGAGATCAAGATCGATGGCGCTAACGTCGCCGTCAAGGGCCCCAAGGGGGAACTGAGCCACGCAGTGGCCAGCCCGATCGAGATCACGCTCGAGGAGGGCACCATCTCGGTGACCCGCCCGAACGACGAGCGCGAGTCGCGTTCGCTCCACGGCCTGACCCGCACCCTGATCTCCAACATGATCGTCGGTGTCACCGACGGCTTCGAGAAGAAGCTCGAGGTCATCGGCACCGGCTACCGCGTGCTGGCCAAGGGCTCGGACCTGGAGTTCGCACTCGGCTACTCCCACCCGGTTCCCGTCAAGGCCCCTGAAGGCATCACCTTCAAGGTCGAGGGCAACAAGGTGACCGTGGCCGGCATCGACAAGCAGCGCGTCGGCGAGACCGCTGCCAACATCCGCAAGCTGCGCCGTCCCGACCCGTACAAGGGCAAGGGTGTGCGTTACGCAGGCGAGGTTATTCGCCGCAAGGCCGGAAAGGCAGGTAAGTAATGTCCACGCTGAAAGTGAAGGGCAAGGGGAAGTACGTTTCCCGCACCCGCCGCCACTTGCGCGTCCGCAAGCGGATCTCCGGCACCGCCGTGCGTCCTCGCCTGGTGGTCAACCGCTCCGCACGGCACATGTTCGTGCAGCTGGTGGACGACACCCGCGGCGTGACGCTGGCCTCGGCCTCCACCATGGAAGCCGACCTGCGTGCGTTCGAGGGCGACAAGTCCGCCAAGGCCAAGAAGGTCGGCGAGCTGGTCGCTGAGCGTGCCAAGGCTGCCGGCGTCGAGGCCGTGGTCTTCGACCGCGGCGGCAACAAGTACCACGGTCGCGTGGCCGCCGTCGCCGACGGTGCCCGGGAAGGTGGGCTGCAGCTGTGAGCGAGACGAACACCGAGAGCAACAAGAAGGACACTCAGGTGACCGAAAACTCCGAGAACACTGCCGCCGGCGCGTCTGAGACCGCTGCCGGTTCGGCCAGCCAGTCCACCGAGGCCGGCGGCCGCGGTGGCCGTGGCAACGATCGCGGCCGGGGCGGCAATGACCGTGGCGGCCGTGGTGGCAACGACCGTGGCGGTCGGGGCGGCAATGACCGTGGCGGCCGTGGTGGGCGCGATGACGACAAGGACAAGTTCCTGGAGCGCGTCGTGGCCATCAACCGCGTGTCCAAGGTCGTGAAGGGTGGACGTCGGTTCTCCTTCACCGCCCTCGTGGTGGTGGGCGACGGCGACGGAATGGTCGGCGTCGGCTACGGCAAGGCCAAGGAAGTTCCGGCAGCCATCCAGAAGGGTGTGGAAGAGGCCAAGAAGTCCTTCTTCCGCGTTCCCCGCGTCGGCACCACCATCCCGCACCTGGTGCAGGGTGAGGATGCCGCCGGTGTGGTGCTCCTGCGTCCGGCCTCCCCGGGTACCGGTGTGATCGCCGGTGGTCCGGTCCGCGCCGTGTTGGAGTGCGCCGGTGTCCATGACGTACTGTCCAAGTCGATGGGGTCCGCCAACGTGATCAACATCGTCCGCGGCACCGTGGACGCCCTCAAGCAGCTGGAGGAGCCCCAGTCCGTGGCAGCCCGTCGTGGCAAGTCCCTGGACGAGGTTGCTCCGCACGCGATGCTCCGCACCATCGAGGAGGATCGCGCCAAGAAGAGCGCAGAGAAGGCAGGTGCGGCATCCCATGGCTGAATTCAGCACCCGTAAGAACGTCGCCGTGAGCGGCGCCACTCTGGAAATCACCCAGATCAAGTCCGTCATCGGCGGAAAGCAGAACCAGCGCGACACCCTGCGGTCCCTCGGCCTGAAGCGGATCGGCCAGACGGTCACCCGCTCGGCTGACGAGGTCACCGTGGGAATGGTCAACACCGTGCCGCACCTGGTGAAGGTTGAGGAGATCAACAATGGCTGACGAAATTCAGGATGCCATCAAGGTCCATGACCTGCGTCCGGCTCCCGGCGCCAAGAAGTCCAAGACCCGCGTGGGTCGTGGCGAGGCGTCCAAGGGCAAGACCGCAGGCCGCGGTACCAAGGGCACCAAGGCGCGCTACCAGGTGAAGGCCGGCTTCGAAGGCGGCCAGCTGCCGCTGCAGATGCGCCTGCCGAAGCTGCGCGGCTTCAAGAACCCGTTCAAGGTCGAGTTCCAGGTCGTGAACCTGGACAAGCTGTCGGAGCACTTCCCGGCCGGCGGCGACGTGACCCCGGATGCCCTCGTGGCCAAGGGCCTGGTCCGCAAGAACCAGCCCGTCAAGGTCCTCGGCTCCGGCGAGGTCTCCGTGGCGCTGAACGTGAAGGCCAACGCCTTCTCGTCCTCCGCCATCGAGAAGATCTCGGCTGCCGGTGGGTCCACTGAGACCCTCTGATCCGGCGCTGACCGTCTCATCGCAGACGATTCAGTGAACTGAGACAGGCCCCCGGGCCGCTGCCCCACGTGGAGTCCACGCGGGGAGGCGGCGCGGGGGCCTTCTTCTTTCCGATAGACTCGCTCAGTGGTTCACTGGCCACGTCTGGCTGACCATCACATCAGCCCGCCCCGTCACCAGCGGCATACCACCAGCAACCCCATCTCCAGGAGGACGCTTGTTCAGCGCGATTGCCCGGGTCTTCCGGACGCCCGACCTGCGGCGAAAGATCTGGTTCACCCTCGGAATCGTCGTCATCTACCGGATCGGCGCCTTCGTCCCGGCCCCCGGTGTCGACTACGGCACCGTGCAGGTCTGCCTGGACCAGGGCAACACCACCGGTGGGCTGTACTCCTTTGTGAACATGTTCTCTGGCGGCGCCATGCTGCAGGTGTCCGTCTTCGCGCTGGGCATCATGCCCTACATCACCGCGGCCATCATCGTGCAGCTGCTGCGCGTGGTCATCCCACGCTTCGAGGAGCTCCAGAAGGAGGGGGCACAGGGCCAGTCGAAGCTGACCCAGTACACCCGCTACCTCACCGTGGCCCTGGCCCTGCTCAACGCCACCACCATCGTGTCCCTGGCCCGCTCCGGCGCACTGCTCGGCTGCAACCTGCCGATCGTGCCGGATGACAGCCTGTGGGTCATCCTCCTGATGATCGTCACCCTGACCTCGGGCACGGTGCTGATCATGTGGCTGGGCGAGCTCATCACCGAGCGGGGTGTCGGCAACGGCATGTCCCTGCTGATCTTCCTGTCCATCGCCGCCGGGTTCCCGGCCGGCCTGGGCCAGATCTGGACCACCCAGGGCTGGCGCGTGTTCGGCATCGTGATGATCGTCGGACTGCTCACCATCATGGCCGTGGTGTTCGTGGAGGAGTCCCAGCGCCGCGTGCCGGTGCAGTATGCCAAGCGTCAGATCGGCCGGCGCACGGTGGGCGGGACCAGCACGTACATCCCGATCAAGGTCAACATGGCCGGCGTGATCCCCGTGATCTTCGCATCCTCGATCATGATGCTCCCTGGCATCCTGATCCAGTTCAACACCCCACAGGACGGCAGCAACCCGCCCGGATGGGTCCTGTTCCTCTCCGAGTACTTCGGCACGGGCTCCCACCCGGTCTACATGGCCCTGTTCTTCCTGTTGACGATCGGCTTCACCTACTTCTACGTGACGATCACGTTCAACCCGGTGGAGATCAGTGACAACATGAAGAAGTACGGTGGCTTCATCCCCGGCGTTCGCGCGGGTCGGCCCACGGAGAAGTACCTCGAGTACGTCATCAGCAGGATCACCTTCCCCGGTGCGATGTACCTTGGTGTCCTGGCGATGATCCCGATGATCGCCTTCGTGCTGATCAATGCCGATCAGAACTTCCCGTTCGGCGGCATCTCCATCCTCATCATGGTGGGCGTCGCGCTGCAGACCATCAAGCAGATCAACGCCCAGATGGAGCAGCACAACTACGAGGGCCTGCTGCGGTAGCCGCCACCCCTTCCCAGCCGGACTCCTGAATACCGCTGTACTCCTGAAAACCGAATACCCACGCTGATCGACAGTAAGGAATACCAATGACCCGCATGCTGATCATGGGCCCTCCCGGGTCCGGTAAGGGCACCCAGGCTTCCCGCATCGCGGACAAGCTCGGCATCGTGGCCATTTCCACGGGCGACATCTTCCGCTACAACGTCAAGGAGATGACGGCGTTGGGGAAGGAGGCCAAGAAGTACATGGACAACGGGGACTTCGTCCCGGACGACGTCACCAACCGAATGGTCGCCGAGCGCATCCGCCAGTCCGATGTGGAGCACGGTTTCCTGCTGGACGGCTATCCCCGTACCTCCGGCCAGGTCGAGGCCCTGGACGGGTTCCTCACCGAGGACGGCCAGGCACTGAACGTGGTCATCGAGCTGACGGTCCCGGACGAGGAGCTGGTGGCCCGCCTGCTGGGCCGCGCCGAGAGCGACGGCCGCACCGATGACACCGAAGACGTCATCCAGCACCGCCTGGACCTCTACCACGAGCAGACGGCAGCCGTGATCCAGTCCTATGTGACGCGCGGCATCGTCCAGCGTGTGGACGGCACGGGTCAGGTCGATGACATCACCGAGCGCCTGCTGCAGGCCGTGTACTCCGTCCGAGAGCGCACCGGGAACCTGCCGGTCGTCCAGTCCGTGGCCGATGGCGACGGCGGGAACCCCGAGTAGCCGATGAGTCGTCGTCAGGTGGAGCTGAAGACCATCCCGCAGATGCAGACCATGCAGCGTGCCGGGGTGGTCCTGCACCGCGCCCTGGATGCGGCGGTGGCTGCCGCGGTCCCGGGAACGACGACGGCCGCGGTGGACGCCGTGTTCGCCGCGGTTCTCGAGGAGGCCGGCGCCACGCCCAACTTCTTGGGGTACTACGGCTACCCCAAGAGCATCTGCGCCTCGGTGAACGAGGAGGTGGTGCATGGGATCCCGGGGGAGCGGGTGCTCCAGTCCGGTGACGTGCTCAAGATCGATGGTGGCTGCATCATCGAGGGCTGGCACTCCGACTCGGCCCGGACGGTGATACTGGGCTCCTCGGCGGCCGGCACGGCCGACCCCGAGGACGAGCGCCTGTCCGCGATCACCCGGCAGGCCATGTGGCGAGGGATCGCCGCGCTGGCCACCGCCAAGTACATCGGGGACATCGGCGACGCGATCGACGACTTCGTCACCGCACAGCCGGGCGCCCCGCTGGGCATCCTCCAGGACTACGTGGGCCACGGCATCGGCACGGCCATGCATCAGGCCCCGGACGTGCTCAACTACCGCTCCCGTCACCGCGGGCCGAAGGTCAAGCCGGGTCTGTGCCTGGCGATCGAGCCGATGCTCGTGCGCGGGGGACTGGAGACGGACATCCTCGAGGATGACTGGACCGTGGTGACCCAGGACGGTGCTCGTGCCAGTCAGTGGGAGCACTCGGTGGCCCGCCATCGCGGCGGAATCTGGGTGTTGACCATGCCCGACGGCGGCGCGGCAGACCTCGCCCCGCTCGGCGTGGTGCCCGTACCCCCCGGCGAGTAGAGCGGCACCGCGCCCCCAGCGGCCGGCTCCCGGCCGGCGTCGTGGGCTCGACTACCCGCTTCCCTGAGCCCGGTCAACTCTGACGCGGGTGAATTTCACTTCTGCGCTGAAACCCAGTAGCATTGATTGCTGGTTGTCTCTGCGGTGCGCCGCGTCCTGATGGGCTCTGTCCTGAAGGACCCCGCCCAGCCGGTCAACCGGAAACATCCCCGCCAGACACTGTCCGCCCTGTGGTGGACGGTTCCGGCACAACGTAAGTGGAGGACATGGCTAAGAAGGAAGGTGTCATCGAGGTCGAGGGCACGGTGAACGAGGCATTGCCGAACGCAATGTTCCGCGTCCGCCTGCAGAACGAGCACGTTGTGCTCGCCACGATCTCGGGAAAGATGCGTCAGCACTACATCCGGATCCTCCCCGAGGACCGGGTCGTGGTGGAACTTAGCCCGTACGACCTCAATCGAGGTCGGATCGTGTACCGCTACAAGTAAACCCATCCACCACTAACAGCTAGCGCTGGAGGAGGAACCATGAAGGTTCAGCCGAGCGTGAAGCGGATCTGTGACAAGTGCCAGGTGGTGCGCCGTAAGGGCCGCGTCCTGGTGATCTGCGACAACCCACGCCACAAGCAGCGCCAGGGCTGATCCCGTCCTTCGACGGGATGCTCTACGCGCAGCACCGGTCCACTGAGCACACCACTCACGGACCAGGTCCAACCGGACCGAACATCAACACAGCGGCCGTCAGGCCGCAACCCCTGGACGCAGAGGCCGGGGACCCGAACCGCGGAGACGCCGGTGGGCGGAGTGAGACATCCGGAACTTCGCCGGAACCGCCACCAGGGCACCGCTGGGAAGAGATTCCCGCAGTGAGGGGACGTGTTGGTGCAGACCTTTGCTTCAGAAGAACTAGGAGGACGGCCATATGGCACGTCTATCAGGCGTAGACATCCCGCGCGAGAAGCGCGTCGTCATCGCTCTCACGTACATCTTCGGTGTGGGCCAGACCCGCTCCGAGCAGGCCCTTGAGGCGACGGGCATCGACCCGAACATCCGCGTCAAGGATCTGTCTGACGAACAGCTGGTTGCCCTGCGCGACTACATCGAGGCGAACTTCAAGGTGGAGGGTGACCTGCGCCGTGAGGTGGCAGCTGACATCCGCCGCAAGCTGGAGATCGGCTCCTACGAGGGCATTCGCCACCGCCGCGGCCTGCCCGTCCGTGGCCAGCGCACCAAGACCAACGCCCGTACCCGTAAGGGCCCGAAGAAGACCGTCGCCGGCCGCAAGAAGTAGTCGGTCCGTGACAGTCGCTTCCGCACAACACCAGCTTTCGTAGGAGAGACACATGCCCCCCAAGACACGTGCTGCGGTGACCCGCAAGCCTCGTCGCAAGGACAAGAAGAACATCACCGTGGGCCAGGCCCACATCAAGAGCACCTTCAACAACACCATCGTGTCCATCACGGACACCACCGGTGCTGTGATCTCGTGGGCCTCGGCCGGCGATGTGGGGTTCAAGGGCTCCCGCAAGTCCACCCCCTACGCCGCCCAGATGGCCGCCGAGAAGGCTGCCAAGGCTGCTCAGGAGCACGGGCTGCGTAAGGTCGACGTCTTCGTGAAGGGCCCCGGCTCTGGCCGCGAGACCGCGATCCGCTCGCTCCAGGCCGCTGGCCTGGAGGTCGGCTCCATCTCGGACGTCACCCCCTCTGCCCACAACGGTTGCCGCCCGGCCAAGCGCCGCCGCGTCTGACCGTAGTACCGAGCGCACGCCCCTGGCACCGGGGGCGTGCGCCTCGGTGCTCACCAGCCCACCCCATTCGTTTCCACCCATCGTGTGCGTCATATGGCGGACGCTCGCCGAAAGGAAATGTCAGTGCTCATTGCACAGCGCCCCACGCTGACTGAAGAAGTCGTTGCCGACCACCGCTCCCGGTTCATCATCGAGCCCCTGGAGCCCGGATTCGGCTACACCCTCGGTAATTCCCTTCGCCGGACCCTGCTGTCCTCCATCCCGGGCGCTGCTGTCACCAGCATCCGCGTGGATGGGGTGCTGCACGAGTTCAGCACCGTCTCCGGTGTGAAGGAAGATGTCACCGAGGTCATCCTGAACATCAAGAAGCTCTCGGTCTCCTCCGAGCATGACGAGCCCGTCGTCGCCTACCTGCGCAAGCAGGGCCCCGGCGTTGTCACGGCAGCGGACATCACGTCCCCGGCCGGCGTGGAGGTCCACAACCCGGATCTGCACATCGCCACGCTGAACGGCAAGGGCAAGTTCGACATGGAGCTCATCGTCGAGCGTGGCCGCGGCTACGTCACGGCCGCCCAGAACAAGTCCGTCGACGCGGAGATCGGCCGGATCCCGGTCGACTCCATCTACTCGCCGGTGCTGAAGGTCACCTTCAAGGTCGAGGCCACCCGTGTGGAGCAGCGCACCGACTTCGATCGCCTGATCATCGATGTGGAGACCAAGGAGTCCATGGCCCCGCGTGACGCCGTGGCCTCGGCTGGCACCACCCTGGTGGAGCTCTTCGGCCTGGCCCGCGAGCTGAACGTGGAGGCCGAGGGCATCGAGATCGGTCCGAGCCCCACGGACACCACGGTGGCCGCGGACATGGCCCTGCCGATCGAGGACCTCGAGATGACCGTGCGCTCCTACAACTGCCTGAAGCGCGAGGGCATCCACACCGTCGGCGAGCTCGTCGCCCGGTCCGAGGCCGATCTGATGGACATCCGGAACTTCGGTGCCAAGTCCATCGACGAGGTCAAGGAGAAGCTGACCGAACTGGGTCTGTCCCTGAAGGACTCCCCGGCTGGCTACGACCCCTCCCTGCACGCCCAGGAGACGGACGAGGAGTCCTACGGCGAGTTCTGAGTCCCGATTCATCGAATCGGGTTCGGTCCTCTCGTACCACCACCCATAGCGTCCTGCCGGCCGGTTGCCGTCAGGGACCATCTGAGGAGAATCACCAATGCCTACCCCCACCAAGGGACCGCGTCTGGGCGGCGGACCCGCTCACGAGCGGATCATGCTGGCCAACCTCTCGGCCAACCTGTTCGAGCACAAGAAGATCACCACCACGGTCACCAAGGCCAAGCGCCTGCGCCCCTTCGCCGAGCGCCTGATCACCTTCGCCAAGAAGGGTGACCTGGCCTCGCGTCGCAAGGTCCAGGGGATCATCTCGGCCAAGAACCGCACGAACAAGACGATCGTGCACGAGCTGTTCACCGTGATCGGCCCGGCCATGGCCGAGCGCGAGGGTGGCTACACCCGCATCACCAAGATCGGCAACCGCCACGGAGACAACGCCCCCATGGCCGTGATCGAACTGATCATGGAGCCCGTCTCCGCCAAGCAGGCCGTGGTCCAGGAGGCCGAGCAGGCCGCCGAGACCGCCGCGCCGGCAGCTCCGGCTGCCACCCCGGCCGAGGAGACCCCGGTCGCCGAGGCCGAGGTCGTGGAGACCGAGGCCACTGAGGCTCCGGCTGAGACCGACGCCGCCGAGACCCCGGCCGCTGAGGATTCAGCTGCCGAGGTCTCCGGTGAGGAGAAGTCCGACGAGAAGTGATTCTCACGGTCTGATCCGGCCCGTCACCGCCGCACCCCGTGTGCGCTGGTGACGGGCCGGTCTGTTTAACAGGTGCGGTGGGGATCGTGCTCTTGCGTAGTGGGACCGAGGCCTCGGACGGGGTCGAGACGGCTGACTGCGCTGAGGCAGCGGACGGGGTCGAGGCCGCAGCCGGGGTCGAGAGACGGCGGAGGGTGCCGAGTTCGGGCCCCAGCCCCGGAGTCGGGATCGGGCTCCGGCCCAGATCAGACGAGGCCCGAGGCCAGCACGAAGATGGCGCCGGCATGGGCGATGCTCGCCCCGAGTACTCCGTGCCGAAGGGCGATGACGGCGCACACCAGCCCCTCCAGGAAGGTGAACGCGAGGATCGGCCATCCCAGGCCGGTGATGTTGTAGGCCAGGAACAGGTGCCCGGCGGCGAAGATCAGCGCCGAGAGCAACGCCGCCCGCCACCGGCCGGTCCTGCCGGGAAGCTGGTCCTCGAGGTGGGCCTGGAGGAAGCCGCGGAAGAGGACCTCCTCCACGAGATTCCCGCAGAGGGCGAAGAGAGCCAGCACCAGGAGCACTCCGCCGGCCACGGCGCCACCTCGGTTGTCCACGGGAACGGCGGGGGTTACCAGCGCGGGGGCCACGGAGTGAAGGGCGGGGAACCACTGCCCGATCGTCCCGTAGAGGAACAGGAACGGCAGCACGATCAGCGCCGCTCCGAGCAGCCCCACGAGCAGTGACGTCCACCAGCGCCGGCCGGCCCACAACACCGTCCAGCGGAGATCCCGGCAGGCCCAGAGGACTCCCGCCACCAGCGCCAGGGATGCCACGGCCATGACGAGTAGCGCGAGGGGGTCGTCGGTAAAGCGCAGCCACAGGGTTGGTATGCCGCTGCCGGCACTCGCTGATTCGGCGCCGTTGCCGACCACGCCGAACTCCCACAGTCCCTGCGTGCTCAGGGCATCCCGAGTGAAGATGAATCCGAGGATCAGCATGAGGATCCGCGCTCCATGGGCCTGACGGGGCAGTAGCGCCACCACCACGCCCACCAGGGCCACTCCGGGCAGGACGGTCAACAGATAGGCCAGCCACGGCGCAAGGGTCGATTCCATGCTGTCCATTCTGGCCCGGGACCCGGCCCGACCCGGGATTTGGGCAATGCCGGTATCTAGAATGGTCTCCATGCCCACGCCGTCTCCCGCGCTCATCCGCGTCCGCCTCGATCTCGCCTATGACGGCACGGAATACAACGGCTGGGCCACCCAGCCGGGTCTGCCGACGGTGCAGGGTGTCCTGGAGGAGGCGCTGGCCATGATCATCCGCCGTCGCGTGCGCACGGTCGTCGCCGGCAGGACGGATGCCGGGGTCCACGCCCGGGGTCAGGTGGTGCACTTCGATCTGACTGAGGCCGAGTGGGCTGCGGTGACTCGTCATCGGGAAAGTCTGGAGCCGGCGCCGACTCTGGTGCGGCGCCTGAACGGCGCCCTGAGCCGGGAGGGAGGCGCTGTGGTGATCCTGCGGGCCTCGCTGGCACCCGAGGGCTTCGACGCGAGATTCTCGGCGCTGTGGCGGTCCTACCGGTATGCCATCATCGACTCGTCCGCGGAACGGGATCCCCTGAACCGACGCTTCACGTATTGGCATCAGCAGGAACTGGACGTGGGGCTCATGGACGCCGAGGCGAGGTCCGTGCTCGGCCTCCACGACTTCCTGACCTTCTGCAAGCCGCGGGACGGCGCCACCACCATCCGCGAACTCCAGGACTTCGGCTTCACACGCGATCACCAGACTGGACTCATCACCGCTCATCTGCGGGCCGACGCCTTCTGCCACAACATGGTGCGGGCCCTCGTTGCGGCTGCAGTGCAAGTGGGGGAAGGGCGTCACCCCGTCGGCTGGGTGGCCGGACGCCTCGAGGCCATGGTGCGTGATGCGCAGACCCGGTTGGCCCCGCCGCACGCCTTGGTCCTTGATCACGTCGAATACCCTGACGCCGGTTCCGATCCTGCCGCGCTGGCTGCCCGCGCCGAGGGGACGCGGGCCCGGCGGACGCGACCCTAACCGAGCACGGGACGTCCTGGGGCCCGGTGCGCTGTGTCCAGACATCCTGAGGCCAGGCACAGGGCAGCGCATCAGTGAGCTCACCGCTGCCGCCAGTAGAGGTTTCGCTGTGGCTGCCTGCGAGGATCCAGATAGGGCGCAGGGATGAACCACGGGCTGCCGGATCTCATATCGATGTCCCAGGCGCCTGAATGCACCGCGTGATGATGATGGACGCAGAGCAGTACCCCGTTCTCCACGGACGTGGGTCCGCCGTGTTCCCAGTGCTCCACGTGGTGTGCCTCGCACCACGGCGCGGGGATCCAGCACCCGGGGGCGGTGCATCCGCCATCCCGTGCAGCGATCGCCTGGCGCAACCGGGTGGGAAAGAGCCGCTGGGCTCGTCCGACGTCCAGCACCTCGCCCTGCGAGCCGAGGACCACCGGGAGGATGTCCGCATCACAGGCCATGGCCCTGATGGTGTTCGGGTGGACCGTGCCCGTGAAAGCCGCTGATGACTCGAACTGACTGAGGTCCTCGGCTGAGAGGGTGCCGGCCTTCTCCAGGTCTCCCAGCAGGGTGTGATAGTCGATGGTGACGGCCACCTGCGGGCGCTGACCGCCAGAGGAGGGGAGGCGGTCCGACTCGATCAGGGTCAGCCCGCCCGCGATGCACGCGATGAGGCCGTCCAGCTGCTGCTGATTCCTCGAACGGGGATCAAGCGCGGGTACGGCGGTGAACTCGTCCGCCCCGTGAGGCAGCCCTGATGACCCCTCCGACAGCACCTCCGCCGTCAACCGGCCTGCGCTCCAGTCGCCCGGCACGCCGGCCTCGGCGGGCCGGCCTGACTCGACCGAATCACCTGACCCAGCTGGCTGGCCTGACTCGCCTGATGCGGCCTGGCCGCGGTAGGTGGCGCGGGGGTTTGTGGCGGCGCCGACGATCGTCTCCAGGTACTCGTTCTGCACGTCGTTGACGGCCAGCAACCAGTGGTGCAGGCCGTTGCGCTTGCCCTGACGGATCATGCCCTGCATCTGCGGGAGGTCGGCATCGTTCGGCTCGGCACCGTCCGGGTCCACGGTGGCCTCGAACCAGCTCAGCCAGTGGTTGCTCACCTTGCGCAGGGTGCCTGGGTCCACGGACAGGGATTGAGAGACCAGCCGCTCCTCGCCGTCCTCCAACAGGGGGCCGACGGTCTGCGGATCCGCTCCGACCCGCCTGGCCATCTGGCGGGCAGTCTCCACGGCCTGGGTGATGACGTCCACCGCAACTCGGTCCACCGCGCCGTCCTGGACGGCTTCGGACAGGAGGGGCAGACGCGCTGGGAGGACCGCCCCGGACAGCGCCTGGGCGGGGCGAAGTGCGGCGGCCCAGCGGATGCGTCGGCGGGCCTCGGTGCCGTCAATACGCAGGGCCGTTTTCAGATAGTCGGTGACATCACGGAACGCCGTCTTGCCCATGGGGAGCCCCAGGAGTCGTTGGCGCTCGGCTGGGTTCTCAAAGGTCTCCACGGCATGACCCGCTACGGACATCTGGGCCGCGGTGAGCGACCGCCCGATATTCTCCAGGACCTGCTGAAGTGTCGGCAAGGTGACGGCGGTGCCTGTGGAAGCGGATGACGCTCCCAGGAGTGCGTCAGATTCAGATGTAGAGCTGGTCGCAGGCGAAGCAGGCGAAGCAGGCGAAGCAGGTGCAGCGGACGCGGCGGGCCAAGCAGGTGCAGCAGGTGCAGTCGGCGCGTCTCCCGGATCTGAGAGCATGGCTCCCCA
Source organism: Citricoccus nitrophenolicus (assembly GCF_047305825.1). Classification (GTDB taxonomy): domain Bacteria; phylum Actinomycetota; class Actinomycetes; order Actinomycetales; family Micrococcaceae; genus Citricoccus; species Citricoccus nitrophenolicus. The sequence continues at coordinate 1,055,557 of NZ_CP063070.1, read as the reverse complement.
ATCCCTGGGGCCGGCCGCAGTCCCGCCCAGGGGGCCTTCAGCCGCACTCGCCAGGACCATGGGTGACACCTCGCGGAGAGCGTCCGGCGCCGAGAGGCGATCTGTCACGGCCCGGGTGGCCGCGTAGAGGAGCCCCAACAGCTGGCCGAGGGGAAGTTCCCCCAGGGCGAGGTTGGCTTCGCCAGGCGGCTCTGGAGATCCTTTCTGATCGAACTGGTCCTTGCTGTCCTTGCTGTCCTTGCCGTTCATGCCGTTCATGCCGCCCTCCCTTCCTGCTTCTCCGATGATCGGCCCTCGATGGGAACACATGTTCGAATAGGCCCATTCGATCACGGCCTGAGGGTGGGAGGAAGGGCATTTGAGAATCTGTGGATGACACGCCAAGGATGGGTCACCTGTGGAGGAGTGGGTGGCGGCTGACCTCTCCGGCACAGGCTGCGGCTGATATGAGCCCTCACCACCCTCACCACCCGCGCCGCCCACGCCGCCCGCGCCACCCTCACCACCCGCGCCGCCCACGCCGCCCGCGCCACCCTCACCACCCGCGCCGCCCGCGCTCCGGCTCCGCCCGGCCAGGGCGACGGCTGTGGCGAAGTTGGTCGGCGCCGTCGTCGTGGGTCAGCCCCCTGACGCTGCGGATGCCGCCGCGGCCATCCCGGGCCTCGCCAGCGAGAGGCGCGGTCCTCCGGGGCACTGCGGCGCGCTCAACGGGGTGGGGGATTCGGGGTGGGGATGGGGTCAGCGCGGCGCCAGGGAGTGGTCGCGGGCCGCACTTTTGCCCCGATCGCGTGGACACGGTAGTATTGACCTTCGTTGTGCGTGTCCATTCCCGGATTCGTTGCGCCCACGGGTGGCCTGGTTGCATGGTCGCTATAGCCCGGGGCGCCGTCGGGAAGCTTTCGGACCCGGCCTCTCGTCAGTCCTCACCTGACGTACCGGCTGCGCACCGATGAACTCAGTGACCGGCCTCGCGATTTCACGATCGGGGACCGGAAAGCTGTAACCGACACCGAACACGAAGGCAAACAACGTGCGTACGTACACCCCTAAGCCCGGCGACGCCGATCGCCAGTGGCACGTCATTGACGCCACTGATGTCGTGCTGGGTCGTCTTGCCAGCCAGACCGCAACACTGCTGCGCGGAAAGCACAAGCCGACCTTCGCCCCCCATACGGACATGGGCGATTTCGTCATCATCATCAACGCCGAGAAGGTCGCCCTGACCGGCGCCAAGCTCGAGAAGAAGCGCGCCTACCGGCACTCCGGTTTCCCGGGCGGCCTCTCCTCCGTCTCCTACGCGGAGCTGCTGGAGAAGAATCCGGTGCGCGCCGTGGAGAAGGCCGTGCGCGGCATGCTCCCGAAGAACTCCCTGTCCGCAGAGCAGATGCACAAGCTGAAGGTGTTCCGCGGTGCCGAGCACACGCATGCCGCTCAGCAGCCCAAGACATTCGAAATCGGCCAGGTCGCCCAGTAGTCGGTCAGCCCGCCACCAAATCCTTCAAGGAGAACCATGACTCTCAACGAGAATGAGTCCACCGAGGAAGTGGAGCTGACCAGCTACACCTCCGAGTCCACGAGCACCCCCGAGTCCGTTGCCGTCTCCGAGCGCCCGGCACTGACCGTCGGCGGCGGAGCCGTGGGACGCCGCAAGCAGGCCATCGCCCGCGTGCGCCTGATTCCGGGCTCCGGCCAGTGGACCATCAACGGCCGTAGCCTCGAGAACTACTTCCCGAACAAGCTGCACCAGCAGGAGGTCAACGACCCCTTCAAGCTGCTCGGGCTCGAGGGCGCCTATGACGTCGTCGTCCGCATCACCGGCGGTGGCCCCTCCGGCCAGTCCGGTGCCGTGCGTCTCGGCGTGGCCCGGTCCCTGAACGAGATCGACCGCGAGCACAACCGCGCCGAGCTCAAGAAGGCAGGCTTCCTGACCCGCGACGCCCGCGTGGTGGAGCGCAAGAAGGCCGGCCTCAAGAAGGCCCGCAAGGCCTCGCAGTTCTCGAAGCGCTGATCCTCAGCACTTCACCTGCACCATCTCGCACTGTGCGGGCCATCCCCTCGGGGGTGGCCCGCACGGGCGTTTAAGGAGCACGACGCCGGCCGGTCGCGCGGCACCGTCGGCCCACCGAACCCGTGGTCCCGTTTCCGCAAGAAACCGGAACCGCCGGGCTCCGTGCCCCTCAGCGTGTTCTTCAGCGTGCTCGTCCGCGTGATCTTCAGCCCAACAGCTCAGCGAACCGCTGTACGGCGGCCGGCCCCGTCATCTCTCCGCCGAGCAACGGGACCTCCTCGACCGGCACCTCAGGCAGTTGGGACTGCAGGGAGGCCAGATGGTCGGCCTCTGCGGCGTGGCGCTGCGCGAGGAACTCGCCCTGGTCGGTGGGGGAGCGGCGATTGACCGCCAGGGCCGCCACATCCAGCCCGGTCTGCGTGAGCTCCCCGTGCAGCGCCACCGACTCCAATACCGGGAGCCGCTCCGCCGTCAGCACCACCACGAACGCGGTGAGGTCTGCATCCGTCAGCAGACCGTGCATGCGGTGGAAGAGGGCCTGCCGGGCCTCGAGGATGCTGCGGATCCGTGCGTCACGGGATTCCTGGGCACTGCGTGGAGCCGAACCCCTGCCACCGGTCCGGGCCTCGCCCTGGCTCCCGCCCCGGCTCCGGGGCTCCAGCCCCTTCAACGCGTCCGCGAAGCGTTCCGTCTTGGTCCGCCGGGAGAGCAGCCCCTCGGTCCACGCTGTCATCAGCCGCGGCAGGTCGAGCAGGCGGATGGTGTGCCCGGTCGGGGCGGTGTCGAAGATGATGACATCGTGGCTCTCCAACCCCGTGGTCGCGATCTCGCTGATCCGCTCGAGCATCGCGGCCTCATGGGTCCCCGGAGAGGCGCGGGCCAGGTCGAAGTACCGCTCGACCTCCCGGTGCAGGTGCTCGGGCATCATTCCCTTGACCGTGGCCGAGACCGCGGACAGGTGCGCGGCAGCGGTGGTCCCGGGGTCCACCTCCGTGCCGGTGATGCCCGGCGCCAGGTGCACGAGCCCGGAGCCGACCTGCCGGTCCCAGAGGTGGCCCAGGTTGTGGGCGGGGTCGGTGGAGACCAGCAGGACGGTCTTGCCGGTGCGGGCCAGGGCGGAGGCGGTGGCAGAGGCCAGGGTGGTCTTCCCGACCCCGCCCTTGCCGCCGAAGAACAGAATCCGGCGGTCCGCCAGATGATTCAACAGCATGAGATCGAGTCCAGGGGAGAGCGGTCCATCCCCATGCGTCGGTGCCACTCGTGGAAGCGTTCATAGACCACTGGCATGAGCTCCACGGTGTAGTAATTGGCGGGATTGGGCACGCCCAGGGCCTCGGAGAAGACCATCATCATGAACAGGTCCTCCTCGTCCCGCCGGGCGCGTGCGAACGTGGCTCGGTACGGGCCGGCGTAGAAGTCGTGGAGACCGGCTGCCAGACCGGACAGCCGGCTCCTCCACCTCGTCGCCATGCGGCCGTCCCTACAACCGAGTGGACGGGTCGAGCTCGTCGGCCTCGGCGTTCTCGTCCACGGCCGGATCCTTCCGGGCCCGGTTCATCGACGAGGCGGCCTCCACCACCACCCACACTGCGGCGACCAGGATGATCATGTCCAGGATCAGCAGCAGCCAGTTCTGCTCCGCCAGGAACTGTCCCATCTGCACGATCAGGGCGTAGATGCTGACCACGAGCACGAACACCAGGGGGATCAGGACGGGCAGGACGGGCCGCCGCCGCTGGATCAGCATGATCGCGATGATGGACAGGGTCAGTGCCGCCAGCAGCTGGTTGGTCGTCCCGAACAGCGGCCAGATGACCATGCCGCCGGAGCCGTCCCCACCGGCGCCGAAGGCCAGGCCCATGGTGCAGGCCAGCACCACCAGGGTGGAGACCAGGACATTGATCTTGATCCCCATGATCTCGCCGATCTCGGAGACCACGAAGCGTTGCAGCCGGACCCCGGTGTCCATCGTCGTGGCCGCGAACAGCACCGCCATGGTGGCCAGGATCGTCGCGGACAGCGAGGACGGGATGCCCAGCCCCGCGTTGATGATGTCCCCGCCGGCGGACACGAACGCGGCAACCCCGCCCTCGTTGAAGGCCGCGTACACGGATTCCCACTCGGCCAGCGTGCGGAAACCGGCCGTCGTCGCGATGATGGTGCCCAGGGCGAGCAGGCCCTCCCCGACGGCGCCGAAGTAGCCGACCAGCCGCGCGTCGGGCTCCCGGTTCAGCTGCTTCGAGCTGGTGCCGGAGGACACGATGCCGTGGAAGCCGGAGATGGCACCGCACGCGATCGTGACGAACAGCAGCGGGAACAGGCTGGGGGTGCCCTCCGGGACGTTCTGGTTGACGGCCGGGGCAACGACCGTCGGCGTCGAGATCATGATGGCCAGGTAGAGGATGCCCAGGCCGATGAACAGCTGCAGGCCGTTGATGTAGTCGCGTGGCTGCAGCAGCACCCACACCGGCAACAGCGAGGCCACGCCCGCGTAGAGGAACAGCACGACGATCCAGAAGGCGGTGGCGCTCATGCCCAGGATCGTGTCCGGCAGGACGATCGGGAACGCGTCCCCGACGAACATCAGGCCGTACAGGGCCAGCACGCCGACCACGGAGACGATCGGCAGGCTCCACTTCAGGCGGTACATCGCCTGGCCGATGAGCAGGGCGACCACGATCGCACCCCAGGTGGGGATGACCGCGGTGGGGGTGGAGACCAGCAGCCCGGCGATGACCACGGCGAACACCGCGTTGACCATGAGCAGCAGCAGGAAGATCACCACGAGGAAGAGGTTCCGACCGTGCCGGCCGATGTACTTCCCGGACAGGGTGCCGATCGACAGTCCCTTGTGGCGGGCCGAGGCCCAGAGCGAGCCCATGTCATGCATGCCCGCGAAGAACACGGTGCCGAGCGTGACCCAGAGGAACGCCGGCAGCCAGCCCCAGATCACGGCCACGGCGGGACCGACGATGGGCGCCGCACCGGCCACGGAGGTGAAGTGGTGACCCCAGAGCACCCACTTGTTGGTCGGCACGAAATCGACGCCGTCCTCGTAGCGGTGCGCCGGCGTCTCGTAGTCCGGGTCGAGCTTGAAGATGCGGCGGGAGATGAACTTCGAGTACAGGAAGTAGCCGAGCAGGATCATGGCGACCCCGACAACAGCCAGGGCGAGTGAGTTCACGGTGGCCTCCTAGGTGCGATAGGTGGTGCAGTGAGATCGAATGAGCGCGATGCTCGATATCCTGCCCGCTCCGAGGTGCCGGAGGGTAGGGCCCGCTATCGGGCTGACTTGAGGGCGCCCCACGTGTTCGGCCCGGCGATCCCGTCGGACGTCAGGCTGCGCGAGGACTGGAAGCCCTTGACTGCGGCCTGGGTCTGCTCCCCGAAGATACCGTCCGTGGCCAGGTCCGCCCCGTCCGAGGCCTTCAGGCCACGCTGCAGGTACTCGACCTCGGTCCCGGCGTCCCCGGAGCGCACCGTGGCCCCGGCAGCGTGGTGGGTGGCCAGGGCGCCCCAGGTCCGCGGGCCGACCACGCCATCAACGCCCGTGCCGATCGCGGACTGGTACTCCCGCACCGCCTGCTCAGTGGCCTGGCCGTACACGCCGTCGGCCGCGCCCGGCTGGTGCCCGATCCCGGTGAGGGTGACCTGGACGCGGCGCACCGCGTCCCCCTCGTCTCCACGGCGCACCGTGGGGTAGTCCCGGGAGGTTCCCGGGCCGGCGTCGACCCCGTGGGCCAGCGCCGACCGGACCTCCTTGCGCAGTGCTGGCAGCTTCGCGTAGAAGGCGTCGCCGCAGCACAGGGTCTGGGCTCCCGGGGCGTCGCGATGGGCGATGATGTTGTCCACGTCGATCCCGTACCGCTCGCAGATGAAGGCGCTGAGGTGCACCAGGGAGTCCCACTGGGCGTCCGTGGGCAGGTCGCTCATGTACATCCCATCGACCTCGATGCCCACCGACTGGTCATTGAACCCGTAGGCGTGCGCGCCCTCGATGAAGCGGGTGCCGTCCACCACGGCGGTGAGCGAACCCTGCCGTCCCTCGAGCATCTGGCCGCCGCGGGCCACGGTGAACTGCTGTCCGGTGTCCGCCCAGCCGTTGGTCTTGTGGTTGCGCTGGATCAGCCGGGCCACCTCCCGGGCCGCCTCATCGGAGAAGTCGGAGGCGTTCTCATGCGTGGTGTGGTGGATGACGAGGTGCCCGGGGCGGCGGTCGATCCGGGACAGCGAGCCCGACGGTGCGGTGGCGCCCCAGCTCTCCGCGGAGATGATGTCAGGGCGGCTGACGGTGGCGGCGAAGGCCGGTGCGGTGGACGCGGAGACCGCGGTGCCGAAGGCGAGGAGGCCACCCATGGCGGCGGTGCCCTGCAGCAGCCGGCGGCGGGACAGCCCGGGCCGGGCCGGGGAGTCGGAGTTCTCGGCGGAGGGTTGCGAGGGGTGCGGTGCGGTGATGTGGTCGGTCACGTCAGGCTCCATTCAGGACGATCCGGAACCTCGCGGGGGATTGCCGGGGAAGCACACGAGGGACTGTTCGCTGGTGGTGGTCGACTTGAGACGGTGCTCCCAAACTACGCAGGTGCTTGGCCCGAAGCCCGGTAGAAACGCCGATGTCAGTCCCGTCTGTTCAGTCCGCCGCCCGGCCGGAGAGCGCTCGCCGGAAGGTCTCGGGGGCATCCAGTACCCATGTCCCGGCGGCGGCGCGGCCCACCAGCAACCCCAGCGCGATCACCACCGGGACCACCACGGCCACCGCGGCCGAGGCCGGCCAGTCCGCCACCTCCACGTCCACCAGATGCAGCAGGCACGCCGCGGCCACGATGAAGACCGTGTGGGACAGGTACACCTCCAGGGTATGCCGACCCAGATGAGCCAACGGCCCCACTCGCTGCAGCAACACGGCCAGGGCCACCCCGCCCAGCACACCGGCGCACTGCTCCAGGAACACGGCGCCGGGGATTCCGTGGGCCGGCTCCAGCACCCGCCACCCGGCGAACAGTGCGGTCCACACCACCAGTACTGCGGCGGCCAGGGGCCAGGGTGTTCGGTCCACCTGCCGGCGGATGCCGGCACTGAACAGCGCCGCGCCGAGGAAGAACACGAAGTACTGGGGGAAGGCAAAGAGCCCGGCGCCGAGCAGATCACGCATCTCGTCGCCGATCGCGGGTTGCACCATGCCGGACCAGAGCACCGAGGCTCCCGCCGCCGTGACCAGCACCAGGGCGGGAGGAAGCCGCCACAACAGCCGGCCCAGCAGGAAGAAGACCATGAGTGCCCACAGGAACCAGAGCTCTGCGTTGGGGCGTACGGGACTGACGATCAGGAACAGGACCTGGCTGCGGAGGTTCCCGTCCGTCACCTCGGGGAGGATGGCCCCGCCGGCCACTCGGTACCCGAAGACCGTGACCTGCCACAGGACGAAGGCCCACAACAGCACCGAGACCTTGGAATGCAGCAACTCGGACCACGGGGCGCGCAGCCACTTGGCGGCGAACAGCCCGGACATCGCGAAGAACAGGGGCATCCGGACGGACTCGAACACGGCATTGAAGCGATTGAGACCTGGGTCGGATACCAACCCGGCCTGATACAGCCACAAGGTGGAGTGCAGGACGACCACCAAGACGATCGAGAGTCCCTTGGCGGCATCCACCCAGTCCGTGCGTTGGCGCATGCCCTCCCCGTCCGGCACGCCTGGGGACCTTCCCCGTGGCGGTGGCTCGCGCCAGGCTCCGTGCCGTCGACCCTCTCCGCACGACCCTGTCACACCGGGCCGCGGCTCTTCCAATCGCCCGCGGTGGAACGGGCCCGGACAGGGTGCGGGATTGTGGAACAGTGGAGCATGCCGGTGTCCGCAGTCCGGTGTCCACCACCCGTCGCGAGGAGTCTGAGCATGCCGACGTCATCTGCTCCGCAGGTCCCTCCGCGGGTCTCTCCACATGCGCTGCGGTCGGCATCGTCGGAAGCCCCTCCGGCCACCGCCGGCGCACTGCTGTGGCGTGCCGTCCGCCGCCGCAAGGGCCGAGTGGCCGGCAGCCTGACGCTGATGACGCTCTGGCAGGTGTGTGAGGCCTTCGTGCCGATTGCGATCGGGATCATGGTGGACGTGGCGATCGTCCCCCTGGACGGCGTGGCCATGGTGTTGAGCCTGGTGGGGATCGGGGTGCTCTTCACGGTGCTGTCCCTGGGCTACCGTTTCGGTGCCCGGCTGGCCAACACCGCCCTGCAGCAGGAGGCCCACGCGCTGCGCGTGGAGGTCGCCGAGGTGCCACTGACCTCGGGGGCCGTGGCCGCCCGCTCCAACGCGGGCGAGGTGCTGTCCCTGTCCTCGGCCGACGCCGATGTCACCTCTCTGGTGTTCCGGCAGATCGCGGCCGGTGGCTCCGCGGTCATCGGCCTGGTGGCGGTCTCGGTGTATCTGCTGGCCACCGATGTGGCGGTCGGCATCGTGGTGCTCGTGGGGGTGCCGATCAGCCTGCTGCTCGTGGCCCTGCCGGCGCGGTCCATCTCCCGGCACTCCACCGTGCAGCAGGACGCGATCGGTCTGGCCAGCCGCCGGGCCGGGGACATCCTGGCAGGACTGCGGGTGCTCAGCGCGGGTGGCGGTGAACGCTGGGCGAGCGCCCACTACCGTGAGGCCTCGCAGCGAGCGGGGCGGGCCGGCGCCGTGACGGCCGAGCGCAGCGGCAGGCTGGAGGCGATCGGGACCTTCGGCACCGCCGTGGTGCTCGCTCTGGTGCTGCTGGTGGCCGGGCAACGGGTGCTGTCTGGGGACCTGAGCCTCGGCGCGCTGGTCTCGGTGGTCGGCGTGGCCGTGTTCTTCCAGGAGCCGGTGCGCACCATCACCGCGATGGTCGGGACCTTCGCCCGATCGCACGGGGCGGCCCGGCGGATCGCGGCCTTCCTCAACGCCGTCCCGGCGGAGCAGACGGGCGAACAGGTGCCGGAGTCGGCCGGCCTGCGGATCACCGGCCTGGCCCTGGGCACGGTGCCGGCGGCAACAGGGCAGGAGCACGACGGCGGCGCCCGGCCCGGGTGCGGCGCCCGCCTCGACCTGGACGTGCCGCCGGGCCGGTTCCTGGCCCTGGTGGTGGAGGACCCCGTCCATGCCGGGAGGATCCTGGAAGCCGTGGACGGACTCGGTGACTCCGCCGGGACGGTGTTGATCGGAGGGCATCCGCGCAGCCTGTTGACTCCTCGGCTGGCGGCGCACCTGGTGGTGGCACCGCACCGGGTGGACCTGTTCTCCGGCACCGTGCGGTCCAACATCGTCCTGCATCACGAGGATGCCGAATCCGGCCGTGACGTGGACCCCGAGGTGCTCGCCGCAGCCGGTGCCGCCGAGATCATCGGGCACCTCACGGACGGTCTGGGTCACCGCGTGGACGAGGGTGGCCGCAATCTCTCGGGTGGCCAGCGCCAGCGCATCGCCCTGGCCCGGGCCCTGCACGCCGATCCTGCGGTGCTCGTCCTCCACGAGCCCACGAGCGCAGTGGACGCCGTCACCGAGTACCAGATCGCACAGGGTGTGAAGTCGTTGCGGTCCGGTGCCCGGGGGAGCACCGTCGGCGACGCCGTGGACACCGCGGTTCGCACCACCGTGGTGGTCACCTCTTCACCGGCGTTCCTGGCCGTGGCGGACACCGTGGTGCACGTGCACCGAGATGGCACCAGCACCACGGGGACCCACCAGTCCTTGAGCGAGAGCTCGGACGCCTACCGGACGGCGGTGGCCCGATGACCCGGTTCGCTGCGGTGGATCCCGGTCCGGAACCAGAGCCCGGTCCGGAATCAGAGACTGAGTCCGAGACCGGTCCCGCAACCGAAACCGCGACCGGCTCCCTGCCCCTGGCCCGCCCGGCAGACTCCTTCCGGATGCTCTGGCGGCATACCCTCGGCCAGCGCGGATTCGTGACACTGGTGGGGATCGTGGGTCTGCTGGCAGCCGTCGCGGGTCTGGTGGCGCCCATGGTGATCGGATGGCTGGTGGACGTGCTGCTGGCCGCCGGGGACGGCGGGGCCGCCACGGACAACGGAGCCACCGCGTCTGGCGGTGGCACTGGAGCCAGCCCCCTCGATCCGGCCGGCGCCATCTGGTGGGCCGCGGCCGCCGTCGCCGGTGCCGGGCTGGTGGCCGCTGTCTGCGCCTGGGCCGGCCAGGCATGGTTGGCGCGCGCCGCCGAACCCACCGTGGCGGGGCTGCGTGAGGCCGTGATGGACCGTGCCCTGCGCATCGGCTCGGCGCGGCTGGACGGCACCGAGACCGGTGACCTGGTGTCCCGGGTGGCCGAGGACGCCCGGGAGGTGAGTCAGGCGGCCACCACGGTGGTCCCGTTGGTGGTGCAGTCGCTGTTCACGGTGGTGGTCTCAGGGGCCGGGTTGGCGGTGGTGGACTGGCGGCTCGGCCTTGTGGGGCTGCTGGCCGTCCCGATGTACTGGACCACTCTGCGCTGGTACCTCCCGCGCTCCGGGCCGATCTACCGCCAGGAGCGCGCCGCCTTCGGCACCCGCGCGTCCCGTCTGCTCGGCGGGGTCTCCGGCGCCCGAACACTGCGCGCCTATGATGCCCAGGGGCCTGAGCTCGAGCGCATCCACGCGGCCTCCGCTCAGGCCCGCGACCTGTCCATCGGGGTGTTCGGTTTCCTCACCCGGGCCTTCAGCCGGAACAACCGGGCCGAGGCCGTGGTGCTCGCGGCCCTGCTCGGCGCCGGGTACCTGCTGGTGACCGGCGGATATGTCACCGCCGGCGCCGTGACCACGGCTGCCCTGCTGTTTCACCGACTGTTCAACCCGATCGGTGCCCTGGTCGGCATGTTCGATCAGGTCCAGTCCGCCGGGGCGTCACTGGCCCGGATGACCGGGGTCATCGACCTCCCCGTGCCCGTGCGCACGGGGCAGCTGCACGGCGGTGCGCTGGAACTGGCCGGAATCTGCCATACCTACCGGGACGGAACCCCTGCCGTGCATGACGTCCACCTGGAGATCGGTCCGGGGGAGGTGGTGGCCGTCGTCGGGTTCACCGGGGCCGGCAAGTCCACGCTGGCGCAGATCGCGGCAGGCATGGTGGCCCCCACGGCCGGAACCGCGCGGCTCGGCGGCGTGGAGCTGACGGAGGCGGAGCCGGTGAGCCTGCGCGGGCACGTCACCATGGTGTCCCAGGAGGTGCACGGCTTCGCCACCACCGTGGCGGAGAACCTGCGGGTGGCCCGGCCCGGGGCACGTGTGGAGGACCTGGAGTCGGCGTTGGCCACGGTGGGGGCGGAGTGGGTGGCGCAGCTGCCGCACGGTCTGGACACCGAGGTGGGCGAGGACGGGCACCGGCTGGACCCCATGCAACTGCAGATGCTGGCCCTGGCCCGGGTGGTGCTCGCCGACCCGCAGTTGGTGGTGCTGGACGAGGCGACGGCTGAGGCCAGCTCGGCCGGCGCCCGGCAGCTGGACGTTGCCGCGGCACGGATCCTGGCGGGGCGCAGTGCCCTGGTGGTGGCCCACCGGCTCAGCCAGGCCGTCAGCGCGGACCGCATCCTGGTGATGGAGGGCGGACGGATCGTCGAGTCCGGGACCCATGAGCAGTTGCGGGCGGCCGGCGGTCGCTACGCAGACCTCTCCCACGCCTGGTTCGGTGACTGACCGCCCCGTACAAGGGACGATCCGTTCGTGAGGTGAGTTGCCCAGGCCGGGGGCCTCGGGTCAGGAGCCCTCCGCGCGCCCCTGCTTCCAGTAGCCCATGAAGGACACGCACTTGCGATCGATCCCCAGGCTCTTGACGAGGTGGCGCCGTAGCCCGGTGATGGCCCCGGCCTCGCCGGCCAGCCACGCGTACCAGTGTCCGTGCGGGCTCTCCGGTGGGACGTCCCAGAGGGTGGCCTCCGGATCCACCTCGGCGAGGGCGGTCTCCGAGGCTCCGCTCCCGGCCACCTCGGCCCCGTATTCGCGGCCCCAGGCCTGCACGGCCTCGGTCAGTACCTCGCCGTGGGGGCGGTCCCCGCGGGCCAGCCAGTTCAGCTGCACCGCCGCGTTGGTGTCCACGGGGAGGATGTCCGCCGCTCCGGGCACCTCGATGAAGACGTGTCCCGAGTACTCCGCGCCCAGGGTCTCCAGGATGGAGCAGATGGCCGGGGCCGCCGTCTCGTCTCCCACCAGCAACACGGTCCGGGCCTCACCCGGGTCCCATTCGATGCCCCCACTGCGGCCGCGGCCGCCGGTCTCGGAGCGTTCGTCCGGCCCGATGATCACCATCTCATCCCCGACGCCGGCCCCCATGGCCCACGCGGACGCCGGCCCCTCGGTGCCGTGCAGCACGAAGTCGATGTCCACCTCGCGGTCCTCCGGGCGGATGTCCCGCACCGTGTAGGTGCGCATCGCGTTGCGCTCGGCCTCCGGCAGTTCGCGCCAGCGGGTGTACCACTCCATCATCGGCGGGGCGGGCTCAGTGAACAGGCCGACCTCCGGCAGGGTCCCGTCTGCCCGGGGGATCATCAGCTTGATGCGCTGGTCCAGCCCGCCGGTGCCGAAGTGCCGCAGGTCCCCGTCCGTGAAGGTGAACCGCACGAAGTGCTCGCTGAGCTGGCTGATCCGGGCCACGCGGGTCCGGTAGGCACGGGTGGTCGGATAGGCCTGGATGGCGGTCTCGGTCATGGCTGCTTTCGAAGAGAGGTAAGGCTCACCTAACCCTAATGGGTGGGTTCTTCGACTTCAAGCGTGAGCGCCGAGGCGGATCAGTAGGAGTACGAGGCCAACGCCGAGAAGAAGGCGATCATGATGAAGACGAACCAGATCAGGCCCAGGACGCCGAACACCGTGCCGATCCAGCCCAGGATCCTGCCGGCGGTGGCGGCGGAGCCCAGCCGCTCGGCCTTGCTGGCCTGCACGAGGGCCAACGGTCCGAACACGATCCCGAAGAAGAACAGGCCGATGATGCCGAACACCAGGGAGAGCTGGGACGCCTTGTCCGCCTCCACCTGCTGCGGAGAGTTGGTGACATAGGCCGGTTGACCCTGCGCCTAGCCACCCTGTGGGTAGCCACCCTGCTGGTAGCCACCCTGCGGGGCGCCATAGGGGTTCTGCCCCGGGTTCTCGGTCATGTGGTTCCTCCTGTTGGATGGGTCGCGCTCAACTGGACGGCGCTGGACTGCGTCAGGCTCGGCTGGCTGCGCTCTGAAGATAACCCAGCGCGCCCCGTGTCACCGGTGATCGCGCGCCGGACGGCGGCGGGTGGCTCCAACAGCGGCCGCAGGGCTGGCACCGCCCGTGAGGCGCGCCCCACCAGGAGCCCTGCCGCGATCGCCAGCGCCGAGACACCCCAGACGGTCCACCAGGCCCACGGCACGGCCAGCAGCGGGTTTCCGGCCGTGCCGCCCGCCAGGTACAGCGCGCAGCACGCGGCCACCACCACGGTGGTGTGGGACAGGTACACCTCCAGGGTGTGACGGCCCAGGTACGCCAAGCCGCGTGCCACCGTTGGAATCCACTGCAGGGTCACGGCCAGGGCCACCCCGCCGAGCACTCCGCAGACCTGGCCGAGGAACTCCGCCCCGATCACCCCGCGGTGCCCGTCCAGCACGTCCAGCCACACGAAGACCACGAACCACCCGGCCGCCGCGGCAGCCCACACGGTCCTCGGGACCCGCAGGACGACGTCGCGCACCAGGGAGCTGCCGCGCGCCGCGGCGATGAAGAAGATGAAGTAGGCCGGCGCCTTGTTGAATCCGGTGCCCAGCAGATGACGCATCTCGCCGGGCTCCCATCCGGCGAAGCCCTGCCAGAGGACCCCGGACCAGAGGACGGATACGGCGGCGGCACCCAGCAGGAGCACGCCCGTGGGGACGCGCCGCAACAGCCGGCCGGCCAGGAAGAACGCTATCAGGGCCCACAGGAACCACAGCTCGGCGTTGGCGCGGAGCGGGGACCACGCCCACGTGGCGAGCTGCTGTGGCAGGGCGGTCTCCACCATGCCCGGCAGCAGGTCGCCGCCGATGATCCGGTAGGCGATGATCGGGATCTGCCAGAGCAGGAAGACCCACAGCAGCAACGCCAGCTTGCTCCCCAGCAGTTCCCGCCAGCTGCTGCGCAACCACTTGGTGGCGAAGAGGCCGGCCATGGCGAAGAACAGCGGCATGCGCAGGTCCTCGAACGCCAGGTTCAGGGTGCTGAAGGCCTCGATCCGCGGCATCTCGGCCTGGCGGAGCCACAGGCTCGTGTGCAGGAGGACCACCAGGACGATGGAGAGGCCACGGGCGGTGTCGACCCACTGGGCCCGGGCGGCGGTTGGGGTGACCCGCGGGGTGCCGGGCCGGACCCGGGACGCGGCGCCGGGCCAAGAGGGGAGGACGGTGCGGGGCATGGGGGCTCTTCAGCTGGGGGCAGCGGACTGGGTCCCAGCGGTGGATGCCAGTGACCAAGATAACGCCCCAGCGTACCCCGAGCCGGTGCTGAGGCCGGGACCTAGCCCGCCATCCCGCCGTGGTGCCGTCCCACCGGGACCACCAGGGGGCCGCCGGACACCGGATCCCTGATGATCTGGCTCCGTAGTCCGAAGACGTCCTGCACGCACTGCTCTGTCAGAACGGCGTCGGCCGGCCCGGACGCGTAGACCCGCCCGCCCTCCAGCGCCACGAGTCGGTCGGAGTATCGGGCGGCGAGGTTGAGATCGTGCAGCACCATCACGATGGTGGTGCCCCGGTCCCGGTTGAGGTCCGCGAGCAGGTCCAGCACCTCGATCTGGTGGCTGACGTCCAGGAACGTGGTGGGCTCGTCCAGCAGCAGCACGTCGGTGCCCTGGGCCAGCACCATGGCGATCCACACCCGCTGGCGCTGGCCGCCGGAGAGCTCGTCCACGGGGCGCTCGGCCAGCTCGGCGGTCTGGGTGGCGTCCAGGGCCTCAGCCACGGCGGCGTCGTCCTCCCTGGACCAGGCCCGGAACATCCGCTGGTGCGGGTGCCGGCCGCGGCCCACCAGGTCCGCCACGGTGATGCCGTCCGGGCTCAGGGGGGACTGCGGCAGCAGGCCCATCACCCGGGCGAGTCTCTTGGCGGGCATCGAATGCACCGAGGCCCCGTCCAGCAGCACCTGACCGGCAGTGGGGGTGAGCAGCCGGGACAGGGACCGCAGCAGGGTCGACTTGCCGCAGGCGTTGGCCCCGACGATCGAGGTCACCGTCCCCGGCTCGATCTCCAGCTCCAGCCCGGCCAGCACGCTGCGCTCGCCGTAACCGACGGCCAACCCCTCTGTCCGCAGTTCGTGGGTGCTGGTCAACGTCGTCAAGAGGTACCTCCGGTGCGGTGTTGGCGGACGATCAGGTACAGCAGGAAGGGCGCCCCGAGCACGCCGGTCACCACGCCCACGGGGTAGCGGGTGCCGATGGCGAACTGGCCCACCACGTCGGCCACGAGCACCAGCAGCGTCCCCACCAGGGCGGACGGCACCAGCAGGGAACCGTTCGGGCCCAGCAGCCGGGCCGCGATGGGACCGGACAGGAAGGCGACGAACGCGATCGGGCCGCAGGCCGCCGTCGCGAAGGCCACGAGGCCCACGGCGGCGATCACCGCCACCAGCCGCGTGCGGTTGACCCGGACGCCGAGCCCGGCGGCGGTGTCATCACCCAGGGTGAGGGACTCCAGGTTCACGGACTGACCCAGCAACACGGGCGCGAGGACCGCGAGGGCCACCAGCGTGGGCAGCACCTGTTCCCAGCCCGCGCCGTTGAGCGAGCCCGTCAGCCACCGCAGTGCCTCCTGCAGGTCCCAGGATCCGGCGCGGGAGAGCAGGTAGTTGGTGAGGGAGGTGAGGATCGCCGCGATCCCGATGCCCACGAGGATCAGTCGGGTGCCGGCGACTCCGCCCTTCGAGGAAAGCAGGTAGATCAGCAGGGCCACGCCCAGGCCGGCGGTAATGGCGAAGGCGGAGCGGGCGGGGCCGTCGATCCCGAGCACGATGATCGCGAACGCCGCCGCGGCCGAGGCGCCCGAGGAGATGCCGATGATGTCCGGGCTGGCCAGCGGGTTGCGCAGCATGGTCTGGAACGTCACGCCGCCCAACCCGAAGCAGGCGCCGGCCACCACGGCGAGCACCGCGCGCGGCAGCCGCAGCGTGCCCACGGTGAACGTGGCCCCGTCCACGTCCTGACCGATCACCACCCCGAGCACCTCGGCGGGGGAGTAGAAGGTGCGCCCGATCATCAGGGACACGGCGAAGACCGCCACCACGAGCACGCCCAGGATGCCGACCACCAGTGTGCGACGCCGGCGCCGCCGGTGCCGTGCGCCGGTCACCTTCGCGTGGGTGCCGGTGCGAGGCAGGGTGCTGGTGGGGGTGCCGGTGGGAGCGCCGGTGGGAGTGCCGGCTGGTTCGAAGCGCGTGAGGGCCGTGGTCACAGTTCGCGGACCTTCCGCTGGCGGACGATGTGGATGAAGAAGGGGGCACCGATCAGGGCGGTGAGGATGCCGACGTCGATCTCGTCAGGGCGGGCGACGATCCGGCCGAGCACGTCCGAGGCGAGCAGCAGGCCCGCTCCGGCGACGGCCGAGTAGGGCAGGAGCCAGCGGTGGTCCGGCCCGGCGAGCAGTCGGCAGGCGTGCGGGACCACGAGGCCGACGAAGCCGATGGGCCCGGCCACGGCGGTGGCGGCGCCGGCCAACAGCACGGAGGACAGGGCGGCCAGTCCGCGGGCGAGCATGACGCGTTCGCCCAGGCCGGCGGCGAGGTCGTCGCCCAGGGCCAGGGAGTTCAGGCTGCGGGCGCTCACCAGGGCCAGCAGCAGTCCGACCCCCAGGAAGGGGGCCACGAGAGCGATCGATTCCCAGGCCGCGCCGCCGACCCCGCCGATCTGCCAGGACCGGATGTTCGCGGAGATGTCCCCGCGGGGCAGGGCCACAGCGGTGATGAAGGAGGTGGCCACGGCGGTCAGGGCTGCCCCGGCCAGGGCCAGCTTGAGTGGGGAGGCCTGGCCGCGTCCCGCGGAGGCGATGGCGTAGACCAGCACGGCGGTCACGGCGGCGCCGAGGATGGCCATCCAGATCATCTGGTGTGCGGCGAACATCCCGAACCACGCCATGCCGACCACCACGGCCAGCGAGGCGCCCATGTTGATGCCGAGGATGCCCGGATCGGCCAGTGGATTGCGGGTCACCCCCTGCATCACGGCGCCGGCCACGCCCAGCGCGGCTCCCACCGCCAGAGCCAGCACGGTGCGGGGGATGCGTTTCACGACGGCGGCCTGGTCCAGTCCCTCGGACGGCTCGCCGAGCGATCCCAGTATCTCCAGGATCGCGGGCAGGCCCACGGTGCGGGAGCCGATGGCGACGGAGGCCGCGCAGAGCAGTGCCAGCACCACGAGCCCGGCCCCGAGCCAGGCCAGGCGGTGCCGCTGCCCCCTGCGCAGGGCAGGGGGCAGTCCGGCGGTGGCGGCGGGTGCGGCGGTGGCTGCGGTGGCGGTGGCGGTCACTCGGACAGGGTCACTTTGACGCGGCGGCGGCCTCGGCCAGCAGATCCGCGTAGTCCTCGAGGACGTAGGGCAGGGCCAGTGGCGTCGGGTTGGAGGCGGTGCCGAGCGGGCCGGTGCCGTCCAAGGCCACGATGGCCCCGTTCTCCACGGCCGGCATCTGGGAGAGCAGCGGGTCTGCCTCCAGGGTGTCCACCAGGGACTGGTCGCCATAGGTGACGATCACCTCGACGTCGTCGAACTGGTCCACCTGTTCGGCGGAGACGGAGCCGGAGAACTGGTCGGTCTCGTCCGTGACCTGCTGGACGGACTCGGCCACGATCATGCCGAGGTCCTCGAAGAACATGGTCCGGGTGTCATGGCCCGTGTAGAAGTTCACCGTGGACAGGTCTGCGGTGTCCACGTGGGTGAGGAACATCGCGGAGGTGTCCTCGAGCTCGGGGTGTTCGGCGGCGGTCTCGGCGATCTGGCCCTCGAGGTCCTCGATCAGCGCATCCCCCTCGGCCTCCAGGCCCATGCCCTGCGAGTTCAGCCGGATCATGTCCCGCCAGTCGGTGCCCCAGGCGGTCTCCAGGAAGGCGATCACGGGGGCGATCTCGGAGAGGGTGTCATAGTCCTGCTGGGTCAGGCCCGAGTAGGCGGCGAGGATGACGTCCGGGTCGGTGTCCGCGACGGCCTCGAAGTCGATTCCGTCCGTCTCGTCGAACAGCACGGGGGTCTCGGCGTCGAGCTCGGCGAGCTCGTCCTCCACCCAGGGCAGCACGCCGTTGCCGTCGTCGTCCCCGAAGTTGGCGGCCGCCATGCCGACCGGGACCACGCCCAGGGCCAGCGGCACCTCGTGGTTGGCCCAGTTGACGGTGGCCACCCGTTCGGGCTTCGACTCGAGGGTGGTGGTGCCGAAGGCGTGCTCCACCTCGATAGGAAACTGCTCACCGGAGGCGGCGGCCTCGGAGGAACCGGAGGAGCCGGAGGAATCCGCGGCAGGGGCGGCTGTGCCGGACCCGCATGCGGAGAGGGCGAGGACCAGGCCGACGGCGGCAACCGAGGCGGCGAAGGGGCGGGAGGTGCGCACGATGATGACTCCACTCTGATGAGACGGGCTGAGATCGTGGCTCCGGCATCGGGCCACTATCAGGTAAGGCTTGCCTAAATAATGTAGACAGACGTGCGCTAATGAGCAATCCCGATGAACCGCCGGGTTCCGTCGCGTTTCGGACAGATCAGCTGCGCAGCGTGCTCGGCGTGGTGCCCGTCAGCTTGCGGAAGGCAGCGCCGAACGCGCTGGGACTGCGGTAGCCCATGGCCTCGGCGATGTCCTCGAGCGATTCGCCGTCCGCCAGCAGGGTGGTGGCCCGCTGCACCCGCACCGAGCCGACCCAGCGGGCGAATCCCAAACCGGTCTCCGCCCGGAACGCCCGCGTGATGGTGCGCTCGCTGACCCCGAGGTGCTGCGACCAGTCGCCCAGCGTCCGGGCATCGGCGGGGTCGGCCACCACGGCCGCCACGATCGGTTGGAGGAGCCGGGCAGTCGGCTCGTGGACGAGGAACTGGTGCGGGGCCGGGGCGAGGACGTCCAACACCATGGTCTCGGTCAGACGGCGTGACTGCTCGCTCAGCCCCTGCTCGCCCAGCCGCAGCAGCAGTTCCCGCAGCAGCACGGTGACCCGGAGGGAGACCGGTTCCGTGGGCAGGGGCCGGGCCGCCTCACCGGCCACCTCGAGGGAGAAGTACGTGGCCCGGTACACGGTCCCCGCAGGGGCCTCGGCGGAGTGCACGGTCCCGGCAGGAAGCCAGAGGCCGATTCTCGGGGTGACCGTCCAGGTCCGCGGGCCGGCGCGCAGGGTGGAGGGGCCGGCGTCGTTCCAGAGCAGTTCATGCACCGTGTGCGAGTGGTCCGGCCACCGGGTGATGGTGTCGAGCGACTCCGCGATGCCCACGCTGGTGAAGTCCACCGGCACGGATCCGGCCGGCTGCAGCGGCATCCGCCGGTAGGGGCCGGTGGGCGCGGGGGAGGTCGCGGGCACGGCGACGAGACTACGCCGTGCCCGGTCCGACGCCTCGCCAGTGAAGCCCATCCCATGGGTCACGAGCACCTCACCCACGGCCGGGCGCAAAGTGACGAGACCACGTCACTTCGGTGGGGGTGATGTCACTTTGCGCTGGGGGAGGGCGGGTGGAGGGCGAAGGGTTGTGTGCGGGTGAGGGACCCACACACCATGGGGCATGACCGCCCTGCTGAGGTCCCTGCACACCGCCGTCCCGCCCACCGTGCTGCACCAGGAACGGGTCCGCGACGCGCTCGCGGCCCAGCCCGGCCTCACCCGGCTCGGCCAGCGGCTGGTCACCGCGGCGTTCAACGCCTCGGGGATCGAGCGCCGGCACTCCGTGGTGCGGGAGTGGGAATCGGAGGGGAGCGACGCCGGCCGGTCGGCTCCCAGCGCCGGGTCTGGTTCCGGCCTGTTCTTCGAGCCGGACACCGGCCACATCCTCAACCCGAGCACGGGTGCCCGCAATGCGGTCTACACCGAGCACGCGGGTGATCTCTACGAGGAGGCGGCCGCCGGGGCACTGGCCGATTGCCCTGACCTCTCCCGGGAGGACATCTCCCACGTCATCACGGTCTCCTGCACGGGCTTCTTCTCCCCGGGGCCCGACTACCAGCTGGTCCGCCGGCTCGGCCTGCAGGCCACCACGAAGCGCATGCACCTCGGGTTCATGGGCTGCTACGCCGCCCTCCCGGCTCTGCGCGAGGCCGCGGCGATCTGCGAGGCGGACCCGGCCGCCGTGGTGCTGGTGGTCAGCGTCGAGCTGTGCTCGGTGCACGTGCGCGTGGCCAATGACCAGGACACCATTGTGGGCGCCTCCCTGTTCTCGGACGGGGCCGGGGCTGCGGTGGTGACCGGCGCGGAACGGCCGAGGCCCCCGGTGCCAGCCGCGGGGGCCCCTGCCCGGCCCGCGCTGCGGCTGGACGGCTTCGCCACGGTGCTGACCCCGGTGGGGGAGGACGCGATGGCGTGGAACATCGGCGACCACGGTTTCGAGATGATCCTGGGCACCTATGTCCCGCACATCATCGACGACCACATCACCGGTGCGCTCGAGCCCCTGTTCGCGGCCGACCGCGCCTCGGATCGAGCCTCCCAGCCGCCGCTGGCCTCGCGGCCCCCCGCCGAGCTCGAGCACTGGGCCATCCACCCGGGAGGGCGCAGCATCCTGGACAGGGTGCAGGCCCGCCTCGGGCTGAGCGACGCCCAACTCGTCCCCGCCCGGGACACCCTCCGGGACTACGGCAACATGTCCAGCGCCACCGTGCTCTTCGTACTGCAGCAGATCCTCGAGGGGGCCGGCGCAGCCGGTGCCAACGGTGCCAACGGTGCCGGCAGTGACGGCGAGCGCGTCTGTGCCATGGCCTTCGGTCCCGGGCTGACGGTGGAATCGGCGCTGATGACAGTGGTCTCCTGACCGTGCCCGGCCGCGCGCCCCGCCTCGTCTCCCGCCTCGTCCCCGACCTCTCCGTGCGTCGGCCGGAGACGCCGGAGCAGATGGACCGGCCGGACTGCGATCTGGACGCCCTGCACCGCACCTACCGCGGCTTCGCCCTGGTCAATCCGGTGGTCGCCGGCTGGGAACTGACCTACCGATCGTTGATCCGCCCGCTGCTGGCGATCGGCGGGGACACGGACGCGGAGACGGGCGGAGAGACGGGCGCGGAGGGGGGCCGGGCCGCCAGCATCCTGGACATCGGCTCCGGCGGCGGGGACGTGGCGCGGATGCTGGCGCGGCGGGCCCGGCGGGACGGCCTCAGCGTGCACGTCACGGCCCTGGAGCCCGACGCGCGGGCCCACACCTGGGCGTCAGGCCGCCGGCGGGTGCCGGGCGTGGAGTTCCGGCGGGGCACCAGCGGCGACCTGGTCCGCGAGGGCCGACGCTTCGACCTGGTGCTCTCGAACCACCTGCTGCATCACCTGGACCCCGGTGAGCTGGACGGCGTGCTGGCCGACTCCGAGGCGCTCGCCGCCCGGCGGTCCATCCACTCGGACATCCGCCGCAGCCCGGTGGCCTACGGGCTGTTCTCCGCCGGCGCCGGGTTGGCCACCCCGCTGTTCCCGGGCTCCTTCATCCGCGCAGACGGTCTCGCCTCGATCCGCCGCAGCTACCGCCCGGCCGAGCTCGCCGCGGCGCTCCGGCCCGGCTGGCACGTGCAGACGCAGCCGCCATGGCGGAACCTGGCGGTGTGGAATGCACGCTGATGTGCTGATCGTGGGCGGCGGCCCGGTGGGGCTGTTCCTGGCCGGGCTGCTGGTGGACCGCGGCGTGGACGCGGTGGTGCTGGAACGCAGCGGGGCGCCGCGGGCGCAGTCACGGGCCATCGGCCTGCACCCGCCCGCCCTGGATGCGCTCGCCACCCTCGGGCTGGACGGGGTCGCCCTGGCAGAGGGCACTGTGGTGCGCCGCGGGATCGGCTATGGGGACGGCCGGCTCCTGGGCGCGATCACCTTCGACCGCGCCCATCCCCGGTTCCCCTTCGTGCTGACCCTGCCGCAGGCCCGCACCGAGGCGCTGCTCACCGCGCACCTGGAGCGGGTGGCTCCCGGGACCCTGCGCCGCGGCGTGGAGGTGGTGGGGATGGAAGACCCCGGGCCCTGCGACGGCCGTTCCGTCCGCGTGTCGGTGCGGTCCGCGGGGTCACCCGTGGGGGAGGCGGAGGGATGGTCGGCCTCAGTGGTGGTCGGCGCGGACGGGGCGCACAGCACAGTGCGCCGGCTGGCCGGGATCGGCGTGGACCGGCGCGAGTGGGGCGACAGCTACCTGATGGGGGACTTCGCAGAAGAGTCCGAGGCCGAAGGCGCCGAGCCGACCGCCGTGATCCACCTGCATCGGCACGGCGTGGTGGAGTCCTTCCCGCTGCCGGGAGGCCAGCGGCGCTGGGTGGTGCACACCGGGCAGCGGCGGCGCCCGGAGCACGCGCAGGAGCTGGTCGGGATGCTGCGGGAGCGCTGGCCGCCGGGCGGCTCCAGTGCGCCCGGTGATCCCGGTGATCCCGGTGATCCCGGCGGGGCTGGTGCGCCTGATGGGTCTGGCCCGCCCGGAGTGCCGGGCCTGCCGGACCCGGCCTCCGCCACCATGGTCAGCGCCTTCACCGTCTACCGGCAACTGTCCCGCCGGATGATCGCGGGACGGACGGTGCTGATCGGGGACGCCGCCCACGCCATCAGCCCCTTCGGCGGCCAGGGGATGACCCTGGGGTGGCTGGACGCGTTGGCCCTCGCGCCTCTACTGGCCGAAGAGATGGCCGAAGCGCTGCCCGGCGCGCTGACCGGGGAAGGGGCCGGGCCGGCGTCGGGCACGGGACTGCGCAAGGGGCTGGACCAGCCGGCCTTCCGGGAGTTCGAACGGCAGCGGAAGCGGGCCGCGCTCATGGCCGCCCGAACGGCCGAGGCGAACATGCTGCTCGGCCGGCCCCTGCCGGTCGCAGCGCTCGCGGTCCGGGACCTCGCCGCCCGTGCGGTCCTCGCCACGCCGCTGCGGCACGCGCTGGCACGGCAGTACACCATGAATCTGGCCTCCAGACCGGCGCGCGGGACCTGACCGCCACTGACCCGCCTCACCTCGGTCCGTCCGGCGGCGCCATGGTGCACAGTGGGGGTGTGACTCTGGGAATCGTTCTCGCTGCCGTGGCAGCCATCCTGGTCGGATCCACGTTGCAGCGTCTCTCCGGGACCGGCGTGGGACTGGTGGTCGCCCCCGTGCTGGCGATGCTCATGGGCCCTGCGCTCGGGGTGTTCGTGACCAACTCGACCACCGTGGTCTCCGGGTTCCTCATCATGCTATCCGTGTTCCGGGACGTGGACTGGAAGCGCTATCTCATCTTCCTGCCCATGGCCCTGCTGGGCGCCGTTCCAGCGGCATTCCTGGTCCGTGAGCTCCCGGCCGCCTGGCTGAACATCGTCCTCGGCTCAGTGGTGCTCGTGGCCCTGGTGCTGACCTTCGCCACTCCGCGCGTCCCCCACGTCCGGAATCACACCCTGACCGCCGCTGCCGGAGCGGTGGGTGGATTCCTGAACACCAGCGCGGGGGTCGCGGCCCCCGCCATGGTCATGTACTCCCGATTCGCCCGCTGGGACCAACGCTCCTTCGCGGCCACCATGCAGCCCACCTTCATGACCATGGGGATCTTCTCGGTGGCCACCAAGCTGCTGGTCGGCGCCACGGCCGTGGGTCAGTTGCCGCCGTGGTGGCTGTTCCCGATCATCGTGGTCACGGTGGTGGTGGGCATCCGGGTGGGGGCGTGGCTGGCGTCCCGGGTGTCCCTGGATGCCGCCCGCATGGTCGCCATCACCCTCGCCGGTGTGGGTGGGGCGGTGGCCGTGGTCCGTGGCGTGGTGATGCTGGTCTGAGGGGTCAACCTGCACCACAGTGGAGGTTTCCGTTGCTCTGGTCTGGCCATTTCGGCAGAAGGCTAACGCGTCCGCCTCGGTTCCTACTGTGGAACTCATCCGGCAAACCCGCCGGATGGCATCTCACAGAGGACTGAAGACGGCAGTTCCGCCAGAACTCAGGTGTGGGTCTGACGAGGGCCCCGGTTCTAGCAGGGGTGGTGGCTGTGCACTGCCTCCAGACTTGAGCGACCGTGTGGAAATGGAGCTTCGTCGCGGTGGTATCGAGTCCGCGAAGCGACGGGGTCACGTTCTCGTCAGAGCGTAAAAAGCGAGAACGAGCGGAATATGGAGTGGTCTCCGTACCAGTCACCGAGGCCACTCCTCTATTCATGAGGGCCCCGACAGTTCCACGTTGACATGATCGTTCAACCGGGTTGCGCAACGGTGACTAACTCCCATGTCAGCTCCGTCGGCCGCGCCGCAGGCCGAAAAACCCCGCGTAGAGGCATAGAATCCACCGTGATGAGCAGATTATTCGGAACCGACGGCGTCCGTGGCCTGGCCAATGGGATCCTGACCGTCGAACTGTCGATCCAGTTGGCCCAGTCCGCTGCGGTGGTGTTGGGACACCAGGAGACCCCTGGGCGCCGCCCGGTGGCCGTGGTGGCCCGTGACCCCCGCATCAGCGGTGAGTTCATCATCGCCGCCGTCTCGGCAGGGCTGGCCAGCGCGGGCGTTGACGTCTATGACGCCGGCGTGCTGCCCACCCCGGCCGCCGCCTTCCTGGTGGATGACCTGGACGCGGACTTCGGCGTGATGATCTCCGCCTCCCACAATCCGGCCCCGGACAACGGCATCAAGTTCCTGGCCCGCGGCGGCGAGAAGCTCACGGACGAGCAGGAAGACGCCATCCAGGCCCAGATGGACCAGGAGCCCTTCCGGCCCACCGGGGCGGACGTGGGCCGCGTCCAGCGCTTCGCGGACGCCGAGGACCGGTACGTGCTGCACCTGCTCCAGACCCTGCCGCACCGCCTCGACGGACTGAAGGTGGTCCTCGACTGCGCCCACGGCGCCGCCGCCGGGTGCTCGCCGGAGGTCTTCAAGGCCGCCGGGGCCGACGTCGTGGTCATCGGCGCGGATCCGGACGGGCTGAACATCAATGACGGCTACGGCTCCACCCACCTGGAGAAGCTCCAGGCCGCGGTGGCGGAACACGGGGCGGACTTCGGGATAGCCCATGACGGGGACGCGGACCGCTGCCTGGCCGTGGACGCCACCGGCACCGTGGTGGACGGGGACCAGATCATGGGGATCCTCGCCGTGGCCCTGAAGGGCTCCGGCCGGCTCAAGGATGACACCCTCGTGGTCACCGTGATGAGCAATCTCGGCCTGAAGCTGGCCATGCAGCGCGAGGGCGTGCGCCTGGTGGAGACCAAGGTGGGGGACCGGTACGTGCTGGCCGGCATGAAGCACGGCAGCTACTCCCTCGGCGGTGAGCAGTCCGGCCACGTGATCTTCTCCGACCACGCCACCACCGGTGACGGCGTGCTGACGGGCCTGCAGCTCGGTGCCCACATGGCCGCCACCGGCCAGTCCCTGGCTGAGCTCGCCGCCGTGATGGAGCGGTTGCCGCAGGTGCTGATCAACGTCAAGGACGTGGACCGCGGCCGCGCCAGCGAGGACGCCGAGGTCCAGGCCGCGGTGTCGGATGCCGAGGCCCGGCTGGGCAAGACCGGCCGGGTGCTGCTGCGCCCCTCCGGCACCGAGCCCGTGGTCCGCGTGATGGTGGAGGCCGCGGACGAGGCGCAGGCCCGCCGAGAGGCCGAGGAGCTGGCCGCCGTGGTCAAGCGCGAGCTCTCCCTGGCCGCCGAGCCGGCCTGAGCGGTCCGTGACGGTGGGGGACCGGGAGCCGGAACCGGAGCTTGAGTACGTGGCCGGGGAGACACCCGGGGGGCCGACGCCGGCCCGCCAGTGGGTGGTCTTCCTGGTCTCACTGCTCATCACCGGAGCGCTGATCCTGTTGGTCCTCTTCGCGATCGAGCTGCCGGACTGTGAGGCCCCGCCGAACTCATGGGCACCCTGCATCGGTCCCTGAGGGCTGGTCAGCACACAACGCACACGGCGCGGCTCCCCGGGTGGGGAACCGCGCCGTGGTGATGGGTTGGGATGGGTGGGTGGGTGGCGGAGCCGGTCAGGCTTCCGTGCGCGGAGGCACTGCGCCGCCACGCTGGGTGGAGAGCAGATCGCGGATCTCGGTCAGGAGCACCACGTCGTCAGACACCTCAACGGCGTCCGGATCGATGCCGAGCTTGCGGTTGCGGCGTTCGATCATCTTGTTCATGGGCATGACCACCACGAAGTAGATGGCGGCCGCGATGATCAGGAAGTTGACGAGCGCGGTGAGGAGGACGCCGAACTTGATGTCATTGCCGTTGATCGTCAACAGCAGGAACGAGTCGAAGTTCGGAGATCCGACCAGCGCGGAGATGAGGGGCATGAGCACCGCATCCACGAGGGCGGTGACAACGGTGGCGAAAGCGGCACCGATAACGACGGCAACGGCGAGATCGACGACGTTGCCCTTCATGATGAATTCCTTGAAACCTGTGAGCATGGCTTGAGAATAAGCGCACGCAGGGTCATCGTGGAGACAACTGGAGTGACGACACGCCGAATGCTTGGTAAAATCCCCGCTCCGGTGTCGCGTGGCCCACAGCGGCAGGGCCCGACCGGCACCATTGGCCAGCGGGCCCGTCCGCACCGCATCTCACCACCGGTGCGCCACGTCCACCACCAGCCGGGACCCGTTGCCCGGTCCATCCAGGGTGAACACCCGGTACGGAAGGCGTGCCCGCACCCCCAAGCCGATCATCGTCTGGCCCTCGAAACTGCCCGTGAACGCCACCTGCTCGAAGGTGCGGTGACTATCCACGTTCACCGCCCGGTTCCAGTTCGGCGGGTCGTAGCTGGGCTGGTGGGAGAGCGTGTGGGCCGGGGCCCGGACCATCACCTGCAGGTCGGCTCCGCCGGCCAACGGCACCTCGCGTCCGGAACCCTGCTGGTGGACCCGCGTGACGTAGCGGACGTCATACCCCGCCACCTTGCCCTTCAGGTCCACGACCATCCGGTCGAAGCAGGCATGACCACCGGTCCGGACGTCCGTGATCCGGCCGTTGCTATAGGCGGGGCGCGTCTTGGAGACCGAGCCCCACGCGTTCCCGCAGTAGGCGGCCGCGGCTGCCGGTGGTGGGGCCGCCACCCCCAGCCCGGTGGCCAGACTCAGGGCCAGGGTGGCGGTGGTGAGGGCGGCGAGCGACTTGTCCATGTGAGTGCCTTTCGAGACGGTGCCGGTCACGGGGATCCCTGCGGGGGAATCGCGATCCTCGTGGTGGCAGTCTGCGGAGGGCACCACGGCGAAGTACAGAACGAACCGGTCGCCTTATGGTCACGGTTGGTAGGCGTTTCGAGCCGCCGGGCGGCATCCGGCCACAGATCGGTTGCCGCCCAGCTGCCGCCCAGCTGCCGCCCGGCGCCTTCAAGGACGCCGATCGTCACCAGGAGTGCGCCACGTCCACCACCAGCCGGGATCCGCTCCCGGGCCCATCGAGCACGAACACCCGGAACGGCAGCCGCGCCCGCACCCCGAGCCCGAAGGTGGTCTGCCCCTCGAAGCTGCCGGCATAGGCGACCTGCCGGAAGGTCCGGTAGCCGGTGACGTTCTTGGCGTTGTTCCAGCTGACGGGGGCGTAGGTGGCCTGACCGGAGGAGTTGTACGCGGGGGACTTCACGGTGATCCGGATGTCCCCGGCTCCCCAGAGCGGCACGTACTGGCCCGATCCCTCCCGATGCACGGAGGTGTAGCGGACGTCGTAGCCCTTCACGTCTCCGCGGAGGTCCACCACCATCCGGTCGTAGCAGGTGTGGCGTCCGGTGCGGACCCCGGTCACCTGCGCGCTGGTCATGGTGGCGTTGGATTTGGCCAGGGAGCCCCAGTAGATGCCGCAGTAGGGGGCAGCGGCGGCAGGTGGTGGGGCGGCGGCGCTCAGGCCGGTGGCCAGGCCGATGGCCAGGGCGAAGGTCCCTGCGGCGGCGAGTGGCTTTCTCATGACGGTGCCTTCCACTGGTGGTCCGGCGCCGTGCCGGAGCCGACTAGCAGAAGTGTGCCCCCGCGCCGTGCAAACGGACAGCACGAAACGGCTCTGTTCCGGTTGCGTTCGGACCGTCAACCAGAGCCCGACGCCGGCCCCGGCCACACCGCGGTCACGGCACCTTCGGCGGTGGTCTACTTCTCCTTGCGGATGCCCTTGAAGCTAGGACTAGCTCAGCAAGCTATTCCATATAAGTTCCGCTATCGGTATGATTATGGAATGCAGTTGACGGTATCTGAGTACGCGCACCGATCTGGCCTGTCCGAACGGCGTGTACGGCAGTTGGTCAAGGACGGGGAACTGGCCGCAAGCCGTGCCGGACGGATATGGATCATCGAAACGCCCGGCTCAATGCCGAGGCGTCTTCCCGGCCGGCCAATGTCCGCCCAGAACGCGCTCCTGCTGGCCAGATGGTTGGAAGGCCTTGATGTGGACGCCCAGCGAAGCCACCGATTCCGCGGAATCGCATCGAGGCTCTCCGCGGAAGATCACCCCGAACTACTCCTGGCGTCCCTGCTCGCGCGCCGTGCTCGGCGCAAGGTCTATGCGGTCCAAGACGGAGACTTGCCTGAGTTGCGTGAAGACTCACGAATGAAGCTGTCAGGGGTGTCCCATGAACAGTCCGGGCTTCTGGCGGCGCGCGAAGTTGAAGGGTATGTCTCACCGGACGACCTGGAATCAGTAGTGCGTGACTACCTGATGGTGGAGACCCCTGTGGGGAAGGGCAGCGTCTTGCTTCATGTCGCGGAGCTGAATGGGCCGGTTCCTCCGCTCTTCGTGGCGGCCGATCTGTCCGAACGTGGCGGCGTCCGGGAACTACAGGCATCCCGCGAGATCATCCGCGAGCAGGTGGGTCGTGATTAGACTCCCGGAAATGCCTCCAGCACAGGAATCCGCCTGGCACGCGCTGTTCGAGATCCACGAGGTCTATCCGAGCTACTGGACACTGGTCGGCGGTCAAGCCGTGTACCTGCGCGCCATCGAGCGCGACGCCCCCTACGTCCGCCCGACCACCGACGCAGACACCGGGCTGGATGTACGCCTCAACCCAAACGCGTTGAGGGAGTTCACCCAATCGCTTGTTGACCTCGGATTCACGTCAGCAGGAAGGTCGCCGGCCGGGCACGAACACCGGTGGGTTCGTGGTTCTGCGACGGTCGACGTCCTCATTCCGAGATTCACGGGTGAGCGACTCGAGTCTCGTACAGGAGTGACTGGCGGGACCACCATCGCGGCTCCAGGACTGGAACAAGCCCTGCGCAAGTCGGAAACCGTCCAAGTTCAGGCCGGCGAGGTGGTGGGCTCGTTGAACTTGACCAGCTTCCTGGGGATCCTGATCGGAAAGGGGGCCGCCCTCCGCATCCTCATCGACTCCAACCGGGACAGGCATCTGACAGACGCCCTGATCTTGGCCACCCGATTGCGAGCGTCCGACATCCGGGGAACCGAATTCAACCCAGCAGAGAAGGCGCACCTGGCCAACCTCACAGGACATCTGGCCGCCGCGAAGAACCGTAGCATCGTGGAATCCATCGAAGGCGGCCCCGAAGCGTTGGCCCGTCTCCGGTTGATCGCCGGCGCCTGGAGTCCGACGGACCCGAATGACCGGCACTAGCCTGATTCGGATGCGGCCAGCAATGCTCACGCGTCCACGTCAGTACCCCGGCGCCGCCCCGAGGCCCCAGGCGGTCTCCAGCACCCCACCAGAACGCACGACGTCGGCAGCCTCCTGGGTGCCCAGGTACCGCAGGTGCCAGGGCTCGGGGGAGTACCCCGTGGTGTCCTCGGCGCCGTCCGGATAACGGATGATCCATCCGTGCTCGGCGGCGTGCTCCGCCACCCAGGCGCCCTCGGGGGTCTCTCCGAAGCACTGCTCCAGGGCGCAGGTTCCATCCGCGGCACCCACGTCCATGGCCAGGCCGGTCTGGTGTTCCGAGTAGCCGGGCCGCGCCGAGATGCGGTCTGCCTCGGCCTGGCCGTACTTCTCCACCCATCCGGCGTAGGTGCCCTGCTGGTACCCGTAGGAGCGGTAGGCGCTGACCAGGCTCAGGTCCACCCCGTCTGCGGCCGCCGCGGCGAACAGCTCCTCGGCCGCGCCGGCGGCCTCCTGGCGCAGCTCCAAACCGGTGCGTTGCGACGGCACGTCCGGCACGCTCAGATCCTCCGGCGCGTAGTCGGCCGGCTCCAAGGGGTGCTGCTTGTTGACCAGCACGTGGATGGAGGCAGGGTCGGTGTGGTCGAGGTCCGGCTCCGGCTCCGAGGACGGCGAGGCGGGGCTGGACATGACGGGCGGCGAGAACGACGTAGACGAGGAGGAAGTAGAGGAAGTAGAGGAAGAGGAAGAGGAAGAGGGATCGGCGGTGGCGTGGTCGGAGGGGGAGCCGGCCGGCGGTTCGGCCGTGGCACAACCCGTCAGGGTCAACGTCACCGCCCCGAGCATCGCGCCGGCCCTCAGGCACAAAGTGACGAGACCCCGTCCCCTGGGTGGGGGTGATGTCACTTTGCGTTGGGGGGACGGGGTGGAGAGTTGGGGGGATGGGGTGGAGAGGGGGAGGGGCATGGTCAGACCTTCCGCAGGAGCACGCGCGTCACCGCATGGCCGGCGTCCTTGGTCATCACCAGCTTGGCGCGGCCACGGGTGGGCAGCACGTTCTGGATGAGGTTGGGGCCGTTGATGCGGTCCCAGATGTCTGAGGAGGTCTCGGTGGCCTCGGCGTCGGAGAGCTTGGAGTAGCGGTGGAAGTAGCTCTTCGGGTCTGCGAAGGCCCCGGAGCGCAGCCGCATGAACCGCTCGGTGTACCACTGCTTGATGGCGGTGGTCTTGGCGTCCACGTAGATCGAGTAGTCGAAGAAGTCGGAGACGCTCAACCCGGCGGTGCCGTCCGAGCGGATCCGCGGCGGGGCGAGCACGTTGAGGCCCTCGATGATCAGCACGTCCGGGCGGTGCACCACCACCTCCTCGTGCGGGAGGATGTCATAGGTGAGGTGGGAGTACATGGGGGCCCGGACCTCCGGGGCACCCGACTTGACGTCGGCGACGAACCGCATGAGCCGGCGTCGGTCATAGGACTCCGGGAATCCCTTGCGCTGCATGAGGCCCCGGCGTTCCAGCTCGGCGTTGGGGTACAGGAAGCCATCCGTGGTGATGAGCTCCACCCGCGGGGTGTTGGGCCAGCGGCGCAACATCTCCTGGAGCACGCGGGCGGTGGTGGATTTGCCCACGGCCACAGA
This sequence comes from Citricoccus nitrophenolicus, assembly GCF_047305825.1. Lineage (GTDB taxonomy): Bacteria > Actinomycetota > Actinomycetes > Actinomycetales > Micrococcaceae > Citricoccus > Citricoccus nitrophenolicus. The sequence goes on along the minus strand of NZ_CP063070.1, from coordinate 1,024,351 downwards.
GCCGGCCACGCCGATCACGAAGGGGGTGCGCCGGGTGGACTCGCCGAGGAACTCATTGGAGGCCCGGCGCAGGTGGGCGGCGGCGTCCACGTTGATGCTCAGCAGCCGGGACAGGGGCAGGTAGACCTCGGCCACCTCGCGCAGGGAGAGCTGTTCGCCGATGCCCCGCAGCCGCTCGATGTCTGACTGGTCGAAGGGCTGTTCCATCTCATTGGCCAGCCGGGCCCAGGTGTCCCGCTCGAGCTCCACGAAGGGGGAATAGTGGTTCTCACTGGTGTCCGGTTCAGGCGGAGAACCGGCCCAGGTGATGGGCCCGGCGGCGGTGACAGGCGTGGCCTGGGGGAGTCCGGTGCCGGGTGCGGCGGGTCGAGTCACCCGTCCATTATCCATGCGGTTCGGTACACACTGTGACGCCGGCCTCGTGGGTGCCGGGCGATTTCCCCAGCTGGAACGCACCGGCTCTGGACCCCGGGCACCGCGCGGGCGTTGAATTGACCCAGCACCAGGGTGGCCCGCGATGTCGGCCAACGGGGTCGGCAGGGCCCTACCCGGAGGAGGCCTTCTGATGGAACACCGGGACGGCGTGCCCGCACGCCACGAGATCGCGGCGATCAAGCCGGTCAAGGAGCACGCCGAGGACGAGCTGTTGGGGCGGCCCGGCGTCGTGGGCGTGGACCTGGGGGAGAAGGTGCGGGGTGGCCGGGGTACCGGCGAGCCCAGCATCCTCATCTTCGTCACCCGGAAGAAGCCAGAGGCGGAGCTGGCCTCGGACGAGCTCATCCCGGCGGAGATCGAGGGGGTCCCCACCGATGTGCAGGAGATGGTGATCGAGCTCCAGTCGGCCCGGCAGCGCGTGGAGGAGGGGCGCCAGGTGGACGGCTCCCGGTACCCGGTGCTGGCCGGAGGCATCAGCATGGGCCCGTCCCGTGCCGTGTCCCTGGCGCCTCCGGACGTGGCGGAGGAGGGCGAGTACACGTTCGTCGGGACGCTCGGGGCGTTGGTTCGGGACCGGGGCTCGGGCGCGGTCATGGCCATGACCAACTTCCACGTGGCCTGCGTGGACGATCAGTGGAGCGCGGGGGACCGCATGGTCCAGCCCGGCCGGCCCGACGGCGGCGACCCGGCCGCCGATGAGTTCGGCACCCTGACGAGGGCGCAGCTGACCGAGAACACCGACGGCGCCGTGGTGACCCTCGACGAGGGACGGCAGTGGTCCGCCGAGGTCACCGGGGTCGGCAGCGTGACCGGCATCGCGGAGGCTGCCCCGGGGTTGGAGGTCCAGAAGCGGGGCCGGACCACGGAGCACACCGCCGGAACCGTGGCCTCCACGGAGGCCTCGCTCAGCCTCGACTACGGCGACGGCCTGGGCAGCCGGACGTTCCGGCGGCAGGTGCGCATCACCACTGACGCGGAGCGGTCCGAGCGCTTCTCCGACGGCGGGGACTCCGGCTCGGTGGTCCTGGACGCGGACCGCCGGGTGGTGGGTCTGCTGTTCGCCGGTTCCACGGACGGCAGCACGACCTTCGCGAATCCCATTGCCGCCGTGTTGGAGGAACTGGATGTCGAGGTTCAGGTGGGTCAGCCCGCCGAGGAACCGGAGGTGCCCCCGGCCGCCGGTACCGGAGGGTGCACCGTGGCCGTCACCATCGGGACGGTGAACATCACGGTGAACCATTGAGCGTGCCATGCACCCGGTAGGATCTGCCCCTGTGAGAGACAAACGAGGAACCTCCCGGCCGAAAACCCCTCAGAGTCCGGCATCAAAGCTGCAGTGGACGGCGCTCATCGTGCTGGTTCTGGCCGTCGTCGCTCTACTCATGGTTCTCTTCACTCAGCAACGGGCCTACCGTGCGGATGCCGAGTCCGCGCGGGACGCGGGGGCGTCCCAGGAGGCCCCCGCGGGTTCGGGCGAGGCCTCTCCGAGCCCCTCGGCCACGGAGGCGGTGGAGGAGGCGCCGGCTGATCCGGTGGAGGCCGCCACCGCGGCCGCGCGGGACGTGGTCAACGGCAGCGAGGACGCGGTGATCAACGTGCTCGGAGACTCCACCTCCAACACCAGCAGCGAGTGGGTCTACCGCTGGGCGGCGGAGCTCGGCGCCGAAGTGTCTGTCAGCGTGCACACCTGGAACCCGGAGTCCGGCACCTGGTTCCCGGAGACCCGCGATTTCGGTGAGGGTGAGCGGACCGTCACCATCTGGAACGCCTCCGCCAACGAGGGCAATCCCGGTTTCCCGCTGGAGTTGGACGGCATGATCGAGCCCGAGGCTGACCTGACGATCCTCAACTACGGCCACTGGGGCGCCCCGGAGGCGGTGGCCTCCTCCTTGGACGAGCTGCTCGGGAGTTTGGATGCCGGCGGTGAGGGCACCGCCCCCGTGGTGCTGACCGCCCAGAACCCGGCGCTGCCCACCTGGATCGGCTACGCCGATACCAACCGGGATGCCATGCGCGCCGCCGCCGAGGAGCGCCAGCTGCCGGTGATCGATGTGTTCGCCGCCTTCGAGGAGGCCGGGGACTGGGAATCCCTGCTGGTGGACGAGGTCAACCCGAACGACGCCGGCCAGCAGCTCTGGGCGGACACCGTCACCGCATTCTTCGCGGCCTGACGTCACAAGCGCGTCATGGAGGCGCGCTGTGCCAGTCCTTGATGGGTGCAGTTCTCGCTGGAATTCCCCACCGCCCCGCAGATCTTGCGCCGCCCCGCGGCTCACTCGCAGTCATCTCGTAGGCAATCATCGAAAACCCTGTGAATTGCCTGTGTACCTTTGACAAGGGGATGTTTTTGGCGCAGGACTTTGCCCACAGACCGAAACACAGAGTGAGAGCCCTCGCGGCGGGCGCCGTGACGGCTGCCGTCATCGCAGCCCCGGTGAGCGCGGCCCAGGCCGCACCGTCACATGATTCGGAGGCGATGGCCAGGGGCATCGATTCCTCGCTCGTCTCGGTTTAGTCGAACCCCCCCACTACGCACCTACGCGTCCGGCCACCCCTTGCCATGGGGGTGGCCGAACGCGTATGTAGAGGAGCATGGATTCTCCCGATGGCACCCTGAACCGCGGCGAACTGCAGGACTATCTGAATCACCACCTCCTCGGCTCCAAGAGTGGAGTCCGCCTGTTCCAGGCCGCCGCGAGCTCGTGGAACGGCACTCAGTATGAGGAGGAGTTCCTGGAGCTCGCCCGGCAGGTCAGCGAGGAGCAGGATGAGCTGAAGGCTCTGATCGAGAGGTTGGACCTGCGTCAGTCTGTGGTGGAGAACGCCTTGGGTCTCGCCGCTGAGACGGCCGGCCGGCTCAACCCGGTGAACATCAGCCGCTCGAAGTCCGAGGGGATGACTCAGGTGGAGATGGACGTCCTCCAGAGCGCCTTGCAGGGCAAGGCCGGTATGTACGCCGTGCTGGCCAAGCTGGCGGAGCGCTTTCCCGGAGCCGGCCTGGACGGCCAGCGGATGAGGGATCTCTACCAGCAGGCGCAAGACCAACAGGCCAGGGTGCGCCGCATCAGCGAGGAAACGATGGACACCCGGTTCCTGGCCTCCTGAGCTCCTGAGTTCTATCCCCCCCCGCCGGCCACTATTCGAGCGGAGAACTCGGGCGGTGGCCGGCGTTGCCGAGACCCTCGGCACCGTCGAAGCCGTCCAGCAGTGCCCGGAGCGCCTGCTGAGAACTGACGGTCTCGGTCCAGCCGGTCGTCTCCCGCAGTCTCGTGGTGTCCATGATTGGGGCGGTGGCCGCCATGTCCACCCAGCCGGGGTCTGTCGGCTGCAGACGGGCCGCGTAGGTGGCGGCTGCCAGGCCCTTGAACACCGGCACCGGCAACTCCAGGTACCGGTGGGAACCGAGCAGTTGACCGAGAGTCTGGGCGTCCAACACCGGCTCTGCGGCCACGTTGAACGCGCCGCCCGACTGCTGGCGGACCACCTGCCAGTAGGCCTCCGCGATGTCCGCCGCCGCAACGGCCTGGAACCGGATGCCCCTCGGGAATGGCAGCACCGGCAGACGTCCCACGGCCAGCAACCACGTCAACAGCCGGGCCGGGACCAGATCGCCGAGGAAGTAGTCCTTGATCTCCGGTGCCGGCACCGCCCCGAAGATCAGCCCCGGCCGCAACCGGGTGACCAGGGTCCCGGGGTTCTCCGCCTCGAAGGCATCCAGCAGGTCCTCCACCTCGGCCTTCTGTGCCCCGTAATGCGAGGTCGGTGTGCCGGTGGTGGGGTGGGATTCGTCCACGGGGACGGTCTTGGAACCCTTGCCGTAGGCACCGATCGATGAGGCGTACACCAGGTGCGGGACGCTGGCGTGGGCTACGGCCTGGAACACCGTGCGATGGCCCTCCACGTTGACCGCCCGCAGGAACCTCCCGGTCCCGGTTGGGCCGGATCACCCAGACCAGGTCCACCACCGCGTCCGCGCCGCGCATCGCCTGCTCCAGGCGAGGGCCGGCGTCGTGATCCGTGACATCCACTCGGTGCCATTCCACGCCCTCGAAGGGCGGGCCGGGACGGTCCGGCCCGGGACACCCCGACGATGGAATCCACCTCGCCGGAGGCCCGGGCGGCCTGCAGCCGGTGCAGCAGGGCGGTGCCCACGTTGCCGGTGGCCCCGAGGACCACCACGCGCATCAGATCTCCCCTTCGGGCGGCACCACGGGAACCGTGGAGGTGACGGGTGCGATCTCGGGCTTGAGGATGACCTTGATGCAGCCGTCCTCCTTCTTCTGGAACGTCTCGTACATCTCCGGCGCGCGGTCCAATGGCACCCGATGGGTGGCCAGGTCCAAGGTGCCGAGCGGGTCGGAGGGGTCATCCACGAGGGGCATGAGGTCATCGATCCAGTGCTTCACGTTGCACTGGCCCATGGTCAGGGTGATCTGCTTGTCGAACACGGTGAGCATCGGCATCGGATCGGCCATCCCGCCGTAGACGCCGGACAAGGAGATGGTCCCGCCGCGTCTGACAGCCTCAATGGCCGTGTGCAAGGCGGCCAGCCGGTCCACCCCCGCGGACTGCATCGCCTTCCTGCCCAGGGCGTCAGGCAGAAGCCCGACGGCGGCGTGGGCGGCTCCGGCGGCCGGGGAACCGTGCGCTTCCATTCCGACGGCGTCCAGCACGGCGTCCGGGCCGCGCCCGTCCGTGGCCAGCCGCAGACGCTCGGCCACGTGCTCGTCCTGGTCAATGGTCTCAATGCCGTGGCGCTCGGCCATGCCCCGGCGTTCGGCCACCGGATCCACGCCGATCACCCGGTAGCCGAGATGCCGGCCGATCCTGGCCGCGAACTGGCCGACCGGACCCAGACCGAGGACGGCGAGTGAGCCGCCGTTCGGCACCTGGGCGTACTGCACTCCCTGCCATGCGGTGGGCAGGATGTCTGAGAGGTAGAGCCACTGTTCGTCCTCACCGGAATGCGGGACCTTGATGGGGCCGTAGTCGGCGTGCGGGACTCGCAAGTACTCGGCCTGACCACCGGGTACGGAGCCGTAGAGCCGGGAGTACCCCAGCAGGGCCGCCCCGGAGCCCTGCTCTGTGACCTGGGTGGTCTCGCACTGGGACTGCAGCCCGCGCTGGCACATCCAGCAGTGTCCGCAGGAGATATTGAAGGGGATGACCACGCGGTCGCCGGGGGAGAGGTTGGTCACTGCGGAGCCGACCTCCTCGACGATGCCCATGGGCTCGTGGCCGATCACGTCATCCTTGTCCATGAAGGGGCCCAGGACCTCGTAGAGATGCAGGTCCGAACCACAGATGGCGGTGGAGGTGATGCGGACAATGGCGTCCGTGGGCGCCTGGATCACCGGATCCGGCACGTTCTCGATGCTGACGTTGCGCTTGCCTTGCCACGTGAGTGCCTTCATGCCCGCCACCGTATGGGGGCTGGGCAGGTGTGTGAACCCCTTGGGCGTGGCCGATGCACGGCACCACCCGCCCGGCGGGATAACCTAGTCCCCATGTGTGGAATCGTCGGCTACATTGGCCAGCCCTCTCAGTTGAACCAGCACTCGTCCCTGGACGTGCTCATGGAAGGCCTCAAGCGCCTCGAATACCGCGGATATGACTCTGCGGGAGTCGCCGTGGTGGCCAACGGCGCCGTGGAGCACCGCAAGAAGGCCGGCAAGCTCGCCAATCTCACCACGGAGCTGGAAGAGCGCCCGGTACCGGTGGCGTCGGTGGGCATCGGTCACACCCGGTGGGCCACACACGGTGGCCCCACGGACCTGAACGCCCACCCCCACCTGGCTGACGGTGATCAGCTGTCCGTGATCCACAACGGCATCATCGAGAACTTCGCCGAGCTGAAGAAGGAACTGCTGGCCAACGGCGTCACGTTCCGTTCTGAGACGGATACCGAGGTGGCCGCCGCGCTCCTCGGACACATCTACCGCCACGAGGCAGAGCAGGACCTCACCAAGGCCATGCAGTTGACCAGCCAGCGCCTCGAAGGTGCCTTCACGCTACTGGCCGTCCACGCCGACCATCCGGACCGCGTGGTCGCCTCCCGCAAGAACTCCCCGCTGGTCGTCGGTCTGGGGGAGGGCGAGAACTTCCTCGGTTCAGACGTCTCCGGCTTCATCGACTTCACCCGCCGGGCCGTGGAGCTCGAGCAGGACCAGGTGGTCACGATCACCGCGGACGCTGTGGAGATCACCGATTTCTTTGGCAACCCAGCCCAGGGCAAGGAATTCACCGTCGACTGGGATGCCGCCGCTGCTGAGAAGGGTGGCTTCGCCACGTTCATGGAGAAGGAGATCTACGATCAGCCTCAGGCAGTGGCTGACACGCTCTTGGGCCGCAGCGACGCTGAGGGCAATCTCATCCTCGATGAACTGCGCATCAGTGAGGACGAGCTGAAGTCGATCCGCAAGATCATCGTCCTGGCCTGTGGCACCTCGTCCTACGCCGGCATGGTGGCCAAGTACGCCATTGAGCGCTGGTGCCGGATTCCTGTGGAGGTGGAGCTCTCCCATGAGTTCCGCTACCGGGACCCCATCATCGACGCCAACACCCTCGTGGTGTCCATCTCCCAGTCCGGCGAGACCATGGACACGCTGATGGCCGTGCGATACGCCAAGGAACAGGGCGCCCGCACGGTGTCCATCTGCAACACCAACGGCTCCACCATCCCTCGCGAATCGGACGCCGTGCTCTACACCCACGCCGGCCCCGAGATCGCCGTGGCCTCCACGAAGGCGTTCCTGGCTCAGATCACCGCCGCCTACCTGCTCGGCCTCTACATGGCCCAACTGACCAAGAAGCTGTACAGCCAGGAGATCAAGGACATTCTGGCGGACCTCGCGGAGATCCCGGCCAAGGTCCAGCAGATCCTGGACAATGCCAGTCAGATCAAGGACCTGGCCCGAGCCATGGCAGAGGCTTCCTCCGTGCTTTTCCTCGGCCGCAACGTGGGCTACCCGGTGGCCCTCGAGGGCGCGCTCAAGCTCAAGGAGCTGGCCTACATCCACGCCGAGGGATTCGCCGCCGGCGAGCTCAAGCACGGCCCCATCGCCCTCATCGACGAGGGGCAGCCGGTCTTCGTGGTGGTGCCCTCCCCGATGGACCGCCACTCACTGCACGCCAAGGTGGTCTCCAACATCCAGGAGGTCCGGGCCCGCGGCGCCAAGACCATCGTGGTGGCCGAGGCCGGAGACGAGACCGTCAAGGAGTACGCCGAGCAGGTCTTCTACGTGCCGGAAACCCAGCCGATGCTCATGCCGCTGCTGACTACCGTTCCCTTGCAGATCTTCGCCTGCGAGTTGGCCACCGCCAAGGGGTATGACGTGGACCAGCCGCGAAACCTGGCGAAGTCCGTGACGGTGGAGTAAATCAGTTCATAGCCCGGGTGTGACGTGGGAGTTTATCCGCCGTTCATCCGGTATTGGCCACGCTATCAAGTACTGTCCCCCTGAAGAACCTGGCCCCATCGAAACAGTGCGATCTTCCTGTTTCGGACTAAAGGCCGTGACGTAGTATCTGTGTGGCATTCTGTCGTCCCCGGAGGGGTCTTCGGCAGACCAGTGGCATTGGCGAGCCAAAAGGGCTCCTGAGCTCGTACACCTTGGAGGATCATGAACCGGCGGACTCGAACACGCGTGGCAAGGGCGGCGTTCTTTGCCGTCGACATGGTGAGCTGGTTCGCTGTCATGCTGTTCGCCGCCTGGCTACGCTACGAGTTCGACTTCGCGCAGATGGGCTGGGGGCGACTCCTGCTCTTCGGCCTCGTGGCGGCGGCTCTACAGGCCGTCCTAGGCTTGATTAGTGGGATCTATCGAGGTCGGCACGTGTACGGCACCTTCGATGAAGTGAAGTCGCTGACCTACATTGTGGTTCTTGTAGGGCTGATCACGACGGTGCTCATGCTGGTCATGAGCGACATTTTCAATATGCCCCGGAGCACGGGGATTATTGCCACTCCCATGGCGCTGATCTGCATGCTGGGTGTTCGGTACCTCTACCGGCTTGCCATCGAGCGGCGACGTAAGCCCGGGCGCAGGGCAAAGGCCACCATCGTCTATGGAGCTGGTTACCTCGGCGAGACGGTCATCCGGCGCATGCAGACGGACGCGGACTCAGAGTACCGACCTGTTGCCCTTCTTGATGACGATCCTCAACTGTCCAACCTGGAGATCCGGGGAGTCAGGGTGATGGGTGGCTTCCGTGAGATGGCGGATGTCATGGAAAGGACTGGCGCCAGGGAACTGGTGCTGGCCATCGGACGAGCCGACTCCACATTGGTCCGGGAGATCTCGGACGCGGCCAAGGAAACCGGTCTGCATATGCGAGTGCTTCCACTGATGGACCAGATCATGGCTGGCCATACCAAGCTCTCGGACTTGCGGGACATCTCGATCGAGGATCTCATCGGTCGAAACCCGGTGGACACCGAAGTCGAGTCCATCGCCGACTACATTGCTGGGAAACGCGTCTTGGTCACCGGAGCTGGTGGCTCCATCGGGTCAGAATTGTGTCGGCAAATCTCCAAGTGGGCGCCGTCCGAACTCATCATGGTGGACCGGGATGAGACGGGCCTACAGGAGGCTCAGTTGGGGGTCGTTGGACATGGACTGCTCCACACCCGAGACGTAGTGCTCGCTGACATCCGGGAACCAGAAGCATTGAGGAAGATCTTTCGGGATCGCAAACCTCAGGTTGTCTACCATGCGGCAGCACTCAAGCACCTTCCGATGTTGGAGCAGTATCCAGAGGAGGCCTGGAAGACGAATGTCCTGGGGTCCCTCAACGTTCTGAACGCCGCCAGAGACGTCGAGGTCGAAACGTTCATCAATATCAGCACTGACAAGGCCGCGAATCCGACCAGCGTACTGGGCCACTCCAAGCGGGTTGCGGAGAAGCTGACCGCCTGGGTGGCGCAGGAGACGGGCAGACCATATCTGTCTGTTCGCTTCGGGAATGTCATTGGCAGCCGAGGCTCCATGCTGCCAACGTTTCGCTCTCTCATTGAGAAGGGCGGTCCGGTCACGGTCACGCACCCGGATGTCACCCGGTATTTCATGACCATTCCTGAAGCGTGCCAACTGGTGGTTCAGGCCGGTGCCATCGGCGCTCCCGCCGAGGTGCTCATCTTGGACATGGGCGAGCCAGTCAAAATACTGGACATCGCCGAGCGCATGATCGAGATGTCCGGCAAGGACATCGAGATCTCCTTCACCGGACTTCGCGAGGGTGAGAAGTTGCACGAGGAACTCGTCGGCCTGGGGGAGGGCGACGAACGTCCCTATCACCCGAAGATTTCCCACGCCCACGTCCATACGCTTTCGCCGATCGACATGGATAAGGACGTTTGGTTGGAACGTTGCGGCAAGGCCGACGAAGAGCTTGGAGTCTAGGGTGCCACTTGAACGAATACTGATGTCCAAACCTGACGTTGGAGAACTCGAGGAGCAGTACGTCGTGGCGGCTATCCGGTCTGGGTGGATTGCTCCGCTCGGGCCAGACGTCGATCAGTTCGAGGAAGAGATCAAGCACCGCGCCGGCGTCGACCACGCTGTCGCCCTCGCCTCAGGTACCGCAGCATTGCACTTGGGACTTCTGGCTCAAGGGGTGGGGCCGAACGACATCGTCGTCACCTCGACTATGACGTTCGCGGCCACGGCCAATGCGATTGCTTACACGGGCGCCACGCCATTTTTTGTGGACTCGGATCGTGTGACGGGCAATATGGACCCAGCGCTCTTGGATGAGGCCCTGACGAAACTGGAAGAACGGGGAACACCTGCCGCACTGGTCCTTCCAGTCGACCTGCTGGGCAAAGCAGTGGATTACACGGCATTGGCGAGCATCTGCGCAGTTCACGGTGTCGATATGCTCTGCGATTCGGCCGAGTCTTTGGGGGCCACCCATAAGGGAAAGGCCGCGGGGAGCTTCGGGCGGGCGTCAGTGTTCTCGTTCAACGGGAACAAGATCATGACGACGTCAGGCGGAGGCATGTTCGTCACTGGTGATGAGTCACTCGCTCAGAGGGTGAGGCATCTTTCGACTCAAGCCCGTCAGCCGGTAGTGCACTATGAGCACACGGAAATCGGATACAACTATCGAATGAGCAACCTTCTGGCAGCTTTGGGGCGAGCACAGCTGAGTCGGTTGGACGAGATGATTGAGCAACGCCGGAAATGGCGTCAGGGCTATCGGGACCATTTCGCCGGGTTCTCCGGCATCGAGATTTTCGGCGGCCCCGAGGACGATGAGGACAACTTCTGGTTGTCCTCCATTGTGATTGATCCGCAGGTAGCGGGCGTCAGCGCGAATGATGTTCGAACTGTGTTAGACCAGCACAATATAGAATCTCGGCCACTGTGGAAGCCGATGCACTTGCAACCTGTGTTCCGAGACGAGCCGCGTCTGACAAACGGATCATCAGAGTACCTCTTCGAGAACGGGCTGACCCTGCCGAGTGGCTCGTCGATGAGTTGGGGCGATTTCGAGCGCGTGATCGAAGCGTTGGCTATTGCCGTGGTACCTCAATGATTCCCTACCGTGTGGTGAAACGTGTGGTGGATGTAGCCGGAGCTGCTGGCTTGATCGTGGCTGCCTCTCCCGTGATTGCAGTGACAGCGATAGCAGTGCGGAAGAATCTCGGGTCGCCGGTCCTCTTCACGCAGGAGCGTCCTGGCAAGGACGGTCTGGTGTTCCGCATGTACAAGTTCCGCAGTATGAAGAGCGTCGACCGCGAGGCAGGACTCGTCAGCGACAAGGACCGTCTGACGCGCTTCGGCAGTTGGCTGCGGTCGACAAGCCTGGACGAGCTCCCCTCCTTGTTGAATGTCCTCCAGGGGGATATGAGCTTCGTCGGGCCACGCCCCCTGCTCGTTTCCTATCTGGAGCGGTACTCCCCTGAACAGGCACGGCGGCACGAGGTGCGTCCGGGGATCACGGGTCTCGCGCAGTCCTCGGGAAGAAACCATCTGAACTGGGAGCAACGATTCCAGCTGGACGTAAAGTATGTCGACTCCATGAGCGCCGCATTGGACCTACGAATTCTTTTTCGTACTCTCGCTGCTGTCCTGAAGCGCAGCGGCATCACTGCTGACGGGGAAGCAACAATGTCTGAGTTCACCGGATCCCAGAAAACAGATCCGGACGCAGTCATGGTCGATACCCACGAGAGTGCCACGTGACTGCTGTTCGGCTGGCCGTTGTCGGCGCCGGTGGCTTCGGGCGTGAAGTAGCTGACGTGGTCGAAGCCATCAATAGAGTCTCCGACGGAGACGTCTGGAATCTCATCGGGATCTTTGATGATGCACCCTCAGAGCTGAACCTCCAGAGGCTGAGAGATCGGGGTATCAGTTACGCAGGAGCTATCCCCAGGGGGTGGGGCGGCCCGGAGACATATTTCGTGGTAGGCATCGGTAGCCCAGCGATTCGCGTAAAGATCGCGACCTCTCTCGAAGGCCTGGGGTGGATACCGGCAACTCTTGTCCATCCGATCGCCCATTGCGGTTCCAGAGTACGGGTCGAGCCCGGAACGGTAGTTTGTGCGGGTGCGCAGATCTCGACGAACGTCAGCCTGGGCCGTCATGTCCATGTGAATCCCAATGTGACCATCGGGCATGATTCGGAGTTGCAAGACTTCGTCTCCGTGAATCCGGCTGCAACAGTTTCAGGCGAAGTGGTGATTGCCGCGGAAACATTGATCGGTGCGTCTGCCACCATTCTTCAAGGTCTCCACATCGGTCAGAAGAGCCTAGTCGGTGCTTCGGCCTGCGTTGTACGTGACGTCGAGGCAAACTGCGTCGTCAAGGGCATTCCAGCACGGTAGAAAATCATCTTCACTAGGGGACGAAGCAATGAAGAACGCTTGGATAATCAACCACTACACACCCTTCGCGGATAAGGACGGTTGGGTTGGCCTCCATCTGGAGATGGCTGATGAACTGGCCGGCGGAGAATGGCAGGTCACGGTCCTTGCAGCGAGCACCTCGCATCCTGACGGCAGACAGCATCTGAAACAAGGGGAACGTCGCCGTTTGGTCCGATGGCGGAATACAGAGTCCCTCTGGATCAGGAGCGCGGAGTACTCTGGCAATGGTCTGTCCCGCATCAAGAACATGGCTACATTCGGCGCCAAGCTGATGCTTCCGACGACGACTGAATCGCTTCCCCGTCCGGACGTTGTCATCGGTAGGGTCGTCAATCCTGTGGCAGCGTGGGCTAGCGCGCGTCTTGCCAAAAAATTCGCAGTCCCGTTCGTCCTGGAGATCAGCGATATCTGGCCAGACACCTTGGTTCAGCTCGGGAAACTCTCGGCAAACAGTCTCCCCGCGAGGGGGCTTGGCGCATTGGAGAAGTGGTTGATCGCCAGGTCCGATGCGGTGATGTCACCGATGCCAGCCATCGACGACTATCTGGCGGCCAAGGGGTTTGGCGACATTCCTTTCTATTGGGTCTCGAACGGAGTCAATGGCAGCCAACACCTACCTACGAGCGCAGGTCATTTGGTCCGTGGCGGCGAACAGCCTGACAAGCCGTTCAGATTCGTCTACTTGGGTTCACTGGGCCACGCCAACGCCGTCGATACGATTCTGGAATCGTTCCAGCAGTTCACGATCTCAAATCCCCGACAACGTGCTGTATTGGAGATCGTCGGTGGTGGGCCGCTCAAGAGTGAGCTCAAGGAAATGGCGAAGAAACTGAGAATCGACCACCTCGTTGAGTGGACTGACAGGATCCCTCGCGAGGATGTTCTGAATTACCTATCCGGAGCTGACGCGTTGGTGGCCAACATGCGTGATCTGGAGTTGTATCGGTATGGCATCGCCCTCAACAAGCTCTTCGACTATTTGCTCTCGGCACGACCTGTAGTATTCGCTTCCAATGCCGTCAATAATATTGTGGATGACGCTAAAGCTGGAATCACGGTTTCGGCTGATTCAATCCATGAACTAGCCCAAGCAATGACTGAAATGGTGAATACGGATATCGCGCAGCGAGAAACGTGGGGCCGCGCCGGTCGTCAGCATGTACTGGACTATTATACCTATAGAGATTCAGCGATGAGATTAAAAGAAATGCTTGAAAAGGTTACCGGAACCCTATAGGAGGATTCTCCGATGAACGCCAAGACGGTCGCCAAAGTTCTTCACTTATCCTCAGCTCACCCATGGACTGACAACCGCATTCACCTGAGGGAGGCTGCGAGCCTCGCTCAAGCGGGCTATGACGTCGCTCTATATGCTGTCGACAATGACCTTCGTGTGAACGATACCGGGGTGACGGTGACCAGGGTTCCATCCACACCCAGGTTGCGCCGCGTCACGCTGGAGGCGATCAGGGCTGTGCGATTCGCCATGAACTCTGAAGCTTCAATTGTCCATATCCATGATCCGGAACTGGTGTGGGCGATTCCGTTGCTGCGCTTCCGTGGCAAGCGCGTCATCTATGACGCCCACGAGGATCTGCCTTCCCAAGTCATGCACAAGCCCTATCTTCCTGATGCTTGGCGAGCTCCTGTCGCCGCAATCGCGAACCAGCTCTTGCGCATTGCCAATCGAAGCGACCATGTCATTGCCGCCACCGAAGTCGTCGCCAAACGATTCGATGAAGCAAGGACTACGGTGGTTCGAAACTATCCACAGTTCGACACTTCAGAACAGTGGACCGATCCTCAGCACCGGGACCTGTCCGTGGTCTACGTTGGTGGCCTCTCGGAGGCGCGAGGCACACGGGTGATGGTGGAAGCGCTCGGCTCAGAGCAGATGCCCACCGGATGGAGACTGAAGTTGGCCGGCTGGGGTGCCGCAGGATTTATCCAGTCATTGTCAACGCAGGCAGGTTGGGACCGCGTTGATTTCCAGGGGACCGTGGCTCCGCCAGCGGCAAGGGATCTCGTCGGCTCGAGCCGGGTTGGTCTGGTTGTTCTGGGTGATACCCCGAACCATAGAGATGCGCTGCCGACCAAGATGTTTGAATACATGGCCTCTGGGGTCCCCGTCATTGCCTCAGACTTTCCTCTGTGGCGACAGATCCTCGAGGAACACGACTGTGGCCTCCTCGTGGATCCCGACTCGCCAGAGGCCATCGCGGCTGCAATCGCAACCTATGCAAAGGATCCTGAACTATTGACTCGGCACAGTCTGAATGGTTTCAAAGCCGTGCGGGAATCCCTCAACTGGGCAAGCGAAGCAGGGAGCCTCGTACGAGCCTATCGAGCCTTGGAGGGTTAGGACATCGGCCGTGACAGGGATGAGTAGTTGATCGTGCTGTAGATTCGCCACGGCGCTGGTGCGTTGGCTTGGATTCGCACTCCTGCGGGTTTGGGCTTGGTAGACGGGTGGGTCGGCCTGACGCGCTGGAGCAACGAGGAGGCGATGAGGGGCATGGGATTTCTGAGAACGGTCCTACGTCGGGTCCGCGGAAGCGCTCGAGTCCTCCGAATCACGACTCACGGTCGCCAGGGTCCCGAGGGGAAAGAGCCGTTCAGCGCTAGTGGGGAGGCGATTCCTCGCCGGAGCGCGCTCCTATTGACTGCGGGGTTGGTAGCCGGCTTCGCCGGCTTCTCACTCAGGGAGACAGTGAAATCGGATCGGCAAGCTGACTCATTACAGGCGGCGGTGGATGCCTGTGAACCCGGTGATCTGCTTGAAGTATCCCGGACATGGATAACAGAAGGTCCAATCATCCTGGACAAGCCACTCAAGATTTCGTCAACGACGGGTGGCAGCGTCAGGACTTCGGGGGACTATCACGCCTTTGTGGTGCTTTCGGGGGGTGTGTGGTTCAAGAACCTCAGCATCAGCGGACAAGGAGCCGAATTGGCCGGGACTCAGTCGGCGATTCACGCAAGGGGAGATTTGGAGCGTCCCCTCTTTCAGCTTCGAATTGAAGGATGCGAAATCGCAGGATTCTCGAAATATGGAATCGAAGGGTGGCACATTCGCGATTTCACCATCTTGGACAACACGATCAAAGACATCGCCTATGGCGCGGTGATGATTCTTTCTGGCAGGGATGGGGTCATTGAAGGGAACTCGATCCACAACGTGACCCAACCCAAGGGCTTCAGCAATTCTTACGGCATCGCACTGACGCACAATTCTGCAGTTTCGTCCGACGAAGCGCCACGATCCGAGCAGATTGCCATTCGGAACAACACCGTCGAGGCGGTCACCAAATGGGAAGGCATCGACACTCACGGTGGAAGGAGCATCCTTGTGGAAGGTAACGAAGTGCTCAACTGCCGTGTGGGAATCGCACTCGTCCCTGGTGCGAATGCCGATGACCCGGCCCTTGCGCCGCGGGACTTTCTTGTTCGCGCAAACACGGTGCGATCAGCCGTAACTGATGGAAGTCGGCTACATGGCATTCAAGTGGCCGGCGCGCTGCTGGAGAATTCTGACCTGAGTCAGGTGGCCGAATATGCCACTGGGGCGGTGGAGGGAAACACGATCGTTGGTCACGGTAGTGCGACAATCGCCAACAGCGGTGCAATCTTCATCAGGACAACGGAAGGGCTCCGAGTCAAAGGGAACACGATCGTCGAGCCAAATCCTGCCGGGATTCTTTGTTATCACACCAACCAAAAACTCAGCCTGCAGCAGAATCTTTGCATTGATGCCTGGTCAGACACCCATTTGTATACATCGATGATACGCGTTGTATCCGATTATCAGAGTATTGCAGTTGAAAAGAACCGGTTGTTGAGGAGGGCCCGTGTGGCGCTCCGAGTGAATACCGCCGGATTGTCAGGTTCCTCAGCCTCTGGGCGGTTGGGTGTCACCGTGGCGGTGGTGCCGGGCAATGATTTCTCGGCGGCGCTAATACCAGTTGGTTTTCCTTAGGGGCGACTTCATTGGGATCTCGCGCGAGCGGGAGAGGCAACGCCCTGCAGTCGGTGGAGCTTCGAGGACTGCCGTCGATCGCGGATTGGGGCGGTCGGGAGGATTTCCTTGACAGGTGCCACCGGCTCTCGTGGGAAGAGGGCCAGCAACAGCACTGCGGCGATCAGTCCGTGGGACAGGAGCCCGGTGAGCATGGAGGTGTTCGAGAGGGCAACGGCGGGCATGATCACCACAAGGCCGGAGACCCGCAGGGGAAGCCCGGCGGATGCCCGGTCCAAGAATCTTAGATAGATCGCGAGGATGACGGCGGCTCCAAGAACCCCCGCGGCTCCGAAGTTTGCGAATCCGTCTGCGAAGATGTTGGCATTGGCTGCTGCCTCATAGTTGGCAGTCATGTGATAGCCGATAACTCGAGCTGGTGGAAGGCCGTAATGGTCTGTCGTGATGCCCTCGAGAACTGAGTTGCTCAGAAGCGCCTTGGGGTTGTCCGCGAAGTACTTCATGTACACGGCTGTGAGGACGCCTGGAGTGATGAGGAATCGGCGCGAGAACAGGGACGTCCAGAGGATGCCACCTTGGATCTCGTCCACAATTGCGGCCATTGCGGCCACTCCCACTCCACCCCAGATCAGCCACGTGGTGCGAATTTGGCGACCATGCCTGAGGATGAAGGCGAATATGAAAACTGCGGGCACGGAGAAGAGCACAGTTTTAAAGCCAGTCCCGGAGTACAGGATTGCCTGACCGAGAACTCCTAGTGCCAACAGGTACCACCGGCGCTTGAGAAGGCCATAGGCGATGATGAGCGGGTTGACAACATTCGCCTGAGTGCTGACCAGGTAACCCACGATCGCGCCACCGCCGGCCAGTCCCTCACGGTACTCGTCGCGCTGATCGTAAACGTCAAGCAAGGAGATGAAGTCGAGAGACAGACCGAGGGTGAAATAGATCATCAAGTAGACGAACGCTGAGTAAACTCCCAAGAGAATCCAGAACGATGTCCCAGATAGCGGTTTGGCGAGCGGTTGAATAGGAATTTCGGGCTGGCGGCGAGCACCGACGATCGACACGGCGTAGGCCAAAGCGATCCCAATGCCGGCAAGGGCGGCTTCACTCGCGTCTTGGTAGCCTGCGTATGGCGGGATGAGGATGGCGGGCGCCACGGCTACGATGTAGAGGATCCACAAGAGAATATCCGATGGATTCCTCAGGCGGTTCGGTAATATAAATGCCAATGCCGCAGCTGCCATATATGTGAATATGAGAGTGTAAACATCGGGCGTTGTGTAGCCATATCCAAGATACCGAAAATTGCTAGTAATGAGATTCAGGTATATCCAGTGAAGCGTAAATGCGTAGGCTGCGACCGCTAATGGGACTAGGCTGGCGCGCGCCAGGGTGCCTGCTATAGAGGCTCGTTGTTTGCTGGCGATTCCCACGGGGCCTGAGCGTATCATCGGTTGTCGCGGCATGGACGGTTGCTGTGCGTAATCGTCAGTTTACGGAGTGGGGGAGTTTTACGTGAGTGACTGCCGAAGCGGTTTGAACGTCTGTTTGGGGTCAAGCGGGCAGTTCCTGCAGAAGGGCGCTGCTTCTTGCGCTTGCTGAGAGAGTTGGGCGGCGCAGGCTGGATCACCCTGGGGACTCTCTTGGGCCAAGCGTTGATCTACCTCGCCACCCCGTTTATTGCTCGGCTCTATGGTCCGAGCGCTTTGGGGGCAGCAACCGTTTTTCTGGCCACGGCCAGTATTCTTGCTCCCCTGCTGACGTTGAGGATGGAATTTCTGATTCCATCGGCAAGTGAGTCGGAGGCGGGGTGGATCAGTCGCCGGGCGTTAAAAATTGTGCTCTGCGGCTCTCTCATCGCGGCGATCGTGTATTCGGTATGTTCTGAGCCCTTCGATATCTGGCATGGTCTGGCCTTCTGGGCGACTAGTGGTTCGTTGGCGGCCGCCGCAGTGTCGATTCAGATGCTGGTCCGGCAAAAGAAGTTCCGTCGGATTGGACTGGGCAAGATTGCCAATGGGGTAGGGCAAGTAGGTGTCCAAATACCTGTAGGAATTCTCTCTCCGGCTTCCCGGGGCATCGAGTTCGGCTTCGCCGCTGGGTACTTGGCGACGTGGGGAGTGCAGGCATTTCGGGCACGGCCGCAGGCACCTCGCGAACCGATTGAGCGCGCTCGACGACGTGCATTGATGGCTTCTGCCTACAAGTTGGCCATCGCGGGAGCTATGAATGCTGTTTGTGTCTGGTCCATCCTCATTTCAATAAGCATCTTTGGCAGCGTGGAAGATGCTGGTGTCTTCTCTGCCGTGCAGAGACTCCTAGTGACCCCAGTTGGGCTCGTCACGGCAAGCTTGCTGCCCGTGGTCACTGGTGGGGTGGCGCAAGCGGTAAGGTCCAGCCGGCCGTATGCGGGAGTACTCAGGAATTGGTTGCTGCTATTGGCCCCAATAGCGATGGTCGCGGGTGTGGTGCTCGCCTTCATTCCGGAGACCTTGCTGATCTATATTCTTGGCGAGGAGTTTCTGGGGGCTGGGAACTATCTTGCTGCGCTCGCGCCGATGATCGTCGCACAAATCCTGGCCGGTCCACTGGGGCAACTCCTGGTCGCGACAGGGCATTCCACCACGCAGCTTCTCTGGGACTCCGGTCGCTTCCTCATCATCGTGGTTGCCGCATCGGTGTGTGGAGCCCTGGGAGTCGGGTCCGTGGCAATGACGTGGACCCTTTCCCTGATCTTTGCGTTGAGTTATTTCGTGTTCGTTGCCTTGCTCATCGTGTTCGCCAAGCGAGGCGGATCCTCGCCCACTTCACGTCTAGACGTTTAGTTCGGAATGTCAGTCGCTGGGCTCTAGGATGACGTGCGGAAAGCACGCGTGTGCTATGCCCGAATGGAAACGGCGGGGGAGTCCTGACAGTGAAAATTGCAGTAGTTGCGCTGGGCAAGATCGGACTGCCATTGGCGGTCCAGTTTGCATCGAAGAATCACCATGTGGTGGGTGTTGACATCAACCAGTCCGTGGTGGACATGGTCAACAATGGCCTTGAGCCATTCCCGGGCGAAGCGGACCTCAAGACAAAGTTGTCAAGTGCGGTCGACGCTGGCTACCTCAGGGCGACCTCCAACTATGCAGATGCCATCACGGGCGCAGATGCTGTGGTCCTCGTGGTTCCGCTCTTCGTCGATGAAGAGGCACGACCGGACTTCAAATGGATGGACGCGGCCACCACGGAACTGGCCAAGCACCTCTCCCCCGGGACTCTGGTGTCCTTTGAGACCACCCTTCCGGTCGGGACCACTCGTGATCGGTGGAAGCCGATGCTTGAGGAAGGGTCTGGCCTGACCGAGGGCAAGGACTTCCATCTGGTCTTCTCGCCAGAACGCGTTCTGACTGGCCGTGTGTTCGCCGACCTGAAGAAGTACCCCAAGCTCATTGGTGGCCTCAGCGATGACGGCGCGAAAGCGGGGCGGGAGTTCTACGAGGCAGTCCTGGATTTCGACGAGAGGGACGATCTTGCCCGTCCGAACGGAGTCTGGGATCTGGGTTCCGCTGAGGCTTCGGAGATGGCGAAGCTGGCAGAGACGACATACCGGGACGTGAATATCGGTTTGGCCAACCAGTTCGCTCGCTTCGCGGCCGAGCAGAACATCGACATCTACAAGGTGATCGAGGCCTCCAACTCGCAGCCCTACTCGCATATCCACCGTCCTGGCATCGCCGTGGGGGGCCATTGCATACCGGTGTATCCACGCCTCTACTTGTGGAATGATCCCGCCGCCACCATTGTCCGGTCGGCTCGTGAAGCCAACGCCGGGATGCCGGACTACACAGTCGGTCTGCTCGAAGGTGTGCATGGCGACCTTCACGGCCAGGCCGTCGTAGTACTCGGGGCCGCCTACCGCGGCGGTGTCAAGGAAACCGCCTTCTCCGGTGTCTTCAGCTCCGTGAGTGCGCTGGAGGCCAGGGGGGCCACCGTCTTCGTCCACGATCCCTTGTACTCAACCGAAGAACTGGCCAATTACGGATTTACGGCGTACACGCAGGGTTCGAGTCCTGTGGACGCAGCCGTCCTGCAGGCAGACCACGCCGAGTACAAGGGATGGACGCCGAGTGACCTGCCCGGTATTCGCACGCTGATCGACGGCCGCAGCATTCTCGATGCCAGCCAATGGGACGGGGTAACTGTCCGGACGATCGGTCGCCCCCTGGATCAGGCTACCTCCGGAGATTGGACCGGTGGGCGTGAGCGTTGACCGGAACGCCTTCGTGGCAGGCACGGCCGATATTGCGGAGGACGCCTCAATCCACGATGGAGCCAAGGTATGGCACCTGGCTCAGGTGCGAGAGGGGGCCGAGATCGGACCTCGTTCAATCGTGGGTCGAGGGGCCTATATCGGTACCGGTGTGAGCATCGGGGCAGACAGCAAGATCCAGAACTATGCGCTTGTCTACGAGCCGGCTGCGATTGAGGATGGTGTGTTCATCGGCCCGGCAGCTGTGCTGACGAACGATACGTATCCCCGCGCCATCGCGCCGGACGGGTCGCAGAAGGCCGCGGATGACTGGGAGGCGGTCGGAGTAACTCTGAAGCGCGGTGCCTCAGTGGGTGCACGGGCCGTATGTGTCGCTCCGGTGACCATCGGTTCATGGGCCATGGTCGCGGCCGGATCCGTGGTCACCAGAGACGTCCCAGATTTCGCACTCGTGGCTGGAGTTCCGGCCAGACGAATCGGCTGGGTTGGACAGGCTGGGCACAAGCTCGAGCTCGATGGCGACGTGTGGGTGTGTCCCGTCACTGGAGATCGGTACGTGGAAGCTGACGGACAATTGGAAACAGGGGAGCAGCATGGCGTTTGAGGGAACCATCATTCCGGTGGCCAAGCCACTGATCGGAACAGCAGAGCGCCAGGCCGTGGACCGGGTGATGTCCACTGGCATGGTTGCGCAGGGGCCAGAGGTTGCTGCCTTCGAAACGGAGTTCAGCGAGGTCCTCGTCCCTGGCGCGCACAGCGTCGCCGTGAACTCCGGGACCTCTGCGCTTCACCTGGGGCTGCTTGCCGCCGGTATCGGTGCCGGAGACGAGGTAATCGTTCCGGCGTTCACCTTTGCCGCCACGGCCAACTCTGTCGCCCTCACCGGCGCGACGCCGGTGTACGCCGACGTCGATCCGAACACTTTCAACCTCGATCCCGCGTCGGCCGCTGCAGCAGTGACGGGTCGGACACGCGCCATCATGCCCGTGCATCTCTACGGGCAGGCCGCAGACATGGACGGGTTCCAGGCACTGGCGGAGAAGCACGGCTTGGTGATCCTCGAGGATGCAGCCCAGGCGCACGCGTCATCCTGGGGCGGTAGGCCTGTCGGCTCGTTCGGGGCTTTCGCGGCCTTCAGCTTGTATCCCACCAAGAACATGACGTCCGGAGAGGGCGGTATGGTGACCACGAACGACGACGAGTTCGCTCGACGGGTCCGAGTATTGCGCAATCAGGGTATGGAAAAGCAGTACCGGAATGAGGTGGTTGGGCTCAACAACCGCATGACGGACATTCACGCTGCTATCGGTCGGGTCCAACTCACCAGAATCCTCGATTGGACGACCCAGCGCCAGGCGAATGCCTCCGTCCTCGATGAAGGTCTCGCGGGTGTGAGCGGTGTGGTGACCCCCATGGTCGCCGACCGTGCTACGCACGTGTACCACCAGTACACCATCCGGCTCGAGGGCTGCTCCGCACAGGAGCGCGACGATGTCGTCGCCGCGCTGAAGGAAGACCACGGTGTCGGCGCAGGGGTGTACTACCCGATCCCCGTGAATCGCCTTGACTCCTTCCAGGTGGAGGCAGACCTTCCGCAGACAGAGCGGGCGGCGCAGGAAGTGATCTCGCTTCCAATCCATCCGGCATTGGAGGAAACCGACCTTCGGAGAATCGTTTCCGCCGTTGAATCAGTCGCGCGTGCGGGAGCTTCAGTATGATCCGGATCGGTCTTGTCGGGCTCGGCATGATGGGGCGTCACCACGCACGCGTCCTCCAGAACCTGGATGGTGTCGAGTTGGTGGCCGTGTCCGACCCGGGCGGGGATGTCCACGGTGCAGCTCCCGGCATCCCGCTGTGCACGGACGTCGACGAACTCATCACCCATGGCCTCGATGCCGCTGTCGTGGCAGTGCCAACGGCATTCCACGAGACTGTCGGCATGAAGCTTGTCGAGGCGGGAGTTCACACCTTCATCGAGAAGCCGATCGCCGCGGATGCAGAATCGGGGCAGCGGCTTGTAGACGCGTTTGCGGCCCGAGGTCTTGTCGGAGCAGTAGGTCACATCGAGCGGTTCAACCCGGCCCTGCAGGAGCTCAAGCGACGTCTGGATGCCGGCGAACTCGGGAAGGTGCATCAGATCGCTACGCGTCGGCAAGGCCCGTTCCCAGGCCGTATCACGGACGTCGGGGTCGCCCGAGATTTGGGGACGCATGACTTGGACCTGACCATGTGGTTGGGCGGCGAGCGTTTCGCCGAGATCCATTCTCAATCCGCAGTCTTGGTCCGCGACGGTAGGGAAGACCTCATCGCTGTCACCGGCCGGCTCAAGAACGGTGTCATCACTAATCACCTCGTCAATTGGCTCTCGCCTATGAAGGAACGCGTCACCACCGTCACCGGTGAGGCAGGGGCGTTCGTGGCCGACACCCTCACCGCCGACCTGACGTTCTACGAGAACGGCAGTGTCGAAGCGGAGTGGGATGCCCTGGCCAGCTTCCGGGGAGTCAAGGAAGGCAACGTCACTCGATTTGCCTTCTCCAAGCCGGAACCCCTGAAGACCGAACACGAGGCCTTCCGTGATGCGATCCTCGACGGTACCAAGGGGATCGTGACCTTGGAAGACGGGCTTCACACGCTTCGGGCAGCAGAGGCCGTCATCAAAGGCCCCTCAGTCTCTGGAACGTTCAATGGCCAATGAGTGATCCGAGCGGGTCGGGGCAGTTCATCTGGTGTCCCGGCCCGCCCGCCTCGAACGGTGACCGACAGGTGGCACGTGCTGGTTGAGTAGCCGGTACCGGAGACTCCGAGAATGACCGTGTCTACGGTGAGCATGTGAGTATCTTCCTCGTCACCGGCGGTGCCGGATTCATCGGGTCGAACTTCGTCCACTACGTGCTGGAGTCAACGGACCACCGCGTCATCGTGCTGGACAAGCTGACCTATGCCGGCAACCGGGCCTCCCTGGAGGGGCTGCCGGAACAGCGCGTGACGTTCAGGCAAGGGGACATCGCGGACGCAGATCTTCTGGACGAGCTCATGCCCCAGGTGGACGCCGTGGTGCACTACGCGGCGGAGTCCCACAATGACAACTCGCTGGACAATCCGCGGCCCTTTGTGGACACCAACCTGCTGGGGACCTACGCGCTCATCGAGGCGGCGCGCCGGCACGAGGTCCGCTTCCACCACATCTCTACGGACGAGGTCTACGGGGACTTGGAACTGGGCGCCCCGGAGCGTTTCATCGAGTCCACCCCGTACAACCCCTCCAGCCCGTACTCCTCCACCAAAGCCGGCTCGGACCTGCTGGTGCGGGCTTGGGCGCGCTCCTTCGGGCTGCGGGCCACCATCTCCAACTGCTCCAACAATTACGGGCCCTACCAGCACGTGGAGAAGTTCATCCCGCGGCAGATCACCAACGTGATCGACGGAGTCCGGCCTCGCTTGTACGGGGAGGGGCGCAACGTGCGGGACTGGATCCACGCGAATGACCATTCCTCGGCCGTGCTGACCATCCTTGAGCGGGGCAGGGTGGGGGAGACCTACCTGATCGGTGCAGACGGTGAACGCAACAACAAGACGGTCATTGAGGACATCCTCGAGATCATGGGCGAACCCGCCGGTGCCTATGACCATGTGGTGGACCGCCCCGGGCATGACCTGCGGTACGCGATCGACTCCACCAAGTTGCGGACCGAGCTGGGCTGGGTCCCGCAGTACGCTGATTTCCGGGCGGGTCTGGAGGCCACCGTCCGGTGGTACAGGGACAATGAGTCCTGGTGGCGGCCACAGAAGGCCGCGGCAGAGGCCAAGTACCAAGTGACGGGACAGTGAAGCTGTAGATGGAGTACGCAAAGCAGCTCGTGGCCCAGCCCACCACCATCCCCGGACTCACGCTCTTCGACCTGCCGGTGCACGGGGACCACCGTGGCTGGTTCAAGGAGAACTGGCAGCGGCAGAAGATGACCGAGCTCGGGCTGCCGGATTTCGGGCCCGTACAGAACAACATCTCCTTCAATGCCAACCGGGGCACCACGCGGGGCATCCACGCTGAGCCGTGGGACAAGTACATCTCGGTGGCCACCGGTTCTGTGTTCGGCGCGTGGATGGACCTGCGCCAGGGCAGCACCTTCGGCCGGGTGTTCACCGCGGTGATCGACCCCTCCACCGCCATCTATGTGCCCCGTGGCGTCGGTAACGCGTTCCAATCCCTGGAGGACAACACCGCGTACACCTACCTGGTCAACGAGCACTGGTCTGCCGAGGCGCAGGCGGAGTACACGTTCCTCAACCTCGCCGACTCCACCGCGGCCATCGACTGGCCGATCCCCTTGGAGGAGGCCGAGCTCTCGGACAGGGACCGCGCTCACCCGACGCTGGACCAGGTGGTGCCCATGCCACCAGCTGCCACCTTGGTACTCGGGGCCACCGGTCAGCTGGGCCGAGAGCTCAGCCGTCAGCTGGCTGACCGTCCCGGGGTGGAGTTCCTGGGGCGGGACCGGTTCGATCTGGCCGACCCGGCCGCCGTAGAGAGCATCGACTGGCGCCGGGTGGGCACCGTGGTGAATGCGGCCGCCTACACGGCCGTAGATGAGGCCGAGACCGAGGGCGGCGGCCGGGAGGCGTGGGCGGCCAACGCCGAAGGGGTGGCGCGGCTGGCCCAGGCCTGTGCGCAGCACCAGGTGACCCTCATGCATATCTCCACGGACTACGTCTTCAACGGCACGAAGGACGGGGCCTACACCGAGGCGGACACGCTCCTCCCGGTGAACGCCTACGGGACATCCAAAGCGGCCGGGGACCTGGCCGTGGGGGTGGTGCCGCGGCACTACCTGCTGCGGACCTCCTGGGTGATCGGGGAGGGAAGGAACTTCGTGAGCACCATGGCCTCACTGGCCATGCGGGGTGTGGAGCCGTCCGTGGTCTCGGACCAGATCGGCCGGCTGACCTTCGCCCGGGACCTGGCCGAGGCGATCATCCACCTGCGCAACTCCGACGCCCCGTATGGGACCTACAACGTCACCAACAGTGGGGAACCCGGTTCCTGGGCTGAGGTGGCCCGGCGTGTGTACGCGCGAAGCGGACGGTCTCCGCAGGACATCACCGAGGTGACCACCGAGGAATACTTCGCCGGCAAGACGGCAGCCCGGAGACCCTTGAACTCCGTGCTGGACCTGGCCAAGCTCGAGGCCACTGGTTTCACCCCCCGGGACCAATGGGAGGCCTTGGAGGATTACCTGGAGGACTCCCGGCCGTAGACGCGGATCACTCCGGCGCTCGGGCCCTCTCCCCATAGACTGTCCCTCGGAGTCCGCTTCCATCCGAGGAGACACATGGTCCAGATCACTGCCGGCGTGCCCTACCCACTGGGTGCCACCACTGACGAGGAGGGGACGAACTTCGCGCTGTCCGTCGGGGAAGATGCCGAGACGGTCGAGCTGTGCCTCGTGGACGGTGAAGGCGCCGAGACCCGGGTGGAGCTGACCGAGCGCTCCGGAAACACCTGGCATGCGCATGTGGCCGGGATCAGTGACGGGCAACTGTACGCGTATCGAGTGCACGGTCCCTGGGATCCGGCGTCAGGACTGCGGTACAACGCCGCGAAGATCCTCCTGGACCCGTATGCCAAGGCGATCACGGGGGACTTCAACTGGGGCCAGTATCAGTTCTCCTACGACTTCGAGGACCAGGACGCCATCGACACCTCGGATTCGCTGGGGCACACCATGCTCGGCGTGGTGGTGGACGATTCCTTCGACTGGGGCGAGGACGATCGCCCGGACATCCCCTTCAATGAGACCGTCATCTATGAGACCCACGTCAAGGGCATGACCAAGCTCCACCCGGAGGTCCCCGAGGCGGCGCGGGGCACCTACGCCGGGCTGGCCCACCCCGCGGTGGTGGAGCATCTGACGCGCATCGGCGTCACAGCCGTGGAACTGATGCCCGTGCACCAGTTCACCAACGACTCTTCCCTGCAGGACAAGGGTCTCTCGAACTACTGGGGTTACAACACCCTGGGCTACTTCGCCCCGCAGAACACCTATTCGTCCTCGGGGGACGCCGGTGAGCAGGTGCGCGAGTTCAAGCAGATGGTCAAGGACCTCCACGCCGCCGGGCTCGAGGTCATCCTGGACGTGGTCTACAACCACACTGCCGAGGGCAACCACATGGGCCCTACCCTGTCCTTCCGCGGGATCGACAACGTGAACTACTACCACCTGGTGGAGGGGGACGAGCGCCACTACATGGACTACACCGGCACCGGGAACTCGCTGAACCTCTCCCACCCCATGGTGCTGCAACTCGTGATGGACTCCCTGCGCTATTGGGTGCAGGAGATGCACGTGGACGGCTTCCGCTTCGATCTGGCCACCACGCTGACCCGTTCTGAGGGCGAGCAGGGCCCGGACATGTTGGGTGGGTTCTTCGACGTGGTCCGTCAGGACCCGGTCCTGCGCACCGTGAAGCTCATCGCTGAGCCCTGGGACGTGGGCTGGGCCGGCTACCAGGTCGGCAACTTCCCCGGACTGTGGAGTGAGTGGAACGGCAAGTACCGGGACACCGTGCGCGACTTCTGGCGTGGCGAGCCGGGGACTTTGGCCGAGTTCGCCACCCGCATCACCGGGTCAGCCGATCTCTATGAGGACGACGGGCGCACCCCGCGCGCTTCGGTGAACTTCGTGACCGCCCATGACGGCTTCACGCTGCGCGACCTGGTCTCCTACAACGAGAAGCACAACGAGGCCAACGGCGAGGACAACAACGACGGCGAAAGCCACAACCGCTCGTGGAACTGCGGCGCGGAGGGAGACTCGGAGGACGCCGAGGTCCGCCGGCTGCGTGCTCAACAGCAACGGAACTATCTGGCGACGCTGATGATCAGCCAGGGCGTGCCGATGATCAGCCACGGTGACGAGCTGGGGCGGACCCAACAGGGCAACAACAACGTCTACGCCCAGGACAACGAGCTGTCCTGGGTGCACTGGGACGAGGCTGATGAGGACCTCATCGAATTCACGGCACGCACCGTGGCCTTGCGGCAGGCGCATCCGGTGTTCCGGCGCCGCCGGTACTTTGACGGACGGCCCGCCGCCCGGGCCGATTCAACGGCCCTGCCGGACATCGTCTGGCTCGAGCCGGATGCCACCGCCAAGGACGAGTCTGACTGGGAGACCTACCACGCCCAGTCCATTGCGTTCTTCCTCAACGGCCATGATTTGGCCGCATCTGAGCGAGGAAGCGACGACCACGGGAACGGGGGAGACTACGACTTCTACGTGCTGCTCAACGCGTACTGGGAGCCGGTGGAGTACACCTTGCCCGATGAGCCGTTCCCCGGAGCCTGGGACCTGGTGGTGGACACCGCCGATGCCACCCCGGACATCACCGAGTTCTCGGCCGGGGACCGGATCTCGGTGCCGGGCCGGGGAGTCGTCATCCTGCAGTCGGCCCAGCGGTGAAACTGGACGATCTGATGGAAGCCCAGGCGGGTGGGGGCCGCGGACGCGACGCCCGGGTGCAGCGGCTGCGGAAGACGACCCGCCAGCACTGTGGGCGCCGCTGGATCCTGCGCCTGGCAGGACTGGTGGTGATCGTGTTCCTGGGTGTCGGCGCGGTTCTCGCCTGGCTGACGGTGAATCCGCGGGTGAATCCTGCGCCGACGGTGGACGCGATGATCGTGCTGTCCACCCAGGCTGGCGCGCATGACGAGGCGCGGCGGCTGGCCGAGGAAGGCGTGACCGACCTGCTGCTGGTCTCGACGCCGGAGAACGCACCGGCGAGCCTGTGCCAGGAATCGCCGGGCGGGGCCACCGTGGAGTGCTTCGTCCCTGAACCGACGACCACCCAGGGAGAGGCGATCGTCGGTACCGAGCTGGCCCGTCAGCTGGGGGTGCAGAGCCTCGGGGTGCTGACGTTCGACCACCACATCGAGCGGTCCCGCATGCTGGTGGAGCGGTGCTGGGAGAGCGAGGCACACCTGTACGAGTTCGAGCCGGAGCGCGGCCGGCGCGGCTACGTGTATGACTTCGCCTACGCCATGGCCGCCTATGCGAAGACGTTCCTCACCCCGGGGTGCTCCTCAGAACCGCCGGAGTGGCTCCAGACGCCGATCGACAGGTTGAAGCTGGGCAGGTGATCCGGTGGAGTGCCAGCGGAATGAATCCGCGCGCGGTGCCGCCGATAGAATGACCCTATGATCATCGGCATTGGCGTGGACGTTGTCCTGGTAACCCGTTTCAAGCACCAGTTGGAGAAGGCCCCTGCCTTGCGGGACCGGCTCTTCACGCCAGCCGAACGTGAACTCAACATCCGCTCGCTCGCCGCCCGGTTCGCCGCCAAGGAGGCCGTGGCCAAGGCCCTGGGCGCCCCGGCCGGCATGAACTGGCAGCACTGCCAGATCGACATCGACGCAGCCGGTGCCCCCCACGTGGTGGCCATCGGCACCGTGGCGGACGTGGCCGACGCCAAGGGTGTCAAGAAATGGCACCTGTCCCTCAGCCATGACGGCGACGTCGCCACGGCGATGGTGGTGGCCGAAGGGTGACAGAAGTAGGTCCGGACAGCGACAAGGACGTGCGGAAACGCATTCGTCGTTCGACAGCCATCTGGATCGCTGTAGTCGTGGGGTGTACGACTTCCGTCGCCTCCGCATTGATCGTGGCCGCCATAGATCGGTCTCATCGTGCTCCGCTCGGATCATGGTTCTCCGACTTCGCCAAGAGTCCCGGCCTCGCCGGACTGTGTGCGCTGGTTGCCGCCAGCCTGGCTTTGTGGGGAATCCATCAACAAGTGACCGTGACCAGGCGAGGCCAGGCACACCAGCGTGCGAACGCCGAGAACACCACCTGGTGGGAGCGTTTCGAATGGACAGCGGCCCGGGCCGTCCCCGCATCTCAGGATGACGTTCCCCTGCCGTATGACGCGGTGATCAGTACCCTGACCGCGCTAACGAAGACTGCGAAGGACGATGTCCAACGGACCGCGATCGGAGCCGTCACGGATGTGGCCGCGAAGGCCAGCTCTCAAGACAACGAGTCTGACGGGGCCGCAACCGATGAGACGCAGATGGCGGTCGCTCGAAGACGGCGAGCACTTCACGAGTACTCGATCACTGCTGGCGACTCACCGGCTCGTTCCGTGGCCGTGGATAGCCAGATCTACGAGCTCGATGTACTTGAAGCCCTCACTCGCATCGTGCCGTCCGCCCAGATTGACGTTCAGCCGCGGCTCCGGGACAACGCCTCGAACCAGGTAATGGTCCCCGACGCACTGGTGGAGTATCGCGGAAAGCGGATAGTGGTTGAGTTCAAGAACTACCGGAAGCCGCGCCGCATACATCCGCATTCAGTCCTTCAGGTCAGGTCAATGCTAGAGAGCTCCGGTGCGGACGCCGGATTGATCGTCGCTCCCGTTGACGTTCGGAGCGACGATGACTCAGCGAACATCATCCCCGTCGTGTGGAGGAATTCCCAAGACGATGACCTCCTCGTCGCTGCACTGGACAGCGTGTCCGGGCACTAAGCGACGTCCTCGACTCTGGGCAGAGATCAGGTTCATGTGTGCCGACTGACATATTCCGGGCTCGCTAGGGTGGGCGTCATGCAGACGTGTTATTCCGGAACCGCGGTCCGGGCCGCGGAGCGGACCCTGCTCGACGCCGGCCAGGGCGAAGCGCTCATGCGCCGAGCCGCGTGGGGGCTGGCCACGGTGGTGTTGCGCGAACTCCGCGCTCGCGGACCCGTGTCCGGTACCACCGTGGCCGCACTGGTGGGAACCGGCAACAACGGCGGTGACGCACTCTGGGCACTCGCCTTCCTGCGCCGCCGCGGCGTGGATGCCGTGGCCGTACCTTCGGGGGAGCGGATGCACCAGGCTGGTCTGGCGGCGTTGTTGAAGGCCGGCGGGCGCGTGGCGCACGCCGTGCCGGACTCGGCCGTGCTGCTGATCGACGGGGTGCTCGGGACCGGCGCGCGCGGTGGCTGGGAGCCGCCGCGCGTACCGGAGGGGGCGGCCGTCGTCGTTGCCTGTGATCTGCCCTCCGGCGTGGATGCCGATACGGGTCATGTGGCCGGGGGCGTCATTCCCGCAGACGTCACCGTCACCTTCGGAGCGCTGAAGACCGGGCTGGTGGTGGGTGCCGGGGCCCACGCTGCCGGGCGAGTGGAGGTGGTGGACATCGGGTTGGGCCCGCACCTCGGGGCCCCGGACGTCTCCTCGGTGGAGTGTGAGGATGCGCTCGCGGTGTTTGGCCCGCCGGCGTGGGATGACCACAAGTACAGCCGCGGAGTGCTCGGGGTCTGCGCCGGGTCCGATCACTACCCGGGGGCTGCCGTCCTGGTGTGTTCCTCGGCATTGGCCACCGGACTGGGCATGGTGCAGTACGCGGGGCCGGAGCGAGCCGCTGACCTCGTGCTGGCAGCGCACCCCGAGGTGGTGGCGGGCCCCGGAACGGAGGGCAAGGCCCAGGCGTGGGTGGTCGGTCCCGGGCTGGGGTCCGACAAAGATGCTCTGAGTCGGCTGAATGAGGTGGTCGCTGCGTGCGTGGACGCCGGGCTACCACTCGTCCTGGATGCCTCCGCGTTGGCGCTGGTGGAACTCGAAGACCTCGCCCGGCTTCGGTCCGCCGGATGCGACGTGGCGCTGACCCCGCACCAGGGGGAGTTGCTGAAGCTCGTGGACCGGCTGGCTCCTGAGATCGCGGATGGTTTCGCGGATCTGGCGAAGGCCGACCCCGTGGCCGCTGCACGCCGCACGGCGGAGACGCTGGGTGCCGCAGTCCTCCTCAAGGGCTCCACCACGGTGTGCGCCGCGCCGGATGGGCAGACCTTCGTGCAGAACGAGGGTGGGGCGGAACTGGCCACGGCCGGCACCGGGGATTGCCTGGCCGGGCTGGTGGGTTCAGCGTTGGCCAGGACCAGCGGTGACGGTCAGCGATCGACGGTGGAGAAGGCGGCCGCCGCAGCGTGGCTGCACGGGACGGCCGGGAAACGGGCCGCTGAGGGCGGGCCGTTTGGCTCCTCGCGAATGCCAGTCGCAGTGCAGACCGTCCTGGCCGAGCGATAGGGCCATTCGAAGGAGGATGCTTTGATCCAACGCAACACTCGGAACACCTACCGGACGCACTACGTCCGCACCGGCAGGGCCGCAGGGCGGGCCGCACTGCTCGTGGGGGTCCTCGTCATCGGGATCTTCCTCATCGCGTTGCTGAGCCTGCTCATCGGCGTGTTCGGCTGAGCTGCTCACCTCCCACCGCTGGTCCGCGGGTAAAGTGGCCGCAGGGCCCTGGGGGGATCGAGTTCAGAGGATCCACAGCCCCCGACGACGAGGTGATCACCATGATGACTTTGGCAGACCCTAGGTCCCGGTATGCACTGCCGGCTCCCATCGGAACTCACACATGCTGACCCCCGAGCCCCGTGGAGCCTTGAGTGAGGCTGTGTTCTCAGCCATGTGCTCGGGTGAGACGCAGTACCTGGCCGAGGCGCCGGCGTCGGGCTCTGCTGAGGATGCGCAGCTGACCCTGTGGGCCCTGTACGAACAGCACTACCGCGGCTTCGAGGACGTGGCCGGTGAGCTGGAGTGGGACCCGCAGCTCATCTCGGTCCGGCGAGGCCTGGAGCAGGAGTTCGAGGCGACGCTGCGCTCGCGGATGCCATCGGTCCCGGATCCGGAGGGTTTCGAGGAGACGTTCTTCGAGTTCGTCGCCGGGCATGATGGGCCCTCCCTGGCCGCCCACGTGCACCGCAAGGCCACCGAGGAGCAGGTGCGGGAGCTGTTGCGGCACCGCACCGTCTATCACCTGAAGGAGGCGGACCACACCACCTGGGTGATCCCGCGGCTCTCTGACCAGGTCAAGGCCGCCGTGATGGAGCTGCAGTTCGACGAGTACGGCAACGGCGATCCGAACCGGCTGCACGCGCACCTGTTCGTCCGCGGCCTCCAGGACAGTGGGCTCAACTCCGAGTACGGCGCCTACATCAACGAGGCGCCGTTGGAGGTCCTCGAGGAGAACAACGCGATGTCCCTGTTCGGCCTCAACCGACGG
Source organism: Citricoccus nitrophenolicus (assembly GCF_047305825.1). GTDB lineage: Bacteria > Actinomycetota > Actinomycetes > Actinomycetales > Micrococcaceae > Citricoccus > Citricoccus nitrophenolicus. Next base: position 991,764 of record NZ_CP063070.1, on the reverse strand, counting down.
CTGCGGGCCGCGTCGCTGGGGTTCCTGGCCGCCTTCGAGGCCACCAGTTCCGCGCCCTCACGCCGGATGGCCCAGGGCCTGCAGCGGCTCGGCTTCCCGGACTCCATGATCGAGTACTACACCGAGCACGTGGAGGCCGACGCCGTGCACGAACAGCTGGCCGTGCGCACCATCTGCGGCGCCCTCCTGGAGGAGGAGCCGGCGCTGCACGACGACATCTACCTCGGGGCGTTCTCAGCCATGGACCTCGCAGACCGCTACGCGCACCGGATGCTCGCGCAGTGGGCGGCATGAGCGGCGATCGGGAAGACCACCTGGAGCATCCGGACGTCATCCTGTGTCCCGGCGGGCCCCTCCTACTGCGGGGAGACCACGTGGTGCAGGACGAAGAGGGGACGGAGCACCGGACCACCCGGCCCGTCAGTGCCGTCTGCCGCTGTGGCAGTTCGGCGATCAAGCCGTGGTGCGATGGCACGCACAAGATCCTGCAGCAGCGCGAGAAGCGCCACCAGAACTGATCAGCGGGACAGCCGCACCAGCACGCCGCGCTCGAACTCCCGGGTCTCCGCCACGGTGAGCCGCCCGCCGGTCTGCTCGGCGGCGTAGGCCGCGATGGTCTCCGCCTGCGCCAGGTTCCCCAGCTGGAGTAGGCCCGCGCCGCCCTCGGCCAGGTGCTGATCCATCAGGTCCACACAGGTGCGCGCCAGGTCCAGGCCGTCCCCGCCGCCGTCGATGGCCAGCACCGGGTCCTCGGGGAACCAGGAGGTCTCCGTGGAACGGACCCACGGCGGGTCCGCCACGATCAGGGGGAAGCGCTCACCGGGCTGCAGGACCTCCTCCATCCGCCCCCGCCGGAAGGCGATCTGGCTGGCGAGGCCATTGGTGGACGCGTTCGTCAGGGAGAACTCCTCGGCGGCAGGGTTGACGTCCACCATGACCAGTTCGCGGTGGGTGTCCTTCACCGCGCCCAGTCCGATGTGCCCGGCTCCGGCGCACAGTTCCAGGACCGGTCCCTCGGGGGCCTGGGGGAGGAGCTCGGCGGCCCAGGAGGACTGCGCCTCCGTCCACGGGCGGGGCTCGAGGACGCGGTGATCGTAGGCGATGTCCAGGCCGCGGAAGGTCAGGTGGGGCATGGGATTCATTGTGCCGGACTCCGGCTCCACGACCTCACCCTCGTGGCTAGAATGCGGTCCATGACTCATTTCGTGCTCGTGCATGGCGCGTTCCATGGCGCCTGGTGTTGGGACAAAGTGGCTGCCGCACTTCAGCAAGCGGGACATTCCGTGAGCGCCCCGGACCTTCCTGGAGCAGGCGAAGACGGAACGCCCTTGGAACAGGTCGATCTGGACCGTGCCACCGAACGCGTGGTCGGGGCCTTGCGCGCCGGCCCGGAACCGGCTGTCCTGGTGGGCCACAGCATGGGCGGGGTGGTGGTCACCCAGGCCGCGGCACGAGTTCCGGACCGGGTGTCCCGATTGGTCTACCTCACCGCCTTCCGTCCCAGTGACGGAGAATCCCTGCTGGAACTCACGGGGCTGCCCGAGGGGGCTGGCGATGGTGTTCAGGCCAACATCACGGTCGACGGCGAGCCGCCGATCGCCACGTTCGATCTGGCGCAGGCGCGATCGGTCTTCTACAACGGCGTTGCCGAGGAGGAGGCCGCTGCGGCGGTGGAGCGGTTGGACCGTCAACCGCTGGCCGTCTTCGCCACACCGGTGTCCCTCGAAGGGGCCGAGCTGCCGCCGGCGGATTACGTGGTCTGCACGCAGGACCACGCCATCCCACCGGCCCTGCAACGGCTCATGGCCGGACGCTCGCCCGCACGGGTCAGTGAGCTGGACGCCGGGCACTCACCGTTCCTCTCGCATGTCGATGCCGTGGTGGGGATCCTCGAACGGTCAACGAAGCAGTCCTAAGGGTCCTGCGCTCCGGTGAAGTCACGCACCTGGACGGGGTGCCGCCGTCGGGCCTTCCCGGAGGCCGCCCGTCCTCTGCCACGCCCTCAGGACGCCGCGCGCAGCCCCAGCTCCGCCACCTGACGCTCGTTCTCGAGTAGTCCGAGGAGGTACTGGCCGTAGCCGGATTTGGTGAGGGGTTCGGCCACACGGCGGAGGTCCTCGTCCGTGAGGAAGCCGCGGCGCCAGGCGACCTCTTCGGGGGCGGAGACCTTCAGACCCTGGCGTTTCTCCACGGTGCGGATGAAGTCAGAGGCGTCGTTGAGGTCATCGAAGGTCCCGGTGTCCAGCCAGGCGGTGCCGCGGGGCAGGATGGACACCTGCAGGCGGCCCTGGGCGAGGTAGGCGCGGTTGACGTCCGTGATCTCCAGTTCGCCGCGGGGGGAGGGTTTCAGCTCCCGGGCGATGTCGATGACGCCGTTGTCATAGAAGTAGAGCCCGGGGACGGCGTAGGTGGACCTGGGGTGGGCGGGCTTCTCCTCGAGCGAGAGGACCCGGCCGTGGCGATCGAACTCCACGACTCCGTAGGCGGAGGGGTCCTTGACCTGGTAGCCGAACACGGCGCCGCCGTCGATCTGCTGGAAGCGTTGGAGTTGGTCTCCCATGCCGGTGCCGTAGAAGAGGTTGTCTCCCAGCACCAGGGCCACGGTGTCCGTGCCGATGTGATTCTCGCCGAGGAGGAAGGCCTGTGCGAGACCGTCGGGGGAGGGCTGGTCCCTGTACGTGAGGTTGATGCCGAAGCGGGAGCCGTCTCCGAGGAGGCGGTGGAAGGACTCGGCATCGTGCGGAGTGGTGATGATCAGGATGTCCTGGATGCCGGCCAGGATGAGGGTGGACAGCGGGTAGTAGATCATCGGCTTGTCATAGACCGGGACCAGTTGTTTGGATACACCCAGGGTGATCGGATGCAGCCGGGAGCCGGTGCCCCCGGCCAGGATGATGCCCTTCATGGTGACGAACCTAGGGGCCCCGGCCGGCCGCGGGTAAGGCGGGTGCGTACTCGTTCGATACGTGGGGAGCCCCAGCTGCCTGACTCCGGCCACGCGCCTGCCGCAGGCTTGGAATGTCCGCCGCAGGTGGAAGAATGGCAGGCACTATGTCAACTGACTCGCTGCCCGAATATCGCCAGAGCTTCCGGGACCGCCCCCGCCCCGGGCACACACCCACCGGGTCCTCCAGCACCACCGCGGCGCTGAAGCGGACCGGACCGGCCGAGCGCGCCGCCGTCGTGGACCTGGCCGCCATCCGCCACAACGTGGCCGCCCTGCGCTCCTGGGTGCAGCCGGCCGCGCTGATGGCCGTGGTCAAGGCGGACGGCTACGGGCACGGCGCAGTGCCCGTGGCGCGTGCTGCCCTGGACGCCGGGGCCACCTGGCTGGGCCTGGCCCACGTCTCCGAGGCGCTCGTGCTGAGGGAGGCCGGGATCTCCGCGCCCATGCTCGCCTGGCTGCACACCCGGGACACGCCATTCGGCCGAGCGGTGGAGGAGAACATCGATCTGGGGGCCTCCGGCTGGGAGCTCGAGCCCATCGCCGCGGCCGCCCAGCGCCTCGAACGCCCCGCGCGCGTGCACCTGAAGATCGATACCGGGCTGGGCCGCAACGGCTGCACCCTCGAGGACTGGCCGCAGGTGGTGGAGCGGGCCGCCGCACTGCAGGAGGCCGGCCTGATCCGCGTGGTGGGGATCTTCTCCCACCTGGCGGTGGCGGACGAGGAGGAGCGCGAGGCCGAGACGGACGATCAGCTCAGGCTCTTCCACGGCGCCGTGGAGACCGCGCGGGAGGCCGGCCTCCGCCCGGACGTGCGGCACATCGCCAACACCCCCGGTATCCTCGACCGCCCGGACACCCACCTGGACCTGGTCCGCGCCGGCCTCGGCATCTACGGGCTCACGCCCTTCCCGGACCGTCCCGCCTCAGAGTTCGGTCTGCGCCCCGCCATGTCCGTCACCACCACGGTGGCACAGAACAAGGCGGTGGGCCCCGGCCACGGCGTCTCCTACGGTTACCGCTACAGAACGACGGCGGCCACGCGCCTCGCGCTGATCCCCCTCGGCTACGGCGACGGGGTCCCGCGCCCGGCGCTCGAGGCCCCCGTCTCGATCGGCGGGCAACGCTACGCGGTGGCCGGGCGGATCGCCATGGACCAGTTCGTGGTGGACCTGGGCACCGAGGACCCCGCGGTGGCGCCCGTGGGGGCGGCCGTGGAGCTGTTCGGACCGAAGTCCGGGATCACCGCCGATGAGTGGGCCTCCGCCGCGGGGACCATCAACTATGAGCTGGTCACCCGGATCGGATCCCGCGTGCCGCGCATCCACGTGGACACCCAACCCGGCGTGGACGCGGGGACCCAGTCCCTGCCGGGCCGGTGAGGGACCTGACCGGGGCCGCGTCCCGGCTGCCGGAACCGGTGTGGCGCGTGGAGCTGACCCTGGACGGGGCCGAGGCAACGCAGGCCTGGGCCGCCGAGGTGGCCGCTGTGCTGCAGGCAGGCGACGTACTCATCCTGACCGGTGAGCTCGGGGCCGGCAAGACGACCTTCACCCAGGGGCTCGGCGCCGGACTGGGCGTGCGGGAGGGGATCATCTCGCCGACCTTCGTGCTGTCCCGGATCCACCCATCCGTGGTGGAGGGCGCGGATCTTGTGCACGTGGACGCCTACCGGCTGGGCTCCGCCGGGGAGCTGCTGGACCTGGACCTGGACGCCACCGTGGACCACTCCGTGACGGTGGTGGAGTGGGGGAGAGGGCTGGCCGAATCCCTGGCCGGCTTCCCGGATGACCCGGACGCCTCCTGGCTGGACGTGGAACTGGTCCGTGCTGTGGGTGGCGGGCCCCCCGGGGAGGCCGGCGTCCGTGCCGACGCCGAGGCCGGCACCATCATCACCGACTTCTCCGACGAGGACGGCACCGGATCGGACGAGGTGCGCGCCGCCGTCGTGCAGGCCTACGGCCCCCGCTGGGCAGGAGTCAGTCTGCCCGGAACCTGAGCGTATTGCACCCATCGGTTGCTGGCTCGCAGGGTTTCAACGGTCAGGGGCTAGCAGGTGGGCGGATGGATAGACGGTCGATTTCTTCGCGTGCCCAATCGTCTGTACCGATACTTGCCGGAACAGTGATGACTTTCTCGAACATTCGGACCAACGGGGCGAGATCCTGTTGATCTGAACCAGCACGGGCCGCGAGATGGTTCTCCTCACCATGGACGGGACGCCAGTCCAGCTGCCAACCTGCCTTCAAGGCCACACGGTTCCAAAAGATCCGCTGCGTGCGACCGTTTCCTTCACGGAACGGATGAACGTCTTTTCGTGCATCCACGGTTCTCAACTGGCCGGCCCAATCAAAGACGTCCTGGAACAGGTGGAAATGGATCCGTAGGAGTTCTTGGAGATCATTGGTCGCCTGTACTGGAGAATTCAGCAACTGAAAGGTCCGTGCGAAACTTAGATCGGCTTCCCCGCGGCGAGTTCGGCCACGGTGGTTGCTCCAAGACGGTTCCGGAGGACTTCGGTCCCCGGAATCAGGTATGGATCGACAAACTCAGGTAAGGCCATATCTGGCGCGAACTCGGTCGACGAGTTCGTCGGAGTCAATATGACCTGCGACATATGAGTCTGCGTCGGCGCGGGTATCTTCGGACACGCTTAAACCTTCGAGCTCTGCGCTGTGGATGGCTTCTTCTACTTGCAACTTTCGAGCATCAACGACAGTCATTTCGACCTCCAATCTTCGAGTTCCATTCTACGGGACCACGAGGCTCGGGTGGGATTGTCGAGGGTCCAGCCGTGGACTGACAGGGCTGGACCGCCAGCTACTCCTCCGGAGGAGTGATTTCCCCGGCCAGGATGAGGTCACGGATGATCTCCATCTGCCCCAGGTGCTGGGCCAACTCCGTGTAGACGTGTTGCAGGGCGAAGCCCTGGGTCACGGATTCTGCCGGGGCCACCGCCCGGGAGGGGGCAGCGGGTGGATTCCGTACGGGGGCCGCCGGCTCCACCGCCAGCAGATCGGCAGCGAACCGGCGTTGAAGCTCCTGGACCTCACGCAGCAGCGGGCCCACCGGGCCCTGGGCGGCGAACTCGGCGTCCCGGTCCCGGTGCACCTCGCGGCCCAGGACCACATGATCCACCCAGAAGGTCACCACGCCGCAACAGTGTGTGAGCAGGGAGAAGGGCGAGTTCGCTCCCTCCAGGGCGGGTCTCCGGTTGGCCCGTTCGTCCCCGAGGTCCTCGACGATTCGGGACATGGCGTCCAGGGCCGTGACGCAAAAATGCCGGTAGTCGTCCCGGCCGATCAGGCCATCCAGGCCGTTGAGGACGGTCACGGCGCTTCGCCCCCCGCCGCCTGAGCTGACTCGAGGGCGTACTGCGTGGCCCGGGTGACATGGTGTGCGGCGCGGGCGGACGCGTCCTCGAGATCCGCGGCCAGGTCCATCACGCTGGACGAGGAGACGATGCCGTGCCGGGCCAGATGCTCCCGCGGCACCGTGATGTCCCCGGCCACGAGGACGGCCGGTACGCCCCGGTCCCGGGCCCACTCGGCGGCGGCCAGGGGCGCCTTGCCGTGGGCCGAGCCGGCATCCACCCGGCCCTCCCCGGTGATCAGCAGGTCGGTGTCAGCCAATGCCGCCTCGAACCCCACCAGGTCCGCCACCAGATCGAAGCCCCGCTCCAGCCGGGCCCGGGTGAAGGCCAGGAAACCCGCGGCGAACCCACCGGCGGCCCCCGCCCCGGCCACGTTCACGTCCCGGCCGGAGATCGATTCCAGCAGACCGGCCCAATGGGTCAACGCCGCATCGAGCCGATGGACGGCCGCGGCGTCGGCACCCTTCTGGGGGCCGAAGACGTGCGCGGCACCGCGAGGCCCATACAGATGGTTGTCCACGTCCGTGGCAATGCGGAGATCGGCCCCGGCCAGCCGGGAATCCAGTCCGCTCACCCCAAGGCGGGCGGCCTCGGGCAGCACCTCGCGTCCCGGGCGGAGCGGGGTGCCGTCCCTGGTGTACAGCGTCAGGCCCAGGGCCTGCAGAGCTCCCGCGCCGCCGTCGGTCATGGCGGAGCCTCCCAGGCCGATCACGATCTGCGTTGCGCCGGCATCCAGGGCCGCGCCGATGAGCTGCCCAGAGCCGTAGGAATGGGAGTACAGGGCGGACTCCACCGTGGGTCCGGTCAGCAGCAGGCCGGAGGCAGCCGCCGTCTCGATCACGGCCGTCTGACCGCGCAGGGCCCACCGGGCGTCCACCGTGGACCCCCTCGGGCCGCTCACGCGGGTGAGCTGCTCGGTGAACCCGGCGGCGAGCGCCGCCTCGAGGGTGCCGTCCCCGCCGTCGGCAATGGGCAACTGGACCACGTGGGCCTGAGGATGAACGCGCCGCACGCCCTCGGCCATGGCCGCTGCCGCCTCGGCCGCCGAGAGGGTGCCCTTGAACTTGTCCGGGCTGATTAGGACCCTGACCGGTGCGCTCGGTGCGCCCGGTGCCATCCGTGCCACCGGCCTACGCCCAGGCATCCGGGTTGACCGGGTGCGCCGGCAACTCCCCGCGGGCCATGGCCACGGCATTGCGGGCGCAGACCCGCGCCATGTCTGCCCGGACCGTCTCGGTGGCACTGCCCAGGTGGGGCAGCAGCACCGTGTTGGGCAGCTCGGCCAGGCCCGGTGCGAGGGCTGGCTCGTGCTCGTAGACATCGAGGCCCGCCCCGGCGATCTGGCCGGTACCCAGGGCATGGACCAGCGCGGCCTCGTCCACCACCGGGCCGCGGGCGGTGTTGATGAGGATGGCCGAGTCCTTCATCCGCTCCAGGACGTCCGCGTTGACCAGGTGGCGGGTCTGCTCGGTCAGGGGTACATGCAGGGAGAGATAGTCACTCGTGGAGACCACCTCCTCCCAACTGGCCGGAGCGATGTCACCGGACAGGCCGCTGTACTCCTCGGGGTCCACCGGGCGGCCCTCGGGTGGGCGGGGACAGAACCTGACCTTCATCTCGAAGGCCAGTGCCCGCTGCGCCACCGCCCGCCCGATGCGCCCGAAGCCGGCCAGGCCCAGGGTCCGCCCGGAGACGTCATGGCCGAGCAGCAGGTCCGGCTGCCAGCCGGTGAAGGCGCCGGAACGCAGGAACTGATCCGACTCCACCACCCGGCGGGCGGTGCCCAGGACCAGCAGCAGCGTGAGATCGGCGGTGGCACGGGTGAGGATGTCCGGGGTGTTGGCCACCATGATCGAACGCGCGGTGGCCGCCGCCACATCGATGTTGTTGTAGCCGGCCGCATAGTTGGAGACACCCCGGAGCGTGGCTGCCGCCAGCAGCGTGGCATCCACCGGATCCACCAGTTGGGAGACCAGCACGTCCACGCGGCCGGAGGCGCATTCCCGGTGCAGCTCCTCCCGACTCATCGGCTCCGCCGGGCTCAGTACCCGGCCGGCCTCCGCCAGCAGCTCCATCCCCGGCGCGGGCAGGGGAGTGGTGACCAGAAACGTGGGAGTGTTCATAGCGCCTTTCATGCTGCGCGGGCCGTCCGGCGGATGATCGAACCGGACAGTGCAACGGATGGTCAATGAGTGAGACAGTTCGGTAGGGTCGTGTCCATCAGTCAGGATGATGGATCTGATGGGAACGGTAGGGGTCAGGCATGGAACTCCGGCAACTCGAATACTTCCTGGTTCTCGCCCGCACGCTGAGCTTCACCCGCGCAGCCGCCGAGCTGTTCGTGGTCCAGTCTGCCGTGAGCCAACAGATCGCCAGGCTGGAGGCCCAGCTGGGCGTCCGTCTCTTCGAGCGGACCTCGAAGCGGGTGGTGCTCACCGAGGCCGGTCAGCTGCTCCGCACCAAGGCGCAGGCCCTCACCCAGATGGCCCAGGCGGTCGAGCAGGAGGTCGGCACCTACGGACAGCAGGTCAAGGGAACCCTGCGGGTGGGGCTGTCCCAGGGCGCGCACGCGGCCCTGGATCTGGTGCACCTGTTCGCCCGCTACCACGAGACCTTTCCGGAGGTGCGGCTGGTGATCGGGGACCGGCACACCGCCCTCAAGGAGCTGGCAGCGGGGGTGGCGAACTTCGAGCTGGACGTGGCCTTCGTGTCCCATGACGCGGACCTGGGCCTGCCCCACGGCCTGCAGGGCGTGCGGCTGGCCACCGAGCGGTTGGTGGTGGTGTGCCACCCGGGACACCCCCTGGCCGGCCGGAGCAGCACCACGCTGGCGGACCTGGCGGCAGCCGGCCCCATCCTGGACTCCGCCCCCGAGACCCGGCTGCGCACCATCGTGGACGGTGCCTGGCAACGGGCGGGGATCGAGCGCTCCAGCGCCATCGAGATCTTCGATACCGGGCAGCTGGCCCGGTACGCCGCCAGCGGGCTCGGGGCGGCGCTGGTCTCCACGGCTGGACTGCGCTTCGTCAATCCGCCAGGCGGGCAACAGGACTTCACCATCCTCCAGCTGGAGGACGGCATCGGCTACTCCGTGAGCTGCATCTTCCGGGCCACACTGCAGGGCTCCCCGCCCTCCCGGCATTTCCTGACCATGGTGGCTGACTCCGGACTCGATCCGGAGGTCTCCCAGCGCCTGCGGGAGGCGGCGGGACCCACGGAAGGGTAGCGCCGGCATCGGGCAGGGAAGGCTGCTGGCGCCTTTGCTGGCACCTCTGCTGGTACTTCTCCCGTCATCCATTCAGAGCTCGAGGACCAGGCACGGGGTCTTGCAGCGCGAGACGCACACCATCATGACCTCGTTCTCCTCCCGCTCCTCCTCGCTGAGCACGGCGTCCCGGTGGTCCGGCTCGCCCTCCAGCACGATGGTCTCGCAGGTGCCGCAGGTGCCCTCCTGGCAGGAGTGCGGCACGTTGGCGCCCACCGCGTTGACGGCGTTCAGGACGGAGACCCCCGGCTCCACAGTGATGGTCCGGCCCATCAGGGAGAGCTCCACCTGGAAGGCCTGGTCCCCGCTCTGGTTGGCCTCCACCTCGTTGACGAAGCGCTCCATGTGCAGGGCGGTGGCCGGCCAGGCGGCGGTGAGGGCCTCCGTGGCGTCCATCAGGGGCCCGGGGCCGCAGCAGTAGACGAGGGTGTCCGGGTCCGGGGTGGCCAGGATCCCGGCAAGGTCGATGAAGCCCTGTTCGTCCTGGGGGATCAGATTGATCCGGTCCCCGTACCGTTCGAACTCCTCGGCGAACGCCATGGCCGTGCGCGTCCGGCCGCCGTAGTGCAGGGCCCACTCGGCACCGTTGCGCTCGGCCTGCTCCAACAGGGGGATGATCGGGGTGATGCCGATCCCGCCGGCGATGAAGAGGTACCGCGGTGCCTCCCGCAGCTCGAAGTTGTTCCGTGGGGCGGAGACGTCCAGCTGCTGGCCCACCTGCAGCTGCTCGTGCAGGTAGCTGCTGCCGCCCCGGCTGGCCGGCTCCCGCAGGATGCCCAGACGGTAGACGGACCGGTTGGCCGGATCCGAGCACAGCGAGTACTGCCGCACCAGCTCCTCGCCGTCCGCCCCGGCCACGTGCACGTCCACGTGGGCCCCCGGGGTCCACGCCGGCAGCGCCTCGCCCAGCGGATGTCTCAGGGTGAGGCTGATGACGTTGTCCGCGATGACCTCCTTGGAGGTCACCTCCAGGCGCAACAGCCCGTTCTCGAAGCTGACGGGGTCCTCGCCTCGGTTCAGGAGGGAATGGCTCATGGTGTTCTCCTTTGTTCGCCGTGGTGCTCCGACATGCCGGTGGACCGGGCTCAGCCCAGGTTCTTCTGCCCGTAGACGGACTCGTGCCAGGGGATGAACACGCGCTTGAAGGAGGTGACGATGAAGTACATGGTCAGGCCCAGGACGGCGAGCATGATGATCACCGCGAACAGGCCCGGGGCGTCCAGCTCATTGAGCGTCCGCACCACTAGGTAGCCCAGTCCCTCATTGCCGCCGAGGTACTCGCCCACGATGGCACCGATCACCGCCAGGACGATGGCCGATTCCATGCCAGCGAAGACGTTGGGCATGGTGCTCTTGAGTTCCAGATGGACGAAGGTGTGCCAGCGGCTGGCGTTGAGGCTGCGCATCACGTCCCGCTGTCCCGCATCCACCGAGCGGACGCCCAGCAGGACATTGAGCATGACGGGGAAGAATGCCAACACGGCGGCGATGATCACCTTGGAGGTCATCCCGAAGCCGAACCAGATGACGAACAGGGGGATCAGGGCGACCTTGGGGATGACCTCGATCGCGATGATCAGCGGGCGCACCGTGACCTCGATGATGGGGAACTTGCCCAGGATCACGCCGACGATGCAGCCGATGATCACCCCGGCGGCGAAGCCGACGGAGATCTCCTGGACGGTCACCAGGATGTGTTCCCAGGTGCTCGGCTCCTGGATCATCACCATGAAGGTCTGGAAGATCTGGGACGGCGGGGGCAGCACCAGCTCGGAGACCTCCATCACCCGGACGGAGACCTCCCAGATGGAGAAGAAGATCAGCAGCAGGACCGGGGTGCTGACCCACGGCAGGATCTTGAACAGTCTTTCGCGGGTCATGGTCTACTCCTCTGCGTCGAGTGCGTGGCGGAGCCCGGCCACGACCCGGGTGAATTCGCGTCCGGTCTGGACGTCGATCTGGCGGGGGCGTTCCAGCTCCACCGTGGTGATGTCCTGGATCCGGCCGGGGCGCGGGGTCAGGTGGACCACCCGGTCGCCGAGGAACGCGGCCTCCGAGATGTCATGGGTGACGAAGACCACGGTAGCCTCGGTGGCCAAGGCGATCCGCTGGATCTCCAGGTTCATCCGCTCCCGGGTCATGGCGTCCAGGGCACCGAAGGGCTCATCCATCAGCAACAGCTCCGGCTGGCAGGACAGCGCCCGGGCAATGGCCGCGCGTTGGCGCATCCCGCCGGAGAGCTCACGCGGGTAGGACTTCTCGAAGCCGCCCAGTCCCACCAGATCGGCCAGTTCGCGGGCCCGCGCATGGCGTTCGGCCTTGGATACCCCACGCAGCCGCTGCGGCAGCGAGATGTTGTCCAGGATGTTGTACCAGGGGAAGAGGTTGGCGTCCTGGAAGACGACGCCCAGCTGGCTCACCACCGAGGAATCCACGGAGTTGCCCTTCCAGAGGGACTTCCCGCCGATCCTGACCTCTCCGGAGGTCGGGCTGACCAGGCCGGCCATCACCCGCAGCAGCGTGGTCTTGCCGCAGCCCGACCGGCCGATCAGGGACACGAACTCACGTTTGCGGATGCTCAGGTTGATGTCCGAGAGCGCATGGGTGGTGGCCCGCTTGGTGACGTAGTCCTTGCTCACCCCGGTGATCTCGATCTCGGCGGAGTGTTCAGGCACACCGGGGGGAACGACGCCGGCGCTCGGCGAGGCCGTACCGCCCACCTCAGGTGCCGCCTGGCCTGCCGGTAACTCAGTGACTGTCATGTCTTCACGCACGGTGGGAGACTCCTTCGGTTCTGGGGGTGACCGTGATGACGCCGCTGTCAGCATCCACGTCCACCCAATCGCCGGTCTGGATGAGCTCGACCGGGTCCCGGTCGAGCTCGGAGATCGTGGGGACCCGGGTGACCACGGCCCCCAGGACGGACTTGGTGCTCATGGCGGTGAAGATCATGGCCCGGGGCGCGGTGCCCATCAGACGGGTGCTCTGGAAGAACCCGGACCATCCGGAGGAGCCCTTGGCGCCGGGGAAGATCAGGATCTTGTCCGTGAAGCAGACCTCGAACAGCTCATGCCGGGATTCGATGATGATGCCCCGGGCCGGATCGATCCCGCCCCAACCGGAGATGGTCTCGTGGGAGACCAGGGCTTCACCCGCGGTGCGGCCGGGCACGATCCCGCGCCCCCTGATCTGGAAGGACTGGCCGGTCTGGCGAGGCGGGTTCTGCTGGCGGGACGGGTCGGTCTGGGTGCTCATGACAGTTCTCCTCTCCACTGCCCGGTGACGGCGGCGTCCACGCACTCCTCGAGGGTGCCGAACCACGCCTCGATGCCGAGGATGGCGGGCAGGTAGTGGGCCTGCTTGGCCGAGTCGGTGGCGAAGACGCGGGTGCCGTCCGGGGCGACCTTGGACATGGCCGGGCAGGAATCCGTCAGGACCTTGCCGCCGGCCCGCTGGATGATCTCCGTGTACCCCTGGCGGTCGGCCTCGGTGCGCAGGGCCCGGGGCGTCATGATCCACAGTTCCGTGTCACCGTGCAGGGTGCGGCCCTCCAGGGCCCGGGCGGCACGGGCCACCTGGTCCAGGGAGGCATGCGGGCAGCCCAGGAGGATGAAGTCCACCTCGGTGGACTCGCCCTGGTTGTTCAGCGTCTCGTACATGAGCCGGCGCTCGCGCTCGCCGTAGACGATCGGCTCCGGGGCACGGGCCCCGCCGAACGCCGACTCCAGGGTGGGTGCCTCCGGGGTGAGGCCGGGGATGTGGTAGATCTCCACCCCACCCGAGGAGGCGGTGGCAGCGCCGAAGTGCTTGAGGTCCTCATCCAGTGGGGGAGTCCACTGTCCGGTGATGACTGGCCGGTTCTCCTGCACCGCATCGCCGACGAAGTAGCCGAACATGCCCCAGTCCTGGAAGCCCTGGAGCGGTACCTGAGTCTCGACGTGGTGGGTGCCGAAGCGGTTCTGGGGCAGGTGGTTGCCCCAGTAGGGGATCTTGCCGGTCAGGGACGCGGCACCGGTGGAGGCCGTCCCCTCACAGTTGGTGCGGGCGCCGAGCACGGAGTTGCAGTACACCACGGCGGAGGACTCCATCCAGGCGCAGTGCTCGTCCCGGGCCGGCAGGTTGCCCACCTGGTACGGGGTGCACGTGGCCAGGACGTTGACCCCGAGGTCGGTGACGAAGGCCTCGCCCTCCTCCTGCATCTCGGCCAGATGCGGCGAGTACGGGGTGATGTTCACCGCGTCCTGGCCGAAGCCGTGCTGGAGCTGACAGGTGGGAACCCGCATCGGGGGAATCTCGATGTCCTCGTCGCAGTCCAGGTTGATCACCGAGAAGGACTTGTTCCAGCCGCCCTCCTTCACCAGCTGCGCCTTGACGGGGGACGGCTGGGTCATGGTCCCGGCCACATTGCGGGTATCGCACAGCCGCTCTGCGCCCAGGCCCTCGCCGTAGCGGACCAGCAGGTCCATGGCAGCGGCCACTGCCGGTCCCTCGGTGCCGTCCAGCATGGACTTCTCGTCATCCGTGAGTCTCACCGGTGGTCTCCTCTCTCGTGCGGGCCGTCAGGACGCCACATTGGCGTACACCCGTTCCCGCAGGTCGCTGTGGCTGATGTCCTGGACGCTGCCCGTACCCGATGCTGACTGGGAAGACAGGTCCAGGGCGTGGGCTGCGCCCTCACCCATGGCAGCGCAGGGGCCCATGACCCGCACGCTGGACAGTGCCGCCGCATCCCCGTCCACGCAGCGCCCGGCGGCCACGAGGTTGCGGGAACCCTTCGGGATCAGGCTGCGCAACGGAACGTAGTGCACGTGATCGGTGGTGAACTTCTCCCACACGTAGCCGGTCACCTGATCGTGCAGCTCCACCGGCCAGGCGGTGCGGGCCACCGCGTCCTCGAACTCGTGGCCGGTGCGCACCTCGTTCAGCGTCAGCTGGTGCTCGGCGGCGATCCACCGGGTCTGCCGGCGTCCCGGGAAGCCGTAGGCGCGGACGCTGGCCTGCCCGAAGGCGGCCGGGAACTCCGTGCGCATGAAGTCCACCACGCGGTCGGCCTGGGCGCGGCCCTCCAGCTGGGCCCGGGCCGCGGCCACGGCCTCCAGTGGAGCCTCGATGTGGGTCATGTTCATGACCGCGGTGTTGCGGCCGGGGAAGAAGAAGGCCAGTCCGTCCCGGCGCACCAGGCCGTACTGCTCGGCCTTCTCCTCCACCCGTGCCACCAGTTCCTCCCGTGAGGGCGCCTGCGATTCGTCCAGATTCGCCAGGCGGACCTGCTGGGAACCCCAGACGGTGCGCTCGGGGACCCGGCAGGGCAACCCGGCCTCCCACGTCAGGGCGGCATCACCGGTGGCGTCCACGAATCCGGCGGCATCCACGCGGACATCGCCGTGGCGGGTGGCGAAGGTGGCCGAGGAGACCACCCCGTCCTCCTCGTCCACCCGGTGGACCGAGGCCCCCAGGACCACGGTGATGCCCAGCTCCGAGACCAGGTTCTCCATCCACCGCCCGAGGACCACCTCGTCATAGCTGACCGTCATGGTGTGCGAGCGGTTGAAGGCGATGTCCCCGGTGCGGGAGAGGTCCTTGAACATCGGATCGAAGATCCCATGGGTGAGGTGCCGGTAGTCCGGGCCGATGCCGTAGATCCCGCAGAAGAGCCCGATCAACGAGTTGACGCACTGCCCCCCGAGGACGGGCAGGGCATCCACGAGGACCACCGAGCGTCCCAGCTTCGCCGAGGCCACCGCGGCGGAGATCCCCGCGATGCCGGCCCCCACCACGCAGACGTCCGCTTCGAGCTGTTCAGGGGCCGGCGAACGGTCCTTGGTGACGGTGTGGATCTTCAGTTCCGTGAGTGCGTGGGGCACGGGTTCTCCTTGGTGGCAGTCAGCGATGAGTGGTCAGCGGATGGCGGTCAGAGGTGGCGCGGGCCGGGATCCTCCCGGTCCGCTCACTCGGGCAGCAGGCTGTTGTCCACCCACTCCGCCGGGTCCAGGCCGGAGGGCAGGTCGCCGGCGTCCACCAGCTCCTCATAGCCCTCGGTCCATTCGCCCTCATCCGTGGTCAACAGGGGCGATTCGCCACCGTTGGTCCACTGGCGGCGCTGCTCCTCGAGGCCTTCCTTGGCGATCGCGTCATCATTCAAGGCGGCGAAGTCGTATTCGCTGCGCAAGGTCTCGATGGTGTCCGTGAGCTCCTCGTCCTCCACGATGGCCGTGGTGGCCTCCTTGATGGCGGCCATGTACTTCTTGAGCGTCTCCGGGTTCTCCTCCATGGACTCAGGGGTGCTGACGTAGACCTGGGCTCCGGCGGTGAGGGCATCGCTGAAGTCGAAGATCTCGGCGTCCTCGTTCTGCTGCTGGGCAATGAGGGCGCTGTCATGGCTGACCATGTAGCCGGCCAGGGTGCCCTTCTGGACCAGCTGGAACGTGGCCGGGGTCAGGCCGACCACCTGCTGCTGGACATCGGAGGATTCGAAGCCCGCGTTCTGCATCATCAGGGAGATCGTCTTGCTGCTGCTGCCGCCCTCGGAGGGCACGCCGACGGTCTTGCCCACAAAGTCCTCCGCGCTCTCCAGGGGAGCCTCGGAGGAGTACAGCAGCTTGATGGACGGGTTGCGGCTCAGGGTGCCCACGTTCTTGAGGTCCATCTCCTCCGCGCCGACCGCGTTGTAGACGTCCAGGGCGCCGATGCGCGTGATGTCCCCGGCTCCGGAGAGCAGCAGCTGCATGGCCTGCGGTGAGCCCTTGACCTCCTGGATCTCCACGTCCAGCCCGTGTTTCTCGAAGTATCCGCCGGAGACGGCCATCATCTCCGGGGCCATCGAGAGGGTCTCCATGGGCAGGTAGCTGAGGAACGTGATCTCCTCCAGCTCGCCCGAGTTGGCTGAGTCGGCATTCGACTCCGATCCGGCTTCCGCTCCAGCTCCGGCGCCGCAGCCCGCGAGCAGGCTGGTGCCGAGGGCTGCTACTGCCAGGGCCGCCAGGGGGCGGCCGCGGGGGGTCTGGTGCTGGGGATCGGTGGTGGTCCTGAATACGCGATTGAGGCGATTCATGATGGTGTCTCCTTGGACGGGTGCTCGAACTTCGGGGCGACGCTCGTGCGCCGCTCTTGATCTGTTGAGGTGGTCTCGACGGTTCCATCATCGGCAGGTGTGACACAGGCCACTTTCCGGATATCGGAAGGAGACCTCGGGAAGGCGAGGGGCCGGCGTCGGGCGCGGGTTTCCTAGCCCGGCACCGGCATCAGGTGGCCGCCGTTGCGCAGGCCCCGGGAGATGCCCTTGGCTGAGGCCTGCAGCATGTAGCCCAGCGGCTTCCGGTCCGACTGCTCGTGCGGGACGATCAGGGACAGGGCCGCATGAGCCGAGCCGTCCGGTGCGAAGATCGGCACGGCGACGGCCGTGTAGCGGACATTGATCTGCCGGTCGCCGATCGCGAGCCCCTCGTGGCGCACCTGGGCCAGGAGCTGCCGGAGGCGGTCCGGGGTGGTCTCCGTGTACGGAGTGAACCGTTGCAGCGGCTTGGCCAGCACGGACTCCTGGACCTCTGCCGGCGCGAAGGCCAGCATGGCCATCCCCACCGCCGTCACATGCAGCGGGTACCGGGCCCCGATGCGCGGTCGCTCGTCAGGCGCCCCGACGGGGACCAGGCGCTCCACGAAGACCGCCTCCTCCTGTTCGCGGATGCTCAGGTGCACGGGCAGGTGGGTGGTCTCCGAGAGGTCCTGCATGAACGGCAGGGCCACGCGCTGCAGGCCCACGGACCGGGGTGCGTGGGCGGCGATCTCCCAGAGCCGCAGGCCCACGTGGTATTCCCCGTTGACCTTGCGCTCCAGGGCCCCGCTGTCCGTCAGTTCCGCCACGATCCGGTGGCAGGTGGTCAGCGGCAGGTGGGTCCGCCGGCTGATCGCCGAGATGGTCTGCTGGGCATGCCGGGTATCGAAGGAGCCGAGGATGCGCAGGGCGCGCTCCACCACGGAGCGTGGGACCAGCTCCTGCCCTCCAGGGTGCTGGACCGCGCGGTGGTGGACTGCGGGATCGGCGACCTGCCTCATGGATCTCATCGTGGTCCGCTATGCGTCCAGCCGGTAGAAGTCCCGGGCGTTGCCGTGCAGCACCGCCGATCGTTCCTCCGGGGTGAGGGCGTCCAGCAGGCGCTCGCGCTCGCCGCCGTGGTGATGCGGGAAGTCCGAGGCGAACATCAACAGGTCCCCCGCGCCGATCTGGTCCAGGATCTGCCGGACGTGCACGGGGTCCGGGGGGAGCTGGACGGGCTCTGTGGAGGCCCGGATGTTCTCGAGCAGGTAGTGCGCAGGCTCGTGCTTCATCCACGGCACCTCACGCCAGATGGCCTTCCAGTCCTTCTGGAACCGCATCATCAGGGCCGGCAGCCAGCTGAACCCGCACTCCAGCAACGCCACGCGCAGATCCGGGAACTGATCGAAGACGCCCTCGGTGACCAGGCTGACCAGCTGCTCCTGCACCAACACCTGCGAGTTGAGCAGGTAGTCGTCGATGTAGGTGTTGGTGAAGCCGGCGCTGACCGGGGCGCTGCCGCGGCGGCCCCAGGCGTGCAGGCCGACCACGAGCCCGTGGCGGTCCGCCGCCTCGAAGATCTCCCGGAATCGGACGTGGCCGTAGCGGGCGTCATGGCCGCGAACGGGCAGGAGCACCTGGACGAACCGGCCGTCAGGGCCCACGCGGTCGATCTCCGCGACGGCGGCCCGGACGTCCACGGAGGGGACGACGATGCTGCCGCGCAGGCGGCTGTCCTGCGCCAGCCACTCCTGCGCCATCCAGTCGTTGATCGCGCTGGTGACCGCGGCCTGGCAATAGGGGTTGCGGTTGGCCCCGAAGGAGCTGACGCAGTTGAGGATGGCGGTGGCCGGCTGGTCCACGTCCAGGTAGTCACTGCGCAGCGTCTCCAGCCGCTGGGGCAGCGGTCCACCCGAGGTGGCGAAGCTCGGGGGGTAGGACGCGCCCGCGGCGGGGGACAGGTCCGTCTCGGCATCGGCGAAGTACTCGTTCCAGTAGGCGCTCAGGTAGGGCGCCAGGTCCTGGATGGACGCAGGTGCCACATGGACGTCCACGTCCACGGTCTGGGTGGCCACTGCCGTGTCCTGGATTGCCGTGTCACTGACCGCCGTCATCGGGCGACCTCCTGCTTCTTCTCGTTGAATCGGTAGAGACGCTCCCCGTTCTCATGGAGGATGCGCCGCTGGAGATCGGCCGGCAGATGCTGCAGGGCCAACGCGGGGGAGTCGAAGTCCCAGTGCGGGTAGTCGGAGGAGAAGACGATCCGGTCCGTCATCCCGGTCATCTCGTAGAGTTCCGCCACGTCCTGGGGGTCCTTGGACTCCTCGATCGGCTGCGTGGTGAACCAGTAGTGCTCGCGGAAGTACTCCGAGGGCAGCCGCCGCAGTCTCGGATAGTCCTGACGCAGCACCGAGTACGCGGAGTCCATGGACCACATCAGGGGGGCGGCCCAGGTGATGCCCCCCTCGATCAGGACCACCTGCAACGTGGGGAACTCGTCGAACACGCCCTCGAGGATCATGTTCATGGCCAGGGCCACCATGGTGTTGCCCGTGGTCACGTGCTCCTCGAGGTAGAAGGACGGCCAACCCGCGCCCATGTGCGGTAGCCCTCCGACGTGGACGCCGACGGGCAGGCCGGCCTCGACGGCCGCCGCGAAGATGGGCCAGTACCTCGGTTCACCCAGGGAGTGCAGCGCGTTGGAGGGCAGCAGGACCTGGGCGAACCGCGGGTCCTCGGCGCAACGGCGGATCTCCTGGGCCGCCAGCTCCGGCGCCTCGTGGGAAACGCAGATGCTCGAGTGCAGCCGGGGTTCGGGGTCCAGGAAGAGGTCCTTGATGCCGTCGTTCATCGCCCGGCACAGGTCCGCGGTGAACCGGGGTTCGCCGACGCCGAGCGTGGCGGCCTGCAGGGGGATGAGGATGCCGTGGTTGATGCCGTACCGGTTCAGCAGCTGATCCTGCATCATCTCCAGGGAGCTGCCCGGGGGACCCTCGGCCGGCCGGGCGTCGAGCCGCTGGCCGCCGTTGCGGACGCGGGGCGTCATCTCCGGGGGTGAGGGGACGCGGTGGCCATGCTGCAGCCACTGCTCCCGATGCACCGGGTCATGCATCCGCTCGGCGATCTGGTGCCGCATGAGGGTGGGGTGGATGTCACCGTCCACATGGGCCATGGCCGGGACCGGGGGGGCCTGGGCTGTGGCGGCGGACTGTTCACGGGTCATGGTCATGGGGCACTCACTCCTGGGGTGGTGGCTGGGATCTTCGGACGGGCACGCGGGCTGGTGTCGATCACCACGTAGTCCTCGTCCACCTGGACGTCGAAGGTGTCGGCGACGTAGGGGCCGGGGGTGCGTTGACCGGAGGTGGTGGGGGCAGGGGCGGCGGTGCCCAGATCGCTGCCCGGCGTCACGTTCACGCCGTATCCGCGGGCCGGTGGTTCACCGGGGCCGAGGAAGGACTGGCCAGTGGAGAGTTCGTACTCCCAGCCGTGCCACGGGCAGGCGACGAAGGTGGCCTCCTCGTCCAGGGCCGCCTCGCCCGGCGCGGAGGAGTATGCCCAGGACTTGGTGCGTCCGAGGCAGAGGGGGCCGCCCTGGTGCGGGCACGAATTGGCCAGGGCGTAGAAGGAATCGCCGATCCGGTAGACGCCGATGGACCGGTTCCCCGCCTCGACGATTCGTTTCTCCCCGGCGGCGAACTCGGAGGCTCGGCCAACAACAATCTTCATCGGTGATGAGGTCCTTCCACGGTGGATCGCACCCCCGGTGCTGCGGCCGGCGAGGGCTACGGGGTGCGGCAGTCAGCTGACGCTGAAGTGCATGCCTCCAGTGTGATCCGGGTCTCACCATCTGTCCAATGACTAAGTCGGATCATATCCATCAGTGGCAGTGATGATTGGGGTCTCGCTCAGGAGGTCGCCGGTCGCCGGTCGCCGGCGTGGACCTGGGCCGATGGGGAGTACTCCCCATCGACCCCGTCCGGCCCCTTTCGTACGGTCAGGTGGACGGAGTGAATCAGGCCGGCGTGAGCGGCGCTGGGGAGGGCCAGGGATGACAGCGAACTTTGAGGTGGACGCCGAGCAGTGCCGGCGCATCGTGTCGGATGTGCTCAGGGAGGCGGAGGCCTATGACCAGCACGGTCGCACGGTGGCGGATCTGTTCGTTGAGGTGCGCTGGGTGCAGAACCTGGGACCGATGACCCGTTCCGTGATCGATGAGGTACGGGAGAAGTGCGTCGAGGGCATCCTGAACATGCACCGGGACGTCCAGGAGGGTGCCCTGGGAGTCATCCGTGGCGTGGAGGCCTTCAACAACTCGGAACTGCAGATGGTCGCGGACGTGCAGCGTGCGGGGACTGCCGGGGAGGGTTCCCAGCATGCATAGGTACTTCACGTGGAACGATCTCGAGGATCCGGTGGACGCGGACGCCTTGGAAGAGGTGGCCACCGCCATCCACTGGGCCTGCATTGACGTCTCTGATGTGGACCGGCCCGTCCTGCAGAGGTGGCATGCCCTGGACTCCGCCTTTCAGGTGGCCGGAGCCTCCGAGCAGATCCATTCGGCCCTGGACCGCTCCTCGAATGCCAGCCGCAGCATGGCCGGCACCGGCTATCGCCTGGAGAAGATCCTCTACGCCTACGCCCAGGCCGCCCGCACCCACGGGGAGAACCGTATTGCCCTGGGGGAGGAGATCGGCCAGTATCACGAGGCGGTGAAACTGCACGGGGACGATCCCACCTGGGAGCGGCGCCTGGACGACTGGTACGAGCGGCTGGCCCTGCGGAGGCGGCAGGTCAATGAGGAGTACGCGGAGAACGATGAGAACTGCCACCGCGCCCTGAGGGGTTATCTGGACGGCGCGCTGACCACCCTGGAGTATGGCTTCCCCCGTGGGCCGCGGCCCGAGGGGGATGACCGGGTGACCGAGCCTGGAGCTCCGACGCCGGAAGAGGGCGAAATCCTTCCGGAGGGCCCCCTGGAGGGAGGCCCGCTGCTCTTCGGCGGGGACGATCCCTACTCGCCGCCCCTGCCTGATCCTGAGGAGTTGCCCAAGGCCGAGGTGCCCAAGGTCGAAGTGCCCAAGGTCGAAGTGCCCAAGGTCGAGGTGCCCGAACCGCCGCGCGTCCCCCTCCCGGACGATCCCCTGGTCACGCTTCCGGCCTATCCGGACGAGCCTCGGCTCGGAGGGTCCGGTGGCGAGGGGGAGTCCGGCGGTGGTGGCAAGGTCCAGCCCATCATTCCGGAGCCCGACGACGACGGTTCGGCGGGTCGGGGCAAAGCACCTCTGGAGTCGCCCGAGGAGGACGACGAGGTCGCCAGAGGATCTGGAGGTCCAGAGGGCGCCGGGGGCTCGGGCAAGCTGACGCTCAGCCCGATCGAGCCGGACGACGAGCCTGTGCGCGACTCGGGAAAGCTTCGTCTGGAACCGGACGAGGACGAGGGCTATGCCGTGGCTGACACCGGCAAGGCCGAGCTGGGTGGTGCTCCGGTAGAGGTTCCGGAGGAGCCCGAGGAGCCCCAGGAGGCCGAGCTGGACGGTGCTCCGGTCGAGCTCGACACTGAGCCGGGCCTCGCGCTCGGAGGTGCCGGGGCCGCGGTGGCCGCGGCTGCCGCGGCGGGCGCCGCAAAGGCCCGCTGACCTGCTGGTGTCGAGTCTGTAGGGATTCACCTGTTGGCCGGCCGAGAGGCCCCATGGGGAGTTCTCCCCATCGCGGTCCGGCCGGGTGGTGACTAGCGTGGTTCACGAGGAATTCACCTTCCGGTTCGGCCGCACACGGCGCTCTCGGCACCGGAGGGGCGGGAGGAGATCGCATGCGGACGCTGGCCATGGACCTGCCGGAGGACTGGGTTCGTTATCCGGTGGGCGGGTTTCACCTGGTGGCGGCCGCTCCGGTGACGGAGGCTGCGGAACGTATGTTCACAGACGGGATGGAACCCGGTGGCGCCCCGCCTGAACCGGAACTCGCGGCCAACATCGTGGCCACCACCTACGCTGGCGAACCTGCCGGACTCTGCGGGCTGAACCGCCTCTACGTGGTGGAGGACGTCACCTGCACTGTGGGCGGTCTGCCGGCCCGGCGCATGGACCTCACCCGGTGGACCGGCCGCAACAACATCTTCACCCGCCGCTGGCTGGTCCAGGAGGCACTCGCCGCCGGTCGAGCCACGCTGGAGATCAGTGCCAGCTGCCTCATCAGCGACTATCAGCAACTCACCGCTGTCTTTGACGCCGCCATCGCCAGCGCACGCTTCACGGTGTCCCCGGGTGCCACCAGGGGGCAGCCCGAGGTGCTCCCGGCGGAGCCCGCAGCACTCCGAGCCGTGGCCTGATGCCCGCCGCGGACCGCGAGGCCCGGCTCCGGCAGCCCATTCATGATGTGGAGGCGCTCGAGCGGCACCTCGAAGGAGAGCAACGGCGCCGGAGCACCAGTCCCGAGGACCCTGGCCAGTTACGCAGCAGTGACCTCGAGGTCCTCCAGTCCGTGCACCGTCTCGGCTCGCTGGGGCGCTTCGCGACGTTCCGCAACCGCAGCTCGATCGGTCGGCTCATCCGTGAGGGATTCCTGACCCTGGACGGTGTGCTGGACTCCGCCGGTGAGGACTTCATGCATCCCGTGGCCACGGCGGAGGATGTCCTCGCCCTGCGCGGTCAATGCGGTGCCGAGCGCACCCTGATGCAGTCCTGGCTGGCCGGGGACCAGGTCGCCACCGTGTCCGGTGCGCCGGGCGCGGACGTGATGGCCGGCGTCGTCCAGGGGAACCGCTCCCGCTACACCGTGTCACTGGCCGAGCGCGGGGCCCTGCCCTCCCAGGCCTGCACCTGGGCCGGCGTGCGGGCCGCCCCCGCCCTGATGGCCGGCGAGCTGCTGGTGGACGAGGACGAGTTCACGGCCCGGGTGATCGATCCGCTGTACCCCGCGCCGGACGAGTCACCCGAGGGGTTGGCGCAGCTGTGGCGCGAGCCGTGGTTCGTGTGGGAGGCCACCTCCTCCGCGCTGGGCGTGAACCTCGCGTTCATCAGTGCCCAGGGTGCCGGGAACTACGTGTTCGGCGCGGAC
The DNA here is from genome assembly GCF_047305825.1 of Citricoccus nitrophenolicus. Taxonomy (GTDB): domain Bacteria; phylum Actinomycetota; class Actinomycetes; order Actinomycetales; family Micrococcaceae; genus Citricoccus; species Citricoccus nitrophenolicus. The sequence goes on along the minus strand of NZ_CP063070.1, from coordinate 968,090 downwards.
GCCGAGGCCTCCGAGCGGGACGGGCGGCTGCTGCTGCGGCTGGCCCCGGTGACTGCGCGCACCGTGTGGGAGACCATGTGGGTGCTCTCCCACGGTGGCGGTGCTGCGGGACGGGCCGGGGGTGAGGTGCTGGGGGTGCCGCAGACCGGCACCCACCAGCTCCCGCCGCCGGACATGCCGGCTACCCGCTGACGGGCAGCCCACCTCCTTCAGTTACGATCACGCTCGTCGGTGACTGCATCGGCGATTCTCGACGGTAACCGTGATCGTAACTTTTAGTGGTCGTGGCCGGAGCCTGCCGCGTGTTCCGGCGCCTCGGCGTGGCCGTCCACCACGGCCATCTCCACCGGGGTGACCTCAAGATCCACCTCGTTCACGACCTCGCCGGCCTCCAGGTCGATGACCACGAGCTGCTGGTTCTCCGCGTCCGTCACGTAGGCCAGGGATCCGGAGGTCTTGAGGATCGGGCCGGGCTGCTGCCACTCCTCGTTCTCCTCCCAGGCCTCGATGGCCGGGATCTCGGCGGTGATCTCCCCGGTCTCCTCGTCGATGACGTTGAGCTCGCCATCGTAGGTCAGCACCAGCGCCTCGCCCTCCGGCCCGCGGGCCAGGGAGCGGAACCAGTAGGAGGAGCCCAGTTCCACGGTGTCCAGCTCGTCCGTCAGGGAGTTGATCAGGGCCACTTCGGTGGGCCGCTCGAACTCGGCCTCGGCGTCCGTCTTGAGATCGCCCAGGACGATGGGCGAGTCCTCGGAGCCGGCCAGGTTGCCGGTGCGCTGGTATTCGCTCTCAGCCTCCACCTTGTGGAACTCGCCGTCGCGGTAGATGACGGGGCCGTCCTCGCAGCCGAGCACCACCACGTCGCCGTTCTCGTTCGGCGCCGCGGCAGCCTCGCCGTGGACGCCGAAGCAGTCGTTGGTCTCGGCGGCGACGTCGGCACCGTCGTCACCGGCCAGGACCTGCACCGTATCCCGTTCCTCCTCCGTACCCTGCGTGGTGAGGAGGCTGCCGTCCACCAGCTTGAGCGCCACCCCGTGGTGCGCTGTCTCCGTGGAGGTGGTCTCCGTGCGTGGCTGACCGTCCTTGAGGTGCTCCGAGGTGAAGGTCTGGATGGAGCCGTCCCCGTCGGCGAACAGGGTGGTCAGTCCGTTGTGCATGACCACGTGACCGGCGTGCGGGGCCTCGAACGTGATGTCGCTCAGGCCCGGGGTTGACTCGTAGTAGTGGAAGTGGTCTCCGTGGCCCTGGGCGTCGATCCCGGAGTTGTAGACCTCGAAGGCGTCTCCGTGGGTGACCATCACGTGCTGGCCGTCCCCGGCGTTGTTCAAGCGCAAGAAGCCTTCGAGCTCCTCCTCGTGGACCACCTCGCCTGACTCGCCGTCCAGGGTGACCAGTCCGCCCTCATGGGCCAGGACCACCCGTGGGGTCAGTGAGGCCACTTCCGCTCGGGATTCCAACTGAGCGGCGTTGACCGGTTCGGCCGGATCGACAGCATCGCTGGCGGACCCCGAGGCCGTGCCCTGCGCCGGGTCCTCACCCCCTGAGGATCCGGCGCCGGAGGCGTTGGCCCCGCAGGCGGACAGGACGAGGGCCAACGCCGCAAGTGAGGCGAGGGAACCGAGGTGGCGGGTGCGCCGCCGTCGGGACGTGCTTTCCGAGTCAGATGATGAGTGGGCAGGCGTGATGGCAGGTGGGAGTGATGGGTTCATGGCGGTTACTCTAAATGTAATTGCGAATCAGTTGCAATTGGGCGAATGAGGGCAGGATCGGAGGCGCCGGAGGAGTTGACTCGGGGATAGCGTGGTCGCAGGACGGACGGCTCCGGGGAAGGGACAACAACCATGGATACCCTCGATCTCACCGAGAGCACCCGGCGTACGGCCGCCGTGGTGCGCGGGGTCGGTGAGGAGCAGCTCTCCGACCCGACGCCCTGCGAGCAGATGCCCGTCGGCCTGATGCTGGCCCACCTGCATGGCCTCGCCCATGCCTTCCGTGACGCGGCCCGGAAGATCGAGGGGCCCACCACGAGCACACCGCCGGACCCGGCTGCCCTGGTACTGGCCGCCGATTGGCGAGAATCGATCCCGGTCTACCTCGAGAACCTGGCCGCCGCGTGGAACGAGTCCGGCAACCGGCGGGGGGACACCAAGGCCGGCGGGCAGCCGATGCCGGCCGAGGTCGCGCTGTTGGTGGCCCTGGACGAGGTGGTGCTGCACGGTTGGGACCTGGCCGTGGCCACGGGGCAGGACTACGAGGTGGACCCGCAGGCGCTCGATGCCGTGGAGCAGTTCTGCGCCGAGATCCCCGATGACCCGGCGGAACGCGTCGGACTGTTCGGGCCGCGCGTCCCCGTGCCGGAGACCGCCGGTCAGTGGGACCGGGTGCTCGGTCTGGCCGGCCGGGACCCGGGGTGGCGGCCGGACGTCGCCGGGCCGCGAAGGGGCTGAGGCTCAGCACTAAACTGGGCCCCATGCCCGAGCACTCCACCGGCCCCCTCCTCGCCCTCGACGCCTCCGCCACCGCCAGCGCTGCCGTGGTCGCGGGCGGCGAGATCCTGGCCAGTTGGGCCTCCACCGAGACGAACACGCACGCCGAGGTGCTCGCGCCCGCGGTCCAGCGGGTGCTCGCCGAGGCCCACGTCGAGGCGGGCGATCTGCGGGCGGTGCTGGCCGGCGTCGGGCCCGGGCCGTTCACGGGGTTGCGCGCCGGGCTGGTGACGGCGCGTTCGCTCGCGTTCGCGTGGGGGGTCGAGGTGCACGGGGTGATGAGCCTGGACGCGATCGCGTACACCGCGGCTGAGGAGGCGTTCCGGGCCGGCGTGGAGGAGTTCGTGGTGGCCACCGATGCTCGGCGCCGTGAGGTCTACTGGGCGCACTACTCCCAGGTGGGAGGCCAGTTCCAGCGCCTACACGGGCCCTTCGTCACCGCCCCCGGTGAGGTGACACCGCTGCCGGCCTACGGTGCGGGGGCCGGGCTGTACCCGGAGGCACTGCGCGCTGTGGCCGGGTTCGAGCACGCGGTGCCCGACGCCGGCTCGCTCGGCCTGGTCGGTGAGCTCGCCCTGCGCCGGGGCCGGGGGCTGATGCCCATCCAGCCGTTGTACCTGCGCGAGTCCGATGCCAAGGTGCCGGGTCCGCGCAAGCGCGCTGGGGCCGGCAGGTAGCAGAAGGGTCATGTTCCGTCCACGGAGGTGAGCCCGTGCCGGAAGGCGAAGGCCGCAGCAGCGGTGCGGGTGCTGACATCGAGCTTGGTGAAGATGTTGCTCAGGTGGCGGGCCACCGTCTTCTCACTGATCACCAGCTCGGCGGCGATCTGACGATTGCTGCGGCCGCCGGACACCAGCCGAAGCACCCCGACTTCCCGCTCTGACAGCCCTCCCGGCCTCGTGGCCAGCCGGGACTCGGCGGCTCCACCCCACTGGTCTAGGAGGGACTCGACGCCGGCCCGTGCCGGGAGCGCGCCCAGCTCGGAGAAGGCATCCCGGGCCGCCTCCACCTCCTCCTGCGCCGAGGCCTTGTCCCCGACCCCAGCGAGGGCACGGGCCAGCATCACCCGTGACCGGGCCACCTCGAAGGGACAACCCACCGCGTGCCAGCCCTGCACCGCCTTGCGGGCATAGGGCAGGGCACCGCCGGGATCCCGACGGGCCAGCTGCACCCCGGCATGGGCCGCGGCAGCGGCGGCGGCCACAGAGGCGCAACCCGTCAGGCCGGCCAATCCGTCCAGCTCCTCCGCCAGGGCGCCGAGCCCGCCGAGCGCCTCCTCCGTGTCCCCAGCACCCCCAGCTTCCCCAGCATCCCCAGAGTCCACAGCAGTGAGCAGCAGCTCCACGGCCGCGGGCACCAACAGCACGCGCTGCGCCGGCAGAACGGTTTCGGCCAGGCACCGGTGGACTGCGGCGAGTGCATCCGCCCGGCGGCCCTGCTCCCACCAGAGCAGGGCGAGCCCGGGATGGGGATCGCAGCCGAGGGTGGACGCGCGTCGGTAGGCTGCGGCTGCCTGCTCCTCGCGGCCCTGAAGCCGCAGCAGGTCGCCGCGGCCGCACTCGGCCCACCCTGCAGCCACGAGGTCTCCGCGCTCCTCGTGCCGGCAGCGGGATTCCTCGAAGGAGGTCAGCGCCCGGTCCCAGTCTCCGTGCAGGGCGAGGACCTGGCCGCGGTGCACCGAGCAGTGGCCGATGAACAGCTCCCGAGCCGGCGGGGCCTGGCACCAGGTGGTCAGGGACCGGGTCCACTCGCACAGCCGGTCCACGGCCCCGATCTCCTGGCACCCCTCGATGGCAGCACACCAGGCCAGTCCGGACGCCAACGGCCCCGGTGCCCCCGCCAGGATCTCCGCCATCACCTCGTCGAGGCGGGCCAACCCCGCACGGACGTCGCCGGCGTAGATGGCCGACCGGCCCACCGCGACAGTGCCGAGGGTGATCAGGTCGGGATCGTGGTGCTTCCGGCCCGCCTCCACCACGCCGGGGGCCAGCCGGCCCACGGAGGTGAAGTCTCCGGTCAGGATGGCCCCGTGCAGCTCCAAGAGGTCCAGGTACGCCTCGGCCAGGGAGCCGGTTGTGGACCCGGTGGCGGACCCAGATCCGGCGATCTGGTCAGCCGTCTGACGCGCGATCTCAACCCAGCCGCGGAACTGGGCGGGGCGGCACGTGGTGCCGTAGACCATGGCGATGGCGAAGGCGACCTCGAAGGCCCCGGCCGCGTCGCCGTCGTCGTGCAGGGTGGTGAAGGCGCGTTGCAGGTCACGGGCCGCGGGACCGTAGTCACCGGCGAGGTGGGCTGCGGTGCCGCGGGCCACCAACTCGGCCGGGGCAGACTCAGCGGGCATGGGCGGTGCCTCCTGCTGGGAGGATACCGCCCACCACCGCCGCGGATCACGGTCTGACGAGCTGCCCGGACCGACGGGAGGGGCGGCGCGAGGCCCGGCCGAGGTGCTCCTGGATCCGGTCCACCACATAGCGGGCGTCCGCGCCGACGCCGTGGAAGTTCATCGAGGACATGGAGTGCTGGAACGCCAGTCCACAGAAGAACAGGCCCGGCTGGTCCGTGGCCACGCCGCGGAACTCCCGCGGCCAGCCCTCCGCGTCCGTCACGTGCACCTCGAGCCAGGAGTGGTCGTGCCGGAACCCGGTGGCCCAGATGACCGTCCGCGCCGGGATGCTGCGGCCGTCGGCCAGCAGCGGGAGGCCGTCCCGCGTCCCGGTCACCCTCGCCGCCGCGCGCACGACGCCGGCCCCGTCCAGGTCCTTGGCCTGCACCCTCAGCCTGGGGGCGCCGTGGTGCAGCACCTGTTCGCGCATGCGCCGTCCGGCCCGGGTGCCGCGGCGGTAGATGTGGGAATGCTGGAACATGACCGCGGTCATCAGCAGTGGCAGTGCGGGGTGGTCCCACTGCAGCGGGATCTGGCCGAGGTCACGACCCGCCAAGGTGGTGGGACGGCCAGAGCGGGCGACCTCGAGGGCGATGTCGCAGCCCGAGTGTCCGCCGCCCACCACGAGCACCGGTCCGTCCTGGAGTTGGCCGGGGCGGCGGTACTGACTCGAGTGCAGCTGCAGGATCTCCGGGTCCAGGTCACCGGCGAGGTCGGGGATCCGGGGGAGCTGACCGAAGGGTCCCGTGGCCAGGACGACGGTGCGGGAACGGTAGGCGCCGTGAGGTGTCTCGGCACGGAATCCCTCCGGCGTCCGGGTGAGGTGGCGGACGGGTGAATCCGTCCGCACCGGCAGGTCGAAGTCCCGGGCGTAGGTCTCCAGTGCCGCAGCGACCTCATCCTTGGTGGAGAAATCCCAGGGTTCGCCGGGGAAGCCGAGACCGGGCAGGCGGTTGAACCGGTTGGCCGTGAACAGGGTCAGCGAGTCGTACTGGTGGCGCCAGTGATCGCCGACCCGGTGGGCGGACTCCAGCACCTGGCAGTCCAGCCCTCGGCGGGTGAGGTGGTAGGCCGTGGAGAGACCAGCCTGGCCGCCACCGATGACCAGGGCATCGAGGAGTGGTGGGCTGGCGGGGGTGGGGGTGTTGGGGGTGGCCATGGCGGCCTCCTGGGGTGGCGGGCGATCCGGTGGGCGCAGGCTCCGAGCTGGGGCTCGAGGGCGGTGCTGCACCGGCTGATGACCCCACGGTATGGATCTGTCCGCCTCCGGCGCGTCGGGGGAATGGCCCATCTCAAGGTCCCCTCGGCCACGGCCACGTGGGTAGAACGACCCATGTGGCCGTGGCCGGTGCTGATTCAGCGCTGTGCCGGGTCCGAACTCGAGGTACCCGGGTCACCGGAGGGTGTGGAGGAGTCCGGCAGTCCGGTTTCGACCGCCTGCCGCTGTGCCGGATCCTCAGGCTCGGGATTCTCCTCCGAGGCACTGAGGTCCTCGCCGTCCTGCTCGGTCTGGCTGATCTTGCGGTACTTCTCCCGCTGCGACCGGCTGGCCTTCCTGGAGGCGCGGTCCTGGGGGCTCAGGGGGTCCTTGCCGAGAACGGGATCGTCGCCGGACTGGTAGCGGTGGGACCAGACCTGGATCAGCGTCCAGGCCACGGCGGTGTAGGGCACGGCGAGGATGGCGCCGAAGATGCCGCCCACGATGGTGCCGATGGTCAACGCGAGCAACACGATCAGTGCGTGCAGGCTCAGGGTCCGGCCCATCACCACGGGCTGGAGCAGGTTGCCCTCGATCTGGTTCACGCCGATGACGATGGCGATGACGATCAGCGCTTCCACGGGGCCGGTGGTCACCAGGGCCACCAGCGCGGCGAGGATACCGGCGGCCGTGGCGCCGACGATGGGGATGAACCCGCCGATGAACGTGACGACGGCCAGCGGCAGGGCCAGGGGGACCCCCACGATGAACAGGCCGATGCCGATGAGGATCGCGTCCACGGCGGCCACCGTGGCGGTGCCGCGGACGTATCCGCCCAGCACCTCGGAGGAGCGGTCCACGGACTCGGCCAGCTTGGCGCGGGTCTCGCCGCGGAACCACCGCAGCATGAAGCTGTTGATCTTCGGCCCGTCCTTGAGCAGGAAGAACAGCACCACGATCATGAGGATCAGGCCGGTCAGGAAGTTCGTGGCCGCGGAGATTCCCGTGAGGGTGCCGCTGGCCAGGCCGCTGGCGTAGTCGCCGCTGGCCAGGAAGTCGGAGGCCTGCTGGGTGGCGTCGTCGATCACTGAGGCGTCGATGGGTATCGGACCGTTGGTCACCAGGTCCTGCAGCTGCTGCCAGCCCTCCAGGGCGGATTCGACCAGGCCTTGCCACTCGTTGCGGATGGCGAGCACCACGCCGGTGATCACACTCCCGGCCACGAGCAGGATCACCAGGAAGGACATCAGGGTGGCCCACAGATGGGACCATCCCTTGCCCACCAGCCAGCGCACGAGCGGAGACACCGCCGAGGCCAGGATCAGCGCCACCAGCACGGCCAGGACCACCACGCTCACACGCAGCATGATGACGATCAGGCCGACCGCCACAGCGGCGATCAACAGGGTCTGCCCCGCCCGGGCGCCGGCCCTGCCGAGTCCGTCTGACCACGGCCCGGCCTGCTCCGATCGCGGACGGCTGGCCCGTGTTTCCGGGGGGTGTTCCACGGTGCTCATGCGGGTGCTCCTGAAGTGGGTGATGCGCTACCTGTAGTGCTCAGGCCACTGTATGACCGGGATTGCCGCTGCGCTGGGATCTGGAGTCCGAGCCCTCGCCAGAAGCAGGTCAGAGCGGACAGAGCAGTCAGAGCAGATGAACGGTGCCAGGGGAGAAGATGGAGGGGTGGACCTCACCGATCTCGGCCCCCTGCTGCCGCACCCACTGACGGGGCAGTCCTTCGCCTCGCCGGTCCCGGCCGGCACCGGTTGGCCGGAGGACCCGGCCCAGCCCACGACGCCGGCCGCCGCCTCGGCCGCGCAGGTGCGGAAGGCGGCGCGCACCTCGCAGTCCCTGGCCGAGGTGGACGCCCGGGTCTCCGTGTGCCGCGCCTGCCCCCGGCTGGTGGACTGGCGCGAGACCGTGGCCCGGGACAAACGCCGGGCGTGGGTGGGGGAGCCGTATTGGGGCCGGCCCGTCCCGTCCTTCGGGGATTCCGAGCCGCGGGTGCTGGTCGTCGGGCTGGCCCCTGCCGCGCACGGCGGAAACCGCACCGGGCGGATGTTCACGGGAGATCGGTCCGGGGACTGGATCTTCGCGGCGCTGTACCGGGCAGGGTATGCCGAGCGGCCGGCGTCGTACGCCGCCGGCGACGGGCAGCGGCTGGTGGGCGCGCGGATGGTGGCGCCGGTGCACTGCGCCCCGCCGGACAACAGGCCGACGCCGGACGAACGTGCCGCCTGCGGGCCGTGGCTGGACCGGGAACTGCAGCTGGCCACCTCCGTGGAATCGATCCTGGTGCTCGGCGGGATCGGCTGGCAGTCCGTGCACGCCGCTGCGGTCCGCGTGGGCTGGACGGTGCCGCGGCCGCGGGCGAAGTTCGGGCACGGGGCGCAGACGGTGTTCACGGTGCCGGGCCAGGGCGGCGGTTCAGGCCGGCACGTCCGCGTGGTCGGCTGCTATCACGTCTCGCAGCAGAACACCTTCACGGGCCGTCTGACCGAGCCGATGCTGGACGAGGTCATCGGGCTGCTGTAGCCACCACCCCCCTCTGGTTACGATCACGCTTGTGGTCGAGAAACGCCGATGCACTCGACCTCAAGCGTGATCGTAACGGGGCCTGTGGATAACTCCTGCGGGGTTCCTCGCACACGTCCATGCTGATCTGCATGGACGTGACACAGGAGGCTGACGACCTTGAACGTTCCGAGGGCCCCGCGTACCCAGGGGGCATCGGCAAGGTGGTGTTCACCGCGGCGGAGGCCCGCGCGGCCGGGATGACGGAATACCAGTTGAGGCACCCGTCCCTGGTGACGGCCACGCGCGGGATCCGGTTCTGGGATGTGGGGGAGAGGCCCTGGCTCGAGATGGTGACGGCCGTGTCCTCACTGCCGGGCGAGCACTATCTCAGCCATTCGACGGCGGCCCGGCTCTGGGGCCTCTGGATGCCGGCGGCGTTGGAAGAGGACCTGCCGATTCACCTCACCGGTCGAAAGGGGACCGCCGGGACGCGGCGGAGGCCCGGGATCACAGGGCACAAGGCGAAGCTGCATCCCTCGGACGTGGTGGAGATCAACGGGCTCCGGCTGACGACGCCTGAACGGACGTGGTTGGACCTGGCGACGCAGATCCACGATCCGATGCGGCTCGTGGCGGCAGGTGACGCCCTGTTGCAGAGGCAGGATGGACCGTTGCGAGGGGTCGAGATCTTGGGCCGCAGCCACCCCCTCTCCACTCTTGCAGGCCTCGACGCTGCCATCAGCAGGCGGCGGCGGACCAAGGGCATCAACGCCGCCCGGCAGGCACGCGAGTTGATCCGGGCAGGAGTGGACTCTGCGGCGGAGACCCGGGTCCGGATGATCATCCTCCAGGCAGGCCTGCCCGAACCGGTGGTCAACCAGGAGGTGCAGCTCTCGCCCACCCTGAAACGGCGTCCGGACCTGCACTACCCGGAATGGCGGGTGTCCATCCAATACGACGGCCGTCATCACGGAGCGAACGCTCAGCTGAATAGTGACATCCACCGTGACAGCGACTTCACCGACCACGGCTGGGAATCCGTGAAGGCTGCCGATGACATCTTCACCGTGCAGGGCGAGCGGTTGTTCCTGGAAAGGCTGCGCCGGGCCATCCAGCGCCAGACCTCACGGTGAACAACGGCGAAGGCGCGGGAGTTATGAGCACGTTTGCGGGTGGGTGCATCGGCGATTCTCGACCGGAAGCGTGATCGTAACCGGAGGGTGATCGTCACCGAAGGGTCAGTTGGCCTCCCGGGCCCTGCGGGAGGAGGCGACGTCATCCACGATGACGGCGATGTGGCGCATGCTCGTGATGAGTGAGCCGTAGGTGGGCCAGGAGGATTCCGGGAGGTCGTGGTCTTCGGACAGCTCGCGGGCCAGGCTGTCCAGCCGCTCGTGGACCGGTTCCACGTCGGCATCCGGGTCGGCAATGGCCCGCCCGGCGTCTCGCACGATGGCCACCCACTCGGTGCGGAACCTCTCGTTCCAGGCGCCCTCGGCATAGGTGGACTCGCGCAGGGTGCGGGCCAGGTGCCGCAGGTGTGAGATCCCCTCGTCCGCGCGGGAGAGGATCTCGCCATAGCCGGCCTTCTGGTTCTCGTGCTGGCGCGCGGGGCGCCGATCCGACTCTCGCCGGCTGAGGTAGGCCCGAGGGTTGGCCCGTTCGCTCTCGCGGGCGAACCAGACGTAGGTCCACGCCTGGTTGACCTGGCGGCTCATGGATTCGGTCTCCTGAATCCACGAGTCGGCCTGCTCGGTGTCCCAGGAATCGGCCAGCTGATCCGTCATCTCCACCATGAGCTCGCCCATGCGGAGGTTGATGGAGTCCACGTAGCGGGCGGCCTGCCGGTCCTGCAGCGGCGGGATGACGAGGAGGTTGATCGCGAGTCCGAAGGCCACACCCACGCCGACCTCCACGATCCGCTCCAGGAGGAGGGGCTCCTGGTCGGTGAAACCGCTGCTGAGCACGAAGAGTGCGGTGGTCGCCACGGCCACCCCCTCCGAGCGGATCCCTGGGATACGGGCCAGTATCAGGCCGATCAGCAGCGCGAGGGCGAACGACCACACGCTGACGCCCCAGGTGTTGCCGATGACGAAGGACAACCCGACGCCCAGGGTGGAGGCCACAAAGGTCTGCACCCCGTGCCACAACGAGCGGTACACGGTGGCATGCACCGCCAGCATGGCCACCCACGGCGCCAGGAACGGGAACTCACTGGCGAGCACGGCCACAGAGAACCACCAGGCCAGCGCGGCCGCGACCACGCTCTTGAGGGTCTGGAGCGTGGCCGTGAGGAAGCCGGGTTCCGTGACCTGCCGGACGGTCCACTCGGTCACCCGCCGGAGAGCGCCCGGTGGTCTGGCAGCTGCCGTCTGCGTCATGACAATCCCTCCCTCGATGGTGGTCTCCTCGCCACCCTAATGCGGCGGCCACCCGGTAGGGGAGCTTCGTAGAATGACGGGCATGCTGCTTCCCCCGGACCCCGTCCTGCCTGCCGGATACGCGATGCGCCCGATGGAGTGGTCCGATCTGCCGGGGGTGCACGCCCTCGAGGAGCGGCTGTTCCCGCTGGACGCCTGGCCGCTGAGCTTCTTCGAGGAGGAGCTCGCCCAGGCAGGCCCCGAGCACGACGGCGGCACGCGCGCCTACCGCGTCATCACCGGCCCGGTGCCGGGAGACGCGGGGGAGGGGGCCGGCACGGTGGTGGGGTATTGCGGGCTGATGTGCGTGCCCCCGCTGGCTGACGTCCAGACCATCGCCGTGGTGCCGGAGGCCGAGGGGCATGGGCTGGGCACCGCGATGCTGCAGTGGATGGCGATCGAATCCGGCCGGCGCCGGGCGCGTGACCTGTTGCTCGAGGTCCGTGCGGACAATCAGCGGGCGCAGGCGCTGTACACGCGGCACGGCTTCGAGCACATCCACACGCGAGCGGGCTACTACCCGGGGGATGCTGAGGCGGGCACCGGCCGGGTGGACGCGCTGATCATGCGGAGGCACCTGCTGCCCGCCTGAAGCCGTGAGACGGGCCGCCCGGTGGAGGGCGGATCGATAGACTGGACGCCATGTCCGTCCCCGAATCCGCCCCGCCGATGGCTGCGGCGCCTGGCTCCGCCCCTCTTGTCCTCGGCATCGAGTCTTCCTGCGACGAGACCGGCTTCGGGATCGTGCGCGGCACGCAGTTGCTGGCCAACGCGGTGGCGTCCTCCATGGAGGAGCATGTCCGGTTCGGCGGGGTCATCCCCGAGATCGCGGCCCGCGCGCACCTCGAGGAGTTCACTCCCACCCTGCAGCAGGCCCTGGACACCGCCGGCGTCACCCTGGGGGAGATCGACGCGATCGCCGTGACCTCCGGGCCCGGACTGGCCGGCGCCCTCATGGTGGGGGTGGCCGGCGCGAAGGCCCTGGCCCTGGCCACCGGGAAGCCGCTCTACGGGATCAACCACCTTGTCGCCCACGTTGGCGTGGGCGTCCTGGACGGGGTGCGCGGCGGGGAACCGCAGGCCGGGAGCGGGACCCAGCCGGCCGGCGTCGTGCACTCCGGCACGGCGGGATCGGTCCTCCCGGAGCACCTGGGGGCACTGCTCGTCTCCGGCGGACACACCGAGATCCTGCAGGTCAACCGCCTCACCTCGGACGTGACGCTGCTGGGCTCCACCATCGACGATGCGGCCGGCGAGGCCTATGACAAGGTGGCTCGGCTGCTCGGGGCGGGCTACCCCGGTGGCCCCGTGATCGACCGGCTGGCCCAGCAGGGGGACCCGAAGGCCTTCCGCTTCCCGCGCGGGCTGAGCGCACCCAAGTTCGTCGGCACTGCCGAGGAACCCGGCAAGCACCGCCACGACTGGTCCTTCTCCGGATTGAAGACCGCGGTGGCCCGCTGTGTGGAGCAGTTCGAGGCCGCGGGGGTCCCGGACACCGAGATCCCGACGGCGGACATCGCCGCCTCCTTCCAGGAGGCGGTCGCGGACGTGATCACCGCCAAGGCCGTGCGGGCCTGCACCGAACACGGGATCCGGCACCTGATGCTCGGCGGGGGCGTGGCCGCCAACTCGCGGCTGCGCTCGCTGCTGGCCGAGCGCTGCGAGGCCGCCGGGATCGGGCTGACGGTGCCCCCCGTGAGGCTCTGCACGGACAACGGGGCCATGGTCGCGGCCCTGGGGGCGCAACTCGTGGCGGATGGCGTGGAGCCGTCCGGGCTGGACTTCGCGGCTGACCCGGGCCAACCCGTGGAGCGGATCTCGCTGGTCGCCTGAGGCTGTGCTGCGGGTGCATGGGGACCTCTCCCCATCGCTTCACCACTGACAGAACCCCTACTCTGTCCCCAGTGCAACTGACCGCGTCTAGGGAGAAGTATTGGCTGTGACGAACTACGAGATCGACGTGGACGAATGCCGGGCGATCCTCAAGGACGTCCAGACGATCAAGGACGACTGCGAGACCTTCAAGGATCTGGAGGCAACCGTCCAGATGGTGGATGGACACCTCTACTCCACCCCGGAGCTGCAGAACACCCATCCCGAGGCCAGTGCCCTGGACCGGGAACTCTATGACTTCTATGAGGACAAACTCGTCAAGACCTATGACGCTGTTCTGAAGGAGCTTGGCGCGTGCATCAGCGCCATGTCCCTGGCCGTCGACGCCTACGCCGACGGCGACATCGCGATGACCGGCGATGGGCGGAAGGCTGTGCCTGGCCCTCAGAACACCCCTGGCGGGAAGGCTGGTGTCCCCAGCGCCATCCCGGCGCCGAGCAGACTGCCGGACAGCCAGGGCGCAGTGCGGTATGACTCGCCCTACTCGGCGGAGTACGCGGAGAAGAAGGCGGCCGGCTGATCATGACGCGCTATCTGGACATCACGTTCCACTCCTCCTCCGGGACCGGGCATGACGCCCAGGGACGGACAACTGACTACAAGACCGACGACGTCGGGTTCGCCATCGAGGAGCCCGATGGCTCCTCGGCCGAGGACCAAGCCAAGCTGGTTGAGGATGCCTGCTCAGACACCTATGACCACCTCATGGACGCCGTCACCAAGTGGGCCGCCCTGCGTGACCACTACACGGCGGCGGATACGGACAAGGTCCTGCGGGCCATGGACCCCGTGATCGGGAAATTGGTGGCGCTCAAGCGGGCCGGTCGCTCCTTCCACACTGCGGTGTCGGCCTACAAGGAATCGGTCTCCAGCGTGAGCACCGCCCGTTCCCCATACAACACGTGGGTGAGCGAGTGGTACCCGAAGTGGATCGAGCATCTGACCAGCAGTCTGTCCGCCGAGGAGTACGAGGAGAAATACGGGTCTGACGCCATGACCCGGCAGGCCGCCCTCATGAGGCAGCGTCGTGACCACGAGGCCTCGGGTTCAACAAAGATCATCACTACGCTCAACACTGCTCGGGCCACGTTGTCCGAAGCGCTCAAGGCGATCGATATGGAGGAACTGGGCGAGATCAGGATCTCCAGCACTCCGGAGGCCATCTCCACCATCCCGACGGTCGATGCTTTGGAAGAACGCATCAAGGCCAGCCATGTCTTCTCGGGTGTAGAGGGCATGGACTCCCGCGCGGACGAGGTTGCTGAAGCGGTGTGGGATGACGTGTACCAGGACCTGCCGACGGACTACATCGACTCCCACGGAACGCACTGGGTCTTCGGCCCGGACGGTGAGGCGGTGCGCGTGGGCTCCGCCATGGACCCGAACCTGAATGCCGCCATCTGGGACGCCATGAACAAGGACCCAGTCCTGAGTGACGCCGCAGTGGACATGCCCGGGACGAGTTTCGGCACGTCCAAGGCGGGTGGAGCGGCTACCTGGGCCGGAGGACTCGGAGCCAATGAGGGTACGGTGGCCGGTTATGACCGGCTCGTCAACGGCATCGACACCGGCTCGAAGCCGGCCTCCGGCACCGTCGCCAAGGGGCTGGGCAAGGGGGTGGCGGGAGCACCCATCGATGTTTTCGCCACCGGCCTGGACGTCGGCCAACAGAAGCATGCCCAGGGGGTGCAGTCGCCTCTGTTGTCCGATGCAGAGGCCGGAGATCGGAGTAGCCGCTACGCGACGAAGCAGGTCGTCTCCACGGTCTCAGGGATCGCCGGAGGAGGTACGGCTGTGGTCGTGACTGGGACGACCGGCGGCGTCGGGTTCCTCGTGGGGGCAGGTACCGGGGTGGGTGTCTCGAAGGCCTCTGACGCGGTGATGGACGGGACCGTCTCCAAGACGTGGAGCATCGAGGAACTGGACGAGGCGCATCGGCAGGGGAAGATCCGGTAGCCATGACTGAGTCCTCATGAGCACTCCGACCACCACCCTGACGGTCCCCACTGGCTGGTCCCCGGGTTTCCTCCCCGGGGCCGACCTGTTGATGATGCCGTTGCCCGGGCCTGACCGGATCACTCCCTTGTTCACGGTTCGCCACTGGAGCACGAACGCCGACCTGCCCGAGAACACCGAGGTACATGACCCGCGGACTGACTCGGCCCCGGAATCGCCACGGTTCGGTGCCCCCAGCGGGCCGGATCCGGCCCGGGGCGTGCCCGTGGGCATGGACCGCTGGTCCGGCGGTGACTGGTTCGGCCTGCGCTTCCTGCGCCTGGTGCCGTCACTGACCGGCCAGCCTGTGGCGGAGACCCGCTGGTTGCTGTGGTCAGCGGTGGACGAGCTGCCCGAGGGGTTCGACCCCCTGAAGGACACGCCGGCCCTGGACGCCACCGCTGTCTGCGCCGTGGGCGATCTGCCCCTTCTGGAGATGCTCCTGGACTCGATGGCCGGTGCCATCCCTGCCGACTGGGCGCCTGCCCTGGCAGCCGAATATCCTGCTCGCCAGTCCATGGTCAAGGTGACACGGCGCGCCGGTGAAGCCGCTCGGACCCAGGCAGCGGCCGGGCCCGACGACGGCCATGCGGGTCCCCGAGAGCGGTACAGCTCTGCGAGGACTTGGGCGGGGGCCCCGATGGTGGAACTGAGACCCGAGGCGCTCGAGTTCCTGCGCACTCACCGCCCGGATGCCGCCTGGGGTGAGCTCCAGGATGAATCGGCGCGACCTGTGGTGGCGGCCGGGCTGGCCGATGCTGCCACCCGCCACCTGACGGGCCGGGGCGGCGCATTCGCCTCGCTCCTGCAGCACCCCGAACAGGTCTCCACCCTGACCATCCACAGTCAGCACGGCCGGCACCGCGCCGTCGAGCTGTTCCGGGCAGGAGGCCTGGTGGCCGCCGTCGCGCATGCCCTCCCGGTCCAGGGGGTGCCGGACGAGGCGCTGATCGGTCTCTTCCCGGCCGAGCGCGCCCCGGAGCTGGTGCTCCGGGCCGCTGCCTTGGGCCCGTCCGATTCGCGCCGGCTGGAGCAGGACACGGTCTCTCGGGACCTGTTGGTCCGGCGGGCCCTGAACCCGGAGACCGAGCTGCCGGAGCACCTGGCCGGTGACGCACGGTGGCAAGACCTGTGGGAATCAGCGTGGTTGCTGTGGACCCTGGAGACTGAGGACCGAGCACCGGACGGGACCACGTCCGGTGACCCCGCGCCGCTGCTCATGGCCCTCAACGCCGGCCGGCACGGTAATCAGGTGCTGACGCGTCCTGCCGGCACGGACGGCCTGGGTGGTGTGGCCGGCGGGACTGATGCCCGGCAGCCCGCGGCCGTGCGCCTCGTCCCGGCCCAGACCTCAAGCCTGGTGGTGACTCTGCTGAACCGCCTCACCGGCCGCACCTCAGAGGATCCCGTCGAACACCGCCTCTGACGCGAGACCAACAGGCCATGGGGAGATGTCCCCATGGCCTGCTGCGGGGCTGTCCTCTAGCGTGGTTGCAGAAACCGGAGCCTGTCGATGATCGGGATGGGCTGAACGCATGAAAGTGGCGACGCACGAGGTGATGGCATGACCGAATACTGGATTGAGGTTGATCAATGCCAGGTGCTGATCAGCCGGATGCGCGGGCTTCTGGATGACATCCGCACCGATTTCGACAAGATCGGCGGCAACATGGACGATGTCCGTGCCCGGCTTGGTGTGAAGAAGGAAGCCGAGTCCGTTCAGTATGTCTCCAAGAACCTGGACGATGACCTGGAGAAACTGGCGGGCACCACCCTTCCCGACTATATGGACGACCTGGTCGGAGCTGTGGAGCACAAGGTCAATGCCATGCAGGAGGTCGTCAACTACTTCGCATCCGGGGACGCGCAGATGGCCTTCGACTCCCAGCACCGGTCCGATGAGATGCCGGAGGTGCGGCATTCCGGGGAGACCGGGTACACCTACGGTCACCCTGCCACCGGTCACGGCGAGGACACTCCGCCCACCACGGAGGAGGCCGGCCCGTCCGGCGATCCGACGGAACCGCTGACGAAGGGCGATGTGGCCCCTGAGCCCTTCCAGCGTGCTGACAACATCCGCGAAGTGGACGGGAAGTAGGCAGACATGACAGGACTCAACAACGCCGAATATGCCGGTACCGGCCATTACCACCAGCGTGAGGGCTACTGGGAGATGCTCGCCCCGTGGGCCATGCTGCAGCCGAATCCCGATCAGTCGGACGAGGCCGCCGTGGACTTCGCCAACAACCTGCAGCTCACTCGGGAGCGCTTCGACGAGATCTTCGATCTCTGGGGCCAAC
Source organism: Citricoccus nitrophenolicus (assembly GCF_047305825.1). GTDB lineage: Bacteria > Actinomycetota > Actinomycetes > Actinomycetales > Micrococcaceae > Citricoccus > Citricoccus nitrophenolicus. The sequence goes on along the minus strand of NZ_CP063070.1, from coordinate 950,895 downwards.
TGGTCAACCACTACCAATGCGCCGATGCCGATCTGGTGGCCACCGCCATGAATGACCAGATCGGGCCGGCCATGGCCCTGGCGCAGGCAGGGCAGATGCTGATGGGAGCCCATACGACGTACTCCGCCACCATCGAGGGCAGCTCCGTCAAACAGACCTGGGTGGACAACCTCGGCTGGGCTCCGGGGTTCGTGGACCGCTGGAAGGCCATGGAGGCTGACAAGTCCTCCCTGGACGATGAGGAGTTCGAGGAGAAGTACGGCAAGCCTTGGGCCGAGGTCCAGAGCGACCTGCAGATCGAACGAGGCACCTACCAGGACGCCGCGGCAGATGCGGTCCAGAAGGTCAAGGATGCCCGCCAGGCCTACAAGGACTCCATCGGCGATATCGATCTGGGCGACCTGGCGAACCTGCGCTTCTCGAAACGGGAGGAAGCGCTGGACGTGGCGGATGACGTGGACGAGCTCACGGACTGGATCATGAACTCGGAGGCGTTCGAGGGCCTTGGGCTCACGGAGGAGCAGGCCCGCCGCATCGCCGAGGACGCCTTCGGCGAGGGCGGCTTCTCCGGGCAGTACACGGATGCGGAGGGACGGACCTGGGTCCGTGCCCCGGACGGCCGCATGGTCCGGGCCGGGTCCATGATGGACCCGAACCTCACCGAGTCGATCCTGGTGGCCATGGCCAATGACCCCGAGGTGGGGGAGATGGAGATCCAGATTCCCTCCTCGGACGGTCAGGACGTCATCAACACCACCATCAGCCAGTTGTACGGCCGCGGCAGCGAGCAGGCCCAGGACTACCTCGAGAACCATCGGCCGGACATGGACAAGAACCGGACGGCCCGCGGATTCACGGGCCTCGGCGTGGCCATCAGCCTGCTCCAGGGGGCCCACGGGGCCAACTCGCAGCGGGAGCTGGAGGAGAACCTGTATCCGCTCTTCACTGAGGACATCCTCGATGAGCGTCGGGACGTGAACCTGGGCAAGTCGGCCATCACCACGGGTGCCAGCACAGTGGTCGGTTTCGTGGCCGGAGCCGCGGCACCGGTCACCGGTGGCGGGTCCATCCTGATCGGCGCAGTGGTGGACCAGGTCACCGGAGAGATCGTCGGCTGGCTGGTCGAGTGGGGCGACGAACAGCTCAACACCTGGGACATCGACGAGGTGGACGAGCTCTCCGACGGCGAGTTCCCGGAGTGACAGGATCCGCACTCGGCGGCGCCGCGGACCGCGACCGCGACCGCGTGATTCAGGCGCTGGCCGGAGAGCCGGACCGTTTCCGGGTCATTCGGGCCCCGTCCGTGCCAGGCGGCCTCGGTCCGGACGAGGTGGACGAGCTGTCCAGGCTCGCGGGCCCGGACCGCTCCCAGGGGCCGAGACTGCCCGTCCCGGACGGATGGACGGAACTGCGGGTGCGGGGTGTCCACCAGACGCTGCTGCTGACCGACGCCGTTCGGAGTCGAGGTGTCCTGGCCCAGATCGCGGTGACGCTCTCCGGCACGCCCGGAGCCCGCCCAGGCGAGGCTCCGGCGGCCGATGTCCTGCCTGTGCCGCAAGACCTGGCACTGGCCGTGGAGCGCTGGAGCGGCGGGGGATGGAACGGGGTGCACGCGTCATGGTTGCACCATGGGCCGGATGGCGTGATCCAGCACCGGCGCTGGGATCTGCCGGCGGCCGGCGGTGTGGAGGTGACCGTCACGTCCCGATACGCCGCGGCCCTCGGTAAGTACCTGGACCACCGCGTGGACGCGATGGTCGCCGGCCTCGAGGCCTCCGACGCCGGCCCGTGGCCCGGCAGCGTGGATCAGGCCGCCGAGCGATTCAGTCAGTGGCAGGCTGGCCGGCAGCTACCGGCCCCGATGCCGGATCCGATCACGCTGGGGCCGGCCGGCGTGGACTGGATCGATCGCCTCCCTCAGTTGGCCGAAGCGAGCCGGGGGCGGCTGGAGGTGGCCCCTCCTGCGGCACCGGCCGACGCAGTGACCGCTGGTCTGGCGCAGGCCGACGGCACGCCGACCGAATCAGGCCGACGGATCAGCCGGACCCGCCGCGAGGCCCGGACCCGGCTGGACATCCACCGCACCGATGCGACCGGGACCTCGGCGAGGGGAAGGATGTGGATCGATGAGGACCGTGCCCTGGCTGTCGCCGCGCCCTCCGTGCCGGAAAGCCACCATCAGGTGGGCCTCTACCCTCGACCCCGCACTGCGGAGCTGATCCTGCGCATGATCGGCTTCGTCCCGGAGGGGCCGCATGTCCCGCCGGAGGATCCGTTGACCTGGGAACAGCTCTTCGCGTCTCCCTCGGCCTCGGAGGGTCTCGAGGGGCCGGCGAATCCGCTGCAGGCCTGGTGGGCCTCCCCGAGGGCCCTGTGGCAGGTGGTCCCGCATCTGAGGGAGGGCGGGTCCGCGCATCGGAGCGACACCGCCGGACAGGCTGTGGGGCCGGTCCTCCAGATCCTGACGGTCCCGGGTTTCGGTCACTACCGGTGCCTGCCCTCGGGCCCGGGCTCCCCGGCGCGGTTCCGGCTCGAGGCGGTCTCCGGCCTAGCCCTCCTGCAACACGTCCGCGACTGGTGCCGGTCCCTGAGCTGACGCTGACGGCGGCGATGGGGAGCTCTCCCCATCGATTCGATGGTCAGCCCCCGATAGTCTCGGATCAACACGATCCCAGGTTGAAGCGGCAAGAAGGCGAGCATCTACTGTGACTGACTACTTCGTCGTTCCCGACACCTGCCGAGGCATTGCCGGCAGGGCCCAGGAGGGCATGCTGGCGCGGAACGATCATTTCTCCAAGGTGCTGGGGGCGCTCGAAGACGCCTTCAACGCCTGCGGCAGCGGACGAAGCGTCAAGGGGGGCTCGGGAGTGCTCGGATACTTCGAGCGATTCCCCGATCTGCCCCAAGAGCTCTATCAGGACAAGCTCAAGCCCACCCACCAGGGCATTTGCAGTCACATCGACCACGTGATCGGTGCCTTCAGTGATGCAGTCGATTCCTATGTCTCGGGAGACATCGAGCAGAAGGTCAGGGCCGAGTCAGAGGCGAACGGAGACGTCGCGCTGGACTACCCCACAGTGATGAACTCGGACGGCACCGTACTTCGGGAGGGCGGAACCGCCGGTACGGGCAACAATGACAACTCAGCCCACAAGCGGGCGCCCGTGGACACCTCGGAGTCCCCTGCGACCTCGCCCTTCAGTACCCACCCGGACTATGAGGACAACACCCCGTGATCATCTCCGTTGCAGAATCGGGTATCAGCCCGGACCACCACCGCGGGCTCGTTCCCGTACTCTCCCTCCCACCGAACGCCGATCTCATCAGGCAACGCGCAGAGGCGGTCTCGGCCGCACTCCAGGGGACGGCCGATGACATCCAGCCGGTCTTCCAGACCTGGAGGGAGATCGAGGGCAACTACGTCACCTACGAGACGGATGAGGTCCTCACGGCGATGGATGAGGACGCACGGCACCTTTCCGCCCTCAAGTCAGCCGGAACCGTCATCGCCGGGGCGTTGGGCATCTATGCGGCGGTGTGCGATGACTACAAAGAACGTCACGACACCTACATGGAGGACATCATCCCAGTCCTCAACCAGGACCGGGAACTCCAGGAGCTGACGGGCGGAGACGTGGGCAAGATCTTCGAAACCGAACGCGGAGAAGAGCTGCACCGTCTGATCACCGGGGCCTTGCCGGAGCTGAAGATGCGCGGGCGGGACCACCAGGTCTTCTTGGACCAAGGGCAGATGGCACTGGTCACTGCCATGGAGAGTCTGGACATGGAGGACTTGGCCCAGTTCGCGTTCACCTCCCGGCAGGCCGGGCTCGACGCTGCGGACTCTCGCGAGGAACTCGAATTCATGCTCCTTGAGAGCGAAACCTTCGGCAGCCAACTGACCATGGAGGAGATCCGCCGTCTTTCGGGAACCATCGACCTGGATGAACTTCCCTACGACTACATGGACGAGGAGGGCCGCAAGTGGGTGACTCTTCCGGACGGGACCAAGGTCCGAGCGGGCAGTGCCATGGACCCGAACCTCAACACGGCGATCGTGAATGCGATGGCTGCCGACCCGGACATGGCAGATGTCAAACTGCCCACCGGTGTCAACGAAGAAGGTGAAACCCAGTACCTCTCGGCCTACGACATCGCCGGCCGGTTGGTCGGAGCGGCCAACGACGCCGGAGCGGGCGGCCATCTGCCGACTGTGGGCAGCGTCATGACGCTGGTGTCCCTGGGGATGATGGTGAACGGTGCCCACGGTGCCGGACAGGCCGGCCGTTTCAACGAGCAGGCCGTGGCTCCGCTGATGTCCGACGCGGACCTCGACGAGATCGAGGAGCACTACGCCACCAAGGATCTGACGACCAGCGCCACCAAGACCGTCGTGTCCATCCCCATCGGTGCCGCCGCATCCGCCACTGCCGGTGCCACCTTCGGCGGTTCGTACGTGATCGCCTATGTCCTCGACGAGGCCACGGGTGCTGTGGTGGACGTGATCATCGACAAGGTCTATGACGACACCTGGTCCGAATCGGAGATGGTGAATCGCAAGGGCGAGCGCATCGAAGAGGTGGACACGTTCGACGAGGAGGAGTACTGGCGCCTCGTGGAGGAGCGCGCCAAGGAAGAGGGAACGGCCCCGGCCGGGGAGGGCCCCCTCAACCCGAATGCGCCGGAGAACCCGACGATCCAAGGGGTACCCGGCCCGAAGCCGGCCGGGCCCGCCCCTGAGTCCGAGGGGACGGGGTGATGCCCGGAGCCACGGAGACACTGGACATCGAAGTCGGCCTACGCGAGCTCATCTTCCGTGACGGCGCGGGAGCCTTGGGCGAGGCTCCCGGCTGGACGCGCGTCGTGGACCCCGGATCGGAAGACGCCCTGGTGTTCACCGCCGCCCGGGTAGCCCCGGTGGCCTTTCCCCGGGTCACCTTGGAGCGCCATCCATGGACCAGGGTCTGGACCGGGGCATGGCCCGACCCGACGGTGCCCGACGGAAAGCATCTGGACCTGGCCATCGAGCCGTTCCGGCGGCCCGACGGGGAGGGCTGGACCGTCCTGCGTGCTGCCTCGATTCACGGCCGGTCACTGGTGGAACGGAGCTGGGTCTTCCCTGAGGAAGATGGCCTGTGCCTCGTCCGGGCGCGCTTCTCGCCGGAGCTGTTCACAGACATGGAACGCCTGCTGGATTCCGTCGTCGGCTCCGCCCCAGGAATCCATCCGGTGGGCGGGACGCATGTCCTGGACTACGGCCCCGCCGGCACCCGGGCCATACCCGCGCTGGTGGAGATCCAACCGGCCACCGCTCGCTGGCTCTTCGAGGAAGCGGCCACGGACCATCCCGGCGTCCTCGCGCCACGTTCAGATCGGACGGCCTTGGCGGCCGCGGGAATCATCGACGGAGAAGGCCTCCTGACGCGGCAGGGGCGGTGGCTGGCACGCACCCATGTCCTGTCCCCCCGCCGGTGGACGCTCAGGGCAGAACACGAAGCAGGAAGCAGGCGGACGGTGGAGATCTCCGTGACGGGCCCTGCAGCGGTGGTGTTCGTCCGTTCGGGGACCACTCAGTGGATCGGAACGGTGCACCGCAGCCGTGCGCCTGAGGTCGCCGCACGATTCGCCGGGATCGGCCCGGCTCCGCACGTCAACCTCCAGACCGTCCTCGGTACCGAGACGATCTCCGCACGTCTGGCCGATGCCTCCACCCCGGCTCCGCCCGACGCGGACCACGAGCTCAGGAACGTGTGGGGGGACACTTGGTTCCGTTGGATCCTCGCCGCGCCGGACGAGCGGCCGTCTCCACCCGAACCGGAGGGCGAGGCGGGGCAGCCGGTCACGGTGAGGCAGTTCATCGGCACCCTCCACAACGGCCACTACGCCCTGATGGCCGATGGTCCCAGGTCCGGCACCGAGAGCCGCAACGTGCGGCTGGAAGCCGTACCCTCCACCGAACTGTTCGGCATGTTCTGCCGGACCATGCTCGGTGTCGGTGGGCTGAGCGACCAGTAGATCGTCCGGTTGACCTGACCCATCGGGTGACGGCTGGACGGCCGGGTCTCCGGCCCCTACCTTCCGACCGACACCCGCGTCCGGGCCGCCGCATCGGCGACGACCGCGCGCAGGGGAGCGCCGGCGTCGTGCCCCGGGTTTTCCGCCACCGCGGCGGCCACCCGCCGCTGGTGCGCGGCCGCGCCACCGCCGGCGAGGATGTCCTCCACCCCGGCCAGCTCGGCCGAGCAGCCGAGGCGCTCGGCCACCGGTGCCAGTCGGGTCAGTTCGGCGCGCAGGTGCTCGGACACCAGGGTCTCCTCGCCGGCCGCGTCCAGGATGATGATGGCGTCCTGGCCGTAGCGGGCGGCCCGCCACTTGTTCTCCTGCACGTGCCACGGCGGCATGGTCGGGATGGTGCCGCCGGCCTCCAGGGTGTCGGAGAAGTCCTGCACCAGGCATTGGGTCAGGGCGGCGATCGAGCCCATCTCCTCGAGGGTGGCCACCCCGTCAGACACCCGCATCTCCACGGTGCCGAGGCGGGGGACGGCGCGCACATCCCAGCGGCACTCGGTGACGTCGTCGATCACGCCGGTCTTGGTCAGGTCCGCCACGCACTGTTCGAAGCCGGACCACTCGGGGAACTGGAACGGCAGCCCGGCGGTGGGCAGCTGCTGGAACATCAGGGTGCGCTGGGACTGGTAGCCGGTGTCCACGCCGGCCCAGAACGGGCTGGAGGCGGACAGGGCGAGGAAGTGCGGCACGTAGTTGACCAGGCCGTCCACCACGGGCATCGCCTTGCGCACGTCATCCAGGCCCACGTGTACGTGCACCCCGTAGATCAGCATCTGCCGGCCCCACCACTGGGTGCGGTCGATCATCTTGCCGTAGCGGTCCGCCGGGGTGACGGCCTCGCCGGTGGGCTCGGCGAAGGGGTGTGAGCCCTGGCAGTACAGATCGATCCCCATCGGGTCCGTGACCGCCTGGACGGCCTGCGCGGACTCCCGCAACTGGCCCACCCCCTCGGACACCGTTCGGCAGACATCCGTGACGAGCTCCACGGTGTTCAGCAACAGCTCGGGCTTGACGTGGGGGTGCTCCTGCCCGAGGTGCAGTTCGGCGGCGTCCGCCACGCCGGCCAGCACCCGGTCCGCGACCGGTTGCAGGGTGGCGTCCGTGGCGTCCACGAGGGCCAGTTCCCATTCCAGGCCCAGGGTGGACTGTGCGGACCGCGCGAAGGGAAGGCTCATGGGGTCCATCCTAGAACCGCGCCGGTCCCTACGATGGACGGGTGATGATCTCCTCCCCGCCGCGCCGGCCAGCCGCACTGCCCCTGACCGCCCTGCTCGCCGCGGCCTTGGCCCTGACCTCCTGCACCCCGGACCCCCAGGGCACGACGCCGGCCCCCGGCCCCGGCACGGACGGCACCGGGGGTGCCGGGCCGGGTGGGGGAGAGGGGGACACTGAGCCGAGCGCGCTGGAGGTGGCACTGGGCGCACCCTCCGAGGAGACGAGGGCCGCCGCCGCGGAGGCCGTGGCCGGGATGGACACCTCCGAGCAGGCCGGGCAGGTCCTGGTGGGCCAGCTTGGCGCGGCGGGGACGGACCCGGCCTCGATCCAGGAGCTGAACCTGGGTGGGGTGATCGTCATGGGGGACGCCGTGCCCGCGGCTGCGGACGGTACCGATGACGTGGAGTCCCTGGCGGCCCGCCTGGAGGAGACGCAGGCGGCCCTCTCGGCCGGACGGGACTGGTCCGGGATGGTCTCCGTGGACCAGGAGGGCGGGCTCGTGGCGCGGCTGCAGGAACCGCTGACCGAGTGGCCCACCCCCATGAGCTACGGGGCCATTCCCGCCGGAACCGACACCGGAACCGGCGCCGGAACCGACGCCGGCGCCGAACTGGCCCGGGCCGGCCATGCGGGGATGGGGCAGGAGCTGGCGGAGCTCGGGTTCACGGTGGACTTCGCCCCGAGCGTGGACGTCACGATCGGCGCGCAGGATCCCGCCATCGGCGCACGCTCCTTCTCCTCGGACCCAGAACGCGTGGCCACCCTGGGCCGGGCCGCCACGGAGGGACTGCTGGGGGCCGGACTGCTGCCCGCCCCCAAGCACTTCCCGGGCCACGGCTCCGTCAGCACCGACTCCCATGTGACGGCCCCCGTCCAGGAGTCCTCCCTGGCCGAGCTGCGGCAGCGGGACTGGCTGCCCTTCCAGGAGTTGCTGGCCGGAGATCAGTACACGCCGATGGTCATGATGGGGCACATCATCGTCCCGGAGCTGGAGCCCGAGGTGCCCTCCTCGGTGTCCGCGCCGGCCTACGAGGCATTGCGTGGACTCGCGGCTCCAACGGACGGGGCCGAGGAAGGGGCAACGGAGGGCTATGACGGCGTGGTGGTCACCGATGCGCTGAACATGGGGGCCCTCGTGGAGCGCTACGGCGCGGACGAGGCTCCCGTCAATGCGCTCGCGGCCGGGGCGGACCTGCTGCTGATGCCCTCTGACCTGACCGGGGCGCGGGACGCGATCACCGCGGCCGTGGACTCCGGCGAGGTGCCGGCCGAGCGGCTCACGGAGGCCGCCGAGCGGGTGGTGACGCTGCTGATGTGGCGGGACGAGCTGGCCGAGACCCTCGGGCAGGCGAGCGAGGAGGAGAAGGCCGCGGCCGGCGTCGGGCCTTCTGATACGAACGCCGCGGAGACCTCCCGTGCGGTCTCGGCCGCGTCGGTCACCGTGGTGGAAGGTGAGTGTTCGGCGCCGCTGGTGCAGGACTCACTGCAGGTCACGGGCGGCACCGCACGGGACCGGGCACGGTTCACCGCGGCGGCGGAGGACGCCGGGCTGAGCGTGGGGTCCGGCCCGGTGGTCTCCCTGCTGGGCGGGGCGCGTGAGCCGGGGCAGGCAGACGTGGTGGTGGCGCTGGACGCGCCCTTCGGCCTGGCCAGTTCCTTGGCGTCCGACGACGGCGCCCTGGTGGCGCTGTACGGCCGGTCCCCGGAGGCGTTCGCCGCGTTGATGGACGTGCTGACCGGCGAGGCCGAGGCGCCGGGTGAGCTGCCCGTGCAGGTGGGTGAGTGGCCCGCCGGGACGGGGTGCTGAGACTGCTGAGGTCTCCGTCACCTTTCGACGCATTCGCGCAATAAGCAATCAAGCGAATGACCTAATCGTCTAAGGTAAGGCTTACCAAAAGCGGAGGGGCTGCCGGCGAGTCCAGCACGGCCCTGCGCAACCACAGCTTTTGCCCTTCCCCAAGGAGTACCACTCGCATGCAGACCACGAACCGACGCCTCGGCCTGGCCGCCCTCGTCACCACTGCGGCCCTCGCCCTCACGGCCTGTGGCGGTACGGCCAGCAGCACCGATGAGCCCTCGCCCGCGGCCTCCGCGTCTGCTGGCGGATCTGCCACGGCCGAAGCCGCGTCCTACCCCGTGGACGTCACGGACATGGCCGGAGCAGACGTGAGCATCGAGTCCGCCGACTCCGTCATCGCCACGGACAACCGCGCCTTCCGCACCCTGGAGGACTGGGGCGTGGAGCTGGCCGCCGCGCCGCTGGGACTCATGAACGAGGGCACCGTGGACTACCCCTCGGACGACTCGATCCTGGATCTGGGCACCCACCGCGAACCCAACATGGAGGGCTTCGTGGAGGCGCAGCCGGACCTGGTCCTGAACGGTCAGCGCTTCTCCGGAGTGGCCGAGGAGATCAAGCCGCTGATCGGTGAGGCCGCGTTCGTGGACACCAACGTGGTGGAGGGAGAGCCGCTGGCCGGCGAACTGCGCCGCCTGACCACGCTGCTGGGTGACGTCTTCAACCAGCAGGCCGAGGCCGAGACCCTGATCTCCGACTTCGATGCCTCCATCGAGGCCGCGAAGGGCGCCTACGATCCAGAGCAGAGCGTCGTGGGACTCATCGCCACCGGCGGGGACCTGTCCTACGCCGCCCCCTCCACCGGCCGCGCCATCGGCCCGGTGTTCGACATGCTCGAGTTGACCCCGGCGCTGGAGCGCGAGGGTTCCTCCAACCACCAGGGCGATGACATCTCGGTGGAGGCCATCGCCGAGGCCAACCCGGACTGGCTGCTGGTGATGGACCGTGATGCAGCGGTCTCCGCCTCGGATGAGGAGGGCTACCAGCCCGCCGCCGAGTTGATCGAGAACTCCGAGGCGCTGCAGGACGTGACCGCCGTCAAGGAGGGCAACATCGTCTACCTGCCGGAGGACTTCTACGTGCACGAGGACATCCAGAACTACACCACCTTCCTCAACGATCTCGCTGAGGCCTTCGGCGCCTGATCAGCACGGGGTCTCACTCCCCTTCGGCCCGGAGAAGACGGGCGGGTGCAGCGCATCCGCCCGGCATCTCCGGGCCGGGCCGTGAACTACGAAGGACAGCAGTGACCGCAGCGTACGAACACCGGAACCCGGAGGCCCAGTCGGCACCCCTGGGCGCCGACTACCAGACCGTCCACCCAGGCGGGGAGGCGGGCCTGCCCCCAGAGACCTGTGGTTCCGGGGGCCCAAGAGGTTCAGGAGGCAATGCCGTCCGATCCCGGTGGCGGGTCGCCTGGCCGCTCCTGACCGGCGTGGTGATGGTGCTCGGCCTGGTGGTCACCTCGCTGTTCGTGGGCGTCTATGACATCGCGGGCGCCGAGGGCGGCTGGGACATGTTCTTCATCACCCGGGTTCCACGGACCATCGCCCTGGTACTGGCCGGGGCCACCATGGCCATGGCCGGTCTGGTCATGCAACTGATGACGCAGAACCGGTTCGTGGAGCCCACCACCACCGGCACCACCGAATGGGCCGGCCTCGGCCTGCTGGTGACCATGCTCCTGGTGCCGCAGGCCTCGATCTTCGACCGGATGTTCGGCTCCGTGCTCTTCGCGTTCGTGGGCACCATGGTGTTCTTCGCATTCCTGCAACGCGTGACGCTGAAGTCCTCTCTGATCGTGCCCGTCATCGGCATCATGCTCGGGGCCGTGGTGGGGGCCTTCTCCACCTATCTGGCCCTGCAGACCGACATGCTGCAGCAGCTCGGGATATGGTTCGCCGGCTCCTTCACCGGGGTGGTGCGCGGCCGCTACGAGCTGCTGTTCATCGTGCTGGTGATCGGCGTCCTCATCTTCCTGCTGGCGGACCGGTTCACGGTGGCCGGGCTGGGCAAGGACATCGCCACCAACATCGGCCTGAACCACACCGCGGTCCTACTGACCGGGGTCTCCATGATCGCGATCGTCACCGGCGTGGTCACCGTGGTGATCGGGTCCCTGCCGTTCCTCGGACTGATCGTGCCCAACGTGGTCTCCATGTTCCGCGGGGACAACCTGCGCACGAACCTGCCGTGGGTCTGCCTCGTGGGGATCGCGGTGGTCACGGTGTGTGACATCATCGGCCGCACCATCATCATGCCCTTCGAGGTCCCCGTCTCCCTGATCCTCGGCGTGGTCGGCGCCATCGTCTTCATCGGGCTGCTCGTCAGGAGGCGCAAGCATGTCTGACCTCACGCTGGAACGTGCCCAGCAGACCAAGGCCCCGGCCGGCGTCGTGCCCTCTGGTGGTGCCCGGCCCCCGCGGGAGGTGGGGGTGGCGCGGCGTCAGTCCGGGCCCTTCGCCGAGCGCAGGCACCGCAACCGCTACCTGTGGCTGGTGGGCGGGCTGCTGGTGCTCGCGGCGCTGACCACCTATGGCAACCTCGCGTGGGACAACCCCATGCCGCCCGGCTCGGAGGGCTTCTGGATCATCGCCAGGATGCGCGTGGAGTCGGTGGTGGTGATGGCCGTGGTGGCGCTCTGCCAGGCCGTGGCCACCGTGAGCTTCCAGACCGCCACGAACAACCGCATCATCACGCCCTCCATCATGGGCTTCGAATCCCTGTACACGCTGATCCAGACCGCCGCCGTGTTCTTCTTCGGCGTGGCCGGCGTGACCATGGTGGTGGGGCTGGGGCAGTTCGCGCTCCAGGCCGGGCTCATGGTGGTCTTCGCCGTGCTGCTGTACTCCTGGCTGCTGTCCGGACGCTTCGGCAACATCCACATCATGCTGCTGGTGGGCGTGGTGCTCGGTGGAGGGCTCGGCGCGCTGTCCACCTTCATGCAGCGCGTGCTGGACCCCAACGAGTTCGATGTGCTGACGGCCCGTCTGTTCGGCAACATCTCCAACGCACAGTCCGAGTACCTGCCGTACGTCATTCCGATCGCGCTGGTCTGCGCCACGGTGTTGTTCGTCCGCGCGCGGCGGATGAACGTGCTGGCGCTGGGCGCGGACGCCACCAACAACCTCGGGCTGAACCACAGGCGCGAGATCATGCTCGTGCTGACCCTGGTGTCCGTGCTGATGGCCATGACGACCTCCCTGGTGGGCCCCATGACCTTCCTCGGCTTCCTGGTGGCCACGCTGGCCTACCAGTTCACGGACACCTACGACCACCGGCTGATCCTGCCCGTGGCAGTCCTGATCGGCTACACCATCCTGTCCGGGGCCTACTTCGTGCTGCGGAACATCTTCTATGCGGAGGGGGCCGTGACCATCATCATCGAACTGGTGGGCGGGCTCGTCTTCCTCCTCGTCATCCTGCGAAAGGGCCGGCTGTGATCACTCTCGAGGGCGTCCAGAAATCCTATGGCGACGAGGTCCAGATCGGTCCCGTCTCCGTGGAGCTGCCGCAGGGCGGCATCACCGCGCTGGTGGGGCCGAACGGGGCCGGCAAGTCCACCATCCTGACCATGATCGGGCGGCTGCTCAAGGTGGATGCCGGACGGATCGAGGTGGCCGGCCAGGACATCGTGAACACGCCCTCCAAGGCCGTGGCCAAGATCCTGTCCATCCTGCGCCAGGAGAACCACTTCGTCACCCGGCTGACCGTGCGCCAGCTCGTGGGCTTCGGACGGTTCCCCTACTCCCGCGGGCGGTTGACGGTCGAGGACGAGGGCTACATCAACGAGGCGATCGACTTCCTGAACCTTGGCGCGTTGGAGAACCGGTACCTGGATCAGCTCTCCGGCGGTCAGCGGCAGCGTGCCTACGTGGCCATGGTGCTGGCACAGAACACCGACTACGTGCTGCTGGACGAGCCGCTGAACAACCTGGACATGCAGCACTCCGTGCAGATGATGAAGCAGCTGCGCCGCGCCGCCGACGAGCTCGGGCGGACCGTGGTGATCGTGCTGCATGACATCAACTTCGCCTCCCGCTACGCCGACTGGATCCTCGCCATGAACGACGGTCAGGTCACCGAGTTCGGCCCGCCGTCCGAGATCATCACGGACGAGGTGCTCTCGCGGGTGTTCTCCACGCCGGTGCGCGTGATCGATGGCCCCGAGTGCCGGCTGGCGGCCTACTACTGACGCCGCCCCCCGGTCCCGGTTCCGTGAGTGGTCACATCCCGCTTCCGTGAGTGGTCAGTTGCCGTGGCGAATGAGGGGTTGATCGGCACGGCAACTGACCACCCACGATGGGGCGTCATGCCCCGTCGCCGCACTGCAGCACTCCACAGGCGGCCGGTTCCGTCCGTGCGTCCACAGGTCGACGCGAGCGACCAGTGTGCAAGCCTGCGGGATATCAGGCTGGCAGCATGCCTCCTCAGAAGAGACCCCTGCCCGGTCACGTACCGTCCGTCTTCTCGACGCAACAGGTGCTCGCCGAGGGCCTGGAAGTACAGTATCTGCGGCATCCCGATCTCGCGGTGATCAGCCGAGGCATCCGCCATCAGTCATCGACTCATGGCGATGACCTGGAACATCTCGCGGCGCTGCAGGCCATCCACCAGTTGGGGGTGTTCAGCCACGAGACCGCCGCAGCGGTCTGGGGTATGTGGCTGCCGTCGTGGATCAGGCCCTTCGACCCCGTTCACGTGTCCAAGACCCGTAAAGCCGGACCGCGCCCCCGACGCAAACAGGTCAAGGGCCATCTGCTCCCCACGGATGCCGTGATCCAGCGCGTCAGGGGTGTCCGGGTGACCGGGCCGGCCTGGACGTGGGTGCAACTGGCCGGAACGAACATGAGCCTGGAGTGGCTCGTGGCCGCCGGAGACAGCATCCTGCAGAGCAGTGATGGTCCGACGGCGGGTCGCGAGCCGGGCATGCATCCACTGTCGTCGGTCGAGAACCTCAAGGAGGCGATCGGCCAGCGGACAAAGATGAAGGGGATCAAGCGCGCTAGAGAGGTTGTGGAGCTGCTGCGCGAGGGGTCGGATTCGCCACAGGAGAGCCGACTGCGCATCAGGGTCGTCGACGCCGGTTTTTCTGAGCCCGTGGTCAATCCGGAGATCATCCTGTCCAGCGGAGAACGCATCACGCCGGATCTGGTGTGGGAGGACGTGAAGATCTGCGTGCAGTACGAGGGGGACCACCATCGGAGTGATGCGGAGCAGTGGGACCGGGACATCCAGCGTGACCGGCGCATGCAGTTCGATGGGTGGATCGTCCTGAGGGTGACGAAGCAGGTGTTCAGTCACGATGGCTGGAGCGCCTTCGTCCGAGACCTGCGCCAGTCCTTCTCCTCCCGCAGCCCTGGGGCATGAACCGCCGCTCGCCATCGGCCCCGTGGGTGGTCAGATCAGGTGGCGAACCACCGGTGATACGCCACGGCAATTGACCACTCACGGTGCGGGACTCAACGAGGGACCGGCTCGACCTCCACGGCCACGCGTTCCTCACCGATCCGAGTCAGCACCAGGGTCGCGTGGTGGCCGGCCCCCTTGCCACTCTTGCCACCCTTACCACTCTTGCCCGCCTTGCCCTGGCCGGACATCAGCAACCGCCGCAGCTCCTCCGGGGTGACGTCCACGCCACGCTTCTTGATGTCCAGCCGCGTCACGCCGTTCTCCCGGACCCAGTGGCGCAGCCCCTTGACCTTGTACGGCATGACGTCCAGCACCCGGTAGCCCGTGGCGAACCGCGAGTCCAACGCCTCGTCGGTGCAGAAGTAGGCGATGTGCTCGTCCAGCAGTCTCCCGCCCGCGCCGGAGAACTCCCGGTCGATCAGGTCGGCCACCAGCCCGGCTCGGATCACGGCGGGGTCTGGCTCGTAGAGGAACCCGGTCAGCCCCTCCGTCCCGGCCACGGGGACCGCGGGGGAGTCGCCGAAATCGGCGGCGGAGGACAGCTCGGCCGGGCCCTCGTCTCCACCATCCAGCACGAGTGCCGAGCGGCGGACCCCCGGGCGGGCCAGCGCGTTGAACCACAGCACCGCCTCGGTGAGCGAGCCGTCCACGGACACCCATTGGGCCTCGCACCCCGCGGGCACCGATCCATGCGGCAGCGCCGGGCCGAGCTTGACGCCCACGGGAGCTCCTGTCTCGGCCAGCTGCTCCACGAAGGACAGCGGCGGGGAGAAGGCCTCGGGGTCGAACACGCGCGAGGACCCGGAGGAGGACACCACACGCCGAGCCGGATCCAGCCAGAACCCCTCGGGCCGGGGAGTGCCGGACCCATCAGCCCCACCGGCCCGGCCAGACGCACCGCCCCCGGCATCCTCACCAGCCGTTCCTGCACTCTCGGCGTCCAACCCGTCCGACCCGTCCGACCCGTCCGACCCGTCCAGCCCGCCCAACCACTCCTCGGCGTCGGCGCAGACCACGGTGGCATTCGGGAACGGCATCAGGTTGATGGTCGCGGCGGCGGCCACGGTCTCGTCCCGCTCCACGGCGGTGACGTCCAGGTCCAGAGCGGCCAGCGCCATCGCATCCGCACCGATCCCGCAACCCAGATCCGCCACGCTCTGCACCCCGGAGGCGGCGAAGCGGCCGGCATGCAGAGCGGCGACGCTCATCCGTGTCGCCTGCTCAAGCCCTGCGCGAGTGAACACCATGTGGCCGGCGAAGGGGCCGAACTTCCCGGTGGCCTGAGTCCGGAACTTCAGCTGCGTCAGTACGGCGGACACCAGTTCCGGTGCATGCCCCTCGGCCCGCAGGCGGGTGGACCAGGTCAGTGCCTCCGACTCCCGGTAGGGTTCCGAGGCGCTCAGTGAGTTCAGCAGTGCCCAGCCCTCGGGCGTCAGCACGGGGGTGAGCGCGGTCTCGTCCCGCGCGGAGTCCGCGGCGGAGTGCCGGTCCGAGGCGCCAGGACGGGATGCGGGGGAGTGCGAGGAGGAGGCCACGGATCCACGGTACCGGCAGGTCCGCCCGTGCCTCCCACCGGCCGTCCACACCTCACTGCGGTTCGGCCGGCCCACCGGTACGCTGGACCCATGCCTAGCCGTCCCGCCTCGCGACCTCCGTTGCCTGACTACGCGCGCCCGGACCAGGGCCGGCCGGATCTGGACCATGACGGGGACGGTGAGCAGCGCTTCGACTTCTTCGGCCGCTTCGAGGAAGAGGACCTGGACCCGAAGGACCGGCAGGACGAGTACGACGACGGCCCTGAGCACTCCGGTGACCTCACCTCTGGTGCGGGCCGGGCCGACGTCGGGCGTGATTCCCGCGCCTCCCGGCAGGCTGCGACCGCGCCGCTGTGGTGCAAGATCCTGCTGTACGCGTCCATGGCCGTCGGCGTGGTGGCGGCGCTGCTACTGATCATCACCGTGATCGCCCAGGTCTTCGTGGCCGGCACCTTCACGCTCGGCGGCGGGGACATGCTCTCCGATTCCGAGGCAGCGGATGCGATCCGCCGGGACGTGGTGTGGGTGCCTCTCGCCGGACCGCTGATCGCGCTCGGTGCCGCGTTCGCGGGACTGTGCGTGGCCGCCGTCGGGATCTTCCGGGCCCGCCGGGGCTCCTGAGCAGCACCCGGCGCCCGGGGATGGGGAGTTCTCCCCATCGTGACGCGCAACAGCTGCCGCTTGAGTGGCAACCGTCCGATGGCAACGTCGAAAGGACCGGCCGGACTCGGCCCCGCCCCGTCCCTTTGGCACTCGCCTTGACCGAGTGCTAAAGCCCGCATAGAGTCATTTCTGGCACTCCGGGGCACCGGGTGCTAAGCCTGAAGGACCTGCCATCCGGCTCCCGCGACGACGGTTGGCCAGCCTCCGGCGCACAACATCATCAATAGACGCCGTCCGGTCTGGAACACGGCCCCGGCGCACCCGAGATAGAAGGAGAGTGCAGACGTGTCTGTCTCCATCAAGCCCCTTGAGGATCGTATTGTTGTCCGTCCGCTGGAAGCCGAGCAGACCACCGCGTCCGGCCTCGTGATCCCGGATACCGCCAAGGAGAAGCCGCAGGAGGGCCAGGTCGTGGCCGTCGGCGCCGGCCGCGTTGATGACAACGGCAACCGCATCGCAGTGGACGTCGCCGAGGGTGACGTGGTGCTGTACTCCAAGTACGGCGGCACCGAGGTCAAGGTCGGCGGCGAGGAGTACCTCGTGCTCTCCGCGCGTGACGTGCTGGCCATCGTCACCAAGTGATCCTCCGCCGGTTCGCCGGCTGACGACGCACCCAGGCCCGGCCCGGCACCTCGGCCGGCCGGGCCTGCGTGCGTGACGCGCCGGCGCCGTGCCCCGCCTCTTCCGGCGGAGATGCCCGACGCCGGCCGCGCACCCGATGTTCTCCCCATAGTTTTTCCCTGCATTCCTTAACCGAAAGGAGCTTCGTTCATGGCGAAGCAGCTTGCCTTCAACGATGAGGCGCGACGAGCCCTCCAGGCCGGTATCGACAAGTTGGCCGACACCGTCAAGGTCACCCTCGGCCCCAAGGGCCGCAACGTGGTCCTGGACAAGGCCTGGGGCGCCCCCACCATCACCAACGATGGCGTGACGATCGCCCGTGACATCGAACTGGACGACGCCTACGAGAACATGGGCGCCCAGCTGGCCAAGGAAGTGGCCACCAAGACCAATGACGTGGCCGGCGACGGCACCACCACCGCCACCGTGTTGGCCCAGGCCCTCGTGAACGAGGGCATGCGCCAGGTGGCCGCCGGTGCCGCCCCGAACGAGATCAAGCGGGGCATCGAGGCCGCCGTGGCCGCCATCGACGCCCGCCTGGCCTCCAACGCCGTGGCCGTCACCGGCAACCAGGTCGCCGCCGTGGCCGGGATCTCCGCCCAGTCGGACGAGATCGGCGAGCTGCTGGCCCGTGCCTTCGACACCGTCGGCACGGACGGCGTCATCACCATCGAGGAGTCCTCGACCACCTCCACCGAGCTGGTCATCACCGAGGGCATGCAGTTCGACAAGGGCTACCTGTCCCCGTACATGGTCACCGACGCCGAGCGTCAGGAGGCCGTCCTCGAGGATCCGTACATCCTGCTGAACTCCGGCAAGATTTCCAACGTGCAGGAGTTCCTGCCGTTGTTGGAGAAGGTCCTGCAGTCCAACAAGCCGCTGTTCATCATCGCCGAGGACATCGAGGGCGAGGCCCTGTCCACCCTCGTGGTCAACAAGATCCGCGGCACCCTGAACGTCGTGGCCGTCAAGGCCCCGGGCTTCGGTGACCGCCGCAAGGCCATGATGCAGGACATCGCCACCCTCACCGGTGCTCAGGTGGTCTCCCCGGACCTCGGCATGAAGCTGGACCAGGTGGGCATCGAGGTGCTCGGCACCGCCCGCCGCGTGACCGTCACCAAGGACAACACCACCATCGTCGAGGGCGCAGGCTCCGCGGATGAGGTCGCTGGCCGCGTGGCGCAGATCAGGTCCGAGATCGAGGCCACCGATTCCGATTGGGACCGCGAGAAGCTGCAGGAGCGCCTGGCCAAGCTGGCCGGCGGCGTGGGCGTCATCAAGGTCGGTGCCGCCACCGAGGTGGAACTGAAGGAGTCCAAGCACCGTATCGAGGATGCCGTGTCCTCCACCCGTGCGGCTCTGGAGGAGGGCATCGTGGCCGGCGGCGGTACCGCGCTGATCAACGCCCTGTCCGCCCTGGACGAGGACGAGGCCATCAAGTCCCTGTCCGGCGACGCCGTCTCCGGTGTGGGCATCGTCCGCAAGGCGCTGCACGAGCCGCTGCGCTGGATTGCCCAGAACGCCGGCGAGGACGGCTACGTGGTCACCTCCCGGGTGGCCGAGCTGGAGCCGAACTTCGGCTTCAACGCCAAGACCGGCGAGTACGGCGACCTGCTGGCCCAGGGTGTCATCGACCCCGTCAAGGTCACCCGCTCGGCGCTGCTCAACGCCGCCTCGATCGCCGCACTGGTGCTGACCACCGAGACCCTGGTGGCGGACCAGCGCGAGGACGAGGACGAGAAGTAGACCTCCCTCAGGCATAAAGTGACCCCACCCCGACCGTTGTGACGGGGTGGGGTCACTTTATGCCCGGGATGGACCGTCCGATCACGCCATCTTGCAGAGGGGCCCCGGGAAGCATGAGCTTCCCGGGGCCCCTCTGCGTCAGGGAATCCGACTCTCCGGCGGGGCGGTGGCCTCGAAGATCTGACCATTGGCCGGGAAGCCCGGCAGCGCGCTGGGCTTCGCGTATCCGGTGGCCCAGCGATGACTGAGCCGCTGGTCGTCGATCTCCACTCCGGACCAGTGCATCGGGAGGCCGGCGGCGGACTCCGGTCGAGGCCGGTCCATGAGCTGGACGTGTAGGTGTGGTTCCGAGGTGTTCCCCGTGTTGCCGATCTGCGCCAGCTGTTGTCCCACCTCGGCGCGGTCTCCCGGCCGGACCACCGCCGAGCCGTGGCGCAGGTGCGCGTAGACCGCGAAGGTGCCATCGTCGTGTTGGATGATCACCCGGTTGCCGAGAATGCTCGGGGCCCCGCCGAGGAACCGGAGGAATCCCTCCAGGGTCGTCATCCAGATCAGCGTGGGCCAGGAATCACGCGCCCGGTGGTCTCGCTGGCGATCTGTCACCTGGGTCACCGTCCCAGGGGCCATCGCCAGGATCGGTGCCCCGAAACTCGGGTAGTCTTCCGGGCGTCGCCCACGCAGGGATCCATTGATCGGCCTTGCCCCGTCAGGGGATTCCTGGAGGATATCCACGGCGTACATCTGACCGTGTGCTCGCACCCCGTGGCTGGGGACTCGCGAACCGGGGCTGTTCATGGCCACCCACCGGCCGCGCACGGGAACGTAGACGCGGGTGGGCTCTGGGCGTTGCTCGGGAGGGCGCACGAGGAATAGCAGGAGGGGTACCACCATGCACGCCACGGCCCACGGACGGGGGACCGGAGCCAGGGCCATCACCACCACCATGAGGATGAAGAGCCGGACCCACCAGGTCTGCCACCGGGCGATCGCCCGTCGAAATGAGCTCATTCGCTGTTCAGAACGGGGCGGCATGGCATCTGGACAGGTTGGGCCCACTCATGTCTTGCCGGGGACTCATGGACTTCAATCTAGCGGACCCAACCGGCGGTCGACATGGACTTTTGTCCATTCCCGCGCCATTCGGTCAGTCGCGTCCCGTCCGCCCCGGCCTTGGCGCATCCACGTGGTGTTGATGGCCCACGGCACGCCCGTTCACCCATCAGGGCGGCGGGCCGCTCAGGCGCGGGACGCCTCGCTCGCTCTCTCCGCACCGGTGCCGGCGCCGCCGTCGTCATTGGTCTCGAGCGGGGCCTCGTCATCGGCGAGCAGGTTCGCCCCGGAGCGAGAGGCGTTGTACTTCTCATCGTCCAGGATGCCCTCCTGCTTGGAGACCAGGGCGGGGACCAGTGCCTGGCCCACCACGTTGACGCCGGTGCGGCCCATGTCCACGATCGGGTCCACGGCGAGCAGGAGCCCGACGCCGGCCAGCGGCAGTCCCAGCGTGGAGAGGGTCAGCGTCAGCATGACCACGCCGCCGGTGGTGCCCGCTGTGGCGGCGGAGCCGAGGACGGAGACGAGGACGATCAGCAGGTAGTCGCTCCAGGCGAGGTCGATGCCGAAGAACTGGGCCACGAACATGGCGGCGATGGCCGGGTAGATCGCGGCGCAGCCGTCCATCTTGGTGGTGGCGCCGAGGGGCACGGCGAAGGCGGCATAGCCCCGCGGGACACCGAAGTTGCGCTCGGCCACGCGCTGGGTCACCGGCAGGGTGCCGATGGAGGAACGGGAGACGAAGCCCATCTGGAAGGCGGGCCACATGCCGGTGAAGTATTGGCGGACGGACAGGCCGTGGAACTTGGCCAGCAGCGGGTAGACCACCAGCAGCACGACGGCCAGTCCCACGTAGATGGCCACCACGAACTTCAGCAGGGTGCCCATGGTGTCCCAGCCATAGGAGGCCACGGCGTTGCCGATCAGGCCGACGGTGCCCAGCGGGGCGATGCGGATGATCCACCACAGCACCTTCTGGATGACCTCGAGCGTGGAGGCGGAGAAGTCCAGGAAGGGCTTGGCCTTCGCCCCGAGCTTGAGGGCGGCCACGCCCACGGCGATGGAGATGACGAGGATCTGCAGGATGTTGAAGCTGACCGAGGTGGTCAGGGAGCCGTCATCGGCGGCGGTGGTGGAGGCGGACAGGCCCAGGAAGTTGGAGGGGATCAGCCCCTGCAGGAAGGCCCACCAGCTGCCGGTCTTGCCCTCGTACTCCGGCGGGGCGGACTGACCGGTGCCCACGCCGGGCTGCATGACGGTGCCGATCACCAGGCCGATCACCACGGCGATGAAGGACGTGATGGCGAACCACAACAGGGTCTTGGCCGCCAGTCGGGCCGCATTGGTGACCTGCGCCAGGTTCGCGATCGAGGCGACCACGGCGAAGAACACCAGGGGGACGACGGCGGCGCGCAGCAGGGACACGTAGCTGGAACCGAGGACCTCGAGGGTGGTCCCGAGTCCGTTGGGGGTGTCCGCGGTGTGTCCGGACGAGCGGGCCACCAGGCCCAGGATGAGGCCGAGCACGAGGGCGGCAAGGATCTGGGTGCCGAAGTTGGTCATCCACCCGGGCAGCCGCCGGCGGGATGCCGCCTGCGTCTCCGGGGTGGCCGGTGCGGTGTTGTTCGAGGAGTTCACCGCAGAAGGCTAGCCCTCCTTTACCATATTCGGTGAATGGTGTTGCGTCACGTGACGTCACTGTGACCTGTGGCGCCTTACCGGCCAAGGCCCCCCGGTCACCTCGGCGCAAGGATATCCTCGGATCATGACCCAGACCCTTGAGCGCCCGGCCCGGCGCCGCGCCTCGGGCCCTCGCGGCCCCCGTGGGGCCCGGCCCCGCTCCAGGGTGCTGACGTGGGTGGGGCGGCTGCTCCTCACCGCCGGGGTCCTGATCGGCCTCTACGGCGTCTACGAGCTGTTCGTCACGGACGTGATCGCCGAGTCTGAGCGGACCGAGATCGCCGAGGAGTGGCGGACGGACCACGAACCGATCGGCCACGAACCGATCGGCACCGGTGGAGGCACCGAGCATCGCGAGGACTTCCCGGTCCTGGAGGGCGGCAGCGGCACGCTGGGCATGCTGCACGTGCCCCGTTGGAACGGTGACGGCAGCGGCGATCGGTATGAGGTCCCCATCGGCGCCGGCAGCGGGGATGACGTGCTCGATTCCGGCCAGCTCGGTCACTACTCGAAGACCCAACCGATCGGTGGGGAGGGCAACGCCGGGCTTTCCGGCCACCGGACCACCCACGGCAAGCCCCTGCGGGAGGTCCATCACCTCCAGGACGGGGACGCCCTGGTGGTCGAGTCCGAGGACGCCTGGCTGGTCTACCGGGTGGTGGCGCGGGACATCGTCAAGCCGCACCAGTCCGAGGTGCTGGACCCGATCCCGCCCTTCGAGGGGGCCGACCAGACGGGCACAGGCCGCTACCTCACCCTGACCACGTGCGATCCGATCTTCGGGATCACCGACCGGTACATCATCTGGGCCGAGGCCGACTACTGGACGCCCAAGAGCGAGGGTCTGCCGCCGGCACTGACCTGACCGTGACGCGTGACACGCGCGGAATAGACCGGGGGCGGGTGGCGTTTCACACCAACTACTCCCAGCGACCCTCCCGCCGGTGGCGGGCCTAGACTGGTCGCAATCCACGCAGACTGAAAGGCCCTTCGCCCGTGAGTGCACAGATCCCCGGCCCCTCGGCAGAACCGGTGGCCACCGCCGCTGATCCCTTCGGCTTCGTCGGCCTGACCTATGACGATGTCCTGCTGCTGCCCAACATGACCGAGGTCATCCCGGCCGAGGCGGACACCTCCACGCGGCTGACCCGGCGCATCAACCTGACGACCCCCATCGCCTCCGCCGCCATGGACACCGTCACCGAGGCGCCACTGGCGATCTCGCTGGCCCGCCAGGGTGGGCTGGGCATCATCCACCGCAACCTCTCCATCGAGGACCAGGCCGCCCACGTGGACCGCGTCAAGCGCTCCGAGTCCGGGATGATCTCGGACCCCGTCACCGTGGGCCCGGACGCCACCCTGGCCGAATGGGATGACCTCTGCGCCCAGTTCCGCGTCTCCGGCCTGCCTGTGGTGGATGCCTCGAACACCCTGCTGGGCATCATCACCAACCGGGACACCCGCTTCATCCCCGGCTCCGAGTACGAGCGCCGCACGGTCGCCTCTGCCATGACCCCGATGCCGCTCATCACGGCGCAGGTCGGCGTCTCCCGCGAGGACACCGTCCGTCTGCTCTCCGAGCACCGGATCGAGAAGCTTCCGCTCGTGGATGCCGCCAACAAGCTCCAGGGCCTGATCACCGTCAAGGACTTCGACAAGGCCCAACAGTACCCGGAGGCCACCAAGGACGAGGAGGGGCGGTTGCGCGTGGGCGGCGCCGTCGGCTTCTTCGGGGACGGGTACGAGCGGGCCATGGCGCTCGTGGAGGCCGGCGCTGACGTGCTCGTGGTGGACACCGCCAACGGACACACTCAGGGCGTGCTGGACATGATCGCCCGGCTGAAGAAGGACCCCTCCTCGGCGCACGTGGACATCATCGGCGGCCAGGCCGCCACCTACGCCGGGGCCAAGGCGATCGTGGATGCCGGCGCGGATGCCGTGAAGGTGGGCGTGGGCCCGGGCTCCATCTGCACCACCCGCGTGGTGGCCGGCGTCGGGGTCCCGCAGATCACGGCCATCTACGAGGCGGCCAAGGCCACCATCCCGGCGGGGATCCCCCTGATCGCCGACGGCGGCCTGCAGCATTCCGGTGACATCGGCAAGGCGCTGGTGGCCGGCGCGGACTCCGTGATGCTCGGCTCCCTGCTGGCGGGCACCGCCGAATCCCCGGGTGACCTGGTGTTCTACAACGGCAAGCAGTTCAAGGCCTACCGCGGCATGGGCTCATTGGGCGCCATGACCACCCGCAACGGCCAGCGCTCCTTCTCCAAGGACCGCTACTTCCAGGCGGATGTGCCCAGCGAGGACAAGCTGATCCCGGAGGGCATCGAGGGGCAGGTGCCCTACCGCGGCCCGCTCTCCGCCGTGGTGCACCAGCTCGTCGGCGGCCTGCGCCAGACCATGTTCTACACGGGGGCGGCCACCATCGCGGACCTGAAGCAGAACGGCCGCTTCGTGCGCATCACCCCGGCCGGCCTGAAGGAATCGCACCCGCACGACATCATGATGACGGTGGAGGCGCCGAACTACCGGACCCGCTGAGAGATGACCTCCTAGAGCTAAGATGGGGTTCAGCGCAGCCCAGCGCCGAACCCCGCCGCCGGCCCCCACGCCACCGGAACCACGGGGCAAAGGAGGTCACGCCTCAGGGCGATGACGACCACCGGAATCCTCCTGTCCTGGTGCGGGCGTCGCCGTGGCGCGTGGGGCCGGGCGAGGGGTCCGTGCAGAAGGAACCACCATGGTCCAGCACCAGCATTTCAAGTCCCGCGTCCGGGTCCGGATGGCCAAGACCGGGGAGAGCTACACCGCCGCCCGCCGACAGCTCCTTGCAGCCCAGTCCGTGGACACTGACTCCCGCGGTCCCGTCCCCGCCGGTACCCAGTACGATGCTTCCCTCTGGCATCACGTCCTGGCCGAGTCCGGCGTGCTCAACCCCGCCACCGGCGCCCCCTTCAGTGAGGCCATGCTGGCAGGGTTGGCCGGAGGCATCGGTTTCATGGTGGCCACCATCTCCTACGAGTCCGTCACCACCGCCACCGTGGTGCTCCGGGCCCATCCCGAGCCCTACACGGACCGTCTCCTGGAGCGCTGCGGCGCCCCGATCGAAGTCTCCCAGACCGGGAGTGCAAAGGCCGCCCGGGCATCCCTGGACGCCGCCCTCGACGCCGGCCGGCCCGTGGTCGTGCGCGCCACCCACGGTGCACTGCCGTGGATAGCCTCCGACGCCGTCGAGTACCTGGACTCGATCGACATCGCCGTCACCGGGCGTGAGTCCGGGCAATACCTCATCGTCGGCGGCGGTCCCCATCCGGGTGAGGAAACGGCGGACGACGCCGGCCCCCGGCGCGCGCTGCCCGCCGAGCTGGCCGCGGCGAGGGTCGCACGGAAATCCGACCGTCACTGGGCGTCCTGGGTGGCCCCGTCAAACGAGGCGAACGGGTCGAAGAGGTCGGGCCCCGCGGTGGAGGACCTCGTCGGGTCCGTGCGCGCCGCCGTCACCGAGACCACCGGACGCCTGCTCGGCACCCTGGCCCTGGACGGGATCCCCGCCAGCTGGATGCCGAAATTCGGCGTGGCCGGGATGCGCACCTGGGCCGCACTGCTGCGGGACGAGCGCACGAGGAAGGGCTGGCCGGCGGTGTTCGATGATCCGGAGCGCCTGCGCACCGGCCTGGAGATGGTGCAGAGCTTCCTGGCCGGCTCGCGGTGGGGCGGTCCCGGGGGACTGCGGGGACTCTACGCCGCGTTCCTCACCGAGGCCGCTGAACTGCCTGGACTGGCGGACCTGGCGGGAACCGCCGGCCTGTACCGGGAACTGGCGCCGAGTTGGGACGCACTGGCCGATGCCGTGGATCCGGGGATCGGCACGGAGGATCGGGTCCGGCACTTCGCCGAGCTCGCCGAGCGGCTGGAGGAGCTGGCCGAGTGCGAGGAGGCCGCGGCACGAACCCTGGCCGAGACCTTGGGGGCGACAGGGGCCCGGTAGCTGCTTCGTCGGCCCTCGCCGTGTCCTCATCGCGTCCGCAAACGAGTCCGTCACCTGGACTAGGCTGGAATGCGTGAGTAACGAGATCGAGATCGGCCGCGGCAAGCGGGGACGCCGGGCCTATGCCCTGGATGACATCGCAGTGGTACCCGAGCGCCGGACGAGGGACCCCGAGGACGTGTCCATCAACTGGCAGATCGATGCCTTCACGTTCGAGATGCCGGTGATCGGCGCGCCCATGGACTCCGTCATGAGCCCGGAGACGGCCATCGCCCTGGGGCAGGCCGGCGGCATGGGCGTGCTCAACCTCGAGGGCCTGTGGACCCGCTACGAGGACCCGCGCCCGGTGCTCGAGGAGATCGCCGCCTTCGAGGCCAGCAACTACTCGCCCGCCAACACGCGCCGGCTGCAGGAGATCTACTCGAAGCCGATCCAGGCCGAGCTGATCACCGAGCGCCTGGCCCAGATCCGCGAGGCAGGCGTGGTGGTGGCCGGTTCGCTGACCCCGCAGCACACCCAGGAGTACTACGAGACGGTGCTGGCCGCCGGGGTGGACATGTTCGTCATCCGCGGCACCACCGTCTCCGCGGAGCATGTCTCCCAGAACCGTGAACCGCTGGACCTGAAGCAGTTCATCTACGAGCTGGACGTCCCGGTGATCGTGGGCGGTGTGGCGGGCTACACGCCGGCCCTGCACCTGATGCGCACCGGGGCCGCCGGCGTGCTCGTGGGCTTCGGCGGCGGCGCGTCCTCCACCACCCGCCGCGCCCTGGGCATTCGCGTGCCCATGGCCACCGCCATCTCGGACATCGCCGAGGCGCGCCGGGACTACATGGACGAGTCCGGCGGGCGCTACGTGCACGTGATCGCCGATGGCGGCGTGGGTACCTCGGGGGACATCGTCAAGGCCCTGGCCATGGGCGCGGACGCCGTGATGCTCGGGGCCGCCCTGGCCCGCGCCGAGGAGGCGCCCGGCCGTGGCTGGCACTGGGGCGGCGAGGCCGCGCACGGTGACATGCCGCGCGGGGACCGCACCCAGGTGGGCACCGTCGGCACCCTGCAGGACGTGCTGTGGGGCCCGAGCCACCACACCAACGGCACCTCCAACCTCATGGGGGCGCTCAAGCGGGCCATGGCCACCTCCGGGTATTCGGACGTCAAGGAGTTCCAGAAGGTGGAGGTCCTGGTGGCCCCCGCTCAGGGGCGCTGAGCGGCACCCCGGGAATCACTGCGGGCACGGAACGGGCAACGGGAGGCGGATTCACCAGGATGACGACCACCGGGGGTCTGGGGCCCGCCAGCCGTGACCACGCGCTCGCCGCGCTGAACACCACCTCGCCGGAGCACCCGCTGGACGTGCTGGTGATCGGTGGGGGCGTGGTGGGCGCCGGCACCGCACTGGACGCCGCCACCCGTGGACTCTCCACGGCCCTCGTGGAGGCCACCGACTACGCCTGGGGCACCTCCTCGCGGTCCTCCAAGCTGGTCCACGGTGGGCTGCGCTATCTCGAGATGCTGGACTTCCCCCTCGTCCACGAGGCGCTGCGGGAGCGAGGACGGCTGGTGGAGGACATCGCGCCCCACCTCGTGCGGCCCGTGCCCTTCCTGTACCCCCTGTCCAAGCCGTGGGAACGCCCCTACGTGGGGGCCGGCGTCGCCCTCTATGACGGACTGGCCGCCGGCCGCACCGGACATCTGCCCGTGCACAAGCACCTCAGCCGCGCCGCCGTGGCCCGGATGGCCCCCGGGCTCAAGCCCGAGGCGTACATCGGGGCGATCCGCTACTACGACGCCCAGGTGGACGACGCCCGCCTGGTGATCGAGCTCGTCCGCACGGCCGCGTCCCACGGGGCGCACTGCGCCTCCCGGGCCGAGGTCACCGCCTATCTCGGACAGCCGGGTCCGCAGGGTGGTGTCACCGGCGTGGAGGTCCTGGACCGGGAGACCGGCCGCCGGGTCACCGTGCATGCCCGGCGCATCATCAACGCCACGGGCGTGTGGACGGGGTCCATCCCCGTACGTCACCCCGATGGCACCGAGGAGCCGGTGGTCGCGGGGATGCCGCGTGTCACCGCCGCCAAGGGCATTCACCTGGTGGTGCCGCGGGATCGGTTCACCTCCACCTCGGGGCTGATCCTGCGCACCGAGAAGTCGGTCCTGTTCGTCATCCCCTGGGGCCGGCACTG
Organism: Citricoccus nitrophenolicus; assembly: GCF_047305825.1. GTDB lineage: Bacteria > Actinomycetota > Actinomycetes > Actinomycetales > Micrococcaceae > Citricoccus > Citricoccus nitrophenolicus. The sequence continues at coordinate 922,872 of NZ_CP063070.1, read as the reverse complement.
GATCATCGGCACCACGGACACTCCCTGGCGCGAGCCCGTGGAACAGCCTGCCGCCACCAGCGAGGACATCGACTATGTGCTCGAGCGCGCCAATGCCGTCCTCTCCGAGCCGCTGACCCGGGCGGACGTGGTCGGGGTGTTCGCCGGCCTGCGCCCCCTGGTGACGCCGGCTGGGGAGGACGAGCCGCTCGGGGACACCGCTGCCCCCTCGGAGGCGCAGCCCACGGCCAAGGTCTCCCGCGAGCACGTGGTCGCCACGCCACTGCCGGGGTTGACGGTGGTGACCGGTGGCAAACTCACCACGTACCGGGCCATGGCCGCTGACGCCGTGGACGCCGCCGTCGGTACCGCGGGGGCGCCCGGGACCGGGCCGCTGACGGGCCAGGACGAGACGGGCTCGGGGGAGGGGGTCCCCGCCTCCTGCACCGCGGAGCTGCCGCTGCTCGGCGCCCGGGGCTGGACGCCGGCCTGGAACCGCCGGCTGCTGCTCGCGAGCGAATCGGGCCTGCCGGCAGCCACCGTGGAGTCCCTGTTGCACCGTTATGGTTCCGGGGCCCCCGAGGTGATCGCCCTGGCCGTGGCCGAGCCGGAACTCGCCGAGGAGCTGCCGGGACTGCCCGGGCATCTCGCCGCCGAGGCGGTGCACGCCGTCACCCACGAGGGCGCGCGTTCGGTCCAGGACGTGCTGGCGCGGCGGATCCGCGCGGTGTTCGAGGCGGACGACGCCGGCGCTGCCGCCGCCGAGTCGGTGGCGCGGCGGATGGCGCCCCTCCTGGGCTGGGACCCAGAGAGGGCCGAGGCCGAGGCCGAGCGGTATCGGCGGTGGACGCAGGCACAGCGGGCCACCCAGGAGGCCGCAACGGACGCTGAGGCCCGGGAACTGCTGCTCGAGGCCTCGAGGGGATCCGTCCGAGACGCCTCCCGCGGCGGCTGGCCCGCCACCACCTGAGTTCTACACCCGGTAGAGAACCGCGTAGTCTGGTGGGGTGCTGAGAACCGCCTTGAAACCCACGTGGATCGCCGGACTGATCCTGGCGCTCGTGGTGTCCGGGGTCTTCGTGCTCCTCGGGAAGTGGCAGATGGACAACGCGGCCTCGGCTCCGCCACCCCTGACCCAGACCGAGACGCCCGTGCCGCTGACCGAGCACTTCGTGCCCGGGAAGGCGATGTACGGCACGGAGGCGGACCAGGTGGTCACCCTCGCCGGGCAGTTCCTGCCGGACACTGACGTGTTCATCCACCCCCGCCTGCACGGGGACGAGGAGGGCTATTGGGTGGTGACCGCCTTCCGTGTCCAGGGCGCCCCGCAGGACGAGGTCATCCCCGTGGTGCGCGGCTGGACGGAATCCACCGGGCAGACCGACCCCGCCCCGGAGGGCGATATCCAGATGACCGGTCGGCTCCTGCCCGCCGAGGGGCCCGGCCCGGAGGGGATCGAGCAGACCCCGGACGGCACCGTGCTGGCGAATCTCGCCTCCGCCGAGCTCATCAACCTGTGGGACGTGCGCTCCTACGCCGGTTACGTGGCTCCCTTCGAGATGACGGCCAGCGGGGCAGGCGGTGCGGCTGAGGGTGCGGCCGGCGGTGCGGCAGACGGCGAGGAGGTCGGCGCCACCGTGGCCGGCAGCAGCCTGGAGCCGGTGATCGTGGGCCCGCAGCCGCAGGAGACCACCTACAACTGGATGAACATCTTCTACGCCATCGAGTGGGTCGTGTTCGCCGGCTTCGCGATCTACCTGTGGTGGCGGTTCCTGCGCGACGACCACCTGAGGGCCCAGGACGAGGCCGAGCTCGACCGCCGGTGGGCCGAACAGTGGAAGGCCGATGAGCTTCAGCGCCGCCGCACGCAGGCCCGGGAGGCCAAGCAGCGGGCCGTCGAGGAGTACGAGCGCTTCCACGGGGTTCCGGCCTCGGCCTCCGTCTCTGCCTCGGCATCCCAGACCTCGGCGCCGGACCAGCGATCTCAGCAGACCCAGCAAGCACAGCGAATCCAGCAGACCCAGCAATCCCAGGAGCCTCAGTGACCAGCCCGGACCAGCAGCCCCCGGTGGACCCGAACACCCTGCCCGACCCCGAGGACATCACGGAGGCCGATCTGCCGGCCCCGCCGCCGCGTCCTGGGACTCAGGCGCCGCGGCGCTTCGCCGGGACCGATCAGCAGATCAAGTCCGCGCTGACCATGTACAAGGTCTGCGCGTGGATCACCGGCATCATGCTGTTGCTGCTCGTGTTCGAGATGATCTTCAAGTACGTCCCCGATCCAGGCCTGGAGCTGTATGCGGGGGGAACCCTGGTTGACGGTTCGGCCAACGGGCTCTCCCTGCAGCCGGAGGACTCCGTGACCGGTGGGTTCAACATCTCCATCGCCGTGCTGATCGCCCACGGCTGGCTCTACGTGGTCTACCTGGTGGCCGCGTTCCGGCTCTGGTCCCTGATGCGCTGGGAGGCCATGCGACTGCTGTTGATCGCCGGCGGCGGCGTGGTGCCGTTCCTGTCCTTCATCGTGGAGAAGCGCGTGCACCGCGAGACGCTCGCCGAGCTGGAGGCCCACCCCGAGGCGTTGCGCCGGTACTGAGCTCGGCGCATCCCGCTCTCGAAAACCTCCGCGTGGCGCACCGGATGGGTTCCCCCGAATCGACGGCGAGATCTATGTGCTGCCCAGTGGCGGGACCTTCCTGAGCAGCACCGCGGCCCCCGTGCCGCAGAGGGCCACCACCACGCCCAGCACCGCGGAGAGCCCCGCGAATCCCACCGCTCCCATCAGCGGGCCTGCCGCCAGGGAACCCACCGCGCCGGCCAGGGACATCACCGCGTCCGAGAAGCCCTGGGCCGGGACCCGCTCGTCCGGTCTCAGGGCCGCCACGAGCAGGGTGGAACCGGCCACCGTGGCCGCTGACCAGCCGAGTCCCAGCACCACCAGACCGGCCACCACGGCGGTGTGCACGTGGGGGAACAGCCCCGTGAGACCGGCCGCCGCCAGCAGCAGCGTCAGTCCGGCACCGGCCACCCGGCCCGGCCCGTGCCGGTCGGTGAGCAGGCCCATCACGGGGGAGAGCGCGTACATCCCCGCCACGTGCAGGGAGATGGTGAACCCGATCAGCACCACCGTGTCCGGGTGGGCCCCGAGCTCATGGGAGGCCACCCCGGCCTCGTGCTGCAGGTGTAGGGGTGTCATGGACATCAGTCCCACCATCACGGCATGGGCGCCGGCCACCGCCAGCACCGCGGCCAGTGCCGTGGGCCGGGCCCGCACGATCCGCCAGCCGGCGGCCCAACCGCCAGTCCAACCACTGGACCGGCCGGAAGGTGTGGCAGCCGCAGGGCCGGAAGGGGGGCCGTGGTCCTCCAGTTCCCGCCGCAGCAGCAGCGGGTCCGGGCGGAGCCCGGTGAGGATGATGGCGGCACCCACGGCCATCCCGGCCGCGGAGATCAGGAACGGCCCGGCGTGGGCGTGGATCCCGAGCCAACCGGCCAGCACGGCCCCGGGGCCCACCATGTTGGGGCCGAGGACGGCGCCCACGGTCACCGCCCACACCACCACGGAGAGGTCGCGGCCGCGGTGCCGCGGGTCGGACAGATCCGTGACGGCGAAGCGGGCCTGCAGATTCACGGCGGCGGCGAATCCCACCAGGAACGCTCCCAACAGCAGGATCGGGAACGTCCGGGTGATCACGGCGGTCACCATGAGCCCCTGGCCGAGCAGTCCGGCGGCCAGACCGAGGCCCAGGGCCACTCGGCGGCCGCGCCGCGCGGCCAGGGTGGCCAGGGGGATGGACACGGCGGCCGAGCCGAGCGTCATGGCGGTGTTGACGAAGCCCGCAGTGGACTCGGCGCCGGAGAGGTCCACCGCGAGGATCGAGCCGAGGGAGAGCGTCGCGCCGTTGCCCAGGCCGGAGAACACCTGGGCGGTGCCCAGCACGCGGACGGCCCTCCGCTGGGCGTCCCGGGCCCGCGGCAGCAGGGCCGGATCAGCGGCCGGATCAGTGGACGAGGCGTCATCGGGCATGGCACCCAGTCTGCCTGAACCCACCGCCGCGTCCCCCTCCTGGACTGCACTATCCTTGACGGGTGACTTCCCCCCAGGATTCCGCACAGCCGGACAACCCGCAGATCGCCGCTGACTTCCCGACCGTGCTCGTGGTGGACAACGGTGCCCAGTACGCCCAGCTGATCGCCCGCCGCGTGCGCGAGGCCAACGTCTACTCGGAGGTCGTGCCGCACTCGCTGTCCGCCGAGGAGATCCTCGCTCGCCGCCCGGCCGCGCTGATCCTCTCCGGCGGCCCCTCCTCGGTCTACGCCGAGGGCGCCCCGTCCCTGGACCCGGCGCTGCTCGAGGCCGGCGTTCCCGTGCTGGGACTCTGCTACGGCTTCCAGTCCATCGCCCAGGCCCTCGGTGGCACGGTGGCCCAGACGGGTGCCCGCGAGTACGGCTCCACCCGGCTGGAGGCCATCGGCTCCACCTCCGTGCTGTTCGAGGGGCAGGACGTGGACCAGGTCGTCTGGATGAGCCACGCTGACTCCGTGACCGAGGCCCCGGCCGGCTTCTCCGTCACGGCCCGCACCCCCGGGGCACCGGTGGCCGCCTTCGAGAGCCCGGAGAAGAGGATCTACGGGGTGCAGTGGCACCCGGAGGTCGGCCACTCCGAGCGCGGCCAGGAGGTGCTGCGGAACTTCCTGCACCACGGCGCCGGGCTGAAGGACTCATGGACCACCTCCAGCGTGATCGAGGAGCAGGTGGCTCTGGTCAAGGAGCAGATCGGGGAGCACCGTGCCATCTGCGGCCTCTCCGGCGGCGTGGACTCCGCGGTGGCGGCCGCACTGGTCCAGCGCGCGGTGGGGGATCAGCTGACCTGCGTGTACGTGAACCACGGGCTGATGCGCCAGGACGAGTCGGCGGAGATCGAGAAGGCCTTCGGCGCGTCCTCCGGGGGTGCCCGGTTGATCATGGTGGACGCCGAGGACGTGTTCCTGACGGCTCTGGCCGGCGTCACGGACCCCGAGGCCAAGCGCAAGATCATCGGCGAGAAGTTCATCCGCACCTTCGAGAAGGCCCAGGCGGACATCATCGCGGAGTCCCGGCATGACCCGGAGGCGAAGGACGTGAAGTTCCTGGTCCAGGGCACCCTGTATCCGGACGTCGTGGAGTCCGGCGGGGGCGAGGGCACCGCGAACATCAAGAGCCACCACAATGTGGGCGGGCTGCCGGAGGACATCGAGTTCGAACTCGTCGAGCCCCTCCGCGCGCTGTTCAAGGACGAGGTCCGCGCCGTGGGCTCCGAGCTGGGCCTGCCGGATGAGATCGTCTGGCGCCAGCCGTTCCCGGGCCCCGGCCTGGGCATCCGCATCATCGGAGAGGTCACCAGAGAGCGGCTGGACCTGCTGCGCGCCGCGGACGCGATCGTCCGCGCAGAGCTGACCGCGGCGGGGCTGGACCGTCACATCTGGCAGTGCCCCGTGGTCCTGCTGGCGGACGTGCGCTCCGTGGGCGTCCAGGGCGATGGCCGCACCTACGGCCACCCCGTGGTCCTGCGGCCGGTCACCTCCGAGGACGCGATGACAGCCGACTGGGCCCCGCTGCCCCACGAGACGCTCTCGCGGATCTCCAATCGGATCACCAATGAGGTGGACGGCGTCAACCGGGTGGTCCTGGACGTGACCAGCAAGCCCCCGGGAACCATCGAGTGGGAGTGAATCCCCGGCGGGAGGCGGACCGCCGAGACAACCGGTCCGTTTCCCTCGGGGGAATCCACGGCGCGCCTGTGTACCGTGGAACCAAGTATCGGTGCCGCACTGTCCCATTGCGCCGTCCGCCGTACGGGACGGTCCGGGCGAACAGCCGGCGGCAGGAAGGACAACTGTGACTGAGCAGGACACCCAGCAGGGCCTTGCGGAACCCCGCAAGGATGCGGAGATGCCCGACGGCGGCGCCGCCGAGTCCGACTCCCGTCTCACCTTCGCGGCCTGGCTGGCCTCCTTGGGCTCCGGGACCGAGAATGACACGATGCTGCGTTTCGCCCCCTCGGGAGCGAACAGCATCGACATCTCCCATGCCCATCCCTCGGGGATGTCCCAGTTCATGACCGGCCGGAAGACCCGGCTGTCCACCCTGTTGCGGGACCAGGACGCCTTCGTCCATGCCCGCGGGGCGGCCCGTCAGCTGCGGGGCAAGATCCAGGAACTGGCCGAGGACCGCGGCGTGGACGTGGGCTACCTGGCCACCGGCCTGGCCACGTGGCGCGTGATCGAGGACGGCCGTTCCACGCAGATGTCCGCTCCCGTCATGCTGGCCCGGCTGACCCTGACCCTGCGCGCCGAGCAGGACGACTACGAGCTGCAGATCTCTGACCGGGCCCGGCTCAACCCTGCTCTGGCCCGTTGGTTCCGGGACCACCACGGGGTGACCCTGGACGCGGACGACTACCTGCGCGCCGCCTACGCCACGGCCAAGCTGGAGCCGATGCCGGCCATGGAGCTGCTGCGCTCGCAGGGGCGCGGGGTCCGGGGACTCGTGGTGGAGCACCGGCTGATGATCTCCACGTTCGCGGACCTGGCGGACACCGCGTCAGTGGACGTGGTGGATTCAACCCACCCGGTGGTCTCCGCCCTGTATGACGCGGGGACCGGCATGGTCCCCCACCGCGAGGAGCTGCAGGACACCGGACTGCCGCCGCTGGACGAGCGTGACCCGGCCACCGAGACCCTGATCCTGGATGCGGACCCGTCCCAGCAGCAGGCCCTGGACCACATCGCCGCCGGCCACGACCTCGTGGTGGTGGCCCCTCCCGGCACCGGTCAGACGCAGACCGCGGCCAACGCCGTGGCCCAGCTCGCCGGCTCCGGGAAGCGCGTGCTCGTGGTGGCCGAGCGCACCGCCACCCTTGAGGACTTCCGCCGCCGGCTGGGCTCCGTGGACCTGGATTCCCTGGTCCTGGACATCCCGGCCGCGGCCACCCCGGAGCTGATGCGCCGCCAGCTGGTCCAGTCACTGCTGCGGGTGGAGCGCGCCCAGCAGCCGGCGACCGGACGGCTCAATGCCACGCTCGTGGAGCGCCGGCACCAGTTGGCGGACCACCTGCGCAGCCTGCACAACGTGCGCGAGCGTTGGGGCTGCTCGCCGTTCCAGGCCATGCAGTCCCTCGCGGCCCTGACCGGGCTGGATCCGGCTCCGTCCACCACCGTGCGGCTCAAGCGGTCCGTGCTGGACGCCACCGTGAACCGGGAGGACACGGCGGCCCAGCTGGTCCGCGCCGGAGAGCTGGGGGCGTTCTCCCGCGCCTCGGCCGAGAGCCCCTGGTATGGGGCGAGGCTGCGCAACGTGCAGGAGACCGAGGATGCCTACGGGCTGGCCGAGGACCTGGCCGGTGCGCTGCCCGTGCTGCGGGAGCAGCTGGACACGGCCACCGAGCAGGCCCAGCTGGCCACCGGGGCCACCTTCGCGGACTGGGTGGGACAGATCCAGCTCCTGGCCGCGGTGCGGGGGTCCCTGGACCAGTTCACCCCGGACATCTTCGACCGGCCGGTCACCGACCTGATCTCGGCCACGGCCTCAGGACAGTGGCGCAAGCAGCACGGCGTGGAGATGTCCTCCATGACCCGCTCACGGCTGCGCCGCGTGGCCAAGGAGTACATCCGCCCGGGTGTGCACGTCTCGGACCTGCACGAGGCCCTCGTGGATGTGCAGGACCAGCGGGCCGAGTGGACCCGCTGGGCCACCTCCAAGCGCCACCCCGCCGTGCCCTCCGGACTGGAGGCACTCTCCGCCAAGGGGTCCGAGGTGGCCGGCCTGATGGCCCGGTTGCAGCGTGTCCTCGCGGAGCCGCGGCACGAGTCCGGGCGGCTGGAGAACCTTCCGGTGGACGAGCTCAGCGAGGTCCTGGATCGTCTCGTCGCTGACCAGGAGACTCTGACCACCCTGCCCGAGCGCACCCTCGTGGGGGACCAGTTGCGTGAGCAGGGCCTGGCCGAGCTCATGGCGGACCTGCAGCGGCGCGAGGTCTCCACGGACCGGCTGCGCTCCGAGCTGGAGCTCGCCTGGTGGCAGTCAGCGCTGGAGGCCATGATCTCCGGGGACGACTACCTGGCCATGATGGACTCCGATTCGCTGCGCCGGATCGAGGCCGAGTACCGGCTGGCGGACACCACTCACCTGGAGGCCGGCGCCCAGCGGCTGAACTGGGCCCTGTCCCAGGCGTGGCGGCGGGTCTCGGCCCAGCACCGCGCCTCGGGGCGCGTGCTGCGCTCCCTGCTCAAGGACGGCAATCCGGATCCGGACTCGCTGTCCGGGTTGGAGCCGGAGCTGCTCCAGTCCCTGGTGCCGGTGTGGACCACCTCCCCTCTGGCCCTGGCCGAGTTCCCAGCGGAGACGGGTTTCGACGCCGTGCTGCTGCTGGACGCCGAGTCGCTGGCGCTGAGCACCGCATTGGGGGCCATCAGCCGCGGCAAGCAGGTGGTGGCCTTCGGCGACGGCACCTCCGGCTCACCGAAGCCCTTCAACGTCTCCGTGGACCCGACCGCCTCGGCGATGATGCCGCGAGAGGTCGATTCGGCCTTCACCGCCCTGACGCGGGTGCTGCCGGAACTGGCACTGACCACCATGCACCGTGGCCTGGAGCGCAAGCTCACCCGGCTGCTGGGCGAGCAGCTCTACGGGGGCGGGTTGCAGATGCTGCCCGGGGCCTCCGAGCTGACCGGGGCGGACCATCCGGTGCGCGTGGAGTTCCTGCCCGGTGGGACCGGGATGCCCGGGGCGGGGGACGAGGGCGTGGAGTCCACCGTGGCCGAGGTCAACCGCACCATGGACCTCGTGTTCGAACACATCCGGCACCGGCCGGAGGCCTCCCTGGCCGTCATCACCGCCAGCCCGCTGCACGCCCGCCGCGTGGCCGAGGCCATCCGGCTGAACCTGCCGAACAATCCCTGGGCGGCCTCGTTCTTCACGCGGAGCGGGGAACCCTTCGTGGTGGCCCCGATGTCCCGTGCCCAGGGCGTGGTCAGGGACCACATCATCTTCACCCTCGGCTACGGGCGCACCCCGCACGGCCGCGTGGTGCACCACTTCGGGCCGTTCTCCGAGGCCGGCGGCCGGGAGCTCTACGCCACCGCCATGACCCGAGCCCGTCAGCACCTGCACGTCTTGACCTGCGTGCACCCGGATGACCTGGACCCGGCTCGGTTGGGCAACGGTGCCGCCGACTTCTATGGGCTGTTGGAGGCCTACCTGAAGGACACGGGGCACACGCCCTCGCCGAGGCCTCGCGATCCGCTGGTGGCTGACCTGTCCGAACGGCTCGAGCAGCGTCACGCCACCGTCTTGCCGAACTTCGCCGGCAGCATCGACCTGGCCGTCTGGAACCCGCTGGGGCTGCCCGCCTGGGACGGACAGACCTCGCCGGAGCAGGCCGTGCCCGTGGCGATGATCTCGGACGGATCGGACACCTACCGCGAGATGAGCGTGCGCCATCGGTCCCGCCAGCAGCCCCAGCAGCTCGAGCGCAGCGGCTGGCGGTATCACGCCCTGTGGACCATCGACGTGTTCGCGGACCCGGCGGGCTGCTCCCGGACGGTCTCCGATCTGTTGGGGTTGCCGGCCGCAGAGGACGGGCCCGGGTCTCCGGGTGACCTCGAGGACGGAATCGGCGAGAGCGAGCCCTCACTCGAGCGCACGCCCCAGCACGAGCATGCGTCCGCGCACGAGGATGATGCGAGCCAGTGAGCCGGCGCCGCGCCGCAGGGGCCCTCGCCGGGCCGATGCCCCCGGGACGGGGCCCGCGTCCGCGGATGGTCCGGAACCCCAGCCCGCGGGGTTGACCTCGCAGCCCACGGGCAGTGAGCGGACGGCACGGGAGGGGCTGGCCGGGGATCGGCCGGCAGACCCCGCACGGTTGACCGAGCACGAGCGGTGGCTGCTGGAGCAGCTGCCACCGCACTGGGGCTAGGGCTCAGGGCCCGCCCCGCGCGGGATCCTGGTCCGGCGCCCTCACCACAGTGAGGCCCGGGCCGGCCCCGGTGGCCGCCAGCCGGGGCGCCTCCTCCTCCGGGACGGCCAGCACGAGCACGCTGGCCTGGGCCGAGGATCGATCCTGCAGCACCAGCAGGGAAGCTGCCAGCACGCTGGCGTCAGGGCCCACCACGTCCACCCGATGGCCCGCTCGGACCAGAGCGCCGGCATCCGGCGCGGCCAGCCGGACGGCCACACTCCGGTGTCCCGGCGGTGGATCGGGCGGAGGGTCAAGTGAAGCGGCCGGCCCGGGGGAGTGGCCAGTGGTTCCCCGGGGGCCCTCCGCGTTCTCAGAGCCCGGGGTTCTCGACTCCGCGGCCGGCTCCTGCACCTCAGCCATGGCAGCCGGCGCCGGGTCCACCGTCGGCACGGAGCCGCCCCCGAGGGTCAGGGCGAGGAGCACGGCGGCCACCACCAGAGGGATCGAGGCCACGGCGAGCCGGATCCTGGTCCTGCGCCGCGCGGTCAGGCCAGGGCGATCGGGCCGACCGTCCCCGGTGCCGCTGCCAGCGCTCCCGCGGGGGCCGGCGTCGTCCGTCGAGTAGTCCGGCGGGGGAAGGGCCAGCCGCCGGCGCACCGCTCGGCGGTGCCGGCGCAGGTCCCGCCGGTGCTGCCGGCGATTCAGCGCGGACGCGGGGCCGTGGCGCTCACGGCGCAGGCGGCGTGGAACTCCAGGGGGCCGTGAGGGGTCGCGGCGGGTGGTGGTGGAGGGCATGCCACGATCCCAGCAGGAGTGCAGGGACCGCCGCGACCCCCGCACGGGCCGCCGTGGACGGCGCGGCGGTCCCGGCCCGCTGTGGAGGACAACGTGGGGGACGGCCCAGCGCCTCGGAGAGGCTCAGATGGTCAGACGGACGTCAGGAGGCGGATCCGGAGGAGGCCTTGGAGGGAGCACCGGAGGTCGATCCGCTGGACGAGGACCCAGAGGATGTGGACGAGGAGGAGGACGATGAGCTCTCGCCGGACGTCGAGGACGATGAGGATTCGGATTCCGTGGAGGAGGAGTCCGAGGAGCCACCGGACTTCTCGCCTGCGGGGATCGAGGAGGTCCCCGTGGACCCGGAGCCCTCCGAGCGGGAGTCGTTGCGGTAGAAGCCGGAGCCCTTGAAGACCACGCCGACGGAGTTGAACTTCTTGCGCAGTGCGCCCTCGCAGTTCGGGCACACGGTCAGGGAGTCGTCCGTGAAGGACTGCACGATATCGAACTCGTGGCCGCAGTCCTTGCAGGCGTAGGCGTAGGTGGGCACCGGGCGGTCCTCTCGTCGGGGCGCTGAACGGCGGATCCTTCCGGCCTTCTCAGGCTGGGCACGCTCAGGGGTGGCACTCTCGGTTTTCGAGTGCCAAGTCTACACCGGGCGTGGGGTCAGGCCGGCTCCGGGCCGAACCACACGAAGCCGTCCGCGGTGACCACGCCGTCCACCGGGCGGTCGTGCTCATCGGACGGGACCTGGCCGTGGGTCAGGAGCTCATGGCGGAACACCATGGCCACGGTGAGGGGGGCCGCTGAGCCTGCCGGGCCGGCGTCGGGCGCCGCGGTCAGAGGGTCCTCCGGCTGCCGCCGGGGCAGCCGGTCCAGCCCGGCCAGGAAGCGGTCATAGTATCCGCCGCCCTGCCCCAGCCGGATGCCGCGGGAGTCCACCGCCTGGGCGGGTACCAGCACCAGGTCCACGGTGGCGAAGGTGTCCACGCCGTGGCGCTCGCCGACCGGCTCGTCGATCGGCGCCACGGGGCTCCGGGCCATCTCCACGCCGGGGTGCCACGCGGTCCAGGACAGGTGCCGTTCCGGTTCGGTGACGGGAACCAGGACCTCGACGCCGGCCCCATGCAGCGCGGTGCGCAACGGCCCGGTGTCCGGCTCGGAACCATAGGACATCACTGCGGCGGCGCGCCGGTGCTGCGCGCGCGGCAGGTACCACTCGAGCACCCTCCGGGTCAGGGCGTCGGACTGCTCGGCCCGGTCGGCCGGATCCAGTTCCCGGCGGCGGGCCCGCCAGAGCGTGCGGACGTCCTTCTTCCGGTGCCGCAACACCTCCTCAGGGGTCTCGCCCCGGTTCCCGGTCAGGGACTCGGAGTACTGCAGTTGCTGGTCCGTGCCCGTGGCGGGGTCCGGAGATGATGCGGGGAAGGGCTGCTGGGAGGACATCTCCCCATTCTGTCCCATGGGTCCTGTCCCAGGGGTTCTGTCCCAGGGGTCCTGCCCCGTAGGTCCTGCACCCTGGCTGGGTGTGGACCTAGGATCGTGCTATGGCCCCTCCCGCGTCCCACCGCTGGCCCGTGACCCTGGAGCACGGGGAGATCGTGCTGCGCCCCTTCCGCCGCTGGGACCAGGAGGAGTGGATGTCCCTGCGCGCCCGGAACCGGGACTGGCTCCGGCGCTGGGATGCCACCAGCCCCGAGCCGCAGTCCTCGCTGAAGAGCTATCTCGAGATGGTCAGGGTGCTCAACCGCTCGGGCAAGGACGGCACCGCCCTGCCCTGGCTGATCTGCCTGCGCACCTCGGCCGGCGGCGGGCCGGTGATCGCGGGACAGCTCAGCGTGTCCTCGATCATGCGGGGCTCTGCCCTCTCGGCCTCCCTGGGCTACTGGATCGACAGGGACCGGGCTGGCGAGGGAATCGTGCCCACGGCGGTGGCACTGGCCACTGACCACTGCTTCTCCGCACTGGGACTGCACCGGGTGGAGATCAACATCCGCCCCGAGAACGCGCCGAGCCTGCGTGTGGTGGAGAAGCTCGGGTTCCGCCACGAGGGGCTGCGGCGGGACTTCCTGCACATCGACGGCGACTGGCGGGACCACGAGTCCTACGCGCTCACCTCCGACGAGGTCCCGGAGGGGCTGCTGGCCCGGTGGGAGCGGAACCTCGGGCGAATTCCCGGGCAATAGTCAGGACACAGCGCGTCGAATCACACGGGTGTAGTTCAGGCCCGGTACCGTTTGTGGGGTGGATGCAGGCACGGGTAGTCTTGAGGAGTCGCTCAGCCTTGCACTGGGCTTCCTTCCGGACATCCACCTGCACGGCTCACTGGTGCTCTGCGCACTGGTGGTGGCGTGGCTGACAGCCATCTACCGGAGGGCGAAGAAGCAGCCCCTGTCCTGGAGCCACCGGAGGAAGACCATGACGCGTATCGCCCAGTCCCCGCCCCGGGATGCCGCCCGCCCGGCGAAGAACCCGGCAGCCGCGGAGTTCGATTTCCGCGTCAAGTGGGACCGCACCGCATTGGCCGCGATCGCCCTGGTGGGCGCCCTGGTCTTCGTGGGCACAGGCGTGGCCGCGGCCTTCGGCGCGAGCACCCTCCTGGTGGCCGGCATCTCCGCCCTGGTGACCCTGGCCGCCGTGGCCACCCTCCGCGTCCTGGCCGTCCGGGACCGCAAGAAGCGCGCTGACCGCCGGATCGAGGATGCCTTTGACGAGGCCATGAGTCCCGCCCTTCCCGCTGCCGATCCGGTGGCCACCGCCGCGGGGTCCACCACGGTGTTCGACGCCGCGTCCGGCAGCAGCAGCGCTGAGGCACCGGCCCCCGCCGGCCGCGCCGACGCACCCTCCACTGACCGTGCAGACTCCGGAGCGGCCGAGGCCGCCGGGCCGGAAGCCGCCGTCCTGCCCTCCGTGCCGCGCCCCACCTACCTGGACGCCGGAGAGGCGCGCCGCCCGGAGCCGGCTCCCCTGATGACGCCTGAGATGCCGATGGCCAGCCCCGGCGTGAAGCTGAAGTCCGGCGTCTCGGCCGAGTACCGGGCCAAGGTCGAGGCCACCGCCAACCGCACCGTGGACCTGGACAAGGTCCTGGAACGGCGCCGGGCCGTCTGAGTCCGAGCAGGTCACCCATGCGCAATGGTGCGCACCGGGATGAGGCGGAGCGCCGGCAGGTCCAGTACCTGAGCTCGCGGGCCGTCCACTCCCGGCTGGCCGAGGTCTTGGCGGATCACGGCCATCATCTGCTGGGGGCACGGCTCGTGGATCTCCAGCACCGGCCCGGAGCGGGGGCCACGGGGATCTTCCGCGTCCGAGCCTCATCTTCTTCCTCCTCCGGTGCTCCGGCCCGGGCCTCCGAACCGCAGGAGCTCTACCTCGCACTGACCGCGGAGGCCGTCCCGGAGGACGGAGCCCTGCAGGCGGGGGAGGACGCGGACGCCACCTGGTCCGCCTGGTTCCACCCGCATGATCCACTGCTGACCGGGTTGGCCCTGGCCTCGGACCCGGAATCCGTGGCCTCTCTCTGGGGTGGCGGGGGGACCCTGATCGACCTGCAGACGGTCAGCTACCGTCCACTGCGCCGGGCGGTGCTGCGCGCCGTGGTGTCCGGGGAAGGCGGGCAGCGCACCGTGTTCCTCAAGGTCATGCGCCCCGGCCTCGCCACCCGTCTGCACTACCGCCACACCCTGCTGGCCGCTGCCGGCGTGCCCGTCCCCGCGGTGCTCGGCCCGCCGGTGGCGGACGTGCTGGCCCTGGAGCAGGGGGAGGGGGAGGTGCTGGCCGCGGCCATCATGGCGGACGGGGCCCGTCACGTGGACCCGGCGGCCGTGCTGGGCGTGCTGGACCGGATGCCGAACGAGCTGGTGGAGCTGCCGCGGCGGGATGCCTGGTCTGACCGGACCGGGGACTACGGCCACGCAGCCGCCACGGCACTGCCGGACCAGGCCAGGCGCATCCGCTCCCTCGTGGAGCACCTCCAACGGCAGCTGGACGGCACCGACCGCGGGCCGGTGGTGCCCACGCATGGGGACTTCTACGAGGCCAACCTGCTGGTGAGCCAGCACCGCATCTCCGGCGTGCTGGACATTGACGGTGCCGGGCCGGGGCACCGCGTGGACGACCTGGCCTGCTTCCTGGGTCACTTGGCCGTCCTGCCGGCCGTCGACCACGGCTATGTGCACGTGGACCAGGCCCTGCGGCGCTTCCACTCGGTCTTCGTGGCGGGGGTGGATCCGGCGGCGCTGGCCTGCCGTTCCTCGGCCGTGGCCCTGTCTCTGGTGGCCGGTGCCCGAGACTCCGGCCACCGGGACTGGGAGTCCTCCGCCCGCCAACGGCTGGACATCGCCGAGTCCCTGCTGGACCTGCCTCAGTCCGCGGCGGGCTGGTAGTCCTTCTCCTCGACCAGCCGGTAGCCGACGCCGCGGACGGTGGCGAAGCGCGTGGTCCCGAGCTTGTTGCGGAGGTAGCGCACGTACACGTCCACCACGTTGGAGCCCGGGTCGAAGTCATAGCCCCACACCCGGGAGAGCAGCTGCTCGCGGCTCAGGGCCTGGCCCGGATGGCGCAGGAATGTCTCGGTCAGGGAGAACTCGCGGGCCGAGAGGTCCACCTCGACGCCGCCGACCGCCGCGACGTGGCGCACCGGGTCCAGCTCCAGGTCGGCATGCCGCAGCACGGGGTCCTGTTGGGCGGAGGATCCGCCTTCCGGGCGCAGCCGGAGCCGCACCCGCGCCACCAGTTCGGCGAAGCGGAAGGGCTTGGGCATGTAGTCGTCAGCACCGGAGGTGAGTCCCTGGACGGTGTCCTCTCCGGAGGCCCGCGCGGTCAGGATGATGACGGGCAGATCCGGGTCCTGGGCGCGGATCCGCTGCAGCACGGTGAAGCCGTCCATGTCCGGTAGCCCCAGGTCCAGGATGACGAGTTCGAAGCCGCCCGTCAGGGCCAGCACGAGTCCCTCGCGCCCCGTGGCCGCGACTGTGGTGGCCAGCCCCTCGGCCTTGAAGCCCTTGGCCACGAAGGAGCTGATCCGTGGTTCGTCCTCGATCATCAGGATTTGGCTCACGCCGCACCGTCCTTGGAGTGTGTGGTTGTGCTCGGAGTAGACGCTACCGGCCCGGGCCGGTCAGCGCGGCCACCTCCGGGTTCGGAGGCCTCGGAGACGTCGGCTTCGGCGGGGTGCTGTGCGGTCAAGGGCAGATCGAGGTAGAACGTGGAGCCGATCCCGGGGGCGGACTGCACGTCCACCGTGCCGCCGTGCGCAACCACGATGGCGGTGACGATGTTCAGTCCCAGTCCGGACCCCTCCGCCCGGGTGCTGTTGGAGCCCCGGCCGAAGCGGTCGAAGATGCTCTGGCGGTCCTCGGGCCGGATGCCGATGCCCTGGTCCCGCACCCAGAGGCGCAGGGTCCCGGACAGGGCCTGCGAACCGATCGACACCTTGGAGCCCTCCTCGGAGTACTTCACCGCGTTGGAGGCCAGTTGCAGCCACGCCTGGGTGATGCGCTGCGGATCCAGCGGCACCGTCACGTCCGCAGCGTGGTCCAGGGTCCAGATCCGGGCGCCCAGCGGGGAGGCCTTGCTCAGCACGTCCCGGGTGAGGGGGCCGACGTCGGTCGGCTGGGTCTGGACGAAGTCCGGCCGGCCGGACTTGGCCAGGGTCACGAGGTCATCCACGAGCAGCCGCATGCGGTCCAGTTCCTCGAGGGCGATCTCCTGGACCTCGCGCACGTCTCCCGGATCGGCGGCGTCCTGGAGTTCCAGATGCCCCTGGATGATGGTGATGGGGGTCCGCAGCTCATGTCCCACGTCATCCAGCAGCTGGCGCTGGGAGGAGAAGGACTCCTGGAGCCGGTCCAGCATCTCGTTGAAGGTCATGGCCAGCCCGGCCACGTCGTCCTGACCGGAGACCGGGACCCGCCGGCGCAGGTCCCTCCCGGAGATCTCCGCCGCCGTGGACTGCAGGGTCCGCAGCGGGTGGAGCAGCCGGCCCACCAGGATCCAGCCCGCCACCCCCACGAGTACCAGCACGCCGAAGCCCACGAGCCCGTAGGTGAGGAACGTGGTGTCGAGCTCCTGCAGCTCCGCGGAGAAGTCGTAGGCCAGCAGCATCAGGGACGGGGCCGAGTCGTTGTCGAACCGGATGGGAACGGTCACAGCGCGGTACGTGGTCTGGTCCGTGGAGAGGGTCTCGATGACCACCCCCTGGTCCTCGAACGGTTCACCGAACTGATCGGCGGCCCACTGCACGAGCTCCGGATCAAGCTCCAGCCGGAGTTCGACGGCGGAGGAGGCCGTCCAACTGATCTCCCCGTCCCGGAATCCCAGCATGCCCTCGTGTTCGGCCGGCAGGGTGCGCTGCATGGCCGTGAACACCAGTTGGTCCGAGGCGGAGAACGGCTCCCCGGAAGCCGGGTCGATGCCCTCTTGGGCGAGGATCCGGAACTCCTGGACCGAGCGGGTCAGGGAGTCGTCGATCTGCCGGATCATGCTGCTGCGCTGCAGCACGTAGGCCGTTGCGCCGGAGAGGATGAGGGCCACCGCCGTCAGCAGCACCAGCAGGGCGATGACCCGGCTGCGCACCGGCAGCGCGCTCCAGTTGACCAGCGGATTGCGCAGGGCCCGTAGACGATCGCCGGCCCGGGAGTGCTCCCGGGCCGGCGTCACTGTGCGTGGGTCCGCGGGAGCCTTCATCGGCTCATCCGGCGGGCCCGCTGATCGTCAGTCGTCATCCCAGTCGTCCTCGTCGTCATCGTCGTCCCAGTCGTCATCGTCATCATCCCAGTCATCGTCATCCCAGTCGTCATCGTCGTCCCAGTCATCGTCATCGTCATACCGGGGCTGCTGGGGAGCCGGGTTCGGGACGGGCTGGGGCGCGGCCGGGGCCGAATACGTGGGCCGAGGAGGCGTCCCGCCCGCGTTGCCGGAACCATCGGAGCTGCCCGAGCCGGACGAACCACCGCCGGCCGGGGCACTGCTCTCCGGTGCCGGCTTGGAGGTGATCTTGACGCGGGACGAGTCTGAGGAACCGTTCGAATCCCCGGCGGGCGAGGACGAGGCGGGGGAGGAGGGTACCGGCGCGGAGCTGGACGGGTCGGAACCTGAGGGAGCGGAATCCGCAGAGGACGGCGCATTGCGCTCGCTGGTGGACGGGGCGTCGCTCACGGCGATCATCGGCCCCAGGTCCACGCTGTTCGGTTGCGCCGACACCACGGCGACGCCCAGTGCGGCCATCACCGCCACCACCATCAGTGCGACAGTGGCCTTCAATCCTCGACCGGTGTTGTCCATGCCCTCCATGGTCGCTCGTGATCATGAACCGAAGATGAGAAACGGCGCCCACGGCATGAGGATTCCATGAAAAAGGAGGGAAAGGAGAGGGAGGGGGAGGGGGAGGAAGGGAGAGCGCCCTCAGCTCTCACCGTGCCCCTCCTCTGATCCGTCCTCGCTGCCGTCGCCGTCGCCGTCGCCGACATTGTCCCCGGCACCGTCCCCGATCCCGTCCCCGTCCTCTGAGGTGCCCGCGTCCTCGGCGTCCTCGGCCTGGGCGGCGGCGTCTGCCTCGAACCGGGCACGCGTGGCGCCCTCCTCATCCCCGGTGAGGTCCAGGGACTGGGCGAGTCCCAGCCAGGCGGCCATGCGCAGGTACCGGGCGGTGCCCTCCTGCTCCGTGATCATCCGGAACAGGGTGGCCGACTCCTCCGCGCGTTCCTGTTCCAGCAGCACGTAGGCCGCGAAGAGTTCGGCGTTGGAGGAGGCGGTGGAGTCCTGGGAGGCGGCGAAGAGGTCCGCCGCGGTCAGGGCGGAGGACACGGCAGCCGGTCCCTGGCGCAGCGCCCACAGCCCCCGCGCACGGGTGTCGGTGAAATCCGCCTCGTGCCAGGCAGCAGAGGAATCCTGAGCCAGGGCGATCGCCTCGTCCAGAAGGGCCACGCCGCGTTCCTCGCCGAGCTCGCACAGCACGTGGCCGAGGGCATGCAGGGCCTGGGGCAACACCGCGGGGTCATGGTCCTCGGGGTCGCCCTCCTCCTCGTCCGCGCGGGCCAGCTCCACGGCGCGGGCGAACCGCTCGGCGGCCTGTTCCGCCTTCTCCTGCCGGTTCAACAGGGCGCCGTAGGCCAGGTGCATCCGCGCTGCCTCGTCCGTGGCGCCGGCCCGTTCGAACAGGGACGCCGCCCGGTCCCAGTGTTCCAGCGCCTCGTCCTGGCGGTTCTGGTGGCGGGCAGCGTGGCCGAGGTCCACGAGGGCCCGGGCCAGCCCGGGCAGGCGGCGGGCCGCCTCCTCGCGGCGGACCAGTCCCGCCAGGACCCTCTCGGCGAGGGCATGCTCCTCGGCCTCCAGCAGCTGATGGCCCAGGGCCAGGGTGAGGTCCGAGGCCTCCGGGACCTCACCCTGTTCGGCCTGCGCCACGGCCACCTTCCACGCGAGGATCGAGGCCTGCTGGTTGCCGGCGTCGGCCGCCAGCCCCGCCAACAGTGCGGCGGCCGAGGCGGAACCCTTGCGCACCCCGGCGGCGGCATGCAATTCCACGGAACGCAGGGCGTGCAGGACGGCACTGGCAGTGTCATCGTCCTCCTGGGCCACCACCGCCTTGAGCATCCACATGGCGGCCCGGACGGCCCGGTTCGGCTCCCCGGCGAGCACCTCGTCCGCCACCTCGGCTGACTTCTCCGGCTCGTGGCTCATCAGATGCACGTGGGCCAGGAACATTCGCGTGGAGGTCAGGGACTCGGGGGCCACGGGCAGCCCCGCAGTCACCCGGGCGTCCTGGGCCCGGAGGCACTCCTCCAGCAGGTGGACGGCGTCCTCGAGCCTGCCGTCCTCCACGTGCCGCACCGCCAGTGCCACCAGGACGTCCGGCAGCGCGGTGTCCACCGAACGGGCCGAGCGCCTCCGCTCGTCCTCCACCACGCCCTGCAGGACGGTGGCCTCGAACGCCTCGGGCTCGCGCAGCAGCATGGCGCCGAGCTCCACCTCCATCCGGGCGCGGTGCGGATATCCTGCGGCGGCGAGCACACCGGCGCGGTCGGCGATATACCTGGTGGAGGCCGCATGATCCCCGTTCAGCTCGGCCACGGAGGCGAGCGCCCGGAACAGGCCGGCCCGGTTCACGGGGTCCTGACCGCCGGGGGCGTCCAGACCGGCGCGGGCGGCACGCGCGGCGCGGGGCAGGTCCTCCGCGTAGGCCGCCTCATAGGAGACGTCCAGCCAGCCGCGCGCCGTCTCGGGTGCTCCCTGCGGACCACCCGTCAGTGACCGGCGGGCGAGGACCGCGTTCAACCGGGCCTCCAGGTCCTCCGGCAGCACAGGACTCACCTCGGAGCCGTCCTGCTCGGTCATGCCTGCCCTTCTTGTCCCGCTGGTCTCGCCGGTCCCATGGATCCTGGTCGTCCCGCTGGTCCTGGTGGTCCTGCCTGTCTGCCGGGGGACGCCGTCATGGGTTCGGCGTCCGCAACCCACCCAGTATTCCAGACAGGCGGCCCGCCGGGTATGGTCCGGCCGGTGGATGCGGATCCCAGCCTCTAGACTGGCCCACATGGATTTCGACAGCCGGGTCGGCGCCTACGGCGTCGTCATCCGTGACCGCTGCCTGCTCATGAGCCTCTGGCAGGGTCCCGCGGAGAACATCTGGACCCTGCCCGGCGGGCAGGTGGAGCTGGGGGAGCAGCCGGACGAGGCCTGCGTCCGGGAGATCCTCGAGGAGACCGGCTATCACGCTGAACTGGGCGAGCTGCTCGGGGTCACGAGCCACACCATCGAGGCCGGCCGGCGTCTGTCCCGGCCCGGGCGCCCCCTGTTGACGGTGCAGGTGCTGTACCGGGCCGTCGTCCTGTCCGGGGAACTGCGTCCTGAGGTGGACGGGTCCTCCATCGATGCCGCCTGGATCCCGTTGGACGACCTGCACCGGCACCGCACCTCGCCCACCGTCCACCGCGCCCTCGAGCTGGCCGGGGCGTTGCGATGAGGTCGACCTCGTGCAGTGCTGCGCCGCGCCGGACCGGTGCCCTGATGGCCACCGGTGCTCTGGCCACCGCGCTCCTGGTGGGATGCACGCCGCAGTCCGGACCCGCCGAGCCCACGGACGGGGCCTCACCGAGTGACACCCCCGTTGCGCTCATCCCGGGTACCCGCCCCGAGGAGCAGCTGCTGGCCGTGGTGCTCGAACGTCATCTGGAGACCAACGGCATCCCCGCCGAGGTCGGTGAGCCCTCCGCGGAGCCCTGGGGAGCCGCCGGGGCGGACCAGATCGCCTTGGTGGACACCCTCGCCATGGCCACGGAACTCGCCCCGGACACGCTGGCCGGGGAGATCCCGACGCCGGCCGCGTCACCCGATTCCTCCGAGTCCGGGGGCCGTGTGGGCGCCGAGGCGTCCGCCGGTCCGTCCGGCAGTGCGTCGGCCTCGGACCCGGCGCCCGCCTCGCCCACGGGACACCCGACCGCCACGGGATCAGCCACCGCCCTGCCGGAGGGGCGCCCGGCCGCCGACGCCCCGGGGACCACCGCCATCATCTCGGAGCATCTCCCGGATGGGACGGGGGAGGTGGCGGCCTCTGCGGGGACCATGCGCCTGCAGGCCGTGGCCACCACGGCGCTGACGGGTCTGTACGAGGTGGAGGATCTCACCGACCTCAACGGGTTGTGCGACCGGCTCGTGTTCAGCCCGCAGGCCGACGCCGCGGTCTACGGCGAGCGGCTCGAGGCGCTCGCCGGCTGCGAGCCGTCCCGGTGGTTGGAGCCGGGCGAGCTGGGAGTCGCGGAGGACCTCATTTCCGGGAGGGCCGACGTCGTGCTGATGTACGGGACCCACCCGGCCATCTCGGACGAGGCCCTGGAACCACTCTCGGACCAGTCCCGGATCCTGCCGGAGGGGCGGATGCTGATGGTGGCGGACCCGGAGGAGCTGCCGGACGGGACGGAGGCCGCCCTCCAGGCGGTGGCCGGCGAACTGGACGGAGAGGGCCTCGCAGAGCTGCAACGGCTCTCCACCGGGCCGGACCAGTTGCCCAGCGAGGAGGCGGCCCACTACTGGCTGGTGGACGCGGGTCTCGAGGAGACCCCGGACGACTGGTTCTGACGGGAACCACCGGGACCCGGCCGAATCTGGCGGGATCCGCCGCCGGGCAGTCCTAGGATGGAGCCCATGGCAAAGTCACGGTCCGGTCAGGTCAAGCAGTCCTCCAAGCTCCTCAACGTGCGCTATGACGTGCGTGGGCCCATCCTCGAGGAGGCCCAGCGCATGGAGGCCGCCGGCCACCGCATCATGAAGCTGAACATCGACAACCCCGCCCCCTTCGGGTTCGAGGCGCCGGACGCGATCCTCAAGGACATGGTCTCCCACCTGCCCCACGCCCAGGGCTACTCCGATTCGCAGGGCATCTACTCCGCCCGCACCGCGGTCAGCCAGTACTACCAGTCGCGCGGGATCATGGACATCGACGTGGAGGACGTGTTCATCGGCAACGGCGTCTCCGAGCTGATCTCCATGGTGCTGCAGGCGCTGGTGGACGATGGCGACGAGGTGCTGATCCCCTCGCCCGACTATCCGCTGTGGACCGGAGCCACCACGCTCTCGGGGGGACGCGCCGTGCACTACCGCTGCGTGGAGGAGGAGGGCTGGGAGCCCGACCTCGAGGACATCGAGGCGAAGGTGACGGACCGGACCAAGGCCATCGTCATCATCAACCCCAACAACCCCACGGGCGCCGTCTACTCGCGTCAGGTGCTCAGCGGGATCGTGGAGATCGCCCGCAAGCACAACCTGGTGCTGATGAGTGACGAGATCTACGAGAAGATCCTGTACGACGGGGCCCGCCACATCAACGCGGCCGGGCTCTCCGATGACGTGGTGACCCTGACCTTCTCCGGGCTCTCCAAGGCCTACCGGGTGGCCGGGTACCGCTCGGGCTGGGTGGCCATCTCCGGTCCGAAGCACCGCGCCTCGGACTTCATCGAGGGCCTGACCCTGCTGTCCAACATGCGCATGTGTGCCAACGTCCCCGGACAGCACGCCATCCAGACTGCGCTCGGCGGGTACCAGTCCATCAATGACCTGCTGCTGCCGCAGGGGCGGCTGCTTGAGCAGCGCAACACGGCGCAGCGGTTGCTGTCCGAGATCCCCGGGGTCACCCTGCAGCCGGCCCATGGCGCCCTCTACCTGTTTCCCCGGTTGGACCCTGAGGTGTACCGGATCGAGGATGACGAGAAGTTCGTCATCGAGCTGCTGAGGGAACAGAAGATCCTGGTCTCCCACGGGCGGGCCTTCAACTACCCGGACACGGACCACTTCCGCCTCGTCACGCTGCCGAGCGTGCGGGACTTGGAGGAGGGGGTCGGGCGCATCGCGGACTTCCTCGAGAGCTACCGTGAGCGCTGAGCGGCACGTGACGGACTTCCGCGAGGACCCGTGGCAACTGCTGCGGGCCCGGACCGCGGACCACCAGATCCCGCTCGGTCCGTCCGATGTGGAACCGGACGCCAAGCCCGGCTACCCCGGAGGCAAGGCCGAAGGCCGGGCCACGCTCGAGGCCCGTGCCGAGCGCCTGACCGAGCTGCAGGAGCTGCTCTACGCCAACGGCGTGGCCGGCACCGTGGACGAGGCCGGCCGGGGCCAGTCCCTGCTGCTCGTGGTCCAGGCCATGGACACCGCCGGCAAGGGCGGGATCCTGCGCCACGTGGTCGGCACCATGGACCCCCAGGGCGTGGAGACGGTCGGGTTCAAGGCCCCCACCGAGGAGGAGCGCCGCCATGACTTCCTGTGGCGGATCCGCCCACACCTGCCCCAGGACGGCTTCGTGGCGGTCTGGGACCGTTCCCACTACGAGGACGTGCTCATCCACCGGGTCCGCGGTCTGTCCGCCCCGGAGGAGGTCGAGCGCCGCTATGGGGCGATCCGGGACTTCGAGCGGGAGCTGGTGGACAGCGGCACGCGGATCGTCAAGGTCATGCTGCACCTGTCCAAGGACGAGCAGCGGGACCGGTTGGCCGAACGCCTGGACCGGCCGGACAAGTTCTGGAAGTACAACCCGGCGGATGTGGACGAACGGGCTGTGTGGGACGAGTACATGGAGGCCTACCGGATCGCCATCGCCGAGACGGACACCGACGACGCCCCCTGGTTCATGGTCCCCGCCGACCGCAAGTGGTACTCGCGGATCGCCGTCCAGGAGCTGCTCATCCACGCCATGGAGTCGATGGACCTCCAGTGGCCCCCAGCCGATTTCGATGTCCGCGCGGAGAAGCGGCGGCTGGCCGCCAGCTGAGGCTCCCGCCCTGCTAGAGGTCCGTGAACAGGGCCGCGGCCTTGATGGCCGTCTGGATGAGTCCGTAGGCGAGGGCGGCGATCACGATCAGGGCGAGGAAGACGGCCACGGCGTTGTAGGTCCCGTTGGTGGCGGCGACGCCGTCCGAGACCTGGGCGTCATCTGACGCGTGGCGCTGCGGGGAGGTGCTCATGAGATGTTCTCCTTCTCGCGAATCTGGTCCTCGCTGACGTGGTGCTTGTCGGCGACCGGACGGACCAGCAGGTTGGCGATGAAGCCGACCGCCAGCAGGCCGACCATGATGTACAGGGACAGCGTGTAGAGGTCCGCGCCGGTCTTGCCCGCGGCGGCCTGGGACTCGAGCAGGCTGTTGACGATCAACGGGCCGGCGATCCCGGCCGCGGACCAGGCCGTCAGCAGGCGGCCGTGGATGGCCCCGACCTGGAACACACCGAACATGTCCTTCAGGTAGGCGGGGACGGTGGAGAAGCCACCGCCGTAGAAGGAGATGATGACCATGGTGGCGACGATGAACACCACCAGGTTGGCCCCGCCCATCAGGGCGATCACCAGATACATGGCCAGCCCGAGGCCGAGGTACATCATGTAGTTGTTCTTCCGGCCCCAGTAGTCCGAGGTGGTGGACCACACGAATCGGCCGGCCATGTTCGCGATGGACAGCAGGCCCACGAACCCTGCTGCCGCGGCCGGGGTGATCCAGTCGAAGTAGGCCTGAATCATGGGGGCGGCGTTCTCGAGGATGCCGATGCCGGCGGTCACATTGCAGAACAGCACGAGCCACAACAGCCAGAACTGCGGGGTCTTCAGGGAGGAGTCGGCGGAGACGTTGGCCGTGGTCTGCAGGGGCTTCGCGGCTGCCTTGGACGGGTCCCAGCCGGCGGGCTTCCACTCCGGGTGTGGCACGCGGATCACCAGTGCGCCGAGGGCGATCACCACGGCGTAGACCACGGCCAGCGTCAGGAAGGTCTGCATCAGCCCGGACTGGAGTTGCTCCGGTGAGTTGCCGCCACCGAAGAACGCCATCAGGCTGTTGGACAGGGGGCTGGCGATCAGTGCGCCGCCGCCGAAGCCCATGATGGCCAGACCTGTGGCGAGTCCCGGGCGGTCAGGGAACCACTTCATCAGGGTGGACACGGGGGAGATGTACCCGATGCCCAGGCCGATGCCGCCGATCACCCCGTAGCCGAGGTAGACGAGCCACAGCTGCCCGGTGGCGATGCCGAGGGTGGCCACGAGGAAGCCCACCACCCAGAAGGTGCCGGCCACCACCATGGACTTGCGCGGGCCGGAGCGTTCAACCCACGTGCCGCCGAAGGCCGCGGACAGGCCGAGCATGGCAATGGCCACGGAGAAGATCCACCCGACGGCCACGTCACCCGTGCCGAAGTGGCCCATCATGGGGATCTTGAACACGCTGAAGGCGTAGACCTGGCCGATGCACAGGTGGATGGCCAACGCGGCGGCGGGGATCAGCCACCGGTTGAACGTGCGCGGGGCGACGATGGCCTCGCGGTCGAGAATGCTGGGCATGGTGGTGAGCGGTCCCCCTCTGGAACGCCGGCCGGGCAGTGGGGCCCACTGGACGACCGGCCATGAACGTGCATGCCGAATGCTGGTTGAATGCGTGATCGCCCAGCTGCGGATGAGCGTATCGCCGGGCTATCTCCAGGTCAATCGACCCGTCGGGCGTCTTGGACTGGCCAGGGCTTGCCATCACCCCGGGGGGTGGTGCCTAGGGTGGGGGCATGACTACACCAGAGCTTGCAGGACAGACCATCGCCTTCCTCGCCACCCGAGGGGTGGAGCAGATCGAACTGACCTCTCCGTGGGAAGCCGTCCAGGACGCCGGCGGACAGCCCCGGCTCGTCTCCCTGGAGACCGGGACCATCACCGCGATGAACGGAGACTGGGAGCACGGGGACACCTTCACGGTGGACCACGCCGCAGACTCCGTCTCCGCCGCCGACTTCGACGGGCTGGTGATGCCCGGAGGCACCCTGAACGCGGACGCCCTCCGGGCGGATCCCGGGGTCCAGGCCTTCGTCCGCGGCTTCTTCGAGGCCCACAAGCCCGTGGCCGCGATCTGCCATGCCCCGTGGACACTCATCAACGCCGGCGTGATCAGGGACCGGAGGCTCACCAGCTACCACTCGCTGTCCGAGGACCTGAAGAACGCCGGGGCCACCTGGGTGGACGAGGAGGTCGTGGTGGATCAGGGCCTGACCACCAGCCGGAATCCGGGAGACCTGGATGCCTTCAACGCCAAGATGGTCGAGGAGTTCGCCGAGGGCCGGCACGCCGGCCAGACGGCCTAGCCCCGATCGGTGCCGGCCTCGGGGCCGGCACCTGGGCCGGCATCTGCGCTGGCCACCTTGGCCCGGACCTCATCGAGCTTGGCCCGGGCCCCCTCCAACCACGCCTCGCAACGGTCAGCCAGCGCCTCGCCCCGCTCCCAGAGGGCCAGGGACTCCTCGAGCCCGGCGCCGCCGGTCTCCAGCCGCCCCACGGTGTCCACGAGCTCGGCCCGGGCCTGCTCATAGCTCATCTGGGCCACATCTGAGGTGTCCGCGGAGGAGAACCCTCCGACGGCCGTCTCCGCACTGTTGTCCTGGGTGGTGCCGCTCATGCAGTCTCCCTGTTCTGGTCGGTATTCCGGTCTGATTCTTCTGCCTCGGCCCCGCCGATCCCGCCGCCGGCGTGGACCTCCTCGGCCACGGCACCGATGCGTCCGGAGGCCACGAGGATGTCCAGGTGCGCACCCACGGCGACCTGGCCGGCGTCGCGCACCACGTCCCCGGCAACCCCGGGTCCGCCGGTGCCGCCGTGGTGCCGGACCACCGCGTAGCCGCGGTCCAGGGTCTTCTGCGGTGACAGGGACCGCACCCGGGCGCGCAGGTGCCCCACGGCATCCTGCTCCCGTTCCAACCGGCCACCCAGGGAGGTGCGGGCGCGCTCGCGGAACCGGTCCAGGTCCTGAGCGCGCTCGTCCACCATCCGCTCCGGCTGGGTCAGCACCGGCCGGGTCCGCAGGGCCGTCAGGTGCTGGGCCTCGTTCTGCACGAGCCGTTCCACCCCCGAGGCCAGGCGTAGCCGTGCCCCGCCGATCGCCTCGCGTTCGGCGGCGGCGTCCGGCACGATCAGCTTGGCCGCGTCGGTGGGCGTGGAGGCGCGCACATCCGCCACGTCGTCCAGCACAGGCCGGTCCGCCTCGTGGCCGATCGCTGACACCACGGGGGTCCGGGTCTGTGCCACAGCGCGGACCAGGGCCTCGTCGGAGAACGGCAGGATGACCTCCTCGAGCGCCCCGCCACCGCGGGCGACGACGATCACATCCACCTCCGGGTGGGCGTCCAGATCGGCGACGGCGGCCATCACCTCCCGCGGCGCGTTCGCCCCCTGCACGGCCACCTCACGCACCTCGAACCTCGCCTCCGGCCAGCGCAGGTGCGCGTTGCGCATCACATCCTTCATGGCGTCCGAGTCCCGGCCGGTGACCAACCCGATCAGCTGCGGCAGCACCGGCAGTGGCCGCTTGCGCGACTCGGCGGTCAGCCCCTCGGCCTCCAGGGCGCGGCGCAGCTTCTCCACACGGGCCAGCAGATCCCCGATCCCCACGGGCCGCATGGCGGAGGCGATCATGTTCAGCCGCCCGGTCTTGGTGTAGAAGCTCGGCTTGACGCAGGCCACCACGCGGGAGCCCTGCTCCACCGTCCCCTCGAGGGTGGAGGCCACGTTCCGCCACGCGGTCACGGGCAGCGAGTAGTCCGCGTCCAGATCCCGCAGTGTCATCCAGGCGTTGCCCCGGATCACCTTGAACTCGATCAACTGGCCCTCGATCCAGGCCTCCGGGGCGCGCTCGAAGTACTTCTTGAGGTTCTCCGAGAGCACGCGCAGCGGCCAGGGGGAGTCCGGGGCGGTCCCGGCGGCGGTGGCCGGGAGGGGTCCGGGGGCCGGCTGCTCGTCCATGCGCGGTGCGTCCTCTCGCCGAATGGGTGGTGGTCTCCACCTAGGCTAGGCCCCAACCCCCGTGAACGGAGCCACCATGCGCACGGCGCTCTCGATCCTGCTGGCCGTGCTGGCCGGTCTCCTGGCCGCGCTGTCCCTGGTGGGCGCCCGGGCGGAGGCGCTGGTCCACACCCCGGAGCCCCTGCAGCGCATCGCCGGGCCGATGTCCGAAGACCCCGGACTGCGTGAGACTCTGCCCGCCGAGCTGGGCGAGGTGGTCGGGGAAGGGTTGCCGGATGGACTGCCGGGATTCCTGGAGTCCCCGGTGGCCGGGCTCGTGCAGCAGGCCGCCGGTGGGCTGGTGACGGACGAGCGCTTCCCGGCCGCCTGGTCTGCGGCGCTGGAACAGACCCGCGTGGACTGGACGGACCGCATGGACCTGCTCGCCGGAGCGGACGGTCGGGAAGGGCCGGAGGGGACGGCGGAGGATGCCGGGACCGTGCACCTGCAGACGGCGCCGCTGCTGGACCTGGGGATCGAGCGTCTGGGCGAGTCCGCCTCCGAACTGCCCGGTGGCGAGGCCGTGTCCCAGGCGCTGCAGGACGGTCTGCAGGCCGCTGTGGAGGACTCCGCGGTGCTCTCGGTGGACCTGTCCGTCCCCGATCCGGAGACGGTGGACACGGCGGCCGTGGTATGGACCGTGGCCAACCTGTACCGGTGGCCGTGGATGGCTGGCACCTCGGTGGTCCTGCTGCTGTTGGCCTTGATGCTCGCTCCACGGCGCCGCAGGGGCACCCCGCTGGTCGTGGGCGGGATCGCCGTCCTCGGGGCCGGCGTGGCCGCTCGGTGGGCCCTGGGCCGGATGGGTCCTGCCGCAGACCTGGAGGGATTCGCGCGGGCCGCGGCCGGCTCCCTGCTGGAGGGGGTGCGTGAGGAGGCGATGCCGGACACCCTCCTGATGATCGTGGGCGGCGGGGTCCTCGCGGCCCTGGGCCTGCTGACGGTGCTGCTCTCCGGCCGCCGCTCCCGCCCTGCCGGCACACGGCGGTGAGTCCCGGCGCGGCGTGGCCCGCGCCGCGATCGAGAGCTGCCTCACCCCAGGTGGCCAGTCGCGGCAGCGCCGGTAGAATGGAACATATGTCCACCCCCGCCGTGACCCCCACTGCCGCAGACCTCACTGCCGCAGCCCCCGCTGCCAACCCCGCCCCCGTGGCCGTCGGGATGCCCCACATCCCCCGCGCCCGCCGCAGCCGTGAAGAGGTGGAGGCCGCCGCCGTCGTGACCGGGGACAAGAAGGTCATGCTCGCCGCGCCACGCGGCTACTGCGCGGGCGTGGACCGCGCCGTGGTGGCCGTGGAGAAGGCCCTGGAGCACCATGGGGCGCCCGTGTACGTGCGCAAGGAGATCGTGCACAACCGGCACGTGGTGGACACCCTCGAATCGCAGGGCGTGGTGTTCGTCAATGAACTGGACGAGGTGCCCCAGGGCGCCCTGACGGTCTTCTCCGCCCACGGGGTGTCACCGGCCGTGGTGTCCCAGGCCGCGGAGCGCAGCCTGAAGACCATTGACGCCACGTGCCCCCTGGTGACCAAGGTGCACCGCGAGGCCGTCCGCTTCGCCAAGCAGGACCGCAGCATCCTGCTGATCGGTCACGAGGGCCACGAGGAGGTCGAGGGCACCTACGGCGAGGCTCCCGAGCACACCACCATCGTCAACAACCCCGAAGAGGCGCGGACGGTCCAGGTCCAGGACCCGGACAACCTGATCTGGCTGTCCCAGACCACCCTGTCCGTGGATGAGACCCTGGAGATCGTCGCCATCCTGCGCGAGCGGTTCCCGAACCTGCAGGACCCGCCCTCAGATGACATCTGCTATGCCACCTCCAACCGCCAGGCCGCCATCAAGAAGATCTCCTCGGCCTGCGACCTCGTGCTCATCGTGGGCTCGGCGAACTCCTCGAACTCGGTGCGCCTGAAGGAGGTCGCGCTGGAGTACGGGGCTCAGCGCGCCGAGCGCGTGGACTTCGCCCACCAGGTGGACGAGTCCTGGTTCGAGGGCGTGGCCACCGTGGGGCTGTCCTCGGGGGCCTCCGTGCCGGAGGTCCTCGTGCAGGACGTGCTGACCCTGCTCTCGGAGTACGGCTACGGCTCTGTGGAGGAGGTCGTCACAGCCGAGGAGGACATCATCTTCTCCCTGCCCAAGGAACTGCGGGCGGAGATGAAGAAGGTCGGGGACAATGACCGTTCCCTCGGCGGCCACGCTCGCAACGGCACCAGTTGATGGGGCCCGTACCGGTCCACCTGGTGCTGATGGGAATCTCCGGCTCGGGCAAGACCGTCCTGGCCGAACGACTTGCCGCGCACCTGGGCCGGCCCTACGCGGAGGCGGACGAGTTCCACCCCGCGGCGAACATCGCCAAGATGTCCGCCGGCATCCCCCTGACGGACGAGGACCGCTGGCCCTGGCTGGAGTCCATGCGCGGCTGGATGGACCAGGAGGCCAACGCCGCCGGGACCGTCTCCACCTGCTCGGCGCTCAAGCGCACCTACCGTGACCTGTTGCGCGGCGCCGCGGGACGCGTGGTCTTCCTGCATGTGCTGGCCGAGCCGGCAGTCATCACGGAGCGGATGGAGGCCCGGACGGACCACTTCATGCCGGCCTCGTTGCTGCCCAGCCAGATGGCGGCCTTCGAGGTGCTCGCGGAGGATGAGGACGGCTGGGTGCTGGAGAACTCCGGTAGTGTGGACGAGCTTGTCGAACGGGCCCTGGCCGTCGTAGCCGGCCTGTAGCGCCGGACCGTGGCCGGGCGCGGGCCGGCAGGCTCCACCCACCGCGCTGCCGCTCCGCACCCTGACCGGGCCTCCGGAGCGCGCGCCGAACCGAAGGCCCACCCATGACCATCGACGACTGGACCCCTGTCCTGGGGGCCGGACCGCTGCTCGGCATCGCCGCCGCTGCCATTGCCGTCCTGCTGTTCCTCATCATGTACCTGAAGCTGCACGCGTTCCCCGCGCTCGTGCTGGTCAGCATCCTGACCGCCTTCGCGGCGGGGATCCCGGCCCAGCTGGTGGTGTCCACCGCCACCGAGGGATTCGGCAGCACCCTGGCCACTGTGGCCCTGCTGGTCGGCCTGGGCGCCATGCTCGGCCGGCTCGTGGAGATGTCCGGCGGCGCCAAGGTGCTCGCGGACACGCTCATCGGCTGGTTCGGTGAGAAACGGGCGCCGTTCGCCCTGGGGGTGGCCTCGCTGCTCTTCGGATTCCCCATCTTCTTCGACGCCGGACTCGTGGTCATGCTGCCGGTGGTGTTCGCCGTGGCCCGCCGGCTGGGCGGATCGGTCCTGACCTACGGACTGCCGGTGGCCGGCGCGTTCTCCGTCATGCACATCTACCTGCCCCCACACCCGGGACCGGTGTCCGCGGCGGCGTTCTTCGAGGCCAACGTGGGGCTTGTCATGCTGCTCGGCCTCGTGGCGGCCATCCCCACCTGGTACGTGACCAGCTACCTCTTCGGCCGCTGGGCCGGGAAGAAGTGGCAGCTGCCGGTGCCCTCCATCCTGGGGCAGGCGGATGAGGCGCAGGAGAAGAACCCGCCGCGCTTCGCCGTGGTGGTGCTCGTGCTGCTGCTGCCCATGGTGTTGATCTTCTTCAACACGGGCCTGGACACCCTGGCCCGCGGGGGAGTCCTCGAGGAGAGCGTGGGGGAGTCCACCTGGTTCCAGGTCCTGCGCACCCTCGGCGAGACCCCGGTGGCCCTGCTGATCACCCTGTTGGTGGCCTCGGTGGCACTGGGCACCGCCCGGGGTACCGAGAAGTCCGTCATCGAGAAGGTCTTCGAGGGCGCCCTGGGCCCGGTGTGCTCGGTCATCCTCGTCACTGGCGCCGGTGGCATGTTCGGCTCGGTGCTGCGCGCCTCCGGGATCGGCGGCGCCCTGGAGGAGTCCCTGTCCGACCTCGGGGTGCCGCTGATTCTGGCCGGCTTCCTCATTGCGGCGGTGCTGCGCATCGCCCAGGGTTCGGCCACCGTGGCCCTGACCACCGCCGCCGGACTGGTCAGTGCGGGTGTGGCCGCCGCGGACTACAACCCGGTCCAGGTGGCCGCCATGGTCATCGCCGTGGCCGCCGGCTCCGTGGTGGCCTCCCACGTGAACGACTCCGGCTTCTGGCTGGTGGGACGCTTCTTCAACATGGACGTCAAGACCACCCTGAAGACCTGGACGGTACTCGAGACGCTCATCGGCGTGATGGGCTTCGCCATCGCCTGCGTGGCCTTCGCACTGGCCGGCGCTCTGGGCTGACCGGACGGACTCAGCAGAACACCCCCGCCACTGGAGGCGGGGGTGTTCTGTGTGGTGCTGTGCTGTGATCAGCCGCGGGGCGAGCCCTGGCCGCTGGAGGCGCGGCGGCTGCGGCCGTTGCGGGTGCGGCCGGAGCCACCGTTGCCGCCGCGGCCACCCCGGCGGCCCTCATCGTCCTGGCCCTGGCGGAAGTCGGTGTTGCGCCCGCCGGACTCGGAGGAGTAGACCCGCCCGCCCTGCGACGGCGCGCCGGCCGAGGTGCCCGCGCGGCGGTTCCCGGAACGCCCGGCACCGCGACTGCCCTGACCGCCCTGGCCGCCCTGACTACCCTGACCGCCACCGTTGCCGGTGCGCTCCTGAGGGGAACCCGACGGCGAACCGGAGCGGGAGCCGCGGCCCCCACGGCTGCCGTTGCGCCCGCCGGAGCGCCCGGCGCCGTTGCCGCCCTGGCCACCGGAGCGGCCGCCGGAACCGCCGCCGTTCCCGCGCCCGTTGCCGCCGCCCTGGGCGGACTGCTGGGTGGTGGGGGTGGAGACGGCCAGCAGCTTCTCGAGCTCGGCGGTCTCCAGGAAGACGCGTTCCCCGGGAGCCAGCGTCTCCAGCAGGGAGGCGTCCGCACCGTCTGCGTGCACGGTGGGGGTGATCTTGGCGGCCCGCATCAGGGTGCGGACCTCGTTGCGCTGCTCGCGTCCTGCCAGCGTCACCACGGTGCCGGCCTGGCCCGCGCGGGCGGTGCGGCCCGAACGGTGCAGGTATGCCTTGTGCTCGGTGGGCGGATCGGAGTGGATCACCAGGGAGACGTCATCCACGTGGATGCCGCGGGCGGCGATGTCCGTGGCCACCAGGGTGCCGGCGGAGCCGTTGTGGAAGGCGTCCAGGTTCCGGGTGCGGGCGTTCTGGGAGAGGTTGCCGTGCAGCTCCAGGGCGGTGACGCCGCGCTGACGCAGCTGCTTGGCGGCCTTCTTGGCGCCGTACTTGGTGCGGGTGAACACGATGGTCCGGCCCGGGGCCGCACACAGGTTCGCCAGGGTGCCGAGCTTGTCATCGCCGTCCACGGAGACCACGTGGTGATCCATCTTGGAGACGGGGGAGACGGCCGAATCGGCCTCGTGCACCACGGGGTTCTTGAGGTACTTCTTGACCAGCACGCCGACGCCCTCGTCCAGGGTGGCGGAGAAGAGCATCTTCTGGGCCTCGGTGGGCACCTGGTCCAGGATGCGGCGGACCATCGGCAGGAAGCCCATGTCCGCCATGTGGTCGGCCTCGTCGATGACGAGGATCTCCACACCGGACAGGTCCACGTGGCCCTGACCCATGAGGTCGAGCAGGCGGCCCGGGCAGGCCACCAGGGCGTCCACGCCACGCGC
This sequence comes from Citricoccus nitrophenolicus, assembly GCF_047305825.1. Taxonomy (GTDB): domain Bacteria; phylum Actinomycetota; class Actinomycetes; order Actinomycetales; family Micrococcaceae; genus Citricoccus; species Citricoccus nitrophenolicus. The sequence goes on along the minus strand of NZ_CP063070.1, from coordinate 889,293 downwards.
CAGCGCCTTGACCTGCGGGTTCTGGCCCACGCCGCCGAAGATGGTGTGCGAGACCAGCCCGGTGGCGGCGGCCAGGGGCTTGAAGGAGTCCTCGAGCTGGAGTGCCAGCTCGCGGGTGGGGGCCAGCACGAGGGAGCGTGGCCGGCGGGCCTGGGCCCTGCGGCCGTCATCCAACCGGGCGGCCAGCGGCAGCAGGAAGGCGTAGGACTTGCCGGAGCCGGTCCGGCCGCGGCCGAGCACGTCACGGCCGGTCAGCGAGTCCGGAAGGGTGGCCTTCTGGATCGGGGTGGGGGTGGTGATGCCCTGCGGGGCGAGCGCGGCGGCCAGGCCGGCGGGCACCCCGAGCTCGGTGAATTCCGAGGAGGAAGTGGGCATGGTGGAAGAGCCGCCGGAAATGGCGGCAGACTGAAGAGAAGTCACGAAGTGAGAATCCGTCCGGGTGGAAGAAAGACCCGGCCCTGGCACTGGCGGGGCGGCATCACAAGAGCCACTCAACGCGGTGCTGGCCGGCACCGGGCAGGAAGGTACCCGCCCGGTTGGCTACCGACCAGTCTACGGCATCGGCGGAGTGCCGCGGTCCCCGGCCGATTCCCCGTCCAGGAGCTCGGCCGCGGAGAGGACGCGCGGCGTGGACTCCACCGGGCTGATCGGCGTCAGGTGCTCGCCGTTGCTCGGATCCAGCTCGCCGATGCGCCGTGCCGAGGGCAGCACCCGGGACTCGAGGGTGCCGACCATGGCGTTGTACTTCTCGACCGCGGATTTCAGGGAACCACCCAGCTTGGTGACGTGCCCGCCGAGGGTGCCGAGCCGCTGGTACAGCTGCTGTGCGGCCACGAAGAGTTCCCGGGCGTTGTCTGTCAGGGTCTCCTGCCGCCAGGAGTAGGCCACGGACTTCAGCGCCGCCAGCAGGGACACGGGGGCCACCAGGGCCACGTTCTTCGAGAAGGCGTGGTCCAGGAGGCCCGGATCGGACTCCAGAGCCGCAGCCAGGAATGACTCGGCTGGCAGGAAGCAGACCACCAGCTCGGGGGAGTCCGCCAATCCCTGCCAGTACTCCTTGGCGGACAGCGCATCCACGTGGGCGCGGACGGCCTTGGCGTGAGCCTGTTGCAGCTCAGCACGCCGGGCGGCGGCTTCCGCGGTCACATCACCGGCCAGGTCCTCCGCCTCCAGGACGGCGGACAGCGGCACCTTGGCGTCCACGGCAAGGAACTTCCCACCGGGCAACTGGACCACCAGGTCGGGGCGCAGGATGCGGCCTTCCTCACCGCGCAGCACCTCCTGCTCCGAGAAGTCGGTGTGCGCCAGCATGCCGGCGGCCTCCACCACGCGTCGCAGCTGGACCTCACCCCAGTGGCCCCGTGCCGAGGTGGACTTCAGGGTGGCCACGAGCGAGCGCGTATTGACCAGCAGCGCGGTGTCCGTGGCGGCCGCGGTCTTGAGCTGCTCGGACAGTTGCCCGTACTGCTCCACACGGTCCCGCTCCAGCGTCCCCACCTGGCGCTGCAGGCTCTCCAGGCGCTGGCCCACCGGGGCCAGCGCCTTCAGCACGGTGGACTCGGCGGCGGCGCGGTCCCGGTCCGCCGTGCGTTCGGCGGCCAGCACCCGGCTCTCGGCCTCGGCTGCGGCCAGGGCGGCCTGCGTCTCGGCCAGTTCCCGGCGGGAGGAGTCGGCCTGCTCGCGGGCCGTTCCGGCTGCGTCCTGCCACGTGCCCCGGTACCGCGACCAGACCAGCCACGCCCCGAACACGGCGCCCACCACGAGCCCCGCCAACACGCACACGACGGCCACCAACACCACTGCAGAAGTCTCCATACCCCCAGCCTGCCAAAGGCGCCGGACACGGTAGGCCGCGCCCCGCCGCCGTCAGCGGACCAACCATCGATCTGGACCTGACAGAGGATCTAGTGTGAGATGGGCCACCGGCGGCCTGACCAGGTCACGACAGGCCAAGAAAGGACGGTCCACCATGTCCGACACCTCGGGACAGACACCTTCGAAGACCACCGAGCAGCAACCGACGAACGAGCCGGCACAGGATCCGCCCGTGGACCACCGGTCACCGGGGGAGCGGGCCCCGGCCGAGGAACGTAGCCGGCATCGGCGGCGCTGGGTCGGCTTCGGTGTCGGGCTGGCCCTCGCCGTCCTCGTGTTCCTGGTGATGCCCGCGGACGTGGAGCACAACGCGCGGGTGACGGCCGCCGTCGCCGTGCTGATGGCGGTCTGGTGGATGACCGAGGCCATCCCCATCCCCGCCACCTCGTTGATTCCCCTGATTGCCTTTCCCGTGCTGGGCGTGGAGATCGACATCAAGGACGTCGGGGCCTCCTACGGCAACGACATCATCTTCCTGTTCATGGGCGGGTTCATCCTGGCGCTGGCCATGCAGCGCTGGGACCTGCACCGGCGCATCGCCCTGGTGACCGTCCGGGCGATGGGCACCAGACCGGGCGGTGTGGTGGCCGGGTTCATGATCGCCACCGGGTTCCTGTCCATGTGGGTGTCCAACACGGCCACCGCGGTCATGATGATCCCGATCGGTGTCTCCGTGCTGACCCTCGTGGTCGCGGCGGACAAGTCCAATCCGGTGCAGGAGTCCTCGGATCCGAACTCTGGTGACGTCAAAGAGGCCGTCATCAAGTCCAATTTCGGCACCGCCCTGATGCTGGGCATCGCCTATGCCGCCTCCGTGGGCTCGCTCGGCACCCTGATCGGCACACCGCCGAACGCCCTCCTGGCCGGCTACATGGCGGATGCGCACGGGGTGACCATCGGCTTCGGGCAGTGGATGCTCGTCGGGCTGCCCCTCTCACTGGTCATGCTGGTGATCGTGTGGTTCCTCCTGACCCGCGTCCTCTTCAAGGCGGAGATCACGGAGATCCCGGGAGGGCGCAAACTCATCAACGAGGAGCTGTCCAAGCTGGGACCGATGAACTCCGGGGAGATCCGCGTCCTGGCGATCTTCGTCCTGGCCGCCGTCTCGTGGATCACCATCCCGCTGGCCTTCGACGGGCTGATCAGCGATGCCGGAATCGCCATGGTGGCCGCCCTGCTGCTGTTCCTGCTGCCGGCGGGGGCCGCGCGCGGCGTCCGGCTGCTCGACTGGGACTCGGCCGTGAAACTGCCGTGGGGGGTGTTGCTGCTGTTCGGCGGCGGGCTGGCCCTCTCGGCGCAGTTCAGCGACTCCGGGCTCGCGGACTGGATCGGCGAGCAGGTCTCCGGGTTGTCCGGGATTCCGATCTGGCTGCTCGTGGCCATCATGGCCATGGCGATCCTCTTCCTGACGGAGCTGACCTCGAACACCGCGACGGCGGCCACCTTCCTGCCTGTGGCCGGTGGCGTGGCGATCGGCGTGGGGGTCGATCCGATGATGCTCGCCATCCCGGTGGCGCTGGCGGCCACGTGCGCCTTCATGCTGCCGGTGGCCACCCCACCGAACGCGATCGCGTTCGGCTCCGGCTATGTGACGATCGGGCAGATGATCAAGGGCGGGTTGTACCTGAACCTCATCGGCATCGTGTTGATCACGCTGACCACCATGACCCTCGGCGTCTGGGCGTTCAGCCTGGTGTTCTGATGCGGCGTGCCGGCCTATAGCCAGCCGCGGTCCCGCGCCGTCAGGGCGGCCTCGGTGCGGTTGGCGGTATGGGTCTTGCCGATCGCGGAGGACAGGTGGTTGCGTACCGTGCCGGGGGAGAGGAACAGGGTGGCGGCGATCTGCCGCACGCTGGAGCCGCCCTGGGCTGCGCGCAGGACCTCCCGTTCACGGTCCGTCAGCGGGTTCGTGCCGGAGACCAGGGTCTCGGCTGCCAGTGAGGGGTCCACCACCCGGTTCCCGGCGTGCACCGAGCGCACGGCTTCCGCGAGCTGGCCCGCGGGGGTGTCCTTGACCACGAAGCCGCTGGCCCCGGCCTCCAGCGCCCGGCGGAGGTAGCCGGGGCGGCCGAAGGTGGTGACGATCAGGGAACGGCATCCCGTCCCGCCCGCCGCGATGGCCCGCGCCGCCTCGATCCCGTCCAGTCCCGGCATGTCGATGTCCAGCAGGGCCACGTCCACGCGGTGTTCGGCCACGGTGGCGGCCACCGCCGTGCCGTCGCCGAGCTCGGCCACCACCTCGAGGTCTGGTTCCAGGGCCAGTAGGGCGGCCAGGGCGCCACGCACCAGGGCCTGATCGTCCGCCAACAGCAATCGGATGCTCATAGGATCACCTCCACGATCGTGCCGGGGCGGTCCCCGCCTCGCTGGGCCGGCCGTACGCTCAGGAGGCCACCGGCCTCCGTGACGCGATGGCGCATGCCGCGCAGTCCGGCCCCCGAACCGGGTGTCACCGGTGAGATGTCCGACGTCGGCCCGGGTGCCGAACCCGGCCCCGTCACCTCCGGGTCGCGGCCGGGAAGGCCCCGGCCGTCGTCGCGCACCACGAGCCGGTCCGCCGTGATGGTGACGGTGCAGTGGGCGGCGTCCGCATGGCGGATCACGTTGGTGACGGCCTCTCGCAGGCACCAGGCGAAGAGCTCGCGGCGGTCGCCCGGCAGTTCCGCGGCCGTCGCGGGGCTGGGAAGGTGTGCCGTGATCCCGGCGGCATCCAGCGCGGTGCGAACCGAGGCGAGCTGGGCACCCAACTCTGGCACGTGGAGTCCGCCGACGGTGTTGCGGACCTCGGCCAGGGACTGGCGGGCGATCGCCAGGACCTCATCGAGCTCGGTCTGGGCACGCCCTGGATCGGTGTCCACGAGCCGCCGGGCCAGCTCGGTCTTCAGGGTGATGACGGTGAGGGAGTGGCCCAGGACGTCGTGGACATCCCGTCCCACCTGCTCGCGCTGGCGGGAGAGGGCGAGCTCCTCGCTGAGGACGCGGGAACGCTCCTCGCGCTCCATGGCCAGCCGCAGCGCGAGCATGATCACCAGGGCCAGGCTCGTGGGGACGATCAGCCAGAACTGGCTGTCCCCGGCGTCCACCAGGAGGGCGGCGGACAGCCATGCCGCGGACAGGCCGAAGGCCACGGGAAGACCGATCTTCAGGCGGTGCGGGAAGATCCAGATGGCCAGGGTGAACGGCAGGAAATTGAAGGAGTTCAGGCCCGCGGCCGGGATCGTGGCGAGGACGCAGAGGACCAACAGCACCGTGGCGGCGGCGGTGTTGGCCCAGTGGGGCAGGGAACGCCAGGGCCACGGCAGGATGAAATGCCCCAGGTAGACGATCACGAAGGCGGCGAGGCCGGCGTAACCCAGGACCTTGGCTCCGAGCGGGGCCTCCCCGGTGACCATGGACACCAGGGGGAGCACGAGGAAGACCAGCCAGACCCCCGCCGTGATCAGGACGGGGGCCCGCTCCTCGGGCTTGAGGGGGACCTCCGGCCACTCCCCGGGGCCGTAGGCTCCGGTGCTTCCGGCAGAGACGGTGGCCGTGGAGGGCTCTGGGCCGGTCCGGGGCTCCGTCACCTCGACTCCATCCTCAGCCGTGCCCTCAACCTCGTCCTCAGCCGCGTCCTCAACCGCGCCGGGTGGTGCGGCGCGAGGCGATCAGGCAGATCACGGCGAAGATGACGGTCCATGCCACTACGTTTAGCACGACGGCCCACAGTGGGTCGCTGAGTGGGGCGCCGCCGTCCTCCATGCTGATGACGGTGCCCTCCAGCTGCGGCCACCGGGTCAGGGCCGCGATGCCGTAGATCGGTGTGAACCGGGCGATCTCCAGCAGGGTCCCCGAGAGCGGCATGAACAGGTTGCCGAAGAAGGCGAGCACCACGAGGATGCCGGAGGCCGCGGACACGGCCGCCTCTGAGCGGAAGAGCAGGGCGGCGGCCAGCCCGTACAGGGCGAACGGCACGGCGCCCAGCAGGGCCAGGGCCCCGGAGGCCGGCCACATCCAGGCCTCGTCGAACCGGGCGCCGGTCAGGGCTCCGACTCCGAAGACCACAACGATCGGCATGACCGCGATGCCCAAGGCCACGAGGACCTTGCCGATCATGTAGCCGGAGCCGGTCAGTCCTGTCAGACCGAGTTGGCGGCCCCAGCCCTGTTGCCGCTCCAGGGCGGCCGAGCCGGCGATCACGCTCGTGGCCATGGTGGCGCCGTAGACGGTCATGGCAGTCATGTTGTACGCGGAGACATTGCCGTGGCCGGCCGGGATGTCGCCGAACGAGGACAGCGCCCCGAACATCACGTAGAGCACGGCGGGCAGCACCACGATGAAGAACGTGGACTCGATCATCCGCACATTGCGCAGGAACTCCCAGCCGGCGAAGGCCGTGATGATGCGGACGGTGGACTTCGTCCGCGCCGTGGTGTGTCCGCTGGCGGGTGGGGTGATGGTGGTCATGTCAGTGTCCCTTCGGGGAAGCGGGAGCAACCGCTGCGTCTGCGGTGAGGTCGAGGAAGACCTCGTCCAGGGAGGCGGCCGTGATGGTGAGGTCGTGGGCCAGGCCGCCCGCCAGGAGGAAATGGGCCAGGCGGTCCGTGTCCTGAGCCGTGAACCGCACCCGGCCGTTCTGGTGGGTGAGGTCCCCGGGCAGGCCCAGCTTCACGGCGGCCTCCTCGGGGGTGCCCGGGCCGTCCCAGAGGGCGGACACCGTGCGGTGGCCGGTGTTGGTGACCTCGTCCACGGGGCCGTCCACGACCTTCCGGCCTGCGCGCATCAGCACGATCCGGTCGGCGAAGTCCGAGGCCTCCTGGAGGAAGTGGGTGGCGAACACCACCGTGCGGCCGCGCTCGGACTCGAGCTGCATGGTCTCCCAGAACTCCTTGCGGGCCCGCACGTCCATGCCCGCCGTCGGCTCGTCCAGCAGCAACAGGTCCGGCTCGGTCAGCAACGCCAGGGCGAAGCGCAGGCGCTGCTGCTCGCCGCCGGAGCACTTGCGGACCTTGCGGGAGGCAATGGCGGCCGCCCCGGCGCGTTCGAGGGCCGTGGCCACCGGCAGGTGACGGGCGTGGCAGGCGGCGACCATGGACACCGTCTCCCGGACGGTGAGGTCGTGGAGCAGTCCACCGGTCTGCAGCACCGCCCCGACGCGTCCGTCCAGCACGGCCTGCCTCGGTGTGGTCCCGAGGACGGACAGGGAGCCGGAGGAGGGAGCGGCGAACCCGAGCACCAGGTCCAGGAAGGTGGTCTTGCCGGCACCGTTGGGGCCGAGCAGGGCCACGATCTCGCCGCGATGGATCTCGAGGTCCATCCCCTTGACGGCGTGCACGGCGGAGGCGCCGCTGCCGAACTGCTTGCGGACCTCGGAGGCACGCAGGGCGAAGGGGGCCGAGCCGGAGATGGGTTCGGCGAGTACGGAGACCGAGGTGGACGGTGCGGTGGAGTTCATGACCCCAGTCTGTTCGGCGGGGGACTCCGGCGGATCTGCCGAGCGTCACCTCCTGCGCATGACATCCGTCATGGGGCCGGACTCTAGACTTCGACCATGGACCCGTTGTCCCTCTCCGCTCGTGACCTCGCCGCCGCCCTACGCCACCGCCGGATCTCCGCCCGGGAGGTCCTCGAGGCGCATTTCGCGCGCATCGACGCCGTGAACCCCACCGTCAATGCCGTGGTCACCCAGGTCCGCGAGCAGGCCCACGCCCAGGCGCTCGCGGCCGACGAGCACGCCGCCGTCACCGCTCCGGAGGACCTTCCGCCGATGCACGGGATCCCCATGACGCACAAGGACACCCACGCGACGGCCGGCATCCGCACGACCTCCGGCTCGCCGATCTTCGCGGATCTGGTGCCTCGGGACACTGACGTGGTGATCGAACGGTTCCAGCGCGCCGGAGTCATCTCCACCGGCAAGAACAACGTCCCGGAGTTCGCCGCCGGATCCCACACCTACAACGAGGTCTTCGGCACCACGCTCAACCCCTATGACCTCAGCCGCAGTGCGGGGGGCTCCTCCGGAGGTGCGGCGGTCACCCTGGCCACGCGCATCCAGCCGCTCGCGGACGGCTCGGACATGGGAGGTTCCCTGCGCAATCCGGCGGCGTTCAACAATGTCGTCGGCTTCCGGGCCAGCCCTGGTGTGGTCCCCAACGTCCCGGGCCGGGACCCGCGCGCCTGGCTGGGTCAGAAGGGGGCCATGGCCCGCTCCGTGGAGGACGTCATCCTCGCGATGTCCGTCATCGCCGGCCCGGATTCCCGGTCACCGGTGTGGTGCCCGACGCTGGCCGGGGCCTTCTCCTCGCTGCTCGCCGAGGAGGTGGGCCGGCCGCTGGCCGGAGTGCGCGTGGCGGTGACGACCGACTTCGGACTGGACGTGCCCGTGGAGGGCGAGGTGGCCGGCGTCGTGCTCCGTGAGGCCGAGGTGCTGGCCGAACTGGGTGCGAGCGTGGTGCCGGCGTGCCCCCGGTTGCGGGACGCGGACCGCGTGTTCGAGGCGACGCGGGCCTTTGACATGGCGTTGAGCCTGCGGGAGGTGGTGGCCGGACATCCCGGGCAGGTGAAGGACGAGGTGATCTGGAACGTGGAGCGCGGTGTGGCGCTGACGGCGGAAGACCTGATGGAGGTGGCCGTGGCCCGGGGCCGGTTGGACCAGGAGATCGGCCGGTTTTTCGGGACGGATGGCGCCGATCCGAGCGGCGGGGGAGCGAAGGGGGGTACCGGGTATGACGTGTTGCTGGCCCCGACCACCCAGCTGGTGCCGTTCCCCGCCGAATGGACCTGGCCGCAAGAGGTGGCGGGGGAGCGGATGGGCACCTACGTCGAGTGGATGCGCTCGGCCACCCTGATCTCCGCCACGGGCTGCCCGGCGATCTCGGTACCGGGCGGCTTCACCGCGGCCGGTCTGCCCGTGGGGCTGCAGTTTGTGGGAGCACCCGGGCGGGACGTGGACCTGTTGCGGGTGGCCCGGGCCTATGACGAGGCCACCCGCCACGCGGAGCGGGCCCCGGCGGTCTGAGGGTCACTGCACCTCAGACCACCAGGGCCCGTCACCACGCCGTGGGTGGTCAGTTGCTGTGGGTGGTCAGTTGCTGTGCCGAACGCGTGAGCAATCGGCACGGCAACTGACCACTCAACACAGGGGTTCAACACAGGGGATCAGGCGCGCAGGACGTTCTCCCCGTTGGAGAACAGCTGCGGGGAGCCCACAGCCTCCGCCTCGGCGCCCTCGCCGGCCGGCGAGTACAGCTGGATGACGGTGGCCGAGGACTGCTCGGCGTTGTCGAAGGCCTCCAGCACGAAGGCATCGTGCGGCTGGCCCTCCACCTCGAGCCGGGCGTCGAACACGGAGACGGCCATCTCGGGGCGCGGCTCCAACTGGCCGATCTGGGCGCGCATCTGGTCCTCGTCCGCGCCGGGCAGCTTCCACATGCCCTTCTGCTCCTCGTCGATGTACCCCAGGAGGAAGGGCACCACCGAGTCGCCCGCCTCAGTGGCGAACTCCAGGGCCTGCTCGATGGCCAGGAAGACCAGGGGGGAGATGCGCTCGGACGGAGGCTGGGGCTGCCCCTCCGGCAGCTCGGTGCCGGCGGCCACGAGATTCGCGTCGGCCTCCTGCTCGGTGCCGGCGACGGCGGCCGGGTCGGTGGATGGGCTGGTGGGCTGGTCTGGTTGTTCACTCACGTCCCCGACGCTATCCGTCACCGGTAGCATGGACAACCGTGGCTCTTACTATCGGAATCGTCGGCCTGCCCAATGTTGGCAAGTCCACGCTCTTCAACGCACTCACCCGCCAGACCGTGCTCGCAGCGAACTACCCGTTCGCCACGATCGAGCCGAACGTCGGGGTGGTGAACCTGCCGGACTCCCGGCTTGAGAAGCTCGCGGAGATCTTCGGGTCCCAGAAGCTCCTGCCGGCCACGGTCTCCTTCGTGGACATCGCCGGGATCGTCAAGGGCGCCTCCGAGGGGGAGGGGCTGGGCAATCAGTTCCTGGCGAACATCCGGGAGTCCCATGCGATCGCGCAGGTGGTGCGTGCCTTCGATGACCCTGACGTCGTCCACGTGGACGGTGCGGTCAACCCGGCTTCGGACATGGAGACCATCAACACCGAGCTGATCCTCGCGGACCTGCAGACGCTCGAGAAGGCGATCCCGCGCGTCGAGAAGGAGGTCAAGGGCAAGAAGCGTGAGGCTGCCGAGCTCGAGGCCCTGAAGGCCGCGCAGACCGTGCTCGAGCGCGGCGACACCATCTTCTCCGCGATCAAGTCCGAGGGCCTGGACATGGAGCGGCTGCGCGAGGTCAGCCTGTTGACCGCCAAGCCCTTCATCTACGTCTTCAATGCCGACGACGGCGTGCTGGGTGACGCTGCCAAGCAGCAGGAACTGCGCGATCTGGTGGCCCCGGCCGACGCCGTCTTCCTGGACGCCAAGCTCGAGTCCGACCTCGTGGAACTGGACGAGGAGGAGGCCCGGGAGATGCTGGAGATGAACGGCCAGGAGGAGTCCGGCCTGGACCAGCTGGCCCGCACCGGCTTCCACACCCTGGGCCTGCAGACCTACCTGACCGCCGGCCCCAAGGAGGCCCGCGCCTGGACCATCAACAAGGGCGACACCGCCCCGAAGGCTGCCGGCGTGATCCACACCGACTTCGAACGCGGCTTCATCAAGGCCGAGATCATCTCCTTCGACGACCTGATGGCCGCTGGATCCATGGCCGATGCCAAGGCCGCCGGCAAGGTCCGGATGGAGGGCAAGGAGTACGTCATGCAGGACGGCGACGTGGTGGAGTTCCGGTTTAACGTCTAGCGTTATTGACGCTGGTCGTTATATCCTGGTCTCGTGATCAGATCGTTCGGGAGCAAGGACACCGAACGATTGTGGCGTCGTGAGCGAGTGCGCTCGATCGATCCTCGGATCCATCGAGTCGCACTGCGCAAGCTTCGTCAGGTGGGATCGGCGGAGTCCGTCGAGGATCTCCGGGTCCCGCCGGGCAACCGGCTCGAAGTGCTGAAGGGCGACCGCGCCGGGCAGCACAGCATCAGGATCAACGACCAGTGGCGCATCTGCTTCGTGTGGACAGTCGCTGGACCAGAGGAGGTGGAGATCGTTGACTACCACTGAGAAGATCGCCCCGATCCACCCTGGGGAGGTCCTCATGGAGGACTTCATCGAGGGCTTCGGGATCACGCAGAACAAGCTCGCCGTGTCGATCGGCGTGCCGCCGCGGCGGATCAACGAGATCGTGCACAGCAAGCGGGCCATCACCGCGGACACGGCGCTTCGTCTCGCGAAGTACTTCGGGACGTCGTCGCAGTTCTGGCTGAACCTGCAGACGAAGTACGACCTCGATCGCGCTGAGGACCGGGTAGCTCAGGAGATCGCCGCGATCGCTCCGCTGCAGTCCGCATGACGTCACGCCCTGCGGGCAGGAGTCGGGCTGTCGCCGCGGCCTGGGATGCCGAGCGTCGTCTCCTGGAGCCAGCGGTGCGTGCTGAACCGAGCGCTGTCGACGAGTTGCTGGCCCCGGAGTTTCACGAGATCGGGCAGTCCGGCACACATTGGACGCGTCAGGAGATCCTGAGCGTCGTCACCTCTGACGATGCTGGCGACGCCGCCCCGGTCATCGATGAGGAGAAGGCGGAGATCGTGGCACCGGGAGTTGTGCTGCTGACCTACCGGTTGGAGTTCGGAGGTGGAGTGAGCCGCCGATCCTCGATATGGAGGATTCGACCGGAAGGTCCGCTCATGGTGTTCCACCAAGGGACTCTCGCCCACTGACTGCGTGCCCAGAGGTTGATCGGCTGCGGAACGCGGTGGAGTTCCGGTTCAACGTATAGAGCGAAGCTTGTTTCTCGTTATTCATACGTCCGTCATGACGCGCCTGCCGGGCGCTATCGCAGCCTGCGGCTCATGTAGAGCGCAGTGTCGTTGCCGGGGCGATCTCCATACAGCGTTTGATCAAGGCCTACAATGCGGAACCCCATGCTTTCGTAGGCGCGGATCGCCGGTACGTTGTCCACCTGTGTCTCAAGCCAGACATGTTGCGCGTCTGCAGATTCGGGCGCGTTGAACAACGTGTTGAGAAGTGCTCGTCCGATGCCCTGCCCACGCATCTGTGAGTCCACGTACATGTGACGGAGGCAGAGCCGTCGGTTCCAGGAGCTGAGGGTACACGCAGCGAATCCGCAGACCCGATCATTGTGCGTCGCCAGATATGCACAGTCCCACCCCGGAGGATCTTCCGCCAAGTGCTGAGCCAGATCGTGTCGCTTGACGGTGGGGAAGGCCAGCGTCATCTCTTGCCAGGTGAACGAACCGTTGTGGAATTCAACGTCTGCGTACGTCGTGAGCGGCGTTGCTGTATCAAGGTCGATGACTGCTTCACGGTCGGTGCTGTCGTACGTCCTCACCTTCATATTGAAGAGTCTAAGCAGATGAGTCGGCGGGCCGAATCGGGAGGCACAGTGGCTGGCGTCGTTGGTCGAGGACCCCTTCGCGGAACAGTGCCCCTCAGGTCGTGATGTTCTCGGGTGCACAAACTTGTCCGTCGTTCTCGCCGGTGCTGGTGTGAGCGAGCCCAGCGTGGAGCACACATGGCTCTCCGTGCCGGAACGTGGTGGAGTTCCGGTTCAACGTCTCGTCGCGTGCCGGAGCGGCGGACAGAAGTAGTGCTACGTCGCGGTTTGTCGGCCACGTATCCGTCCTGCCAGAGGGGTCCTGTCCGTAAGAGGGTGGGGGTCCTCTGCGAGTGGGGCTGCCGTCTACGGCTCCGCCTCGATGCCCTCGGAGGGGAGGTCGGCCGTGGTAGTCGAAGCGGCGGCGGGCCACCGGGCTCTATTGGCGGCGCTGTCGCTTCTGCTTGTGGGACCGTACGGCCGCCATTGCGCCACCGACGAGAAGCAGGGCTCCTGCCGCCAGGGCGACGCCACCGAAGAAGTTGCTCTGTCTCAGCGAGATGGATCCCAGCGTCACATCGCCTGCGAGCATCCATGTACCCAGGATGAGCATGACGAAGCCAAGCAAGATTGCGCCCGAAGTCGCGTCGAGCAGACGACGTCGTTGACTAGCACGAGAACTCATCCGGGCCCCCTTCCGTCAATGCTCACGAACCAGATCATAGCGCCAGGACTTGTTCGCGGGGAGCCTCGATACGCATCTTGCTGCTTTCGACGAATGGATCGGAGTGCTCCGCCAGTGTTTGCTTGCCAGTTCGGAGGCAGACTTTCCGCTGTGATCGTCAGATGGTCGTAGGTGCCGGAACTCGGTGGAGTTCCGGTTTAACGTCTAGCGTTATTGACGCTGGTCGTTATATCCTGGTCTCGTGATCAGATCGTTCGGGAGCAAGGACACCGAACGATTGTGGCGTCGTGAGCGAGTGCGCTCGATCGATCCTCGGATCCATCGAGTCGCACTGCGCAAGCTTCGTCAGGTGGGATCGGCGGAGTCCATCGAGGATCTCCGGGTCCCGCCGGGCAACCGGCTCGAAGCGCTGAAGGGCGACCGCGCCGGGCAGCACAGCATCAGGATCAACGACCAGTGGCGCATTTGCTTCGTGTGGACAGTCGCTGGACCAGAGGAGGTGGAGATCGTTGACTACCACTGAGAAGATCGCCCCGATCCACCCTGGGGAGGTCCTCATGGAGGACTTCATCGAGGGCTTCGGGATCACGCAGAACAAGCTCGCCGTGTCGATCGGAGTGCCGCCGCGACGGATCAACGAGATCGTGCATGGCAAGCGGGGGATCACGGCGAATACTGCGCTGCGACTTGCGAAGTACTTCGGCACCTCGGCGGAGTTCTGGATCAACCTGCAGAGCCACTACGAGTTGGACCGCGCCGAGGACCAGGCGGGGGAGCAGATCGCAGCGATCGCCCCGCTGAAGATCGCGTGACAGGGCATCTCATCGTGATCTCTGGTCTTCCCGGCGTCGGGAAGACCAGCGTTGCCGAGGTCGTCGCGGCGCGTACGGGGTCTGTGCACCTGTCCATCGACGCTGTCGAGGAGTCGATCCTCGCGTGTGGCCTGCCGCGAGGTTGGCAAGTCGGTGTCGCCGCGTACGAGGCGGTCGGCACGATGGCGGACCTGAACCTGCGACTCGGCCAGACGGTCATCGTCGATGCGGTCAATGACAGCGAGGAGGCTCGGCAGACCTGGCGCGGTGCGGCGACGCGCAATGAGTCCCGTATCGAGTTCGTGCATCTGGTGATCAGCGATGCGCTGGAGCACGAGCGGCGGCTCTCCAGCAGGGATCGCGGTCTCGCCCACGTCGGCGAACCAGCATGGGCGGACGTCCGTCGCCGTCGCGCCGGCTACGCCGCGTGGTCTGATGCGGTGGTGGAAATCGACACAGCAGTCCGGACCGCGGACGAGATCGCGGATGCGATCATCTCCCGCCTCGATTTCGCCTCAGGCGGCGTCGATGATGGCCCCGAGTGCCGGAACGCGGTGGAGTTCAGGTTCAACGTGTGATCGTCTCTGCACTGGGTGCTTGATGGCGCCGCGCAGTACCCGGCCGGAAGAGGTGGCATCCTGTGCGGAGGTTCGTGGGGCTCTGGTGGAGGAACGGCGCAATCTCAAGCGATAGTGTTGTCGCGTGGACTTTCATGCCTTTGAGGCATACGCCGCTGAGATGGGGCTCGCTCTCGCGATTGCGCCGGAGGAGCAGAACAGCGATTACGAGTCGGGAGTCGTGCAGATAGACCGCGACTCATGGCATATTCGAACGGCGCGGAACACTCCCACCAAACCGGGCGCCTTCGTCGCCTTCTGGAGGCGAGGCGCTGATGGAGTGACGGCTCCGTTCGGTGAGGATGATCCTGCCGTGGGATTGCTGGTCTTCGTGGAGCAACTGGGCAGGCGTGGCGTCTTTCGGTTCACCGCTGCGGATCTCGCCCGGCTGGGCATCACGTCGGGAGTGCGGCCCGGCAAACGGGGATTTCGGGTCTATCCGAGTTGGTGTGTAGACCTGAACTCCGGAGCGGCGGCTGTGCAACGTGCTCAGTCGTCTTCTTTTCTCACTTACTGAGAGCCGATCGCTGTCTTCCGCTCTGCGGGGATGAAGGCACCCGCTGTCTGATCTTGGTGAAGAAGCCAATAGGTCAGCAACTGTTGTATGGTCATTACATGCTGACCATTACCTCACGCGTGGATGCCATGAACCGGCTGGGTCGGGCCATGGCCGACCCGACCCGGTCGCGCATCTTGCTCTCCCTGCTTGATGAGCCCGGCTATCCGGCGAAGCTCGCCCGGGCTCTCGAGCTGACGCGCACTAACGTCTCCAACCACCTGTCCTGCCTGCGCGGGTGCGGAATAGTCGTCGCCGAGCCCGAGGGTCGGCAGACCCGGTACGAACTCGCCGACCCGCATATCGCGGCCGCGCTCACGGCGCTGATCGACGTCACGCTCGCGGTCGACGAGAGTGTCCCGTGCCTGGATCCGCACTGCTCGGTCCCGGGCTGTTGCGGCACCGAGGTGGCGATATGACCGCTGCAGTGCTCAAGGACGAACGACGAGACGTCCTCCGGCGTCGGATCCGTATCATCGTGGCGATCACGATCACGTGGAACGTCGTCGAGGCGATCGTCGCGTTGAGTGCCGGAGCAGCCGCCTCGTCGGCGGCCCTCATCGGTTTCGGCCTCGACTCGGTCGTCGAAGTACTCTCCGCGGCCGCGATTGCCTGGCAGTTCGCCGCGCCGGATCCGGAGGGGCGGGAGAGGGTCGCTCTCCGGGTGATCGCCGTGTCGTTCTTCGCCCTCGCGGCCTACGTGAGCGTGGAGGCGGTCCTCTCGCTGCTCGGGGTGCGCGAGCCAGGTCACTCCCCGGTCGGCATAGCGATCGCCGCGCTGAGTCTCGTGGTGATGCCGTTCCTGTCCTGGTTCGAACGTCGCACGGGGCGTGAGCTCGGTTCCGCGTCGGCGGTGGCCGACTCCAAGCAGACGCTGATCTGCACGTACCTCTCTGCTGCGCTGCTGGGTGGACTACTGCTCAACAGCCTGCTCGGCTGGGCATGGGCCGACTCCGTCGCTGCGATCGTGATCGCCGTCTTCGCCGTCCGCGAGGGCGTCGAGGCGTGGAGAGGCGACGCGTGCTGTGCTGCTCCGGTCTCCGCACTCACGGGAGAACGCGATGTCGACCGATGCGAGGACGGTTGCTGCACTGCACACAGGGCTCCTGCGTGAGCTAGAGATTGCAGGCGTGGCGATCGACCGATGGCAGATTCCGGTGGAGGAGGTGAATCTGTGGGACCAGTATTCAGTTCGAACCGTTCAGTTGCCGGAGAACGTCGGCTCCGCTGACCGGGCGGCACTGGGCCCAGATGTGTGTGTAGGTGCTGAAAGTCGGTGGAGTCCCGCTTCAACGATTGAGGACCGCGTGCCGATCCATCCGGGAGAGATCTTGACGGAGGACTTCATCGAGGGCTTCTGAAGCCGAGGGAGGGCAGCAACGCGAGACATGCGCGGCTCGCCCTCAGAACAGGGGCCACGGCACCGCCGGCATCTCCCCGCTCGGGGTCGGAAACTGCCCGACCGAACGCAAGCGGCCGCAGCGCGCGACCAGTGATGCGATCTCCTCTGCGCTCAGCAGGTCGGTCAGGGCCCGGCCGAGTCCGCCCTGCAGTCCTTCGCTGACACGATCTATGCCGTCGCGTTCCTCGGTGGTCAGAACATCTCCCTGCCATCCCCACAGCACCGTGCGCAGCTTGTGGTCGCGGTGGAAGGTGAGCCCATGGTCGACTCCGTGCCGATGCCGGTCAGCCATGGCGAGGATGTGATCGCCCTTGCGGTCTGCATTGTTGACGATCAGATCGAACACCGCCATGCGTCGCAGCGCCGGCGAGTCCTCATGGACGAGGGTGATCATCTGCCCGTTCTCATCGTGTCCCTCGAGAATGCTTTTCCAGCCCGTCTCGGGCAGGTGGTCCGTCCTGACCAGGTCCACGGCATGCTGGGCGCGGTCCTGGTCCTGCCAGAGCTGCACCATTCCTTCGCCCATCGGGCCGTCGCGCAACCAGGTGTACGGCACGATGTCCCAGCCGAGTGCCTGCGAGACCAGGTACGCGGCCACCTCCCGGTGGGCCAGGGTGCCGTGGGGGAAGTCCCTGAGCGGGCTTTCGCCCGCTATCGGCTTGTAGACCACCGCCACGTCGCCGATGCCGCCCAGGAATGTCGCATTGGACGCCGTGGTGATGCGGCCGGTGAGCCTCAACTCGGCGGCCGCCAGGTCCGTCGCGGGCATCAGGTCTCGGGAAGGACGCAGATGTGGCCGTCTGGGTCCATGGGATGGCCACAGAGCGTACAGAGGGGACGCCCGGCGTCCACGACCTCCCGGGTGCGCAGTGTGAACGCACGGGCGGTGCCGACCGGCATCCGCACCAGGAGCTTCTCGGACTCGGCAGCTGTGCCCTCCTCGAGCGAGGCGTCATCGTCGCCGGCAATGGGGAGCACCTCAAGGAGGATCTGGGCCGTGGTGGGGTCCCAGCCTATGCCGATGGCTCCCGCGCGGAACTGCTCCTGGACGGACTCGAGCTGGTCATTGTCGACGAGTTCGACGGGCGTGCTGGTGGGAACGCTGAAGCGGTTGCCCTCGACGGTGATGAGCTGGTCGAGGACCTCGTCGACCTTCTCCGCGAGCAGAGCCGATTGCAGCTTCTCCAGGGCAATGCTCACGATCCGCGTGCCTGCGCGCACCTGCAGATAGAACGTCCGGTCCCCCGGGAGCCCGACGGTGCCGATGACGACACGGTCGGGCCAATCGAACTCGAGAACACGTGCAGGCATGTCAGTCATGTCTTGATCCTATGCGTCTCGCTGTCCATGGCACCTCTGCCTGCACCGCCGCCCACCGGCGCATCACCGGAGTGGATGCCGCTGGAGAGCCACGAGAGATCACCGGCATCGGTGTTGATGGCGCAGACCCTCGGCCGGCTCGCGCCGTAGCTCACGATCGAGACGGACGCGGGGCTCACCTCGAGCCGCTGGAACAGGTCGAGGTGCATGCCGAGCGCGTCGGCGAGGACCGCCTTGATGATGTCACCGTGACTCACCGCCACCCACACCGCCTTCGGCCCGTACTCGGCGTCCATGGTTGCATCGTGGCGTCGGATCGCTGCCACCGACCGTGCCTGCATCCCCGCCATGGATTCACCGCCGGGAAAGACGACGGCGGAGGGTTGCGACTGCACGAGCGGCCACAGATCCTCTTTCGCGAGATCACTGAGCATGCGGCCCTGCCACTGACCGTAGTCGCATTCGGTGAGGTCAGGATCGACCGACGAGCAGGGTGTGCCGGTCTGCCGATCGACGATGAGCTGGGCAGTCTCCTGGCAACGCTCCAGAGGGCTCGAGACCACCCCGACCACGGGCACCGCCGCGAGCCGGTCCCCGGTCAGCGCGGCCTGCTCTCTCCCGGCCGGGTCCAGGCTGACGCCGACGGCCCGACCGGCCAGGAGCCCCGTGGCATTGGCTGTGGTGCGGCCGTGCCGCACGAGAAGTACTGTCGCCATCCCCCCAGCCTAATGACGCGGTCATGTTGACGAGGAGGGAGTCTCCCACAATGATGTGGATGAGTAGAACAGCAGAGCCACACATGGATGCCAAGATAGTGCCGTGATCAGCGCCGAATCACAGGTCCGAATACGTTCCTACGAAAGCTCTGACGCGGACGAGACGTTGTGCATCTTCCACGACGCGATCATGGTCACGGCCTCAGCGGACTATGCGCCCGAGCAGATCATGGCCTGGGCGCGGCCGGACAAGCGCGACCTCCGCGGGTGGGATCGGTCCATGCTTGCGCGGGAGAGCTACGTGGCCCTCCTCGGCGAGCAGGCAGCTGGTTTCTCCGACGTGAGCGCCGAAGGCTATATCGACATGCTGTTCGTGTCTCCACGATTCGCACGACGAGGTGTGGCGCGCCAGCTGCTGACGTTCCTCGAGCTCCGGGCACGGGGGATGTCAGCGAGCCAACTCTCCTCGAACGTGAGCATCACGGCTCGCCCGTTCTTCGAGACTCTCGGTTTTCACGTGGTGGCCGAACAACACCCCGTGACCGGGGGCGTCGTCATGACCAATTTCCATATGATCAAAGAGCTCAATTCGTGAGAGCGGTGCTGTCAGTGTCCACCGAGTCGCGATGCCTGCGAACAGTGCGGACATGAGGAAGACGGGCCACCGCGCTGGACCCACTCACGTGTCGGTTGAGCTGGGTCGGTCGATTCTGGTGCGGCATCACGCAGTCGGGTGATTGACGAACAGGTCCACGACATCCTGAAGGGCCACGTAGGTCGCATCGACGTCCGCGACGAGGAAGTCCAACGTGACGCTGCGATTTGCGCGAGCCTCGGCGGCATCGTCCCCGAGCAGCGGCACTGTTGCGGAACTGGCGATGGCCAGCGTGCCGGATGGTGTGCGAAGTTCAGCGAACATCGGATGAAGCCGTTCGGCCGTGATTCCGGTGGCTGCTTCGTAGAACGTGAAGGTGGCCGACGAATTCGGCCGCGCACATCACGGTACGAGCCATACCGGGCGAGAACGGCCCGGTATGGCAGCGACAATGGATGTCATGGCCGACACGACCGCGCGAGCGTTGCTGCTGCTCGAACTGCTGCAGTCCGCGCAGCAGCGCAATGTCACCGAGCTGGCAGATCGTCTCGGCGTCGACGAACGGACGGTTCGCAGGGACGTGGCGCGACTGGTGGAGCTGGGCCTGCCAGTCGAGGCGCTGCGAGGGCGCTACGGCGGCTATCGGCTCGCGCCCGGCAGGCGCGTCCTCCCGCTCATGTTCACCTCTGAGGAAGTGGTCGCGGTCTTCCTGGGGCTTGCCCGTGCCCAGGGCACGTCACGCGAATCGGGGATCGCCGCGCAGACCGCTCTGGCCAAGATCAAGCGAGCACTGCCGACCGCTGATGCCGAAAGGATCCACGCCCTGCTCGGAGTGACGACGCACTCCTCCCAGCACGGAGGGGCGGTTCCCGAGCCCGCGCTGATGCTGACCTTGGCGGAGGCCGTGAAGCTTCGGCGCGTCCTGGACCTGCGCTACGTCAGCGGCGAGGGCGTGTCGTCTCGGCGCACGGTTCACCCGTATGACCTGGTGGCGCACTTGGACCGGTGGTATCTGGTGGCCTTCGACACCGGCCAGCAGGAGGAACGGGCTTTTCGGGTCGACAGGTCCGATCGGCTCGGTCTTCGCGCGAGACCTTCACGGCGCCGCGGCGGCCGGATGCGGAACGGCACCTGCTCGACCTGTTCGTCGATGCGCACTATCGGTGGCACATCGTTCTGCACATCCGAACCACGGAGGATCGCATCCGGACTCACCTGCCGCAGAGCGTGGCCCGACTCGAGCGGTTGGATGGGGGAGAGGCAGGGACGGGCGAGGACGGTCCGCCCTGGTATCTGGCGGAGATCCGTGCCAAGAGCCTCGACTGGCTGCCGTCTGTGATCGCAGCACTCGACTGCGAGGTGAGGATCGAGAGGCCAGACGAGCTCCGGGTCCGCGTCAGTGCTGCGGCGGCAAGGCTCTTGTCCGCGGCGGACGACGGCCAGAGGCCGATCGGGTGGTGAGCCAGCCGCGGTAGGCAGATGGTTCCCGCGGCGCCGATGTGGACCGGGCTCCATCAGTCGCCTCACGATGCATCGGTCCTCGGGCAGGAGTGTCAGGATGGCCCTATGGATCTAAGTTACTTCTGGACCGGCTGGACTCCCATCTGGCACACATTGCTCGTCGGGTCTGTCGGGTACCTCACGTTGGTGATCCTCCTGCGCGGGATGGGGCCGCGCACCATGGCGAAGATGACTCCATTGGACTTCGTGGTCGCGGTGACGCTCGGCTCGGCGTTCGGTCGCGTCGTGACCGCGGTGGACGTCAGCCTTGCCCAGGCTGTCGTGGCGTTGCTGCTCTTGGTCACCGTGCAGTGGGTGCTCGCCTACTTCCGGGCGCGGTGGAGGTTCATGCGGCGACTCCTCGACTCCCCGCCTGTCCTGCTCTACTACGACGGAGAGTTGCAGCAGCAGGCCCTACGCCGGCATCGGCTCACCGAGGTCGATGTCCACACCGCTGCCCGCCAATCGGGCCAGGGATCACTCGACGACATCCAGGCGGTCATCCTGCAACAGGACGGCTCGCTCGGTGTGATCTCGCAGAATGCGATGCGAGACGGATCCAGCGTGCTGCCATTCATCGAGCAACGTCGGGGCGATTCCTGATCCGCTGGGCGGCCTGGAGGGATGTGCACCACACCCGCTGCTGTGAAGACGGCGGAACCACGTTGTAGAACGCGGTGGTGTACTCGAACACGGTGGTGAGGCCGTTGCTCGAGGCGAACAGGAGCTGCCCTTCGACGGCCAAGCGTTCAGCGAGAGAGAATGACGGCATGAAGCGCAGATTCCGCCAGGTCGACGTGTTCGGTGAAGACCCCTGCACCGGCAACCCCGTGGCGGTGGTCCTCGACGTGGAAGCGGTTGACGAGGAGGCGATGCGGAGGTTCTCGGTCTGGTCGAACCTGTCCGAATGCACCTTCGTGCTGCCTCCTACGGTGCCCGGCGCGGACTACCGCGTGCGCATCTTCAGCCTGAGTACCGAGTTGCCGTTCGCCGGCCACCCGACCCTCGGGACGGCTCGGGCCTGGCTGGACGCGGGTGGCGTCCCGGCGGTTCCGGGCATCGTGATGCAGGAGTGCGATGCCGGCCTGGTTCCCGTCTGCATCGAGAGTGACCGGCTCGCCTTCTCGGCACCCCCGAGGCAGCGTTCGGGCCCGATCGATGCCGCTCTGCTCACCGCACTGATCGAGGTCCTCGGGATCGAACGCCAGCAGGTGGTGGACGCCGAGTGGCTGGACAACGGCCCCGGCTGGGTGGGGCTCCTGCTTGACCACGCGGACACGGTCCTGACGCTGCGCCCAGACGCGACGGCGCATCCTGGGCGTTGGGACATTGGCGTGGTCGGCGCCCACGATCCCGGCTCGGGGACGGCGTACGAGCTGCGAGCATTCTTCACCGAGGGCGACGAACCCCTCCGCGAGGATCCGGTGACGGGAAGCCTGAACGCTGCAGCCGCGGAATGGCTCATCTCGACCGGTCGCGCCAGCGCACCCTACGTTGCCGCACAGGGCACCGCGATGGGCCGACGTGGTCGCGTCCACATCTCGACCGATGACGGCCAGCTCTGGGTCGGAGGGCGGGCTGAGGTCGTTCTCTCGGGAACCGCCACGCTGTGACGAGACAGGCGAGACCCGCCACGCGAAGGTGCTCGTCTCGCCGAACGACTGACAGTCAGGGCCTGCCTGGGCCGGAGTGGCCCGGTGGTGCTCATCCGGTTTCCGGGCGCCGGCGGTACTGCTTCGTCTCCGAGCGCTGGCGCTTGCCCTCGAGCCGTCGACGCTGTGAACCCCTCGTGGGCCGCGTCGGACGCCGGGGGACCGGGGGCACCAGGGCCCCACGCAGCACATCGGCCAGCCGCTCCCGGGCCGCCACCCGGTTCCGGCGCTGGGACCGGTGTTCGGCCGCGCTGATGGTGAGCACCGTGCCGGCCAGCCGTGGGGCGAGCCCTGCCAGGGCCCGCTCGCGCTGGGAGTCGTCCAGGGCCGTCGTCGTGCCCAGGTCCAGGCTGAGCTGCACCCGCGAATCCGCGGTGTTGACGCCTTGGCCGCCGGGCCCCGAGGCATGGGAGAACTGCTCGGCCAGTTCACCGGCAGGGACCGTGAGGCCGCGCGGCAGGCCGGGCCCCGAGGGCACTCGCAGATCCTCCATCAACTCAGCCGATCTCGCCCTCATCGCGCAGCCGCGGCTCCACCCGCCGCTCGGGACGGTAGCCCGACTTGTCCGCATAGAACGAACGGATCAGGGCCATGTCCGCCGCCACGTTGCCGGTCAGCTCGAGCGTTGGCCCGAGGCCGGAGGTCATCGTGGTGCGGTCCACGTAGCCCAGCGTCACCGGCATCCCCGTCTCGCGGGCTATCCGGTAGAAGCCGGACTTCCAGTGGGTGTGGCCCCCGCGTGTGCCGTCGGGGGTGACCACCAGGCCTAAGACCTCGCCGGAGTGGGCGGAGTCCACCACCTCGCCGACCACGCGGCTGGGGTCCTCGCGGTCCACGGCGATTCCGCCGAGGGCCCGCATCACCGGCCCGCGCCAGCCGTGGAACAGACTCTTCTTCCCCAGCCAGCGCACCTCGATGTCCAGCTCCCAGGCGATGGCGAGCATCAGCACGAAGTCCCAGTTGGAGGTGTGCGGGGCGCCGATGAGCACGGTGGGACGCGTCGGCACGGACTGCGTCACCTGCTTCCACGGTCCGAGCGACCAGAAGGCACGGGCTAGCTGTCGTCGGATCATGGTCTCCACGGTAAGGCACCTTCGGGGTCAGGAGCTGACCGGCGGCTACGCGGCCGGGCCGGATCCCCTGTACATCAGCCCGCGTTGACGATCTCCCCGTTGCGGGGAAGCCCACCGGGAAAGGTGATCGGCAGCGCGTCGGCCTGCAGGAGGTCCGGCCCGTCGACGGCGGTGGGAGTCGTGATCCGGCTCGGAGCCGTGCGCCCCGATCACCACACCGTCCGCCGGGCTGTTCTGCACCAGCCATCGGCCGGCGAAGGGGTAGTGGAGCTGCAGGGGAGGTGCCATGGGAATCCTGTTCCTCGATCAGGATCAACACTAGTCGCGGCGCAGAAATGGCTCTGGTCCATGGGGGCGGTCCCCGGTAATGTCAACATGGTCGCAACACCGCGGCATCACAACGCATCGAGGGTGATTCAGTCATGGCGGACGTCCGTGGACACGTCGTTGAACTCCAGGACATCAACGAGGATGATCTGGTGGTCAAGGAGCCCAAGGGCTCTGCCGCCGGGCTCAAGGCCGTCGGGGTGTCCTTTGAACGCGGCCTGAAACAGGGCGGCGTGAGCCGGACCGTCCGGTCCATGTACCGCATCAATCAGCATCAGGGCGTGGACTGTCCCGGTTGCGCCTGGCCCGAATCGATCACCGGGGACCGCAAACCGATCGAGTTCTGCGAGAACGGGGCCAAGGCCCTGGCCGAGGAGAACACCACCCGCGTCGCCACCCCCGAGTGGTGGGCGGCGCACTCGATCTCGGAGCTGCGGGACAAGACGGAGTACTGGCTCGGTCAGTCCGGGCGCATCACCCACCCGATGATGATCCGCGAAGGGGAGACGCACTACCGGCCGGTCAGCTGGTCCGAGGCGTTCACCACGATCGCCGAACACGTCCAGGCCACCACGCCGGACCGGTGCACCTTCTACACCTCGGGGCGAACCCCGAATGAGACGGCTTTCATGTACCAGCTGTTCGCGCGCAGCCTGGGCACCAACAACCTGCCGGACTGCTCCAACATGTGCCACGAGTCCTCGGGCACCGCCCTGAACCCCACCATCGGGATCGGCAAGGGCACGGTGTCCCTGGAAGACCTCGAGCATTCCGAACTGGTCTTCGTGGTCGGCCAGAACCCGGGCACCAACCATCCCCGCATGTTGGGATCCCTCGCTGAATGCCGCCGGAACGGTGGCAAGGTCGTGGCGGTCAATCCCCTGCCGGAGGCGGGGCTGCTGCGCTTCAAGGATCCGCAGACCCCGAAGGGCCTGCTCGCAGACGGTGAGCGCATCAGTGATGAGTTCCTGCAGATCAAGGTCGGTGGGGACCAGGCCCTCTTCCAGGCCCTGGGGCACCTGCTGCTGCAGAAGGAGGCCGCCGCGCCGGGTACGGTCATCGACCAGGAGTTCATCGAGTCCGAGACCGCGGGATTCGCCGAGTACGCGGCCGCCCGCGAGCACCTCGACTGGGCGGAGATCGAGACCGCCACGGGGCTGCAGCGCGCCGAGATCGAGCACATCGGTGACCTGTTGGCCGCCTCCAAGGCCACGATCTTCTGCTGGGCCCTGGGCATCACCCAGCAGCCGCACTCCGTGGACACCATCAAGGAGATCGTCAACCTGTTGCTGGTGCAGGGCAACTTCGGCAAGCCGGGTGCCGGTGCCTGCCCGGTGCGCGGCCACTCCAACGTCCAGGGTGACCGCACCTTCGGGATCTGGGAGAAGCCCACGGAGGACCTGCTGCAGCGGATCGACGCCGAGTTCGGGATCACCTCCCCGCGCGAGCACGGCTACGACTCCACGGAGTCCATGATCGAGATGGCGAAGGGGGAGATCGATGTCTTCGTCTCCCTGGGCGGCAACCTGGCCCTGGCGAATTCGGACACGGCCTATATGGAGGCCGGGCTGCAGCGCACGGGGTTGACGGTACACATCTCCACCAAGCCGAACCGCTCCCACGTGGTGCACGGCAAGACCTCGATCATCCTGCCCACCCTGGGCCGGACGGACCGGGATGACAAGCACCCGGGCGGCTCCCAGTTCCTCACCGTGGAGAACTCGATGTCCGTGGTCAGCTCCACGCGGGGCCGGCTGGAGCCGGTCTCTGACCACCTGTTGGCGGAGCCGGTGATCATCGCACGGATGGCCGAGGCGGTCTTGGGCCCGGACCACGCGGTGGACTGGAAGGCCATGGCGGAGGACTATGACGTCATCCGCGACCACTGCTCCCGGGTGATCCCCGGCACGGAGGACTTCAACCGCCGAGTGCGGGAGAAGTACGGATTCGTGCTCCCGAACCCGCCGCGGGACCGCCGTCAGTTCGCCACGCAACAGGGCAAGGGACAGTTCACGGTCCGCGCCCTGGAGTACCTCGATCCGCCGGAGGGCCACCTGGTCCTGCAGACCATGCGCTCGCATGACCAGTACAACACCACGTTCTACGGGCTGGATGACCGCTACCGCGGGATTTCCGGTGGCCGCCGCGTGATCCTCATCCACCCGGAGGACCTGGCGGCCTCCGGGTTCGCCGACCGGGAATTGGTGGATGTGGTGTCCTCCTTCGCCGGGGAGGAACTGCGGGCAGACAGGTTCCGGCTCGTCTCCTACCCCACAGCCAGAGGGTGTGTGGCCGCCTACTACCCGGAAGCGAACGCTCTGGTGCACCGTGATCTCGTGGCCCGAGAGTCGAACACCCCTGGGTTCAAGGCGATCATGGTCCGCTTCGAGCGGCGTGCGGATGGGATGGAGAACCGGGAAGAGGTCAGCTCCCTGATCGAGTCGGTGTGATGATGGTCGAATGACCGCAACTCTCGTGGCCCACGGACTGGCCGGCGGGTACGGCCACCGGGCCCTCTTCGCATCGCTCGACCTCACGGTGGCCCCCGGTGACGTCGTCGGCGTGGTCGGTGCGAACGGAGCGGGGAAATCCACGTTGCTCCGGCTGCTGGCCGGCATCGACTCGCCGCAGTCGGGTGCCGTCACGCTGTCACCGGTCAGTGCCTTCATCGGGTGGCTGCCGCAGGAGCAGGAGCGCGTGGAGGGTGAGTCCGTGGCCGGCTATATCGCCCGCCGCACCGGATGCGCCGCCGCGAGCAGGGACATGGAGGCCGCGGCCGAGGCCCTCGGCGAACCGGACGGGAGCGGTGCGGGGGCCGGCGATCCGGCCGAGGCCTATTCGACGGCGCTGGAGCGTTGGCTGGCCTGTGGCGCCGCTGATCTGGACGAGCGTGTCCCCGCGGTGCTGGCAGACCTCGGCCTCGATCTCGGTCGTCCCGACATCGAGCAGACCCTGATGACCTCCCTGTCCGGAGGGCAGGCAGCCCGCGTGGGGTTGGCAGCACTCCTGCTCTCCCGGTTCGACATCGTCCTGTTGGACGAGCCCACCAATGACCTCGATCTGGACGGCCTCGAGAGACTTGAGGCCTTCGTCCGCGGGCTGCGCGGGGCAGTGGTGCTGGTCAGCCATGACCGCGAGTTCCTCGCCCGGTGCGTCACACGCGTGCTCGAACTGGACCTGGCCCAGGGATCGAATCGTCTCTACGGTGGCGGATACGAGTCGTACCTCCAGGAACGGGCGACGCTCCGCCGCCAACAGCGCGAGAAGTATGAGGAGTCCTCCGACCAGAGGGCAGATCTCGTCTCACGGGCCAGGACCCAGCGGGAATGGTCCAGTCAGGGCGTGCGCAATGCGATGCGGAAGGCGCCGGACAATGACAGGATCCGTCGCCGGGCCTCCACCGAGTCCAGCGAGAAGCAGGCCCAGAAGGTGCGCCAGATGGAAAGCCGCATCGCGCGGCTCGAGGAGGTCGAGGAACCACGCAAGGAATGGCAGCTCCAGCTGACCATCGGCGCCGCCCCTCGGTCCGGCTCGGACGTGGCGACGCTCAACGAGGCGGTGCTGAAGCAGGGCTCCTTCACGCTCGGACCAGTGTCACTGCAGGTGAACGCGGGGGAGCGGATCGGGATCACCGGACCGAACGGTGCCGGGAAGTCGACGCTGCTCCGAGCCCTGCTCGGTCAGCAACAGCCGGAGGAGGGGAGTGCGAGACTGGGCGCGGGCGTCGCGATCGGGGAGGTCGATCAGGCGCGATCCCTCCTGGTGGGTGAGCAGACCCTCGCCACCGCCTTCGCAGCCTTCGTCCCGGACAGCACCCAGGCCGAGGTGCGCACCCTGTTGGCCAAGTTCGGGCTCACCGCCGATCACGTGGGCCGGCCCACCCGGGAGCTCTCACCGGGTGAACGCACCCGGGCGGGTCTGGCCCTGTTGCAGGCTCGCGGTGTCAACCTGCTGGTGCTGGACGAACCGACCAACCACCTTGACCTGCCAGCCATCGAACAGTTGGAACAGGCGCTCGAATCCTATGAGGGGACGCTGCTGCTGGTCACCCATGACCGGAGGATGCTGGCCACTGTCCGGACCGAGCGGCGCTGGAACGTGGCGGCGGGGAGGGTCGCGGAACTCTGAGCCGGCCCTGGCCTGCGGAGCAGCTGGGTCCATGCCGCGCTCGACTCCCGGCTGGAGTAGGTGCCGACGGTGGTCGGGGCTCCGTCGCCCCACGCCTCCTGAGGAGCCGCTCACCCGTCGTGGCGGAAGCCGATCTTGACGGTCGCCTGCCAGTCGGCGATCTTGCCGTCCTCGAGATGGCCGCGGACGGACTGCAACTCGAACCAGTCGAGGTTCCGCACGGTCTTGCCGGCCTCGGTGACGGCATTCGTGATGGCCGCCTCCAGGCCGTCCGGCGACGTTCCGACGATCTCGCTGATGTTGTAGGTGTTGTTGGCCATGGGGTCCTCCGTGGGTTCGGCCCCCGTCGGGAGGTCGGGGACGTGCCTGCAGGCTACGGCGAGGGTGGGGGCCAGAGGTACCCCTGACGGGTCGGGGCCGGTGGTCTCCCCGACGAGTCCCAGAGGCAGGCCGTCGTCAGGGTCTGCTCTCGGCAGGGGTACCGGTGGTGGGCAGGCCCGCCACATCCCAGGCCTCGAATCCGCCGATGATGTCGGTGGTCCGGCTCAGGCCCATCTGCCGCAGGTTCCAGGCCGCCAGGGAAGAAGAGTATCCGTGGCGGCAGAACAGGATGTACCGGGCGTTCCAGCACTCCGCCTCCGGGATGCGGTGCTCGAACGACGGGTCGAGTCGCCAGGGGAGCACCGTCAGGTCGATGATCAGGGAGCCGGGGATGTGGGCGGAGGCCGCACGGTGGACGTCTGTCCTCACATCGATGAGGAGGGCGCCGCGGTGCTGTTCGGCCAGTGCCTGCGCCGGCGTCAGGCGGTCCATGCCAGCACGCGCCCGATTCAGCAAGGCCATGGAGCCGTGCCCCTCGGCGTCAGGCAGGGTGCTGGACATGGCACCAGACTAGGCCAGCGTCCGGACCGCCTCCACGGAATCAGCCACGGCCCCCGCCATGGCCTTCACCTGTTCCAGGGTGGTCTCCGGTCCGAAGGTGAAACGGACGGCGGTTCGGGCCAGCTCCTCCGGGATGCCGAGGGCGGTGAGCACGGGGGAGGGTTCGTCCGAACCGGCCGCGCAGGCGGAGCCCGAGGAGCAGATGACGCCGCGCCGTTCCAGCTCCAACAGCACCGCCTCGCCCCCGGTGCCCTCGAACACCCAGGAGGACGACGCCGGCAACCGGAGTCGGGCGTGGCCGGTCACCTGCGCGTCCGGCACCCGGTGGAGGACCTCGGTGGTGAATTGCTCCCGGAGCTCGGTGATTCGAGCCGCGGTGGCCACCCGCTCGGACTCTGCCGTGGCGAGGGCGGCCGCCAGGGCCACGGCTCCCGGAACGTTCTCCGTGCCACTGCGCCGTCCCCGTTCCTGCCCCCCGCCGTGGAGCACCGGCTCCAGGGGCAGCCGGCCGCGGACCCACAGCAGGCCGATGCCCTTGGGGGCGCCCACTTTGTGGCCGGACAGGCTCATCGCGTCCACCCCGAGGGCGCTCACGTTCAGGGGCAGCCACCCGGCGGCCTGCACGGCGTCGGTGTGGAAGGGAACCCCGGCGGCCTTCGTGACAGCGGCCAGTTCGGCCAGCGGCTGCACGGTGCCGATCTCGTTGTTCGCGTAGTGCACCGAGACCAGGGTGGTGTCCGGACGGATCAGGGAGGTGAGCTCGGAGGCGGAGAGGATGCCGGTGGAATCAGGGGTCAGGAAGTCCACCTCGAAGCCGTGGAACCTGGCCAGGTAGTCCACAGAGGCCAAGACCGCCTCATGCTCGAGGGGGCTGGTGATCAGGTGCCTGCCGCGGGGGCGGCCGAGGGCCAGGCCCTTGAGGGCCAGGTTGTCCGCCTCCGTGCCGCCACCGGTGAAGACGAGCTCGCCAGCCCGGGCCCCGAGCACCCCGGCGATCGATGCTCGGGCCGCGGCCAGTCCCGCCGCCGCATCCTCACCCACCGTGTGGTGACTCGAAGGATTGCCGAACCGGCCCGTCAGGTACGGCCACATCGCCTCCAGGGCCTCCCGGCGGACGGGGGAGGTGGCGGCGTGGTCTGCGTAGATCACAACCGGTGGTCCGCCCGGTGGTCCGCACTGCGCGGCTCAGGGTTCGGCCCGGACTCCGGTGCTGCATCCAGACCGAGGTCCAGTGCGCGGACCGAGTGGGTCAGGGCGCCCACCGAGATCACGTCCACCCCGGTGGCTGCGATCGGGCCGACGGTCTCCAGGTCCACCCCGCCGCTGGCCTCCACCAGGGCCGCGCCGTGGATCAGCTCCACCCCTTCTCGCAAGTCGGCCAGGGAGAAGTTGTCCAGCATGATGGTGTCCACGCCGGCCGCCAGGACGTCCGGAATCTGGTCCAGCCGGTCCACCTCCACCTCCACGTGGGTGGTGTGCGGCAGCCGGGAGCGCATCTGCACGAGTGCCTCCGTGACGGTCAGGCCGGTGGCGAGTACCGCCGCGAGGTGATTGTCCTTGACCATCACGGCGTCGGACAGGCTCATGCGGTGGTTGTGCCCGCCGCCGTCCCGCACCGCCTGCCGCTCCAGGAGCCGCAGTCCGGGCGTCGTCTTGCGGGTGTCCACGATCCTGGCCCGGGTCCCGGAGACAGCGCGGACGTAGCGGTCGGTCAGGGTGGCGATCCCGGACATCCTCTGGAGAAGATTCAGGCCGATGCGCTCTGCTCGCAGGATGCCGCGGGCCGGGCCGGAGACCTCGGCCAGCACCTGACCGGTCTCGAAGTGGTCTCCGTCGGCGGCCAGCGGGAGCACCCGCACCGAGGGGTCGACCAGGCGGAAGGCGGTGGCGAAGGCCTCGGCCCCGCTGAACACGCCGTCCTCGCGGGCCACCAACTGCGCCCGGAGCACCGTGTCCCCGGGCACGAGGGTCTCTGAGGTCAGATCGCCCCAGGGAGCGTCCTCCTCCAGGGCCGCCGCCACGAGCCGGTCGAGGTGACGCTGTCCGGTCACCGCTCGGTCCCTGTGCGGGCGCCGGGCGCCACGGAGAGCATCCGCTCCAGGGCCACCCGGGCCGGCTCGGCCACCTCGTCAGCCACCGTGATCCGGTTGACCACCTCACCGGCCAGCAGGGATTCCAGCACCCAGGCCAGGTAGCCCGGGTGGATCCGGTACATCGTGGAGCAGGGGCAGATCACGGGGTCCAGACAGAAGATGGTGTGCTGCGGATACTGGGCCGCCAGCCGCTGGACCAGGTTGATCTCGGTGCCGATGGCGAACGTGGACCCCGGTGGCGCGGCCTCGATGGCCTTGACGATGAAGTCCGTTGACCCTGCGGAGTCGGCCGCGTCCACCACCGGCATGGGGCACTCGGGGTGCACCACCACGTGCACGTCCGGATGATCGGCCCTGGCCTTCGCGATCTGGTCCACGGTGAAGCGCTTGTGCACCGAGCAGAAGCCGTGCCACAGCAGCACTCTCGCGTCCTGCAGCTCCTCCTCGCTGTTGCCGCCGAGGGGTTTGCGGGGATTCCACAGGGGCATCTGCTCGAGTCCGATGCCCATCGCCTTGGCCGTGTTCCGGCCCAGGTGCTGGTCCGGGAAGAACAGCACGCGCTGACCGCGCTCAAAGGCCCAGTCCAGGACGGCGGCGGCGTTGGACGAGGTGCAGACGATGCCCCCGTGCTCTCCCACGAAGCCCTTCAGGGCGGCCGAACTGTTCATATAGGTGACGGGAATGACGGGGACGCGGCCGGCGTCGTCCGTCTCGGTTCCGTACACCTCCTCGAGCTGCTCCCAGCACTCCAGGACCGAATCCAGATCCGCCATGTCCGCCATGGAACAACCGGCGGCCAGGTTCGGCAGGATCACCGACTGCTCGGGTGTGGAGAGCAGGTCTGCGGTCTCGGCCATGAAGTGCACGCCACAGAACACGATCGCCTCGGCGTCGGGACGAGCACGGGCGGCCTTGGCCAATTGAAAGGAGTCACCCACGAAGTCGGCGTGGGCCACCACCTCGTCCCGCTGGTAGAAGTGGCCCAGCACCACCACGCGGTCCGCGAGCTCGGCCTTGGCCACACGGATCCGCTCGTGCAGGTCAGCTTCGGAGGCCTCGGTGTAGGACGCCGGCAGCGCACCCTGGCGTGGGGCGCCCCCCGGGATGGGGTCGTCCTGGGAGGCACCCGGACCGTAGCCGGACGCGGGCAGCGTGTCTCCCGGGCCGGCGTCGAGCAGCCAGGGGCCGGAGGTCAGTCCGGGCGAGCAGGAGGATGCGGCAGCCGCGCCGGAAGTGGGGCCGGTGGCGGAATCGTCGGACAGGGTCTTCAGCATCTGGTCGACGGAGGCCAGCGGGGCCGTGGTGGTGGTCTTCATGATCGGGTACTTTCTGCGGTGCGGTATCGGTAGAGACGGGGTGGCCGGTGGGGTGTGCCGGCCAGGACCTGTCCGGTGTCCTCGATCTGGGGGGAGGCCGCCACGGAGCGCCGGAAATTGGCGGCGTCCAGGGCGTGGCCCAGCACGGCCTCGTGGACCGAGCGGAGCTGGGCGAGGGTGAAGGTCTCGCCGAGGAAGGTGTGGGCTATGTGCGCGTATTCGACCTTGGTGCGCAGCCGCTCCAGTGCGTAGTCGACGATCGCGTTGTGGTCGAAGGCCAGGTGCGGCAGGGCGCCGGCCCGGAACCAGCGGACGTTCTCGCCGGGCGCGCTCCGCTCCACCTCGTCCGAACGGACCAGCGCGGAGTACACCACGGAGACCACCCGCCCGGTGGGGGAGCGGTCCACGCTGCCGAAGGTATAGAGCTGCTCCAGGTGGCTGGGCTGCAGGCCCGTGGTCTCGCCCAGGGTCCGGGAGGCGGCCACCTCCAGCTCCTCGTGGTCGGGGAGCCAGCCGCCGGGCAGGGCCCACCGGTCCAGATCGGGATTGCGGGTACGCAGGACGAACGGCGTCCACAGGGAGGGTGCCTCGCCGTCCCGCTGGCGCAGGGCGAAGATGACGGTCGAGACCGCCAGGCGTGTGCTTGCGTGGTCCAGGAGACCGGCCCTCCCTCCGAGTGCCGTCCGTCGGCACTCCGTACTTAGGGTCATCATGACCTGTATGTGTTGTGAATCATACAGTCGACCAGACTTTAAGGCCAGTGGGACCTGGCCTGACCTCGGCCTGTGTGGAAAGTGCTGACGGCCGGGTCGCCGGTGGTCTAGGGTGGGTCCCATGTCACGTTCGAGCTTCCTGGGATGGCCGGTCATCCGGCAGTTCCTGGACGGCGACCGTCTCGGCCGCAGCTCGTCCGTGGTCTCGAAGAAGACCACCGAGATCGCCCCGCGCACCACCACGGCGGACCGGACCGTGCAGAGTGTGTGCCCCTACTGCGCGGTCGGCTGCGGGCAGAAGGTCTTCGTCTCAGACGAGAAGGTCGTCCAGATCGAGGGGGATCCTGAATCGCCGATCTCCCGGGGTCGGCTGTGCCCCAAGGGCTCGGCCTCCAAGCAGCTCGTCACCTCGGACACCCGGCAGACCACGGTCCTGTACCGCGCCCCACGCGCGAAGGACTGGCAGGAGATGGACG
Organism: Citricoccus nitrophenolicus; assembly: GCF_047305825.1. Taxonomy (GTDB): domain Bacteria; phylum Actinomycetota; class Actinomycetes; order Actinomycetales; family Micrococcaceae; genus Citricoccus; species Citricoccus nitrophenolicus. The sequence goes on along the minus strand of NZ_CP063070.1, from coordinate 856,177 downwards.
TGGAGACGGCCACCGAGATGGTGGTGGACCGGTTCCTGGAATCCCGTCGCAACGGCTGGCAGGACGAGGACGAGAACGGCCGCCACCTCGGGCGGACCATGGGTATCGCCTCACTCGGCGGGGCCACCCTGGACAATGAAGAGAACTACCTGATCAAGAAGCTCTTCACGGCGGCTGGAGCCATCCAGATCGAGAATCAGGCCCGTATTTGACACTCCGCCACGGTTCCCGGTCTGGGGACCTCCTTCGGGCGCGGCGGCGCCACCCAATCGCTGCAGGACATGGCCAATGCCGACTGCATCATCATCCAGGGCTCCAACATGGCCGAGGCCCATCCCGTGGGCTTCCAGTGGGTCACTGAGGCCAAGGCCCGCGGCGCCAAGGTCTTCCACGTCGACCCCCGGTTCTCCCGGACCTCTGCGGTGGCGGACCGGCACGTGCCGATCCGCGCGGGCTCGGACATCGTGTTGCTGGGTGCGCTGATCAACTACGTGATCGAGCACGAGCACTGGTTCCACGAGTACGTGGTGGCCTACACGAATGCCGCTTCGATCGTCAACGAGGACTTCCGGGACACCGAGGACCTGGACGGGCTGTTCTCCGGATTCGACCCGGAGACCGGCGGCTATGACATGTCCAGCTGGTCCTACGAGCCGGAGGACGCCGGGAGCCCGGAAGGGAGCCGCGGTGGCGCGGCGGCCGGGAGTGACGGCCCCGCGGAACAGGACGGCGCGGAGCAGAGCGATGAGGCGGCCGGTGAGCAATACGGCATGGGTGGGCCGGAGCTGGACGTGAGCCGCCCGAAGCGGGACGAGACCCTGCAGCATCCGCGGTCGGTGTTCCAGGTCCTCAAGCGGCACTATGCGCGGTACACGCCGGAGATGGTGCGGGATGTCTGCGGCATCTCGGTCGAGGACTTCGAGGTGTTGGCGCGGACCATCACGGAGAACTCGGGCCGGGACCGGACCACCTGTTTCGCCTACGCCGTCGGGTGGACGCAGCACACGGTGGGCGCCCAGTACATCCGCACCGCCACCATCCTCCAGCTGCTGCTGGGCAACATGGGCCGCCCCGGCGGCGGCATCATGGCCCTGCGCGGACACGCCTCCATCCAGGGCTCCACGGACATCCCCACCCTGTTCAACCTGCTGCCCGGCTACCTGCCGATGCCGTCGGTGGAGAAGGAGGACCTGGACACCTACCTGGACTCGATCGCCTCCAAGCAGCAGAAGGGCTATTGGGCCAACGCGGATGCCTACACCGTCAGCCTGCTCAAGGCCTGGTGGGGGGAGTCCGCCACCGCGGAGAACGACTGGGCCTACGGCTATCTGCCTCGACTGACCGGGCCTCACGGCACCTATCAGTCGGTGGAGGGCATGATCGCCGGGGAGGTCGAGGGATACTTCCTGCTCGGGCAGAACCCCGCAGTGGGCTCGGCCAACGGACGCATGCAGCGGATGGGCATGGCGAACCTGAAGTGGCTCGTGGTCCGGGACTTCCAGCTGATCGAGTCCGCCACGTGGTGGAAGGACGGGCCGGAGATCGAGAGCGGGGAACTGAGGACCGAGGACATCGAGACCGAGGTGTTCTTCTTCCCCGCCGCCAACCACGTGGAGAAGGCCGGGACGTTCACACAGACACAGCGCCTGGTGCAGTGGCGGCATCAGGCGGTCCAGCCGCCGGGGGACGCCCAGAGCGAGCTTCAGTTCTTCCACGAGGTCGGCAAGCGCATCCGCGCCCGGCTGAAGGACTCCACCGATCCGCGGGACCGGCCACTGCTGGACCTGACCTGGGACTACCCCGAGGACGAGCACGGGGAACCGGACGGCGAGGCGGTGCTGGCGGAGATCAACGGACGCTACGTATCGGGTCCGAAGAAGGGGCAGCATCTGTCCACCTTCAACGAGATGACCGCAGACGGCTCCACCGAGGGTGGATGCTGGATCTACACGGGCGTCTACGCGGATGGCGTCAACCACGCCGCTGACCGCGCGCCGGGAATCACCTCCGGCCCTGAGGCCCGCCATGACTCGGAGTGGGGTTGGGCCTGGCCGGCCAATCGGCGGATCCTCTACAACCGTGCCTCCGCGGATCGGGAGGGCAAGCCCTGGAGCGAACGCAAGAAGCTCGTCTGGTGGGATGCCGATCAGGGCCAGTGGGTCGGCAACGATGTCCCGGACTTCCCCGTGAGCCTGGCCCCCGGCACCGTTCCGGGGCCGGAGGCGGGTGGCCCCGCCGCATTGGCGGGCGACGACGCCTTCATCATGCAGGCAGACGGCAAGGGCTGGCTGTTCGCCCCGAAGGGCATGGTGGACGGCCCTCTGCCCACGCACTATGAGGCACAGGAGTCTCCCGTGCCCAATGCCATGTACGCCCAACAGCACAATCCGACGCGGGTCACGGTGCCGCGGGAGGACAACTACAGCGCGCCCAGCGCCGGGCAGCCCGGTGCCGAGGTGTATCCGTTCCTGTTCACCACCTACCGGCTGACCGAGCACCACACGGCAGGTGGCATGAGCCGATGGCTGCCCTACCTGGCCGAGCTCCAGCCGGAGATGTTCTGCGAGGTCTCCCCGGAACTGGCTGCCGAGCGAGGGCTCGAACCCTACGGCTGGGCCACCATCATCTCCCCGCGGGCGGCCATCGAGGCCAAGGTGCTCGTCACCGATCGCATGCGCCCCCTGCAGATCGGCGGGACCGAGGAACAGGGTGGCCAGACCGTGCACCAGATCGGCCTGCCGTACCACTGGGGCGTGGGCGGCAACGCCGTGGTCAGCGGGGACTCGGCGAATGATCTGATCGGTGTGACACTGGATCCCAACGTGCTCATCCAGGGGTCCAAGGTCGGCGCCTGTGACATCGTCCCGGGCCGCCGGCCGCGGGGCACCGGAGTGCTGGACCTCGTGGCCGGATACCAGCAGCGTGCCGGCCTGACGGTGGACAGTGGCAACGAGGGCGTCACCGGAAGCGGGGAGGATGCCGGGCCCAAGCCCGATCCGATGGCCCCGGAATCGGTGACGACCTCGCGCGGCCACCCTCACGTGGACGGTCCGGTGCTGCCGCATGAACCCAGGAGGGAGGACTAGATGGTGCAGCTGAGTCAGGGGCCGGACGCGGCCGTGGACGGCAACCCGACCGCGGACGCCGACTACGAGCACCCGCAGCCACGCAAGGGCTTCTTCACGGACACCTCGATCTGCATCGGCTGCAAGGCCTGCGAGGTGGCCTGCAAGGAGTGGAACCAGAACCCGGTGGACTCCACCTTCGCCCTGTCTGACTCCTCCTTCGACAACTCCGAGGGCTTGGGCGCGGACACCTGGCGCCACGTCGCCTTCGTGGAGCAGGGTCGTCAGCAGGTCGAAGCGGCCCGCGAGTCCGGCCGCGCCCTGGTCAGCCTGGGCATGCCCGGTATCCGCAGGGCACCCGGTGAGGGCGTTCCGGGGAGCGACGGCGGCCGGCCGGCTCCCGGTGCCGCCGGCGGGCTGTCCGGTGCCCTGGGTGCCGCCGGGTCCGGCGCGGCGGGCCTGGCTCCGGCGCCCGAGTTGGGTGGCCTGGACGTGTTGTCCTCGTTGGGAGGCTCACCTGGTCTGCCGGACTCCTCCGCTGTGGACACCACCCCGCCGGACACCCCCGAGTTCCGCTGGCTGATGTCCTCGGACGTCTGCAAGCACTGCACCAATGCCGGCTGCCTGGACGTCTGCCCCACGGGGGCGCTGTTCCGCACGGAGCACGGCACCGTGGTGGTCCAGGATGACGTCTGCAACGGCTGCGGCACCTGCGTGGCCGGTTGCCCGTTCGGTGTGATCGAGCGCCGCTCCGACGGCATCGCCCAGCCCAAGACGGACCGGTCCCCGGCTCCGGGCGTCCACGCTGAGAAGTCAGAGAAGCCAGCGAAGTCGGAGAAGCCCAAGAAGAACAAGAACACCGGCGTGGCCCAGAAGTGCACGCTCTGCTATGACCGCATGACGGATGGCCAGACCCCGGCCTGCGCGCAGGCCTGCCCCACCACGTCCATCCAGTACGGCGAACGCGAGGACATGCTCGCCCGGTCCCAGGATCGTGTGGCCCAGCTCCACGCCCAGGGTCGCACCGAGGCCCGCCTCTATGGCGCCAACCCGAACGACGGGGTCGGGGGCACCGGCTCCGTCTTCCTGCTGCTGGACGAGCCGGAGGTCTACGGCCTGCCGCCGGATCCGCGAGTGGCCACCCGGGACCTGCCGCGGATGTATGCCCGCGCCGGGGTCGCCATGGCGGGGATGGTCGCCGCTGCGGGACTGGCCTTCCTCAGCAGCGGACTCGGCAGTGGATTCAACGGGCTGAGCGGGGGGAGCCGATGACCACCTCCGAGTTCGACTCCTACCGCCCGCCCGAGGAGCCCCGGCGCCGCCGTCGCCGCGACCGTGCCGGAACGGATACAGGTCCCGGTGGATCGTCCGTCAACCGGCCCACGGGCCGTAGGCGCCGGGGCAGCCTGGCACCGTCCACCGCAGATGGCGGCCGCGAGATGGCCATGGTGCCGGAGCCGGAGTTCACCAGCACGGCATCTGACTCCGCCGCCAATTCGTACTATGGCCGGCCCATCGTCAAGGCCCCGCCGTGGGACGAGCGTGTGGCCACCTACCTGGTCTGTGGCGGGATCGCCGGCGGTTCCTCCCTGCTGGCCTTCGGTGCCCAACTGACCGGCCGGGACCTGCTGCGCCGGAACGCGAGGATCAGCGCCCTGGCCGCGGCCGGCGTCGGGTCTGTGGCCCTGATCGCGGACCTCGGCCGGCCCGAACGCTTCCTCAACATGATGCGCACCGTGAAGCTCACGTCGCCGATGAGCCTGGGCTCCTGGGTGCTGGCCGGCTTCAGCACCGGGGCCGGTGTGGCCGCCGCGGCTGAGATGGACCGGATGACGGGCCAGGCCCTGCCCCTGGGGCCGCTGCGCGGTATGCTGCGCGCCGCCGAGTCTCCCGCCGGCGGGCTGGCCGCACTACTGGGCGCACCGTTGGCCGGGTACACCGCGGTGCTGCTCTCGGACACCGCCCTGCCCACCTGGAATGACGCGAAGGAGCACCTGCCGTTCGTCTTCGTCAGCTCCGCCTCCATCGCGGCCTCCGGGCTGGCGATGATCACCACGCCGGTGCGAGAGACCGGGCCTGCCCGCACCCTGGCCGTGCTCGGGGTGGTGGGGGACGTGGTGGCCACCCGGGTCATGGAGTCCCGGATGGACCCGGTCGCCGTGGAGCCGCTGGAGACCGGCCGCCCCGGCTGGCTCATGCGGTGGAGTGAACGGCTGGCGATCGCCGGTGGTGTGGGGGCCCTGCTGGGGGGTCGGCACCGTGTGGTGGCCGCCCTGTCCGGCGCTGCGCTGGTCACGGCCTCCGCCTTCACCCGCTTCGGGGTGTTCTACGCCGGCAAGGACTCCGCGAAGGACCCGCGGTACACGGTTGAACCGCAGAAGCGCCGTCTGGCCGCCCGCCGCGCGGCCGGCATCACGGACGACTCGATCACCACCGTCCGCTGAGGTCCTCAGGGTTCTGCGGAGCTCCTGAGAATCGTGGGGCTGGGGATTCTGAGGCCCTGAGTTCCGGCTGAATCGCGGGGTCCGGGCGTAGGGTGTGGGCAACATCACCCCTGCTCGAAGGAACCCCATGGCCCCCAAAGACCCCACCAGCCGGCTGAATCCCCGCGTCATCGGCATCTGCATCGCCGCCGCGCTGGGCGGCTTCCTGTTCGGCTTCGACACCTCGGTCATCAACGGGGCCGTGAACGCCTTGGCCGAACAGTTCACCCTGGGAGCCGGGCTGACCGGCTTCGCCGTGTCCTCAGCACTCATCGGCTGTGCCCTGGGGGCGTGGTTCGCCGGCCCGGTGGCCAATCGCCTGGGCCGCGTCCCGGTGATGCTGATCGCGGCGGTGCTCTTCCTCGTCTCCGCGATCGGTTCGGGACTGGCCTTCGGGGTCTGGGACCTGATCGCCTGGCGGGTGATCGGCGGTCTCGGCGTCGGGGCCGCCTCGGTGATCGCCCCGGCCTACATCGCAGAGGTCAGCCCGGCCGGTATCCGCGGTCGCCTCGGCTCGCTGCAGCAGCTGGCCATCGTCACGGGCATCTTCGTGGCCCTGCTCTCCGACGCCCTGTTCGCCAACCTGGCCGGCAGCGCCTCCGAACCGTTCTGGTGGGGGCTGGAGGCCTGGCGCTGGATGTTCCTGGCCGAGGCGGTCCCCGCCCTGGCCTATGGTCTCTTCGCCTTCCGCCTTCCCGAGTCCCCGCGGTTCCTGGTGGCCCGCGGGGACCTTGACCGGGCCGCGCAGGTGCTCTTCGACTTCACCGGAGTGGACCAGGTCAACCTGAAGATCCAGGAGATCCGGGACACCCTGGATTCGGAGCAGCGCGAGTCGCTGCGGGACCTGAAGGGGACCCTGATGGGGCTGAAGCCGATCGTGTGGATCGGCATCGCCCTCTCGGTGTTCCAGCAGTTCGTGGGCATCAACGTGATCTTCTACTACTCCACCACGCTCTGGCGCTCCGTCGGCTTCGGTGAATCGGATGCGCTGACCATCACGGTGATCACCTCGGTCACGAACATCGTGGTGACGATCATCGCGATCCTGCTGGTGGACAAGGTCGGCCGGCGTCCCATGCTCCTGGTGGGTTCCCTGGGCATGGCCGTCTCCCTGGCCCTCATGGCCGTGGCCTTCTCCTTCGCCACCCTGACCACCGCGGCGGACGGCACCACCAGCGCCGAGCTGGGCGGGGCCTGGGCCACGGTGGCCCTCGTGGCGGCCAACGCCTTCGTGGTGTTCTTCGGTGCCACCTGGGGACCGCTCGTCTGGGTCCTGTTGGGGGAGATGTTCCCCAACAGGATCCGCGCCGGGGCCCTCGCGGTGGCCGCCGCAGCCCAGTGGGCGGCGAACTTCGCGGTGTCCACGACGTTCCCCGTGCTGGCGGACGTCGGCCTGACCCTCGCCTACGGCTTGTACGCGGTGATGGCCGGGCTGTCCTTCGTGTTCGTGTGGCGGTTCGTGCCGGAGACGAAGGGCCGTGAACTGGAGGACATGACGGACTCCGTCACCGCACGGAGATCCCCGAGCCGGCCACCGTCTCGCCGATGACGGGATAGCCCGGGACCTCGCCGACCACCAACAGCCCGCCGGAGGTCTGCGCGTCGGCCAACAGCAACAGGTCCTCCTCGGTGATCCCGCGTCCGGGCGCGATGTGGGGACGGACCCAGTCCAGGTTGCGGCGGGTCCCACCGGAGACATAGCCATCCCGCAGTGCCTCGGCGGCTCCCTCGATCAGGGGAACGGCCGCGCGGTCTATCACGGCGCCGACTCCGGAGGCCCGGGCCATCTTGTGCAGGTGCCCCAGCAGTCCGAATCCGGTGACGTCCGTGGCGGCGGTGACCCCGGCGGCCAGGGCGGCGGCCGCGGCGTCCCTGTTCAGGGCGGTCATCGAGTCCACAGCGGCCTGGGACGCCTCGCCGGTCTGCTTGTGGCGGTTGTTCAGTAGCCCCACCCCGATGGGCTTGGTCAGCGTCAGGGGCAGGCCGGCCTCCGCGGTGTCATTGCGCAGGAGCCTCTCGGGATGGGCGGTGCCTGTGACGGCCATGCCGTAGGTCGGCTCAGGGTTGTCGATCGTGTGTCCGCCGATCACGGGGGTCCCCGCCAGTTGCGCCACGTCGAGACCGCCGCGGAGCACCTCGGTCAAGAGCTCCATGGGGAGCACGCCGCGTGGCCAGCCGACGAGGTTGATGGCGAGGACGGGGGTCCCGCCCATCGCGTAGATGTCCGAGAGTGCGTTCGCGGCGGCGATGCGGCCCCAGTCGTAGGCGTCGTCCACCATGGGGGTGAAGAAGTCGGCGGTGGACAACACCGCGAGCCCGTCTCGGATCAGCACCGCCGCGGCGTCGTCGCCGTCGTCCAGGCCCACGATCACCTCGGGGTTCGTCTGGCCGCCCAGACCGCGGACCGCTTCCTCCAGTTCGCCCGGCGGGATCTTGCAGGCGCAGCCGCCGCCGTGGGCGTAGCCGGTCAGCTTGATCTGGGAAAGGTCCTGGCGCAGGTCAGTGGTGGATGCAGTGGTGGACGTTGGGGTGGATGCGGTGGTGGGCTCCATGCCGCCACCCTAGTCCGCGGCTCCTGCCACCACCTCGCATTTCGGTGTCCTGGGCCTCGGCCGACTGGTAGTTTCGTGCACGGAGGCGTCTGGGTCCTGGTGGGCCCCCCGGTCTTCAAAACCGGTGAGGCCGAGTATCTCGGCCTGGCGGGTTCGATTCCCGTCCGCCTCCGCCACGTACCCGGGGAGGACACGTATCCGAGGAGGAACCGTGAGCAGTGCGCAATCGGGGGCGGCGGATGACCCTCGGCGCCGGATTCCCCGGACGGATGACCTGCTGGCGCTGCCAGAGCTCGTGGAGGCGCGCGGCCGGTTGAGCGGGGCGCTCCTGCGCGGTCTCGTCTCCGAGGTCCAGGACCGGGCTCGCCGGGGAGAGTTGCCTCCCGAAGGCGTCCAGGCCGAGCTGCTCGGCGCTGTGGCCTCCCGATCGGCCACGAGCCTGCGCCCGGTACTCAATGCCACCGGAGTGGTGGTCCACACCAACCTGGGCCGGGCGCCACTCTCCGCGGCGGCCGTCGAGGCCCTCATCGCCTCCAGCGGCTATGTGGACGTGGAGATGGACCTGGTCACCGGGCAGCGCTCGAAGCGCGGCACCGGTGCCCGCGAGGCCCTGCTGGCCGCCTGCCCGGCCGAGGTTCCGGGTGGGCTGGACGCACTGGTGGTCAACAACGGGGCCGCCGCCCTCGTCCTGGCCACCACAGCGCTTGCCGGGGCCGGCGAGCTCATCGTCAGCCGTGGCGAACTCGTGGAGATCGGCGCGGGATTCCGCCTGCCGGACCTGATCGCCTCCACGGGCGCCCGGCTGTGCGAGGTGGGCACCACCAACCGCACCCATCGGGCGGACTACGCCGGCGCCATCGGCCTCGAGACTGCCGGGCTGCTGAAGGTCCACCCCAGCAACTTCCGGGTGGACGGCTTCACCTCGGCCGTGCCGATCACAGACCTGCGTGCCCTTGCGGACGCGTATGAGCAGGAGCACGGACGCGGGCTGCCGCTGATCGTGGACGTCGGCAGTGGACTGTTCACGGCGGACCCCGCCCTGCCGGACGAGCCGGACCTGACGAGCGCGCTCGAGGCGGGCGCCGACGTCGTGATGGCCAGCGGGGACAAGCTGCTTGGCGGGCCGCAGGCGGGAATCCTGCTGGGCCGGGCCGAGACCATCCAGCGTCTTGCGCGGCACCCGCTGGCCCGGGCGCTGCGTGCTGACAAGCTCACTCTGGCCGCCCTCGAGGCCACCCTGGCCGGCGGCCCCACCCCGGTGTCCCAGGCCCTGCATGCCGATCCGCGACGCCTCCGCCAGCGCGCCGAGCGGCTCGGGGCCGCGGCGGGCGCGCCCGTGGTGGCCCACGAGGGCCGAGTGGGCGGCGGGGGAGCGCCCGGGGTGCCCCTGGCCGGATGGGCCGTCCGACTGCCGGAGGGGCTGTCCCCGCTGTTGCGCGTGGGACACCCGGCCGTACTGCCCCGCGTGCATGACGGTGCCTGCCTCGTGGACCTCCGGTGCGTCCCCGAGTCCGACGACGGCCGGCTGGCCGAGGCAGTCCGCGCGGCCCTGGAGCGGCTCGGCTCTGCTGACCAGGGCACTGGCGGCTGAGGTGTACGTCATCGCCACCGCCGGCCACGTGGACCACGGCAAGTCCACCCTGGTCCGTGCTCTCACCGGAATGGAGCCGGACCGATGGGCTGAGGAGAAGCGCCGGGGTCTGACCATTGATCTCGGCTTCGCCTGGACGGTACTGCCCTCTGGCCGGGACGTGGCGTTCGTGGACGTGCCCGGGCACGAGCGGTTCCTGGGCAACATGCTCGCCGGACTCGGACCCGCGCCCGCCGTGTGCTTCGTGGTGGCGGCCGATGAGGGGTGGCAGGCCCAGTCCGGCGATCACCGCGATGCCCTGGCCGCCCTCGGCCTTGAGCACGGGGTCATCGTGGTGACCAAGGCGGACCGGGCCCCGGACCGTGTGGACGCGGTGCTCGCCCAGACCCGTGCCGAGCTGGCCGGTACCGGCCTGGCCCAGGCCCCAGCCGTCACAGTCTCCGCCATGACGGGCGAGGGGCTGGACGGGTTGCGCGCCGAGCTGGACCGCGTCCTGACCGGCCTGCCCGGGCCGGACGCGGCTGGGCGGGTCCGGTTCTGGGTGGACCGGTCGTTCACAGTCAAGGGGGCCGGGGCCGTGGCCACCGGGACCCTGACCGCGGGCGCCCTGACGGAGGGCGATCGTCTGGAGGTGCTCGGTGAGGGGGTGCGCCGCTCCGTCACGGTGCGAGCCCTGCACAGCCGCAATGAGTCACACCAGTCCATCGGCCCCACCCGCCGCGTGGCCGTCAACCTGCGCGGGACCTCCTCGGAGTCGGTCCACCGGGGGGACACCCTGGTGACGCCCGGAGCATGGCCGCTGGCGGAGATGGTGGACATCCGCCGCACCACCGGGGCCGAGCTGACCGAGGCGCCCGCACAACTGCTCGTGCACGTGGGCACGGCCACGGTTCCCGCCCACGTCCGTCCCTTCTCGGAGCGCCACGCGCGGCTCACCCTGGGCCGGCCCCTCCCGCTCGTCCCAGGGGACCGGCTCGTGCTGCGGGACCCGGGCAGTCACTCGGTGTTCGGCGGAGCCCACGTGCTGGACGTGGACCCCCCTGCGCTGAACCGCCGCGGGGACGGCACCCGGCATGCGGCCTACCTGGAGACCGTGCCGAGCGGTGGCAGCCCCCTCCTGGAGGTCCGTCGCCGCGGCGCGGTGCGGGAGGCGTTCCTGAGGACGCTGGGCCTGCTGCCCTGGGACAACGGGGCGGCCACCGGCGCGGACGAGGTGCGTGTCCTGGCCGGCTGGTGGGTCCATGCGCCCGTGCTGGCACGGTGGGCCGCTGACCTGCGGGCTGCCGTGGCGGCATGGGGCGATCGGGATCCTCTGGCCGCGGGCCTGAGCCGCGGAGCCGCTGCCGAGTCCATTGGTGCGGATCCCGAGTTGCTGGATGCCGTCATCGCCGAGGCGGGTCTCGTCCAGGACGGCGGCTTCGTGGCCCTGCCGGGCGAGGGTCGCGGGCTCGGTCCGGCGGAACCTGCGGTCGCGGCGGTGGAGGCGAGGTTGGCGGCGAACGCCTTGGATGCTCCGGAGAGGGACGAGCTCACCGCATTGGGCCTGGGCCCCAAGGCATTGGCCGCTGCCGAGCGCAAGGGCCGGATCCTGCGGCTGGACGGGGACGTGGTCCTGTTGCCCACGGCCCCGGCCCGGGCCATGCGGGAGCTGGCCCGGCTCGGGCAGCCCTTCACCGTCAGCCAGGCCCGCCAGGCGTGGGGTACCACGCGCCGCGTGGCCGTACCGCTGCTCGAACACCTCGACGCCCGCGGCTGGACGCGCCGGTTGGACGGGGCCCTCCGCGAGGTCGCCCGGTAGTCTCAGAGTCTCCAGGGCTGTTCCTCGCGGGGCTCTTCATCCCACTGCCGGTACCGCCATTCGTGCTCTTCTGTGTCCCTTCGAGGCGGTGGCTCAGTCTGGAGGACGTCAGTCAAGGACCCCTCCAGCCGATCCCGGGTGTGCTCGATCAGCCGGTGCTGCAGGCCCCGTTCGGTGAGCTCCTGCGCGAGGATCTGTTTCAGGTCCAGGGGTACCTTCTCCCGGGTCTCCACGAGGGCGGCCGCCACGGTGATGAGGTGGTCGTCGGGCAGGGCCCCGACGCCGATGACCCGGGCGTTCTCCAGCATTCTCGACCGGGAGTGCTGCTCGGCCTCAAGTCTGAGTTCCCAGTCTGACTTCGGTTGTTCAGCCATCGCGGCCAGCCAGTCGTAGTCGCCGTCCCGATTCAACCGCCGAATGCGCAGGAGCACCACGTCCGCCGCGAGGTGGCGCTCCTCGGCCGGCAACATGCGGCGCAGCTGAATCCGCAGGCCGCTGGCGCTGCGGCCGATCCGCTCGGCGATCTGATCCAGGGAGGCCCCGTCGCGGATGGCCTCCATCACGTCGGCGAAGTCCTGTTCAGTCCAGGGCTGTCCGTGTCGGAGGGGTGAGATTCTTCTGTCGTCCACGTCAGTCATGGCACCACTGTGGCGCGAATCCCTCACCGCCGCGGCCGGCAGCCGGCCCACTGTGGAGCCACGGGCCCCATCTGAACCCTGTGGAGTGACGGAAGGGGCATGGGCACTGAAGGCTAGACTCTTCGGGGCGCGCAGGCGGTCTGGGCGCCGTCACAACCCCACTTCATCCCACCGAGGTCATCATCTCCGCGCTCCTGAATCCCGTCGTCGTCTCCGTGGTGGTGCTTGCCGCCCTCAGCCTGGCGAGGGTCAACGTCATCGTGGCCCTGCTCATCGCCGCCCTCGTCGCCGGGTTGATGTCCGGACTGAGCATCGAGGACACCATGTCCACGCTCGTCGGCGGGCTGGGAGGTCAGGGGGAGACCGCCCTGAGCTACATCCTGCTCGGCATCCTCTCGGTCATGGTGGCCCGCTCCGGCATCACGGAGAAGCTCATCCGCTGGATCCTGCCGCGGATCCAGGGCAAAAGGGCCATGACGCTGTTCGGCATCGCCGGGCTGGCCTGTTTCTCCCAGAATCTGGTCCCGGTCCACATCGCCTTCATCCCGATCCTCATCCCACCGCTGCTGACGGTGTTCAATCGCATGGGGATCGATCGCAGGTCGGTGGCCACCGCCCTGACCTTCGGCCTCAAGGCCCCCTACATGCTCATCCCGCTCGGGTTCGGCCTGATCTTCCAGAACATCATCGTGGGGGAGATGGACGCCCACGGCATGGAGATCGAGCTCGCCCAGGTCCCCCTGGCCATGGCCATCCCCGTGGCCACCATGGTGGTCGGACTCGTCATCTCGATCCTGCTGACCTACCGCCGTCCGCGGGAGTACCGGGACACGGCGCCGGGTCTCGGACTGGCAACCGCCGGAGCGGCCGACGCGCAGGGCACCTCCGGTACGGACACCGGATGGACGCGTCAGCACATCGTCGTGCTGATCGCGCTCGCGGTCACCCTGGTGCTCCAGCTGGTGTTCGGCTCCCTCGTCATCGCCGCACTGGGCGGGGTATTGATCATCTTCCTCTTCCGCGGGGAGCGGTGGCGGGCCTCGGATGAGCTCGCCCACGGCGGCGTGACCATGATGGGCACCATCGCCTTCATCATGCTGGTTGCCTCCGGCTACGCCTCCGTGCTCACGGAGACCGGGGCCGTTGATTCCCTCGTGTCCTCAGCGGCCGGGTGGATCGGAGACAGCCGGCTGCTGGCGGCCGTCGTGATGATGATGGTCGGCATGCTGGTGACGCTGGGCATCGGTTCATCCTTCGGCACCATTCCGATCCTGGCCGCGATCTTCGTGCCGCTGTGCGCCGCCGTCGGCTTCACCCCGCTGGCCACCGCGGCCCTGGTGGGCGCTGCCGGGGCCATCGGCGACGCCGGCTCGCCCGCCTCGGACTCGACGCTCGGCCCCACCTCGGGGCTGAACGTGGACGGCCAGCACCACCACATCTGGGACACCTGCGTGCCCACCTTCGTGCACTTCAACATCCCGCTGTTCTTCGGTGGGATCATCGCGGCCATGGTGCTCTGAGGACGGTCCGGCGGTCCGGCAGTCCGGCGCGCTCAGCCCAGCTCGCGGCGCATGACCAGCCGCGGGAGCCGACTGGCCTTCGCGTCGGTGGTGCCCATGACCCGGAATCCGGCGTTCTCGAACATCATCCTGGTCCCCACGAACGCCATGGTCAGGTCCATCCGTCCCTCAGGGTCCACGGGGTGGGCCTCCACGGCCGGGGCGCCCCGGGACGCGGCATAGGCCACGGCGCCCTCGAGCATCCGCGCGGTGACGCCCTGACGGCGGTGGCCGGGCCGGACTACCACGCAGATGATGCTCCACACGGGGACCTCGTCGACCGGGCGCATGAGCTTCGAATCGGCCAGCAGGGGGATCTCGGCGCGGGGCCCGATGCTGCACCAGCCCACCGGGACCCCGTCCCGATAGGTGATGACCCCGGGCGGGTTCTCCCGGTCGGTGAGCCGGCGCATGGCCTCCTGGCGGTCCCCTCCGCCGAGTTCCTCGATCTCCGGGGCCCGCAGCCGGTGGGACAGGCACCAGCAGTGCTTGTCCCGGCGGTTGGCGTTGATGACGTCGGCGAAGTCCTCGAAGCGGGCCGGCGTGACCGGGTGGGACTCCCAGACGGACTCCGTGCTGACGTCCGGTGCGGTGGCTGTGGACATGGTGAGGCCCTCTCGTCTATCCCTTCAGACTGTGACGGAAGGGTCCCCCTGTCCAGAGCTGACCCGGGGGCGGGTCTCCTGGCTGAGTGTCCGGGCTCGGTGGCGCACATGGTGTCGCTGCGAATGGCTCGGTGTCATAGTGGGCTCATGGACATCCGCCTCCCCGCAGACTGTGGCAACGCCCCGCGCATCGGCATCGTCAACGACGTCCTGGTGGCGTGGGCCAGCGGGGATCGGGAGGCCGTCTCCGCGTGGCTGGCCGAGGACGTCGAGTGGACCGTGGTGGGCGGTGCCACCTATCGGGGACGCCCGGCGGTGTTGCAGACTCTGCCTGAGACACGACCGGAGACGCTCACCATCCACACCACCATCTCCCACGGCCGCTTCGCCGCCTGTGATGCCACCCTCACCTTCTCCGGCCAGGGGGCGGGTGCCCATGCCGGTTCATATGAGGCCGGCTCCACCAGCCTGTCCCTGATGGTCCGGTTCACCTCGGCTGCCGCGAAGTCCGGCAGGATCGCCGCGGTGCGCGCCTATGTGGTGAAGGGCACGCCGTAGCCCCCCGATGACCAGGAGCGCGCCGCGCCTGGAGCACGGCGTGGAGGATCCGTTCAGGAACCCCTGTCATCGTGACTCGAATGAGTCTTGTCCGCAGAGCGACGTCCACCACGGCCGGTAAGATCCTCGCCTTCTTCGGGGTCAGTGCCCTGGCGGGCCTGCTGGTGGCGGGGCTGTTCCTGCCCCTGGCCGTCACAGGCGGTGCCACGGCGGCGACGGGTCAGAAGATGATCGAGGAGTTCCCCGCGGAGTTGCGCGAGGAACCCGTGAGCGTGCCCTCCCGCATCCTGGCCGAGGACGGCACCGAGCTGGCCACGTTCTATGCGGAGAACCGCAAGCCCGTGGAGTTGGGCCGGATCAGTCAGGAGATGCAGGACGCGATCGTCGCGATCGAGGACGAGCGCTTCTACGAACACGGTGGCGTGGATCCCCAGGGCGTCGGCCGAGCGCTGGTCACCAACGCCTCGTCAGGCACCCAGCAGGGCGCTTCCACCATCACTCAGCAGTACGTCAACAACATGCTCATCAACGCGGGCATACTGCGCGGGGAAGAGCGGCTGACCATCTCCGGTACCAAGACCTATGCGGACAAGCTCAAGGAGATGAAGCTCGCCGTCTCCGTGGAGCAGGACATGTCCAAGGAGGACATCCTCGAGGGCTACCTGAACCTCGTCCTGTTCGGGGGCCGCAACTATGGCGTGGAGGCCGCCGCCCAGTACTACTGGGGTGTGCCGGCCGCAGAGCTGGACGCGGCGCAGGCCGCCACCCTGGCCGGGATCGTGAAGTCACCCACCGGCTACAACCCGGAGACCAATCCCGAGGCCTCCGTGGAACGGCGCAACATCGTGCTGAACTCCATGCTGGAGCAGGGAAAGCTCACGGAGCAGGAGCACGAGGAGGCCACCAACGCCGAACTGGACCTGGACGTCCACCGGGAGTCCACCGGCTGCATCTCCGCGTCCCAGGCGCCGTACTTCTGTGACTACGTCACTCACGAGGTCCTCTCGAACGAGGCCTTCGGTCCGGATGCGGAGTCCCGCGAGCAGTTGTTGAACCGCGGCGGGTTGGAGATCACCACCAGCCTGGACACGGGGCTGCAGGAGCGCGCCCA
Organism: Citricoccus nitrophenolicus; assembly: GCF_047305825.1. GTDB lineage: Bacteria > Actinomycetota > Actinomycetes > Actinomycetales > Micrococcaceae > Citricoccus > Citricoccus nitrophenolicus. The sequence goes on along the minus strand of NZ_CP063070.1, from coordinate 840,217 downwards.
GGAGTCCGTGGAGAAGACCGTGCCCACGGGCGATGACTCCGGGGCCGGGGCCTCCCTGGTCACCGTTGAGCCCGGAACGGGGTACATCAAGGCGATGGCGCAGAACACCACGTACGACCCCGCGGAGGACACGGACGCCGGGAACACCGTGCTGAACCTCAACGTGGACGCGGCCCAGGGCGGCGGCAACGGCTTCCAGGGCGGTTCCTCGCTCAAGCCCTACGTGGCGGCCGCCTGGCTGGAGAGCGGACGGTCCATGTATGACATGGTGGATGCCTCCCAGGACCACTGGCCGGCCGGCTCCACGTTCAAGGCCTCCTGCCTGGAGGGCGGGTCCACGGCCATTTCCGAGGAGTGGAAGGTCAACAACGTCATCGACAACATGAAGCGGGAGATGACCGCGGACTTCGGCCTGTACTGGTCCATCAACACCGTCATGGTCAACATGGCCGAGGAGTTGGACCTGTGTGACATCACGGACGTGTCCACCCGGCTCGGTGTTCACCGCGCGGACGACGGGGAGCCCCTGAACCCGGCCAACCCATCCTTCATCCTCGGTTCCGAGGAGTTCGCCCCCATGACCCAGGCGGCGGCCTACGCCGCCTTCGCGAATGACGGCGAGTACTGCGCCCCGCGGTCCCTCGTCTCGGTCAAGGACACCAACGGCAAGGAGTACGACGTCGGCGCTCCGGCCTGCGAGCAGGCGCTGGACCCTGAGGTGGTCGCTCAGCTAAACGAGTCGCTGACGAACATCGCCCAACGCAATGCCGAGGAGACCGATCAGCCGGATTCGGTCCAGGAGATGCCGATGGGCGGCAAGACCGGTACCAACAACTCCCAGTCCTCCACCTGGTACATCGGCTACACGTCAGGCCTGTCCACCGCGAGCTGGGTGGGCAACTACACCGGCCTGAGGACGCTGGCGGATGTACCCATCAACGGCACGGCGCACGAGGACTTCTGGGGAAGCACCCTGGCCGGGCCGCAGTGGTTCGACTACATGGGGGAGACCGCCGAGGACCACCCCGCCGAGGAGTTCCGGACGCCGCGGGACTCGCCGTTCGAGGATCCAGGCTCTCGGGACCGCTACGCCACGGGCGGCGACGGCACGGAACCCGGCAATGAGCCGGAGCGCCCCGGCGATGCCGCCGAGTCCTCCCCGGACAATCCGGAGGCGGACAGCCCCTCGGACTCCGGGCCGTCGACGGCTCCCTGACGGGAGATCAGCCCGTCCTGCAGAGGTCCGGACGGGTGACGCGTGACAGGTCAGGAGGCAGCGAGGCGTCCGGTGGTGGGGAACCGCTCCCAGACCCGGTGGCCGGGCATCAACGTGAGTAGGTTCCGCCCGGCCTCCTGCCCGGAGCTGCCGGTCACGACGCCGGTCCCGTCCAGGTATCCGCCGGCCCGCAGCACCTCCTCGCCGGCGCCGAAGGCCGCGATCGCCTTGGAGTGGCGCCACACCTCCCCGAGGAGCTTGGTGACGCGGGGATCCACGGTCTCCGGCCCCGGCGCGCCGGCCTTGGCATCCAGTCCCGGGGCGGCGTCGGGCGCCGGTGGGACCGCTGAGGCGACCAGGATGGCATCGAGATCGATGGACGCCGCGGTCAGATAGGTGCGTTGCGACTGCTGACCGGCCACCGGTCCGCCGGAGGGGGCGATGACCAGGGGGACCAGGCCTGCGCCCGCGATCTCTGCGATGGCCGCCGCCAACTGCTCGCCGTCCACGTCCGGCCCCACCACGAGGCCCACCAGCCGGCCGTCGAGCGGCCAGGTCCGGCCCAACTGGGACAGCGCCGGGGACGGCTCCACGTCCGCCGGGGCCTCGGCCGGCTCCGGGACCGGTAGGCCCAGGCCGTCGGCGACCGCCTGGGCCAACGCCGGATCGATCGCCCCGAGGTTGCGCAGCTGGCGCTCGCGGATGTTCTGCTCGAAGCACTTGCCGAGCTCGAAGGTGTAGGCCTGCGCGGTGTGCTCCCGTTCCACCTCGGTCAGGGACCGGTAGAACAGCCGGGCCTGGCTGAAGTGGTCGTCGAAGGTGGCGGCCAGCGCACGCTCCTTGACCGAGGCCGGCACCGGGGCGGGGTGGTCGATGAACGGCCGGCTCCCATCAGGGGTCTCGAAGGGGTTGCCGCCGTCCAGCGAGTTGGGCCGGTACGGAGCCACCCCCGAGTGGACCGCCGTCTGGTGCATGCCGTCCCGGAGCATGTCATTCACCTCTGCGTGGGGACGGTTGATGGGCAGCTGGTTCCAGTTCGGGCCGCCCAGGCGCGTGATCTGGGTGTCCAGGTAGGAGAACAGCCGGCCCTGGAGCAGGGGGTCGTTGGTGACGTCGATTCCGGGTATGAGGTTGTTCGGGTTGAAGGCGACCTGCTCGGTCTCGGCGAAGAAGTTGGAGGGATTGCGGTTCAGGGTCATCCGGCCGATCGGCTCCACGGGGACGAGCTCCTCGGGCACGATCTTGGTGGGGTCCAGCAGGTCGATGCCGGCGAACATCTGGTCCTCGGTGTCCTCGAAGACCTGCACGCCGAGCTCCCACTCCGGGTGGGCGCCGGCCTCGATGGCATCGGCCAGGTCCCGGCGGTGGAAGTCCGGGTCCGCACCGTTGGTGGCCAGGGCCTCCTCCCAGATCACGGAGTGCACGCCGAGGCGAGGTTTCCAGTGGAACTTCACCAGCACGGTGGATCCGTCCGCGGCGATCAGCCGGAAGGTGTGGATGCCGAAGCCCTCCATCATCCGGAAGGATCGGGGGATGCCCCGGTCCGACATGTTCCAGATGGTGTGGTGCTGGGCTTCGGTGTGCAGGGACACGAAGTCCCAGAAGGTGTCATGCGCGGACTGGGCCTGGGGGATCTCCCGGTCCGGGTGCGGCTTGCCGGCGTGGATGATGTCGGGGAACTTGATCGCGTCCTGGATGAAGAACACGGGCATGTTGTTGCCGACCAGGTCCCAGGTGCCCTCGTCCGTGTAGAACTTGGTGGCGAAGCCGCGGGTGTCCCGGGCCAGGTCGGCGGAGCCGCGCGAACCCAGCACGGTGGAGAAGCGGACGAAGACCTCCGTCTCCTGGTCCTTGGCGAACAACCCGGCTTGGCTGATCCGGGCAGCGGTGCCGTAGCCGCGGAAGACGCCGTGGGCTCCGGCACCCCGGGCATGGACCACCCGCTCGGGGATCCGCTCGTGGTCGAAGTGACTGATCTTCTCGCGGAAGTGATGGTCCTGCAGCAGGGTCGGTCCCCGCTCGCCGGCCCGGAGCGAATGGTCTGAGTCCTTCAGCCGAGCCCCGTGTGCGGTTGTCAGGAATGAGCCTGCCTGAGCCATCTTCTCCTGCGGTGTGCCCGTGGCCTGCCCTGTGGGGGACACGGTGGCCGGGCCGGACTGGTCGGCGGGCGGAGGCAGCGGGCCGGTGGGGGCCGTCGGTTCCTCGACCGGGGGAGTCGCGGAGCCGGGGGAGCCGGGAGTCTGGGGCCTCGTGGAGTCTTCGGTCATCTTGTCACCTCGCAGGGGGGGAGGGCCATGAGGAGATCCCCGGCTACAGTGTGGGCCGTGACACCGAAGGTGGTCGGTCAGCCAGGTCATCGCCCCATCGCCATGCTGATGGGTCCTCGCTCACCGTAGGCACCGCCACCCTGCCGCTGGCTAGCCTCTACGGCCCACGAGATTCCTCAGCCGGGCCCAGGGCTCGGCCTGTCGCACGCGGGGATGCGGTCAGGCCGCCCGCCACCAGATCGACATTCCCTGCCTCCAAGGCCTTCATCAGTGGTTCCTCGCCCCGGAGACCGTCCACTCGACCTCGGCGTTGATCAGTTCGGCGAAGCCCGGGATGAGGTCCACCTCGATGCCGGCCGCTTCGGCACCGGACTGGGCCCTGAACTGTCAGAGCCGCCTGCGGACCTCAGCCCTCGCAGTCGGTGCAGTACTGCAGTCCGTCCTTGATCCGGGCCACCTGGGAGCGGTGCCGGACCAGGAAACAGGAGGCGCAGGTGAACTCGTCCTGCTGGGCAGGCACCACCTTCACGGTCAGTTCCTCGCCGGACAGGTCCGCACCGGGCAGTTCGAACCCCTCCGCCGCCGCGGTCTCATCCTCGTCCACCACGGGGGACTGGGTCTCGGTGCGGCGGTTCTTGAGTTCCTCGATCGAACCGTCCGTGGACTCTTCCGCTTCCTGGCGCGGGGTGTCGAAATCAGTGGCCATGGCTTGCACGCTCCAATACTTGATTCGTGCGGGGGATCGCCCCGCAGCAGGGGTCGTGAGTCGTCCGCGGACCCTCGGGGTCGCCAGAGATCCGAGTTTCCTCCCGGGCCGCTGACAACGCGGGGACTGCGCGCTCTATTCCCGCGCGACCCCGCGAGATTCCGCAAGCAGCTCTGTGCGCCCCCGGGGCATGACATCAGGCCCCGCAGGAGAAGTGGTCAGCGCGGCACTCGTCCTACCATCGGAGACGTGAGCACCATGGCGACGGCACCTCCCCAGCGGCGGTTGACCCCTGAGCACCTGTCCCCGGGCTACTTCGCCTTCGTGATGGGCACGGGCATCCTGTCCATCGGCGCGTCCCAGCGAGGCTGGGCCCTGCTCTCGACCGTGTTCCTGGCGGTGGCCGTCGTCGGGCTGGCGGTGCTGGTGGGGCTGAACGTCTGGCGGTTCCTGGCCTTCCGGGAGGCGCTGGGCCGGGATCTGCGCGATCCTGCCCAGGCCTTCCTCTCCTTCACTTTCGTGGCGGCGGTCAATGTGGTGGCCTCGGCGTTGGCAGGGTTCGGGGCCTTCGGAGCATCGTCGGCCCTGCTGGTGGTCGGGTCCGTGAGCTGGCTGGTGCTCGGCTACGCGATTCCCTGGGCGGCCGTGTTGGGACGGGTGGAGCGGCCAGTGACGTCGGCCGCCAACGGGACCTGGTTCATCTGTGTGGTGGCCAGCCAGTCAGTGGCGTTGGTGTCCGCGACGCTCGAGCCCCAGTTGCCGGAGGCCCGCGAGGTGCTGGCCGTGCTGGCGGTCTTCGCCTGGTCCGTGGGCCTGGCGTTGTACGTGGCTGTGGCGATCCTCGTGGCCTACCGGATGTTGGCGTTCGCGCTGGAGCCGGAGGACCTCACGCCGGCCTACTGGGTCTCCATGGGAGCCCTGGCCATCACCATCGTGGCCGGTTCGCGCATCGTGGAGATGCACAGCACCCCCATGGTGGACGCGGTCCGCGGACTGGTGGCGGGTGTGGCCGTGGTGCTGTGGTGCTTCGCCACGTGGCTGATCCCCGCGCTGGCGGCCGGCGGCATCTGGCGGCACGTGGTGAAGAGGGTGCCGCTGGCCTACGACTCCACGTGGTGGAGCATCGTGTTCCCGCTGGGAATGTACGCCGTGGCCGGGATGTATCTGGGCCGGGCGGACCGGCTGCCGATCGTCGCGTGGATCGGGGAGCAGTGGATCTGGATCGGAATGGCCTCCTGGGCCGTGGCGTGCGGGGCCATGGGTTGGTCCTGGGTGGCCGGTCGGCGCCGCAGGCCGAGTCTCGCAGCTTAAGCTACTCGCGAGTAGTATGGTCGGACTCACGCCCAGATCGCCGTCCCGGAAGGACCACAACAGTGCGCCGCCGCATCTTTGAGACCGAACATGAAGACTTCCGCGATGCCGTGGCGGAATTCGTCACCCGCCAGGTCACCCCGAACCTCGAGGCCTGGGCCGAGGCCAAGGCGCTGCCGCGCGAGTTCTGGCTGCAGGCCGGAGAGCAGGGCCTGCTGGGGCTCGAGGTCCCAGAGGAGTTCGGCGGCGGCTACCCGCAGGACTACCGCTTCAACGCGGTGGTGTTCGAGGAACTGGCCCGGGCCAGCTTCGCCATCTCCTCCTGCGTGGGTATCGATGCGGACATCGTGCCGCCCTACATCGTGGACCTGGGCACGCCCGAGCAGCATGCCCGCTGGCTCCCCGGGGTGGCGGACGGCTCCACCGTCACGGCCATCGCCATGACGGAGCCTTCCGGCGGATCTGACCTGGCGAATCTCAAGACGACCGCGGTGCGGGACGGGGACGAGTGGGTCATCAACGGTTCCAAGACCTTCATCACCAACGGCTACTCCGCTGACCTCGTGGTGGTTGCGGCTCGCACCAGCCCGGAGAAGAAGGCCAAGGGCATCACCCTGTTCGGCGTGGAGGCCGGCATGGAGGGCTTCGAGCGGGGTCGGAAGCTGGACAAGGTCGGCCAGCCCGAATCGGACACCGCCGAACTGTTCTTCCGGGACGTGCGGGTGCCCACTGAGAACATCATCGGTCAGGTGGACACCGGATTCATCCAGATGATGCAGAACCTGCCGCAAGAGCGTCTGGGCGCAGCCGTCTACGGGTTGGCCCACGCCCGGCAGATCCTGGACGAGACCCTGCAGTACACCAAGGAACGCAAGGCCTTCGGTCAGTCCATCGGCGCCTTCCAGCACAACAAGTTCCTGCTGGCCGAGCTCGTCACCAAGGTGGAGGTCACCCAGGCCTTCCTCGATGACGCCATCATGGCCCACACCGCCGGGGAACTCTCCGCCGTGGACGCCGCCAAGGCCAAGTACTGGGCCTCTGACGTGCAGAACGAGGTCCTGGACCACTGCGTCCAACTGCACGGCGGCTACGGCTACATGAACGAGTACCGGGTGGCCCGCGCTTGGAAGGACGCCCGCGTCAACAAGATCTGGGCCGGCTCCAACGAGATCATGAAGGAGCTGATCGGCCGCGATCTGGGGCTCTGAGGGGCGGGCCCGTTCTGCGGGTCCGTTCTGTGGCCGGATCAGCGGGCTCGGCTCATGGAGCCCGGATCAGTGTGCCCGAGCGTAGGACTCGACGGCGGCCACGGAGAGTGGGAACTCCACCGGCGCCGCTCCGAACAGCATCCGGCCGGCGGCCTGCGCCGCCTCGGTGACGATCCGCCGGACGGCCTCGGCCTCCTCGGCCGGGCCGTGCAGCACCACCTCGTCGTGGACGAAGAACACCAGCCGGGTCCGCAGGGGTTGGTGTGATGCGCTGTCCGAGGTGGCGTTCGTGACGCTGCCTGAGCCGCCATCCGAGCCGCCATTCGACCCGTCCTGACGAAGGCGGCGGCGGATCTCACCCATCCAGCACAGGGCCCACTCGGCCGCGGTGCCCTGGATGACGAAGTTGCGGGTGAACCGCCCGGCGGATCGCCGCGTGGTGCGGGAGCGGGACTCCGCCTCGGCCGTGGACACGTCGCCCGTGGCGGCCAGCCACTGCTGATCCGGGGCCGGGGACGTCCGGCCCAGCCAGGTGGAGACCTGCACGCCCGCCTCGCCGCGCTGGGCCGCCTGCTCGAGGAGGCCCATGGCCTGGGGGTACAACCGGCGCAGGTGCGGGATCAGCGCGGCCGAGTCGCCCGTCGTCGCTCCGTACATGGCACCCAGGAGCGCGACCTTCGCCCGGGAGCGCTCGGCCAGCTCCGAGCCGGCGCGCCGGCCCTGTTCGGCCACAGCGAGGTACAGGTCGGATCCGGAGCCGGCCTCGGCCAGTGCGCGGTCTCCGGACATCGCGGCGAGGATGCGCGGCTCCACCTGGGAGGCATCGGCCACGGTCAGCAGGTGACCTGGATCGGCACGGACGGCGTCCCGGACGGCCGCAGGGACCTGCATGGCGCCACCCCCGTGGGCGGCCCACCGCCCGGTCACCACGCCGCCCACGGAGTAGGCCGGGTGGAATCGGCCGTCCTGCACCCACTCGTCCAGCCAGTGCCACCCGTTGGCCGTCCAGAGGCGGTAGAGGTGTTTGTACTCGAGCACGCCGGAGATCAGGGCGGTCCGCCGCGGTGCATCGGGACCACCCTCGGCCGCCCAGTTCTTGAGTTCCCAGGCGCGGGTCGAGCTCACACGGATGCCGGCGAGGTTCAGTCCGCGCAACAGCTCCTGGGGGGAGTCCGGGTTGAGTCCTGGCACCCCGAGCGCGCCGGCGATCCGCTCGGCCAACTCCTGGAGCAGAACGGGCCGCTGGCCCTCGGCGGGGCGGGGACCGAGGTGCTCCGCGAGCATGGACTCGTGCAGGTCCCGGCGCCACGGCAGGCCCTCGTGGAGGATCTCCGCGGCGATCAGGGCGCCCTGGGACTCGGCGGCGAGCAGCAGTCTCAGCCGGTGCGGGGCACTGGAACGGTCAACCGCCTGCAGCTGGGTGACCAGCTCGCGTGCCAGGTCCTCGGCCGGAGGGGCCTGCCGGGGACCGTGGCCGGCGGCGGGCAGGTCGAAGAAGGTCCCCTGGTCCGTGCGCTCCGGTGGCTGCCGGCGCAACCACGGTTCAGGCTCCAGCACGGGCACATCCACGGCGGGGGAGTAGGAGGAACCGGCGCCCGTGGACAGGATGCGCTGGCACAGGCCCAGGTCCCAGCATCGGTTGATCCGGATCCCGGCCTCGAGCAGGGGGCGGTACCCGGAGGACACCGAGGCGAAGACCCAGCGCACCTGGTCGGGCTCCCTCCCGAGCTGCCGGGGCAGATCTCGGACCAGGCCGGGAAGTGCCGCGGCGGGAACCGGTGGGAGCGGTTCTGTCCTGTCCTCGCGAACCACCACGGGCAACCATGGCTCTGAAGCAGCGGCGCCGGGCGCCGGACCGAGGACGATGTGCATCCTCCCATTCAACCCGACCTGATCAGAACTGGCCGTCAGGGCCGGAGTCCGCCCCGGGCAGATCACCCTGCTCGAGTGCGGGAGCATCGAGGCGCTCGGCCAACTGGCGAAGGCCGTGCTCCTTGAGGGGAGTTTCCCGTGACCCCACGGACATGCGCTTCCCCTGGCCTCTTGTCTGATGGAGGGCCAGGGGAAGCGACGTCAAACGGGGCGGTCAGGGCCTGATCAGAGCTTGATCTCCACCTCTGCGCCCTCGCGCAGCTCCGCGATGCGCTTCGTCAGAGCCTCGTTCTCCTTCTGAGAGGTCACCTGCTGCTCGAGCTGGGGCTTGAGCTCCTCGAAGGACGGAGTCTCGGGTTCGGCGCTCTCACCCTCGGCGCCTTCCTCTGCGGGGGCACCGCCCTGAGCCTCGGACTGGGCTGCGACTGAGGAGTCATAGAGCTCCTTGAGCTCCTCGTCCGAAGGCTTCGGGATGTCCAGCTGCTCGATGGACTGGTCCAGCATCACCTGCTTCTCGGCGTCGGAGCGGATCTGCTCCTCACTGAAGCCCTGCTCTTCGAAGGTGGCCAGCAACTCGTCCACGGAGGCCACTCCGCTGGACTCCGCGGTCTGCTCCAGGAAGGCGTTGATGTCCTCCTCGGAGGCCTCATGGCCCTGTTCCTTGGCATCCTGCACCAACAGTTCCGTGCCCACCATGGACTCGGCCAACTGCTTCTTCATCTCGTCCTGGTTCATCTCCTGGCCGGACATCTGGGACTGCATGGCCATCTGCTGGAACTGGCCCTCATAGGCCGTGGTGAACTCCTCGCCGGAGATCTCCTCGCCGTTGACCGTGGCCACGACTTCGGGGACGTTCTCCACGTCCGGTTCGGGCATGGAGGGCTGCCCGTCCTCAGGGGCGGCCTGGGCCCCCTCGGAGGAACCCCCGGACGCGGGCTGGGAGGCGGCCGCGCTGCTGCTCCCGCCGCCTTCGGCGCCGCCCTCACCGTCCCCGCCGCCACACGCGGCGAGGCCGAACAGGGAGCCGACGAGCGCGACGCTCGTCAGGAGTTTCTTGGGCGTGGTGGATCGCGGGGTTGAACGCACTGCGATGACCGTCCTTTCGATGATGGCTTCGGGCAACGTACCAACCGAGTCTGGGCACCGCGGTCAGGCTGCTGCCAGCCGGTGTTCAGGTCTAGGGGGTCGGTGGGTGTGCGCCTGGCGGTCGACTCCCGCCAGAGGACTCCCGCCAGGGGACTCCGCCAGACGGCTCCTGACCGGCCTCTCTCGACGGCACGCTGTTGACGGGCCCGCAGGGCAGGACTAACGTACAACAACATGGTTGTATATCAAGCAGCCGGTGTTGCGTCCGGCGCAGCGGACCCGGGAACAGGACTCAGTGACGACGAGGTGGACCGGATCTTCCGGGCCCTGGCCGACACCACCCGACGGGACATCGTGCGCCGGACCCTCACGGAGTCGATCTCCGTCTCCGTGCTGGCCGAGGACTACGAGATGTCCTTCGCGGCCGTCCAGAAGCACGTCTCCGTCCTAGAATCGGCGGGCCTCGTGACGAAGAACAGCAAGGGCCGCGAGCGGCTCGTCAGCGGCGACCCCGACACCCTCCGACAGGTCCGGCTGCTGCTGGACCGCTATGAGCAACTGTGGCGCCAGCGCATCGGGCGACTCGACGCCCTGTTGGCAGACGATCCGGGCCCGCAGCCCGGCAGCCCCCTCTGACACCTCGGAAAGTCACCTCGAAACGACACCTCGGAAAGGCATGACCATGCCCGTCACCCACGTCTCCAAAGACCCCCAGTCCCTGACGATGACCATCGTCGCGGACTTCCCCGTCCCCGTGCGCCGGCTCTGGGACGCCTACGCGGACCCCCGGCAGCTCGAGTCGTTCTGGGGACCCGTCGGTTGGCCGGCCACCTTCACGCGCCACGACATGTATCCGGGTGGGGAATCGCACTACTACATGACCGGACCGGAGGGCGAGAAGGCCGCCGCCTGGTTCGAGTTCCTCTCCGTCACGGAGGGAGTGTCCTTCGAGGTGCTGGACGGTTTCACCACCGAGGACGGAGAGCGAGATCCCCATGCCCCGGTGATGCGCATGGTGTTCGCCTTCGAATCCACGGAGGGTGGGTCTCGGCTGGTCCACACCACCCACTTCAACTCCGCCGAGGATCTGGAGTCGATCATGAGCCAGGGCATGGAGGAGGGCACGCTCTCCGCCATGAGTCAGATCGACGCGGTGGTGGCGGACCTGCAGTCCTTCGCGGCCGGCCGGTCCGTGCGGACCCAACTGATCGGAGACCGTCAGGCCCGGCTCAGCCGCGTGATCCGCGGCCCCGTGGATCAGGTCTGGCGGGCCCATCACGACCCCGAGCTGCTGCGCCGGTGGCTGCTCGGACCGGACGGGTGGACCATGCCGGTCTGCGAGGTCGGGACGGCCGTCAGCCAGACCTACCGCTACGAGTGGGAGCGGGAGGACGGTGCCGACCGCTTCGGCTTCACCGGGTCGGTCCTGGAGATCGATCCGCCGCGCCGCTCCGTCACCACCGAGGCGATGATCGGACAGGAGGACACCGCCACCCGCAACGAGCTGACGCTCACGCCGGTCGAGGGCGGCACCCTCCTGTCCCTGCTCGTCACCTACCCGGCAGCGCCCCTGCGGGAGACCATCCTGGCCACGGGCATGGCGGACGGCATGGAGACCAGCTACTCGCGGCTGGAGTCCGAGGTGCTCTCCGCCTGACGGACCCTACGCCCGGTGTGCGGGCCCACACGCTCGTGGATCTCCCTCTGCCGTGCGCGGCTGAGGGAGGACCACCACGTGTTGGCGGAGACGGGCCCGGACTCCACGGCATCGTCGTCCGAGTCCAGTCCGAAGCGGTCGGAGATGTCCGCGAGGAACGTCATGCGCCGGATCGCCTCGGTCCGCTGGACGTTGACGTGCAGGGCCTTGAACACCGCGATGCACATCAACACCATGAGGACCGTGAAGGGCAGTCCGATGGTGATCGCCAGGGTCTGGATGGCCGTCAGGCCACCTGCCAGCAGCAGCGCGGCGGCCATGACTGCCGTGGCCACGGCGAACATCACCCGGATGCGGTTCGGGGGCTCGGGGTTGCCGCCCGTGGCGATCATGGCCATCACGAGCGATCCGGAGTCCGAGGACGTGACGAAGAAGATCGCCGAGAGCAGGATGGCCCCGACCACCAGGATGGCGCCGCCGGGCAACTGCTCCAGGACCTGGAACAGGGCGGAGTTGACGTCCACCGATCCATCGGAGGCCACCACGGAGGTGTACCAGTCCGGACGGTTGGTCTCGTAGAAGATGGCGGTGCCGCCCAGAACTCCGAACCAGACCACCGAGATCATGGTGGGCACCAGAATCACGCCCAGCAGGTACTCGCGGACGGTCCGGCCCCGGGAGATTCGGGCGATGAAGACGCCCACGAAAGGCGTCCAGGACATCCACCAGGCCCAATAGAAGGTGGACCAGCTGGCCTGCCAGGCGTCACCGTCCACGCCGAAGAAGGCGGAGGAGTTCAGGGAGTTGCCGATGAAGTTCTGCAGATAGTGGCCGAAGGTCTGCACCATCTCCTTGGCCAGGTACTGCGTGGGTCCCACGATCAGCAGGAACAGGACGAGCCCGGCGGCGATCACCATATTGGTGTTGGAGAGCCATTTCATGCCGCGGTTGACACCGGAGACCACGGACCAGATGACGAAGCCGGTCACGACGGCGATCATGGCGTACTCGACCCACAGGTCATCCTCTCCGACGACCCCCATGGACCGCAGGCCGGCCGCCATCTGGGTGACGCCGAGCCCCAGGGAGGTGGCCACGCCGAAGACGGTGCCGATCAGGGCGAAGCTGTCGATGGCATTTCCCCAGCCGCCGCGGGTGGCCTTCTCTCCGATCAGCGGTTCGATCGCCCAACGCATGGACAGGGGGCGTCCACGCCGGTGGATGGCGTGTGCGATGGCCAGGCCGACCACGGCGTAGATGGCCCAGGGCTGCAGACCCCAGTGGAGGTAGGTCAGCGCCAGGGCGTCCTCGGCGCGGGCCCCGAGGGTGGGATCGGCGGCCGCCAGACCCGGACGTGGGGTGGCGAAGTGGATGAGCGGTTCGGTCATCCCGTAGAACACCAGGCCGATGCCCATGCCCGCCGCGAACAGCAGTGCCAGCCATGACATGGTGGAGAACTCCGGTTCCTGATCCGGACGGCCCAGCTTGACGTTGCCCTTGCGGGAGAACCCCAGGTAGACGCAGAACAGCACGAAACAGAAGGCAAGGATCAGGTACCACCAACTGAAGTTGCTGATGACGGTCTGCTGGACCGCGGAGATCCCGGACTCCATGGCTGCCGGGAAGACGAGGGTCACTCCCACGAACAGCACGATGATGATCAGGGTGGGCCAGAGGACCCACGGGATGAGTCGATTGCTGTACTGGGGCTCGTGACCGGCCGCCGCATCCGCCTCAGCTGCGGTCTCTCGCGGCGATCTGTCGGACGGTTTCGGCGGCTTCTCGGTAGGGGTTTCCAAAGATGACATGGTCTCCACCATAAACCGGACGGTAACCACGCTCCTATCCGCCCCCAGCTGGCCAGAAGCTGTCGGCCACGAGGCTGCCGGGAGACTGTGCGCCGGGCATCCCCTAGGCTCGGAGCGTGGACGACCTTCCTCTCAGCACCCTGCACACCACGGACACCGGCGGACCGGACGCGCCCTCCGACCCCGGCCACCGCGTCGTCTTCCTGCATGGCCTCTTCGGGCGCGGCAAGAACTTCAACCGCATCGCCAAGGACCTGGCGCCGGAGTACCGGAGCCTGCTGGTCGACCTGCCCAATCACGGTGAATCCGAGTGGACGGACACGGTGGACTATCGCCAGATGGCCGATTCCGTGGCGGCCACGCTCCGGGCCGGCGTGGCGGCGGAAGGTCCCGTGGCCGTCGTCGGGCATTCCCTGGGCGGCAAGGTGGCCATGGTGCTGGCGCTGCGTCACCCGGACGTGGTCTCACGGCTGATCGTGGTGGACATCGCGCCCACGCAGGCCGGCGGGGCCGAGGGCGAGTTCGCTCACCTGCTGGACAGCCTGGCGGCCGTGGACCTGACGGCCATCGACCGGCGCTCGGACGCGGACGAGGCCCTGCGGGAGCCCATCCCGTGGGACACCACCCGTCTGTTCCTGCTGCAGAACCTGCGCAGCGGCCCGGAGGGGTACACCTGGGAGCCGAATCTGGAGCTGCTGCGCACCAGCCTGGAGGCGATCGGCGGCTTCCCGGAGACGGGAGAGGCCACCTTCGAGGGACCGGTGCTCTGGGTGGCAGGCGGCCGCTCGGACTACGTCCGCGACGAATACGCCTCCCGCATGCGGGCCCTGTTCCCGAGGACCCACAAGGTGACCATCCGCGAGGCCGGCCACTGGGTCCACTCCCAGGCGCCCGAGAAGTTCGCCGAGGTCTTGGGCGGCTTCCTCGAGCACACCTGACCAAGAGCCCTGTGGCCTGTGGCCGTGGGCCGGTCAGGCGGGCACCGGGTCCAGCAGCTCCTGTGCCGCCTGCCGGTGCTCATCCGCGCCGGTGTGCAGGGCGTAGAGCCCATATTCGACCGGCGAGGCCGCAATGATCTCAGCGCAGTGCTCGGGCAGACGGGGCCACACCCGGCCACCCCGCCGGACGTACTCGTCCACCACGGCGCCGAAGGCCTCCGAGGGCGCCGCCGAATGGTGGAACGCGAAGTCCTTCGCCGGGTCGCCGACCTCGGCGGTGGTCCAGTCCAGCACGGCGGTGATCTCCTCGTCCCGCACCAGGGTGTGCGCCGGGTAGACCTCCCCGTGGGTCAGCACCGAGAACTCCGGCCAGTAGCTGTCCTCGGCCACCCACGCATTCCACCGTTCCGCCAGGGGCTGGGCCACCGTGAATTCGGCCGCCACCCGCTCGATGTCTCGCCGCCACCGTTGGCGTACCGCGTCCGGGGTGAGGACCTCGACGCCGGCCCCGGCGACTTCCGCTGGATCGATGGCGTGCAGTTGGGCCAGGAAGGCGCCGAGGGAGCGCGCGTACCGCTCAGAGGCGATGTCCAGGTGCCAGGCCGGCGCCCCAGACCCGTCCAGGGTCAGTCCCGGTTCGCCGGGTAGGGCGGGATAGGCGATGAGACCCGGGGTGTGGATCCGCCAGTCCGGGACGGCGGTGTCGAGATGGGGGCGGATCGCCGCCAGGAGCTGTCCCTCCGTTCCGGCGCGGTCCATGGCGTCCGGGCGGCGGGGGATCCGCAGGACCCAGCGCTCCCCGGCGGCGGACGCGGCGGTGGCGGATGCCGTGGTGGCCAGGGCGACGCGGAAGTCCAGACCCATCTCGTTGACGGCCACGGAGGAGGGCTCGAGGAGCAGCCCGTTCTCGGTGGCCAGGTCCAGGATCTGGGGATCGACGGTGCTCATGCGCCCATGCTAGGGGCGGCGGGTCAGGTGGGGTACCGGCCTGCGATGCGGTCGAGCTCCACCACGCTGGCCTGATAGGCCAGATCCGCCCGCTCCTCGGTGTGCTCGAGGGACATCAGGGCCTTGAGGCCGCGGACCCTCGGCCGGCCCCCGGTCGGCAACACGTGCACGGTGACGCCCTCCGGGACGTGGTCCATGGCGTGGGTGAAGCTGTGCCGGCGTGTGATGTCCACGTAGACGTTGAGCGTCTCCATCATGGAGGTCGGTACCTTCAGCTGCTTGTCCAGCTGGCCGGCCTGGAGGACGTAGATGGTGGTGGCCCCGCGCCGCACCGCCTGGCCGAGGGGCACCGAGGCCACCAGGCCGCCGTCGAGGTAGTGCTCGTGATTGATGACGGTGGGCGGCAGCAGCCCCGGCACCGAGGCTGAGGCGACGACGGCCGGGACCAGCGGGCCGGAGTCGAAGGACTGCTCCACGGCCCGCTCGATCGAGGTGGCCACCGTGACGAAGGGCAACTCAAGGTCCTCGATGCGTGCCAGGGGCGGAAAGTGCAACGAGATCAGAGTGACCAGCGGTCTGGCGGACAGCGTGTAGGTGCGGCCGCGGACAACCCGTCCGGCCTGACTGGCCCAGGACTGTCCGAACACGGCCCGCGCCTCATCCGTCTGCCACATCTTCAGCATCTCGTGGGCCACGTCCGGATGCGGGTCCCTCGCCACCACAGCACCGTTGAGGGCGCCCACGGATGTACCGACCACCAGGTCCGGGGTGATGCCGCGCTCGAACAGGGCCCTGAGCTGGCCCACGTGGACCGCGCCACGGTTTCCGCCGCCGGCGAAGACGAAGGCCGTACCCGTAGAAGTCGCTCTCACGATCCGACTGTATTCCCGCCGGCGTTCCGCCTCCAAGGGGTCGACTCCCGGGCGAACCGGAAGAGGGGAAAGGGAAAGGGAAAGGGAAAGGGAAAGGGAAAGGGAAAGGGGCGCGGGAGTGGGGGAGTGGACAGGGGTTCGAACGGAGGCTGCGCAGGATCGGAGATGCAGGCACGGGGCCACGGGATCATGCTGGTGGTGGCAACCCGGCCCCTACACCGGTCCCACACCGGTGGGACCACGCCCGAACGGGCCCCTCACGAACCAGGAGCACCCCATGAGCACCTCCCTCGCCACCTATATCTCCCTGCCCGGTACCACCGCAGAGGCCTTCGAGCATTGGCACGAGGTCTTCGGGGGTGAACTGAACCTGTTGCGCTACGGCGACACCCCCATGGAGGGCCTGCCGTTCGAGCCCGACCCCCAGGCAGTGGCCCACGTGACGCTGTCCCTGCCCGGCGGGGAATTGGCCGGCGGTGACGTCATGGATGACCAGGACTACCCGGTCCGGGACACCGCCTACTCCCTGCTGTACACGGTGGATAACCCTGAGCAGGCCCGTGAGCTGATGGGCCAGCTGGTGGCCGCCGGCGGCTCCGAGAACATGCCCTTCGAACAGGCGCCCTGGGGCGACTGGTACGGGCAGGCCTTCGACCGCTTCGGCGTGATGTGGGCCTTCTCCTCGGCGGCTGCCGGGAACGCCGGCTAGGGGTTGGGCGTCGGCCGTCGGCCCGGGGTCTGCCTGGTGCGCCCCGGGCGGTGGCCCGCGGCGGCCGCACGGAGGGAACCCTCCTCGTGGCCGCCCCGGTGGTGGCCGCCGCCGTCTTCGCCGCCGCCGTCGGCGCGGCCGATCGGCAGCAGCTTCAACAGCGGATGGAGCACCGCCAGGACCAGCAGGCCCCACACCAGGCCGACGACCGCTGAACACAGGGTGTTCACCAGCCAGCCGAGGAATCCGCCCACCACCGGAATCGCGGCCACGGGTTCCTCGAGGATGTGGACCAGGTCGTAGGGGGCGTGCAGTCCGACTTCCGCCGCCTGCTGCAACAGGATGTGCCCGCCCACCCACAACATGGCGACCGTGCCGATCAGGGTGATCGCGGCCAGGACCTTCGGCATGGCCCGGACCAGGAGTTCGCCGAACCGCCGGGTGCCGCCACCGGCGCCCTCCTTCTGCGCGAGGTGCAGGCCGACGTCGTCCATCTTGACGATCAGCGCGACGGCACCGTACACGAGGACGGTGATGGCGATCGCCACCACCAAGAGGATGATGGCGCGGAGCCAGATGGACTCGGTGGCCACCTCGTTCAGGGAGATGACCATGATCTCGCAGGACAGGATGAAATCAGTGGTGATGGCGCCCTTGATCACCTTGTCCTCGGCCTCGGGGCCCTTCCGGGAGGACGGTTCCTGCTTCTCGGCGTGATGTCCACGCAGCTTGTGCCAGACCTTCTCCGCGCCCTCATAGCAGAGGTAGGTCCCGCCGAGGATCAGGATCCACGGGATGATCCACGGGATGAACGAGCTGATCAGGAGCAGGGCGGGCAGGATGATGAGCAGCTTGTTCCGCAGGGAGCCCCAGAAGATCCTCTTGATCATCGGCAGCTCGCGGGAGGGATCCGCGCCGGAGACATACTGCGGGGTGACCGCCGCGTCGTCGATCACCACGCCCACGGCCTTGGTGCCCGCCCTCGCTGCACCGGCGGCGATGTCATCCACCGAGGCTGCGGCGATCCGGGCCAGCGCGGCGACATCGTCCAGGAGGGCGACCAGCCCGCCGCTCACCGGGGGCCTCCCGGGCAGGCGCACGCCGGGGGCGTGCCGTCGTGGGCTGGGGTCTCGCGGTGCTCTCGCGTGATCGGCATGGTCAGAGCATACGACGGCGGCGGCATCCCACCGTGGTGGCGTGCTCCGCAGTGGAGGGTCGGCTTGGAATGTGACCGGCCGGGTGGGCGTTGACCCCTGATAGAATCACGTCACGGCGTCATGGGACCACCGGTCCCCACCGAGCCGGCTCTCATGGCCGGTCGGCTCCGGCGCCGAGCATCCACTTCCATGGACGCGAAACCGGTCGAGGACTTCCCATGGAGAAATCTGGGAGGTCCTTTCTCATGTCCGCCAACGCGCCCCATCCCACCGAGACCACCGAGTCCTCAGAGTCCTCAGAGTCCACTGAATCCCCGTCGGATGCAGCGACCGCAGCATCCGGCCGAGAGGTCCCCATGGCACCGGGCGGCCGCCCGGCACTGATAGGACGCCGCGTGTTCCGGACGCCGACCGTTCGTCGGATCGTCTACGCGGTGGTGTTCGAGGCCTTCGCCATCCTGTTCGCCACGGTCATCCTGACGCTGATGGGCAATCCTCCCGGGGCCAGCGCCGCCGTCGGGGTGGTGTCCTCCGTGGTGGCGCTGATCTGGAACATGGTGTTCAACACGCTCTTCGAGCGCTGGGAGCGCCGCTCGGGCCACACCGGCCGCCCGCTCTGGGTGCGCCTGACGCACACCGTGTTGTTCGAGGCCGGCCTGCTGGTGTTCCTGGTGCCGGCCGTGGCGCTGCTGCTCCAGGTCAACCTGTGGGAGGCCTTCCTCTATGAGGCGGCCCTGCTCGTCTTCTTCCTGATCTACAACGCTGTGTACGCCTGGTGCTTCGACCGCGTCTTCGGTCTGCCGGACTCCGCGCAGTAGTCCCGCCCGGAATCCGGTCCAGTGCTGCCACCCAGCGTGTGAGACGGGCCGGCTACTGGGCCGGCAGGCCGAGGAACTCCCGGATGGCCGGCAGTTCCCGACGGGCCTGCGCCAGACCCAACTCGTGGGCGGCGGCGAGCCGAGCCACGTCCTTCTCCCCGTTGGAGACCGGCATGGTCTCGGGGACGAACAGGTAGGCCCTGCCCTGCCGCTCGAGCTCGAACAGGCGCTCGCGGGTGTCGTTGTAGCGCTGCCAACGGGTGATCAGGGCCTGGGCGATGGCCGGATGCTTCCGGAAGTAGCGGAGGTAGAAGCGGGGGAAGCGCTCGGGGGCCTTGACGTAGTCGCGCTCCCGGGTCAGGACCACCAGGAACCTCTCGAAGCCGGCGTCCTGGGCGGCAGAGAGCGGGATGCCGCCATCCGGGCCCAGTGCGCCGTCCACGTAGGTCCGGCCGTCCAGCCGCACCGGGGGCATCAGCACGGGCATCGTGCTCGATGCCCTGACCCGCACCATGAGGTCGGCCATCCGGGACACGTCCTCTCGACCCCACCACACGGCCTCACCGGACTCGGCATCGAAGGCCCCGATGCGCAGGTCCGCCGGATTCGCCCGGAACCGATCCCAGGGGTAGGGCAGGGCCTGGTCCGGAAGTCCCGTCTCCTCGTAGATGTACCGGGCATTGAACAACCCGTCGCCGCGCAGGAACGTCTTCCAGTTGCCGAACTTCGGGTCCGCGGCGAAGTCCACGAAGGAGTGCCGGGCCCGCCACGGGTCCCGGGCCAGGTAGTTGGCGGAGTTGGAGGACCCGGCCGAGATGCCGGCCACGAAGTCCAGGTGAAGGCCCGCCTCCAGCAGGGCCACCACCATGGCAGAGGTGTAGGAGGCCCGCATCCCCCCACCCTCGAAGAGCAGGGCGGTGTCGGTGACATTGCTGTGCAGTTCCACTGTGACAGCCTAAACGGCTAGGTTGGAGCGCATGGCAACCACCGCATTCAAGTCAACTCCCGTCAATACCGTCGGAGACCTGCCCTCCGTGGGCACTCCTGCCCCGGCATTCGAACTCACCGGCTCCGATCTGTCCCAGGTCACCCTGGAGTCCCTGGCCGGACGCACCGTGGTGCTGAACGTCTTCCCCTCCCTGGACACCGGGATCTGCGCGCAGTCGGTGCGCAGATTCAACGAGGCCGCGGCTGATCTGGCGAACACCACCGTGGTGGCCGTATCGGCGGACCTGCCCTTCGCCGCCGGCCGCTTCTGTTCCGCCGAGGGGATCGAGCACGTCACCACGGGCTCGGTCTTCCGTTCCACCTTCGGTGAGGACTACGGCGTGACCCTGGCCGATGGCCCCATGGTCGGTCTGCTGGCGCGCGCCGTCATCGTGATCGATCCGCAGGGCACCGTGACCTACACGGAGGTGGTGCCGGAGATCACCACCGAGCCGGACTACGAGTCCGCCCTGGCCGCCGTCCGCGGCTGACCTGACCCTTCCGCCCATCCCTCCACGAGAACCGGAACACCGTGAACGAGCCCGGAGACCCGCGGGACCCTGACCGCACAGCGGGCGGGGTCCCGCCCTTTCCGGGGCGCCCTCCCGCAGTCGGCCCAATCTACGGGACCTCGGGAGACGGTTGGTCCCAGGAGCCGTACCCGGCACCGAGACAGCCGGGTCACCAGCATCCGAGCTCGCCCCGGCCCCGGCGACGACGCAGCGCCACCTACCGCATGATCATCGCGATGGGTTTCCTGGCCGGCACAGTTCTCGCGGGAGGCGTGGGCCTGCTGGTGTTCGACAAGATCCAGGACATCGTGGCCAGTCAGGAGCGGGGCCCCGCCCTGCCGGCCACGGGCGGGATTCCCCTCGGGGAGGCGCTGCAGCACAGTCATGACGGCATCCAGGTCGACTGGGAGGCCGGCCCGGTCCTGGACGATGCGGGTCTCGACCAGGGCACCAGGGTCGAGGACGCCCCCGGCGTCGTCCTGGTGGACACCCGGCTGATGAGTGGCCGGGGCACCGGCACCGGCGTGGTGCTGACCGGCGAGGGGCTGGCCATCACCAACTACCACGTCGTCGAGGACGCCTCGGACGTCACGGTGACCGTGGCGGACACCGGTGAGGTCTACTCGGCCACCGTGCTGGGCCGCGATTCCCTGCATGACGTGGCTGTCCTCCAGATCGAGGAGGCCCCCTCCCTGGCCACGGCTTCCATCAACACGGAGCCGCCGTCCCGGGGAGAGCCCTCGGCAGCCGTCGGCAACGGTGGCGGGCAGGGATACCTCACCGCCGTGGTCGGCGAGGTGACGGGCTTGGACGAGTCCATCGTGGCCTCCTCCGGCGTCCCGGATGACGCCTCCCGGCTGTCCGGGCTGATCGAGAGCAGCGCCGACGTGATCCCCGGTTATTCGGGCGGGCCCCTGGTGGACGACGGCGGGCAGATCGTCGGCATCACCACGGCGGCCTCCCAGGGGGAGACTGCCGAGGAGGTCAACGGCTATGCCATCCCCGTGACCACCGCGCTGGACGTGGTGGAGCAGGTGGTCTCCGGCGAGGAGACAGACACCGTGAGCATCGGCGTGGACGGGGCCCTGGGCATAGTGGTCGGCAGCGAGCAGGGTCAGGCCGTGATCGTCGAGGTGACGCCCGGGTCCTCGGCCGAGCAGCTCGGCCTGAGGGAGGGGGACGTGGTCCGATCGGTGAACGGCCAGCCGGTGTCCACTCCCTCCGAGCTCTCCGGGATCGTCAACGACCACAACGTCGGGGACGTGATCGAGGTCGAGTGGACCACCACCTCCGGCGAGGAGAGGTCCGGCGAGGCCACGCTGCAGGAGGCCGTCGTCTACTGACGGGCGGCGATCTCGTCGTCCACGAAGACCCGCCCGGAGACCCGCAGCCCGGCCAGGGCCATGAGCGCCCCGGAGCAGGCCAGCAGGATCAGCACCAGCGTCCAGGAGTCGGTGGCCGTGTGGATCAGGCCCACGGCCAGGGGGCCTGCGGCCGCCACGATGTAGCCGTACGGCTGGACGAAGCCTGACAACCGCGCCGTGACATGGGGGGACCTGCTGCGGGCGGGAATCAGGGCGATGGCCGTCGGGAAGGCGAAGCCGCCCACCCCCAGCAGGATGGCCCACAGCAGCCCGGCCTCGGCCGGCGCCAGCAGCATCCCCACCCAGCCGGCGGCGGTCATCGTGCCGAAGCCGATCATCCATGGCGCCAGGGTCCGGGACCGGTCGATCACCGTCGGCATGACGAGTCCGCCGATCACGCCCAGGGCAGCGACCACGGAGAGCAGACCGCCGGCGAGGGTGGGCTCCAGCCCGGCGTCCCGGTACATCTGAGGGAGCCAGCCGAACTGGACATAGGCGTTCATGGACTGCATCCCGAACAGGAGCATGAGGAACACGGCGGTCGGTGAGGACCGCAGCGGCCGGTCCGGCTGGGCCTGTGGCGGGGCCCCCGGGAAGTCGTGCCCGGTGCGGCGGGCCACCAGGAGCCACAGGACCAGGGGAACGACGGCGGCCAGTCCCCAGAATCCGAGAGACCAGCGCCAGCCGTCGGCCGGCTCGGAGACGGTGGAACCCGCCACCTCGGCCAGCGGGGCGGCCAGGCCGGAGCCGGCGGAACCGCCGACCGTCAGGAACATGCTGTACAGCGTCATCAGAGCCACGGTGCGGGCGCCGCCGTGACGCTTGATCCAGGCCGGGACCAGCACGTTGCCGACGGCCATGCCGGCCAGGGCGAGGGCCGTCAGCGGCACGAACACCCAGATGGAGGGGGCCAGGGGACGGAGCAGCAGTCCGAGGACCACGAGCGTCAGGCTCAGGGCGATGCTCAGGGACAGCCCGGCCCGGCGGCCGATGCTGACTGCCACGAAGCCGACCAGACCGAACATCAGCCCCGGCAGGGCGGTGAGGATCCCGGCCACCGAGCCGTCGATGCCCAATGACGCCGAGAGCTCCGCCAGCACCGGGCCCAGTGCCGTGGCCCCGGGCCGCAGGGAGAAGGCGATGAAGACCACCGCGGCCACGGCCAGCACGAAGCCGATCGTCCGGGCACGGGACCGGGCGCTGGCAACAGGGTCTGGGGCCTGGCCCGGATCAATGGTCATGCACCATTTCTACACTCTCGCCATAGGTACGCCGATTCGGGCGCATCGTCGCCGGCCGCCGGTACGGGCCCCGTCAGGGCACCGTCTCGGCACCCCGTCAGCGAACCGCGTCAGAACGTACTGAACAACAGCAGGGAGATCGCCATAACGGCCATGCCGGCCACCAACCCGTACATCGCCAGGTGGTGCTTGCCGAACTCGCGGGCGGTGGGCAGCAACTCGTCGAGGGAGATGAACACCATGATCCCGGCCACCAGCGCGAAGGTGGTGCCGAGCGTGAAATCGTTCATGAACGGCATCAACAGGGCGAAGCCGATCAAGGCCCCGGCCGGCTCGGCCAGTCCGGACAGGAAGGACCAGCGCACGGCCTTGCGACGGGAACCGGTGGCCTCACGGATGGGCACGGCCACGGCCACGCCCTCCGGGATGTTGTGCAACGCGATCGCCAGGGCCACCGGCAACGCCACCTGCAGATCGGTCAGGCCGGCGATGAACGTGGCGAAGCCCTCGGGAAAGTTGTGGATGCCGATGGCCAGGGCCGTGACGGTCCCCGTCCTCATCATGCGGCGGCGTTTCACAGCTGCTGCCGGATCGTGCACCGAACCCGGCTCATGCGGGTTGATCTGGGCGGGGACCAGCCGGTCGATCACGCCGATGACCAGGATGCCGGCGAAGAACGCGGCGACGGCGGCCCACGGCCCGGCCGTCGGACCGGAGGCATCCGTCAGGGAGGTGAGCGCCTTGGGCATGATCTCCATGAAGGACACATAGAGCATGACGCCGGCAGAGAACCCCAACGAGACCGAGAGGAACGGCCCGGAGGTGCGGCGCGGCACCACCGAGATCAGTCCGCCGATCCCGGTGCTGAGCCCGGCCAGCACCGTCAGCCCCAACGCCAGCCAGAAGTTCTCCACGTGCCGAGTGTAGGGGGAGCACACGGGGGAATGCGCCCAGCCCACCGTTCACTACGCTGGGGTGCCATGAGCACCCCGCGGGCACCTGCCTCTCCGGCCTGGCAGCAGGTCCTCGAGGTGTCGGCCTCCCGTGGGGCCTCGGTGCAGCTCACGGTGGTGCACCGAGGCGAGGTCGTCCTGGACGCGACGTCGGGCTGTACGGCCGATGCGCTGGGCTGGTTGTTCTCCGCGTCGAAGCCCTTCACCTCGTTGCTCGTCCACCGGCTGGCCAACCGCGGGGTGCTGTGTCTGGACGCCGCCGTGGCCGAGTACTGGCCGGAGTACGGCACCGGAGGGCGGGGTTCCAAGGCCGGGACCACCCTGCGCGAGGTGCTGACCCACCGCACCGCCGTGCCCTCGGCCGGGCCCTATCCGGCTGCGGTGCTGTCCATGCACCGTGCCGAATCCTCGGTACAGCGGGTGGCGCGGGGAAGGCGCCGGGCACGGAGGAATCCTTCGGTCTCCGCTTACCAGCCGCTGGACTTCGGGTTCATCCTGGCCGAGGTGGTGCGCCGGGCCACCGGAGGCGGGCCCGACGCCTGGGCGGAACTGCTGCACCGGGAGGTGCTGGACCCGGCGGGGCTGACGGATGTCTACCCCGGGGTCCCGGACGCGCAGATGCACCGGTGCCTGCCCCTCGACGGCTCGTGGAGGGCGGGGCCGGGCGGGCCAGTGGTCGCCGCCGTGTTGAACCGCCGCGCCGTGCGCCAGGCCCGCATCCCCGCAGCAGGGATCTCGACCACTGCCCGGCAGCTCGCCTTGTTCTACGCCGGCCTGTTGCGCGCCCCGGAACGGGCAGCACTGTGCGTGCCGAGCTCGGACGGCGGCCGTGACGCGTGGACCCGCCTGCCGACCCGCTGGGGGACCGGGGTGCAATTGGGCGGTACCGGGGGCCGGTGTCCGTTCGGCACGGAGAGCACTGAGCGGACCTTCGGGCACAACGGTTCGGAAGTCTGCCTCGGGTGGGCCGACCCGGACCTGGACCTGGCCGTCGGGTTGGTCACGGACCGAGCCAGCGGGCGCCCTGCGGACCGGGACCTCCTCGTGCAGGCGTCCGATCTGATTCGTTCGCTCGCGGCGAACAGCGGATGAAGGTGCCCCGGTTCTGCCACTGCTTAATGGGGACGATCGGCGACCCCCGGATCTGGCCGTCAACCAGCGGCGACTGGACGTCGCCCTGACCCCGGATTGGTAGTGTGGACGGCATGTCCATCGCTCTCACCCTTGCCCTCTTGGCGGTTGGACTCCTCCTCACCCCACTGTTCTGCCGTTGGCTCGGACGCAATGCCGGATGGCCTCTCGCCGCCGTCTATGTGGGGGCTGCGGTCCTCTACCTTCCAGCGCTGCTGGCCGGAAGCCCCTCCGAGACGGGTTCCGCCTCCGGCCCGGCACCGAACACCTGGTCCGTCCCGTGGATCCCCGCCTGGGGGATCGACCTCTCCTTCGCGGCCGATCCGATCTCGAGCGTCTTCACGCTGATCACCCTGCTCATCGGGGCCGTGGTGCTGGTGTACTCCACCCGCTACCTGGACCGGGCTCTGCATCCCTCCGCCTACCAGAGCTTCTACCTGGGGATGGCCCTGTTCACGGTGTCCATGGTCGGCCTGGTCAGTGCCGATGACCTCATGGTGCTGTTCCTGTGCTGGGAACTGACCTCGCTGGCTTCCTTCCTGCTGATCGCACGCTCCGGCAAGACCGCCTTCGCCCCCTCCATGCGCACCCTGCTCGTGACGTTCCTGGGCGGGCTGGCCCTTCTCGTGGCCGTGGTCCTGGTGGCCGTCCGGGCGGGGACCACCGATCTCTCGGCGATCCTGGACCCGGAGACCTCGGCCGGGTTGTGGACCTCGGACCCGGCCTTCACCACCACCATCGGGCTGCTGATCGCGCTGGCGGCCATGACGAAGTCCGCCCAGTTCCCCTTCCACTCGTGGCTTCCGGATGCCATGGCCGCCATCACGCCGGTCTCCGCTTACCTCCATGCCGCCGCCGTGGTCAAGGCCGGGATCTTCCTGCTGCTGCGCTTCTCCCCGGTGTTCCACGATGACGTGCTGTGGTCCGTCCTCCTCGTCACCGCCGGACTGGTCACCTCGTTCGTGGGTGGCTGGCGGGCCCTGCAGCAGCATGACCTCAAGAAGCTCATGGCCTATTCGACGGTGAGCCAGCTCGGCCTGATCGTCGCCGCAATCGGGACCGGGACCGAGGCCGGCATCGTCGCGGCCCTCGTCCACACGATCGCCCATGCCCTCTTCAAGTCCGGACTGTTCATGATGGTCGGTGTGGTGGACCACGCCACGGGTACCCGTGACCTGCGCGAGTTGCCCGCGGTGCGCCGCGCCCTGCCCTTCACCTTCACGGTGACGGTCCTCGGCGCCGGGGCCATGGCCGGCATCCCGCCCCTGCTCGGCTTCATCTCCAAGGAGTCGATCCTCACGGCACTCAACGGCTGGGCCGCTGACGGTGGTGCCGGTGGCACCCTGGCGTCCTGGGCCGGGCCGGTGGCCCTGGCAGGAGCCGCGCTCGGCTCGGTGCTGACGGTGGCCTACTGCGCCAAGATCGTGGTCGGCGGCTTCTGGGATCCGGAGCGGGCGGCACGCACGGGGCAGGCCGCCGCCGGACACCACGCTCCCGGAGGGATCCTCGTGGCCAGCATGGCCCTGCCCATCATCGTCTCGGTGGCGGCACTGTTCGCGTTGCCGATGCTGGACGCGGGGGTGGGTCCTGCGGCATCGGCCGCGCTGCCCGGGGCGGAGGTCCACCCGCACTTCGCGCTGTGGCACGGCATCAACGCCGAGCTGCTGACCACCGTGGCCGTGCTGGCCCTCGGCCTGGGCACCGTGGCCGTGCGCCACCGCCTCTGGCCGGCCCTCGAGCGCGCGCAGCTGCCCGTCAGCGGCACCGGGTTGATCGAGTCCGCCACCTCCGGACTGACCGCCCTCGGCTCCGGGATCAATCGCCTCACAGCCCGGGACGCTGCCGCCTCCCACGCCGCGATGATGGTCTTGTCCCTCGCGGCCGTCCTGATCCCCGGGGTGCTCCTGCTCAACGCGGGCGGGCACCTCCCGGCGCAGCACCCGAACCTCAACAGCCCGGTCGACGTCGTGTTGCTGGTGCTGCTGGTGGCCGCTGCCCTCGGCGTGGCGCTGACCCGCTCACGGCTCGGCGCCACCGTGGCCCTGTCTGCCGTGGGCATCCTGGTGACCGTGCAGATCGTCTCCCTCGGTGCCCCGGACGTCGCCCTGACCCAGCTGCTCGTGGAATCGCTGACCGTGATCGTCATCATGCTGGTGCTGCAGAAGCTGCCGCGGACCTTCCGCCGCGTCCGGACTGCGCGTGCAGTACCAGCGGCCGTCATCGCCGTCGGCGCCGGCCTGGCCACAGGGCTGGCCGTCTGGGGGCTGACCGGCCGCCGGGGCAAATCAGAGGTCGGCACCTACCTGCTGGAGAACGGCGAGGACATCACCGGCGGGTTCAACATCGTCAACGTCATCCTCGTCGAGTTCCGTGCCCTGGACACCCTCGGTGAATTGTCCGTGCTGGGCATGACCGGCGTGGCCATCGCCGCCATCCTCTCCACGATCCGCAACCGCCACCTGGAACCAGCCTCTGAATCGGCACCGGAACCGGCAGCGGATCCCGCCGCGTCCGGGGACGGCGCAGAGGTCCCGGCCGGCCCCCAGCTCGGGTCCCCCGCGGCGCGCCGCGCCATCCTGCAGTCCTGGGGCAACACCAGTCAACTGCAGCTGATGCTCAAGGTCATCCTGCCCATCCTGGCCGTGGTCTCGGCGGTCCTGTTCCTGCGCGGCCACAACGAGCCCGGCGGCGGATTCATCGCCGCGCTCGTCGGCTCGGCCATCGTCGGACTGCTCTACCTGTCCACCTCGAAGGACCGGCAGATCGGCCCGCCGCGCGCGCCGTTGTACCTGATCGGCGGGGGCGTGGTGCTGGCCGTGGCGATTGGGCTGTGGAACATGGTCTTCACGGGGGTCTACATGGAGCCCCAGCACGGCTACGTGCTCGGCCAGCACCTGTCCACGTCCCTGGTCTTTGACGCCGGCGTGTACCTGGCCGTGATCGGTCTCGTGATGCTCGCCTTCAACGTCCTCGGCACGGCACAGGACGTGCAGGCGACTGAAGATGGCGAGGGCACCAGGGAGCGCGTGGATGAGGCCTTCCTCGGAGAGATCGAGCCGGAACCGGAACCGGTGCCCGCCACCAGTTCCATCCCGGTGCGTCCCCGGACGCACCACATCTCCTCGGGAGTCCCGCCGGAAGAATGGGGGAGCTGAGATGCTGGACACCACCTTTGTCCTGGCCATCACCGTGGGTGTGCTGACCACCGCAGGCGTCTGGCTGCTCCAGCAGCGGGACATGGTGCGTACGATCTTCGGGCTCACCCTCGTCTCGCACGCCGCGAACCTGCTGCTGCTGGCCTCCGGGGTCCCCGGCTGGCGCCACGAGCCGCTACTGAATGTCACCACGGCCGCGGACGCGGCGGACCCACTGCCGCAGGCCTTCGTGCTGACGGCGATCGTCATCTCGATGGCCACCACCATCCTGATGCTGTCCCTGGCAGTCGTCGGCCGCAATGACGACCAGGAGAGGGCGCCGACCGTCGAGGACCATCCGGACACCGATGGCTCACCCGCACCCGAACCCACACCCGAGGAGGAGCGCGCATGACCGATCAGTTCGTGGCGTCCCTGCTGCCCCTTTTCGTGGCGGTGCCCATGCTGTGTTCGGGTGCCTCCGTGGTCCTGCGGCGCCGAGCGGTGGACCGTCTCCTCATCATCGCCATCCCGTTGTTGGTGCTGGTCGCCGCCATTGCGCTCATGGTCTACCACCGTGAGGAACCGGTGCTGGCCAGTGCCGTCGGCAACTTTGAGGGCGGAATCGCCATACCGTTGGTCTCGGACACCCTCACGGCGGTCATGCTGGCGACCACCGGTCTCGCCACGGCCGCTTCGTGCTGGTTCCTCACCGCCTCCGGTGAGGACCGGCTGAGATTCGTCCCGGCGCTGGCGTTGCTCCTGATGTCCGGCGTCAACGGTGCGCTGTTGACCGGGGACCTGTTCAACCTCTTCGTCTTCGTCGAGGTCATGCTCCTGCCCTCCTATGCGCTGCTGGCGGCGACCGGAGGCTGGCGCCGGCTGGGTGTCGGCCGGATGTTCATCGTGGTCAACCTGGTCACCAGCGCCATCCTGGTGATGGGCGTGGGACTGGTCTACGGCTCGGCCGGTACCGTCAACCTGGCCGCCCTGGCCGGACGTGCGGGAGAGGACCCGCAGGTCGCCCTCGCGGTGACCGTCATCCTGCTGGCCCTGGCCATCAAGGCCGGCGTGGTCCCCGTGCACGGATGGCTGCCCCGTGCGTATCCGGGGACCTCTGCTGGTGTCATGGCGCTGTTCTCCGCCCTGCACACGAAGGTCGCCCTCTACGCGATCTTCCGGATCTACTTCACCACCTTCGCTCCGCGGGAGGCGGCCGGGGTGACCGTGATCGCGGTGGTGATGGCTGTCGTCGTCCTCGCCACCATGGTGCTGGGCGCCCTCGGCTCGCTCGGGGAACACCGGTTCCGCGGAGTCGTGGCCTTCCAGATGGTCGCGGGCGTGGGCCACATCCTCATCGGAGTGGTCATCGCCTCTCCTGCCGCAGTGGCCGCGGGCCTGTTCTACCTGATCCACCACGTCGTGACCGTGTCCTCCCTGCTGATGACCGCCGGCGCGATGGAACAGACGTACGGCTCCGGGGTCCTCGGCAGGATCTCCGGTCTGCTGCATCGAGACCGGCTCGCCGCCGTGGTGGTGGCCCTGGGCCTGCTGTCCCTGGCCGGCTTCCCACCGATGTCGGGCCTGTGGGGCAAGTTGGGGCTCGCCCTCTCGGTGGCCGGCTCCGATGCGGGAGCCGCCGAAGGCCAGGGCGCCGCGCCCGGGGGCCCCGGTTGGTATGCACCGGTGTTCCTCGTGGCGATCGTGGTGGCCTCCGTGGCCACGCTGGTGGCCCTGCAGCGGCTGTGGGGGCGGTCCTTCGCCGGTGAACCACTCCGGACCTACCGGCCGGCCCTCACCGATGGCACTCGGGACCGTGGCCCGGAACAGCCCCTGCCGGACGGCGTCCGGATACCAGGGCGGCTGCTGGCCCCCGGGGTGGCCATGATCGGCGTCTCTGTCCTGTTGTTCGTCTTCGCCGGGACGCTCATGCCCTTCATCGAGACCGCGGCGTCCGGGCTGTTCGAGACCGGCCCCTACGTGGAGGCCGTCCTGGGAGGTGAGGCCGAATGAGCCCGAAGGCATGGCGCTTCAGCCTGTGGAACATGCTGCGCTATCTGGCCTGGTTGTTCGGCCAGATCGTCTCCGGATCACTGACCGTGGCCCGGCGGGCCGTCACCCCGGGCCGCTTCGCGGACCCCGCGATAGTCGGTTTCCCCCTGCGCTGCGCCACCGATCTGGAAGTGACCTGGATGGCCTCCTCCATCACGATCACCCCGGGCACCCTGGTGGTCGGCACCGCACACGGCACGGACACGGAACCGGTCACGGTCTTCGTCCACAGCGTCTTCGAACAGGACCGGGAGGCGGTCAACCAGAGTCTGCGGGACATGGAGGACCGATTGCTGCTGATGACGCGGGGAAGCGGATGGGATGACCCGGACGCCGCCGGCCCGAGCACCGAGGGGGTTCGCCGATGACCATCGACTCCGCCTATGGGATCCTGCTGGCCGTGGCCATGGGGATCCTGGGGATCTCCGTGCTGCTGGGCCTCTATCGGATCTACTCGGCCACGTCCGCCGCTGAACGGGCCGTGGTCGGTGACCTCGTGTACTTCGCGGCCATCGGCATCCTGATGATCATCGGCATCCAGATCGAATCGGCCATCATCCAGGATGCGGCCATGCTGGCCGCCTTCCTGGGGATCCTGGCCACCGTGGCACTGGCCCGGATCCTGACGAGAGGAGAGCGCTGATGGCTCCGTACGAGATTCTGGCGGCCGTCCTGCTCCTGGGCGGGTCCCTGTGGGTGCTGCTGTCCGCCGTGTCCGTGGTCAGGGCCCACGATGCACTGCAGATGATGAACGTGTTCTCCCCGGCCACTGCCCTGGGCCTGCCCCTGATCGTGGCCGGGGTCTTCGTCCACCTGACCGGCCGGGAGGGGTTCGGCTGGTGGACCGTGCTCGTCGCGGTGGTGACCATCTGTGCCCTCGTCATCGTCTCCTCCATGGCCTCGAACACCCTGGCCCGCGCCGCCTATCAGTCGGGCGCCCCGGTGGATCCACAGACGAGTCCGCAGGACCTCGCCGACGGCACCTAACCGTGGTGTGAGCTGGACGTTCATCGTCATCTCATCCACGGCTCATCCATTCCTCATTCCGAACCTGCAGGATATTCACAGGATCTTCAAAGGACGGAAACGGATTCCATGGTCAACCAGGCACCGCACCACAGCGCACGGCCCAGCGGCGGGCGACGGGCCGTCGTCGTGGGCTCCGGACCCAACGGGCTCACCGCCGCCGCCGTGCTGGCCCGCGCCGGCTGGGAGGTGGATGTCTACGAGCGGCACCACTCCTACGGGGGAGCATCAGCCTCCTCAGACATCCTGGGCCCCGGGACCATCGTGGACCTGGGGGCCGCGGGACATTCCTTCGGCGTCGCCAGCCCCGTGTTCAGGGACCTGGACCTGACCTCCCACGGGCTGGAATGGGTGCATCCGGAGTATCCGATGGCCCACCCGCTGGACGGCCGGCCCGCTGCGGTGCTGCACGACTCGCTGGAGGCCACCGTGGCCGGCCTCGGTGCCGACGGCGCGGCCTGGAAGGCCCTGCACGCACCCCTGCTCGGGGACATCGACACCCATCTGGCCAATATCCTCGGACCCTCGCTGGTGCGTTGGCCCCCGCACGTGGTGAGCATGGCCCGGTTCGGGGTACGCGCGCTCTGGCCCTCCGGTGCGCTCGGCCGGGCCCTGTTCCGGGAGGAGCCGGCCCGGGCGCTGTTCGCCGGTTCCTCCATCCACTCGATCCTTCCGCCCTCGCACCTGTTGACCTCGGCCTTCGGGTTGATCTTCGGTGCCCTCGGCATGACGCGGGGCTGGCCGGTGGCCCGCGGGGGGTCCCAGGCGATCGCCGACGCGCTGGTCTCCGTCCTGCGTTCGCACGGCGGCCGCGTCCACCTGAACCACGAGGTCACAGACCTCGGCGAGTTCCCCGGAGCGGACGCGATCCTGCTCGACCTGACCCCGCGCCAGCTGCTCGAGCTGAAGGGCACCGACCTGACCGACCGCTACGCAGGGCACCTGAAGCGCTGGAGGTACGGCACCGGCGTCTCCAAGATCGACTTCCTCATGGACGGACCGGTCCCGTGGACTGATCCCCGGGTCGGCGGCGCCGGCACCGTGCATGTGGGCGGCTCCCTGGCCGAGATGGAACACGCGGAGCGCGAGGCCAAGGCCGGCCGCATGCCGGATCAGCCCTTCGTGATGGTCTGCCAGCAGCAGGGCGCTGACCCCTCGCGAGCCACCGGGGCGGCTGAGGGGAAGACCGTGCTGTGGACCTATGCCCATGTCCCCGGCGGCTACGACGGCCCCGTCGGCGAGGCGATCGAGACCCAGATAGAACGGTTCGCGCCTGGCTTCCGGGACCGGATCGTGCGGAAGGTGGCCACCCCGCCGTCAGCCCTCGAATCCTGGAACCCCAACCTCATCGGCGGCGACGTGGCCGGCGGGTCCATGGGTGGTCTGCAGCAGATCCTGCGCCCCGCACCTGTCCTCAGCCCGCACCGCACCTCCACCCCCGGGCTGTACCTCGCCTCCTCCTCCACGCCACCCGGCGGGGGAGTCCACGGCATGGCCGGCCTCCACGCAGCCCGTGCGGCCCTGGCCGACGCCGCCGCACACCGACGGCGACCCTGACCCACGCCTCACGCCCGCATTGAGACTCGCACCGAAACCCGCACCGAAGGACACCACCGTGAACCCCGACCTCTCGCACCCTCACCCTGCCATGCACCTGGCCACGCGTCTGTCCCCGGGCACCGCCCCGGCAGCCTCGGAACGCGACCTCTGGGCCCTGACGGCCGGAGTCGCCCTGGCTGCCGTGCTGCTCTCGCCCGTCCGGCACTACTTCAATGGCAAGGACAAGAACGAACAGGACTCCTTCCCGCTGTCCACGTACCCCATGTTCTCGGATGACCGGAAGGACCGCACGAGGATCCCGCACGTGGCGGGGTTCACGGCCGACGGCCGGCGGGTCATCCCCCACTACCACCACTTCGGGGCCGGCGGCCTGAACCAGGTCCGCAAACAGATCGCCCGGATGGTGCGCCAGGGCCGCGGTGTGGAGATCGCCCAGCGGTATGCCGACGCCCTCGCCGAGCAGCAGCGACGCCCCCGGGCCACCGGAGAGGGGCCGGGGGCAGTGCGGCGGCTGAGGGAAGCCGACATCGTCCGGGTGGAGGTGGTGCGCTCGCGATACTTCTTCGACACCTACTACGCCGGCAACACCACCCCGCAGATGGAGACCGTCCATGCCCGGGCGGAGGTGGGCGGCACCGCCGAGGCCGTCTCTGAGAGGCGCCATGATGCCGCGCAGGACCCTCAGGGCCCGCCCACGGGACCGATGGCCCGCTCCGAGCTCGGCAACCTCCCGCCGCGGCCCGTGGGTACCGGGAACACGCCGGGGGACTACCTCACCGAGAAAACCGTCCAGACCGCACTTGAGCAGGAGGCCGTCCGATGACCGGCGCTGATTCCCCCGTCCCGTCCTTGCCGACTTTCCCGTCCTTCCAGTCGCCGGTGTTCCAGGCACTGGTGGACCACCTGCGGCCCGCGGCGCAGCCGATCCGTCCGGCGGTGCTGCGCGTGGCCACGGGGGTGTTCTCCGCGGTCCACAACTTCAGGCGCCGGCCGATGTTCCGCAAGCTCCATGCCCAGGACGCCTCCCAGTTCACCCCTGTGGGTGTGGTCAAGGTCCTGAACAGGCCCCTGCCGGCGAAGCTGGCGGACGGGATCTTCGATGCGGCGCAGTGGGTGAACCTGGCCGCGACCCTGGGGGTGGGGCACCGGGTCACGGGTCCGCTCAACGCGGCCCTGCAACTGTGGACCATCAGCTATCGGAACTCCTGGACCATGCTGCTGCACAGCGACAACATGATGACCATGCACCAGATGGTCCTGGGCGCCACCCGGTCCGCCGACGCACTCAGTGTGGACTCGCTGCTGCGGGAGGGCACCCTGTTCCCGCAGCGGTACGCCAGGGCGTATGGCGCCGTCCCCCATGTCGTGAACGTGGCCACCGTGGCCGTGTACTTCATCTCCGGCATGGCCAAGGTCCGCGGTCCGCTGGGCGTGAAGTGGGCTGGGGGAGACGTACTGCGCGGGCAGATCGCCGTGGATGGCATGCGCAAGGACCTCTTCGGCACCGCGAAGCCGGCGGCCGGGACGGCGCTCTACCAGCAGAAGGAGCTGTTCACCCTCATGGCGGCGGTCTCGCTGGCCGTGGAGCTCGGGGCACCCCTCTCCCTGGTCAACCGCCGCCTGGGGCAGGTGTTCGCCGTCGGCGCGTGGGGGATGCACGTGGGGATCCGCATCGTCATGGGCATCAAGTTCAAGTACAACGTCTCCGGGGTGGCCTACCTGCCCTACTTTCCGGTGGGGCCCCAGCTGACGTGAAGGAACCGCTGAATTCCGGGGAATCTGCTGGTCGTGATGTGAAACACCCGTTTCGGGGCGTAACTTAACACGACGTCCACCTCCGGTAACGGCCCGGAAACACGGGGTTTTCTGCGAGCGTCGGCTAAGTTACGGGATGGTAACGATTGGTCTCCGGGCACACTATTCAATGTTGCTTTCGCATGTTGCGGGGCTATTGTCGTGCACACCTTGTGGTGTTGCTCACCCTCTGGTCCCACTCCGGGAAACCGGATTGGTCTCGGAATCGGACCGACCCTCCCACCCCATATCCGGGTCGGATCGGGAGCACTCCACGTCTCGCACCTGTTTGAATGGAGACGCTTTGATGAAGTACACAAAGCTTTCTGCCGCTGCTGCCCTGTTGGCCAGCTCGGCACTCGTCATGACCGCCTGCGCACCGGGCGGCCCGGCCGAGGACAACGCATCTGAAGACACCGGCTCCGGCGGCAGCAACGGTGAGGTCTTCACCGGCGAAGCCGGCAACAAGCTCACCGTCGAACCGGCGGATACCGGCAAGGCAGACCTGGGGGACGTGGAGACCCAGGACGGATCCATCTCCTACTCCGTGGGCGAGGACGAGTTCATCTCCTACAACTCCATGACCCCGGAGACCTACTCCACGTACAACTCGGCCATCACCGAGCGCATGATCTCCACCTTCGCGTACTTCGGCACCGACGGGGAGATCTACCAGAACGAGGAGTACGGCACCTACGAGAAGGTCTCGGACGATCCGCTCCAGGTGAAGTACACCATCAACGAGGACGCCGTCTGGTCCGATGGCACCCCGGTCACCGCCGCCGACTACATCCTCAAATGGGGTGTGGAGAACCCGCGCATCGCCACCGGTGAGGGTGAGGACGCCACGCCGCTGTTCAACGCCATCGCCCAGGAGTTCGGCGAACGCGTTCCGGAGGCTCCGGAGGGCGAGACGGACGGCAAGGAATTCACCATCACCTTCGCGGAACCGTACGCCGACTGGCCGATCCTCTTGGACACGGCCCAGCCGGCCCACGTGGTGGCAGAGCAGTCCGGCATGGGGATGGAGGCCATGATCGAGGCCGTCAAGAACGAGGATGCCGAGGCGTTGGCCCCGGCCGCCGAGTTCTGGAACACCGGGTGGAACACCTCCCCGGGCGAGCTGCCCGCCGAGGAGATCGCACCCTCCAACGGCCAGTACAAGTTCAAGAGCTGGGAGCCCGGCCAGTCCATCACCCTGGAGGCCAACGAGAACTACTGGGGCACCCCGGCCGCCACCCAGGAACTGGTCATCCGGTTCGCAGCCGCGGACACGCATGTGCAGGCCCTGCAGAACGGTGACCTCAACGTCATTGAGCCGCAGGCCACCGTGGACACCCTGGAGCAGTTGGAGGGGCTGGGGGATCAGATCGTCATCCAGCAGGATGCCTCCCTCACCTGGGAGCACCTGGACTTCAACTTCATGGAGGAGTCGATCTTCTCCGACAGCCCCGAGCTGCGTGAGGCCTTCGCCCTCTGTGTGCCGCGGCAGAACATCGTGGACAACCTGATCAAGCCGTTGGATCCCGAGGCCGTTGTGATGAACGCCCGCGAGGTGTTCCCGTTCCAAGAGAACTACCAGGAGGTCGTGGACGCCTCCTATGAGGGCCAGTACGACGAGGTCGACATTGAGCGCTCCGCACAGCTGGTCGAGGAGTCCGGTGAGTCCAACCTGGACGTCCGGATCGGCTACAGCTCACCGAACCCCCGCCGCTCCGAGACGGTGGCCATGATCAAGTCGTCCTGTGACGAGGCGGGCTTCAACGTCGTCGATGCCGGCCACGCCGACTTCTTCGGTGTGGTCCAGCCACAGGGTGACTGGGAGGTGGCCCTGTTCGCCTGGGCCGGATCCGGCCAGATCTCCTCGGGCCGCAACATCTACCACTCCGAGGGCGCGCAGAACTACGGCGAGTTCGCCAATGAAGAGGTGGACGCGGCCTGGGACACCCTCGCCACGTCCGTGGACCCTGCCGTTCACGCTGAGCAGGTGAAGGTGATCGAGAAGGCCCTGTGGGACAACCTGTTCGGTATCCCGCTCTACGCACACCCGGGGATCGTGGCCCACTCGGCCGACGTCGCCAACGTGCGCAACACCGCCGCCCAGAGCGGTGCCGTGTGGAACGCGGAGCAGTGGGCTCGGGTCGAGTGACCCTCTGAGTTGATCAGTTCCCTGATCACCTGGCACTGAGTCGCCGGGGAAGTGGGGGCCCGACCTAACGGCCGGGCCCCCGCTGATTCCCTGGGCCATCCTTGACGTTACTTTCGAGTAACATTGGGTGACCCGTGACAGCTGGGCCGATCTCCCCGCCCCCCCGGTATGGAAGGCAACGTTCTGTTGTGCTGAAATTCATCCTCCGCCGCTTCGGCAGCTCATTCCTGGTCCTCCTGGGCGCCTCCCTGCTGCTGTTCATCCTCACCATCAACTCCGGTGATCCGCTCAAGGATCTGCGTGAGTCCAATGCGGACAACCGTGAGTTCCTCATCGAACAGCGCATCGACTACATGGGCTTGGACCAGCCGTGGTACACGCGGTACTGGGACTGGCTGACCGGCGTCGGCAAATGCGTCATTGGTCAGTGTGACCTCGGCACCAACCGCTCCGGGCAGCAGGTCATCGACCTGTTGGGGCTGGCCGCCTCCTCAACCCTGCGACTGGTCGTGCTGGCCACCGTCATCGCCATGGTCTTCGGAGTCCTCATCGGCATCCTGACAGCCATCCGCCAGTACTCGGGGATCGACTATGTGGTGACCTTCCTGACCTTCCTGTTCTTCTCCCTGCCGGTCTTCTGGGCCGCCGTGCTCCTCAAGGAGTACCTGGCCATCGGCTTCAACGACTGGCTCTCCAACCCAGACCCCGGGTTCTCCTGGCCCACGATCATCGCCGTCGGCCTGATCCTGGGCCTGGCTCTGCAGGCCATGCTGGCCGGAAGCGCCCGACGCCGGCTGTTCACCTTCCTCGGCACGTTCGCCTTCACCTGCGTGGTCCTTCCGTACCTGGACTGGCTGAACTTCGCCCGCTATCCGCAGATGCCCCCTGTGGTCCTCCTGCTGGTCGGGGTCGCTGCCGCGGTCGGAGCCACCGTTCTGGGTGCGGGCCTGAAGAACCGCCGCGTGCTCTACGCGGGACTGGTCACGGCAGGCTTGGGGATGGTGGCCTACTACGCCACCTACAACCTGCTGTGGGACCCGAACTGGCTGGTGATCCTCATCCTCGCCGTCGTGGCCCTTGGCGTCGCCGTTCTCGTCGGTCGACTCATGGGCGGTTACTCCAAGGTCGCGGCCACCATCGTCACGGTGTTCACTGCGGTCATCATGGGCGGGTTGACCATCGTGGGGCATCTCTTCCGTTCCTGGCCGGGTTACCTGGACATCGTGGGGCGCCCCATTGCGACGATCGGTTCCCAGACGCCGAATTTCAGTGGCACCTTCTGGGAGGATTTCCTGGACAAGGGCACCCAGTTGTTGTTGCCGACCATCCTGTTGGCCCTGATCTCTCTGGCCAGCTACTCGCGTTACACCCGCGCCTCGATGCTTGAGGTCAGTCAACAGGACTACATCCGCACCGCCCGGGCCAAGGGCCTGAATGAACGGCAGGTCATCCTCAAGCACGCGTTCCGCAACTCGTTGATCCCCATCACCACGATCATGGCCTTCGACTTCGCCGGCCTGATCGGCGGTGCCGTGATCACTGAGCAGGTCTTCGGCTGGCAGGGCATGGGCAATCTCTTCCGAGTGGGCCTGGAACAAGTGGATCCCGCTCCCGTCATGGCCTTCTTCCTGGTCACCGGTACGGCTGCCGTCCTCTTCAACCTCTTGGCGGACGTGTTGTACGCCGTCCTCGACCCCCGGATTCGAGTGTGAGCCCGATGAGCAACGTGAGCAACGAGAACGGCCCCACCCAGCAGGCCGTCGACATGGCAGACCTGGCCGAGGTCGAGGACGCCAAACTGCGCCAGCGCACCGGCAAGTCCTACAGTCAGGGCCAGCTCGTTCGGCGCCGTTTCCGCAATCACAAGGCCGCCATGATCTCCGCCATCTTCCTGGTGCTGATCTTCCTGCTGGCCTTCAGCTCCATCGGCTACGCGGGGATCCCGGGTTGGTGGGACAAGAGCTATGCCGCGACCGGACCGACGGTGGACGGTGGTACCCCCACCCTGTCCGTCGTGCCGGAGTGGCTGGGCGGCGAGGGGATCCGCTGGGGCGAACACCCCTTCGGTCAAGTGACGACGGGCAACGACTATTTCGCCCTGGTGATGAGGGGTACCCAGCAGTCGCTCATTATCGCTCTGGTGGTGGGCCTGGTGTCGACCGTCATCGGTGCGGCGGTTGGAGCGCTCGCCGGATACTTCCGCGGTTGGGTCGACGCAGTGCTGATGCGCATGACCGATCTCGTCATCGTCATCCCGTTGCTCGTACTGGCCGCAGTGCTCGGCCAGATGTCCTCCGGTCTCGGCGGCGGCATCATCCCCTTGGCGCTGGTGCTCGGTCTGGTCACCTGGACCTCCCTGGCCCGCCTGGTCCGCGGTGAGGTGCTGTCTCTGCGGGAGAAGGAGTTCGTGGCCGCTGCCGTGGCCATGGGAGCCAAACCCGGACGGGTGATCCTGCGGCACCTGTTGCCGAACACGGTGGGCGTGATCGTGGTGAATGCGACCTTCGCCATCGCTGCGGCCATCCTGCTGGAGACCTCTCTGTCCTTCCTGGGCTTCGGCGTCAAGCCACCGGATTCCTCACTGGGCCTGCTCATCAGCCAGTACCAGAG
Organism: Citricoccus nitrophenolicus; assembly: GCF_047305825.1. Classification (GTDB taxonomy): domain Bacteria; phylum Actinomycetota; class Actinomycetes; order Actinomycetales; family Micrococcaceae; genus Citricoccus; species Citricoccus nitrophenolicus. The sequence continues at coordinate 801,131 of NZ_CP063070.1, read as the reverse complement.
CGCCTTCACCACCAGGCCGTGGCTGTTCTGGTGGCCCGGCATGTTGATCCTGGCCATTGCGCTGTCCGTCAATTTCATCGGCGACGGTCTGCGGGACGCCTTTGACCCCCGGCAGGGTTCGCGTGGTAAAAAGCGTGGATTCCTCGGCATCTCCGGCCGTTCGAAGGCACTCGACAAGGCCGCCAACGATTCGCAGGCCGGACCCGGCGGCAAGGATGTCCCGGCTGGACAGCCCATCAACGGATCCCGCTTCGGCGGTTTCATGGGTAGCGGAAACTGAGCGGGGTAAGGCAGATCATGAGCATCTTCGGACACAAGAAGAACCAGGGTGACCACCAGGATCAGGGTGCCCGCGGCACCGTGGGCGCGCAGCCGCCGTCGGGCTCGTCCCCGACCACCGGCTCGCTGAGTCTGGTGCAACGGCACCCCGACCTGGAGGGGAGGCCGATCCTGTCCTTCCAGGATGTCTCGGTCACCTTCGACACCGAATTCGGCCAGGTGCACGCGGTCAAGGGAGTCAGCTTCGACGTCAAGCCCGGTGAGGTGGTGGCTCTGGTGGGCGAGTCCGGTTCTGGTAAGTCGGTGACCTCGTCGACGGCCATGGGGCTGCTGCCGGCCAATGCGAACGTTTCCGGAACCGTGATGCTCGGCGACCGGGAGATCACCGCGCTGGATGCCACCGGCCTGCGCAAGATCCGCGGCCGCCATGCCGCCATGGTCTTCCAGGAGCCCATGACCGCGTTGAACCCCGTGCTGACCGTCGGCGACCAGCTCACCGAGTCGCTCAACGTGCACGACATCGCCTATGGTACGGAGGCCGATCGGCGGGCGGTCGAACTGTTGGAGATGGTGGGCATCCCGGACGCCAAGAGCCGGCTCAAGCAGTATCCGCACCAGTTCTCCGGCGGTCAGCGCCAGCGCATCGTCATCGCGATGGCGATCAGCTGTTCGCCAGAGGTGATCATCGCCGACGAGCCGACCACCGCCCTGGACGTGACCGTGCAGGCGGAGATCCTGGAACTGCTGCGCTCGTTGAAGGACCAGCTGAACACCGGCATCCTGCTCATCACCCACAACATGGGCGTGGTGGCGGACATGGCCGATCGGGTCTGCGTGATGCTGCGCGGGGAACTGGTGGAATCTGGCGAGGTCCACCAGGTGATGCAGAACCCGCAACACCCCTACACCGAACGTCTGCTCGGCTCCGTGCCGCGCCTGGGCGCCGAGCTGACGGTGGGGGAACCGGAGGAGGCAGCCGACCAAGAGGCGGGGGTCGCCGCCATCGAGTCCGAGGGGCTGTGCATCGAGTACGACCACCGCGGTAAGAAGAACCGCGTGGTCCATGACATCGACTTCCGCGTGGCACCGGGGGAGATCTTGGGCCTGGTGGGGGAGTCCGGCTCCGGCAAGTCCACCATCGCCAAGGCCGTTCTGGGGTTGTTGCCCGTGGCCGCGGGGTCCCTGAGGATCCACGGCAAGAATCTGCCCAGCCTGGCTGGCGGGGAGGCCCGCGCCCTGCGCCGGCGGATCGGCGTGGTCTTCCAGGATCCGGCCGCCTCGTTGGACCCGCGTTTCCCGATCGGTGACATCATCACCGAGCCCATGGTCATCCACAAGGTCGGCAATCGGAAGACGCAGCTGGACCGCGCCTATGAGTTGCTGGACGCGGTCAAGCTGCCGCGTTCGGTGGTCAACCGGTTCCCGCACGAGCTCTCGGGTGGTCAGCGTCAGCGCATCTCGATCGCCCGCGCGCTGACGTTGGACCCGGAGGTGCTGATCGCAGACGAGCCCACGTCCGCCCTGGACGTCTCCGTGCAGGCGGCTGTACTGGACATGTTCGCCGAACTGCAGTCCCGCTACGAGTTCGCCTGCCTGTTCGTCTCCCACGACCTGGCCGTGGTGGACATGCTGGCCCATCGCGTGCTCGTACTCAAGGACGGGCGTCAGGTGGAGCAGGGTCCCACGCAGGAGGTGCTGCACCGTCCGGAACAGGAGTACACCAAGCGGCTGCTCTCCGCGGCCCCGGTGCCGGACCCGGACGAGCAGCTCACCAAGCGCACCGAACGCCGCCTGTTCCTGGAGTCCCTGGGCGAGCGCGCCTACTGATCTGCTGCCCACGCTGATCTGCCCCGAACGCCGATCTGCTCCGCTCCCTGACTGGCCCCGCTCCCTGCCCCGGCCCCGCTCCAGCCAGCGGGTGCCCCACCCCGCAGACCCCGCTCCCCACCAGCGCCACATGTCCAGGCGCAAAGTGACCTCACCACGGCACTTGGGTGGGGGCGGGGTCACTTTGTGCCCGGTGTGGGAGGTGTTCGAGTGCGGGAGGTGGAGGGGGGTGGAACGGAGGATTGCCGGGGTCCCGTATAATCGGTTGGGGCCCTTGACGGTGGCCGTTCGCGCCGCCGTGCCCCAGCCCGCCCGCCGCACTCTATGAACAGGCACCCCTATGACTGAAGCCCTCACCCAGCGCACCGACCTCCGCAACGTCGCCATCGTGGCCCACGTGGACCACGGCAAGACCACCTTGGTGGACGCGATGCTGCGCCAGGCTGGCGCCTTCTCCAGCCATGGCGAGGTGGAGGACCGGGTGATGGACTCCGGCGAACTGGAGCGAGAGAAGGGCATCACCATCCTCGCCAAGAACACCACTGTGTTCTACTCCGGACCCTCGGCCAACGGCCAGACCATCACCTTCAACGTGATCGACACTCCCGGCCACGCGGACTTCGGTGGTGAGGTCGAGCGCGGCCTGTCCATGGTGGACGGCGTGGTGCTGCTCGTGGACGCCTCCGAGGGCCCGCTGCCGCAGACCCGCTTCGTGCTCCGCAAGGCCCTGGCCGCCAACCTGCCGGTGATCCTGGTGGTCAACAAGACCGACCGCCCGGATGCCCGTATCGACGGCGTGGTCTCGGACTCCATGGACCTGCTGCTCGGACTGGCCTCGGACCTCGCCGAGGAGGTCGAGGACCTGGACCTCGACTCGGTGCTGAACCTGCCGGTGGTCTTCGCCTCCGGCAAGGCCGGCAAGGCCTCCCTCGCCCAACCGGGTGACGGCGAGCTGCCGGACAGCGAGGACCTCGAGCCCCTGTTCTCCACCATCCTGGAGCACATCCCCGCTCCCACGTACACCGAGGGCGAGGTCCTGCAGGCGCACGTCACCAACCTGGACGCCTCCCCGTTCCTGGGCCGCCTGGCGCTGCTGCGCATCTTCAACGGCACCCTGGTGAAGGGCCAGCAGGTCGCCTGGGCACGCCAGGACGGCCAGCTCAAGAACGTGAAGATCACCGAGCTGCTCGGCACCAAGGGTCTCTCCCGCGCGCCGATCGACTCGGCTGGACCGGGTGAGATCGTGGCCGTGGCCGGTATCGAGGACATCATGATCGGTGAGACCCTCACCGATGCCGAGAACCCGAAGCCGCTGCCGCTGATCACTGTGGACGATCCGGCGATCTCCATGACCGTCGGCATCAACACCTCCCCGCTGGCCGGCCGTGTGAAGAACGCCAAGGTCACCGCCCGCCAGGTCAAGGACCGTCTGGATGCCGAGCTCATCGGCAACGTCTCCCTCAAGGTCCTGCCGACCGAGCGGCCGGACGCCTGGGAGGTCCAGGGGCGTGGCGAGTTGGCACTGGCCATCCTCGTGGAGCAGATGCGCCGCGAGGGCTTCGAGCTCACCGTGGGCAAGCCGCAGGTGGTCACCCGGACCATCGACGGCAAGCTCCATGAGCCGATGGAACTCATGACCATCGACTCCCCCGAGGAGTTCATGGGTCCCATCACGCAGCTGATGGCCGCCCGCAAGGGCCGCATGACGGAGATGAAGAACCATGGCACCGGCTGGATCCGCATGGAGTTCAACGTCCCCGCCCGTGGCCTGATCGGTTTCCGCACCCAGTTCCTCACGGACACCCGCGGCGCCGGCATCGCCTCCTCCTACGCCAACGGCTTCGAGCCCTGGGCCGGCCCCATCGAGTACCGGGACAAGGGCTCGCTCATGGCCGACCGCGCCGGCACCACCACGCCGTTCGCCATGATCAACCTGCAGGAGCGTGGCACGTTCTTCGTCCAGCCCGGTGCCGAGGTCTACGAGGGCATGATCGTCGGCGAGAACTCCCGCGCCGATGACATGGACGTGAACATCACCAAGGAGAAGAAGCTCACCAACATGCGTGCGGCCTCCTCCGACTCCTTCGAGGGCCTGACCCCGCCGAAGCGGCTGACCCTGGAGGAGTCCCTCGAGTTCGCCCGCGAGGACGAGTGCGTGGAGATCACCCCCGAGGACATCCGTATCCGCAAGGTCATCCTGGACGCCAACGAGCGCAACAAGGCCGCCCGCGCCCGTGCCAAGTCCTGATGTACCCCGCCGGGACCGGCGGCGTCCCGGCTGGGTGCCGGCGGTCGTCGCGGTCCTGGTGGGGGCCGGCGTCGGGCTCCTCGGCACGGTCCTGCATCTGAACTTCAGCTGGATCGGGGGGACCAGCACGGCGGAGGGCGCCTGGGTCCTGCCATGGGGCGCGGTGCTGGCGCTGTTGCTGACCGGCTCGGCTCAACTGTGGTGGACACTGCGCTCCTCCGTGGTGTGGACCGGGGGAGTGGTGGCGATCGCCGCGTTCACCACGGCCATGGTCCTGGGGAACTGGCCCGGGCTGGACACCTGGGCGGTCGCCGCGAACGAATACACCCTTCAAGTCCTGCCCGGTCCTGCGATCGCCGGCACGGTCTGGATCTGGGGAATCCCGGTGGTGGCGATCCTCACGATGCTGCTGGCCCAGCCGCTCCTGCGCCACCCCGTGACTCAGGACTAGACTGGTACGGAATCTTCGCCCAGCCCGGCACCATGCCGGGCCCATTCCGACCCCCTGGAAGGTGGACGGTCCCACGTGACGTACGTGATTGCCCTGCCGTGTGTGGATGTCAAGGACAAGGCCTGCATCGAGGAATGTCCGGTCGACTGCATCTACGAGGGGGAACGCTCCCTGTACATCCACCCGGATGAATGCGTCGACTGCGGCGCCTGCGAGCCGGTGTGCCCCGTGGAGGCCATCTTCTACGAGGACGACACCCCGGACGAGTGGGCGGACTACTACAAGGCGAACGTCGAGTTCTTCGACGACCTCGGGTCCCCGGGCGGCGCCGCCAAGATGGGTCTGATCCCCAAGGACCACCCGCTGATCGCCGCGTTGCCCCCGCAGCCGATTCCCGAAGGCCTGTAGAGCCGGTGCTGCGGCTACCCGAATACCCCTGGGAGTCCCTGGCCCCCTACCGCGCCACGGCACAGGCCCATCCCGGCGGCCTCGCCGATCTGTCCATCGGCACGCCCGTGGATGACACCCCGGCCCTGGTTCAGGAGGCCCTGGCATCCGCGGCGAATGCCCACGGCTACCCGACCACGCACGGCACCCCGGCCCTGCGTGAGGCCATCGCCGCGTGGTTCGGACGGCGGCGGGGGGTCGCGGACCTGGACCCCCAGGCCGTCATCCCGAGCGTCGGCTCCAAGGAGTTCATCGCCTGGCTGCCCCTGCTGCTGGGGCTCGGTCCCGGCGACGTGGTGGTCCGCCCCACCGTGGCGTACCCGACGTATGACATCGGGGCCCTGCTCGTGGGTGCCACTGCCGTCGCCGCAGATTCCCTGGCCGAGCTGGACGCGGACACGCGGGCACGGGTGAAGCTCATCTGGACCAACTCGCCCGCCAACCCCACGGGACAGGTGAGCTCTGCCGAGCAGCTGCGCGCCGTCGTCGCCCAGGGCCGCGAGGTGGGTGCCGTGGTGGCCGGTGACGAGTGCTACGCCGAGCTCGGCTGGGGCGAATGGGACACGCCCGGTGCTTCCGGCACCCCCTGTATCCTCGCCGAGGAGGTCAGCGGCGGCGATCACACGGGCCTGCTCAGCGTGTACTCGTTGTCCAAGCAGTCCAATCTGGCCGGCTACCGGGCCGCCTTCGCGGCGGGGGATGCCGAGCTCGTGGCGGCCCTGGTCAACAGCCGCAAGCACGCGGGCATGATCGTCCCGATGCCGGTACAGGCCGCCATGACCGCAGCACTGGCGGATGATGCCCACGTGCGTCAGCAGAAGGACCGGTACCGGGCCCGCCGCACGCTGCTCAAGGACGCCCTCGAGTCCGCCGGGCTGGTGGTGGACCACTCCGAGGCCGGGCTGTACCTGTGGACTCGGGACGGGCGGGCAGTCGGCTCGGACACCGGGCACGACGCCGGCCGGCCGGCTCCCAGCGAGCAGGACAGCTGGGACCTGGTCGGCGCCCTGGCCCAGCTGGGCATCCTGGTGGGCCCGGGCACCTTCTACGGCACGGCCGGCAACGGTTACGTGCGGGTGGCCCTCACCGCCACTGACGAGGCTGTGGCGAAGGCGGCGGAGCGGCTGCGCGCCTGGCGGTGACATCAGGGCCGCCGAATGAGTCATCGATTCCCGGTCTGGCCCCCCACCTTGATAGCGTTGACGAGGATTGAACCACCGGATCGACCACCTGCGGTCGCCGTGATGCGCCGCCGTGATCCCGGCGGCGGTTCGCACACTGCACAACTCATGAGGGAGTACCCATGACCGAGAACACGTCAGCTCAGCTGTCCGTTGACGGCACCACCGTCGAGCTGGGCCGCGAGAAGGCCACTATCGGCAACGACGGCCTGAACATCGGACCGCTGCTGAAGTCAACCGGTCAGGTCACCTATGACCCGGGCTTCATGAACACGGCCAACGCCAAGTCCGCGATCACCTACATCGACGGTGACGAGGGGGTGCTGCGCTACCGCGGGTACCCGATCGACCAGCTGGCCCAGAACTCCTCCTTCCTGGAGGTGGCCTATCTGCTGATCTACGGCGAGCTGCCGACCGGAGACCAGCTGGGCGCCTGGGATGAGGAGATCCGGCGGCACACCATGCTGCACGAGGACCTCAAGGGCTTCTTCTCGGGCTTCCCACGGGATGCGCACCCCATGCCGGTGCTGTCCTCGGCCGTGTCCGCCCTCTCCACGTTCTACCCGGACTCCCTGGACCCGTTCGATGAGGAACAGGTCCACATCTCCACCATCCGTCTGATGGCCAAGCTGCCGGTCATCGCCTCCTACGCGTTCAAGAAGTCCATCGGACAGCCGATGCTCTATCCGGACAACTCCCTGAACCTGACGGAGAACTTCCTGCGCCAGTGCTTCGGAGTACCCGCCGAGCCCTACGAGCTGGATCCGGACATGGTCAAGGCCCTGGACCTGCTGCTCATCCTGCACGCCGACCACGAGCAGAACTGCTCCACCTCCACGGTGCGTCTGGTGGGCTCGTCCCACGCCAACATGTTCGCCTCCGTCTCGGCCGGCATCAACGCCCTCTACGGCCCGCTGCACGGCGGCGCCAACGAGGCCGTGCTGAACATGCTGCGCTCCATCAAGTCGGACGGGGTCAAGCCCGAGGACTTCATGGACAAGGTCAAGAACAAGGAGGCCGGGGTGAAGCTCATGGGATTCGGCCACCGCGTCTACAAGAACTATGATCCGCGCGCGAAGATCGTCAAGAAGACCGCCCATGACATCCTGGGGAAGCTGGGCGGCAACGACGAGCTGCTGGACATCGCCATGCGGCTCGAGGAGAAGGCCCTGGCGGACGACTACTTCATCGAGCGCAAGCTCTACCCGAACGTCGACTTCTACACCGGTCTGATCTACAAGGCCATGGGCTTCCCGGAGAAGATGTTCACTCCGCTGTTCGCCCTCGGCCGCCTGCCGGGATGGATCGCGCAGTGGCGTGAGCTCATCGAGGATCCGGCCACCAAGATCGGCCGCCCGCGTCAGGTCTACACCGGCCATGACCTGCGGGACTACCCCGTCCGCTGAGTCTGCGTGGCCGGCCACGGCGGGTGAGTCACGCCCGGCCACGGCCACAGGTCTCACTGATCGTGACGGTTCGCAGTCACCATGACTGCGAACCGTCACGATCTCTGCGTTAAGGCAGGTGCCCCGCCCAGCCGGTCAGCCCAGCCGGGTCGTCGAAGCCGTCATCCCCGGCGACCTGAGGCGGTTCCGCTCTGACCAGGCGCATCGACCTCAGGCATCTTCGTGTCCCTCCCGGGTCTCGCGCCCTCGGGCAGCGGACTCGATGAGGTTGTCGCCGGCGAGGCCCTGCCCGGAGCGCACGGCCTCCGTCCAGTCGCCGGTGGTTGCGACGGCGGCCCAGTTGGAGTTCAACAGGGCCATGACGGTCTCATGCACCTGCTGGGCGGGCGCGGATCCCGCGGGGTTCACCAGGTCGATGGCGCCCGTCGCATCCGAGAGCACCTCCACCGTGAACCCGAGGGGCTCGGCGGCGGCGGCGGATCCGATGACGCAGTTGTTGGTCATGTAGCCGACCAGAGTGATCGTGGTGATCTCGCGCTCTCGGAGCCACGCCTCGAGGCCGGTGCCGGCGAAGATGCTGGCGAAGGGCTTGGTGAAGCGGTGCGCCGCCGCGTCCGCGCGGCGGGCGATCTCCGGGTGGAGCCCGAAGGTCGGGGACTCCGGTGCGAAGACCGGGAAGCCCTCGGGAGCCTCGTGTTGGACGATGACGGTGGGAACGCCAGCCCTCTCGGCGGCGTCCATCGCCTCGGCGATGCGCGCGAGCGACTCATCGCGGTCGGGGTGTTGGATCGGCAGCAGCCCCTCGAAGTACTCCTGCTGGGCATCGATGACGATCAGGGCGCGACGTGGTGTTGACATGGGATCTCCTGTGATGGGTGGTGGGTTGGTCGGGTGAGTCGTACTCCGGCGAGTGCCGGGAGGAATCACGGCTGGGCCTTTACACCGTAGTGCTTGGCGAGGAGCCTGACGGTGCGTGCGTCGGCACCTCGGGAGTGGGTGCCGACCACTGTCATCACCTCATCGACGGCGGTCTGCTCCTGGAGGGCCTCGAGTCGGTGGGCCACGGTCTCGGCCGTGCCGGCGAAGGCCCGGTTGGTGTAGAGGTCGATGATCGCCTGCTCGTTGGCGGTGGCCTCGTAGGCCGCGACCTCCTCGGGCGAGAGCAGCGCGTACGGTTCCCGCTTGAACATGCGCAGCATGGCCATTGCCGAGGTGGAGGCCTCCCGCCGGGCCTCGGCGGCGTCGTCGGAGGCGATGGCGCTCACGCTCACCAGGGAGTAAGGCCGGTCCAGCACCGACGAAGGGGTGAACTCCTCGCGGTAGAGGCGCATCGCCGTGGTGATGTCGGCGTCCCCGAACTGCAGGGCGAATGCGTAGGGCCGTCCGAGACGGGCCGCCAACCGAGCGGAGTAGGGGGAGGAGCCCAGGATCCACACCTGCGGCTGCGTGCTGGGGGCGGGGACGCGGTTCTGGGCGTTCTGCCACGGACCGGGCACGGCGTGGACGTCGGAGTAGGGGTGGCCGGCCGGGAAGTCGTCGGCGAGGAAGCCCAGCAGCTCGTCGACCTGCTGCGGGAACGCGTCGTTCGCCCCGGCGCCGCGGCGTAGGGCCGCCGCCGTCGCCCCGTCGGTGCCCGGTGCCCGTCCCAGGCCGAGGTCGATGCGTCCCGGGGCGAGGGCATCCAGCATCCCGAACTGCTCGGCGATCACCAGCGGCGCGTGGTTCGGCAGCATCACCCCGCCCGCTCCGAGCCGGATGCGCTCGGTGTCTGCGGTGAGCCGGGCGATCATCAGGGGCGGCGAGGCCACGGACAGGCCCGGCATGGCGTGGTGTTCGGACATCCAGAAGCGGTGATATCCGTGGCGGTCGGCGGCCCTCGCGGTGGCGATGGTGGCCGCGAGGGCCTCTTCGGCGGTATGGCCGATGCCCGGACCGCCGCCGGTGTGCGCGGACAGGGCGAAGGGAGCGGAGCCGAACGTCGGCGCTGGTATCACGGGGGAGACCTCACTTGTCACGGAATATTTAGCCTGTTGGCGTGAGGCCCAGCGTAGCAAACGATCACGGTAAATGAACACTGCTACCATGAGAGCATGATGGAGACGCCTCTTCCGCCGAGTCCGGGCGCGAGCGAGCACAGCAGCATCGACCTGGTGAACAGCGAGATCCACCTCCCCGGAGGAAGGGTCCACGAGGCCCTGAGCACTCCCGAGTCGACCACCGCGTGGCTCATCACGAGGGGACTCGTCGCTGAGGGGGCCGTGCTGCAGTCCTACTGCCAGAATCGCCTGGTGGGGCTCCGCGAACACCTCCGGAGTGTCTTCGCCGCGCGCGTGACCGGGGGCACCGTCGACCCCCGGGCGCTCGATGGCATCAATGCCGCCCTCGCGGCCGCCCCGAACACGTCCTTGCTGCACTTCGCGCCCGAGGAGGGGTTCTTCCGCTCCCTGGAACACCCTGCGACTCAGCTCGTCGAGCACGCGATGTCCGTGGTCGCCGAGGATGCCGCGGCCCTGCTCGCCGGGGAGGAGGCCGAGCTGCTCGCGCAGTGCGAGGCGGAGCCGTGCACTCGGTTCCTGTTGAGGACCCACGGCCGCCGGCAGTGGTGTTCCACCCGCTGCGGCGACCGCGTCCGCGCGGCCCGCTCGTACGCGCGCAAACGTGCGCAGGCAGAGGCGGTCACCTCCTGATCGGAGGATGGGCTGCCCGGGGCCACCGAGCGGCCACGACCACCTCATGAGTGGTCAGCCGCTCCTCAGCGGGCGAAGGTCACCGTGACGGCACCCTCACTGCCGGTGGCCGGGGCCCAACCACGGTCCGCGCGCACCCAGCCCTGCCCTCCGAAGGAGGCCGCGGTGACGCCGAACTGCTGGGCGTTCGCCACGGCCCACTGCACGAGGGCCCAGCCACGCGTCCCGGAGGCCGAGATCGTGACGGTCCGGGCGTCGTCGGAGACCTCCGGCTGGACGGAGGAGAGCTGGTTCTGCAGGGCGGCCGCCAGGGCATGGGCGTCCCCGGGCTCCGGGGCCGACTTCAGCACGCAGTTCAGGCCGGCAGGGGAGTGGCCCGTCAGCGCCGAGGCGTAGGCCCGACCCTCCGGCTCGTGGTCCGCGTAGGCCTCCGGGAACGCCGAACGCTGGACCGTCTGAGCGGCCACGGTGACGTCCAGGTCCTCGAAGTCCGGGACCAGCAGCTCGAGTTCCTGGTAGAAGCGGTTGGCCGCATAGACGGGGTCCATGATCTGCTCCTCGGAGCCCCAGCCCTGCGAGGGGCGCTGCTGGAACAGCCCGCGGGAATCAGGGCCAGCCTGATCGCCGTAGTCGATATTGCGCAGCCTGGACTCCTGCACGGCGGTGGCAATGCCGATCGAGGCCGCCCGGGCCGGCAGGCCGCGGTCCATGGACACAGCGGAGATCAGGGCGGCGTTCGCAGCCTGGTCCGGGGCGAGCGTGAACGAGTCCGTGCCCACGATCGCCGTGCAGTGTTCCCGCACCATGATCTCGGAGGAGTCGATGAAGCGGGTGGCCGCCCAGCTGCCGCCGGCCACCACGGCCACACACAGCAACAGGACGCCCACGGTGCGCCGGCGCCGGCGGGCCTTCCTGCTCACGGGCGCCTCATGGAGTGGTGCGCCGGGAGAGTCCCCGTGGGGTGCTCACCACCGGGGCGACCACCACCAGGGAGGGGACTGTCAGTTGGCATGCAGAGCGTCATTGAGGTTGACGGTCTGGCCGGCGCGGGGGAGGGCCTGGACCTGACCGGAGGAGGAATCGCGGCGGAACAGCAGGTTCGGCACGCCGGACAGGTCCAGGGCCTTCACGGTGGTCTGCCGGGTCTCGGCAGCACGGTCCTCCGTCCCGGCGCCATCGACCCCGCCGGCCCCCGTGCGGACCGTGATCCGGGTACCGGCGGTGATGTACAGGCCGGCCTCGACCACGGAGTCGTCCCCCACGGAGATGCCGACGCCGGAGTTCGCGCCCAGCAGGACCCGCTCGCCGATGGTGATGCGCTGCGAACCGCCACCGGACAGGGTGCCCATGATGGACGCGCCGCCGCCCACGTCTGAGCCGTCCCCGACCACCACGCCGGCCGAGATCCGACCCTCCACCATGGAGGCGCCCAGGGTCCCGGCATTGAAGTTCACGAAGCCCTCGTGCATCACGGTGGTGCCCTCGGCCAGGTGTGCGCCGAGACGGACGCGGTCGGCATCGCCGATCCGCACACCGGTGGGGACCACGTAGTCGGTCATCCGGGGGAACTTGTCCACGCCGTAGACCTGGACCGGCCCGCGCGCACGCAGCTTCAGGCGGGTGACCTCGAACCCGGCGGGCAGGCATGGCCCGTGATTGGTCCACACCACGTTGGCCAGCACGCCGAAGACGCCGTCCAGGTTGATGGTGTTCGGCCGCACCAGGCGGTGCGAGAGCAGGTGAAGGCGCAGCCAGGCGTCCAGGGCATCGGTGGGGGCGGCATCGAGGTCGATCCGCACGGAATGGACCTGCTGACTCGTCCCGCGGTCCGGATCCGAGGCGGCGACGGCGGCCAGGGACTCGGTCAGATCAGCGCCGGAGGGCTCGCCCAGCACCGGGGCCGGGTACCAGACGTCCAGTACGGAACCGTCCTCGGCCACGGTGGCCAGTCCCGTGGCCGAGGCCAGGCGCGGCTCGTCCGACCGGTGTGCCCCGGCCTGTTCGGAGCGGTCAGACGGCACAGTGGAATCCTGAGGGGTGGCGTGGGAGATCATGGGAAATATCCTACTGGTCCGGACCTAGACTGACGGTCATGGAGACTCACCGCGCCACCGGACAACCCACCGGAACAACAGCCCCCACGCTGCCTGACCTGGGTTCGGACGTGGCACTGCTGACAGCGGCCCTGCTGGACATCCACTCCGTCTCGGACCACGAGGGCCTGCTCGCCGACGCGGTCGAGGCCGCACTGAGTGCCCTGCCCCGGCTGCACGTGACCCGGATCGGGGACACCCTCGTGGCGCGCACGGACCTCGGGCTGGATTCCCGCGTGGTGCTGGCCGGCCACCTGGACACCGTCCCGCTGCCCACCGTTCCCGGCGCCAGGGGGACGGTGCCCTCGCACTGGGAACCGGTGGCCGGCGTCGGGCGTGGGGACCCGGCCGCGGCACCGGACCGGCCGGGAGACGCGGACCTGCTCTTCGGGCGCGGGGCCACGGACATGAAGTCCGGAGTGGCCGTCCAGCTCGCGCTGGCCGGCCTGATCGGGGACGACGCCGGCCCGGTCCCCACGCGGGACGTCACCTGGGTGTTCTACGACCACGAGGAGGTCGGTTCCGAGTTCTCCGGGCTGGGCCGAGTGGTCCGTGAGGCCCCCGAGCTTCTCGAGGCAGACTTCGCGGTGCTGCTGGAACCCACCGACGGCGTGGTGGAGGGCGGGTGCAACGGGACCAACCGGTACGCGGTGACCGTGCCCGGGGTGGCAGCGCATTCGGGCCGTGCCTGGCGGGGGACCAACGCTGTCCACGCCGCGGCCCCCCTGCTGGCGGCCCTGGCCGCCTACGAGCCGGCCACCGTGACCGTGGAGGGGCTGGACTACCGCGAGGGGCTCAACGCCGTGCGGATCCACGGCGGCACCGCGGGCAACGTCATCCCGGACGCCTGCACCGTGGAGGTCAACTTCCGCTTCGCCCCGGACAAGGACGTGGAACAGGCACACGAGCACGTGTTCGAGGTCCTGGCCGCCGCCGGGGTGTCCCGTGACCAGGTGGAGATCACGGACGAGTCCGCCGCGGCCCGACCGGGACTGGACCACCCAGCCGCCGCCGCCTTCGTGGCGGCCGTCGGAGGGGTGCCCATGCCCAAGTACGGCTGGACCGACGTGGCCCGCTTCTCCGCGCTGGGGGTGCCCGCCGTGAACTTCGGCCCCGGAGACGCACTGCTGGCCCACACCGACGACGAGCACGTGCGCGCCGGCGCGATCCGCGACTGCCTGGGTGCGCTCACCCGGTGGTTGCTGTCGGGGGAGTAGCCCCGGACCGTCGAGCCGCCGCCGACGTGCCGGAACGGTGCCGGCCCGCCGGTGGGGCTACTTCGCCTCGGCGTCCACGGTCGGGGCCATGGTCGTGGAGGTGGTCGGGGCCGCGTCTCCACTGGTCCTCGAGGACAGGTTCCCAGCCAGCTTGGAGGCCAGCCACGTCAGCAGGAAGTTGATGACGATGAAGATCAGCGCCGCCACCACCAGGGTCTGCAGGATGTTGGAGTATCCCGAACCCAGCTGACGGGAGTACTGCAGCAGCTCATAGAAGCCGATCAGGTAGCCCAGCGCGGAGTCCTTGAGGATCACCACGAACTGGCTGAGCAGGGACGGCAGCATGGCGGTGAGTGCCTGGGGGACCTCCACGAGGCGCAGGGACTGGTTGTTGGTCATGCCGATGGCGGCGGCCGCCTCGCGCTGGCCCTTCGGCAGGGACCTCACGCCGGAACGCACCAGTTCCGCGATGACAGCACCGTTGTACAGCGTGAGTCCCACGATCACGCCATAGTAGGCGGCATCGGTGGAGGCGATCAGCCCGCTGGGGGCCACCACGCGGGAGAAGAAGAAGTACAGGAAGAACATCATCACCAGCACCGGGACGGCGCGGAGGAACTCCACGACCACTCCCGAGATCGCCCGGATGACGGCGAACGGTGCCAGCCGCAGGAAGCCGAAGATCAGGCCGAAGACCAGGGCCGTGACCACGGCGATCCCCGAGGACTGGAGGGTGAACTGCAGCCCGGGCAGGTAATAGTTGGACCAGGCATTGCCGTTGAGGGCATTGACCCACTTGTCCGGGGCCAGCTGGTCCTGGCGGTCCAGCTGCATCAGCACCAGGACCACCACCACGAGCACCGCGAGCAGTGCGACCGCGTTGGAGATCAGGATGTTGCGCCGGGCCCTGGGGCCCGGGGCGTCGAAGAGGACGGACGTCGTGGCGGTCATCGGGCCACCGCCAGCTTGTCGGAGAGCCAGGTGGTCAGGATGCCCATGGGAATGACGATGACGCAGAATCCGATCGCGATGGTGAGGAAGATGTAGATCATCAGATCCGGGTTGAACTCGATCATGGACTTCATCAGCCCCGAGGCCTCGGCCACGGAGGCGGCAGCCGCCACCGTGGTGTTCTTCGTCAGGGCGATCAGGGTGTTGCCCAGCGGGGTCACGGCCCCGCGCAGTGCCTGGGGCAACACGATGAAGCGGGCCGCCGGGAGGAAGCTGAGGCCGATGGCCCGCGCCGCCTCGGCCTGACCGAGCGGCACGGTGTTCACGCCGGAACGGATCGCCTCACACACGAAGGACGCGTGGTAGAGCGAGAGTGAGATCACCGCATACGTGAAGAAGTTGAGGTTGAAGTCGCTGGAGAACTCGATCTTCAGCTGGCCCCAGACGGCCAGGACGCCCAGCACCATGATGATGGTGAGCGGCGTGTTCCGGACGATGTTGACGTAGGACGTGCCGATGCTGCGCAGTGACCCGACCGGGGAGATCCGGAAGAGGGCCAGGACCACGCCGAGGACGAAGGAGCCGATGGCTGCCAGCAGTGTCAGCCGGACGTTCATCCAGAAGGCGCCGAAGATGTCGTATTCGGCGAAGAGTTCAAGGAATCCGTTCATGAGCTTCCTGTTTCGGTGACCGCTGGCCGGGGGTGTGCCGCGGTGGATGGCCGGAGGAGGACGACGGCGGCGGGCCGGGTGGGTGCCCGGCCCGCCGCCGTCTCACGATGCTGTCCGATCAGGCCTCGCAGGATTCCAGCTCGGCCTCGGGGCCGTCGTTCAGCTCCTGGTCCGGGGTGTAGCCGGTGCCCTCGGTGCTGGCGGTGAGGGCCTCCTCCCAGGCGCCCTCGTCCTTCATCTTGGTGATGGCGTCGTTGATGGCCTGGCAGTCCTCGGCGCCCTGCTGGATGCCCACGCCGTAACGCTCCACCGTGAAGGGATTGCCGACGACCTTGAACTTGCCGGAGTTCTCCGGGGTGGCAGCCAGGCCGGCCAGGATGATGTCGTCGGTGGTGACGGCGTCCACCTGGCCGGACTCGAGGTAGGTCACGCACTCGGCGTAGCCGCCCTGCTCGACCAGCTCCACGCCCTCGGCGTAGTCGTCCTTGATGGCCTGGGCCGAGGTCGAACCGGTGACCGAGCAGAGGTTCTTGCCGTCCAGGTCCTCCGGCCCGGTGATCTCGGTGTCGTCCGCGCGGACCAGCAGGTCCTGGCCGGCCACGAAGTACGGACCGGCGAAGCCGACGCGCTGGGCACGCTCATCCGTGATGGAGTACGTCGCGAAGATCATGTCGACCTCGCCGCCCTCCAGGGCGTTCTCGCGGTTGGCCGAGGGGGTCTGGACCCACTCGATCTGGTCCTCGGTGTAGCCGAGCTCGCCGACCACGTACTTGGCCACCTCCACGTCGAACCCGGTGGGGTCTCCGCTGCCCTCGCGGAAGCCGAGGCCCGGCTGGTCGAACTTGATGCCGATGCGGACGGAATCGCCGCCGCCACCGGCGGGTTCGCTGCCGCCGTCCTCACCGCCGGCATCCGTGGACGAGGGCGAGCAGGCGGACAGGACGAGGGCGGCCGACGCAGCGACGGCGGCGGCGGAAAGGAGCTTCTTACGCATGTGTTCCTCCAGTGACGGTGCTCAGGTGGTGAGCGGTTGAGTGCTGTGATGACAGGGTGTGCGGTACTGCGGTACTGCGGTGCTGCGTTAGTGGGTGAGGATCTTGCCGAGGAAGTCCTTGGCCCGTGGATGCTGCGGGTTCGAGAAGAACGCCTCCGGATCGGTGTCCTCGAGGATGGCCCCCTCGTCCATGAAGATCACCCGGTCCCCGGCCTTGTGGGCGAATCCCATCTCGTGGGTGACCACCACCATCGTCATGCCCTCCTTGGCGAGCTGGACCATGGCGTCCAGCACCTCCTGGACCATCTCGGGATCGAGGGCCGAGGTGGGCTCGTCGAAGAGCATGACCTTGGGCTTCATGGCCAGGGCCCGGGCGATGGCGACCCGCTGCTGCTGACCGCCGGAGAGCTGGGCCGGCATCTTCTTGGCCTGCTGTGCCACGCCGACGCGTTCCAGGAGCGCCATGGCCTCCTGCTCGGCCTGGGACTTCTTCAGTCCCTTGACCTTGATCGGCCCCAGGGTCACGTTCTCCAGGATCGACTTGTGCGCGAAGAGGTTGAAGGACTGGAACACCATGCCGACGTCGGCGCGCAGCTTGGCCAGGCCCTTGCCCTCCGCGGGCAGCGGCTGGCCGTCGATGCGGATGTTGCCACCCTCGTCAATGGTCTCCAGTCGATTGATGGTGCGGCAGAGCGTCGACTTGCCGGAACCCGAGGGCCCGAGGACGATCGCCACCTGCCCCTCGGGGATGGTCAGGTTGATGTCCTTGAGGGCCTGGAATGAGCCGAAGTGCTTGTTCACATCCTCCAGCTCGACGAGGGCCCGCTTGGCGGTGGTGTCGGCCGCGGGGGGATCCGCTGGGGCCGGTGTGCTCTGCGTCATAGGGGGAGACTATAGGACATGGCGGGTTCTGATCAGGTATCAACGGTCGTCACAGCCGATTTTAACCCAATCGTTGCATTTCTGAAACATCTCTTGAGCGTCTGGGGGAGAGCAGGAAAGGCCTAGGCTGGGACCATGTCTTCCGACGCGCCCTCCTCCGGCCCCGACGTCACGCCGGGTAACCGGGTCCGGCGTGGCCCGCAGATCCTGGGTGGCGCGGCTGCCGAGGGCCCCACCTTCGACCAGCTCCTCCTGCGTTCGGATCAGGAGGAGCCGCAGCCCTCCACCACCACGGACGCGTGGCGGGTGATGCGCATCCAGGGCGAGTTCATCGAGGGCTTCGGGGCGTTGGCGAACCTCGGACCGGCCATCTCCGTGTTCGGATCGGCCCGGACGCAGCCGGGCGCCCCCGAGTACGAGCAGGCCCGCGAGGTCGGGCGGCGGCTGTCCGAAGCGGGCTTCACTGTCGTCACGGGAGGGGGACCCGGAGCCATGGAGGCCGCCAACCGGGGTGCCAAGGAGGGCGGTGGTGTCTCCGTGGGGCTCGGGATCGAGCTGCCCCACGAGCAGGGTATGAACGCCTGGATCGATCTCGGCGTCGACTTCCGCTACTTCTTCGTCCGGAAGGTCATGTTCCTGAAGTACTCCCAGGGCTTCGTGGTGGCCCCTGGCGGCCTGGGGACCCTCGACGAGCTCTTCGAGGCCCTCACCCTGGTCCAGACCGGCAAGGTCACCGCCTTTCCCGTGGTGCTGCTCGGGCGCGACTTCTGGTCCCCGCTGGTGGACTGGATCCGGGACACCCTGGTGACCCGGGGCATGATCAACGCCGTGGACATCCACCTGCTCCAGGTGGCGGACACGCCCGAGGAGGCCGTCGCCCTGGTGGTCAACACGGTGGCCGGCGGGCGCTGGCCGGACCGGGAGGCCTGGGATCCCGAGCATCACCGAACCGCCGCGGATCACGGTATGGCAGCAGGTGACCCCCAGTGAACGTCTTCGTGGTGCTGGTCCTGGTCGCCGCCGTCGTGGTGGTGGGGTTGCTGGCCCTGACCGTGGCCGGCCGGGGCGGATTCGCGGCGCCCCTGGCGGACCCCCTGCGCCCGGTGCCGCCCGTGCTGTTGCCGCCGGATCCGTCCCCGGAGGACGTGGACCTGCTGAGGTTCTCACCGGGTCTGCGTGGCTACCGGATGGATCAGGTGGACGAGGCGCTCCAGGTACTCTCCGTGGCCCTCGCCGAGCGCGACGAGGAGATCTCCCGGTTGCGGGGCTCCGGGAGTCGGGACGGTGTGATTAGCGGCACCGCGAGGAATCCGGAATAATGGGGTTGTCAAGCGCTGACGCGGTCGCACGGGATGGCCTCAACCCGTGACGGCCGCTCGAAAAATTCTTGCGGTTCCCTTGACGCCATGTGGTGACAACGGGACCGCTACGAGAAGGGAACACAGATGGCAGCCATGAAGCCTCGCACCGGGGACGGCCCCATGGAAGTGACCAAGGAAGGCCGGAGCCTCATCATGCGCGTGCCGATCGACGGCGGGGGCCGACTGGTCCTCGAACTCAACAAGGATGAGGCAGCCTCCCTCAAGGAGTGCCTGGTGGGCGTCACGGAGGGCTGACCCCCAAGCACCCGGCAAGACCCCGGTTCCGCGGCCCACGAGCCATCGGGGCCGGGGTTCGCCTTGCCGGGGTGGCGTTGGTCAGCGCCGTACGGCCAGCAGGATGCCGGAGCCGGTGGGGACGAGCGCCGAATGCCACATCTCGTCATCCCGGAGCAGCTTGCCGGCCTCGCGGGTGGCCACGGTGGACGCCTCCCGGACGGCTGGCTTGGGGACCCGGTCCTCGTCCAGGGCGTCGTTGACGATCAGCAGGCCCCCAGGGCGTAGCAGCCGTGCGGCCTGCTCCACGTGAAAGACCAGGGACGCCTTGTCCGCGTCGAGGAACACCAGGTCATAGGCCTTGCTGTTCAGTCGGGGGACCACCGTGCGCGCCCGGCCGGTGATCATCCGGGTGCGATTGGCCGGGAAGCCGCCCTCGGCGAACCCCTCTCGGGCGGCGCGCAGTGCCTCGGCGTCCGGGTCGATCGTCGTCAGCATCGCCTCGCGGCTCAGTCCGCGCATCAGGGCGATGCCGGAGACTCCCGCGCCGGTGCCGATCTCCACCACGTTGGACGGGGAACGCGTCGCCGCGAGCACGGTCAGCAGGGCGGCGGCGCCCTCGGTGACGGGGACGATCCCCAGGTCGCCGGAGCGCTCGCGGGCCCGCAGGAGCACCTCGTCCTCGGACGGACGGGACTCGGCGAAGGCCCAGCTGGCGTGCTTGTCCGTCTGGTGGGGGCTCAGGGCCTTCATACGGCGTGCTCGATTCTCTGGTCCGGTGGGTGATGCCGATCGGCAATCCATACTACGGCGAGTCCGGCGACGCACCTTCATGCTCAGGCTCCTCACAGATTGTGGGGCCAGACTGGAGGGATACGGAAAGGAGTCTGCTGCAGTGTTGATCCCCGACTGCACCATCCCCTTCATGCCGAACCCCGTAGGGTCCGGCGCCGGGCAGGGCCCACGCTGATGGCGGTGTTCCACCCCCGGGCCCGCTTCGACTCTTACGTGGAGGGCGCACTGTCTCCGGACTCCCGCCAGCGGATCGCCGCGCACCTGGCGCTCTGCGGCGACTGCCGCCGAGAGGTCCAGCAGCGCGAACGCATCCTGCAGTTCGCCTCCGCCATGGACCCTTCCCGAGCTGTACGGGCCACGTCGAACGGCCATGGCGCGCCCTCGGAGGGCCACCCAGGGTCTGGTGAAGCCGACGTCACGCCGGTGCTCGAGGAGCGCGAGGGCGTTGCGGGGTGGAAGGTGGTGACCGGAGTGGGCGCGCTCGGACTGGCCGCAGTGTCTGTCCTGGCCGCAGCCTGGATCGCGGGGGACCCGGAGAGCACCGTTGCGGCTGGTGGCGGCGACGGACTGCTGCCGGTTGCCGCCAGCCCGTCCGCCACGGCCACGGGCCCTCAACAGGATGCCCGGCCGTCCACCTCCCCGGCCGCCTCCGGCGGCGAGGGGCCCCTGCCTGACCACCCGGTGAGGACCGCGAACGCCTCCACCGAAGAGCACGGCGGAGATTCAGGGCCCGCTGTGCTGTCACCCGCCGGCGTCGGTGGGTCTGCCGCCGCCACGCCACGGGAGTCCGCCGGTGACAGTGCGGACGGTTCGGCGAACTCCGGCGTTGCCCTGGCCGGAGTCGTGGATCTGACCGCTGACATGGTCACGGACCTGCGGCAGCAAGGCTGGAACGTCCCCGGCCTGAATGGACTCGGTATGCACCATGACACCACGGGCTGGGCCCTGGTGGGGGACACCGCCGAGGTGGTCATGTCCCTGCAGGGTGACGAATCGTCCATGGTGCTTCACGAGTGCCGCTCCCTGGCCGAGGACGCCGGGATCCCCGACTGCCCGGTGAGCGGGGGATTGACCGGTACGGGCCTGCCGGCAGAGTCCGTGGGGGCGGAGGGCCAGACGCGCGAGCTGCCCGTGGGCGTGGAGATGTCCGTGTCAGACCACGGGGACGGCACCTGGGCGGCCACCGCCCATACCGCCAACGCCGCCTACACGGTGGAGTCCGACCTCCCCGTGGAGCGTGCCGACCGGGTGATGTCCCTCGTGGTGATCTCGGAACGGTCACGCGTGCAGACGGGCACGGCACCGGAGCGTCCCTCGGACCGCCTGGCGCGGGGCTTCGAGCGTCTTCTGCCGTGGATGGCGGAGACTGGTGACGACCGCCGCTGACGGCCGGACTTCCGGGGTAGGCTAAGGTTCCGTGACCTTCGGTATCAACGGCGCAGAGCTGATCATCCTGATCCTGCTGGCCGTGCTCGTGCTCGGGCCGGAGAAGCTTCCGGAATACGCACGCAAGCTGACCGAGCTGATCCGCAACCTGCGGAACATGGCGGAGGGCGCCAAGACCCAGTTCAGGGAAGAGACGGGCACGGACTTCGACGAGATCGACTGGAAGAAGTACGATCCCCGTCAGTACGACCCGCGGCGGATCATCCGCGATGCCCTGTCCGAGCCGGTGGACGGTGGCACCGAGGGTGCTGCCGCTGCCAGCATCTCCGAGTCCTCGGGAACCCCGGACTCGTCCACCTCGGCCGCGTCGTCGCGAAGCGGCCTGCGCGGAGATCTCGACTCGGCCCGTAGCACGCGTGACGAATTGCGCGACGATCTCAAGGACATGGACCCTCGGGCTCTGCTGTTCGGCGCGTCCTCCCGCCGCCCGGCATCCCGAGCCGGCGCGGCGACGGCAACGTCGACGGCAACGGCAGCCACGGCCACGGCCGCTGTCCCAGATGACGCCGGCGCCGAGTCCACTGTGGCCATCAGCGAGGAGTCGACCGGTGATGAGCCGACCACCGGTGAGCCGGCCGAACCGGCACCCTTCGACGCGGACGCCACCTAGGCCCCATCGTGGCCCGGTCGCGGCTCAGTCGCGCGGTGTGACGGGCAGCTTCAACCCGGACAGTCCGCGGGGCCGTACCGCCAGGGACTCGGCCACGCGCCGTAGCTCGGCACCGGCCGGTGATCGGGGATGCTCCAGCACCACGGGAGTTCCGCCGTCGCCGTCCTGGCGCAGCTGGGGATCCAGCGGCACCGAGCCCAGAAGCGGCACCTCCCGGCCCAGCGTCTCGGTGAGTCGGTCTGAGACCGTCTGTCCGCCGCCGGAACCGAAGAGGTCCAGGAGGGAACCGTCCGGCAGGGTCATGGCGGCCATGTTCTCCACCACCCCGGCGACCTGCTGCCCCGTCTGTTCGGAGAGCTCCCCGGCCCGGGCCGCCACTTGGGCCGCTGCCTGCTGCGGGGTGGTGACGATGAGCAGCTCGGAGGTGGTCAGCAGCTGGGCGGCGGAGATGGCGATGTCCCCGGTGCCTGGCGGGAGGTCCACCAGCAGGACGTCGAGATCACCCCAATACACGTCCGTCACGAACTGCTCGAGCGCCCGGTGCAGCATCGGCCCGCGCCAGGCGACGGGACGGTCGTTGTCCAGGAACATGCCGATCGAGATGACCTTCACGCCGTGGGCCACCGGGGGCAGGATCATCTCGTCCACCCGCGTGGGACGGGCGGTGGTACCGAGCAGGCCCGGGATGGAGAAGCCGTGGATGTCCGCATCCACGAGGCCGACGGAGAGTCCACGGTCTGCCAGGGCGGTGGCCAGGTTGGCGGTCACCGTGGACTTGCCCACGCCGCCCTTGCCAGAGGCCACGGCGTACACGCGGGTCAGGGTGCCCGGACCGAAGGGGTTCGGCGGCCGCCCTCCCGTCAGGAACTCCTTGAGCCCGGCACGCTGTTCGGCGGTCATCACGGACATCTCCACGGTGACGCCGGTGCAGCCCGCCAGATCAGCCAGAGCCGTCTCCACGTCAGCGGTGATGGTGTCCCGCATCGGGCACCCGATGATCGTCAGCCGGACCCCGACGGTCAGATGCCCGGAGCCGGTGCCGGCCGAATCCCCGGAAGCCCCTCCGGACCCGTCCCCCGTCCCCTCGGTGATGGAGGCGACCATGCCCAGCTCGGTTACCGGGCGGCGGATCTCCGGGTCCAGGACGGACCCCAGACGGGTCCACGCGGCCCGCTCCAGATCGGTGGTGAGCTCCGGGACCTCTGCGGGCCCGGGGGTGTCAGTCATTCGGTGTCTTCTCCAGTTCCTCGGTTCATCGTGTTCGGTTGGTTCTTCTCTGGTGCGCTGCTGGCCTCCTCGGCGGCGATGTCGGCCAACGTGGTCGCGTGCGAGCCCTCCTCGTCGCCCTCGATGCGTTCGCGGGCCTCACGGCTGGGCCGGTTCTTCGTCTTCTTCTTGCCCTTGCGCTGACCGGACCCGGCCGCCTTGGGGGCGGGGCCGGCGTCGGGCGCGGATGCCATCTCCTCGAGGATCTCGGCCCGCACCTGCTCGCGCCACTCGTCCTTGAGGTCCTCGGTGATCTCGACGACGGCGTCCCGCACCTCGGACCGGACGAAGTCACGGGTGGCCACGTCCTGCAGCGCGATGCGAAGCCCGGCGAGCTCGCGGGTGAGGTACTCGGTGTCCGCGAGGTTCCGCTCGGCCCGGTGGCGGTCCTCTCGCAGGGACACCTTGTCCCGGTCGTCCTGCCGGTTCTGCGCGAGCAATAGCAGGGGAGCTGCGTAGGAGGCCTGCAGGGACAGCACCAGGGTCAGGGCCGTGAAGCCGATGGCGGCCGAGTCGAAGCGGAACGGCTCCGGGGCGAACGAGTTCCACCCGAGCCACAGGGCGCAGAAGATGGTCATCCAGAGGATGAACTGCGGCGTGCCCATGAAGCGCGCGAAGCCCTCCGTGGCCTCGCCGAACGCGTCCGGGTTGGGGCTCAGCCGGGGCCAGCGGCGGCCGCGAGCCCCCAGCGGGGTGTCCAGGCCGGAGCGGCGCGCGGACGCGTTGACGGATGAGTCGGTGTTCTTCTCGGCCACCGTCACGCCTCCTTGGTCTGGGGGGTCTTCGGGATCTTCGCGGTTCTCGAGGGATCGTCGGCCGGGCTCTTCCCGGCCTTCGCGGGATCGGTGGCCGGGTTCTCGGCCTCATCCGGGTGCTCCATGCTGCGCCAGTCATCGGGCAGCAGATGATCCAGGACATCGTCCACCGTCACGGCGCCGACCACTCGGTGGTGCGCGTTCACCACGGGGATGCACGTCAGGTTGTACGTGGCCAGCTCGCGCGTCACGGCGGGCAGGGGCATCAGGTCCGAGACCGGCTCGAGGTCCTTGTCCAGGATGTTGCCCAGTGGCTCCGGCGGGGGATAGCGCAGTAGCCGTTGGAAGTGCACCACGCCGAGGTAGCGGCCGGTGGGGGTCTCCAGCGGGGGACGGGCCACGATCACGAGCGAGGCCATGGCGGGCGTGAACTCCTGCTGGCGGATGTTGGCCAGCGCCTCGGCCACGGTGGCCGAGGGGGGCATGATGACCGGCACCGGCGTCATCACGGAACCGGCAGTGTTCTCCTCATACTCCATCAGCCGGCGGACGTCGTCCGCGTCCTCGGGTTCCATCCGCTCCAACAGCAGCTCCTGCTGCGAGTCGGAGAGCTCATGCAGGAGGTCGGCGGCGTCGTCCGGGTCCATCTCCTCGAGCACGTCTGCGGCGCGCTCGATGTCCAGGTTGGAGATGATCTCCACCTGGTCGTCATCCGGCAGCTCCTGCAGGACGTCCGCCAGCCGTCCGTCCTGCAGCTCGGTGGCCACCTCGACTCGGCGCTTGGCCGTCATCTCGTGCAGCACGTCGGCGAGGTCGGCGGCCTTGAGGTCCTCGTGGGCGGCCACGAAGCTGGAGGCGCCCTGCGGTTCCTCCCGGGCGGCCCAGCGGGCCTCATTCCAGTCCAACAACAGATGCTCGCCGCGGACGCGTCCGAAGGCGTTTCGCCGGGCATCGCGCCGGACGTACAGGTCGCTGACCAGCCAGTCGCCGTTGCGCTGCTGCTCCAGGCCCAGATCCTCTAGCACCGCCTGGCCCGAGCCGTCCACGAGGGCGACGCGGCGGTCGAAGAGGTCGGCGGCCACCATCAGCTCGGCACCACGGCGCTCGAAGCGGCGCAGGTTGATCAGCCCCGTGGTGATGATCTGCCCGGCGCCCATGGACGTCACCCGCGTCATGGGCACGAACACGCGCTTCTTGCCGGGCACCTCGATGACGAGCCCGACCGCGACCGGCGGCAGGCCCGGCCCCCTGTCCGTGACCACGGCATCACGCAGGCGGCCGAGACGGTCACCCAGGGGGTCGAACACATCCAGGCCCAGCAGGCGGGCGACGAAGATCTTGGGGGCATTCACCCATCCAGACTAGTCGGCGTGAAGCCACACAGCCGGAAGCCCCGGCCTTACGCCGGTGGCGGAGAAACCGCCTCGCCGTGGTGTCCCGCGCGCGCCCGGACGGCACAATGGATCCATGTCCATGCTCTTCGGTCCAACGTCCTCCGATCCATCGGTCAGCGGCCTGCCCCGCGGTGAGGTGTTGGGCTCGTACCCCACCTACCTCGAGGCCCGGAAGATCGTGGACGAACTCGCCGGCCAGGAGTTCGATGTCCGCACGGTGTCGATCGTCGGGACGGACCTGCGCACCGTCGAACGCATCCGCAATCGGCTGACCTATCCTTCAGTGGCCCTGCGCTCGGCCATCCAGGGGGCCTTCTTCGGATTGATGCTGGGCATCCTGATGACCCTGATCGACCCTGCCGGCACCGGCATCCAGATCCTCTACACCGTGGGCCTCGGCGTGGCCGTCTGGGTGATCTTCGGGGTGATCGGCCACGCGATGCGCAAGGGCCGGGGCGTGAACTCGGTCCAGCAGCTCGTCCCGTCCAACTTCGACGTGGTCTGTGAGTTCGAGACGGCGGCCCAGGCCAGGCAGGCCCTGGGCCGTCCGGGCACGGCGCAGCCCCCGGTCCAGCACCAGCGTCCGACGCCGGCCCCCGAGCCTCCCGCAGGCAGCGCGCCCGAAACGCCGGCCTCAGAAGAGGGAGCGGCTTCGGAACAGGGGCCAACTCCGGACCAGGGGCCAACCCCGGACCAGAGACCGGATTCGGAACAGGCCTCGGCGCCGTCGTCCCCGGCACCGGCCCGCACCGGCACCTTCCCGGATCTGCCGGACGGCCGCCCCCAGTTCGGCGTGCGACTGCCCGAGGACGAGGCCCGGGAGGTGCAGGAGCGCATCCTGGCCGAGAATGCCGCCGGGAATGTCCCGGCCGGTGGGGGCGGAAAGTCCCCGGACTCGTTCGAGGCTCCGGCCTACGGACAGCGCGGGCAGGGTCCCTCCGCTGCCTCGGGCCGTCGTTCGGATCCGAATCGGCCCGTGGACGGGGGCGCCCCGGGGCCGGAAGCCCCTGAGGAGGCCGCACCGGAAGCGGAGGGTGAACGGCCGGCGCAGGACGCGGGGCCACACCACGAGACCTCGGCAGAGGCCCATGCCCGCCCGCGCTATGGCCGTCGGGCCGCACCGGACGCGGAGGGGGCCGCCGAGCCCCGGGACGCGAACGGCGAATCCGGCGACCGGATCTGACCGCTGCGCCCCGCCACTGAGGGTCAGCCGAGCAGCCGCGCCATCCAGGCCTCCACGGCCTCGGGCGTGCGCGGGAGGGCGGCGGAGAGGTTCTCAGCGCCCTCATCCGTCACGTAGATGTCGTCCTCGATGCGCACGCCGATGCCGCGGTACTCCTGGGGCACGGCCAGGTCCTCGGCCTTGAAGTACAGGCCCGGCTCGATCGTGAAGACCATGCCGGGGACGATCTCGGCGTCCAGGTAGAGCTCGCGCTTGGCCTGGGCGCAGTCGTGCACGTCGAGGCCCAGGTGGTGGCTGGTGCCGTGCGGCATCCAGCGGCGGTGGTGCTGGCCCTCGGGGGACAGCGCCTCCTCCACGGATACCGGCAGCAGCCCCCACTCGTGCAGTCGTTCGGCCAGCACCTGCATGGCCGTGGTGTGGACATCCCGGAACCGCAGGCCCGGCTTCACGGCGGCGAAGGCGGCGTCGGCGGCCTCAAGGACGGCCTGATAGATCCTGCGCTGGACCTCCGAGAAGGTGCCGCTGACCGGCAGGGTCCGGGTGATGTCCGCGGTATACAGGGAATCGGCCTCCACGCCGGCGTCCACGAGGATGAGGTCACCATCCCGCACCTCGCCGTTGTTGCGGATCCAGTGCAGCACCGTGGCGTTGTTGCCGGCGGCCGCGATGGTGTCATAACCCAGGTCGTTGCCCTCGAGGCGGGCGCGGGAGAAGAAGGCGCCCTCCACGATCCGCTCGCCGCGGGAATGGCCCCGGGCCGCAGGCAGGACCTTCACGATGTCCTCGAAGCCGGCGATGGTGGCGGCCACGGAGCCGCGCAGCTCCTCGATCTCCCAGCCGTCCTTGACCAGGCGCAGCTCGGAGAGGAACTCCGTCAGCACCGCGTCCAGGGCATCGGAGGCCTCCAGGTCCACCCCGGTGTTGATGCGGGAGGTGTCCACGAGGGCCTCCACGTTCAGGTCCGAGCCGCGCAGCAGACGGATCCGCACGCCGCCGAACTCCACGGCGCCGGCGTTCTTGGTGACGGCCACCTCCAGCTCGGACAGGTCGGCGGTTCGCAGGCCGGTGCGGGCCTGCATCTCGCCCAGCGTGGGGCGCGAGCCGATCCAGAACTCTCCGGTGCGGGCGTTGGAGTAGAACTCCTCGGAGTCGCGGCCGGCCAGGGGGTGGAAGTAGAGGGTGGCCTCGTGGTCGGTTCCGTGATCACCGGCGCCTGCGTCCACGGGTTCGAGCACCAGCACGGCTTCCGGCTCGTGGTCCACACCGAGGCCGGTCAGGTGGGCGAAGGCCGAATGGGCGCGGAAGCGGTAGTCCGTGTCATTGGACCGCACCTTCAGCGGCCCGGCCGGGATGACCAGCCGCTCGCCCTGGAACTGGGCGGACAGGGCCTTGCGGCGCTGGGCGGCGAAAGGGGACGAGGCGTCCGGCATCGCGAGAGGGGTCTCGGCCGGGGCCCAATTCGAGCCCATGAACTGCTTGAAGGCATCCGAGGAGGGCTTCTGGGACCGGTTGTTCACCCGGTCCTCCACGGGCTGGGCGTCAGGGGCCGGTGTCTCCGGGGTCTGGGACTGTGCATCACTCATGGCGTCCATCATCGCATTGTCCTCCGGGTTGGCTAGGCTGATGCCCATGCCGTTCGACCTGCACACGCACTCCAACATCTCGGACGGCACCGAGCCGCCTGCGGAGGTGGTGCGTGCCGCAGCGCGGGCCGGGCTCACGGGGTTGGCCCTGACAGACCATGACACCACCGCCGGGTGGGGTGAGGCCGCCGCTGCGGCGGGGGAGGGTGGCCTGGTCCTGGTCCCCGGCATGGAGGTCTCCTGCGTCTCGGACACCGGGATCAGCGTGCACCTGCTGTCCTACCTGCATGATCCGCTGGCCTCCGGTCTCACGGCGGAGATCGCACGGTCCCGCACCTCCCGCCTCACGCGGGCCCAGCGCATGGTGGAGCGGCTCGCGGAGGACTATCCCATCACGTGGGACATGGTGTTGGCCCATTCGAGTCCGGACGCCACCCTCGGGCGGCCCCACATCGCGGACGCCCTGGTCAGTGCGGGCGTCATCCGGGACCGCTCGGCCGCCTTCTCCTCGATCCTGACACCGCGCTCGCCCTACTACGTGGGCCACTACGCCCCGGATCCGGTGGACGCGGTACGGCTCGTGCTCGAGGCCGGCGGAGTGCCGGTCTTCGCCCACCCCATGGCGTCCATGCGCGGGCGGGTCATCGGCATGGAGCTGTTCCGCGAGATGATCGACGCCGGGCTGGCCGGGATCGAGGTCTACCACCGGGACAACCCGGACGAGGCCCGGCGCACGCTGCGGCTGATCGCCGCTGAACACGACCTGTTCATCACGGGCTCCTCCGACTACCACGGAGCGGGCAAGCCCAATCGGATCGGGGAGCACACCACCACCGCCGAGGTGGTGGCCCGGATCGAGGAGCAGGCCACCGGCGCCGCCATCATCCGGCCCTGAGCCCGACTCACCACTGGAGGTCGGTCTCACCACTGGAGGTCGAATGTGGCCCGATTACTGGCGGGTAACCACCCAGAACGGGCCGGAAGTGACCGCCAGTTGGAGGGAGGGGAGAGCTCAGAGGTGCCCGGCAAGCCGGGTTCGCATGACCTCGAGCGCGGCCGGGTTCTGGTCTACCAGCACGAAGCGCCGGCCCAGATCGGCTGCGGCGGCGCCGAGGGTGCCGGAGCCGGCGAAGAAGTCCAGCACCCAGTCCCCGGGGCGGGACGAGGCGGCCACCATGCGCTTGAGCAGACCGACCGGTTTCTGCGTGGGGTAGCCGGTCTTCTCCCTGCCGGTGGGGGAGACGATCGTGTGCCACCAGACATCCGTGGGCAGCTTGCCGCGCGCCACCTTCTCCGGGGTCACGAGCCCTGGGGCCATGTACGGCTCCCGGTCCACCTCCGCGGAATCGAACCAGTAGCCGTCCGGGTCCTTGACGTACACCAGGATCGTGTCATGCTTCGCCGGCCAGCGGCGCTTGGACCGGCCGCCGAAGTCGTAGGCCCAGATGACCTCATTGAGGAAGCACTCGCGGCCGAAGATCACGTCCAGCATGACCTTGGCGTAGTGCACCTCCCGGTAGTCCAGGTGCAGGTACAGCGTGCCGTCGTCCGCGAGCAGGCGCCAGGCCTCCCGCAGTCGCGGCTCCAGGAACTCCCAGTAGTCGGCGAAGGCGTCGTCATACGTGGAGAGGGCGCCCTTGATGGTCTTGTAGCTCTGCCCGCCGAAGCCCACGCGGTCCGCCTCCTCACCCGAGGCGCGGACCACGGAGACCTCCTGCCGGCGCTGGGTACGGCCGGTGTTGAACGGAGGGTCCAGGTAGACCATGGTGAAGGCCCCATCCGGCAGCGAGGGCAGGAACCCGAGGTTCTCCGCCCCCACCACCAGGTTGGGGCCATCAGGGATGAACTGTGTCACGGTGCTGTGGTTGAAGCCGTGGGACGTGTCACTCGCCGCTCTGGCCCTCGCCGCCCTGGACCACGGTGCCATTGCGGCGGCGTGTGCGGGAGCGGCTCCGGGAGCGGCTGCGGGTGGCGCGCTCCTCGGAGGCGCCGGCCTGAGCGGGCGCGGAATCACGACGTCGGCCCTCGCCCTCGGTGCGGGCCTCGCCACCGCGGTGGTCGCCTGACGCGTCATCGCGGCCAGAGCGGGAACGGCCCTGGCCGCCGTCGCGACCGCCGTCCCGGACCGCACCGCGACCGCCGCGGCCGCCCCGACCTGACCGGCCGGCGTCCCGCCCCGCCTCGCGGTCTCCCCGGCCGCGACCGCCACGTCCGCCACGGCCCTCCGGCTTGGCCCCGGGGCCGCCGAGGTCCTCAAGGGTCTCGGCGGCGAGCCCCTCGCGAGTGCGCTGGTCACGGGGCAGGCGCCCCTTGGTGCCCTTCGGGATGCCCAGGTCCTCGAAGAAGTGCGGCGAGGACGAGTAGGTCTCCGCCGGCTCCGGCACGTCCAGGCCGAGGGCCTTGTTGATGAGGCTCCAGCGCGGCATGTCCTCCCAGTCCACGAGGGTGACGGCGGTGCCCTTGTTGCCGGCGCGCCCCGTGCGGCCCACGCGGTGCAGGTAGGTCTTCTCGTCCTCCGGGCACTGGAAGTTGATCACATGGGTCACGTCATCCACGTCGATACCACGGGCAGCCACGTCGGTGGCCACCAGCACGTCGATCTTGTCCCCGCGGAAGGCGCGCAGGGCCTGCTCGCGGGCTCCCTGGCCGAGATCGCCGTGGATGGCACCGGCGGCGAAGCCGCGCTTGGCGAGCTCATCGGCGACGCGTGCGGCCGTGCGCTTGGTCCGGGTGAAGATGATGGACCGGCCGCGCCCCTCCGCACGCAGGATGCGGGCGACGAGCTCGTCCTTGTCCATGTGGTGGGCGCGGTAGACCAGCTGGCGGATGTCCTTCTTGGTGATGCCCTCGTCCTCCGGGTCCGCGGCGCGGATGTGGGTGGGCTGGGTCATGTAGCGCCGTGCCATGGAGACCACGGGCCCGGGCATGGTGGCGGAGAACAGCATGGTCTGGCGGACCTCGGGCACGGCGGCCAGCAGCGTCTCGACGTCCGGCAGGAAGCCGAGGTCCAGCATCTCGTCCGCCTCGTCCAGCACCACGATCTTCACGAGCTTGAGATTGAGGTGACGCTGGCGCATCAGGTCGATGAGGCGGCCTGGGGTTCCGACCACGACCTCGACGCCGCGCTGCAGCTCCTCGATCTGCGGCTCGTACGCGCGGCCGCCGTAGATGGTGGCGATGCGCACGGAGCGCTTGGAGGCCGCCGTGGTGATGTCCTGGGCCACCTGGTTGGCCAGTTCACGGGTGGGGGCCACGATCAGGGCCTGTGGGGCACCGGGGGCCTCGAGGGCGTCGAAGCCGGGCTCGCCGGGCCCGATGACGCGCTGCAGCGCAGGCAGGCCGAAGCCGAGGGTCTTGCCGGTGCCCGTCTTGGCCTGGCCGATGATGTCATGGCCGCCCAGGGCCACCGGCAGGGTCATGGCCTGGATGGGGAAGGGGTGGGTGATGCCCTTCTCGGCCAGCGCCTCGACCATGTCTGCGCGGACCTTGAAGTCGGCGAAGGACTTCTCGGCGACCGGCTCGTTGGCCTCGGCGATGTCGATGGACTCCTCCACCTCGATCGTCTCGATCTCGGAGGTGGCCAGGTCCTCGGTGTCGACGTCGTGGTCCGCGGCGATCTTCTGTTCTGGGGTCATGGGGGTTTCGGTCCCGTCATTCAGGCACGGGTCCGGCGCGATGGCACTGGTCTCAGTGCACTCCGGCGTCTGGCCCCGCTGGCGGTTCCAGCTTCGGGGTGGCGCGGACCGTCCGGACGCCATGCGTCCATGGTGGAGCCGATCGCGGGAGGTGCAAGGCCGTCATCGCGAGAGCGAGGGGCCTGTGGATCCGGTCTGGCCCAAGGGGCTGCTGCCGGGTCCGGGTAGTCGAATCACGAGGGTGAACGCAGTTGAACAGTGCGATCGGTCATCCTTGATACGTCCTACTCTACCGGTTCGCGCGGCGATTGCTGCCCCACCACCCGGAACAGCACGGTGCGGGTGGCCAGGTCCGCCGTGACGAGTTCCACCCGGATCTGGCTGCCGGCCTCGGCGAAGCCCTCGTAGCGGGCGAGCACGGGTGGTTGCTCGACCTGGACCTCGCCCCAGGGCAGCCGACCCTCGGCGCGGGCCTTCTCAGCCTGTTCGGGGCTGGGGGCAGAGATCACCACGGCGGAGAACTCGCGGCCCTCCAGCCCGCAGAGTGAGGCGGCCTCAACCAGCTCCAGGGCGGCGTTCGCGGCACGGGACGCCACCAGTCCGGACTCCCGCATGGCCTCCGGCAGGGCCGGCAGCAGGGCGCGGATCCCCGCGGGGACGGGCTGCCCCTGGGTCAGGGCCAGGCACGTCACCAGCACGAAGCGGTCCACCAGACGGCGTAGCGGCGCGGTGGTGTGGGCGTAGGGCGCGGCGATCGCTGACTGGACGGTCACCTCGGGCGTGTCGCCATCGAAGGACGTGTAGCCCGCCCCGCGGAACAGGGAGGTGGCCGCGTGCATGATGGCCAGCTGCCGAGGGTCGGCGGTGTCCAGTCCCCGGAGGTACTCGCCGTAGGCCTGGTCCTCCGGCCACGGGTGGCCCAGCGCGCGGGTGCGCGCCCGGAACCTGGCCTCGGAGTCCACGTCCGCCGGCGGCATGGTGCGGAGGATCCCGATCCTCCCGCGGAGCATGATCTCCGCCGCAGCGATCCCCGTCATCAGCGAGATCTGCGCGTTCCAGTCCTCCACGTCCAGCGGGGGAGCGTTGAGGACCTCGTAGCCGTGGTCCGTGGCGGCGATCTCCTGGTCCGGAAGACGCAGGCTGGCGCCGCCGCGGCGAATCTCCTGGCCGGCCCTGAGCTGGCCGACCTCGCGGAGCAGCACCGACGTGCCGCTTTCGCTCCCGCCTTCGTCGATCCGCTGCTGCGCCTGTTCATAGGTGAGCTGCGCGCGGCTGCGCACTCGCGCGCGTTCCAGGCGGGCGGACACCACGGCCCCGCTCGCATCCAGTTGGAACGTCCACAGGTAGGCGCCGCGGTCCACCCCGGGCAACAGGGACCCGGTGTCCTCGCTGATCACCTCGGGATGCAGCGGGATCCGTCCGTCCGGCAGGTAGATGGTCTGGCCGCGGCGCAGGGTCTCGGCATCCAGGGCGCCGCCGGCCGTGATGAACGCGGGGACGTCCGCGATGGCGTAGTGGACGGTGAACGCCACCTCAGCACTGGTGCGAGGCTCGTGGTCGGCCGGAGTGGCCGCGGTGCCGTCCGCGTCCTCGGGGCCCCGCTGGATGTGGACCGCCTGATCCAGATCGGTGGAGCCCGGCGGGTCGATGGTGAGCAGCGGCAGGTCCGTGCGATCGCGCTTCGGCAGGCGGCCCATCAGGTCCGCAGCGGCGCCCTCGGCCTCGGCCAGGACCTCGGGCGGGAAATCGGCGGGAAGGGAGAACTCGTGACGCAGGTCCGCCAGGTGCGCCGCCAATTCGGTCTGGGCGGCGGAGCGGGCGAGATCCAGGTGCAGTTGGGCCACGGACTCACCCTACCGGTCGGTCACCCCAGGGGGCGTTGCCGATCCGGCGACTGAATCGGTGGTGTGTGGGGGGTGGGGGCAGGGATGACCAGCGATCTCTGCCCCCACCGTGACGTGGAGGTCGCCTGCAGGGGAGGTGGTCCGAGAGGCCTGAGGGGAAGAGACCTCAGGAGCCGGGGGTGGGCACGAAGCCCACCGGGCGCGGGGTCTCGGTGCCGATCTCCACGTAGCCGATGATGTTCGCGGGCACCAGGACCAGACGGCCCTTGGAGTCCTTCAGGCGCAGCGGGCCACCGTCGGCCAGGGCATCTGAGACGAGTCGGGCCACGTCCTCGTTGCTGGCATCCGACTCGATGACGACTTCGCGGGCTACGTTCTGGACACCAATGCGGATTTCCATGCTGACTCCTTCAGGTTCTGTGACTGATCGGGGATCCGGCCGCCCGAACGGGCCTCTGGCCGCCGGGACCGGATCCACTCGTCCTGGAAGCAGACTATTGGATTCATCGGCCGGCGCGGGAATCTCGCGGGGACTTCGGCCACGGGCGTAACGCCGGCGGGGGCGGTTCAGCGCTCCTTGGGGAAGCGGCTGATGCCACGCCACGCGAGGCGGGAGGCCAGGTCGGCGGCGGTCTCCAGATCGGGGCGTGAGGGCTCCCCGGCCTGTCCCGCCCAGTGCCGGGCGGACGCCCTCATGAGTCCGGCCAGGCCGTGGCCCAGCAACAGGGACTCCGCGGGGGCGAGCGTGGTGTCGGCGGAGATGATGGCGGCGATGCCCGTGGCGAAACGGTGGTCCAGGCCCTCCATCCTCGCCGCGACGGTGGGATCGTTGTTGAGCCCCGAGTCGAAGAGGAGGCGGTAGGCGCGGTCCGGGCTGTCCACGAACTGGAAGTAGGCCCGGACGGTGGCCAGCACACGGTCCCTGTTGTCCGTGGTGGACTCCAGGGCCGCGCTGACGGAGGATTCCAGCAGGTTGATCTGGGTGTCCATCAGGTCCAGGAAGAGCTCGTGCTTGCCGGGGAAGTGCTGGTACAGCACCGGCTTGGACACGGAGGCCGCCACGGCGATGTCATCCATCGAGGTTGCGTGGAACCCGTGCTCCACGAAGACATGGAGGGCAGCGTCCAGCAGCTGCTTGCGGCGCTCGTCGCGGGGGAGACGGGACGGGCGCACGGGAGAGGAGCTCACGGTGATCCCTTTCTGGAATGACCCGTCAGGTGCAGACGGTGCAGGTCACTCTACCGGCCGGTAGAAGTGGGCCGGTAGTTGCAGACCGGTAGGTGCCCGCCGGTGGTTGTTCAGGCGATGCGTGCGGAGCTCGCCGGAGTGCCGGGCTCGACGTCGGCCGGGCACCCCTCGGGGACAGCCGACGGCGAGGGGACGGAGACCTCCAGGCCGAAGAGTATGTCCAGGGCGTTCTCGTACTCCTCGAGCCGGCCCTGGGCCGCCATCTCCTTGGCCCGCACCGTGGGCTCGTGCAGCATCTGGCGGACCATGCGGCGCAGCGCGAATTCAACCTCCTCCGCGGCCGCGGTGCAGCCATGCCTGGACCGGACCCGTTCCATCTCCGATTCGAGGACCTGCTGAGTGTGCCGGCGCAGGGCCACGATGGCCTCGTTGGCGGTGCGGGACCGGCGTTCGGTGAGGTAGCCGGTCACGGCTCCGTCCACGAGGCGGGAGGCCTCCACGAGGGCGGTCTGCTGCCCCTCCGGGGCGGCCATCTTCACGGACTCCAGGGTGATCAGGTCCACGCCGGGCAGGTCGGCGATCTCGGGATCGAAGTCGTGGCTGAGGGCCAGGTCCAGGACGGTGAGCCGGCCCTGTGCGCCCTCCCGCAGCCGCCGCAGCGTCTCCGCCTCCAGGCGGCGGTCACCGCCGGAGCAGCCGATGAGCACGTCCGCCTCCGCGATGGCACCGTGGATCTTCTCCCCGCCCAAGGCCAGGGCCCAGCCGCCGCGGTCCGCGACGAAGGCCTCCGCCCGTCCGGAGGCGGAGTGGACGCCCACGTTGGTGGCGCCGCGGTCCGCCAGCTGCGCCAGGGTGGTGCCGGCGTAGGAGCCGGTGCCGATGATCAGGACGTTGGCCCGGTCCCAGAAGTCCCGGGCCTGGCGGGCGGTGGTCCCCGCGTGCAGGTCGGTGGCCAGGTCCAGGGCCACGGACACGATGGACCGGCCGGCGGCGCCGAGCGCCGTGTGCGTGCCGATGTCCTTGGCCGTGCGGGTCGCGGACTCGAAGAGCTTGACGAGGGAACCGGTGGCGGTCCCGGACTCCTGGGCCGTGCCCAGGGCGCGGCGGACCTGACCCGCGATCTCCCGTTCACCGACCACGGCGGACTGCAGGCCGGAGCCGACCTCGAAGAGGTGCCGGACAGCGGAGTCGCCGGCCAGTAGCTGGAAGGAGGACTCCACGATGGACTCCGTCAGGCCGGAACCGCGGGACACGGCTTGCAGCAACTCGGCGCGGGCCTGCTCCACGGACGCCTCGTCCGGGGCCTCGGCATAGATCTCCACCCGGTTGCAGGTGGCCAGCACCACGGCGCCGTCCACGGTCGATTCAGGGATGGTGGAGGCGACCTCGCCGGTGCCGTTGCTCAGCTGCGCCACCGTGTCGAGGTCAAGGTCGGTGTGCGAGGCAACCAGGGAAAACAGAGCCACAATGCGCTCGATTCTAGTCCCTGCCGGCGTCCGGGTCTAAGAAGGTGACCCTGAGTTCTCGGACACACGGTGCCCCGTGAGCCCCGGGCGATGGGAGAATGGCGGACATGTCCGACCCCCTGAACGTCTCACAGACCGGTTCCCCGTCCGGCACGCCGTTGCCTGCCGATCACCCCCTGGCCACCACCGACCCGGCGTGGTCGACTGCCGCCTCCCCGCTCATCACGGCCTATCGCGGCGGCATCCCGTCCCGGACACCCGTGTGGTTCATGCGTCAGGCCGGCCGCTCCCTGCCGGAATACCGGAGGGTGCGCGAGGGCATCGGCATGCTGGAGTCCTGCCTGAAACCGGAGCTGGCCTCGGAGATCACCCTGCAGCCGGTGCGCCGCCATGACGTGGACGCGGCCATCTTCTTCTCGGACATCGTGGTCCCGCTGCGGCTGGCCGGCGTGGACG
The DNA here is from genome assembly GCF_047305825.1 of Citricoccus nitrophenolicus. Lineage (GTDB taxonomy): Bacteria > Actinomycetota > Actinomycetes > Actinomycetales > Micrococcaceae > Citricoccus > Citricoccus nitrophenolicus. Next base: position 764,581 of record NZ_CP063070.1, on the reverse strand, counting down.
TGGACATCGTGCCGGGCACCGGCCCCGTGCTCGGCACGGCGGTACGCACCGCGGAGGACGTGGCGGCCCTGCCCGAGCTCTCGGACGAGTCCCTCGAGCCGATCCACGAGGCCGTGCGGCTGACCGTGGCCGAGCTGGGCAGCACCCCGCTCATCGGGTTCGCGGGAGCGCCGTTCACCGTGGCCGCGTACATGGTGGAGGGCGGGCCCTCCCGGGACCACCTGGGTCCGCGCACCATGATGCATGCGGATCCCGAGACGTGGGATGCGCTGGCCACGTGGGCGGCGGACACCGCCGGGAGGTTCCTGCGGGCCCAGCTGGAGGCCGGTGCCTCGGCCGGACAGCTCTTCGACTCCTGGGCCGGCTCGCTGTCCCTGGCCGACTACGAGCGGTTCGTCCAGCCGCACTCGGCCCGGGCCCTGGCCCACGTCAGTGACCTCGTGGGCGCGGACGGACAGTCCGTGCCGCTCGTGCACTTCGGCACCGGCACCTCGGAGATCCTGCCGGCCATGCGCGACGCCGGCGCGGCCGTCATGGGCGTGGACTACCGGCTGCCGCTCGGTGAGGCACACCGCCGGCTGGGTGCCTCACCGGGACCTGATGGGCGCGGCGCCGTGCCGTTGCAGGGGAACATCGACCCGGCCCTGTTGGACGCCCCATGGGCGGTGCTGGAGGCCCATGTGCGCGAGGTCGTCGAGTCCGGTCGCGTGGCACCCGGGCATGTGGTGAACCTCGGTCACGGCGTCCCGCCGGGCACAGATCCCGAGGTGCTGACCCGGGTGGTCGAGCTGATCCACTCCCTCCGGCCGTGACCGCAACCGAGGCCCCGGCGGTCAGATCTGGAGCGGATCGCGCCGTGGGTCCGGCCGTGGTGGTCGGCGGCGGGATCTCCGGTCTGCTCGCGGCGTGGGAGCTGGCCCGGGCCGGCCACCGCACCACCCTGGTGGAGGCCACCGACAGCCTCGGCGGATGCGTTGCGCCTCGGCACCTCGGGCTGCCGGCGGGGGAGTCCGTCACGCTGGACGCCGGCGCCGAGTCGTTCGCCGTCCGTATCCCGGCCGTCCGAGAACTGATCGATGAGCTGGGTCTCGGCCCGGCCGTCGTCGAGCCGAATCCAGCGGGATCCTGGCTGTACCTGCCGCCGGCGGAGCCCGGCATTCCGCACCGGGCCGTGCCCTCGCCCCGATTGGGGCTGGTGGGGATCCCCGGGGACCTGGAGGCGCCCGAGGTCGCCGAGGCGCTGGGGCCGGCGGCCCTGGCCCGGGCCCGGCAGGACCTGGACTCGGCGCGCTCCGTGGAGCGCTGGCAACGGATCCTGCACGGCGCCGGTCCGGTCACCGTGGGCGAGCTGGTGCGGGACCGGATGGGGGACGGCGTGCTCGAGCGGCTTGTGGCCCCGGTGGTCGCCGGGGTGCACTCGGCCGATCCGGACACCGTGGACCTGCGCACGGTGGCCCCCGGACTGTTGGAGGCCCTGGTGGAGCACGGGTCGTTGTCCCGCGCGGTGGCCGCCCGCCGGGGGGTGGCGCCACCGGGGGCCGCCGTGGCCTCCCTGCACGGCGGCATGAACACCCTGACGGCCGCACTGGCCGAGGAGCTTGGACGGCTGGGGGTCAGGACGCTCACGAACACCCGCGCAGTGTCCCTGGAACGAGGAGTGCCGGGTCGGGGCGCGGCCACCCGTGGCTGGACCGTGACGCTGGCCGGGTCGGCAGCGCAGACCGTGACTGCGGAGCGCGTGGTGGTGGCCACGGACGGCCCCCGGGCCTGGGACCTGCTGGCCCCGGTGTCCCGGGACGCCCTGGCCGCAACGGACCGGCCGCCGGAGGGCGCCGGCGTCGCGCTCGTGACCCTCGTGGCCGAGGCCCCGGGGTTGGACGGGAACCCGCGGGGCACGGGGCTGCTGGTGTCCCCGTCCGTGCCGGGTGAGGTGGTGGGGGCCAAGGCCCTGACCCACATCAGCGCCAAATGGGACTGGGTGCCCCGCGCGCTCGGCGCCGGCTCCGGGGGCAGCCGTCACGCGCTCCGGCTGTCCTACGGGCGCGTGAGTGACGCCCCGGACTCCACTGCGCCAGGCTTCCGTACGCCGGACGCGGACCTGCTGAGGATGGCCGTGGAGGACGCCGCGGCGCTGACCGGCGTGGATCGGTCCGAGCTGGCTGACGGGCTGCTCGATGCCTCTGTGGTCCGCTGGAGGTCAGCCCTGCCGGCGGCCACCCCGGCGCACCGGGCCAGGGTGGGTGCCGCGCGGGCCTGGCTGGAGGACGAACCCGGCCTGGACGCGGTGGGAGCCTGGGTGTCCGGAACCGGGCTGGCTGCCATCGTGGCGGACGTGCGCCGCAGGATCGGCGGGACGCCGGACGCCCAGGAGGGGTAGGCTGGGACCGCTCGTTCTACCGCTTGTAGAAACCGGCGGTGGGCACCCATGGACGTGACACCACAGGAGTTGTGACGATGACCGAGAATCAGGCCGCAGACGCCGGCACCACCGGAGCACACGGTACGGGGGAGGCGGGAGAGACCAAGGCGGTCGAGTGGTTCACCACCTACACCGTCTTCGCGCGCAACGGTGGCAACGGTCACGGGGCGCACACCGAGACCGAGCGTCAGCGTGCCGTGGAGCAGTTCGACGCCCTCGTGGCCTCACTGGCCGAGCAGGGGGTGACCGTGCGGGGGACCTATGACGTCTCCGGCATGCGCGCGGACGCGGACATCATGGTGTGGATGTACGGCCACGTGGCCGAGGACCTGCAGGCCGCCATCCGCCGGCTGCGCCGCAGTGAGCTGCTGGCCGGCACCACGATGGTCCTCTCGGCCATGGGCTCGGACCGGATGGCCGAGTTCGCCAAGGATCACGTCCCGGCGTTCGCCATGGGCCGCAAGCCGCTGAAGTGGCTGTGCTTCTATCCCTTCGTCCGCTCCTATGACTGGTACCTGCTGGAGCCCGCCGAGCGCGGCCGCATGCTCAAGGAGCACGGCATGCTCGGACGCGAGTTCCCCATGGTCTGGGCCAACACCACCAGTGCCTTCGCGCTGAACGACTGGGAGTGGCTGCTCGGCCTCGAGGCCCCGGAGCTGAACAACCTGGTGGACATGATGCGTCACCTGCGCAACAACGAGACGCGCCTGCACGTGCGAGAAGAGGTCCCCTTCTACACCGGGCGCTACATCGCCACCGCCGAGATCGCGGAGGTGCTGGCCTGATGAGCACGCCCACCCCGGACGCCTCTGGTCCGGCACCGTCCTTCGACCCGCTGGCGGGCGTCGACGAGGAGGGGACCATGGCCCCGAAGGAGTATGACGCACTGCTGCTGGCCTCCTTCGGCGGGCCCGAGGGCCAGGACGACGTGATCCCGTTCCTGCGCAACGTCACCGCCGGCCGCGGCATCCCGGACGAGCGTCTCGAGGAGGTGGCCACCCACTACCGCGCCAACGGTGGCGTCAGTCCCATCAACGCCCAGAACCGCGCACTGATGGCCGCGCTGGAGGCTGAGCTGGCGGCCCGGGGCCTCGAGATCCCGCTCTACTGGGGAAACCGCAACTGGGCCCCGTACATCCCCGAGACGCTCGAGCGGATCCACGCCGACGGGCACCGCAGGCTGCTGACCGTGGCCACCTCGGCCTACTCCTGCTATTCCTCCTGCCGTCAGTACCGCGAGGACCTGGGCATGGCCCTGCGTTCCACCGGGCTGGAGGGCCGGCTCGAGGTGGACAAGGTCCGGCAGTACTTCAACCACCCCGGCTTCGTGGAGCCCTTCGCCGAAGGTCTGCGCAGCGGGCTGGCCGAGATCCGCGCCGAATTGGCGGAGGCAGGGAAGCCCGAGGGGCGCCTGCACATCCTCTTCGCCACCCACTCCATCCCGACCTCGGACGCCGCGGCCGCCGGCCCCCGCCCCCTGTCCACCGAGCTGCAGGAGCAGACCGGTCTGGCCCCCGGAGAGGGCAACGGCGCGGACGTCTACTCGGCCCAGCACCTCGACGTGGCCGAGCAGGTCCTGAAGCTCGTCCCCGAGGCCGCCGGCGCGGACTGGTCGTTGGTCTACCAGTCCCGCTCCGGTGCCCCGCACGTGCCGTGGCTCGAGCCGGACATCAATGACGCCATCGAGGAGCTCGCTGCCGCACCGGCCGGCGGGCAGGGCACGGACGGTGCCAGCGACGGCGCGCTCGCGGGCGTGGTGGTGGTCCCCCTGGGCTTCGTGTCAGACCACATGGAGGTGGTCTGGGACCTGGACACCGAGGCGAGGCAGACGGCGCAGGACCGTGGACTGGCCTTCCGCCGCACCCCGACCCCAGGCACCCACCCCGCCTTCATCACCGGACTGGTGGACCTCGTGGAGGAACGTCTGGGCCGCCGCACGGGCCGGGAGTCGGTGGGCTGCTTCGGTGCCTGGAATGACGTCTGCGCCCCGAACTGCTGCGTCAAGGTGATGCGGGACGGCAGCGTCCGTCCGACGGTGGCGGCCTTCGACGCGGAGGTGGGTGTCCCCACCCGATGAGAGAGAACTTCACCGTAGGCACCCGCGGTTCCCACCTGGCCCGCACCCAGACCACCGGAGCCGCAGAGGCCCTGTCCGCGGCCTCGGGACTGCAACCGGTGCTGGAGGTCATCCGCACCGAAGGGGACGTGACCACCGGCTCGCTGGCCTCCCTCGGAGGCACGGGTGTGTTCGCCTCCGCCCTGCGCGCCGCCGTGATGGACTCCCGCGTGGACCTGGCCGTGCACTCGCTCAAGGATCTTCCCTCGGCGCAGCCCGCCGGGCTGGAGATCGTCTCCGTGCCGGCCCGGGTGGACGTGCGGGACGCGCTGTGCGCCCGCGACGGACTGCGGCTCTCGGAGCTGCCGGCCGGCGCCCGGGTGGGCACCGGGTCCCCGCGCCGCGTGGCCCAGCTCAAGGCCGTCCGCCCGGACCTGGACATCGTGGACATCCGGGGGAACGTGCAGACCCGGCTGGCCCGTGTCCCGGGGCTGGAACAGCATGATGACCACGCCCCCGCCGCCGTCGGGTCCCCGCGCGGTGACCTGGACGCCGTGGTCCTGGCCTGCGCCGGTCTGGACCGCATCGGCTATGACTGGGCCATCACCGAACGCCTCGCTCCCACCGTGATGATGCCCGCCCCCGGTCAGGGTGCGCTCGCGGTGGAGTGCCGCCCGGAGACGGCCGCGGCAGGGGACACCCTGGCGGCGGCGCTGGCCGACTATGACGATGCGGTGACCCGGCTGCAGGTCACCGCTGAGCGGTCCCTGCTCGAGCGCCTCGAAGCCGGCTGCGCCGCCCCGATCGGCGCCCTGGCCCGGGTGGAGCGCGGGCAGGAGCCCGGGTCTGAGCTGGCGACGGGCGGTGGCCGCCTGGTCCTGGATGCCGTGGTGGCCTCCCTGGACGGTGGCCGCCTGCTGCGCGAACACGCCGGTGTGGACCTGCCGGCAGTGCGGGTCCGGCTCGAGGACGGAACGGCCGACGCCGAGACTCTGGACCTGGCCCGGGACCTGGGCATCCGAGTGGCCGAGGCACTGCTGGCCGGCGGTGCCGACCTGTTTCCCGACACCTGAGCCCCGGCTCCCTCAGTACGCAGCGATGACTCCCGTGGCGCCGCACACCGTGGTGATGACCCGGCAGCCGGCGCAGGCTGGCGCCGTGGAGGCCGGGCTCGCCGCGGCCGGGTATCGGATCGCCTACCTGCCCCTGACGGATTTCGAGCTGCCCGAGGACTCCGGACCGCTGCGGGAGACGGTGGCCCTCCTGAACGGTGCGTGCCCCTCCGAGGCCCGCGTGGCCTGGCTGGTTCTCACCAGCCCCAACACGGTACGAGCCCTCGTGGCCCTCGGCTGGAACGGTCGGGTCCCCGGGTGCACCCGCATCGCCGTCACCGGCCCGGGAACCGCCCGGGTCCTGGCCGCCGCGGGTTTCGCGGACCGGCCGTGGATGCCCGAGGCCGATGCCTCCGCCGCCGGGATCCTGGAGCAGTTCCCGGCCCCCGGGGATGCCTCGTCCCGGACACTGCTGCTCCCGCAGTCCGCACTCGCCACGGAGGAGGTCGCGGACGGACTGGCAGCGCGTGGCTGGGACGTCGAGCGTCTGGACGCCTACCGGACCGTGCCCTACCCGGCAGAGCCCGGACGGCGACTGCTGGCCGGTCCCCACGAGCCCGATGACGGTGGCGAGCCGATCACGTGGGCCGTGGGCGGGGAACCGGGCCGCCCGGTGGTGACGATCGAGGACCTGGCGGGAACCGACGTGGTGCTGACGAGCCCCAGCGCGGTGCGGGAACTGGCCCGCCGTGGCGGCACCGCCCTGGCGAAGGACACGCGATTCCTGGCCATCGGACGGCCCACGGCCCGGGCCGCCCAGGCCACCGGACTGGAACTGGCGGGAACCGCGCCGAGCCCGGACGCCGAGGGGCTGCTGACGGTCCTCGCCGCCCTCTAGGGTCCAGGGCCCGGTAGTCGGCCACCGGGACCCACGTCAGGCGAAGGCCCTCTTCGGCACGAACAGCAGTACCACGGCAGAGATCACGGCCGTCGCCGAGCAGAGGATCCACACCGTGAGGTACCCGGAGAACGAACCGGCCGTGCCTCCGGTGGCCAACCCGGAGGTCGCCGGCTCCGGTGCGCTGGCGAAGGCCGTGGTGGCCAGGGCCAGCCCGAAGATGCAGGAGGCCACTGCGCCGCCCACGGTCTTGACCGAGTTGGTCAGTCCGGTGGCCACCCCCGTCTGCTCTCGCGGGGCAGCCGCCGCCGCGGCGGCGGGCAGTGAAGCCACCAGGGCACCGGACCCGAGGCCGACCACCACCATGTTGGTGATGGCCTGGCCGATGGACTCGTGGAACGGCAGGAACAGGGCGAAGCCCACAGCCACCGCGAGGCTGGAGAACAGCAGGGCCAGCCGGGGTGTCGCCCACCGGGAGACCAACGGCAGCAGCAGGGCGCCGGCGACCATCGAGATGAGGTAGACGCCGATGATCAGTGAGGTCTGGAACCCCGTGGCACCCAGCCCATAGCCGTAGACCTCCGGGTCCGTCCTGGCGAAGGTGGACAGCGGCGCCTGCGCCCCCAGCACGGACACGCCGAACAGGCCCGCCGTGGCGAAGACCGGCCACAGGGCGGGGTCGGTGAACATCCGCACGTCGATGAGTGGGTCCGGATGGGCGCGCTCCACCGCCACGAAGCGGAACAGGGCCGCCGCACCGGCCAGGAGCATCACCACGGCGAGCCAGAATCCACCGTGCCCGGGGGAGACGCCGGTGCCCCGGAGCACGAACAGGGCCCCCATGATCAGCACCAGGGACGAGGTCACCCAGGCCAGGCCGGACAGATCGAACTCCCGGATACGGAAGTTCGCAGCGGAGGCTCCGGGTGTCTCCTGCACCCCGAGGACGATGGCCACCAGGCACAGTCCCACCACGATGGCCGGAATGGCCAGGACCGCCCGGATGTCCATGGTGCCCACGAGAGCCCCCGCGGCCAGGGCGCCGGCGATGGCCCCCGTCTCCAGGGCGCCCACCAGCAGGGCGGCCGCACGTCGGGTCACCACGGCCGAGTCCGGGCGGTCCGCGCTGCGCAGGTAGACCAGCGCGATCTCCAGTGGAAGCCACACCACGTAGAACCCCTGCAGTGCCCAGGCCACCAGGAAGACCCAGAAGACCGGGGCGACCACCAGGGCGATCGAGGCGGCCAGCGTCACCATGGTGGACCAGACCAGCACCCGGCGATGGCCCACCTGATCGCCGAGCTTGGACAGGGCCGGGACCACGAGTGCGGAGAGCATGAGCTGGGACCCCTCCAGCCAATTCACGTCCGCGTCGTTCACGCCGAGGTGCCGGGCGATGTCCGTCAGCAGCGGCGCATAGTAGCCCTGCAGCACCCCCGAGGTGAACTCCACGAAGGCGAGGAAACCGACGATGGAGCCGAGGCCGCCGAAGAGCAGGGCCCCACGCCCCCGGAATCGGTTCCCGGTGGTGCTCATGCCCGGCTGCCCCGGGACAGGATGAGTTCCCGGTGGAAACGTTCCCCGCGTTCCAGGGACTGGACCGAGACCCACTCGTTCTCCCCGTGGATCGAGGCCCGCTGGACCTGGTCCATGCGCAGCGGCGCGAAGCGGTAGACGTGGCGGCACCAGGCGTGGAAGTGGCGGGAGTCCGTGGCGGCCATCAGCAGGTACGGCACCGGGACCACGCCTGGCCAGGAGGCCCCGAGGGCTGCGCTCAGCGTGGCGAACCGGTCACCGTCCGCCGGAGACTCCGGCGAGGGGTCCTGCCCGTGGACCAGCTCGATGTCCAGGTTCGGGTCCGCCACACGACGCGTGATCTCCGCGACGACCTCCTGAACGGTGTGCCCGGGGTCGATCCGGCAGTCCAGGACGGCGCTGGCCGTGGACGGCAGCACATTGTCGGCGGAACCGGCCGCCAACCGCGTCTGTGCCACGGTGGTCCGCACCATCGCCGCGGCTTCACCGCCCATCGCGCCCAGCGCTCGGGCCGCCACCGTCCGGGACCGGGTGACCCAGGGCAGGACGCGTCTCGCGGCACTCGAGGCGAGTGGACCCAGGGCGGCGAGCATGGCCGCCGTCGTGCCGTTCATCCGGGCCGGGAAGGGCCGCCGCTCCACACGGCGCAGGGCCCGCGCCAGCCGGGGTATGGGCGTGCCGGACGGCGGGTGGGAGGCGTGCCCGCCTGCGCCGGTGGCCGTGAGGCGCAGCTGGGCCTGGCCCTTCTCCGCCAGGCCGATCATGGCGCAGGTGGCCTCCACGAAGGACAGCGGGGCGGGGACCACGGCGCCACCCTCATCCAGCACAAGCCAGGGTTCGGTGCCGTGGGCCTGCAGGCGTTCCCTGAGCAGGTCCGAGGTGGCTGCGGCGTTGCGTCCGCCGACCTCCTCGTCACCGCCGAACACGAGCCAGATGTCATGCGCCGGTGCGTGACCGGCGGCCAGGAGGTTCTCCACCGCCTCGGCCACGGCGACCAGCGCGCCCTTGTCATCCAGCGCGCCCCGGCCGCGGACGGCAGGGGCCCCGGCGACCGTCTCCTCGGCGCCGGCGAAGGGGTCTGCGCCCCAGCCGGCGGCGGTCCACTCCTCCTCGGTTTCCGGCGCGGGGACCACGTCCCCGTGGGCCATGAGGACCAGCGGGTCCAGGGGGCTGGCACCCCGCCACCGAAACAGCAGTCCGGTGCCGTCCACCAGCTCTCGCTCCAGGCGGCGGTGCAGGAGCGGGTAGAGGCGTTCCAGGAGGTCGGGGAACGCCGCGAAGGCCTCGGCGACGTCGGCCCGGTCCGGCTCCGCGTGCCAGGCGGACACGGTGCGGAGCCGGATCAGCGCGGCCAGGCGGGCACCGACTCCCGGGCGGGGCGTGACGTTCGGTACAGGCATGCCGAAAGGGTAACCCGAAGGACCACCGGGTAGACGGTCAGGGCCGGTCAGGGCTGGCTGGAGCCGGAGTCAGTCCCGGTTCCGGCCCTGCTTCAGGCGGACCTGCATGCGGGAATCGGACGTGCGGTGTTCCAGGTAGGGCTGTTCGGAGACCAGGGTACTGAGCTTCTGGTGGCCGAAATCGCGGGGATCGAAGTCCACGTGGGCGCGGCTCAGGTGCTGGCCGACCCGGCTCAGGGACGCCCAACCGTCGTCCCCGCTGGTGGCGTTGACGGCCTTGGACAGGGCGCTCTCGAGGTTGATGCGCGCGGTGTCCTCGATGTCCTCGAGCGCGGAACCGGCGGAGTCGGGTGCATCGACGGTGCCAGTCGACTCGGCCGTGGGGTCGGTGACATCGGTGTCGTTGTCATTCGCCGCGCCACCCCGGCGGCCTCGGCGCGTGGCCCGGCGGCCGGGAGAGGGTTCCTCCTCCGCCGCGCCCCCGAGCAGTTCGAGGTAGATGAACTGGTCCACACCATTGCGCAGGGACTCCGGGGTCTTGCGCTCACCGAGGCCGATGACGCGCTTGCCGGACTCACGCAGCCGGGTGGCGAGCCGGGTGAAGTCCGAGTCCGAGGAGACGATCGCGAAGGCCTCCACATTCCCCATCCACAGCAGATCCATGGCGTCGATGATCAGGGCCGAGTCCGTGGAGTTCTTCCCGACCGTGTAGGAGAACTGCTGGGTGGGTTGGATGGCCAGACGGTTCAGCTCATTCTTCCAGCCGCTGAGCTGGTTGGTGGTCCAGTCCCCGTAGGCGCGCTTGATGGTCGGGGTGCCGTAGGTGGCGAGCTCCTCCAGCACCGCGCCGGCGTGGGTGGGGGAGACGTTGTCACAGTCAATCAGCACGGCGATGCGGGTGGTGGCGCTGGAGATTTCGGTCATGTCCTCACCGTACCGGGGTCCGAACGGGTCGGGCGGCCGCACCGCACTGGCCGGACCCACCGAGGAACCGGTCTGCCTGAGCCCTTACATGGGCCGTGGATGTGGGCTACGTTACGGGGAACGCCGGGACCGGACGGCGTCAACCGCAGATTCTCATCCCCGAGGAGGGATACCGGTGACTGCACCCCTCGACCTCTCTGATCTGTCCTCCCTTCCCCTCGATCTGGCTCGGCCCAGATTGGTGCAACCGGGGCTGTTGCCCGTGGTGCCGGGCCACGAACGGTATTGGGTCCGGCCCGGCGGGGTGACGGCCCTGGAGATGGAGGCGGGCGACGAGATCACGATCGTCGACCGCTTCGGGGCCCAGGCCGCCGAGTTCACCGTCCTGGGCAACGGGGGCGAGGACTTCGCCGCCGTGGGCCTGCGGGCGGATGCCCCGGCCACCGTGCTGGGGGCCCTGACCGAGGCCTCCACCTTCGACAACGAGCAGGTGGCCCGGGTGGTCAACGCCCTGGCGCAGCGCGGCCTGCGCCCGGATGCCGCCCACTCCGTGCGGTTGTTCGGAGGGTGGTCGCCCGCCGGGTCTCGCGAGGGGTTCACGGCCCAGCGGCCGGTGACCGCCGTCGTCGGGAATCCGAGCTGGCAGATGGCCCTCGAGGACCCGAACCCGCCCTCCGAGCTGATGATCGAGGTCCAGCGGGCCAACCCCCACACCCGGCGCGAGATCGAGCTGCCCCCGCCCCTGGCGGACCCGATCCTCGACGTCCGCATCAACAACAGCACGGCCGTGGCGTACGAGGTGAAGAAGGGTGACTACATCCAGATCCTGGACGTCGAGGGGCGGCAGTGCTCCGACTTCCTGGCCTTCGATGCCCGCGCCCTGCAGGAGGGGCACGAACTGGGCCTGGATGCCAGCACCACCCGTCACATCGTGGGACAGGCCTACTCCCAGCCCGGGTTGTACGGGAAGTTCTACAACCAGGACATGGATCCACTGGTGGAGATCATCCGGGACACCGTGGGACGCCACGACTCGTTCACCCCGGCCTGCAATGCCAAGTACTACGAGGACTTCGGCTACCCGGGCCACGTGAACTGCACGGACAACTTCAACCGGCAGTTGGACTCCTACCGGGTGGCCTCCCGGAGGTCCTGGCCAGCGCTGAACCTCTTCTACAACACCATGTTCGACGAACACAACATGCTGGTGTTCGACGAACCGTGGTCCCGGCCGGGTGACTACGTCATGATGCAGGCCCAGCGAGACCTGGTCTGCGCGTCCTCGGCCTGCCCGGACGACATCGACCCCTCCAATGGCTGGGTCCCCACCGACATCCACCTGCGCGTCTACTCCCCGGAGCGGAGATTCTCGATGGCCATCTCTCACCGCACCACGCCCGACGCCGAGCCGAAGCTCACCCGCCAGACCGGGTTCCACCCGCGCACCAGCGCCCTGACGAAGCAGTTCACCGAGTACCGCAACTTCTGGCTGCCCACGCACTTCGACGGCCACGGCCCGAAGGCCGAGTACTGGGCCTGCCGGGAGAAGGCCGTGGTGATGGACCTGTCCCCGCTGCGCAAGTTCGAGGTGCTGGGTCCGGACGCGGAGGCCCTGCTGCAGTACTGCATGACCCGCAACATCCGGAAGCTCTCCGAGGGCCAGGTGGTCTACACGGCCATCTGCAATGACACCGGCGGCATGATCGACGACGCCACCGTCTTCCGTTGCTCCGACACCAACTTCCGGGTGATCCCCGGTGACGACTACACGGGGCAGTGGATGCGGCAGATGGCCACGGAGCAGGGGCTGGACCGCGTCTGGATCAAGGACTCCACGGACCAGTTGCACAACATCGCCGTCCAGGGCCCGGCCAGCCGGGACATCCTCAGGGACCTGATCTGGACGCCGCCGCAGCAGCCCGACTTCGACTCCGTCACCTGGTTCCGCTTCACCATCGGCCGGATCGGGGACCATCAGGGCCTCCCGGTGATCCTCTCCCGGACCGGATACTCCGGTGAGCTCGGATACGAGCTGTTCTGCCACCCGAAGGACGCCCCCGCCGTGTGGGACGCGGTCTGGGAGGCGGGCAAGCCGCATGGCCTGGCGCCGATGGGGCTGGACGCCCTGGACATGGTGCGCATCGAGTCCGGCCTGGTCTTCGCCGGCTACGACTTCGACGACCAGACGGACCCCTTCGAGGCCGGGATCGGATTCACCGTGCCGCTGAAGACCAAGGAGGACGACTTCTCCGGCCGAGGGGCGCTGCTCAAGCGGAAGGAGAACCCGCAGCGCACGATGGTGGGCCTGGAGTTGGAGGGGAACGAGTTGGCCGGCCATGGAGACCCGGTGCACGTGGGCCGCTTCAAGGTCGGGGTGATCACCAGCGCCACGCGCTCGCCGATCCTGCGCAAGAACATCGCCCTGTGCCGCATGATGGTGGAGCATGCCGAGATCGGGGCCGAGGTCCAGGTGGGCAAGCTGGACGGCCAGCAGAAGCGGATCCCGGCCACGGTGGTCAAGACCCCGTTCTACGATCCGGAGAAGCTGAAGCCACGCTCCTGAAGGGTGCGGGCCAGAGGCCTAGACTGGAGGGCGTTGTCCGCCGCTGCCCGCGGCCATTGCACCCGAGCCTGCAGAGGATCCCATGGCCTTCCCGTCCCACCGTCCGCGCCGCCTGCGCCAGTCCGCCGCGATGCGCCGGCTGGTGGCCGAGACCCGGCTCCACCCGGCAGACCTGATCCTGCCCGTGTTCGTGCGGGAGGGCATCAGTGAACCGGTGGCGATCACGTCCATGCCGGGAGTCGTGCAGCACACGCAGGACACCCTGCGGCGCGCGGCGTCCGAGGCGGTGGAGCTGGGGGTGGGCGGCATCATGCTCTTCGGCATTCCCGAGAAGCGGGACGCGATGGGCTCGGCCTCCCTGGACCCCGAGGGGGTCCTCAACCGCGGGATCCGCGCCGTCAAGTCCGAGGTCGGCTCTGACATCGTGGTCATGTCCGATCTCTGCCTGGACGAGTTCACCGACCACGGCCACTGCGGGGTGCTCACCGCAGACGGCGCGGTGGACAATGACGCCACCCTGGAGATCTATGGGCAGATGGGCGTGGCCCAGGCCGAGGCCGGCGCGGATATGGTGGGACCCTCCGGCATGATGGACGGCCAGGTGGCCGTCATCCGGCAAGCGATGGACGACGCCGGCCGGCAGGACACCGCGATCCTCGCCTATGCCGCCAAATACTCCTCGGCGTTCTACGGACCCTTTCGCGAGGCGGTGGATTCCCAGCTCACCGGTGACCGCAAGACCTACCAGATGGATCCGGCCAATCGGCGCGAGGCCCTCCTGGAGGTGTCCCTCGACCTGGACGAGGGCGCGGACCTGGTCATGGTCAAACCCGCCATGAGCTACCTGGACATCCTGCGGGATGTGGCGGAGTCCGCGTTTGAACGGGGTGTGCCCGTCTCCGCGTACCAGATCTCCGGGGAGTACGCGATGATCGAGGCTGCCGCCGCGAACGGTTGGATCGACCGGGATGCGGCCGTGGCCGAGTCCGTGCTCTCCATCCGCCGGGCCGGCGCTGACACCGTGCTGACGTACTGGGCCGCCGAGCTGGCCCGCTGGATCAAGGAAGGACGGTTCTGATGACCGCTGAATCCACTCCGCAGGCCGCGACGACGGCCGCCACTGCTCCCACCACCAACGCGGCCCTGTACGCGGCCGCCCGCTCGGTCATCCCGGGCGGGGTCAACTCCCCGGTCCGGGCCTTCGGGTCCGTGGGCGGGGACCCCGTGTCCATGGTCCGGGCCGCCGGACCCTACCTGACCGACGCCGAGGGCCGCGAGTACGTGGACCTCGTCTGCTCCTGGGGACCCATGCTGCTGGGCCACAACCACCCCGCCGTGGTGGACGCCGTGCACCGGGCAGTGGACGCCGGACTGTCCTTCGGCACCTCCACCCCGGACGAGTACCGCCTGGCCGAGCTGATCGCCGGAAGGGTCCCCGTGGAGCGGGTGCGCATGGTCTCCACCGGCACCGAGGCCACCATGACCGCCATCCGCCTGGCGCGCGGCGCCACGGAACGGAATCTCATCGTGAAGTTCGCCGGCTGCTACCACGGCCACTCGGACGGACTGCTGGCCGCGGCCGGCTCCGGCGTGGCCACCCAGTCCCTGCCGGGCTCTGCCGGGGTCACCGAGGCCCAGGCCGCCGAGACCCTCGTGGTGGGCTACAACGACCGCGCTGCCCTCGAAGAGGTCTTCGCCGCCCGCGGGACCGAGATCGCCGCCGTCATCACCGAGGCCGCCCCCTGCAACATGGGCGTGGTCACCCCGAGCGACGGTTTCAACCAGTTCCTGCGCGAGATCACCCAGCGTCACGGCGCGCTGCTGATCTGGGACGAGGTCCTCACGGGCTTCCGCGCCTCGGAGGCCGGCTACTGGGGGCTCTCCGGCAAGCACGAGGGCTGGACTCCGGACCTGTGGACCTTCGGCAAGGTCATCGGCGGAGGCATGCCGACCGCCGCCGTGGCAGGCCGGGCCGAGGTCATGGACCTGCTGGCCCCCCTGGGCCCCGTGTACCAGGCAGGGACGCTCTCCGGGAATCCGGTGGCCATGGCCGCGGGCCTGGCCACGCTGCAGAACGCCACGGGCGGGGTCCATGACACCATTGCCCGGCGCTCGCAGCAGCTCGAGGACCTGTTGGTCGGGGCACTGACGGAGGCCGGAGTGGACCACTCCATCCAGCGGGCCGGCACCCTGTTCTCGGTGGCCTTCGGGACCTCGGAGCGCGGCGTGCACGACTACGCCGATGCTCAGGCTCAGGAGACCTTCCGCTACGCGCCGTTCTTCCACGCCATGCTGCAGCACGGGGTGTACCTGCCCCCGAGCGTCTTCGAGGCGTGGTTTGTCTCCTCCGCCCATGACGACGCCGCCATGGACCGGATCGCCGAGGCCGTGCCGCATGCGGCCCGTGCGGCTGCCGCTGCCACGGACTGAGGGTCTCCGGCACCGGTATCGTTCTCCCGGGGGAACCGGCTGCAGCCACAGACCTGTGCATCGTGGCGGCAGAACCCGGAGTCATCGGGTGCTCTGGTGCCTCCGGGCCAACGGTGGGCTTGGAAGGCAGGGAGGCCAGGTCCGTCCGGGGCGGGGCGGATACCACCCATCCGGCCGAATCCGGGACTCAGGCCCACGACAATCTCCTGGTGCAATAGGCCCGCTCACTTCCCGGGCGAGCGCCACATGGGTTGAAGAACCGGCCCATCTGCGGGAAGGGCCAGAGGACTGCCGTGATCGGTGAATCCGTTGCGAAGGTAGAGCCGCCGGTTCTGCGGAGTCGAGGCCTCCAGGTAGATGGGCACATCGATCGCCTTCGCACGGTCGATCCCGAAGCGGAGCATGGCAGCTCCGGCTCCCCAGCCGCGGAATTCTGGTCGGGTTGCCATCGAAGACAGGAAAAGGTGGTGCCCTGCGGGATGCCGCGCGGCCGTTGCCGTCGCCGCAGCGCGCATCCTGCGGGCGACCGGATCGAAACTGCCGATGGCCTCGGCGGGTTCCGAGCTCATGGCGGCGCGATGATCTGCGTCGAGGTCATGCCAGAGGGACACGGCGACGGCCTCGCCTCCGGACGTGACGGCGATCGTGAGTTCCTCGGCCTCAACGGTTGCCCGCAGTGAGCCCGCGAATGACTCCCGTATATGAGCCCGCCGCGCGGCGGGGTCGGGAACAACCCAAGAGAGAACTGCCTCGTCGGCGAAGGCCTCTGTACTGAGACTCAGAACCGCGTCGAACTCGGACCGCCGGGCCGGGCGGACTTCCAGACTCATCGTGGACATGGCGTTCTCCTGGTGGTGGTGTTTCGCTCCGGAGTCCATCCTGGGGCAGTCGACGACTGTGGTGTACTGGTTTCGTCGCACGAGATCTGAGACGAAAGTTGCCAGTGGGTTGCACAGAATGCGGACGGGAGTTGGGTCCGCCGGGTGGCACCGGGAGGCCCCGGCGTTATTGCTCACGGTCCTGTCAGTCCAGGGCCTACCGCCGCCGCCGGGACCAAGGCCGTTCTGCCATCTCTCCCGCACTGGCGGATCGGCACTGGGCAGCAGTTCCGTTGCTGACGGCGGCCATCTCCCTGGCTGACGCCGAGGGAATCGAAGCCGTGACCTTGCGGAGCGTGGCTCATCAGACCAGAAGTCCCTTGGCCGAAGTCCAGCGGAGCTTCGCGAGCCGTGATCAGCTGGTGTTCGCGATGACTCAGGACGTCTACCGGCGCCGAGGTGTTCGGCTGACGAGCCCTGGGAGACCGGCTGAGACACTGATGCATCTAGCTCGGATGGAATGGGCCGTCTACGGTGACCACCCTTGGTTGGTCACCGTTCTGACCAGTACTCGCCCACCACTGACCCCTGTGGTCCTGGACATAGCCCGTGCGTATGTCGATGCATTCGTCGCCATGGGCATGGACCGTGCCGTGGCCCTTGGCCGCTATGTGGCATTGAACTCCTACGTTCAGGGTATGGCGATGCTGGTGGCGGCAGAACAGCGGGAGAGGACGCGCACACAGAAGAGCCCTGAATCCTGGTGGTCGGAGGAGATGAGCCGGCTGAACCGCACCGGGGCGCCAGCGCACTCCAGATGGATCGCCGAAGTGAGTGCCGGTGACGTGCCGGACTCCGCCGACATCTCGAACTGGTTTCAAGACGGCCTGGGACTGTTCATCGCCGGACTCACCGAAGACGTTGCGTCAGGACGTTCATGGTGAGCGTCAGTAGGGTGGATGAACCCGACGTCGAGCGAAGGTCGAGCGAAGGTCGAGCACAGGAGGCGCAGATGGGGGTGAAGCCCAGGTCGACTCCGAACCGTGGTGCCGTGGTGGCCTTGGCGGCTGGACTCGCCCTGGCGGGTTGTGGAAGTGAAACGGGCAAAGGTGTGCCTGCGTCTCAAGCCCCAGCCGCCACCACGAGTGGGTCGACCTCACCCAACCCCGGATCCTCGCTGTCCACCCCGGTGTCCGATTCGGTGGGCAGCCTGGACGAACTGTTCGAGGCCGTCGACGAGCGTCTCGACTGCCCGAGTCCGTCCGATGGCTTCTTTGGGGAGGACCATTACTTCATGGTCGGTGGCGGTGCACAACTCGTGGGGCGTCTGTGTGGCGAGACCATGGTCATGGCGTGGTCTGACGACCCCTCCATGATTCACGGTGCCCGTGAGTTGCTGAGTTCGTCCGTTGCTCCTGTACCCGTGGTGGGCACGGCGGAATGGTTCGTTGCCGACATGACCGAGGCGCGTGAGGGCGGCACAGGCGTCCCGAAGCACCAGGCGGCGTCCAAGGACCTGGGCAGGATCGCTGCAGATCTGGGCGCCGTGGGGAGCAACCGGGTCATCCCGTGATCGTCGTCCGCTTCGGCACCGGCAGATTGCGTACGGCCTGCCATGTCAGGAAGCCGACCATCATGACGTTCAGGAGGACCGCGCCGGCTGCAGGAGCCCCTGGCGATATCCACCAGACGAGCATCTGCCCCAGGCCGATGAGCATCACGATTGCTCCCGATCTCATCACAGCCCTGCGAGATCGCTGACCTGGCCAGGAGAACAACCCGGCCCCGAGCAGCCACATCCCGACCAGGGCGCTGGGAGGCACGCTGAGCCAGGTGAGCGCCAGCAGGGCGACGCTCACCCCGACGGCACCGACCAGGTGTAGGACGCCGGAGCCGATTCGGCCGGTCAACGCGGCCACACTCACCGAGCCGGCCAGCGGCACCAGCAGGAGGGACGCAGCCACAACGCCCGCCCAGGGCAACCCCGACCAATCGAGCCAGAAGGTGGGCGCGAGGACTCCTGCCAGGCACCCCACCGCCGAACAGGCCAGCAGTAGACTCGCATGCCACTCATGCTCCGTCTGGTGGCTCACGGAGTGAGAGCCGCGGACCAGGACACCCCTAGCGACCCTGCACCGGCCAATCGCCGTTGATCACGGCGGCGGGATCCTTGCGGCGCAGGTATTCCTGGAAGCTGGCCGACTGTTCGGCCTTCCACTGCACCTGGAACCCGTGCAGCTCGGCCAGGGGGATCTGGAGCTTCGGGTATTTCAACGCCAACTGATCGGCCACTCCCACTGCGGCCAGGGAGTCCGCGGCGGAGGTGTGGGCATCCAGCAGCTCCACGCCGTAGAAGGCGCAGACATCGGTCAGGGTGCGCTTGCCCTTGCGGTACCGGTCCACCTGTTTGTCCATGATGTGCGGATCGATGATCCACTGGTTCTTCAGTGGCTCCAGCCCACGGCGGGCCAATTCCCGGTCCATGACGGTGAAGTCATAGGAGGCGTTGAAGGCGATGACGGGGATACCCGCGTCGAAGAAGTCGCGCAGCGTGTCGGCGATCTCCACAATGGCCTGATCGGCCGGCATCCCCTCGGCCTGGGCCCTCTCCGTGGTGACACCGTGCACGGCGGAGGACTCCTCGGGGATCGGCACGCCCGGGTCCACCAGCCACTCATACGCCGCGGCGAGCTGCCCGTGTGGGTCCACCACCACCAGGGACGCCGTCACCACGAGCGCCTCCTCCGGGTCACGTCCCGTGGTCTCCAGATCGAACCCGACGCGGATCTGCTGGTGCCAGCCGGCCGCCGGAGGTGCGGGGATGTTCTGTGCGGTCTCGCTCACACCCCACACGCTACCGGTCCACGGCGCACGAGGCACGGAACCGGCCGAAGGCTGTGGGCCGGAAGGGCAGAATGGTGATCTGTGGAGGATCTCACCCAGTTGCCGTCCGGCCCCTACGAGCTGTTCGAGGCGCTCGTCCTGGCCGCCCGACTCGTCCCACCGGGCCGAGCCATCAGTTATGGGGGATTGGCCGGTCTGCTCGGGGCGGGAGGCCCGCGCCAGGCCGGCGCTGCCCTGTCCAGGGCTCCGGACGGGACACCCTGGTGGCGGATCGTCCGAGCAGACGGCTCCCTGCCGGCGCGCTTGTCCGCCCGCGCCGCATCCCACTACCGGGACGAGGGCACACCGATGAAAGGTCGCTCGGGCCGCACCGCACTGGGGCAGGACGACAGCGCGCACCTCCGCGTGGACCTCGCCCGGGCCCGGTGGGATCCGGACGAGGTGCAGCTCGCCGTGCTCGCAGAGTTGCGGCACCGGTTGGGGTAGCGCCGTGGCGGGAACGGACAGGTAGGGAGCGAACGATCCGGTTACCTGGACGTGCCGCGCGGATGCGGCAGCGTCACCTCGGCGACCACGGGGAAGTGGTCCGAGGAGTACACCTCGGGAACCTCGGCGGACAGCGGGATGATCTCCGGGGTGGCCAGGATGTAGTCGATGCGGCTGCTCGGGTTGTCCGGAGCGAAGGTGAAGCCGTCGCCGGTGCCCACCTCGGTCCACACATCGTCGAAGAGGGTGGTGAACGTGGCGTACTCGGGCTGGTGCGGAGCGGCGTTGAGGTCACCGGTGAGGAGGCCCGGCAGGCCTGAATCCGCCACGATCTCGTTGACGGCCTTGAACTGCTTCTCGCGTAACTCGCCCTCATGACCGAGGTGTGTGAGGTGGGTGGTGTAGAAGGTGAACTCCGAACCGCGGACCCTGACGTCCGCCTGGGCCAGGCCCCGCTGTTCGCCGTCCTCGGAGTTCGGCAGAGGAGTGTTCCGGCAGTCCTGTAGCTCGTGCGTGGACAGGATCGCGGTGCCATACTGGCGGCGTTGCTGGCCCGGCTCGGTGGGATCCTGGTCCAGATTGGCGGCGTAGCAGTGGTCCATGCCGAGCATGCCGGCCAACTCGGCGGCCTGGTCCTGGAAATCGGAGCGTGCGCCCCAGTGACGGTCCACCTCCTGTAGACCGATCACGTCCACATCCCAGGACTCGATGTCGTCGGCGATCCGTTCCAGATCCAGCACGTCGTCCGAGTCGGCTCCGTGGTGGATGTTGAAGCTGGCCACCGTGATGGTCCGGTCTGAGGCGTGACGGCCCTGGCTGGGGTGCGAGTCGCGATCGTGGGGGCCGCCAGCGGCCGCCGGAACGGTGGAGGCCAGCAACAGGGCAGAGGCGGCCAGGACGGCACCGGCAGTTCTCACGGCGGCAGGTCGGGCGGGATTCTTCGTCATCAGGGTCCTTGTCGTCGGAGGGAGTGTGTGTGGGCGGCGAGAAGCGGCCAGGTGGCGTGCTGCAGGGCAGGTCGCCTCCTGCAGAGATGGTGCGGACAGCACAGTCCAGGAACATGACCCCGAGTCGCTCTGACGGTGACGGCCGGGCCAACCGTGAGTAAACGTGTCGGCAGGTGCTGGTTGAATGAAGGCATGCCCGCTGAAGACCCTCAGGATGCCCTGCGACTCACCGCACCACGAGCGGTACATGTGGAGCCACTGAACCCGAATCCGGAGCAGCAGCGGGTCCTGGAACTGCCCCCGGGCCACGGTCCGGTTCTGGTGCTGGGCGGAGCCGGGACGGGCCGCAGCGCGCTCGCCGTGGAGTACGCCGCCCGGCGCATCGAGGCCGGTCTGGAGCCCGGCCGGATCCTCGTGCTCGCACCCACCCGTCTGGCCTCGGCCCGGCTGCGGGATGACCTGTCCGTGCGGCTTGACCACGGCGGCCGGGGCACGCGGACCTCCACGCCCGTGCGGACCTGGGCGGCCTATGCCTTCGACCTGATCCGGCGGGCGCGGACGGCCGGCTTCCTGCCGGCGGTGCAGCGGACCCCGCGGCTGCTGTCCGGGGCGGAGCAGGACACGGTGATCGCGGAACTCCTCGAGTCCTATGCCTCGGGCGAGCGCGGGGGACCGGACTGGCCTGCCGACCTCGCCGAGGCCGTGCCGACCCGCGGCTTCCGCAAGGAGGTGCGCGAGCTGATCGACCGCACGAGTGAGTACGGGATCGAGCCGGGCCACCTCGAGGACCTGGGAGAGCAGCACCATCGGCCTGAATGGGGGGCCGCCGCAACCCTGCTCCAGGACTATCGGGACCGGTTGGACCTGGGCATGAGCGAGGCCTTCGACCCAGCCGGGCTGCTCACCACGGCCTGCCTCCTGCTGGAGGAGAACCCGGAGCTGCTGGAGAACGAGCGGACCAGCCTGCCCGTGCTCGTCATCGACGACCTGCAGGAGGCCACCCCGGCCGTGCACCGCCTGATCCGTGTCCTCGGCACGGGCCAGGACGTGGTGGCGCTGGCCAGCCCGGACACGGTGGTTCAGGGATTCCGCGGCGCCCGTCCTGATCTCGTCCGGGACTACCCCGGATGCCTGCTCCCGCGAGTCGAACCGGGTGAGGAACGGACCCACCTGCTGACCACCGGATACCGGATGGAGGGTGACGTGCTGGCGGCCTGGCAGCGGGTGGCCCGCCGGATCCCGGCACTGCCGGGCACCCTCGAGCTGCGGCAACGGATGACGCCGGCGGACACGGAGCAAGCGTCCGCCCAGGACGTCCCCGCCACCCTCCGGTTCCACGGTGCCACCGCCCATGTGGTGGCCTCGCCCCCGCACGAGCAGCTGCTGGTGCTCCAGCAACTGCTGCACCTTCATCACCGGGGTGGGGTCCCCCTCGGGGACATGGCCGTGATCGCCCGTTCGGGTCCTCTCGTGGCCGAACTCGCGCGCTACCTGGAGGCCGAGGGCGTCCCGGTCAACCGCTCCGTGGCGGACACCGTCCTGAAGAGCGAACCGGCTGTGACGCCGTTGTTGTCCCTGCTGCGCACCGTCTCCTCGGGCCCGGAGGTCCCGGAGTCCACACTGGACAGTGAGACCGCGCTCTGGCTGGCCGGCGGCCGCTATGGCGGGGCCACGGCGCTGCACCTGCGTCAACTGCGCCAGCGACTGTTGCAGGAGGAACGCTCGGGCGGTGGCACCCGCTCCAGCACGGAATTGCTGCTGAACGTCTTCGAGGACCCCGCGGCCCTGGCCCGTCACCCCATCCCCGGGGCCGGCGTGCAGCGCATCGCGAGGATGGTGGCGGCGGGCCGCGCCGCCGCGCAGGACCCGGCGGCCACCGCCGAGTCGGTGCTGTGGGCCCTCTGGGACGCCTCGGACCGGCCGACCCGCTGGGAGAGGGAGGCCGTGACCGGGACCGGTGCCGCGTCCCGGCGGGCAGACCGGGACCTGGATGCCGTCGTCGGGCTCTTCCAGGCCGCCGAGAGGTACGTGGACCAATTCCCGGGGGCCTCCCCACTGGCCTTCGCCGATTACATGGAGGCCCAGGACCTGCCCATGGACTCCCTCGCCTCGACCTCCTCGCAGGAGGGGTCCGTGTCTGTGGTGACCCCTGCGAGTGCGGCGGGCCGGGAATGGGATGTGGTGATCATCGCGGGACTGCAGGATGGCATCTGGCCCAACACGCGGCTGCGCGGTCAGCTCCTGGGCGCCACCGACCTGGCCGATGTGGCGCAGGGCCGGACCACCCGGATGGACCACCGGTCCCGGCTGGCCGAGGTGCGCCAGGACGAGCTGCGCAGCTTCGCCACGGCCCTCTCCCGCGCCCGTCAGCGGGTCATCGGCATCGCGGTGGCCTCGGAGGACCACCAGCCCTCTGACTTCCTGGACCTGATCGAACCGTGGCGGAGCCCGGACACGCCGCGTCCGCTGACCGATGTACCGCGCCCCATCACCGCCGGCGCCCTCGTGGCGGGGCTGCGGCGCGAGCTGGAGGAGGCTGCCCACGCTGTTCACCAGGACGGCCCGCCCCCATCCGCGGCCGTTCATCCCGAGCCCGACGCCGGCCCGTCACCCAGGGTGCGTCAGGTCACCGCCGCTCTGGCCCGGCTGGCCGCGGAGGGGATCCGCGGCGCAGATCCGGCGCAGTGGTGGGGGCTGCTGCCCCTGTCTACCGAGGAACCACTCGTGGACACGGAGACCGCCCCGGTCCCGGTGTCCCCGTCCCGGGTGGAGACGGCGCTGCAGTCACCGTTGAACTGGTTCATCTACCAGGCCGGAGGCCAGGCCGGAAGCACCCAGGCCCAGTCCATCGGCACCTTCATCCACTCGATCGCAGAGGCCTACCCGGAGGGCCCGGCCGAGGACCTCATCGCCGAGCTGGAGCGTCGCCTGCCGGACCTCGGACTGGAACCGGGATGGGAGTCGGAGCGGGTTGCGCAGGAGGCGCGGCGCATGATCGGGTTCTTCGTGGGCTACCTGCGGCAGATGGAGCAGGAGGGCCGGTCCGTGGTGGACGTGGAGCACCGTTTCGAGCAGGAACTGGAGCGCGGCGGACTACGGGTCCAGATCCGGGGCAGCATCGACCGCCTGGAGCGGGACGGCCAGGGCCGCCCCTACGTGATCGACCTCAAGACCGGAAGGCACACCCCCACGTCCAAGGAGCTGGAGCAACTGCCTCAGCTCGGCGTGTACCAGGCGGCCATTGCCGCCGGGGCACTGCCGGCCGAGGACTTCGGCCGACCCACGGACCCGGGCGGTGCCGCGCTGGTCCAGCTGCGCACCACCAACAAGAACGTCAAGATCCAGGACCAGGCGGCCCTGGAGCCGGACCACCAGTGGGCCCTCGAACAGATCTTCACCGCAGCGGCCGCGATGGTCGGCCCACGGTTCCTGGCGGTTCACGGGGGAGCTGCCAATCCGCGGTGCGCCCTCCCGGCGCTCTGCCCCATCCACAGCGAGGGAAGGCAAACCACCGAATGGCACCGATGAGCCCCGAGTCCGTCCCGGACGTCAACAGTGCGCGCTACTCCCCGGAGGAGCTGGCGGGACTGTTGCGGCAGCACGCCCCCACCGAGGAACAGTCGGCGGTGATCAGCGCCCCTCTCCAGCCTCGGCTGGTGGTGGCCGGGGCCGGCTCCGGCAAGACCGCCACCATGTCTGATCGAGTGGTGTGGCTCGTGGCCAACGGTTTCGTGGCCCCGGACCAGGTCCTCGGCGTGACCTTCACCCGCAAGGCCGCCGGCGAGCTGGCCCAACGCATCAACCGCAAGCTGGACCTGCTGACTGAGGCCGGCCTCGAGCTCCCAGAGGGTGATGCCGGGGGCGCAGAGGAAGAGCCGGGGATGCTGACGGAAGGGGCCGCCCGGGCCAGCGTCTCCACCTATCACTCCTACGCCAACACGCTCGTGCGGGATCACGGGATGCGCATCGGCCTGGAGCCGGACACCGGGATGATCGGCGAGGCCCAGTCCTACCAGATCATGTCCCGGATCGTCCGGGCCTACGAGGGGGACCTCGGCTTCGCGAACATCGCGGCCTCCAGTCTGGTCAGCAGCGCCATCAAGCTGGCCGGGGACTGCGCCGAGCACCTTGTGGAGCCGGACCAGGTGGAGGAGTACCTCGCCGAGCAGCACCGCTTCGGCGAGTCCCTGCCCTATGACGCCAAGCGGGTCGAGGGATCCCACGCCGATGTCACGAAGATCTTCACCATGCTTCGCCTGCGGCGCGTCATGGCCGAGCTGGTGGTCTCCTACCGGCAGGCCACTCTGGAGGCCGGGGTCATGGACTTCGGAGATCTCGTGCGATTCGCCGCCCGGATCGCGCAGGACGTCCCGCCCGTGGGCGAGATCGAGCGGTCCCGTTACCGGGTGGTGCTGCTGGACGAGTTCCAGGACACCTCCCACGCCCAGCTCGAGCTGTTCCGAGGCCTGTACGGCACCGGAGGGCACCCCGTCACCGCCGTGGGGGACCCCCACCAGTCGATCTACGGCTTCCGCGGGGCCTCGGCCGGTCAGCTGTTCGCCTTCCCGAGGTTGTTCAGCGTCCCGCAGGAAGGCGCCGGTGCGCAGCCGGCTCCGGTCAGCTACCTCACCACCGCGTGGCGCAATTCGCATACCATCCTGGCCGCCGCCAACACCGTGGCCGGCCCGTTGCGCAGTGCCCCCGTCGCCGGAATCCAGGTCAAGCCCCTGACCGCCTCGCCTGTCGCCGTGGACGGCGTGGTGCGTGCCGCGTGGCTGCCGGACTCCGAGCAGGAGGCCGCGGCCGTCGTCGCCGCTCTGCAGGAGGCCGGAGATGACGGACTGCCGCCGGCCCAGCGGCCCACCCGAGCAATCCTGTGCCGCACCCGCGGTCAGTTCGAGCCGCTGATGGCGGCCATGGATCAGGCGGGAATGCCCTACGAGGTGCTCGGGTTGTCCGGCCTGCTGTCCGTGCCGGAGGTGGCCGATCTCATCGCCGTGCTCCAGGTGATCTCGGACCCGAGCCGATCCGACTACCTGATGAGGCTGTTGACCGGGGCCCGGTGGCGCATCGGCACCGCGGACCTGGTGGTGCTGCAGGCACGCGCGGCCGCCCTGGAGAGGGGCCGGCGTTCCACCGGGGCGCCCGGCGTTCCGCAGGAGACGCAGGATCGGACGGAGCCCGAACAGGACACCTCGCCGGAGGAGGACGCCGAGTCCTCCTCGCTCATCGAGGCGCTGGACTGGTTGCCGGAGCCGGGATGGACAGACTCGGCCGGGCGGGGGTTCAGCTCCGAGGGACGGTCGCGGCTCGAACGTCTGTCCAGGGAGCTGCGCTACCTGTCCGGGCAGACGGGACTGGAGCTCACCGCCCTCATCCGACTGGTGGAGACCACCCTCGGCCTGGACATCGAGGTCGCGGCGCGGCCCGGTGCCTCCGGCGTCACGGCGCGGCGGCACCTGGATGGCTTCCTCGACGCCGCCCGGGACTTCACGCAGGGGGCCCTGGAGGGGTCCGGCGCCGATCTCACCGCATTCCTCGCCTGGCTCCAGGCGGCGCAGGAGCGGGAGAAGGGGCTCGGGATGGCCGGGACCGAACCCAGTCGGGAGGCGGTCCAGTTACTGACGGCTCATGCCTCCAAAGGACTGGAATGGGACGTTGTGGCGGTCCCCGGACTGGTGGACGGCCAGTTCC
Source organism: Citricoccus nitrophenolicus (assembly GCF_047305825.1). GTDB lineage: Bacteria > Actinomycetota > Actinomycetes > Actinomycetales > Micrococcaceae > Citricoccus > Citricoccus nitrophenolicus. The sequence goes on along the minus strand of NZ_CP063070.1, from coordinate 738,514 downwards.
CCGGCAAGACCGTGGACACCTGGACCTCGGAGAAGTCGGGCCACCTGCCCTGGCGGCTGCGCGGGGACGCGAACAGCCTGCCGCAGTGGGACACTGACTGGTCGAACCAGCGGGACTGGGCCGGTCACGCGGTGGGCTGGAGCCTGAAGCACCAGAAGGAGGAGTATCCGGACTCCTACCGGGACCTCGCGGCGGCGCACCATCTGGAGGAGGAGCGGCGCCTGGCCTACGTGTCCTTCACGAGGGCGCGGACGCTGCTGCTGCTCAGCGGCAGTCACTGGCGGGGAGAGACCAAGACGCCATCCGTGCCGTCCCCCTTCCTCAACGAGTTGCTGGAGGCCGAGGGAGGCGTCCACGTGGTGACCGGTCCGTGGGCCTCGCCCGAGGAGGTGGGGGAGGAGAACCCCTTCGCGCAGCGAAAGCTCATGTCCTGGTGGCCCTTCGACCCCCTCGACGGGCCGGAGGTCCTGGTGATGGACCCCTCCGCCCCGGAGGACCCGGAACGGGCGGCGGCCCTGCCCCCACGGTCCCGGCCCCGCCGCCGGGCGGTGGCGCAGGCTGCACGGTGGGTGCGGAATGCCGCGCCTGAAGTCGAGTCCGGGGACCTGGCCCGCCAGGTGGAATGGGTCGTGGAACGGTCGGCCCCGGTCAACCACCGCAGCCGACTCGTGGTGCTGCCCGGTCACGTCAGCGCCTCCACCTTCGTGGAGATGGCGAACGACCCCGAGGCCCTGGCCCGTCAGCTCCGCCGGCCCATGCCCCGGCCACCTGCCCATGCGGCTCGCCGGGGGACCGCGTTCCACGCCTGGGTGGAGGATCATTTCGGTGCCACCGGGATGCTCGACTTCGACGACCCCGAGGACTCGGCGGATCACTGGGTGGAGGATGCCCTGGACCTGGAACCCATGAAGCAGAGCTTCCTGGCCAGCCGGTGGGCTGACCGGCTTCCGGCCTACATCGAGCCGCCGGTCGAGACGACGGTCGGAGGAGTGGCGCTGCGCGGCCGGATCGACGCCGTGTTCCGCGAGGGAGGCTCGCCGCAGGTGCCCAACGATCCAGCCGCTCTCTGGGAGCTCGTCGATTGGAAGACCGGTGCCGTTCCCTCTGGGCGTGAGCTGAGGATCAAGTCACTGCAGCTGGCCGTCTACCGGCTGGCCTGGTCACGGCTGCACGGCATCCCGCTGGAGAACATCAGCGCGAGCTTCGTCTACGTGGCCCACGGCGTGGAGAAGTCACTGCACAACCTCGCCGACGAGGAGGAGCTGGAGGCCATCCTGGCGGCAGCGGTCACCGAGCAGGGCGACTGAGGCGCCGCTGCCGCACTACGGCAGGGTGGTCAGGAGGGGTTCTTCGGGCGGCGGATGTCGAGCCGGCGGACCTCGTCCAGGTCCAGGGCCGTCGTCGGAGGCTCTGCAGCTTCCGGCCCGCCGGCCGGCCCGCTGACCGACGCAGCATCTGTCTCGGAGTCGGAGTCGGTGTCGGTCTCAGCCTCGGACTCGGCCTCGGTCTCAGCATCAGCACCGGTGCCCACGGCAGTATCCGCTGCGGGGGGTTCGAGGTTGTCGCCTGCCGGGTGCTCGTTGGCACGCTCAGTTTCTTCGGCGTCCTCGTCACGGGAGTCATCAGCGTCCTCGTCAGAGGCGAGGCCAGACGTGGTCTCCGACTCGTCCGTCTCCCGCTCGACGATGACGGCATCGTCGAGGGTGCCGTCATCGGCGCCCTCGCCGTCGTCTGAGGTGTCCTGTGGCACGCGCTCTGCGTGAGTCTCGTTCCGGAGGTCCGTTTCTACGGCAGGCTCGGGCTCGGTCCGGGGCTCCGGGGTGGGAACGGCGCGCGGGCCGGCGGGTGCGGCACTGATCTCCTGGCCCCCGTGCTCCTCCACGTCTGCCTGCAGCTCGCCCAACATGGCCTCGGCCTCGGCGGACCTGTCCTCGTCCCCCGCGGCGAGGCCGCGTACGAGCCACTGAGCCAGGGCGAACTCGGCAGCCAGCACGGCCCGCCGCAGGAGGTGCTCGTCCTGGACGGTCCCACCGGAACGATGCTGCCAGTAGGCGGTCACGACCTTCTGGGTGAACGCCTGGTTCCCAGAGGAGGCCAGCCAGGCGAAGTCCTCCGCCGGATCGCCGATGTGCAGGTCCGTCCATCCGGTCACGGAGACGAGGCGGTCCTGGTCCACGAGCAGGTTGTCCTCGTGCACGTCACCGTGCGTCACCACCGGGGTGAAGCCCCACAGCTCCATCTCCTCGAGGGCGTTCTCCCAGCGGCGCAGCAGCACCGAGGGAATGCGGCCGGTGGTCGCGGCCTGGTCCAATTCGTTCAGTCGGCGCTGGCGGAACTGGTCTGCCGTGTAGACCGGCAGGTCGGCGTTCTCCACCACGTCCGCCGGTAGGGCGTGCACCGCCGCGATGACCCGCCCGATGTCCTCGGCAGTCTTGCCGCCGAGCTCCGTGAGACCCTCCAGCTCCATCTCCACCCCGGGCATGTCGTGGTAGACGACGGTGCGCATGCCGTCGAGGCGGACGGCTCCGGCCACGGAGGGGACCCGGAAGGGCAGGGCGGCGCGGATGCCGGGGGTGAACCCGGAGAGCACCTGCAACTCGGTCTCCAGCCGCATGGCAGCCTCCTCATGCAGCGGGGAGCGCACGCGCCACCGGTTCCCCTGCCGGTCGAACACGACGGCGGCCGAGAAGTCCCGGGGGTCGTCTGGGGACCCGACCACACCGGTCGGGGACAGGTCCGGGATGGCGGCGCTGGCCAAGGCAGCAAGTTCCATGGGCGTACGATTCACATCCACCACGGTACGTTCCCGGCCCGGCGGCGGGCTGGCTCGGGCGCGGCGAGTCGCCGAATGTTCCCGACGCTGACGGTCACCGGCGCAAGTCTGTCACCGTCCACAGTCGGTGCCGTCCCGCCCGCAGGGAGTCCGGGCCGGACGGTACCGTGGAGGCATGCGCACCCCTGAAGAGATCCTCCCCGCCCTCGGGCGGTTGCCCCTGGCCCGCGAGGAGGTGGACCGCGGTTGTGAGGTCCGGGCCCGCGAGGGCTGGCTGGAACAGGTCTGGACGCGGGCTGAATCCCGCGTGCTGTGGGTCAGCGGGGGGCGTGCCCCGGTCCTGGGTGGACAACTCGTCCTGACCCGTCCGGAGGGCCGGCTGCCGGCCGGTGCGGTGTATCTGGGACGGTCCACGGCGGACACTGTCCCCGGGGCGGGGCCACGGGCGGAGTTGATCCTGCTGGTCTCGGATGACCACCCGCCGTTGACCGGTGGTGAAGCCGGAGGCCAGGCCGTGTCCAGCCTGGAGGACGTCGCCTGGGTGGGCCTGCGGGACGTGGCGGCGGCCTTGACGGACCGGGACGCCGGTGTCTTCGTCGAGGCCGTGGCGATCGCCAACTGGCACGCAGTGCACACCCACTGCCCGCGGTGCGGTACGCCCACGGAGGTCACCCAGTCCGGGTGGGTCAGGGTCTGCCCGCAGGACCGCTCAGAGCACTTCCCGCGCACGGACCCGGCCATCATCGTCACGGTCACGGACCACCAGGACCGGCTGCTGCTGGGCAACAACGTGGCCTGGGGGCCAAGCGTGTACTCCACGCTCGCGGGGTTCGTGGAACCGGGCGAGTCGCTGGAGGCGGCCGTGGTCCGCGAGATCCACGAGGAGTCCAACCTCCGGGTCCACTCGCCGGTCTACCTGGGATCCCAGCCCTGGCCGTTCCCGCAGTCACTCATGCTGGGGTACACCGCCGTCACGGACCACCCGGATGAGGCGGCTGCGGACAGGGAGGAGGTCGCCCATGTCCGCTGGTTCACCCGCCAGGAACTGGAGGATGCCGTCAGCGGAGGAGAGATCACCCTTCCCGGATCCGCCTCGATCTCCCGCGCCTTGATCGAACACTGGTTCGGCGGTGCGCTGCCCGAGCCGCGCACCCTGCAGAACTGACAGCAACAACCGGAGCACTGTGACAGACCTCTCTTCAGACATCCTGGCCGGACTGGACGCTGAGCAGCGCCAGGCCGCCACCGCCCACACCGGCCCGGTGTGCATCCTCGCCGGTGCCGGTACGGGCAAGACCAGGGCCATCACCCACCGCATCGCCTATGGGGTGCAGACCGGGGTCTATGACCCACACCGGACGTTGGCCCTGACCTTCACCGCACGGGCGGCCGCAGAGATGCGCACCCGGCTGCGGGACCTGGGTGCCCACGGCGTGCAGGCCCGCACCTTCCACTCCGCAGCCCTGCGGCAGCTGCAGTACTTCTGGCCGCAGGCGGTCGGCGGGGCCGTGCCCGAGCTGGTGGACCACAAGGTCAACATGCTGGCCGAGGCCGCCCGCCGGCTGCGTACCACCACGGACCGGGCGGCCCTGCGGGACCTTGCGGGGGAGATCGAATGGGCCAAGGTGTCCATGCGCACGCCGGACTCGTACGCTGCCGCGGCGGCCGGCCGGCAGATGCCCTCGGGCTGGGACGCCAACGGTGTGGCCCGATTGTTCCAGGGCTACGAGGACGTCAAGACGGACCGGAACCTCATCGACTTCGAGGACGTCCTGCTGATCATGGTCGGCATCCTGGAGACGGAGCCGAAGATCGCGGCCCAGATCCGGGACCAGTACCGCGTCTTCATCGTGGACGAGTACCAGGACGTCTCCCCGCTGCAGCATCGATTGCTGGATCTCTGGCTCGGCGGCCGCACTGAGCTGTGCGTGGTGGGGGACGCCTCCCAGACCATCTACTCCTTCACCGGCGCCACCTCGAGGTTCCTGCTCGACTTCCGCCAGAAGTACCCGGACGCCACCCTGGTCAAGCTGGTCCGGGACTACCGTTCCACCCCGGAGATCGTGGACCTGGCCAACCGGCTGCTCGCCGAGCGCACCCGGCAGCGCGTCCCGGTGCCGGGCCCGGACGGAACCCGCGGTCCGATGCCCCGCTGGGCCGAGCCGCTGGAACTGCTCTCCCAGCGGGAGCACGGACCGGCACCGGTCTTCGCCGAATGCACGGATGACGAGGCGGAGGCCGGCTGGGTGGCAGCCCAGGTGAAGCAACTGCTCGCGGAGGGCATCCAGGCCGCCGAGATCGCGGTGTTGTTCCGCACGAACGGTCAGTCGCAGGCACTGGAGTCCGCGTGTACCGCCGCAGGCATCAGCTACCAGCTGCGCGGGGGCGAGCGGTTCTTCTCCCGGCGTGAGGTCCGTGAGGGCATCCTCCAGCTCCGCGCCGCCGCCCGCTCCGCCCAGGACGTGGTGGGAGGTGAGGTCCCGGGCCGGGTCAAGGACGTGCTCGCCTCTCTCGGCTATGCGGACGAGGCACCGAAGGTCTCCGGAGCCACGCGGGAGAAATGGGAGTCCCTCAACGCACTGGTCGCCCTGTCAGAGGAACTGGCCTCCACCCGCGGTGACCAGTTCACCCTCACGGACCTCGTGGCGGAGCTGGACGAACGCGCGGCCAGCCAGCATGCGCCCACCGTGCAGGGCATCACGCTGGCCTCCCTGCACTCCGCCAAGGGCCTGGAGTGGGATGCCGTGTTCCTCGTGGGACTGTCCGAGGGTCTGATGCCGATCAGCTTCGCGGACACCCAGGAGGACATCGACGAGGAACGTCGGCTGCTCTACGTGGGCATCACCCGCGCACGGCTGCGGCTGTTCCTCTCCTGGACGCTGGCCCGCGGCACCGGCGGCCGCTCCACCCGCAAACCCTCCCGATTCCTGGACTCCCTGGATCCGGAGGCGGACACCCGGCACGGTGCCCAGGCCGGAGGGCGCCAGGGGCAGGGGCGACGCCGGCCCGGTTCCTCCGGCGCGGGCGGATCCGGCGGGCGCGGTGCGGGACGGAAGCGGACCCACCCGGTGCAGTGCCGCACCTGTGGCAAGACCCTGGAGACCGGCGCAGAACGTAAGACCGGCCGCTGCCTGGACTGCCCGCCCACCTATGACGAGGGTCTCTTCGAGAACCTCAAGGCCTGGCGGCTGACCACCTCGCAGGCGGCGTCCATGCCGGCCTTCGTGATCTTCACGGATGCCACCCTCGTGGCCATCGCCGAGGCCGCGCCGAAGTCCCCGTCCGAGCTGCTGCGCATCCCCGGGGTGGGTAGCTCCAAGCTGGAGAAGTACGGTCAGGACGTGCTGGAGCTCGTCAACGGCATCCCGTCTGCCTGAGGGCTCGGCTCAGGCCGCGACCTCGACCGGTCCGCAGCCACAGTCCGGGTGGGTGGCCACCGCGAGCGATTCCACCCGGCTGCCGTCGCCGTGCACCTGAAGGACCGATCCCGCGTACACCGTCCCGGTCTCAGCCCAGCGCACGGCCTGCCGGGCCGCCAGGGCCCCGGCCGCCGTCGCCAGGCCCACGTCCTCGCATCCGGCCCCCTGTCTGGCCAGCGCGGCGGAGCGCGGAAGCCGGAGGGGGTCGGCCTGCCGGGCGGAGAGCTCCCAGCACAGCGGGCACCCGCCCAGCCCGGGCATCAGCCAGGGCCCGATGAGCGCGTCATCGTCCCGCATCACCACCGGCAGGACGGGGTGGTCGGCGGAACGGGCCAGGGCGATGTAGTCCTCATCGGCAACGCCGCGGGTCACCGAGACAGTGAGCGTGCCCCCGGGGCGCGGCCGGGTGGGGGAGGTGAGGGGCAGGACCACGGTGTCCAGACCGGCGTCGTCCAACCGACGGGACAAGGCGATGGAGCGGTTGCGGCCCAGGTCCGGGGGCAGGAACCCGGTCCCCAGATCCGCCACGGTCACCTCACCGTCGCCCCACAGCGCCAGACGGCCGACGCCGGATGCGGCCAGCACGCGGGCGACCACGGCTCCGGTGCGGCCGAGCCCGAGGACCTGCACCTGGAGGTCCCGGCGGGAGGCGAAGACCTGGGCGGTCCGCTCTGCGGAGTCAGTCGCCCCGGCAGGGGAGGCCCCCGGTGCGGACGCCGGTCCCGAGTCGAGGGCCAGGGACAGGGCCAGGTCCTCGGCCAACACGTCGGAGGCATGTCCTGCCCCCGTGGGCCAGGTCGACTCGTGCCGGCGCAGGAAGGGCGCGAGGGTGGACTCGAGCGTGCGTGCGGCGGCCGGGTCCAGCTCACAGCGCCGCGCCGCGTCCGGTTCGTGGCCGTCCGGGATGCCGGGGATCAGCAGGCTGAGGTACTCCAGGGCCGCGGGCGAGCATCCGGAGAGCTGCGTCGAGCGGCTGCCAGAGCCGATCTGGACGGTGTCCTCGCTGATCTTCAACACGGTGAGCCCGGGGTCAAGACGCATCGGGGTCCTCTCTGACGGTTCGGCGGTGACGGCCTGCTGTCCCATCGTGGCACCGTCGCCCCCGGCGTGCAGGGGATATCCACAGACTCAGCCGTCAGGGGTGGCTCGGGGCAGGGGTATCCACAGTGGAGGGGACACGGTCAGCGGCCCGTCGACACGGGCGGCAGAATGGGACCATGACCTCTTCAAGGACCGGCGGGCCGCCGCGCACCGGCCGCCGGCGCGCCCCGGCCCGCACCGTTCGGGAGACGGAGGACCTCCAGGTGGACGGCACCACCGTGCGGATCGTGCGGTCCTCGCGGCGCACCCGGACGATCTCCGCCGCGTGGCGGGACGGCATGGTCCAGGTGTCTGTGCCGATGGGCCTGGGCCCGGATGCCGAACGGCAGTGGGCGCGCAAGATGCTGACGAAGGTCTCCGCGCGCAGGCCAAGCGGGGCAGGTTCAGACGCGCAGCTGCTGGCACGCGCCCGCGAACTGGCCCGTAGGTGGCTCGGCGGCGAGGTGGATCCGCGGGAGGTGGTGTGGTCCACCCGCCAACAACGCCGGTGGGGGTCCTGCACCCCGAGCACGGGCCGCATCCGGATCTCCTCCGAGGTGGCGGACATGCCCGGGTGGGTGGTGGACGGCGTGCTCGTGCATGAACTCGTGCACCTGAAGCACGTGGACCACTCGGCCGCCTTCCACACGATGGCAAACCGCTATCCGCGGCAGGTGGAGGCGATGGCCTTCCTCAACGGGGTGAGCCACGCGACGGGCCGGGGGATGGTCGGTGCGGACGCTGGATCAGAGGACGGACCAGAGGACGAGCCTGAGGACGAGGCGGGTGGCATCGGGGATGTTGGCCCAGCCGATGAATCAGTCGGCTGAGACCGCCCCCGGCTGCCTCCTCCCGCTCGTCCTCTTTCCTTCCTCTTCCCTCTACTTCTCCTCAGTGCCGCCGTCGAAGCCACCGTCCAGCAGCTTGCGCAGCTCGTCGTCCAGCCCGGCGGACTCCTGCTCGCGGGCCTCCCGCCGGCCGACGTAGCCGTCCGGATCGTCGAGGTCCTCGGGCGTCGGCTGCAGGTCCGGGTGGCGCCAGATCGCATCGCGGTACTCCCGGCCCTGGGATTCGCCGATCCGCTCCCACAGGGCGGCGGCCTCACGCAGTCGGCGCGGCCGCAGGTCCAGGCCCACCAGGGTTCCGAAGGCGTGCTCAGCAGGGCCGCCGGTGGCACGGCGCCGGTTGATGGTCTCCCGGAGGGCGTTCGCGGCGTCGAGGGGCTGGGCCGCTTCGGTGACCACCACGTCCACCCATCCCTCGATCAGGGCGAGCGTCAGTTCGAGCCGCTCCAGGGCCGCCTTCTGGGGGCCCGTGGGCTCCGGGATGAAGGACGCTCCGGCGAAGGCCTCCTGCATGGACTCGGGGTCGGATGGATCGACGGACCGAGCCGCCTCCTCGATCTTGGACATGTCGATGTGCACGCCGGCGGCGTACTGCTCGATCGCCGCGTACAGATCCCGTTCCAGCCAGGGGGAGTGCACGAACAGCCGCATGCGAGCCACCTCGCGCAGCGCCAGGTAGATGCGGATCTGCTCGTCCGGCACCTCGAGACCGTCGCCGAACTCCTCGATATTGACCGGGACCATGGCCAACTGGTGGCCGGCCACCGGGAAGCCGGAGTCCGTGCCCGAGAGCACCTCCTGGGCCAGCGCGCCCACGGCCTGGCCGAGCTGGAGGCCGAACATGGTGCCGCCCATGTTCTGCAGCATCGGCTGCAACCCCTCCAGCATGCCCTGCATGCCCTGCATCTCCTCAGGGATCTGGCCGGGCAGCTGGTCCTTCAGGGCCCGTGACATGGCCTCGGACATGGAGACCGCCACGGGTTCGGTCAGCCGCTGCCAGGTGTCCATGGAGGCCTCCACCCATTCGGCGCGGGACCAGGCCTTGCCGAGCAGGCCGGTGGACTCGATCTCGGTGGCGCCGTCCAGCCAGAGCTCGGCGAGTCGAAGGGCCTCATCGATCTCCCGCCGGGCGAAGGAGCCGACCGTCGGGTCCTGGCCGGCTGCGGCCTGCCGGGCGGACTGCCGGGCGAGTGTCCAATTCACGGGGCCGTCCTCGGGGGAGGACTGCATCATGGACTGGAACTGTTGCATCATCTGGGACATCATGGCCGGATCCAGCTGCGAGGGGTCGAACGGCAGGCCGCCGGGTCCGGCCGCGTCGCCACCACCCATTCCGCCGAGGGCGCGCCGCAGCTCCTCGGGATCGGGGGCGTTCGCGCCGAACATGCGGCGGAGCATCTCGTTCAGCGCGTCGTCGCCGTCGGGGGAACCGGGGCCGTTCGGAGGATTCGTCATGCGTTCCAGCGTATCGGCGCAGCGGGTCCGTGTCCGTAGCGGGTCAACCGGTTCACTGTGGGCGCACAGCCTCCGTGCCGGGTGTGACCTTTCCGGTCTGGTGCCTGGCCGGGAACCCGTAGAATGGATGGCAGACCAGAACGGCCCGGTCAGTCGGGCCGTACGCCTCTGCCCGCAGGACCCGCAGGACGCTGGACCGGGGCAGTCTTGTGAAGACAGGTGCCCTGACGTGTCAGAGAGCGGACACCAGCCGACGACGGCGTCGGCCGCGCCCGGCTCCGCGACCCCGGACGCCAACGACTGGACCTCCCAGAGGGGGCACGTGGGGGCGGCCGCCGACCTGTCCGTCATCAGCCGCAGGAAGCGAGGAGGCCGTCGTCGCCGGCGGGTGACCGCCGTGGCGGGTGCCGTGGCCGGCCTGCTCACGCTCACCGCCGTGGTGCTGCCCAGCCCCTTCATCATCGAGTCGCCCGGACCCACGTTCAACACCATCGGCGAATTCGAGGGAGAGCCGGTGATCTCCGTCAGCGGCGCCGAGACGTACCCCACGGACGGCAACCTGGACCTGACCACCGTGTACGTATCGGGTGCCCCGACAGGCTGGACCACGTTCCTTGACGTGATCCGCAGCTGGGCCGCCCCTGCCGACGCCGTCATCCCGCAGGAGTTGGTCTACCCCTCCGGAACCACCTCGGACCAGGTCGCCGAGCAGAACGCGGAGGCCATGACCACCTCCCAGAGCTGGGCGATCGCCGCCGCCCTGGAGAACCTGGGGACCGACTACCTGCAGACGTTGTTCGTGGCTGGATTCACCGAGGAGTCCCGGGCCGCCGGCCTGTTGGAGCCGAAGGACCAGTTGGTGACCGCGGACGGCGTGGAGGTGACCGGGCTCGAGGGGCTCAAGGATCGGCTCAACGCCTCCGGCGGCGAGGACGTGGAGCTCGGCATCGTCCGAGGTGGGGAGAGAACCAGCATCGATGTCCCCGTCTACCCGGGCGCCGCGGGGGAGTGGCTGATGGGTGTCTACCTCGATTCCGACTTCGAGTTCCCCGTGGACGTCTCCGTCACCCTGGATAACGTGGGTGGTCCGAGCGCCGGCATGATGTTCGCCCTGGGCATCATCGACGAACTGACCCCGGGCGCCATGGCCGGGGGCCGGCACATCGCCGGGACGGGCACCATCGACCCGGACGGAACAGTCGGGGAGATCGGCGGCATCGTGCAGAAGGTCTCCGGCGCCGCAGACAGCGGGGCCGAGGCGTTCCTGGCCCCGGAGGGCAATTGCGCCGAGCTCGCGGGCCGGGCCCCGGACGGCATCACGGTCTACTCCGTGGCCACCCTCGAACAGGCCCGCTCCGCGGTCGAGGCCGTGGGCAGCGGCGGGACTCCGGAGGTGCCGACATGCGGCTGAACGGAACCGCCCGGGGGGCGGCCCAGCGCCGCGCCGGCCGGGGCACCATCCTGTGGGAACGCCACGGCGGATCCCACCACAGACTTCGGCGGACAGGCAGTGCCGCCATTGCAGTGCAGAACACAATCGGCGCGAGGGCGCAGAGGGGCAAGGACACGTGAGTTTCGGACAAGGATTTGGTGGTCTCTTCGGGGGATCAGACGAGGGCCGCGGCAATGACCGCGGTGCGGGGGGCTCCGGCGGTCCCTTCGGCGGTGGTCCCGGGGGTCAGGGAGGCCCCGGTGGGCCCGGCCGTCCCAGTGGGCCCGGGCAGCCCGCGCGGCCCGGTGGTGGTTCCTCCACCGGTGGAGGCGGCTCCCGGCGTCCCTCGGCCCTGGTGCTCACCATCGTGGCGCTGGCAGTGCTCGTGGTGGTGTTCATGTTCTTCGCCGGCGTCTACGCGGACGTGCTCTGGTTCAACCAGGTCGAGTTCTCTGAGGTCTTCTGGACGGAGATCTGGACCCGTGCCGCGTTGTTCGTCATCGCCGGCGTCCTGATGGCCGTGGCCGTCTGGTTGTCCATGTGGTTGGCCTGGCGCGCCCGTCCCAAGAACCTGCAGGGCCAGGCACGGGACTCCCTCGCGCAGTACCAGAAGCAGCTCGAGCCCATGCGCCGGCTGGTGTTCATCGGCATCCCGGCAGTCATCGGCTTCTTCGCCGGTTCCGCGGCCATGAATGCGTGGCAGGACGTCCTGCTGTTCTTCAACCAGGAACCCTACGGGCAGACTGACCCCGAGTTCGGGCTGGACTACATGTTCTACATGGCCAGTCTGCCGTTCTTCGGCCTGATGATCGGCTTCCTCATCTCCGTGGTGCTGATCGCCGGGATCGCGGGCCTGCTGGTGCACTACCTGTACGGCAGTGTCCGCGTGAAGGAGCAGGGCGGGCTGGTCGTCGAGCCTGCTGCCCGCGTTCACCTCGGTGTCTTCGTGGCGATGTTCCTCCTGTTGCAGGCCGGCAACTACTGGCTGAACCGCTACCGGACCCTGCAGTCCCAGGACGGCAACTGGGCCGGTGCCATGTACACGGATGTCAACGCCGTGATTCCGACCTCCGCCATCCTGGCCGTGGCAGCCGCCCTGGTGGCCATCCTCTTCATCGTCACCGCCATCACCGGACGCTGGAGGATCTCCCTGGTCGGCGTTGCCGGCCTGGTGATCGCCGCGATCGTGGCCGGTGCTGCCTACCCGTTCCTGATCCAGACGTATCAGGTCGAGCCTTCCGAGGTGACCCTGGAGCAGGACTACATCGATCGCAACATCGAGCACACCCGTGAGGCCTACGGGTTGGCGGACGTCGAATCCACCAACTACGCCGGGGAGACCTCGGCGGAGGCCGGTAGTCTCGCTGAAGAGTCGGCGAACACCGAGAACATCCGTCTGATGGACCCGAACCTGCTCTCCCGCACCTTTGGCCAACTGCAGCAGTTCCGGCCGTACTACGGATTCCCGGAGACCCTTCACGTGGACCGCTACGAGGTGGACGGTCAGACGCAGGACACCATCATCTCCGTGCGTGACATCAACGTGGACCCCACGTCCTCATGGGTGAACCAGCACATCACCTACACCCACGGCTACGGCCTGGTGGCGGCGGATGCCTCGGAGGTGGCCGCGGGCGGGCGCCCGTCCTTCCTGCTCTCCGGCATCCCGACCTCCGGTGAGTTGGGCAGTGACGAGACCTATGAGCCGCGCATCTACTTCGGCATGAACTCGCCGAGCTACTCGATCGTCGGCGCCCCCGAGGGCGCGCCGGAACGTGAGCGCGACCGCCCGCAGGACGCCTCCAGCGACCAGGACACCACCTATACCTTCAGCGGTGAGGGTGGCCCATCAGTGGGGAACTTCTTCAACCAGCTGATCTACGCCATCCAGTTCGGTGCCACGGAGATCCTGCTGTCCTCGGATGTCAACGAGGAATCCCAGATCCTCTACGACCGCAATCCGCTGGAGCGCGTCCAGAAGGTCGCTCCGTACCTGACCGTGGACTCCAATGCCTATCCGGCGATCGTCGGGGACCGCGTGCAGTGGGTGGTCGAGGGGTACACCACCTCGAGTGCCTTCCCCTACTCCACCGGTCAGCAGTTGGACTCGGCCACCCGGGACGCCCTGAACACGGATGCCGCGTCCAACCTGACCGGCCAGGTCAACTACATCCGGAACTCGGTCAAGGCCACCGTGGACGCCTACGACGGCACAGTGACCCTCTACGCCTGGGATGACGAGGATCCCCTGCTGAAGGCCTGGCAGAAGGTCTACCCGACCTCGTTGCAGCCCTACTCGGAGATGAGCGCCGAGCTGATGGACCACATCCGTTACCCGGAGGACATGTTCAAGATCCAGCGCGAGCTGTTGGGTCGCTATCACGTGACCAACCCGGTCGACTTCTACGAGAACAACGATGCCTGGTCCGTGCCGGTGGATCCCACCCAGGACGATGACACGGTCAAGCAGCCGCCCTATTACATGTCCCTGCGCATGCCCGGCAAGGACGAGCCAGCGTTCTCCCTGACCAACACCTATATCCCGCAGCTCACGCAGGGTGCCCAGCAGCGCAATGTGCTGTACGGGTTCCTCTCCGCGAACGGTGATGCGGGCACGGGGGAGGACGGGGTGAAGTCGGAGGACTACGGCCATCTGCAGCTGTTGGAGCTGCCACGTCAGACGGCCATCCCGGGGCCGGGCCAGGCCCAGGCGAACTTCGACTCCAACGCGCAGGTCTCCCAGGAGCTGAACCTGTTGCGTCAGGGTGCCTCCGAGGTCATCAACGGCAACCTCATCACCCTGCCGGTGGCCGAGGGCATCCTGTATGTCCAGCCCGTCTACATCCAGTCGACGGGTCCGACCTCCTACCCGACCCTGCGCAAGGTCCTGGTCTCCTTCGGTGACGAGGTCGGCTTCGCCAACACCCTCCAGGACGCACTGGACCAGGTGTTCGAGGGCGACTCCGGGGCCTCCACGGCGGACGGCCAGGATCCGACGGAGGGTGATGGAGAGGGCGAGCCCGGTTCGCAGCCGAACGTCCCCGAGACGCAGAGCGAGCAGCAGAAGCTCGGCGAGGCCCTGCAGGACGCCAGCGCCGCCATCCAGGCCTCGGAGGAGGCCATGGCCTCCGGTGACTGGGCCGCCTACGGCGAGGCCCAGTCGCAGCTCAACGACGCCCTGTCCCGTGCGACCGCGGCCGACGACGCCATCCGTGGCGAAGCCGGCGGCGCGGATGCCGAGGCGCCGGCCGACGGCGAGCAGCCAGCCGACGGCGAGGCGACGGACCAGCCGACCGAGGGTACTGACGGCTGAGCCCCTCGGGGCCACGGTGAACCCCACGTGGCCTTCCGGTAGCCGCCGGATGGCCACGTGGGGAACGCCACTCGCTCCTCGATTTGGTGTTCCGCCGAGACCTGCGTATAGTCATATGAGTCGCCGCGGGGTGGAGCAGTTCGGTAGCTCGCCGGGCTCATAACCCGGAGGTCGCAAGTTCAAATCTTGCCCCCGCAACGAAAAGGGAAAACCCCCGAACCATTGGTTCGGGGGTTTTCTGCTGTCCGGCCCCATCCGGAGACGACGACGGCCCCCCGCCTTCCGCGAGCCCTGCGAGGACCGCAGGGGGAACGGAAGGTGAGGGGCCGTTGTTGCGTCCCGGGACGCAGCATTGCCCGACGCTGGGCTCAGCTGTTGGTGGTGGCACCTTCGCTGTAGTCCAGCTCGGACTCCCCGGCGGGGGCATCCCCAGCGGTGAGGGAGGGGGTGCCACCGGACTTGAGTGCGGCCAGGCGGGCCTCGACCTCGGTCTGCTCGCCCAGGTCCTCGAGGGACTCGAACTGGGCGTCCAGGGAGGATGCTGCCAGCTCGTTCTGACCACGCACGCGGGCCTCCTCGCGGCGGACCTTCTCCTCGAAGCGGTTGACCTCGGAGGAGGGATCCATGATGTCGATGGACTTCACGGCATCGTGCACCGCGGACTGGGCCTCGGCGGACTTGGCGCGGGCGGTCAGCTCGTCCCGTTTGGCGACGAGCTGGCGGCGCTTGTCATTCATCTTGTCCAAGCCGTCCTTGAGCTTGTCCACGATCTCCGTCTGGGAGGCGATGGTCGGCTCGGCGGCCTTGGCGGACTTCTCAGCATCCATCTGACGCTCGATGGCGACCTTGGCCAGATTGTCGAACTTGTCCGCGGACGCGGTGTCCCCGGTGGTACGGAACTGGTCCGCCTTGCTCGAGGCGGCCAGAGCCTTCTGGCCCCAGCTCTTGGAGGCGTCCAGGTCCTCGTTGTAGTCGTCCTGGATCATGCGCAGGTTACCGATGGTCTGGGCCACGGCGGCCTCAGCCTCGGAGATGCTGTTGGTGTAGTCGCGGACCATCTGGTCCAGCATCTTCTGCGGGTCTTCGGCCTTGTCCAGCATCGAGTTGATGTTGGCCTTGGCCAGGGTTGCAATACGGCCGAAAATAGACTGCTTCACCACGTTGTCGCCTTCCGCTCATTCCGTGAGGGCCCCGGGTTTTCCGGAGCTCCGTCTCCCGTGCCCCGCTTGGCGGGCGTTGGGCTCCGGCGCCTCGCGGTGCCGGAAAATCGATCCTGCCTAGAAACTACCGCCCCCGAAGTCGCCGAAGCCACCGCCACCACCGAAGTCTCCGCCGCCCAGGCCGCCGCCACCACCGAAACCGCCGAAGCCACCGCCGCCCCAGTCGCCGTGGTCACCGTCTCCGCCGAGGATGCCGCCCATCAGGATGCCACCGAGAAGGGCCCCGCCCAGACCGGCTCCGAAGCCACCACCCCCGCCGTAGCCGCCGCGGCCTCCGTATCCGGCACCGGCGCCGGCATAGCCACCGCCACCGCCCCAGTGGTTGAGGTCCTGCTGGGCCAACTGGCTGGCCCGGTCCGCCAGGGAACTGGACTGGTGGGCCATGTTCAGGGCGGTCACCGGGTCCTGGCCCGAGAGCCGGGCTGCCTCCTGAAGCGTGCGCTCGGCCTCAGCCAGCTTGGTGCGGGCCTGGCTGCCCACGGCGCCGCGTCGGGCGGCGATGAAGTCCTGGGTACCGTCGATCTGCGCCTGGGCCTGCAGGATGGCGGACTGGAGCGAGGCGGCGGCGCGGCGCTCCTGATCCTGCCGGTCCCGGATGCCCGAGAGTGGGGCATCCAACTGGCGGTGGGCCTGCTCCAGTGATTGCAACAGCCGGAAGGGTGCCGGCCGGCCCGATTCGATCTCTGACCTCACCCGGGTCAGGGTCTGCTCCATGCCGGCTGCGGGCCCCGCGAGCTCTGGGTGCTGTCCTGCCGCCACGAGCGCCTGCGCCTGGGCCAGATCCTGCTGGGACTGGTCAACACCGGTCTTCAGGTTCTCCATGGCGCTCTCCAGGTGGGCATGGGCCTTGGTCACGGCCTCCACCAGGGTGGAGGTCTGGGACACGGCCTCCTCGCCGGCCCGGATCGCCAGGACGGCGGTGGATGGGTCTGAGGCGTTCAGGGACTCCTCGGCCTTCTGGGCGGCGGAGCGGACGAACTCCAGACGCTCCCTGGCCTGGGTGGCGTTGTCGGTGACCTCTGCCAGTGCCACGTCCGCGTACCGGTGGTGCAGGTCCACGAGACCCCGTTCGGCCTGGGCCACCGTCTTCGCCACCTCGTCCGCACGGGCGTTGAGGGACTCCAGGGCGGAGCCTGCGTTCTTCTCCAGGTCGCGGAGGTCGTCGAACTCCCGGGTGTGGGAGGAGAGGGACTCGTTCACGGCCTTGCACCGGGCGATGATGTCCTTGAGCCAGGCGCGCTGCTGCTCCTCGGTGTCCGGGATGTGGTCATCCAACTGGTTCTGCAGTTTGTAGGACTCGCGCATGTGGTCCTTGGCGGTCTCGATGTCCTTCATGAAGGTGCGCACCGAGTCCTCGCCATAGGACGCCATGGCGAAGCCGACCTCCTGCTCCGAGGACCGGATGGCGTCATCCGCGCCCACCAGCATGGAACCGGCCTTGGTGCGGAGGTCCTCCACCGACATCTCGTCCAGCGGGTCCTTGGGCCCTTGCGCCCCTCGGGCGGACTGACCCTGCCGCTCTGCCTTGGAGGAGTTGCGGCGCATGAGGAAGTAGCCGCCGCCCGCCAAGGCGGCCACGGCCACTCCACCGGCGATCCATCCTCCGGCGCCGCCGCCCTCTCCTGACGTGGAGGACCCGGAGACGCGGCCATCTGCAGCGTCAGCAATCCCGTTGGCCGCCGAGAACGCCACCGTCTCCCAGTCGTCCTCACCCACGGACGGCAGTTCGGGGGCGATGTACTCCTGGATGATCTCGTCCTGCAGCGGGTAGATGCTGTTGGCCTGGTCGGCGCCATACCGGTAGTCGCCTGACTCCACGGACACGGCCAGGAGGGAGTCCGTGGAGCCCATGGAGTTGGCCTCGGTCACCTCGAGCGCCCACTCGCTGGGGTCCATGGGCTGACCGGACTCGTCCGTGAATTCGTCCACGTACAGCACGAAGAGGTTCTGCCCCTCCTCGGTGCGCAGATCGTTGATGGCCTGGGTGATCTCCTGTTCCTCGGCGGAGGTCAACACCTCGGCCTGATCCACCACGAAGGTGCGCGGCGGGATGTCCACGGGCGCCTCGGCATGTGCCGCGTCAGCCAGCGCCAGTCCGCAGAGCGTGACCAGCCCGGAGGCCGCCAGCGCGCTGGCGGTCAGGACAGCGGGGGAGAGACGGCGGGTCGGCACCGCGCGGGCCTGGGACTTCATGGATCACCCTTCTGGGGGTACACGTGGGACGGTGGCTCTGATGAGAAGTCTATGGGCCGAATCCGGACGTTTGCCATGAACAACGCAGGACGGTGTGCGCCACGGGCGAATTACGGAGGGTGTTGTCAGGGATCATTCAGGCAATGCGCTCCCATCGAACAGCAATGCGCGGGAGAATGGTGTGCGCAGAACGGGCCACCACCACTGCGGTGACTGGCAGGAAAGGATGACCACCATGAATGACGCGGACCGCCCGGGCACCGGGGGAACCGACAGCACCGAGGGCACTGAAGGCGCCGGTGGAGCGGACGGCGGGACGAGGCCCGTCCCCCCGCGTCCGGAGTCACCGCCCACGTCCGCGCCCGTCTCCGCCAGCCGGGAACCCTACCCGCGGTGGGACGACACCAGGTCCCTGCCGCACACCGACGCCCCTGGCCCCTCGTCTGATCCGGCCCCCGGCGCCCCGTCCACTCCCGCCGAGGGCGTCCCCGTGTCAGCCCCTGCATCGGCTGGCCAGCCGGCCCCGGAGAGAACCGGGGCCACGGGCACGAAGCGCCGCTCCGTGGGCGTCGGCACGCTGATCGCGGGCATGCTGATTGCGGGCCTGGCCGGTGGCGGCGTGGCGGCCGGCGTCAACGCGGCCACCGGTGAGGACACCGGCGCGTCGGGTGGCGGCACCGGCACCGTCCAGGAACAGGGTCACGGACTGGACATCAACCGCTCCGAGGATGCCACTGCGGTCACCGCCGCTGCCGCCAAGGCGGCCCCGTCCGTGGTGACCCTCTCGGTCGCGGACGGCCAGTCCTCGGGTTCCGGTTCCGGAGTGATCCTGGATGACCAGGGGCACATCCTGACCAACACCCACGTGGTGACCCTGGGCGGCCAGTCCGGCTCGGCGGACGTCACGGTCCAGACGGCCGACGGGCAGGTGCACGCCGGAACCGTGGTGGGCACGGACCCGGAGTCGGACCTCGCCGTGGTGAAGATCGAGGCCGAGGGCCTGACTCCCATCGAGATCGGGGACTCCTCAGAGTTGAACGTGGGCGATTCCGCCATCGCGATCGGCGCCCCGCTGGGACTGGCCGGAACCGTGACGGACGGGATCGTCTCCAAACTGAACCGCACCATCTCCGTGGCCTCCTCGGCGGTGCCGGAGGACAGTGGCGAGGGCGGGGGAGGGAACGCCCCTGAGTTCGAGATCCCCGGCTTGCCGTCCCCGGAGCAGCAACAGTCCCAGGGCTCCATCTACATCAACGTCATCCAGACCGATGCGGCCATCAACCCGGGCAATTCCGGCGGTGCCCTCGTGGATGCCGAGGGCCGGCTGATCGGCATCAACGTGGCCATCGCCTCCGCTGGGGGCGGCGCATCCACTGACACGTCCGGCAACATCGGTGTGGGATTCTCCATCCCGATCGACCACGCCCAGCGCGTGGCCCAGGACCTCATCGAGAACGGTGAGGCCACGCACGGATTCCTCGGGGTGTCCGTCACGCCGCAGCCGGCCACTCCGCCCGGGGACGAGCCAGAGGCCGAGGGCGCCAGCATTCGCGACCAGGCCGCCGCCTCGGGTGGTTTCAGCGCCGGCGCCCGCGTGGTCGAGGTCGTGGAGGACTCCCCGGCCGCCACCGCGGGACTGCAGGAGGGAGACGTCATCACCGGGCTCGGTGACCGGACCGTGGCGGACAGCCAGTCCCTGACCGCGGCGGTCCGTGAGTACCCGGAGGGGGACACGGCCACCGTGCACTTCACCCGGGACGGCCAGGAGCAGTCCGCGGACGTCACCTTCGTCGCGGATGCCGAGGAGGGCTAGCCGCAGGAGGCACCATGGAGGACATGATGCCCTTGAAGACCCCCGCTGAGCTCGCCGCCGACCACGGATGGACGAAGGTCCTGGCCTTCGGCGCCCATCCGGACGATCTGGACTTCGGGGCGGCCGCCACGGTGGCCGGGCTGACGCGGGCCGGCGTGGAGGTCACCTACGTGGTCATGACGGACGGCGATGCCGGGGGATTCGAGACCGAGAACCAGCACACCATGACTGAGCGGCGGCACCGCGAACAGCGTGAGGCCGCTGCGCACCTCGGGGTGCGGGACGTGGAGTATCTGGGGGAGCGGGACGGCTACCTCGAGCCCAACCACGCAGTGCAGTCCAAGGTGGTGGAGGCGATGCGGCGTCACCGGCCGGACGCGGTGTTCACCATGTCCCCCGAGCGGGACTGGAGCCGGCTGCAGCGATCGCACCCGGACCACCTCGCCGCCGGCGAGGCCGTGGTCCGTGCCAGTTACCCGGCGGTCGAGAACCCCTTCGCCTACCCGGAGCTCGCCGCCCGGGGGCTGGAGGCATTCCACCTCAAGTGGCTCGTGGTCTACTGCCACCCCGCGGACCGGTCCAACCTGGCGGTGGATGTGACCGGGTTCGAGCAGGACAAGCTGGCGGCCCTGCGTTTCCACGCCTCACAGCATCCGGACGTGCAGAGGATGGAGGGCTTCGTCCTGGACGGCATGGAGCAGCTCCACCGGGACTGGGTCAGCGCGCACGGCCCGGAGGCGGGCGCAGCGGATGCGACGCGGCGGTTCGTGGAGACCTTCCAGTTGGTCAGCGTCAACGACGCCTCCACCATCAGTGGCTTCTAGTCCGAGGACGGGCTGGGCGTGTTGTTCGGATGGCCCCCGTAGATGGGGCCCTGCGTGACCTGGTGGACCAGGTCCACGCTGCCGAGCTCGGCCGTCGTCGGGGTCTCCGAGCCGCCCTCGGGCTCGAGGGTGACCACGAGGTCCCGGAAGCGCTCGACGCCGCGGAAGGTGACCGGGTCCTGGAGGTCCTCTGCACTGTGGGCGCCCAGGCTGTGCGGGGCCGAGCCGTCCGTGGGGAACAGCCACAGTTGGAACTCGGTGCCCTCATCCGGCACCGGCAGCCCGGCGAACGTCACGTAGGCCATCCCGGACTCCTTGGACACGTGGCCCTGCATCGAGCCGCCCTCGGTGAGCGAGACCTGCTGGGTGGTGAAGGAGTCCTCGGCACGGTTGACCTCGGCCACGATGTTCGGCCCCATGATCAGCCGCACCACGGTCCACAGCCCCAGGGCCAGCACCAGGAGTCCGGCCACCACCAGCATCCACTTCTTCACGGGGCGCCGCGACGCGGATCCGCCTTCGCGCTCGTCAGACGGGCCCAGCCCGTCCACGAGCCCCATGCCCACGTCCTGGGCCGGCAGCCGGTGCAGGACCTCGTCCAGCAGCTCCGACGGCGGCTCGGTCGCCAACCCGCGGAAGGCCCAGGTCACGGTGCGGCGGGCCGCCTCGATCCGGGCGCGCCACAGGGTGGTGAACTCGGGGCCCTCGAGACTCAGGTGGCGGTCCAGTTCCTCGCGTTCCGCGGCGGAGACGGCGTCAAGCGCCACCAGGTCCGCCCACTCCTTGCCCAGACCGTTCTCCAGGTCCTGACTCAGGTTGAGGGTGAAGTTGCGCGTGGTGCCCGTCCGGGCGGCGATCTCCGGGGTGACGGCCCGCTGCAGCACGGGGTCCTCATTGCCGGAGCGCCCGAGGAACTTCTCCTGGTAGCGCGCGGAGATCCGTTGGACGGCGTCCCGCAGGCGAGATTTCACCGTGGGCACGGCCACCCCCAGTTCCTCGGCCACCTGGCGGTAGGTGCGCCCGCCGGCCCAGGCCAGGTCCAGGGCCTCGAACTGGGCCGGGGTCAGGATGCTGAGCACGGTGGTGGGTTCGCGCCGGCCGGCCTCAGAGGCTCCTGCGCCCTCCGGCAGCAGGTCCTCCCCATACCCCGGAAGTGAGTCCTCGCGGAGCAGCTGCGTCATGGTGCCGTGGGCCAGGACCTCAAGCCAGCACAGCACGGAGCGGTGCCGTATGGTGGCCGAGTCCTCGTCGAACTGCTCGTGGGGGGCCTCATCCCAGGCGCGGAGGAACGTCAGGACGGTGGCCTCCGCAGCGTCCGCCTCGGAGGCGAAGAGCGCGGAGGCCATGCCGTACACCCAGGGTGCCGTGGCGTCGTAGAACGCGGAGAACGAGGCCTGGTCGCCCTCGCCGGCCAGCGAGAGCAGATCATCGAGCCCGGGCAGTCCGAGGTCAGCTGCCGTCGGCGAGGCCGCCGACGGGGCCGGGGCGGGATCGGAGAGTCCGGAGGCATGCTGATTCATGGTGGTCCCAGCATAGAAAGAGTGCCGCCTTCCGAGCCGCCGCCACGCGGACCGTGACCGCACTGCAATCAGCTGCGGGCAAGGAACCTGGGGGTGTACTCAGCCGCCGCCGGCGAAACCGTGCTGGCGCCACGCCTCGTAGAGGGCGATCGAGGCGGAGTTCGCCAGATTGAGGGACCGACGCGAGGGCTGCATGGGCAGCCGCACGCGAGCACTGATGCGGGGATCGGCCAGGACCTCGTCCGGCAATCCGGTGGACTCCCGGCCGAACAGCAGCACGTCCCCGGGTCCGTAGTCGATGTCCGTGAACACCTCCTCGCCGTTCGCCGTGAACGCGAACACCCGGGCCGGCATCAGGGCCTCGAAGGCCGTCTGGAGATCCGGGTGCACTGTCATGACGGCGAGGTCGTGGTAGTCCAGCCCGGCGCGGCGCAGCTTGGCGTCGGAGAAGTCGAAGCCGACGGGTTCCACCAGGTGCAGTTCGGCACCGGTGATGGCGGCCAGCCGGATGATGTTGCCGGTGTTGCCGGGGATCTCCGGGGTGTGCAGCAGGATACGGAATCCGGGAGTGCCGGGTGCCGGTGCCCGCGGGGCGCCCCGGTGCGGATTGCTCGGGAAGGTGCCCGGGCCGTCGTCGTCCCCGGGGTGGGCGCGGTGAGCGGGGGCTGAGGGATCAGAAGGCACCCGACCATGGTAGTTCCTGGCCCCGGGGGTACCTCGGGACGAGTCAGTACAAGGCGCCGAGCAGCCGGGCGAGCAGCCGGCGGTCCACGGTGGCGGACCGGGGCCCGGTGCCCAGGAACATCTTCAGGTCCCGGCTGAACTGCAGGGGATTGGCGGGCGGGTCGGTCAGGAATCCGGCATCGGAGTCCAGCACCGAGCGGGTGCGGTCGAGTTGGATGACGGGCGCATGGGGGTTGTCCTCGGATCCCATGACCAGCACGAAGCCGCCCACGGTGCAATCCGGGAAGGCCCGCTGCAGCGCCACCATGGCGGGCGCGAGGGACGGCGGCGAGAGGCGGCGATCGCCCTTCCACAACTCAGCCCCGTCCCAGCGGTAGACCCCATCGGGAACCTGCAGGGAGCCGATCACCGCCAGCCGGTCCCCACACAGCAGGACGTGGTCGATGGCCCCGGAGCTCAGCCGTCCGAAGGTCAGGTGCAGCCCGTTGACCAGCCGCGCGGCCGGCATGGAGGGCAGCACATGAGTCTGGACCGTCCGGATGGCGCGGGCCTCACGGACCAGGCGATGGCCCGCCGGGAGGATGCCCCTCTTGCGCGGTGCCCCATGGATCTGCTGGGAGCTGCGGGCCAGGTCCAGCACCATCTCCTCGTCCAGCGGCGGCACGTAGGTGATGGTCCCGGAGCCCGTGCCGTTCCCGGAGCCGGCTCGGCCGGCGCGCGTGGAGGATCGTGTGGTGAAGGGGCGGTCGGCCGGCGGTGTGGTGGACCGGGCGGAGGGGCCCGACGCCGGCCCACCGGACCGCGCGTTCGTCCCGGGGCGCTGTGCGCCGGTGGCGCTGAACCCGCGGTCGTAGTCGCGGCGGGAGGCCGGATCACCCACGAGCTCCCACGCGTAGCTGACGATTCGGAACTCGGCCGCGTCCCCGCCGTAGTCCGGGTGCGTACGGCGCGCGGCACGGCGCCAGGCGGCCTTGAGGGCGGTGGAGTCCGCGTCGAAGGACACCCCGAGGACCTCATAGGCGGAGCGTCCACCGAGATCGGCCGGGCTCACGGTGACGGCACCCCGCCCTCGTCCGGGATGGCGCCGTGCTGGTGGCGGGGGAACCGGTAGCGCAGGAACAGGGCGCCGCTCTCCTCGAGCAGGCCGACGAGGTGCAGGGTGGTGGCCTCCGGCAACCCGGGCCCGCCCATGATGCGCCGCGCCGAGGGGCCGGCCGCCAAGGGGGACAGGGACAGGCACAGTTCATCGGCCTCTCCCGCGGCCGCGAAGGAGCCGAACAGGGTGGGGCCGCCCTCGGAGTGCACCAGCCGGTGGCCCCGTGCTGCGAGCTCGGCGCGGATCCGGGCCGGTTCTGCCTGCTCCCTGCCGCAGTCCACCACGTCGGCGACCTCCTCGAGCGCCCGCCGCCGGCCGGAATCCGCCCCGGCGGTGGTGAACACCAGGGGGCGGACTGGGGCGGTCCTGAGGAACTCACCCTCCGGGTCCAGGTCGAGCGAGCCGCTGACCACGGCGATGACCGGATGCCCTGGCAGGCCACGGGTCTCGCGCCAGGCTCGGTCCTCGGCCGTGACGAGCTCTCCGGAGTATCCCTCCGCGCGGACGGTGCCGGCGCCGATCAGGAGGACGTCTGCGGGGCGGCGGAGCAGGGAGAACAGGCGGCGGTCCGCAGCCGTGCCCAGCCCACCGGAGAGTCCGTCCAGGGTGGCGGCACCATCGGCGGAGGAGACGAAGTTGAACCGCACCCAGGGCCGGCCGGCCGGTCCGCCGGTACCGTCCGGGCCGTCCACCGGTGGGGCATAGAAGGCCACGAGCTCGTCGTCGGAGAGTTCCGCCGCGTCGCCCGGGCTGGGCAGGCCGGAGGGGTAGGGGTGCACGAGCGCTCTCATCGGTCGGCCCTTTCGATGATCGGGGTGGGGGCGGTCTCCCAGCGGGACCCGTCGCCGGGGCCGGCGGAGCGGTCGGCATCCCGGTTGAGGGCGTGCATGTTGTGCTCCAGGGTCACCGGCTCGCGCCAGCCGAGGAGGGCCTCGGTCATCCGCACGGTGGAGACGGCCGGACGCACCTGGTGCATGCGCAGGACCCTGGCGCCGCGGAGGGCACAGAACTGCGCCGCGGCCAGCGAACCCGCCAGGCGGGCGGACTTGTGCTGGCCCAGGGTCTCGCCGATGAAGTCCTTGTTGGACACCGCGGCCAGTGCCGGGAATCCCAGGGTGGCGAAGGCATCGAAACGGCGGGTGATCTCGAGGGAGTGCAGGGTGTTCTTGTTCAGGTCATGCCCCGGGTCCACGACGATCTTCTCCGCCGGGACGCCGAGGGAGAGGGCCAGATCGATACGGCGCAACAGGTGCTCTCGGACCTCGGCGACCACATCCGCATAGTGCGGGGAGGGCACGGGGGTGCGCGGGGTGGCCAGCGAGTGCGTGATCACCAGGTGGGCACCGCCGGCGGCCACCACCCGGCCCAGGTCCGGATGGTGCAGTCCGGTGGTGTCGTTGATGACGTCCGCCCCGGCGGCGATGGCGCGCTCGGCCACGAGCGGCTGGAAGGTGTCGGCCGAGAGGATGGCGGTGGCGGCCGGGCCCTCACCGGAACGCAGGGCGGCGATGACGGGGACCACCCGCTGCGTCTCCTCGTCCGCCGGGATCTCGGGGCCGGGGGAGAAGGGGGCGCCGCCCACGTCCACCCAGTCCGCACCGTCCGCCGCGGCCTGCCGGGCGGCCGCCACGGCGGCGTCGAGGGTGAAGGTGGCGCCGTCGTCGTAGAAGGAATCCGGCGTGCGGTTGACCACGGCCATGACCAGGATGCGTGAGCGGAAGTCCACCGTGTGGTGGGCGAAGCGGTGGACCGGGTGGGCGAACTCCGGTTGGACCACGGGCATCGGTGGCATGCTCCTCTGTGGATTCGGTGGGCAGCGGATCCAAGGTCCGCCTGCAGACATTCTGGCAGGAACCGCCGGGCGGGGTGGAACATTGCGGACGGGAGGGCCCCGAGTCCCGGGCTTCAGAATGGCACGATGGGTGGCATGCGACGCAGACCCCGCCCCCGGCCGGAGGCCCCGGAACTCCGGCTCCTCGACCCGGCCGAGGGCGCCTGGGTGGCAGGGACGCTGGAGGCTGGGGCCCGGCTCGGCTCCGTCGCCTCGACCGTGCCCGTGGGCAACCCGGCACCCTACGAGGCCATCGCACGGATCTTCCATCCAGTGCCCTGGCATCACCGGCGGTGGGACGACGGCGCCGCCTCCCGGGTGCGCGGGCTCGGCCTGATGCCGGGGGAGACAGCGGACTTCCGCCGGGACACCAGCGCCGATGCGGATCTCCGGACGGTTCACGCCTATGGCTGGACGGACTGGGGCACGGTCGCCCGGGACCAGGGAACTGAGCTCCATGCCGCCGCCCAGTGGGCTGACCTGGCGCGGGTCGACCAGGACGAGGCCTCGCGCTCAGCGGTGGAGGCGGCACTCGAGTTCGGGCCCCCGGAGCAGGGTGCCCTGGCACCCTCCGCCATGGCCGCGCTCGCCGAGGTGCTCCTGCAGCACACCGGAACCCCGGATCGGCTGGTGCTCGGACTATGGCCTGGGCGCGGCTGGATGGACGGGGGGAGCGCCGTGTTCGGCCCCTCCGTGGGGGAGGCCACCGGGGGGAGGCACTCGTCCCTGGAGATGCCACCGGCCTTCGGCCCGGCAACCCTTCGGGCCCTGCGCACCGGCTCCGGACTGCTGGACGTGGGCGGGGGCTACCGCGAGTACCTGCTGGTGGCGGACGATGGCGCCCGACTGCGCCGGCCGTTCTGGCCCCGGGCGGTCCACCCACTGCTCCCGGAGCACGACCGGACCGAGTACCAGTCAGCCAACCTGGCCTGGCCACGAGACCGGGCCTGGGCGCTTGCCAGTGAGATCGACTTCGACTCCACGCTCGTGGCCGGTTCCGCCGACCTGATCCGGGTCCTCTGCGCCGACCCGGGGCTGGAAGCGGTGACCGTGCGACCGGAGACGGACCTCACGTGGTTCGCCGACACGGTCAACCACCGGGGCCCCGTGGGCTGATGGACCGGGCACCACCGCCCCCCCCGACCGGTCTCCAAGCCCGGCTCACGGCGGGCCGGACCGGCGTCCACGGGGCAGCGCCGAGTCCCACGCCGGCTCCTAGACTGAAGGCATGAGTCCAGCCGCCTCCCGGAACCGCGCCTACCTCGACCACGCCTCCACCACGGCCATCCGCCCGGTGGCCCTGGAGGCCTTCACGTCGGGATCCCTGGCACTGGGGAACCAGTCCTCCCTGCACCAGTCCGGACGGGGGGCGAAACTGCGGGTGGAGACCGCCCGGGATGCCCTCGCCTCCACGCTCGGCGCCCATGCCAGCGAGATCGTCTTCACCTCGGGCGGCACCGAATCGGACAACCTCGCCCTCAAGGGCCTGTACTGGGCGCGTCGGGACCGGGCCCGGGCCGCCGGAGCGGACGTCGAGTGCAACCGCATCGTGCTGACCGGACTCGAGCACCACGCCATCCTGGACACCGCGACCTGGCTGGAGGCCCATGAGGGCGCCCACCTGGACTTCGTCCCGGTCCACGCCGACGGCATGGTGGACCTCGAGGCCTGGCGCGCCACGCTGGAACGGGATCCGGACTCCATCGCGGTGGCCACCCTGATGTGGGCCAACAACGAGATCGGCACCGTCCAGCCGATCGCCGCGGTGGCCGCCGCGGCCCGGGGGGTGGGGGTGCCGTTCCACACGGACGCGGTGCAGGCCTTCGGTGCCGTTCCCGTGGACTTCAGCGCCTCCGGGGCCACCACGATGGCCGTGACGGGACACAAGATCGGGGCCCCAGTCGGCGTCGGGGCCCTGGTGGTGCGCCGTGACGCCACCCTGACCCCGGTGCAGCACGGCGGGGGCCAGGAACGGGACATCCGCTCCGGCACCATCCCGGCCGCGCTCATCGAGGCCTTCGCGGCCGCCGCCACGGAGGCCCATGATCGGCTGGCGGAGGAGCGAGAACGCCTGGGCTCCCTACGGGACCGGCTCATCGTCGGCGTCCGGGACCTGATCCCCGAGGCCCGGCTCACCGGTCCCGAGGACATCGACCCCCGGACGGGCGAGCGATTGCCGGCCGGCACGCGCCGATCGCCGAACAACGTCCACTTCATCTTCCCCGGCTGCGAGGGCGACTCGATCCTCTTCGGCCTGGACATGGCCGGCGTGGAGTCCTCCACGGGGTCCGCCTGCTCGGCCGGGGTGCCGCGACCCTCCCACGTGCTGCTGGCCCTGGGCATCGACGAGATCCTGGCCCGGTCCGTCCAGCGGTTCAGCCTCGGGCATACTTCGACCGCCGAGGACGTTGAGCAGGTGTTGACAGCCCTGCCGGAGGTCCATGCCTCCGCGCTCCGGGCCGGTATGGCCGGGCACACCTCTACGATTAAGACGGCCAACAGCCATGCCCAGACCATGCCCAGACCACGCCCAGACCACGTCTCCAGCAAAGACTGAGAGCAACCCCGAAGGGATTCCCAGCCTATGAAGGTCCTCGCCGCCATGAGTGGAGGAGTCGACTCCGCCGTCGCCGCAGCCCGTGCGGTGGACGCCGGCCACGAGGTGGTCGGGGTGCACCTGGCCCTGTCCCGCATGCCCGGGACGCTGCGCACCGGATCCCGCGGCTGCTGCACCATCGAGGACTCCCGGGACGCCTGGCGGGCCTGCGAGAAGCTCGGCATCCCCTACTACACGTGGGACTTCTCCGAGCGGTTCAAGGAGGACGTGGTGGACGACTTCGTGGCCGAGTACGCCGCCGGCCGAACCCCGAACCCCTGCATGCGCTGCAACGAGCGCATCAAGTTCGCCGCACTGTTGGAGAAGGCACTCGCCCTGGGCTTCGACGCCGTCTGCACCGGCCACTACGCCAAGGTGACCCGCACCGATGGCGGCACCCTGGAGCTGCATCGCGCCGCCGACTGGGCCAAGGACCAGTCCTACGTGCTGGGCGTGCTGACCGCCGAGCAGCTCGAGCACTCGATGTTCCCGCTCGCGGACACCCCCTCCAAGGACCTGGTGCGGGCCGAGGCCGCCGAGCGTGGGCTCACCGTGGCTGCCAAGCCGGACTCCCATGACATCTGTTTCATCCCGGACGGGGACACCCGCGGCTGGTTGAACGAACGCCTCGAGATGACCGAGGGGGACATCCTGGACACGGACGGCGAACGCCTGGGCTCCCATCCCGGTGCGCACGCCTTCACGGTGGGCCAGCGCAAGGGCCTGAACCTCGGCCGTCCGGCCGCGGACGGACGGCCCCGGTTCGTGCTGGAGGTCCGCCCCAAGGACAACGCGGTGGTGGTCGGCCCCCGGGAGATGCTCGCCGTGGACCGGGTCATCGGCATCCGGCCGTCCTGGGCGGGTGCCCCGCCGGCCGAGGAGTCCACCGGTGAGTGGTTCGACTGCCATCTGCAGGTGCGCGCCCACGGGGACCCGGTGCCCGCCCGCGCGCGGGTGCAGCCGTCCGAGGAGCCCGGTGAGGAGCCGTCAGGGCCTGAGGCCGGCACCTGGCACATCGAGCTCCACGAACCCCTCACCGGGGTCGCCCCGGGCCAGACCGCCGTGCTCTACCAGGGCACCAGGGTGCTCGGTCAGTCGACCATCGACGCCGGGTTCAACGCCGACCGCGTCGCCTGAGACTCGCCGGTAACCTGCTGCCCCGTTTCGCCGCGGTGACCGCGTAGGCTGTCGTCTCATCCAGGCCACCGTGACCTGGATCACGTCATCGCTCGCATCCCGGTTCTGCGGCCCGCACCCCTGGTGTCCGCTGAGCCTTCAGGAGGACACCCCATGGCCATCATCCGACGCCGCCTCAGCGCGGCCATCGCACTGGGTGGCGTCGCCGCCCTGGCCCTCACCGCCTGCACCGGCCCCGCCCCCGGCGGGGACACCTCGGACACCGGCTCTGAGGACGGTGGAAATCCCGGTGCCGCCATCGTCTACGGCACCACGGACAAGGTCACGTCCCTGGACCCGGCCGGCTCCTATGACAACGGCTCCTTCATGCTCATGAACCAGGTCTACCCGCTGCTGCTGAACTCGGCCCCCGGCTCGGCAGAGGTCGAGCCGGACCTGGCCGAGTCCGCCGAGTTCACCTCCGAGAACGAGTACACCGTCACCCTTCCGGAGGGGCTGACCTGGGCCAACGGCAACACCCTGGACTCGGAGGACGTGAAGTTCACCTTCGACCGTCAGCTGGAGATCGCCGACCCGAACGGGCCGTCCTCCCTGCTGGGCAACCTCGAGTCCGTCGAGGCCCCGGACCCCACCACTGTGGTCTTCACCCTCAAGGAGGGCAATGACCAGACCTTCCCGCAGGTGCTCTCCTCCCCGGTCGGACCGATCGTGGACGACGAGACCTTTCCGGCGGACGAGCTGCTCCCCGATGAGGAGATCGTCGCTGCCGACGCCTTCCATGCCCAGTACACGATCGACTCCTACGAGAAGAACCAGCTCGTGAACCTCGTGGCCTTCGACGGCTACGAGGGTCTGTTGGGGCCGGCCAAGAACGGCCAGGCCTCCATCAAGTACTACGCCGATTCCAACAACCTGAAGCTGGACATCGAGCAGGGGTCCATCGACGTGGCAGCCCGGGCCCTGACCCCCACGGACGTGGAGGACCTCTCCGGCAACGACAACGTGGTGGTGCACGAGGGGCCGGGCGGCGAGCTTCGGTACATGGTGTTCAACTTCGACACCATGCCCTTCGGTGCCGAGACCGAGGACGCGGATGAGGACAAGGCCTTGGCCGTCCGTCACGCGATGGCCGACCTGGTGGACCGGGATGCGCTGTCCGAGCAGGTCTACAAGGGAACGTACACGCCCGCCTACGGCTTCGTGCCGAAGGAGTTCGAGGGTGCCACCGAGCCGCTGAAGGAGAAGTACGGGGACGGCGCGGGCGCCCCGGACGCGGAGCGGGCCGCCGAACGGCTGGAGGAGACCGGCGTCGAGACGCCCGTGTCGCTGAACCTGCAGTACAACCCGGACCATTACGGCCCGTCCTCCGGGGAGGAGTACGCCCTGGTCAAGCAGCAGCTGGAGGCGGATGATCTCTTCACCGTCAGTCTGCAGTCCACCGAGTGGGTGACCTATCAGGAGGACCGCGTGGACTCCTACCCCGTCTATCAGCTCGGCTGGTACCCGGACTACTCGGATGCGGACAACTACCTCTCCCCGTTCTTCGCCGTGGAGAACTTCCTGTCCAACAACTACGTCAACGAGGACGTCGACCGGATGATCGCCGAGCAGCGTGTCACCCCGGACGAGGCGGAGCGCAGCGAGAAGCTGGGCGAGATCCAGGACCAGGTGGGCGAGGACCTGTCCACCCTGCCGCTCCTGCAGGGTGCCCAGGTGGCCGTGTCCGGCACTGACGTGACGGGGGTGGAGGACACCCTGGACCCCTCATTCAAGTTCCGCCTGGGAGCCGTGTCCAAGGAGGGCTAGTCCACCGTGACCGTCACTGCTGACCTGCCGGGGACCCCGGCGGGCGACGAACCGGTGGACCTGCCCGGGAGCTCCGGCACCCCACAGTCCGCCCGGCCCCGCACGCGGGGGCTGGGCGGACTGGGCCGGTACATCCTCATCCGGTTCCTGCTCATCATCCCGACCGTCTTCATCCTCGTCACCATGGTGTTCTTCCTCATGCGGGTGACGGGAGACCCGATCACGGCCGCCATGGGTGGCCGGCTGACCCCGGCCCAGCTCGCCGAGCGGATCTCCGCGGCCGGCTATGACCGGCCCCTGCCCGTGCAGTACGTGGAGTACCTCGGCGGCCTGCTGACCGGTGACTTCGGCACCACGCTCTCGGACAACCGACCCGTGACCGAGGTGCTGGCCACCTACGGGGCGGCCACCCTGGAACTGGTGCTCTTCTCCGTCATCGTGGCCCTCGTGGTCGGCGTGCCCCTGGGCATGGTCGCAGCGAGATTCCGAGACCGCTGGCCGGATGCCGTGCTGCGGATCGCGGCGATCCTGTTCTACGCGACCCCGGTGTTCTTCGCCGGGCTGTTGCTCAAGCTGGTCTTCGGCATCTGGCTGGGCTGGTTCCCCACGAACGGACGGGTGCAGATCAACCACCAGTTGGAGCTGGACCGGCTCCAGGCTCCCACCGGCATCTACTTCCTGGATGCCCTGCGCTCGGGCAACCTGGCCGCCTTCGGGGACGTGCTCGAACACGCAGTGCTCCCGGCCGTGGCCCTGGGCCTGCTGACCGGCGGCGTCTTCCTGCGGTTGGTCCGCACCAACATGATCGGCACCCTCGGCAGGGAGTTCGTGGAGGCCGGCCGCTCCCGGGGAGTCAGTGAGGTGCGGCTGACCACCCGTCACGCCTTCCGGCCCGCCCTGATCCCCATCATCACCGTGATGGGCCTGCAGATCGCCATGATGATGGGCGGAGCCGTCCTCACGGAGACCACCTTCGAGTGGAAGGGCCTGGGCTTCCAGCTGGCCGAGTACCTCACCGCCCGAGACTTCGTGGCGGTGCAGGGGATCGTGGTCCTGCTGGCCGTGATCGTGGCCGTGACCAACTTCCTCGTGGACATCGTGGCCGTGCTGATCGAT
Source organism: Citricoccus nitrophenolicus (assembly GCF_047305825.1). GTDB lineage: Bacteria > Actinomycetota > Actinomycetes > Actinomycetales > Micrococcaceae > Citricoccus > Citricoccus nitrophenolicus. The sequence continues at coordinate 706,361 of NZ_CP063070.1, read as the reverse complement.
CCGAGGGTGAGGTACTGACATGTCCCTGGTCACCACTGCCCGCAAGCTGCCGGTCGTCTCCCACCTGGGCCAGTCCGCCGGCCTGCAACGGGGCATGCTCATCGCCGGACTGGCGCTGACGCTGCTGTTCCTCCTCGCCGCGGCACTGGCCCCGCTGCTGGCCCCCTACGGCTACTCCCAGATGGTCCACCCCGAGAGTGGCGCGGCCTTTCCCACCCAGGCCCCGCCCTCCGCGGAGCACCCGTGGGGGACCACGGTGGGCGGATTCGACGTGCTCTCCCGGGTGATGTGGGGCACGCAGACCGCCCTGGCCGTGATCGTGGCCGCGGTGGTCATGTCCCTGTTCCTCGGGGTGTTCCTCGGCCTGGTCTCCGGCTATCTCGGCGGCTGGGTGGACCGCGTGCTGGTCGTCATCGCGGACGCCGTCTACGCCTTTCCCTCCCTGCTGCTGGCCATCGTCATGTCGATCGTCATCAGCCAGGGCCAGTCCAGCCTGTGGGGCGGGATCATGGCGGCGGCCATCTCCATCACGGTGGTGTTCATCCCCCAGTACTTCCGGGTGATCCGCGCCGAGACCGTGCGGTTGAAGGCCGAGCCCTTCGTGGAGTCGGCCCAGGTGGTGGGCTCCTCCCCGTGGCGCATCATGACCCGCCACATCCTGCGGAACGCCACCCGGTCCCTGCCGCTGATCTTCACCCTCAATGCCTCCGAGGCCATCCTGACACTCGCCGGGCTCGGCTTCCTTGGCTTCGGCATCGAGCCGACGGCGGCCGCCGAATGGGGCTATGACCTCAACCGGGCGCTGGCGGACGTGACGAGCGGGATCTGGTGGACCGGCCTGTTCCCCGGACTGGCGATCGTGCTGACGGTGATGGGCCTGACCCTGGTGGGCGAGTCCATGAACGACCTCAACGACCCGCGCCTGCGCACCCGCTCCCGTCGGCGGTCCCGGCGCGTCACCCAGGAGACCACATGAGCACCCCCATCTCCGCGGAGCACCCCGACGACGGACAGCTCGCCCCGGTCCTGGACGTCCGGGACCTCTCGGTCACCTTCGCCACGGACGGCGGTGATGTGCAGGCCGTGCGCCACGCCGCCTTCTCCGTCGCCCCGGGGGAGGTCGTGGCCATCGTGGGGGAATCCGGGTCCGGCAAGACGGTCACCGCCAAGACGGTGCTCCGGCTGCTGCCCGAGACCGCCGAGGCCTCCGGGGCCGTCGTCGTGTCCGGCAAGGACGTGTTGTCCCTCTCCGGAACCGCACTGCGCCAGATGCGCGGCCGTCACGCGGCGATGATCTTCCAGGAGCCCTCCACGGCGCTGAACCCGGTGTACACGGTGGGCTGGCAGATCATGGAGGGGCTCCGAGCCCATGCGCGCAGCAGTGGGCAGGGCCGGATCGGCCGCCGCCAGGCCAAGCGCACGGCCGTGGAGGCGTTGCGGGCCGTGGGCATCCCGGACCCCGAGGCCCGCGTGGACTACTACCCGCACCAGTTCTCGGGTGGACAGAAGCAGCGCGTGGTCATCGCCGCCGCGCTCGCCCTGGACCCCTCCCTGATCGTGGCCGACGAACCCACCACGGCTCTGGACGTCACGGTGCAGGCGGAGATCCTGGACCTGCTGCGGGACCTGCGGGACACCCGTGGTGTCTCCATCGTGCTCATCACCCACAACATGGGGGTCGTCGCGGACCTGGCCGATCGGGTGGTGGTGATGTATCGAGGCGAGATCGTGGAGCAGGCCCCCGTCCGGGAGCTCTTCTCGGCTCCTCGGGAGGACTACACGCGGGACCTGCTGGACGCCGTGCCCCACCTGGGCCGCCAGTCGGCCTCGGCCGGGGCCACCGAGCGTGCGGGGGCGGGGAACGAGCCGGTGGTCAGCGCCCGCGGGCTGCAGATCGAGTTCCCCGGCCGGCTCGGTCGGCAGCCGTTCCGGGCCGTGAAGGGCGTGGACCTGGAGATCCATGCCGGCGAGGTCTATGGGCTGGTGGGGGAGTCCGGCTCGGGCAAGACCACGATCGGCCGAGCCATCGCCGGGCTCACCCGGGCCACGGGAGGCTCACTGACCGTGTTCGGTCATGAGATGGTCGGGTTCCGCGAGCGGGGCTTCAAACCGTTGCGCCGGGACATCGGATTCGTCTTCCAGGATCCTGCCGCGTCCTTCAACCCGCACCTGACGATCGGCGAGTGCATCGCCGAACCATTGCTGGTGCATCCCACGGCGTGGTCCCCGGACGGAGGGGAGTCCGCCGGGTCGTCCACCGGCCCGGGCAGGGCCGCCGTAGGACGCCGCATCGACTCCCTGCTGGATGCCGTCCAATTGCCCGCGGAGTTTGCCCGGCGTTACCCGCACGAACTCTCCGGCGGCCAGCGCCAGCGTGCGTCCCTGGCCCGCGCGCTGGCCCTGGATCCCAGCCTGCTCGTGGCGGACGAGCCGACCTCGGCCCTGGACGTGTCCGTGCAGGCCAAGGTCCTCGAGCTGTTCCGCGAGGTCCAGGAACGCTTCGGCTTCGCCTGCCTGTTCATCAGCCACGACCTGGCCGTGGTGGACCACCTGGCCACCTGGGTGGGGGTGCTCTACCGGGGCGACCTCGTGGAGGAGGGCATCGGCTCCGAGGTGATGGGCGCCCCGCGGCACGAGTACACGCGGCGACTCGTGGCGTCCCTGCCGGTTCCGGAACCGGTGGAGCAGTCACGCCGGCGTCGGGAACGGCAGGAGTCGGTCGGCGGACCGTAGGCTAGAGGCCATGAATGAGCAGCCTGACGCCGGGACCGGGCAGTGGTCCGATGCCGGCTATGACCCGCACGCCTCCTCCCTGCAGGGCACCGCCGATCCGGCCGTGCTGGAGGAGCTGTACGCGATCCGCGGCAGCATCGACAACTTCGACGCCACGCTCGTCTATCTGCTCGCCGAGCGGTTCAAGTGCACCCAGCGGGTCGGCCGGCTCAAGGCCCTGCATGAGTTGCCGCCCTCGGATCCTGGCCGGGAAGCGTCCCAGATCCAGCGGCTGCGCCGGCTCGCCGAGGACGCGGACCTGGACCCGGCCTTCGCCGAGAAGTTCCTGAACTTCATCGTCTCCGAGGTCATCCAGCACCACCAGGCCATCGCGGCCGAGAACCGATGAGCGCCGCCGGGACCCCCTCGGTCCGCGCCACCCTGCTGGGAGACTGGCCGGGAACGGACCCCGTGTCCGCCGCCGCCGATCAACTCGACCTCCTGGGCGCCCCGCACCTGCCAGCGCTCCCGGAGCTGCCCTCGCGCGGCCCGGGGTCGGACGCGACCGGACGCACCGCCGCCCTGCTGGACGGCCTCGCCGTGGATCTGCAGCCCCACGGATGGCGGCTCGTGCCGGAACCCGGCCTGGACCACCGGCGGGCCGTCTCCGCGCTGCGCACCGACGGTCTCGCCCTGACGGACGTGGCGGGAGAGTCCGGCGTGGCGCTCGAGGACCTCGTCCTGCGCGTCACCGGGCCCGCGAGCCTGGCCGCAGACCTCTGGCTGCCCGGTGGCGAGCGTTCCCTCTCAGACCACGGGGCCCGCCGGGACGTGGCTCAGTCACTGGCCGCCGGCCTCGGCGAGCAGGTGCGGGCCCTGCGTTGCCAGACGGGCGCCGGCCGACTGACCGTGGTCCTGGAGGAACCACGCGCCGCTGCCGTCCTGGCCGGGGCACTGCCCACGGCGAGCGGCTACCGCACCGTTCGGTCCCTGCCCCGCTCGGAGGTCAGGGCCGCCTGGACCCTGGTCCTGCAGTCCGTGCTCGACGCCGGGGCCACCGGTCTCGTCCTGGCCCCCGGCCGGCAGGGGGCCGACGCCGACTGGGGTTGGGCGCAGCTGGCGCTGCTCGCCTCCGAGGCATTGCCGCCGCGCGCATCGGGAGCCGAGAGCAGGAACGCGGGCCCGGGGCTCGGTGCTCAGACGAAAGACCCGTTGACCGCACTGGCCCTGCCCCTGGCGCCGCTGGAGGGGCCGGGTGCCGATCCCTCCCGGTGGGAGATGGTCGCCGGCTGGATGGAGGCGGGGCGCCACGTGGTGGTCAGGCTTCCCACACCGGAGTTCCCGGGCGTGCCGGAGACCCGCGGGCGTGCTGGGGCCTCGGCGGACCGTCCCTACCGGGGCGCCGCCGTCGGGCTGGCCCGGACCTGGGAGCGCATGGGACTGGACCCCGCACTGCTCGGCCACCTCATCCTCGCCGCCCCGGGACTCTCCGGTGGCACCCGGGTTCAGGCCAACCGGACCCTCGAGGGCACGGTGGCCACCGCAGAGGAGCTGGACCGCATCCGCCAGGACGGCGGGCTCTCCTGACTAGAGGCGGCCGGCAGCCTTGAGCCTGAGGTAGGCGTCCGCCAGGGCGGGCGGCAGGGCGTGGGGCGCCGCGTCCACCACCTCGACACCGAGCATCTCCAGCTCACGGGCTGCGGCCCGGCGTTCCAACCCGGCGCGCTCGGCGGCAGCCGCGCGGAAGGCCGTCTCGGCATCGTTGCGAGTCCGGGCCATCTCCGCCAACTGGGGGTCCGCCACCGAGCCCACCACCACCTGGTGGCGGGACGTCAGAGCCGGCAGCACGGGCAACAGCCCCTCCTGCAGGCTGGCGGCGTCCAGGTCCGTCAACAGCACCACCAGGGAGCGCTGCCGGGACACGGAGGCCACCTCCACCGGGATGCTGGACCAGTCCGCGGCGAGCAGCGTCGGCTGCACGGGTGCCAGGGCCGTGACCAACCGGTGCAGCAGATGGCCCTTCTGGGTGGAGGAGGCGCGGGCACGTACCCGCCGGTCGAAGGCGATCAGCTCCACTCGGTCCCCGCCGGCGGAGGCCAGTGCCGCCAGCAGCAGTGCGGCCTCGATCCCGGTGTCCAGCTTGGGCTCATCGTCCACGCGGGCCGCCGAGGTCCGGGAGGTGTCCAGCACGATCACCACCCGTCGGTCCCGCTCGGGCCGCCAGGTCCGCACCACCACGTCCTGCCGGCGGGCGGTGGCACGCCAGTCGATGGAGCGCACGTCGTCGCCGCGCACGTAGTCGCGCAGGGAATCGAACTCGGTGCCGGCTCCCCGGTGCTGCACGGCCGAGCGACCGTCCATCTCCCGCAGGCGGGCCAACCGCGAGGGCAGGTGCCGGCGCGATCGGAACGGAGGCAGGATGCTGATCTCGCCGGCGGCGGGGATGGTCAACTGACGCCCCGCCACCCCGAGGGGCCCCCAGGAGCGGACGGTGACCGAGGGGGTGCGCAGGGTGCCCCGGCGGCGCGGCATCAGGGAGGTGAGTGTCCGGCGTCGCTCCCCGGCGGGCACGTCCAATGCCACCGCCGCGTCCGAGCGGGGCCGCGAGCCCTCCGGCGCCGGGGCGGACTGACCCGCCGAGGGCTGCCAGGCGTCCCGCAGGGAACCGCGGAGCCGGCGCCGGCCCCGGTTGGTCACCAACAGTGCATTGTCCACGGCCTCGTCCAGCCGGGAGGACGCCGGCAGCTCGCGCTCGAGGACCAGCTCGCGCGGCGAGGCGGCGAGCACCAGGTCGGCAGTGGCCACCAGGACCAAGCCCAGCACACACCACAGGATCGTGTCCGTGCCCGGGCGCAGGACCACGGGGACCAGGCACGCCAGGGCGAGGACCAGGAACCGGCCGGAGAACACCATCAGCGCGTACCGATCAACGCGGGACCGGGACGGTGGCGAGCAGCCCGGAGAGCACCTGGTCCGTGCTCACCCCGTCCAGCTCGGCCTCGGGCCGCAGTGAGACGCGGTGCCGCAGGCAGGGCAGCGCCATGGCCTGGACATCATCGGGAGTCGTGTAGTCGCGACCGCCCAGCCAGGCCCAGGCCTTGGCGGTCTGCAGCAGGGCGGTGGAACCGCGCGGCGACACGCCCAACTGGAACGAGGGGGAGAGCCGGCTCGCCCGGGCCAGATCCGTGATGTAACCGAGGACCTCCGGGCCGGACTGCACCCGACCCACAGCGGCGCGCGCGGCCTGGACGGTTCCGGCACCCGCCACGGCGGTCACGCCCGCTGCGGCCAGGTCTGACGGCGAGAAGCCCTCGGCGTGACGGCGCAGGATCTCCACCTCGTCCTCGCGCTCAGGCAGCTCAAGGGTCACCTTCAGCAGGAAGCGGTCCAGCTGTGCCTCGGGAAGGGGGTAGGTGCCCTCGTACTCGACCGGGTTCTGGGTGGCGGCGACCATGAAGGGGTCCGGCAGGGGCCGGGACACGCCGTCCACCGAGACCTGGCCCTCGGCCATGGCCTCCAGCAGGGCGGCCTGGGTCTTCGGCGGGGTGCGGTTGATCTCGTCCGCCAGCAGCAGGTGGGTGAACACCGGGCCCTCACGGAATTCGAACTCCCCGGTCTTCGTGTCGTAGACGAGGGAGCCGGTGACGTCACCGGGCATCAGGTCCGGGGTGAACTGGACTCGGTGGGTGTCCAGGTCCAGCGCCGCGGAGAGGGCACGGACCAGCAGGGTCTTGGCCACCCCGGGCACCCCCTCGAGCAGGACGTGGCCGTTGCAGAGCAGACCGATCAGCAGTCCCGTGACGGCCGGCTGCTGCCCCACAACGGCGCGGGCCACCTCCTCGCGTACTGCGCCGAAGGCGCGGCGCAGTTCCTCGTCACCCTGGCCCTGCCGGTTCGGCTGGTTCGGTTGGTTCGGCGGGTTCGGCTGGACCTGTTGGTTCGGTTGGTAGACGGCGTGCTCGGGATTCGGATCGGTCATGGTGTCCTTCCATCGGGGTCTGAGGTGGTCAGGGCCGCCTGCACGGTCTCCTCCAGCTGCTGTAGTCGGCGGCCGGCGGCCACCAGCTCGCGGGAGGATCCCACGCGCTCCACGTCCAGTTCGGCGGCCACTCGCGCCGGGTCACGTCCGGTGAGCCGGGCCGCCGCGGAGACGATCGCCTCCACCGGGGCGCCATGGCCCAGGCTCAGAGCCCGGGAGAGCCGCACGAGCGTGGCCGCGCGCAGAGACCGGGCGGCGGCACCGTGGTGGCCGAACCGCTCGTACAGGCGGGCTCGGCCGACCGCGGTCTCGGAGGCCGGGACCACCACGGGCAACGGCTCCACGGCGAGGGGCCCGTGGCGGCGGCCCCGCCACAGCATGAGAACCACCAGGCAGATGATGAGCCAGACCCCGGCCGGGCGCACCCAGTCCGGCAGTAGTTGATCCGTGGTCGGGGGGCCCGGATCCACCGCCACATCCGAGAGTCCCGGCAGGTACCAGACCACATCGGTGGACTGGCCCAGGGACCAGAGGGACAGCACGGGGTGGCCGTCCTGACCGGCCGCCTCGTTGGAGAAGACCCCGTGATTGCCCAGGACCACGGTCCCCTCGGACGTCTCCAACACGGTGTGGGCGGAGCCGCTCGGCCCGGATGCGGTCTCCGGGACGGGGAAGCACGCCGAGGCGTCCGCATCGCGGTAGGCCCGGCCCGCCGCGGGGACGGACTGCGCCTCCCGGCCCATCGCGATCCGGCACCGGCCCCCGGAGCCCAACCGGTCGCCGTCGGGCACCTGACCGGCCTGGGACACTGACGGGGCCAGCCGCTGCAGCGTCTGGAAATCCGGTTCGACGAGGACCCGCCGGTCCGCACTGACGGCGGCCGCGAGCTGATCCAGTCCGGCGGCTGGCAGGTGGCCGTTGGCATCGTGGAACAACACGGGTGCCTCGGGGTGCTCGTCGGCCAGCGCCACCGCATCGTCGAGCGAGTCAGCCGGATGCACGGTGATTCCGTGGCCCTGCAGCACGCGGACCACGGCCTGGGCGCCTTGCGGGGCAGCCGAGACCGGGGAGAGCTGGCGGTCATCCGGGCTCTGGCGGAACACCGAGGGCAGTGTCACGAGCACCAGCAGGGCCGCCAGGACGAACCAGATCCAAGCCTTTCGCCACCACTGCCCCAGGGCCTGTGCGGTGGAGGGGACTGCCGGGCCGGTGGACGCGCTGGTGGGCGTGTCGGCAAGCGTGCTGGTGGACGTGGTGGGGCTCATCGTGGGGCCACCACCTGTGGCCGTGCGGCGGAGCCGGCGGATCCCGGGGACGGCTGCAGGAGCTGCAGCCGCTCGTCGAGGGCGCGGACCGACTCCGCCTGTGCCGGGCTGGATCCCCGTTCGCCGTAGACCACGGCGTTGAAGTCGTCCGCGGCGGAAGCCAGGGCACCCGCCTCGGCGGGGAACGCGGAGCCCAGCCCGAGGGCCGCCTCGGTGGCGGTGCGTCCGGGCTTGACCGCCAGCACGGTACGGACCTCGGCCTGCCGCACGAGTGCCCGGTACCAGGCGGCGAGTGCCGCCCCGTGATGCCCGGCCGCCGCGGCGGAGGCGGCCGACCGGCGGTACTGTTCCGGACTGATCGACCGATCGGACAGCACGGCGGCAGCCCGCCGAGCGCGGACCGCCGCGTTGCTGCGGGGGCGGACCAGCAGCAGCACCACCACGGCCACCACCACGAGTGCCAGGGGCAGGACCCAACCGGGCAGGGAGGGAGCAGCGCCCCCGAGGGAGGTGAGCCACTCCATCACGGTGTCGAGCGCACCGGCGAGCCACTCCAGGAGGGGATTGGGCCTGGCCTGGGCATACTCCGGACTGGACAGTTCGTCCTGGAGCAGACGGCGGGCCTCGTCTCGGTCCGGCTCCCAGCCCTCACCGGTGACGGCGGCCGCAGCCCAGCTCATCTCCAACCCAGCGCCTCCGGTCTCAGGATCCGGCGGGTCCTGCAGCCGGACGTCCCGGGACCAGGTGATCCGTGCCGGCCGCGGTCTGAACGTCCTGGACGGTGCTGAACCGGGCGTCGTCGCTCAGGCCGGCGGCGTCGGCCGCCGCGGCGAGGTCCAGGTCGAAGCTCTCCTGCCGGATCCGGTAGTCGGTGTAGAGCAGGGCCACGAGGCAGGCGGTGTACACGGTGGACAGGGCGTTGACCAGGGAGGTCGCGGCCACGCTGACGAGTGTCCAGCCCCGGGCGGAGTCCACGGCCATCTCGGCCGAACCGGTCTCGTCGAAGGGAGCGAAGACGCTGCCGACCATGGACAGCGGGGTGGTGATGATGGAGGCGACCACTCCCACGATGAGGCCGACCAGGAGGATGATGCCGAAGGTGCGCCACCAGTGCCCACGCGTCAGGGTCCAGGACCGGCCGAGTGCCCTGACAGGTGACTTCAGCTCCACAGCGGAGGCGGCCGCCGCGAGCAGGAACTTGACGTACAGCCAGACACCGACCACCACGCCGCCGACGGTGAGCACGAACAGCAGGATCCCCATCACCGCGGCCAGGCCGGCGTCCTCGTTGGCCGCGGCGATGACCAGGCCCACCACCACGGCGGTGAACAGCAGGATCAGGATGAACGAGGCCACGAGGTACAGCATGCCGAGGCCGAGCAAGGACCACAGCTGGCGGCCGGTGAGCCGCCAGGCCTGGCCGAGGGACGTCTTCAGCCCCGCGGCGGAGCGCAGGACGACGACGGCCAGGACACCGTGCGCCACCAGACCTGCCAGCCCGGCCAGGAGGGCGCCGACCGCGAACAGTGCGAGGGACCCGAACAGTGGCCCGAGGACTTGGAATGCCGTCGAGTCCTGGAGGAACGGATCCACGCCCGACTGCTCCATGCGCACGATGTCATTGACCACGTCGAACATCAGGTTGGTGCCCACGAGGGCGACCGCGATCTCGATCAGGGCCACGATCAGCGCGGTGCCCACCACGGCGGCGGCGTTGCGCCGGATGACGGCGAAGGAACCGCTGAGCAGGTCACCGAGTGCCAACGGCGTCAGGGGAATGATCCCGGGCCGGCGCGAGGCGGCGTGGAAGCCGGGATACGGCCCGCCCTGACCCCCCGGGCCGTACGGGCTCTGCTGGGTCGGTTGGCCATAGGCCCCATAGGGGTTCTGACCGGAGGCCGGCCGGTCGTAGGGGGACTGACCATAGGGGGACTGGCCGACCTGCCCCCAGGGATCCCGGTGGTCGTCGTTCGGGTATCGGTTCTGGTCCAACGGAAGGTCCCCCTGAAGGTACTGCGGTCCGGCGCTTGCACCGTTGGTGGTCCGGCCACTCCCGGCGCGGCGCGCCATGTGTCGTCCCCGACTATATCGGCCGCATCCGCGCTGGTCGGATAAGGTGTAACGGATGGCCGGTCGGGCCGGTCCGCACGGACCACCGGGCGGCGGCGTCGGATGGTGGAAGCCCTCCGGTGGGAACTTCGTTGAAGGGGAGGACCATTCCTGTGAAGGCCAGAATTCTCGTGGTCGATGACGACGAGGCACTGTCGGAGATGATCGGCATCGTGCTGCGCAATGACGGCTTTGAGCCGACGTTCTGCGCGGACGGCTCACAGGCGTTGGAGATGTTCCGGTCCACCCGGCCCGAGCTGGTCCTGCTGGACCTGATGCTTCCCGGCATGGACGGCATCGAGGTCTGCCAGGCCATTCGGGCAGAGTCCGACACCCCGATCGTCATGCTGACCGCCAAATCGGACACCTCGGACGTGGTGCGCGGTCTCGAGGCCGGCGCCGACGACTATGTCCCCAAGCCGTTCAAGCCGGCCGAACTGGTGGCGCGTGTTCGGGCCCGGCTGCGCGAGGGCGATACCCGTGCCCCGGAGACCCTGACGATCGCGGACCTGACCATCGACGTGGCCGGACACCAGGTCACCCGTGGGGACGGGTCCATCCCACTCACGCCCTTGGAGTTCGATCTCCTGGTGGCGCTGGCCCGCAAGCCCTGGCAGGTCTTCACCCGGGAGATGCTCCTGGAGGAGGTCTGGGGCTACCGTCACCAGGCGGACACCCGGCTGGTCAACGTGCACGTTCAGCGGCTGCGCTCCAAGGTGGAGCGGGATCCGGAGAACCCGGAGGTCGTGCTGACGGTCCGCGGAGTCGGCTACAAGGCCGGTCAGAGCTGAGTTGACCACGGCCACCGCCGGTGCCCCCGAGCAGGCGGACACCGTTGCCGCCGGCTCGGACGCGGGGGTCGGGGCCCGGTTCGGCTCCCTGCTCACCGGGTGGTTCTCCGCCGCACGGCGCCGATGGACCGCCTCCCTGCAGCTCCGCACGGTGGCGATCACCGCTGTGCTCACCCTGGTGGCCGCCGGGGTGCTGGCACTGTTCCTGACCCAGCAGATCACCTCCGGACTGTTCCAGTCCCGGTTCGACCAGGTCGAGGCCGAGTCCAACCGCGGGCTGAACCAGGCGCGGTCCATCTTCGACAACGCCAACACCAACGACTCTGAGACCACCGACCTGCTGGTCACCAACACCCTGAACCAGCTGGCAGGGGAGACGGGGGCCACGGTGGTGCGGGACATGGTCCTGGTGCCCCTCGAGGACAGCCAGAACCTCTTCGTGGGCCCCAAGTCCAGTTCCGGACTGTCCGCGGAGGTGATCCCTGCAGAACTCTCCGCTGCCGTCCAGAACGGCAGCGGCACCTACTGGCGGTCCATCGGCCTGCCCGCCGAGGACGGCGGCACCAGCCCGGGGTTGGCCTTCGGCACCCAGGTGACCCTGCCGCCGGGAAACATCTACGCGCTGTACATGGTGTATGACCTCTCCAGCGTGCAGGACACCTTGGACTACCTGATGCGAGTTCTCGTGGTGGCCGGCGCCATGCTGGTGATGATGAACTCCCTGATCGCCGTCTACGTCACCCGGTCCGTGGTCCGGCCGGTGGGTCAGGCCGCCTCGGCAGCCGAGACGCTGTCCTCAGGGGACCTGTCCGTGCGGATGCCCGTGCAGGGCGAGGACGAGATGGCCCGGCTGGGGACCTCTTTCAACCGGATGGCGGACAACATCCAGGACCAGATCACTCAGCTGGCGGAACTGTCCCAGATGCAGCAGCGGTTCGTCTCCGACGTCTCCCACGAGTTGCGGACGCCCCTGACCACGGTTCGGATGGCGGCAGAGGTGCTGTACGACTCGCGTGACGAGTTCGATGCGATCAACCGCCGATCCACGGAGTTGCTCTACCACCAGGTGGAGCGCTTCCAGGCCTTGCTGGCGGACCTGTTGGAGATCACCCGATTCGACGCGGGCGCGGCCACGATGGCCCCGGAGAAGACGGACATCCTGCACCTGGTCACCGACGTGGTCCTGACGGCGCAGCCCCTGGCGCACAAGGCCAACACCGCGGTGTACGTGGTTCCCGTGGGCGCCGAGGTCAACGCCTACGTGGACCCCCGTCGCATCGAGCGCATCGTGCGCAATCTCGTCAACAACGCCATCGAGCACGGCGAGTCGCGTCCCGTGGACGTGATCGTCGGCGGCAACGAGCAGGACGTGGCCGTGGTGGTCCGGGACCACGGCATCGGGATGTCCGAGGAACAGGCCTCCCACGTCTTCGACCGCTTCTGGCGCGGAGACCCTGCGCGGGCCCGGACCACGGGGGGATCGGGGCTGGGGCTGTCGATCGCTGCGGAGGACACGCGGCTGCACAACGGGAGGTTGGACGCCTGGGGGCACCTGGGTGACGGGTCGGCCTTCCGCCTGGTCATCCCGCGCGCCAGCGGGGCCACGGTGGGCGAGGACTCCCCGCTGGCGCTTCCCCCGGTGTATGACGAGTCCCAACGCCGGCTTCCGTCGGATCTCGAGAGCATCGAGCCGCTACCGCTGACCGGCGAGGTCCTGCCGGACCGCGTCCAGGAGCAGTCGCTGTACCGGCCGCGCGCGGAACCGCTGGAGTCCACGGTCTCCCCGGAGGATGCGTCCAACGCCCCGGAAGAGGAGGAATCCTGATGACGGCTTCCCAGTCGGCGGGCATCACCCGTGTGCTGCGCTCCCGCGGGCCGATGGCCGTGCTCTGCGCCGTGTTGATGGCGGGGCTGCTGCTGGTCAGCGGTTGCGCCCATCTGCCCCAGAGCGGGCCGGTGGGTACCTCGGATCCGCTGCCCGGTGCCGAGAGCCAGATGAACTACTCCTTCACTCCAGCCGGCCCCGCTCAGGACGCGAGCCCCGAGGAGATCATCCGCGGGTTCCTCAATGCGGGCACCGGCATCCAGGACGACTACGCCACCGCGCGGGAGTTCTTGACGGAGGACGCTGCCACGTCCTGGAACCCAGAGGCCAGGACGCTGGTGTACCACGAGGCCCCCACCGTGGTGCCCTCGGCCGAGGACAGCCAGTACGAGGTCCAGATGGAGGTGGACTCGGTGGTGGACGAGCGGGGGATCATGAACCGCATGCCAGCGAACACCTCGGAGGCCGTGGGCTTCGAACTCACCCAGGTGGACGGACAGTGGCGGATCGCCCAGGCGCCCGGGGGCAGCATGCTCGAGACGGCCCAGTTCCGTGCCCTCTTCGCGTCCCACGAGCTGTACTTCTATGACCAGTCCTACACCTATGCGGTGCCGGACCTGCGGTGGTTCCTGAACCGCAGCGGGACGGCGGCGGACATCGTCGGGGCACTGATGGACGGTCCGTCCCCCTACCTGGACGGGGCGGTCAAGACTGCCTTCCAGTCAGGGTCCGAGCTGTCCCGTCCCTCCGTGCCGGTCAGCGGCGGTCTGGCGAAGGTCGATCTGACCTCCCAGGCGGTCGAGAGCGCGGACCCGCTGACCCGCCAGCGCATGCAGCAGCAGCTCGAGCTGACACTGGACGGGCTCAACAGTGTCTCCGGTGTGGAGATGTCCGTGGACCTGAATCCCCTGGACCTGGGCGAGGTGCCGGAGAGCTTCGATCCTGCCACGATCAACCCGGGGGTGGGATCAACGCAGGTGGCCGTGGCGGACGGCGAACTGGTCTACTTCGAGGGCGACGCCACCGTCCCCGTCGGGGGACTGCAGACCGAGTTGGAGGGCACACCCGTGGACCCGGCCATGAGCCTGGATGGCACCATGTTCGCCTTCCTCAATGAGGACCGTACCCGGATGATCACCGCCGGTACTGACGGTTCCCAGCAGCCCGAGGTCGAGGGTGAGGAGCTGACCCGGCCGAGTTTCGACTCCTCCGGCTGGATCTGGACCGTGGACCATGCCAACGGCACCCGCATCATGGCGTTGGAGGCCACGGATCAGGGGGAGGCCTCCCGGGAGATCAGCGCCGAGTGGCTCGGAGACCGTACCGTCAGTGCGCTGCGGATCTCGCGGGACGGCACCCGGGCGGCGATCGTGGCCGGCGAGGGGGACTCCGCCCACCTGTACCTCGCCGGTGTCATCCGCGACTCCGAGGGCGTGCCGCGTGGCCTGGGCTCTCCCGTGCGCCTGGAGCCGACCGTCCCGGTCAACGACGTCAACTGGCTCTCCGACCAGGAGCTGCTCGTGGCCGCCACCAGCTCCGACTCCTCGGTGGAGGCACAGACCATCGGACTGGACGGATCGCTCGTCACCCACCGGCCGCTGCTCGGGATGACGGGTTTCTCCACGGGGCCGGGCGACAACCCGGTCTACGCCGAGACGGCCGAGGCCGTGCACACCCTGGCCGGCTCCACCTGGCGGTCCCAGGCGGGTGCCCTGGCCCAGGACCTGGCCTTCCCGGGCTGAACCATTCTCGACCGGGTTCCGGGCGTTTCGTCCACAGCTGGTCCGCCCGCGGCAGCTGCCCGTCGGGGCGCAGCCGCAGACTGGCACCATGGACACCCGTCAGCGCCTCGCCACCCTGCTCGACTCCGCCGTGCACACCCGGACCGCACGGTCGCTGGCCTCGGCGTCCCGCGAACTGACCGGGCTGCTCCTGCCGAGCCTCTGCGTCCTGTGCGGTGATCGGGACGGGGCCGTGTGCCCCGAATGCGCCCCCGGCCTGGCGGCCGAAACGCGGCAGCCGTTCCGGGCCGAACGAGGCGCGGCCGCACTGCCCCTCCGGTTCATCGAGCAGGGCCCCGCTCCGGTACCCGTGGTGGCGGCGGCACGCTACGGTGCCGAGGCGTCCCGAGCGTTGCTGGCCTTCAAGGACCACGGGCGGAGTTCGGTGGCGCGGTTCCTGCGGCCGGCCGTGTACCGCGCCCTGGAGGCCGTACCCGAGCTGTTGGGCCTCACCGGACCGTTCACCCTGGTTCCGGTCCCGGGGAGTGCCGCCGGATTCCGCCGCCGGGGTATCGACCCCGTGGAGGAGTTGCTGCGCGGGCCTCTGCCGCGCGGTTGGATGGCCGCGCGGGGCTGGGTGTCGCACCGGAGGCCCTCACCGCCGGCCGTGGTGCGGCAGCGGACGAGCCATGCCGGGACGGGGTCGCGGCAGCGCCGATCCGTGGCCCGAGACCGGTTCCGCCCCACTCACCGCCTGACCGCAGGGTTCGTGGGATCTGCTCGGCACGAGCGACCTACCGTGGTGGTCTTCGACGATGTCATGACCACGGGATCGACCCTCTCGGCCATGTGGAGGGCCCTCGAGCTCGGCGGGATCAGTCCGGCCGGGGCCGTGGTCCTTGCCTCGGTGGCCCCACCGGGTGCCGTAGGTGATGAAGGTCTTAACTCCGGGTGAAGATCGTACTAGGGTGAGCCCAACGGAACCCCCGGGGCTCCGTATCCGGCGGCAGGAAGGAGTAGTTCTTCCCGCCGCCGATGTGCATTTAAGGGTGGTCTCACCACCGCCTGCGGATCGCACGCCACATGTTCGCAAAGCCGTCAGGCTCCTAGGAGGACATCATGACCATGGACGTCAGCTACGTTGCCCGCAACGTCTCCATCCCGGACCGCTTCCGGGACTACGCCCAGGAGAAGTTCAGCAAGATCGAACAGCTGTCCACTCGGGCTCAGAGGCTGGAGATCAAGGTCACCCAGCAGTCCAATCACCGACATTCGGCCGAGAAGCTCACGGTGGAGCTGACGGTCCAGGGGAAGGGCAAGGTCATCCGCGCGGAGGCCCAGGCTGATGACAAGTTCGCGGCATTCGATCTGGCGTTCGGCAAGCTCCTGGAGCGACTGCGCCGACTGCGCGACCGGCAGAAGGACCGCCACCAGAAGAGGGTGTCCGTGGCGGACGCCACGGCCGTCCTGCCACCGGTCGAGCCGGGACAGTCCCTCGTGGAGCAGGTCATGGCCGATCAGGCCGCCGAGGCGCACGCTGAAGAGAACGGCCATGACGAGGGACCGGTGCGGATCCGCAAGAAGATCTTCCCTGCCACGCCCGTGACCGTGGATGACGCCGTGGATGCCATGGAGCTCGTGGGTCACGACTTCTACCTCTTCATCGACTCGTCGAGCGGCCGGCCCTCCGCCGTGTACCGGCGCAAGGGCTGGAGCTACGGCGTCATCACCCTGGACGCCGAACACCCGGATGCCGAGGTCCAGGAGGAGGACATCGACTATCGCGCCGCAACCGTCTGACGCCGCGGCTCGGCGCCTCGGCCAGGGACCGCCCCGCCCCGAGGGGCGGGGCGGTCCCGTGATGGGACACTCCGAGGCCCGCCGGGCCGCTCTCGCGGCGCAGCAACTCCATCGACCCCGCCCTCCGGGCCCTCCCGGTGCCCGAACCGTGCGGGCCGTGGCGGATCGGCTCAGCGTGCTGCAGGTGGACTCCGTCAACGTGCTGGCCCGCGCCCACTACCTCCCCGTGTACAGCCGGCTGGGCCCCTATGACCCTGCCCTGCTGGACCGCATGTCCCACCAGAGCCCCCGCAGCTGGACCGAGTACTGGGCACACGAGGCCTCCCTGGTGCCCACCCGGCTGCGGCCCGCACTGGTCGCCGTGCAGCGCCGCACCTGGATGTCCGCCACGGACGTCGAGGAGGCCCTGCGGGCGGCCCTCTCGGAACGGATCCTTGAGCTGCTGCAGACCTCGCGACCACTGACGGCACGGCAGGTCGAGGCCCGTCTGGGCGACCACGGACGCCACGAGGGGCACTGGGGGTGGAACTGGTCCGTGGTCCGTCGTGTCCTTGAGGACCTCTTCGCCTCGGGGAGGATCGCCAGTGCGGGCCGCAACGCCCAGTTCGAGCGCCGCTTCTTTCCCGTCATCCGGCTCACGGAAGATACGGCGGCACCCGACCCGGACGTGGCCGCCGTGGAACTCGTCCGAGCCGCCTCCCGGGCCCTGGGCGTGGCCACGGAAGCCTCGCTCGCCGACTACTACCGGATTCCCGTCAGGGCCGCGCGGACCGCTGCCCATCAACTGCACCGCGAGTCAGTCCTCGAGCCGGTGCGCCTGCCCGCACCTGGAGGCAAGACCGTGCCGGCCTGGCGGCATGCCGGGGCCACGGTGCCCCGGGCAGCCACCGGCCGCGCACTCGTGAGTCCCTTCGATCCGCTCGTGTTCCACAGGCCCCGGGTCCAGGCCCTGTTCGGTGTGCGGTACCGCCTGGGGATCTACACGCCGGCCCCACAACGAACGAGGGGCTACTATTCGCTGCTGTTCCTGCTGGGGGAGCGGCTGGCCGCCCAGATCGATCTCAAGGCGGACCGTGCGGCACGGCTGCTGCTGGTGCGTGGGGCATGGGCCGAGGATCCGGAGGAGGTCCCCGGTGACCCCGAGGCCAACCGGAGGACTCTGAGGAGCCCGCGCGCCGGCGTCGGGCAGGTGGCCTCCGAGCTGGCCGCAGAACTGGCGGAACTGTCCCGGTGGCTGGGACTGGAGGAGACGGTGCTGGACGCGGCCGCCGATGGCGACCTGGCCGGTGAGCTACGCCGTACCTTGAGGAAGCTCCCAGTCTTATGACCGTAGACTGTACTGGTATCCCCGCGGCCACCGGCCCATCCGGGATTCCAGAGCGCAATGCATACCGAAGCACCCGGCGGACCGGGGAACAGGGAGTCAAGGCACGTGGCATCTTTCATCGAACGAATCCTGAAGACCGGGGACAAGAAGGTCCTCAAGCAGCTCAGGGGATTCGCTGACGCCATCAACGTCCTCGAGGACGAGTTCCGTCAGATGTCCGACGCCGAGTTGCGCGGTGAGACCGAGACCTTCCGAGAGCGGATCGCTGCCGGCGAAACATTGGACTCACTGTTGCCCGAGGCTTTCGCGGCCGTGCGGGAGGCCTCCGGCCGCACCCTGGGCCAGCGTCACTATGACGTGCAGCTGATGGGTGGGGCCGCCCTCCACCTCGGGAACATCGCCGAGATGAAGACCGGTGAGGGCAAGACCCTGGTGGCCACGGCTCCGGCGTACCTCAACGCCTTGAGTGGCAATGGCGTGCATGTCATCACCGTCAATGACTACCTGGCCAGCTACCAGTCCGAGCTGATGGGCCGGGTGTTCCGCTTCCTCGGTCTGGAGACCGGTGTGATCGTGGCGAACCAGGACCCGGCCACCCGCCGTGCCCAGTACGCCGCGGACATCACCTACGGGACCAACAACGAATTCGGCTTCGACTACCTGCGGGACAACATGGCGTGGTCCAACGAGGAGTTGGTCCAGCGCGGACACCACTTCTGCATCGTCGATGAGGTCGACTCCATCCTCATCGACGAGGCCCGCACGCCACTGATCATCTCCGGACCGGCCCAGGGTGACGCCTCCCGCTGGTACACCGAGTTCTCCAAGCTGGTCCGCAAGTTGACCCTGGACGAGGACTACGAGGTCGACGAGAAGAAGAAGACCGTCGGCGTGCTTGAGCCGGGCATCGAGAAGACCGAGGACTGGCTGGGCATCACGAATCTCTACGAGTCCGCCAACACGCCGCTGATCCAGTACCTGAACAACGCCATCAAGGCCAAGGAACTGTTCAAGAAGGACAAGGACTACGTCGTGTTGAACGGCGAGGTCAACATCGTGGACGAGCACACGGGGCGCGTGCTGGCCGGCCGCCGCTACAACGAGGGCATGCACCAGGCCATCGAGGCCAAGGAGGGCGTGCAGATCAAGGCGGAGAACCAGACCCTGGCCACCGTGACGCTGCAGAACTACTTCCGCCTCTACGAGAAGCTCTCCGGCATGACCGGCACGGCGGAGACCGAGGCCGGCGAATTCATGTCCACCTACAAGCTCGGCGTGGTGGTCATCCCCTCCAACAAGACCAAGCAGCGGCTGGACCAGACCGACCTGATCTACAAGAACGAGGTCGCCAAGTTCGATGCGGTGGTCAAGGACATCGCCGAGCGGCATGAGGCTGGCCAACCCGTGCTCGTGGGCACGACGTCTGTGGAGAAGTCCGAGTACCTCTCCAAGCTGCTGGCGAAGAACGGTGTCCGGCACGAGGTGCTCAACGCCAAGAACCACGCCCGTGAGGCAGCGATCGTCGCTCAGGCGGGTCGCAGGGGCGCCGTCACCGTGGCCACCAATATGGCTGGCCGCGGTACCGACATCATGCTCGGTGGCAACGCCGAGCACAATGCGGTGGCCGAGATGCAGAAGCGTGGTCTGGACCCCGTGGAGGACGCGGAGCAGTACGAGGAGCAGTGGGACGAGGTCCTGGCCGCGGCGCAGGAGCACGTCAGGAAGGAGCATGAGGAGGTCCTCGAGCTGGGCGGCCTGTACGTGCTCGGCACCGAGCGTCACGAGTCACGACGGATCGACAACCAGCTGCGGGGCCGCTCCGGACGTCAGGGTGATCCGGGAGAGTCGCGCTTCTACCTCTCACTGACCGATGACCTGATGCGCCTGTTCAACCCAGGAGCGGCATCCCGCATCATGAACTCGGCCTCGGTCCCCGATGACATGGCACTGGAGTCCAAGATGGTCTCCGGCGCCATCCAGAACGCCCAGCAGCAGGTGGAGTCACGCAATACCGAGCAGCGCAAGAACGTGCTCAAGTATGACGACGTGATGAATCGCCAGCGAGAGGCGATCTACACCGACCGCCGCCAGATTCTCGAGGGTGAGGACCTGCAGGAGAAGATCCAGCACTTCCTGGAGGACTCCGTGTCCGCCATGGTGGACGAGGTCACCGCCACCGGCCACGCCAGCGAGTGGGACCTGGACCAGCTGTGGACGGACCTGAAGCAGATGTATCCCGTGGGTGTCTCCGCCGAGGAGATCGTGGAGGAGGCCGGGGGCCCGGCCAAGCTCAAGGGCGAGGACCTCAAGCGGGAACTGGTCTCGGACGCGAAACTGGCCTACGAGGACCGCGAACGGGCCATTGGCCCGGAGTCCCTGCGTGAGCTCGAGCGCCGCGTGGTGCTCTCAGTGATCGGCCGCAAGTGGCAGGAGCACCTCTACGAGATGGACTACCTCAAGGAGGGAATCGGCCTGCGGTCCATGGCCCAGCGAGATCCCCTGGTGGAGTACCAGCGCGAGGGGTATCTGATGTTCCAGTCCATGATGGAGGCCATCCGGGAGGAGTCCGTCGGCTACCTGTTCAACCTCGAGGTCCAGAGCGCCCCGGCACCGACGTCCCTGCCCGGTGTCCAGGACGCCCGGTCCGCGACCATGACCCCGGTATTGAACGTCAAGGGCCTGGACGCCCCACGTCAGCCGTCCACCCTGCGATTCTCTGCCCCGTCTGATTCGGGGGACGTCACCACGCAGGTACGCCGGACCGACGGCGGAACCGGCCAGAACGGTTCCCAGGGGGTACCGGCGAAGGATGCCGCCAACGCGTCACGTGGTGACGGCCGGAAGTCCAAGAAGAGCCGCCGCTGACCGTCCGGTGATCCGGAACCTCACCCCAGCTCCAGGGCCGTGACCCTCCACCGCCTGCGATGTCTCTCGATGCGCAGGGCGATGGCCTTGGCTCGGTCCGGCATCTGAACGGTCGCACTGGCCTCGTAGACGTCCTCTCCGGACGGGCAGACCCTGGCGCCGAGCGCAGTGGGTGCCGCTGCGGCCTCCGCGGGGCCGGAGGGCCGGACTCGCTGGGCGAGTTCGGCGCGGCGCAACATCTTGCCGTAGGTCGGCAGATCAAGCCACGTGGACAGTTGGCGTGCCGGTCGTAGACCGAGCTCCGCCTCCACGCACGCCAGTGCCACGATTCGCGCCAACGATCTGACATGGCGTTCCTCCTCCCGGCGCAGCTCCTGCTGGGCGCGGTCCACAGTGCCGCGTCCGCTGTCTCGATGGGTCCGGGGCGTCCAGGCGGATCCCACCCGATCGGTGGAGCGCTGCAGGGGTGCCTGCGCGGTTCCCACCAGTGGTGGCCGGGACGCGGGGACGGGGGAGAGTGTCAGGCCCCCGGCCCGTTCCGGAGCCGGGGCTGGTGACGTGGAGAGGGTGGTCATGGTTCCTCCGGTTGTTCAACTGATGGGAAGCGATACGGGACGACGATGTGGGGAAGCGTTGGGGCAAGGGGACGATGAGTCGGGGGGCGCCCCCTAGTCGAAGGGCGGAGCCGTCAGGACCCATCCGGGTTGGAGCAGGTCGGCCTCCGGGCCGACGGTCTCCCGATTGTGCTCGTGCCATTGGCGCCAGCGACGGTCGATCTCCAGGTCCGTCGCCGCTGGGCCCAGCTCGTGGGAGGCGATGTCCCAGAGGCAGTCTCCCCGCCTGACCGTGACCGTGGATGCCTCGACTGCTGGGGGACGGGCTGTTCTCGTGGCACCAGGGCCGGCAGGGGCTGGCGTCTCCGGTGTCCACGTTGGCGTCGGCAGGCCGTGCTCCCCGGCGGGCTCAACCAATACCGAGGTCAGGAAACCGGAGGTGCCGTGCGGCCCAGACGGCACCTCGGGCGCCGGTGTGTAGGCGACGGGACTGGCCCCGGGGACGGGGAGCCAGCCAGCGTGGGGCACCACCTCCTGAACCGCCGCCACGGCAACCGTGGGGGCGGCCTCCGAGCCCTGCGGCGGCAGGCCGAGGGGGATTGCATCGGCGGCCCAGGCCCCGGGGGTCAGGAGGACGTTCGCTCCGAGCACCGAGGTGGCGACGCGTCGAAGGAACGCCGGGGACAGTCTCCGGCCGATGCGGGACAGGGGCGCCGAGTGCCACCGGTGGCCAGCGGCCGTCAGGCCAGCCCCCAGCACTGCCACGAACCACCACAAGGCGATGACGGCACCGGTGCCGGCGCAGAGGGAGGCCACGGAGCGCTCCACGAGTTGGATGCCGCCCCCGGCCGACGCACTGGCCAGTGCGCCGGTCCCGAACCACCACAGCAATGGTCCTGCTGCTGTGCACAACACGCTGAGGATCAGGTCCTCGACCCGCAGTGGCGGCCGGCGCTCTGCTGGACGTGCTCCCATGGTGTGCCCTCTCTTCGTCCCCGCAGCGTGTGACCGTTCGCGGCTACCAGTGAATGCCTCAAGACAACATCAGATGCCATTGGGTGTCAATAGATCGTTGATGATGTAGTAAAAGATACTTCCATGCCCTCAGGGCGCCATTCATCGTTTGCGACTGCATAGGAGCACGTTTGATGACGTTTGATGCTGTTTGATGCCATCTGGTGACGATCCGGAGGGCGACGCCGCCTGCGCTGCCCTCTAGGCTGAGCTCATGAGATGGGACGGGCTGTTCGCTGACCTCGAGGCTCAACTGGCCCACGGCCGATGGCAGGACACCGAGGCCGAGGCCGCCGAATTGACGCGCGGTGAGCGGGCGTCGGTCGCGCTGGCCGACCGACTGCGGGGGGCCCTCGGCGCTCCCCTGACCGTGCTGCTGATCGACGGTCAGCGCCTGCAACTGTCGGTCTCGACGGTGGGCTCGTCCTGGGTGGGTGGCTCAGACCGGACCGGGAGCCTCGTACTGAATCTGGATGCGGTGGCTGCGATCGACAGCCCGTTGCCCGTCACCGCCCCGCAGGACTCGCCCGGTCGGCGCAATCTGGGGGTCGGTTTCCTGTACCGGTCGCTGTCCCGAGCGCGGGCCGGCGTGGTGGTCTCAGGACTCGAGGGGCGTGTCCTCGGCGAGGGGACCATCGACCGGGTGGGCCTGGACCACCTGGATCTGGCGGTGCACCCGCGCGACGAGCAGCGGCGTGGCCGCAATGTCCGGGGACTCCGGGTGATCCCGTACGGCGCCATCCATCTGGTCCGCTCAGCTCACGCGTCCTCGGTCTGAGGGGCACCGGCCTTCCGCGCCTCCGCCTTGGCGGCCGCCTGGGCATAGAGGTCTTCGATGTACTCATCGAGCTTGACTTGCTCCACGCGCCACTGACCGCGGCCTCCGATCTGGATGGCCGGCAACTCTCCACTGCGCACCAGGGCCCGGACCTGGGTCATGGAGACCTGAAGTTCCTCGGCAACGTCGGTCAGGGTGAGGAAGCGCGGCATCGGTCCTCCGGGTCGGATCGGTCAGTGGTCGGCACCATCCTCCCACGGTTGGCAGGCGAGGGGGCCGTTGTCCACAGCACTCCCGCCATGACCGGGTTGTCCACAGGCGCCACGCGGCGCGGCCCGGCTTGGATAGTCTGGACCCGCATGGCGGTGGCGGACGGGCCACCCTGCTGACGAGGGAGGACAGGCGTGGAGGGGAAGAACACCGTGGAGGCGCCCCGTCTCGGCAGACCGGGGTGGAGGGACCCGAGACTGTTGGCCGGACTGTTGCTGGTCCTCCTGTCCGTGGCCGGGATCGTGGCGCTGGTGCAGTCCCTCGATTCCTCGGATGGCTATTGGGCCGCCGAGCAGGACCTGGTGCCTGGAGAGATCGTGGAGCCAGACCAGCTTGCGGTGGTGCAGGCCCGGCTCGGGGATGCCTCCGGGGATTACCTCCCGGCCGATGAACCATTTCCGGACCACTCCTCGGTGGTGGCCACAGTGCGCCAAGGCGAGTTGCTTCCCGCGGGGGCAGTGGCCGCGGCGGATCCCGAGGCCCGCCAGCCGATCTCCCTCACGGTGGACGACCCGCTGCCGGACGGCACGGGGGCCGGAGCCCGTGTGGACGTGTGGATCGCAGAGCGTGACGGCAGTCAGGACTATGCGGAGCCCGAGCTGGTGGCCCCCTCTGCCGAACTCGCCGAGGTCACGGAGGCATCCGGTTCATTCGGTGCGTCCGGAGGCGTCACCGTCCAGGTCCTGGTGGGGCCTGAACAACTGCCGCAGGTGCTGGACGCGAAGGGCAACGGCGCCCGCATCAGCGTGGTCCCCTCTCCCGTGGGCCGTTAGGAGGACGTATGCGCAGGGTCTCGGTGGCGACCACCCTCATGCCCGGCTACGACCACGTCTCGGGGCTCGAACGCCTCCGCGGCCCGGTCACGGTGGTCCGCCGGTGCGAATCCCTCGCCGAACTGATCTCGGTGGCCCGGGCCGGCCTGGCCGACGCGGTGCTGGTGGCCGGGGACACGGAGCAGGTCACCCTGACCTTCATGGACTCCCTCGCCGGCGAGGGGTGGGGCGGGCGGACGGTGGCCGTCGTCGCGCTGAGCGACGTGACCGAGGAACGCGATCGGTTGGCCCAGCTCGGCGTGCCGGTGGCCTCCCCGGAGGTGAGTCCACAGGACCTCGCCGCGCTGCTCTCGGATGCCACTGCACAGGCACCGGCGCGCACTCCGACCCCGTCCGGTCCTGAGGGGTTGACGCGCGGCCGGCGGTCCGCCTCGGAGCGGACACCGGCTCCGTCGTCGGGGCAGTCGCCCGGACTCCAGGGGGCAGAACAGGGTGGGCCCCCCGACGTGCCTGACCTGTCCGGCGTGCCCGTCATGCCCGAGGGGGCGGAGGACTCCGCGGGCGCGTTCCGCAACGGTCCGAGCGCTGTTCCGGACTCCACCCGAGACCGGGAGACGAGTCCTGGGAACAGGGCGGTGGTTCCGGACGGCGGCCATGCGGCCGCCGCGGACACGGGCCCCGAGCCAGCCTCTGAGCAGGACTCCACGTCGTTCACCGAGTCACCCTCCGGCCCGCCCAGGGTCACGGCGGTCTGGGGGCCGGCGGGAAGTCCGGGCCGGACCGTGGTGGCCGTGAACCTCGCGGTGGAGCTGGCCCTGGCCGGGCGAAGGACCCTGCTGGTGGACCTGGACACCTATGCGGCCTCGGCGGGAGCGCAGGTGGCCCTGTTGGAGGAGTCAGCGGGCATCGCCCAGGCCTGCCGGTTGGCGGACCAGGGCCGGATCTCGGCCGAGGGGGTGCAGCGCTCGGCCGTCCGGGCCCGGGTCGCCGGGACCACCCTGCAGGTCCTGACGGGGCTGACCCGGGCGGACCGCTGGCCCGAGCTGAGGCGGTCCGCCCTGGACGAGGTCCTGGCCGCGGCTGCCGCCGGCTGGGAGGAGGTCGTGGTGGACTGTGGATTCTGTCTGGAGCAGGACGAGGAGCTCAGCTTCGACATCCCGGCCCCCCAGCGGAACGCGGCCACGCTGGCGGGCCTGGCCGCAGCGGACCGCATCCTCGCCGTGGGGACGGGGGACCCTGTGGGTCTGCCTCGGCTCATCCACGGCCTGGACGAGCTGGGCCACCATGTGAACACCGGGACGGTGGTGGAGGTGGTGGTGAACCAGGTCCGAGCCGAGGCCTCGGGAACCGCTCCGCGGTCCCAGATCTCCGGGGTGGTGGAACGGTTCGGTGGCTCGTGGTCGGTGGCCGCCTTCCTGCCCTGGGATCGCCGGTCCCTCGACCGGGCGTTGCTGGGAGGGCAGGTGCTCGCTGAAGCCGCGCCCTCGTCCGCCCTGCGTCGGGCCATCGCCCGGCTGGCCGGCACCGCGTCGGGCGAGGGGTCCGCGGCGGGCGTGCGGGCCGGCGTCGTGCGTGGTGTGCGCCGGGTGCTCCGCCGAAGCTGAGTGAATCCGAAGGCGGTTCGTTGGCATGCCACTCCCGCTTTGACGAGCGGGCCGATAGGCTCGCACTGGTGGACCGACGACGTTCCACCCACACGGACCACTCCGGCACAGCCCGGGCGGCTCCGGTGCCGTTGCAGCGATGGAAGAGGACACCCCCAGATGTCATCGTCAACTCCCTTGTGGAGCGATCAGCAGGCCACCGACACCCCGGAGGCCACGGTCGATCTTGAAAGCCTGGCCAGTGCGTACTTCGAACACGTTTCCCCCGCCGACCTTTCCGAGCTGTCCTCGGACGATCGCCGGGAACTGGTCGGCCGTCATGTGTCGATGGCCCAGGAACGCGGCACCAGCGAGGCCGCCGTCACGGTGACGCCGAGCCGGCCCCACGGGTTCGTGCAGATCGTCCACGAGGACATGCCCTACCTGGTGGACTCGGTGACGAGCGAGCTGACCCGCCAGGGCCACGCCATCCGCATGGTGGCCCACCCGACCGTCATCACCCACAGAGACAAGGACTCCGGTCACCTCTCAGCGGTCCACCGCGTCCCTGCCCAGCACGGGACCGCCAGTGGTGACACCACCGCGGCGCTCGCCGACCTCGGCCCGCTGGTCGCCGGTGAAGGAGACCGGGCGGGTGTCGAGTCATGGATCGGCATCCAGACGGTGGGCCCCATGGACCAGGACGAGGCCGAGCGGCTGGAACGTGGTCTGCACGTGGTCCTCGCGGATGTGCGTGCGGCGATCGCGGACGCGGATCGGATGCGCTCGGCCGCCTTCACCGCGGCCAGGACCCTGGCGCATGACGCCCCGCACACCGTGGAGGGCGTGCGCGAAAGCAGCGCTCTGCTGAACTGGATGGAGGAGGGCCACTTCACGTTCACCGGCTACCGGGAATACCTGCTGCACAGCGGTGACAACGGGCAGGTGCTGGTCCCGGTGGAGGAGACCGGGCTCGGCATCCTGCGGAACCGGCCCACCACGCCGCCGGCCCCGCTCTCGATCGCCGGCCGCAACCAGATCGAGCGGCCCATCCCGCTGATCATCACCAAGGCGAACTCCCGCTCCCGCGTGCAGCGTTCCGCCTACATGGACTACGTGGCGGTGAAGACCTATGACCAGGACGGCAGGGTCACCGGAGAGCGCCGGTTCGTGGGCCTGTGGGACCCCAAGGCCTACTCGGTCTCGCTGGAGGACATCCCGCTGGTGCGGGAGAAGGCTGCCGCCGTGCTGCAACTGTCCGGCTTCCCCCAGGATTCGCACTCCGGGGCTGAACTCCAGCAGATCCTGGAGACCTACCCGCGTGACGAGCTGTTCCAGGTGGGGGTTGAGGAGCTGTGGGAGACGTGCCGGCAGATCCTGCAATTGCAGGAACGCCGCAGGACCCGGCTGTTCCTGCGCCCGGACACCTATGGCCGGTTCATGAATGCCCTCGTGTTCCTGCCGCGGGACCGCTACAACACGGATGTCCGCGGCCGGATCCAGGACGTGTTGCTCGAGGCCCTGGGCGGTGAGTCCCTGGATTTCCAGGTCCGGCTCACGGAATCAGTGCTCGCCCGGCTGTACTTCCGCATCCGGCTGCCCCGGGAGCGTGAGCGGAGCGCCCCGGTCGATGCGAAGGACCTCGAGAACCGTCTGGTCCGCGCCGTGCGGTCCTGGAAGGAGGGCGTGGACGAACAGGCCGTGGAGGCCTTTGGCGCCGACTCGGGGGTGGATGCCGCGCTCCTGTGGGACGAGGCCTTCCCTCCGGCGTACCGCGTGGCATACGAGATCGACAACGCACTGGAGGACATCGGCCGCTTCAACGGGCTGCCGGCAGACGGGGCACCCGTGGTCCACGTGGTCCCGGAGGACCAGGACGAGCGGTCCCGGGTCGCCGAGGAGCGGGTGACGGACATGAGCGTCGGCCGGATGAAGTTCTACTCGGACCGGCCCCGGACCCTCACGGAGGTGCTGCCCGTGCTGCAGAACCTCGGGCTGTCCGTGCTGGACGAGCGCCCCTTCGAGGTGAGGCCCGCGGACGGCCGCAAGTTCTACCTCTACGACTTCGCCCTGGGGTACCCGCTCGGCACGGAGAACGAATCCACGGCCGGCCTGTTGGAGGATGCCGTGGTGGCCGCCACCACGGGGGCCTCTGAATCCGATGCGCTCGACCGCCTGGTGCTCTTCCAGGGGCTCGACTCCCGGACGGTGGGCATGCTCCGGGCCTACGCGCAGTATCTGCGCCAGTTGGGCATGCAGAACTCCTTCGAGTTCATGGCGGACGCGCTGTTGGCCAACGAGTCGGTGACGCGGATCCTGATCGACTACTTCTTCACCCGCTTCGATCCCACGGCAGCGCAGGCCACGGACGACGACGGCCCGGTGGCGGGCGCTGCGCGGCAGCGGGCGCTGGAGCAGGTTCGCGAACAGGCCGATGAGGCACTGGACGCGGTGGCCACGCTGGACGCAGAGCGCGTGCTGCGCGGTTTCCTCACGGTCATGGAGGCCACCCAACGGACCAACTTCTTCCAGGGGCACCGGCGACTGAGCTTCAAGATCGCCACCGGGGAGATCCCGTTCGCCCCGCAGCCCCGCCCGGCGCGGGAGATCTGGGTCTATGACCCGGAGGTCGAGGGAGTGCACCTGAGGTTCGGCCCGATCGCCCGCGGCGGCCTGCGGTGGTCGGACCGACGGGAGGACTTCCGCACCGAGGTCCTGGGCCTGGTCAAGGCGCAGCAGGTCAAGAACGCCGTGATCGTGCCCACGGGGGCCAAGGGCGGTTTCTTCGCCAAGCGCCTTCCTGATCCCGCCACGGACCGGGGAGCCTGGATCGAGGCCGGCAAGCAGGCCTACCGGACGTTCATCCGTGGACTGCTGGACATCACCGACCAGCAGACTCGGACCCAGGAGGGCACCGTGCTCTCCACGCGGGAGCGGATCGTGCGCTATGACGGGGACGACGCCTACCTCGTGGTGGCCGCGGACAAGGGGACGGCATCCTTCTCCGACACCGCCAACGAGATCTCTGCCGAGTACGGGCACTGGTTGGGGGACGCCTTCGCCTCGGGCGGGTCCGTGGGTTACGACCACAAGGCGATGGGCATCACCGCCCGCGGCGCCTGGGAGTCGGTGAAGAGCCACTTCGCCTCCCTGGGCCGGGACACCCAGTCCGAGGACTTCGACGTGGTCGGGATCGGGGACATGTCCGGGGACGTCTTCGGCAACGGCATGCTGCTCTCGGAGCACATCCGATTGGTGGCGGCATTCAACCACCTGCACATCTTCCTGGACCCGGATCCGGACCCGGCCGTGTCCTTCGCCGAGCGGCAGCGTCTCTTCGCGCTGCCCCGGTCCTCCTGGTCCGACTACGATGCATCGCTCATCAGCCGCGGCGGCGGCGTCTACCACCGCACGGCGAAGTCGGTCCCGGTCACCCCCGAGGTCCGTGAGATGCTCGACCTGCCGGGGGCCACGGCAGAGCTGACGCCGAACGAGCTGCTGAAGGCCATCCTGAAAGCCCCCGTGGACCTGCTCTACAACGGCGGTATCGGAACCTATGTCAAGGGCGAGTCGGAGGTCCACGCCGAGGTGGGGGACCGGGCCAACAATGCCATCCGCATCAACGGCGGGGACCTGCGCGCCACCGTGGTGGGAGAGGGGGGAAACCTCGGGCTCACCCAGCGTGGCCGGGTCGAGGCCAGTCTGTCCGGCGTGTTGATCAACACCGACGCCATCGACAATTCGGCCGGCGTGGACTGCTCGGACCACGAGGTCAACATCAAGATCATGGTCGACCAGCTGGTCGCCACCGGGGAACTCGAGGCCTCCGAACGCTCCGGATTGCTCGAGTCGATGACGGAGGAGGTCGCGGACCTGGTACTGGCCACGAACGTGGACCAGAACACCCTGTTGCGCAATGACTCCCAGAAGGTCGCCGAGTGGCTGCCGAGCTTTGAGCGCCACATCCGGTGGCTCGAGGAGCAGGCGGACCTGGACCGTGACCTGGAGTACCTGCCGGACGACGAGGAGCTCGCCGAGCGCCTGCAGGACGGGCAGTCCCTGGCGACCCCGGAGCTGGCGGTGCTCGTGGCCTATGCGAAGACCAACCTGACCGAACAGCTGCTGGAGACCTCCCTCCCGGACGACCCGTGGTATGACCGGACGCTGGATGCCTACTTCCCCTCCGCCCTGCGCGAGCGGTTCGCCGGGCCGATCCAGCAGCACCCCCTGCGGCGCGAGATCATCGCGACCCTGGTGGCCAATGACGTGGTCAACACCGGCGGCACGACCTTCGTGTTCCGGGCCATGGAGGAGACGGGTGCAGACGCGGCCACGGTGGTGGCGGCCTACTCGGCCATGAAGGAGATCTACGGCTACGGGGACTACTTCGAGTCCATCCGGGCACTGCCGGCCAGAGTGGACGGCGAGTTCAAGGCGCGGGTCTACCTCGACGCCCGGCGGTTGCTGGACCGCGCCGTGCGGTGGCTGGTCAATCACCGGGCCGAGGGCGAGGGCATCGGCGAGGTGGTGGAGCTCTACGCCGAACCGCTGCAGTCCCTGGTGCAGGACCTTCCGGAGCTGTTGCGTGGCCAGGACGCAGAACGCTACGCCGAATGGCGGGACCGCTCCCTGGAGGCAGGTCTGCCCGAGGACCTGGCCCGCCGGCGTTCCGTGCTGTTCGAGTCCTTCGGCCTGCTGGACGTGGTCCGGATGGCGCGGCAGTCCGGCAGGGACCCTCGTCATGTGGCGGACGTGTACTTCCTGGTCTACGAGCGCTTCGACGCGGACGGGCTGCTCAACCAGATCACGGACCTGCCCCGCTCCGGCCGCTGGAAGGCTCTCGCCCGGGCTGCCATGAGGGAGGACCTCTACGCCCTGCTGCTCAGCGTCACCACCTCCGTCCTCGCTGAGGACCGGGACGTGTCAACGGGTGACGTGGGGGACCTTGTCACCGCCTGGGAGGCGGAGAACGCCACCCGCCTGCAGCGCGCCCAAGGCTTTCTGGAGGAGATCCGGGAATCAGACGCGAACGATCTCGCAGCACTCTCCGTGGCGTTGCGCCAACTGCGATCAGTCACGGCCCAGTAGAACAGTTGCATGGCCCTGTTCACCGACCCCCTCTACGGCGATCCGGATCTGGCGGACGGAGATGTCGACTGGCTCCATGCGGTGGTCAGCGAATGGCAGCTGATCGCCGACCTGGCCTTCGCTGACCTCGTGCTGTGGTATCCGGTCGAGGGGACTCCCACGACCGGGCGGGGCTTTGTGGCCCTGGCTCAGGCTCGGCCTTTCACGGCCCAGACCTCGCTGCACCGTGACATCGTGGGCAGCCGGGTCCGCACGGACCTGAAGTCCCTGGTCGCCGAGACCTGGTCCACGGGGGAGTCGGCCGCCACGGCCCCGTCAGTCCATGGGCCGGACAGTTCCATGCGGGTGGAGGTATGGCCCGTGCGTCGGGGAGCCCGGACCATCGGTGTGGTCACGGTGCACCAGAACCTCGCGGGGCAGCGTACCCCGTCCCGGCTGGAGCTCATCTACCGCCAGAGCGCCACTCAATTGCTGACCATGCTCTCCCGGGGACAGTGGCCGGACCCGCACGACGCGGCCGGAGGCTCCCCTCGGGGCGCTCCACGGGTCGGTGATGGGGTGCTTCGGCTGCGGGAGGATGGGACGGTGGACTTCGCGACTCCGAACGCTGTGTCCGCCTTTCGCCGCCTGGGCGAGACGGAATCCCTGGAGGGACGGTCTCTGGCGAGGATCGTCACCGACCTTCAGGACGAGCGCCGGCCCGTGGACGAGTCGTTGCCCCTGGTGCTGACGGGCAAGGCGGCGGCGAGGGCCGAGCTGGATGTCCGTTCGGTCAACCTCACCCTGCACACCGTGCCCCTGAGCAATGACGAGGGACGCTTCGGTGCGCTCGTGCTGCTGCGTGATGTCACCGAGTTGCGCCGGCGCGAGCAGCAACTGATCGGCAAGGACGCCACCATCCGGGAGATCCACCACCGGGTGAAGAACAATCTGCAGACCGTGGGCTCGCTGCTGCGGATGCAGTCACGGCGTATGCACTCGGAGGAGGCCAAGAAGGGGCTGGAGCAGGCGATGCGCCGGGTGGACACCATCGCCCTCGTCCACGAGACGCTCTCGCGAGGACTGGACCAGCACGTGGACATGGACGCACTGTTGGGCCGCCAGTTCCGGCTGGCGGTGGAGGTGGCCGGTGATGGCCGAGAGGTCAGCACCGAGTTCGGGGGAGGGTTCGGGGAGCTTCCCTCGGACCTGGCCACTCCGATGGCCCTGGTCATCAACGAGCTGGCCATGAATGCCGTGGAGCACGGGACCGGCGCGGCGGGTGGACACGTGGGGCTGGTGGCGCGCCGGACCCACACGCCCACCGGGGAGCGGCTCGAGGTGCGTCTGTGGGACACGGGTGCAGGGCTGGCCCAGGAGGGACGGGCCGAGGTGGTGCCGGCGCCGGGGCAGAGCCCCGGGCTGGGTCTGCGCATCGTCCGCAACCTGGTGACCGGCGATCTGCGCGGCACCATCGAATGGACGGAGTTGGAGGACGGAGGGACCGAGGTCCTGATCCTCGCTCCAGTGCCGGATCACTGACGGGTCCTGACACGGCACAGGCCCCGACCCGCATCGGGTCGGGGCCTGTCATCGGCCAGTTGGGCGCGAGGCCCGGGGCCTGATCAGGAGGCGCGGCGTGCCCGGGCGGCGCGACGCTTGAGGGCGCGGCGCTCGTCTTCGCTCATTCCGCCCCAGACGCCCGAGTCCTGACCGGACTCGATCGCCCACTGCAGGCAGGTGTCCACCACCTCGCAGGTACGGCAGACGGCCTTGGCCTCCTCGATCTGGAGCAGGGCTGGACCCGTGTTCCCCACTGGGAAGAACAGCTCCGGGTCCTTGTCCAGGCACGCTGCCCGGCTACGCCAATCCATGCTGATCGCTCACTCCTTCATTGCCGGCACACGGTTGCCCCGGCAAACCTGTCTAGGGTCATCGGACGATAGTCCTGAGGCGGGGGCGGTCCGGAACGGCGCGTGCCGTAGGCAACAAAAAAGGGCCGTTGCGACGACCCCCGCTGAACTTCGTGAAGTATCTTTTCATGTCATGTGTGACTAAACAAGGGGTCCTGCGCATTGTGTGGCGGTTATCATATGGGCCGCATGTGGGCCGATCGCCCGGAGTGCTGCGTCCCGTAGACTATCCCGGCCCGCCATGACTGCTGTCAAGGGCGCCGGAACCCAGCCGACCGTCAGGAAGACCGCCTCGTGCCCACCGCATCCCGCCAGCCCACAGCCGGGTCTTCTGCCCCCCGCTCGGGCATCGCCCGTCCGCCGGCCGTGATGGTGCTGAGCGGCATCCTGATCCTGCAGGCCCTGGGGGTGCTCGGGACGGCAGCGGCCTCGGTCCTGGTCATCGGGGCCGGTGCCCTAAACGTGGGCGCACAGATCTTCCTGGTGGTCCTGTACGTCCTGGCCGCGGTGTGGATCGGGGCCACCGGCGTCGGAGTGTGGGCGGGGCGGCCCTGGACCCGCGCTGCCGTGGTGGTGATCGAGCTGTTCGCGGTGATCCTGTCCATCAGCTTCTTCTCTGCGGGGAACGTGAGCACCGGACTGGTCTTCCTGCTGCCGGCCGCCGCGGCCCTGCTGCTGATGTTCACCCGTCGGGCGGCCGAACATCTGGCCGGTGTTGAGCGCCGAGCGGACCGATGAAAAGGGCCCGGCGCCGTCCGAGGACGGAGCCGGGCCCGGCGCGGGTGGCGAGGTCAGTTCACTGCGCCGGTGTACTTCTCGCCGGGGCCCTGGCCCGGCGCATCCGGGAAGGATGAGGCCTCCCGGAAGGCCAGCTGCAGGGATCGCAGTCCGTCGCGCAACGGGCCGGCGTGCTGACTGCCGATCTCCGGGGCGGCAGCTGTCACGAGCCCGGCCAGTGCCGTGATGAGCTTGCGGCCCTCATCGAGGTCGATGAGCTCCTCGGCGTTGGGTGTGTCGGCCAATCCCACCTTGACGGCCGAGGCGGTCATGAGGTGCACGGCGGCCGTGTTGATGAGTTCCACGGCCGGGACCTCGTGGATTTCCCGGACCCGGTCGGTGACGGGATCGTCCGAGGGGGAGGGATTCTGCTGTTCGTCATTCATGCTGGTAAGCTTGTCACAGACCAGCTGGGTCCGTTCCCGTTTCCGCCGCAAGCGAGTGTGAGATGGATGACGGGTCCAGTCATCAAGTGGAGGCCTTCTCCCACCCGCGTCAGCAGAATGCCCGTTCTCCGAACAGGCCGAGTTGCCGGGTCACCGGTCACGTCGCCCCCTCGGGGTCGGCTGATCGATGGATCGGCGGAACAATCCGCCGGTCAGGCCTCCGCCTGCGTTGAGCACGGAGGCCTTTCTCGTCTCCGGGTCCAGCGTAGGGACCGCCGGGGATGGCGTTCCCGCAACCGAAGATCCCGAACACAGGAGTTGCAAGATCAGCGAGCCAAGAATCAACGAACGGATCCGCGTGCCGGAGGTGCGCCTGGTCGGCCCCCAGGGCGAACAGGTGGGAATTGTGCGCATTGAGGATGCGCTACGTCTAGCAGCCGAGGCCGACCTGGACCTTGTTGAAGTGGCCCCCACGGCCAAGCCGCCGGTCTGCAAGCTGATGGACTTCGGCAAGTGGAAGTACGAGGCTGCGGTCAAGGCCCGCGAGGCGCGGAAGAACCAGACCAACACGATCCTCAAGGAAGTCCGCTTCCGCCTGAAGATCGACAAGCATGACTACGAGACGAAGACCGGCCATGCCCGGAAGTTCCTCACTGCGGGGGACAAGGTCAAGGCCATGATCCAGTTCCGTGGCCGTGAGCAGCAGCGCCCCGAGCTGGGCATCCGTCTGCTGGAGAAGTTCGCCGAGGACGTGGCGGATGTGGGCATGATCGAGTCGAGCCCCCGTCAGGACGGGCGCAACATGGTCATGGTGATCGGCCCTCTGAAGAACAAGGCCGAGGCCCGCGCCGAGGCCCGCAAGCAGCAGGATCCGAAGCCCGAGCGGGCCGGTTCTCGGCGCGACGTGGCCGCTCGCGAGGCGAAGCAGAAGGTTGACGATGACACGTCATCGGCACCGCTGTCCTCCGCCATGTCTGATGCCATGCCCGAGGAGCTGAAGAAGCTGGCTCAGTCCAGTCACGCGGCCCCGGAGCCGAAGGCCGTTCCCGAGGCGGATGCTCCCGAGGTGGAGGCTCCGAAGGCGGCTCCCGAGGCGGAGGCTCCGAAGGCAGCTGTCAAGCCGGAGCAGACCGAAGCCCCGAAGGCTCCGGCCGCACCGAAGGCGGCCGCACCGAAGGCAGCTGCCCCGAAGGCAGCTGCCCCGAAGGCGGCTGCTCCCAAGCCCGCTGCGTCGGCCAAGCCGGCCGCAGCACCCAAGCCTGCTGTGGCCAAGCCGGCCGGGGCGCCCAAGCCGGGTGCGCCGAAGCCGGCGGCGGCTCCCAAGCCCGGTGGTGCCCCGAAGCCGGGCCCCAAGCCGGGCGGCGGCAAGTAGGCCAGCACCACCCTTCCGTACCGGAGACCACCGGAACGGACCAGATCGGCCCCGCCCCCAGCGAGGTCCACGAAGCACTGTCCGCCCCTGGGGCGGACAGCCAACCTGAAGGAGAACGGCAGCCATGCCGAAGATGAAGACCCACAGCGGAGCCAAGAAGCGCTTCCGCGTGACCGGCTCGGGCAAGCTGATGCGTCAGCAGGCCAACCGCCGCCACTACTTGGAGCACAAGCCCTCCACGCTGACCCGCCGTCTGGCCTCCGATCAGCTGGTCTCCAAGTCCAGCGTCAAGACCATCAAGCGGATGCTGGGCATCTGACATTTCCCGTGGCCCCCAGGGCCGCACACAGCTAGCCACCGCGGACATTCGAGATTCCGCGGCCGGCACCGATCCGAAGGAGTACGCACGTGGCACGTGTGAAGCGGGCAGTCAACGCCCATAAGAAGCGCCGGGTGGTCCTTGACCGCGCGGCAGGTTACCGCGGACAGCGTTCTCGCCTTTACCGCAAGGCCAAGGAACAGCTGCTGCACTCGTATGTCTACAACTACCAGCACCGCAAG
The DNA here is from genome assembly GCF_047305825.1 of Citricoccus nitrophenolicus. Lineage (GTDB taxonomy): Bacteria > Actinomycetota > Actinomycetes > Actinomycetales > Micrococcaceae > Citricoccus > Citricoccus nitrophenolicus. The sequence goes on along the minus strand of NZ_CP063070.1, from coordinate 670,919 downwards.
AAGCGCAAGGGCGATTTCCGCCGCCTGTGGATCACCCGCATCAACGCGGCCTCCCGCGCCAACGGCATGACCTACAACCGCTTGATGCAGGGCCTGAAGCTGGCCGGCATCGAGGTCGACCGCCGCATGCTGGCCGAGTTGGCCGTGACGGACGCCGTCGCGTTCTCCGCCCTGGTGAAGGCTGCCCGCGCGGCCCTGCCGGCGGACGTCAACGCCCCGGCCGGCGCCAAGTAGGCACTTGCATCCGCGGGCGGTGCCGCCGGACCGGCAGGATCGGCGGGACCGCCCAAGGAACACCATGAACGAGCGTCCCGACCAGGAAGTGATGACCAACCCCCGGGCAGACCGGGTGCGGGGGGTCGCACGCCTGGCGGGGCGCTCGTCGCGTCTGCGGGAGGGTTTGTTCCTGGCGGAGGGACCCCAGCCTGCCCGTGAGGCGTTGAGGGCCCACCTGGGACTGATGGGTTCCGGTCCGGAGGGTCGACCGGGCCAGTGGATCGCCGGGCAGGTGGTCGCCTCCGTCTATGTGTCCCCGCGGCTGGCCGAGCGTGATCCTGTTCTGGCCGGCCTGGTCCGGCGCGCCGGCGAGGCTGGCGTGAACGTCCGGCTGGCCACGGACGAGGTACTGGCCGCCATGGCCGATGCCGTCACCGGCCAGGGCATCATCGCTGTATGCCGCCTCCCCGAGACTGGATCGGATGCTCTCTGGTCCGAGGCGAGGACACTCGGTCTGGTCGCGGTCCTGTGCCGGGTCCAGGACCCGGGCAATGCGGGGACCATCCTCCGAGCAGCGGACGCGGCGGGGGCCGACGCCGTGGTGCTGACTGCCGGTTCCGTGGACGTGTTCAACCCCAAGGTGGTGCGGTCCACCGCCGGATCACTGTTCCACCTCCCCGTGGTGACCTCGGCGGACGTCGTTGAGACGGCCGAGGGGTTGACCGCGCGGGGGATGGCGGTACTCGCCGCGGACGGCTACGGAACCGTGCGACTGGATCAGCCGCCGCCGGGCCTGCTGTCCGCGCCCACCGCCTGGCTGTTCGGCAACGAGGCCCAGGGTCTCGCTGCGGAGGAATTGGAGCTGGCTGCCCTTCGGGTGGCGGTTCCACTCTATGGCCGGGCGGAATCCCTGAACGTGGCCACAGCGGCCACGGTCTGTCTCTATGCCTCGGCTATGGCTCGGCACTCGCGAGGCTGACTGACCCTCCTGCAGACGACACAGGGCGCCCCTCCACTGGAGGGGCGCCCTGTCTTCTTGGGGCCGGCGGTGTCTTAGGCCTTCTTGGCCATCCGGCCGGAGATGGCCTGCCAGATGAACGCGACGATGACGCCGCCGACGATGGCGAAGATCCACGTGCCGAAGCTCCAGAACTCGTCCATGGCACCGACGCCGACCAGGCTTGCGATCCAGCCGCCCAGGACGGCACCGATGAGTCCGGTGATCAGGGCGCCGAGCCAGCCGCCGCCCTGCTTGCCGGGAAGAATGAGCCGGGCGATGGCGCCGGCGATGAGTCCGAGGATGATCCAGCTGATGAAGCCCATGATGACTACCCCTTCGTGTTCATGTACCTAATCCGATGCGGATAGGACCAGTGTCCTTCTGCGGTGTGCCCTAGTCCACTGGTGGCGGACGACGATCAGGCCACACCTAGGCACAACCTAACAAGTCGGAGTGAGAAATCAGGGATTTCGGGAGCGCAACAGGGTCAGGGACAGGACCAGGCCCAGGCCGGCCAGGGCGGCACCGGCGCCCGCGGGCACCTGGAGGGCGAATCCGCCGTGGATGACTGCGGCACCCACCCAGGCGCCCATCGCGTTGGCGAGGTTCAGTGCCGAGTGGTTGAGGGCTCCGGAGAGCTGGGGCGCGTGCGGGGCGGCGTCCACGAGCAGGACCTGTAGTGAGGGGACGAGGGCGGAGGCGGCCGCGGCGGCTGTGAGCAACGGGACGAGCGCCACGGCCCACCATTGCGCCGTCAGGCTGAAGCAGACCAGGGAGACTGCCACGATCCCGAGCATCCACTGCAGGGTGCGCCGTGCGGAGCGGTCGGTGAGGGCGCCCCCGGCGAGGGTCCCCACCACCATGCCGACCCCGTAGAGGCCCATCAGGGCGGGGACCAGTTGCTGCGGCATGCCGCCGACGTCCGTGAAGACCGGCGCGATGTAGGTGTACAGGGCGAACATCCCGGCGAATCCGATGGTGCCGACCAGGATGGTCCGCCACAGGGCGGGGGACCTCAGGGCCGTGAGCTCACTGCGCACCGAGGCGCCCTGCGGCGCGGGGACGGAGGGCACCAGCCAGGCGACGGCCGCCATGGTGGTGGCGCCGAAGACACCGGTGACGATGAACATCCACCGCCAGCCGGAGGTCTGTCCGAGCCAGGTGGCCAGAGGCACGCCGATGAGGTTGGCCACCGAGAGCCCGGACATCACCCAGGCGATGGCCTGCCCACGCCGGGCGGGGCCGGCCAGGTGGGCCGCGGCGAGGGCAGCGGCCGAGAAGTAGGCGCCGTGCGGCAGTCCCGAGACGAATCGCGCGAGGAGCATGGAGCTGAAGTCCGGTGCCAGCAGGCTGGCGGCGTGCCCGGCCACGAACAGGGCCATCAACCACAGGGCGGAGGAGCGCCGGTCGATGCGGGCCATGCCGGCGGCCAGCAGCGGGGCTCCGACCACCACGCCGAGGGCGTAGGCGGAGATGAGGATGCCGCCGGCCGGCAGGTCGACGTCCAGCTCGGCGACCGCCTGGGGGAGCAGGCCCATGATGGCGAACTCAGTGGTGCCGATGGCGAACCCGCCCAGGGCCAGGGCCAGGATGCCGGGGAGCATGGCACGGTTCCGCGTTGAGGCGGTGGTTGAGGCGGTGGAGTGGGGGGCGTCATCTGCTGGGTGCGGCACTGATCCAGACTACGGTCAAGATCACCGGACCGGTCGGTAGGATCTGGGGTCATGGGCAACATCACCTCTGCCGCGGGGCCACGGCCCGTGGTTGGCGCCGCGATCCTGGATGACCTGGCGGGACCCAGGACCTTGCTGGCTGCTCGGCGCAGCGCCCCGGCGTCCCTGGCCGGGCTGTGGGAGTTCCCCGGCGGCAAGGTGGAACCGGGGGAGGACGCCGGGCGGGCCCTCGAACGCGAGGTGCTGGAGGAGCTGGGTGTGCGGATCCGCCTGGACCGGGAGGTTGCGGCCGGGCATGCCGAGGGGTGGTTGCTGGGCAACGGGGCCAGGATGCGGGTCTTCACGGCCGTGATCGTCAGCGGCCACCCGGAGCCCTTGGAAGACCACGACCTGCTGGACTGGTGCGCCCTCGAGAGGACCGCCCTCCAGGAACTGGACTGGATCCCCGCTGATCGGCCGATCGTGGACGCCCTGGTGGCGATGCTGCGCCCCTGAGTGGCCCGCACCGGCTGGTTGCACCTCCGGGGGCATGACCTCAGAACAGGGCCGGCTGTGGGGACGCGGGCTCGCGTGGCCGGTCCGCCGCAGGGTTTCGCCCCTCGCCGTCAGGCCGGGTGATGCGGTGGGCGCCCTCCCGGTGCAAGCCGTGGCGCCGTGCAGCGGAGGTGGCCCGCCGGGTCAGGGCCTTGCGGTAGGAGGCCGGCGCGTAGGAACTGCGCCCGTAGAGCTGGTGGTACCCGTCCAGCAGGCCAGGGTGGTCCTGCTCGATCCACTGCAGGTACCACTGGCGGGCACCGGGACGCAGGTGCAGCGCCCCTGCCAGCACGGAGGTGGCGCCGGCCCCGGCGAGGGCCGCCATCAGGTCCTCGAGGTGCTGGTCCGAGTCCGTGAGCCATGGCAACAGCGGCATGGCCATGACGGTCACGTCTGCGCCGACGGCGGAGAGTCTCTCGATGAGCCTGAGACGGGCGGCCGGAGTGGGGGTGCCGGGCTCGACCCGGTGGGCAAGGGCCGGGTCCAGCATGGCCAGGGACACGGAGACCTGTACGGGCACCTGCCGGGAGGCCGAGGCGAGCAGGTCCAGGTCCCGCCCCAGGAGGGTGCCCTTGGTCAGGATGGAGAAGGGGGTGCCGGAATCTGCCAGAGCGGTGATGATGCCGGGCATGAGCCGGTACCGGCCCTCGGCTCGCTGGTAGGGGTCCGTGTTGGTGCCCAGGGCCACCAGCTCGCGGTTCCAGCCGGGCCGGCTCAGTTCCCTCCGCAGGACCTCGGGGGTGTTCACCTTGACCACGATCTGCTGGTCGAAATCCGTGCCTGCATCGAATTCCAGGTACTCGTGGGTGCTGCGGGCATAGCAGTACCGGCAGGCATGGGTGCATCCGCGGTAGGGGTTGACGGTCCAGCGGAAGGGCATGGGCGAGCTGTCCGGGACCTTGTTCAGCGCGGACTTGGCCACGACCTCGTGGAAGGTGGTGTCCGCGAACTCGGGAGTGGTGATGGAACGCTGCAGGCCGGAGAGCGGGAGCAGGGCGGCCGGTGCGGCTGGAGTGCCACCCTCGCCCGGCTCGGATCCGTCCCCGGCCTGCAGTGTCTGCGCTTCCCATCGCATGACTAGATTAGAACACATGTTCTAATGTCGGTGCAAGGGGTGGTTAGGCTGGGCCCATGATCGATTCACGCCCGGACCGGATCCTGCTGACCGGATTCGAGCCCTTCGGCGGTGACGAGCGCAATCCCTCCTGGCCGGCGGCCAGGGACGCGGCGGCACGGTTGCGGGAACTCGGCCTGGACGCCGTCGCCGAGCGGCTGCCCTGTGCCTTTGCCGGATCCACCGAGGCCCTGGAGCGGGCACTCGCCGAGCACCGGCCCGGCATCGTCATCGCGTGCGGCCTGGCCGGAGGCCGGGCGCAGGTGGCCGTGGAGCGCGTGGCCGTCAACCTCCAGGATGCCCGCATCCCGGACAACACCGGTCACCAGCCCGCAGGTCGCCCGGTGGACGACGCCGGCCCCGCCGCCTATTTCTCCAGCCTGCCGGTCAAGCGGACCGTCGCCGCGCTGCGCGCCGCCCGGATCCCGGCTGAACTGTCCCTCAGCGCGGGCAGCTTCGTCTGCAACCACGTCTTCTACGAGGTGATGCGCCGGGCCGAGACCGGGGCGGCGCCGGCCGGGGGAGCGGTGCACACGGCCGGGTTCATCCACGTGCCCTGGGACGAGCAGGCACCCCGCCGGGGGCCGGACGCGGAGCCGTGGCCCACCCTGCCTGCCGCCGAGCTGTCCCGCGCGCTGGTGATCGCGGCGCAGGAGGCCGCCCGGCCGGGGCCGGGCGTCCCGGACCTGGACGTCCCGGACGGGGCACTGCACTAGACGTCCTGACCGGAGACGTCCTGACCGGGGGCGTCGGTCAGGATCGGCTCGAGGCGCGGGCCGCCAGGAGACCGGCCAGGGTGAAGGAGAGCGCGGCCACGAGGATGAGCAGGATCGGTGCCGTCCAGCCCTCCGTGGTGGTGTGCAGCCAGCCGGCCAGCGGAGGTGCCACGGTGGCGGCCAGATAGCCCCCGGTCTGGACCGAGGCTGAGCCGGCGGCGGCCTGCCGGTCGGTTCGTGCCAGACGGGCGATGATGGAGAAGATCGCCGTGAAGCCGCCGCCCTGGGCCACCCCGCCCGTGATCGACCACAGCACGTAGGCCTCCGGTGCCAGCAGCAGTCCCAGCGGCAGGGACAGCCACAGTGCCGCCACGGCGGCCATGGGGATCCACGGCCGGGTACGGGCCGCCAGCAGGGGCACGCCCAGGGCACCCACGATCGCGGCCACCTGGAACAGGGAGGCCGTGGCGCCCGAGCCCGAGGTGCCCAGGCCCTGGGAGTCGGCCAGGATGGACGGCAACCACGTGGTGGTGGTGTAGTAGCCCGCCGACTGCCCGCTGAAGGTGATCACGAGCAGCCACATCACGCGGCGGAACTGCGGCGTGGGCACGGTGCTGGGTGGCTGGTCGCCTGAGGGCCGGGCAGCGGCGGCGCCCGGCTCCCCCGAGACCCCGTCCGTAGGGGTGGGCGGTGGACGGTTCCGGATCCGCCGGCGCACCAGTGCCGACCAGTAGGCCAGGCCGATGACGGTCGGCACGCCCCACAGGACGAGGGCCCACCGCCAGCCGACCGCGGCGGCCAGTGGCCCGGTGCCGAGCAGGGTGGCCATCGAGCCCACGTTCATGCCGGCCGAGTACAGGCCGGTCGCCAGGGACACCCGGTCCCAGGGGACCTCCCGGCGGATGATGACGGGCACCACGATGTTCCCCAGCGTCAGGGACAGGCCGATCACGGCGGTGCCGGCCAGGACCAGCCAGGCCGGGCCCACCGAGCGCAGCACGGTCCCGGCCAGCACGCCCGTCAGGCAGGCGAAGACCGTGGCCTCGGCTCCCCAGCGGCCGATGGTCCGCGTGGCCAGCGGCGTGGCCACCGCGAACAGCAGGATCGGCAATCCCGTCAGCAGGCCCGCCCCGACGGCGTTGAGCCCGGTCTCGGACTGGATGTCCCCCAGGATCGCGGTGGGAGCGATGATCGGCGCCCGGAGGTTGAGGGCCAGGATGACGATGCCGACGATGACCCAGGGCAGGAACGGGCTGGCTGCTGGTGGGCGGCGCGTGGTGACTCCTCGGATGGAAGGGGCGCTGGAGGGCGGGGCGGGCGGGGACGCGGCCCGTCACGGGCCACCCCCGATCCTAGCCACCGGCGGTCACACCGAGCGCCGCGGCCACCTCGGAGGGCGCTCGCGGTAGCCGCCGTCCGCCAGCCCCGCGTGGCGTTCGAACGCGTTCCGGGACGCGGGATCGCCCGTGCGCAGCAGTGACCACCCGGCCGCGGCGAAGTACAGGGCCAGGAAGGGCAGGCCCAGGCACCACGCGTACTGGGTGGCATGCCTCGATTCGTGGGCCAGCAACCGGGCCGTCGGGGCGGTGTGGGGCCGGAGCAGGACCATACTGCCCACGGTGAAGGCGCCGCCGTCGGGAAATCCCCACCGGTAGCCGAAGGCGAGGAGCAGCCCCTCCGGGCCGCGCCGGACCCGGCATCCGGCGCTGAGGGCCAGCACGAGTCCGAGCGGGGTCGTCAGATTGGCGGCGTTCCACAGCTGCCTCAGCCGCAGGCGTGCGGGCAGGGCAGGGACGGGCGTCATGGTTGAAGCATAGGAGACCGGTGTGCGCTGGCTGCCTCCGGGCTGACTAGACTGATCGGGGCCTCCCGCCGGGTGCGGGCGGGCCCGCGCCGAAGCCAGCACCCGCACCAGCAGAGCACGAAGGTCGAATCCCGCCATGACGGACAACCACCCTGTCGATCAGCCAGCGCCCACCGGGCCGGAGATCTCCCCAGCGGACGAGGCCGCAGTGAATGCGGCCGTCGAACAGGCCGTGGCCGCCTTCGAGGCCGCCACGGACCTCGAGGGCCTCAAGGCGGCACGGCTGGCCCACACGGGGGAGAAGGCCCCGCTGACACTGGCCAACCGCGGGATCGGGAAGCTGCCCAAGGAGCTGAAGTCCACCGCCGGCAAGCTCATGGGCGGTGCCCGCAAGTCCATGGACGCCGCGCTCGCCGCCCGCACCGAGGTGCTCGAGGCCGAGCACGCCGCCCGCCTGCTGGTGGAGGAGACCGTGGACGTCACCACGGCCGTGCGCCGCCGCCGCGTGGGCGCCCGGCACCCGCTCTCCGTGCTGCAGGAACGCGTCTCGGACATCTTCATCGGCATGGGCTGGGAGATCGCCGAGGGTCCCGAGGTCGAATCGGAGTGGTTCAACTTCGACGCCCTGAACTTCAAGCCGGACCACCCGGCCCGGGAGATGCAGGACACCTTCTTCGTGGACCCGCCGGAATCCCACCTGGTGCTGCGCACCCACACCTCTCCGGTCCAGATGAGGGCCATGCTGGAACGCGGCGCCCCTGTCTACGTGTTGTGCCCGGGACGGACCTTCCGCACGGACGAGCTGGATGCCACCCACACCCCCGTCTTCCACCAGTTCGAGGGACTGGCCGTGGACCGCGGACTGACCATGGCAGACCTGCGTGGCACCCTCGAGTACTTCGCCCGGCAGATGTTCGGCCCCCAGGCGAAGATCCGGCTGCGCCCCAACTTCTTCCCCTTCACCGAGCCCAGCGCCGAGATGGACATCTGGCATCCCGGGGCGAAGGGCGGCCCGCAGTGGATCGAGTGGGGTGGCTGTGGCATGGTCCACCCCAACGAGCTGCGCGCCGCGGGGATCGACCCGGACGAGTACTCCGGATTCGCCTTCGGCATGGGCGTGGAACGCACCTTGATGTTCCGCAACGAGGTCCCGGACATGCGGGACATGATCGAGGGCGATGTCCGCTTCTCCCAGCACTTCGGAATGGAGATCTGATCCATGCGTATCCCGCTGTCATGGCTACGTGAATTCGTCCCCGTCCCCGCGGACGCGACCGCCGAGGACGTCATGGCCGACCTGGTCAGGGTCGGTTTCGAGGAGGAGGACGCCCACCGCCCCCTCGATGACCTCTCCGGCCCGCTCGTGGTCGGGCAGGTCCTGGAGATGGTCCCCGAGCCGCAGAAGAACGGCAAGACCATCAACTGGTGCCACGTCCGCGTGGTCCCCGAGGGCCAGGAGCAGACCCTGACCGGCGAGGGCATCGACCCCTCCGGTGTGCAGGGCATCGTCTGCGGCGCCCACAACTTCCAGGTGGGGGACAAGGTGATCGTCACCCTGCCCGGCGCCGTGCTGCCCGGAGACTTCCGCATCACCCCCCGGAAGACCTATGGCCATCTCTCCGCCGGCATGATCGCCTCGGCGCGCGAGCTGGGCCTGGGCGAGGACCACGACGGCATCATCGTGCTGTCCACCCTGGGCTTCTCGCCCGAGAACGGGAACGATCCCGAGCCGGGCACCGACGTCTTCGACCTGCTGCACCTGCGGGACGAGGCCGCTGAGATCAACGTGACCGCGGACCGCAGCTACGCCTTCTCCATCCGCGGTGTGGGCCGTGAGTACGCACACGCCACCGGGCTCCCCTTCACGGACCCGGCCTCCCTGGTCACGGCCCCCGAGCCGAACGGCCAGGGCCACCCCGTGCGCCTGGAGGACTCACGGCCCATCTACGGCGTCCCCGGCTGCGACCGCTTCGTGACCCGCACCGTCACCGGCATCGACCCGAGCCGTCCCACCCCGCCGTGGATGGCCCAGCGGCTGCGCCTGGCCGGCATGCGGTCCATCTCCCTGGCCGTGGACATCTCCAACTACGTCATGTGGGAACTCGGGCAGCCGCTGCACTTCTATGACGCGGCGAGGCTGCAGGGGGAGATCGTGGTCCGCCGCGCCGCCGAGGGCGAGACGCTGACCACCCTGGACGGCAAGTCGCGGACACTCTCCGCCGAGGACCTGCTCATCACCGACGATCGCGGCCCGATCGGCCTGGCCGGCGTGATGGGCGGCGGCGAGACGGAGGTGTCCGAGTCCACCACCACGATCGTCATCGAGTCCGCGCACTTCGACCCCGTGTCCATGGGCCGCACCCGCCGCCGCCACCGCCTGCCCTCGGAGGCCTCCAAGCGCAACGAGCGCGGCGTGGACTGGGAGGTCGCGGACGAGGCGGCAGAGCGCGCCGTCCAGCTGCTGGTCCAGTTGGCGGGCGGCACCGCTGATGCGGGGATCACCGAGGTGGGCGCCCGCCCGGAGCCGAGCGTCATCGAGCTGCCCTCCTCCTACCCGGGGGCCCGCGTGGGCGTCGAGTACACCGAGGACCAGATCGAGACGACCCTGCGGAACCTGGGTGCCACGGTGGAGAGGGGTGTGGCGCCGGATGCGGGGCTTCCCGACGCCGGCCCGGCCGGGCCGGTCTTCACCGTCACCGCCCCGACCTGGCGCCACGACCTGGAGATCCGGGACGACCTGGTCGAGGAGATCGCCCGGCTGATCGGTTACGACCAGATCCCGTCCACCCTCCCGGTGGCACCTCCGGGGCGCGGTCTGACCCGGGCACAGGCGGCCCGGCGCCGGGTGGTCCAGGGCCTGGCCGACGCCGGCCTGACCGAGGTGCTGGCCTACCCCTTCGTGTCCGAGGTGCAGAACCGCCTCTTCGGCTCCGCCACCGAGGACGAGGGTGCCGCGCAGCGGATGGTGCGCCTGGCCAACCCGATCTCCGCGGAGTTCGGGTACCTGCGCACCTCCCTGCTGCCCGGACTGCTGGACATCGCCCGCCGCAACCACTCACGCGGTTTCCGGGACCTGGCCCTCTACGAGTCGGGGCTGGTCTTCCTGCCCGGTGAGCAGTTGGGCTCGGCCACGATCCCGCCGCTGGGCGCCCGCCCAGCGGACGAGGTGCTGGCGGACCTGGAGGCGGGCATCCCGGACCAGCCACGGCACCTGGCCGCTGTGCTCACGGGTCACGACTCCGCACCCGGCGCCGGCCACCGGCCCCGCACCCACGACTGGCAGGACGCCCTCGGTGCCGCCCTGGACGCCGCGGCGATCCTCGGGGTGGAGCTGGAGGTCGCCCAGGGATCCCATCAGGCCTTCCACCCGGGCCGCACGGCTGAGCTGAGGCTGGCCGGTTCCACCGGTTCGGCGGACGCAGGCGCGGGAGACTCGGCCGGCATCGTCGTCGGCGTGGCCGGGGAACTGCTGCCGTCCTGGCTCGAGGACGCCGACCTGCCCGCCCGCACCGTGGCCATGGAACTGGACCTGGACGCCCTGATCGCCGCAGCGGCCGACGTGGTGGTGGCCCGGCCGATGTCCACCTTCCCACTCACCAGCCAGGACGTGGCCCTCGTGGTCGCGGACGACGTGGTGGCGGGCGACGTCCTGGAGACCCTGCGTGAGGGGGCGGGGGAGCTGCTCGAAGACGCCAGCCTCTTCGACGTCTACGCCGGCCAGGGGGTGGAGGACGGCCACCGGTCGCTGGCCTTCTCGTTGCGCTTCCGGGCGCCGGACCGGACGCTGACCGCTGATGAGGCCTCGGCGGCCCGAGCCGCCGCCACCGAGCTGGCCGCCCGGCGCCACGGCGCCATCCAGCGCTAGGCCGGCCGGGGTTGGGGGCGGACATGGACGCGGGCCTGACCTCCGGTGGTCACGGTGCCGAGAGCGCCGGGGCCCCTGCACCTGACTGGCATGTGGTGCTCACCGGCCCCCGGGCCGGCGACCAGCGGCGTGAGGCCCTGGACTTCCTGGCGGTCTCCCTCGGTCACCGTCCGGGCACGTTCACGGTGAACCATCACTGCCCCCGGTGCGGAGCGCAGGATCATGGGGCCCCCGGACTGGCCTACAGCGCACTGGCACGGCGCAGACGCGGGCCGGATGCCCTCGCCGGTGTGGACGAGGCGGGGACGCTGCCGGCGGTGAGTTTCAGCCGGGCCGCCGGCTGGCTGGCCACGGCGTGGGTCGACCCGGTGTCCTCGGGCCGCGGGTGGTGCATCGGAGTCGATCTGGAGGTCACGGGCGCCCCGGCCTTCGCCTCGGCCGAGGGTCTCGGGGCAGTCGCCTACTCACCGGACGAGTCCGCCGCGGTGGCCCGGTGTGCACCCGTGGAGCAGCCGATGGTCCGCGCCGCGCTCTGGTCCCTCAAGGAGGCCGTGGTCAAGGCGCGCGGAACCGGCTTCGAGGGTGATCCCTCCGAGGTGCTCGTGACGGCACCGGGAACGCTGGTCCCGCAGATTCGCGGGAACCCGGAGGCCGTGGTGGTGGCCTGCGATCAATGGCCCGGTGGGCCGGTGGGGGAGGGACTGACGGGCATGCTCTGCCTGCTGAGATGTGAGGATCCGGGTAGCCCTTCGTCGGGATGGGCCGTCACCGCCCGATGAGGCGTCAGGAGGCTTCCGGGCCGGGGAAGGGCGGCAACTCGGACTCGAATAGCCACGGGGCCATCACCTCGGTGGCGAAGCCCTCCGGATGTCCTGCCGTCCTGGCGTGCAGGTCCGCATGGGTCAGGAACAGGTCGGTGTCCACCGTGCCGTGCCGGTGCTCGGCCACCCAGGAGCGGATCAGTCCGGCGAACTCCTCGCCCCCGAGCGCACTGCGCAGGGCGTACAGGGTCAGGGCGCCGCGTTTGTAGATCCGGTCGTCGAACATCAACTCGGGGCCGGGATCGGCCACCATGATGTCGCGGGGCTTGACGAACAGTCCGCGCCAGGCCCGCCGAGCCTGCGTGCGCAGGGAGGCCTGTCCGGACTCCTCACTCCACAGCCATTCGCTGTAGCAGGCGAAGCCCTCGTGGAGCCAGATGTCCTTCCACTGCCGCAGCGTCAGGGCATTGCCGAACCACTGGTGGGCCAGCTCGTGCGCCACCAGCCGCTCCGAGGCCCAGGATCCGTCCAGGTGGTTGGACCCGAAGATGGACAGGGACGCGGCCTCCAGCGGGATCTCGAGTTCGTCATCGGTCACCACCGCCGTGTACCGGTCGAAGGGGTAAGGACCGTAGTGACGGCTGAAGCAGTCCATCATGCGCGCCTGGAGGCCGAGCGCGTCCTGCGCGCGCTTCAGGAGGGCGGTCGAGGCGGCCAGGAAGACGGGCGGCGTGTCTGCGGGAGGCTCCGGGCCGTCGTCGTGCTCGGGGACCGCCACGAGTTGATAGCGGCCGATCTGGACCGTGATCAGGTAGCTCGGGGCGGGATCCCGCAGTTCCCAGGTCCATTCCTCCCGAGAGGAACGGCGCCGGTGACCGGTGGGAAGGCCGTTGCACACGGGCAGGTATCCGGCGTCGGTGCTGATCGCGATGCTGTAGGTCGACTTGACCGAGGGGTGGTCCACACAGGGGAACCAGGTCTGGGCGCCATTGGGCTGCCCGGCCACCAGGACGCCGTCCTCGAGCTCCTCCCAGCCGATCTCGCCCCACATGCCGTGGAGCATGCGAGGGACGCCGGAATAGGTGATCTCCAGGCTCAGGTCAGCCCCGGCCTCGAGCCGGCTGCCCAACTCGATGATGAGCCGGCCGTCACGCAGGGCCGTCTTGGTCACCTTGACGGGGTCCCGGCCGGAACGGGCGCTGACCTTGCCCACGGTCAGGGCGTGCAGGTCCAGCTCCACGCGTTTGAGGGCCTGCAGCACGGTGCCCTCCAGGCGGGCCCTGCCGGAGAGCCGGTTGGCGGCCAGCTTGACCTCGAGCTGGAGATCGTAGTGCCCGACCGTGAAGTCGCCGGTTCCCGACCCGGGGACATAGGGGTCGGGGAGGGCCGGGGTCTCTGCACTCACGGGTGGGTGTCCTCCTCAGGGATTGCTGCCAGACGCTCGGCGGCGCGCTCCGCCTTCTCCTCGAGCTTCTCCAGTCTAGTGATGGCCGCGGCCCGGCCCTTCACCTTCGGTCCCTTCCAAGGTGCCACCGGGTTGCCCGTCCACCACGAGTGGCCGGGGACCATCTCACCGCGCATGATGAGGGAGCCGGCGCCCACCGTGGCGCCGTCGTCGATCGAGGCGGCGGGCAGGATCACGGAGTTCGGGCCCAGGGTGGCACCCTCGCCGAGCCGCACGGTGTCCAGTGACATCACGCGATCGTGGAACAGGTGCGTCTGCACCACGGAACCGCGGTTCACCGTGGCGGAGTCCCCCAGGGTGACGAGGTCCGCCTCCGGCAGCCAGTAGGACTCGACCCATGCGCCGTGGCCGATCCGCGCGCCGAGGGCCCGGAGCCACCAGACCAGTGAGGGGGTGCCGGCGGCCAGGCGGCCGAACCAGGGGGCGGCCACCATCTCGGTGAAGGTGTCCGCCACCTCGTTGCGCCAGATGAAGGAGCTCCACAGCGGATGCTCGCCGGCCTCGATCCGTCCGATGATTACCTTCTTGGCCACGACGGAGGTCCCTGCCGCGAGGGCACCGGCGAGCATCAGGACCACGCCGCCCAAGACAACGGCCAGCCACCAGCCGCCGGGGCCGGAGCCCTCCGCGGCGCCGCCGCCGAGCTGGGCCAACCCCTCCAGGGCTAGCGCCACGCCCAGCGCGATGATCACCGAGGCCCAGACGGCGAGCAGCCGTAGCGACTCCCAGGCACTGCGCGCCCGCTTGAGCCGTGCCGGCGGATCGAAGGTGAGGGCGTCCTCCGCGTCCACCTCGGTGCGGCGCAGTCGCACGGGCGGGGAACCCAGCCAGGACGAGCCCGCCTTGGTCTTGTTCGGGGCGGCGGACAGCACCGCCACCAGGGCGTTCTTCGAGAGCTTGCGGCCGGCGGCCAGCATGCCCGAATTGCCCAGGAAGGACCTCTTGCCCACCTTGGCGTGACCCACGTACATCCAGCCGCGGGACAGCTCGTAGGAGCCGATCATCGTGTCGTCGGCCAGGAAGGCGCCGTCCCCGATCTCGGTGAGGGCCGGCTGCAGGATGACGGTGGAGGCCTCCACGTTGTCCCCGACTCTTGCGCCGAGCCAGCGTAGCCACGTGGGGGTGAAACGGGAGGCGTAGATCGGGAAGAGCAGGTCCCTGGCCGTGTCCAGCACCCGCTCGGTGGCCCACAGCTGCCAGCCGAGGCGCGAGCGTACGGCGTGGAAACCCTCGGTGACGCCGAGGGACAGCAGCCGCACGGTGAGCACGGTGAACAGCATGTTCGCCCCGAACCACACGGCCGCGATCAGCGGACTGGCGGCGAGGAGGCGGGCCGCGGACCCCACGAGCGTCTCGGGTGCGGTCCCGGCACCGCCGGCGGACCAGTCCGGCCACCACGTCAGGGTCCAGACACCCACCAGGGCAGACAGCGCGGCGGCTGCGAAGGGAAGCAGGGCCAGGAAGCCGGAGCCGATGGTGGAGAGCACGAGCCATCCGGTGGCGCGGGGCGGCTCGATGTTCGGACCGTCGTAGGCGGCCTTGCCGAGCCGCTGGGCGGGGGAGCCGGCGTACTCGATGCCGTCCTTGGTCTTGCCGTTCACGGTGGAGCCGGCCTGGATGACCGTCCCCCGGCCGACCGCCGCGCCGGGCATCAGGGTGGACCGGGAACCGACCACGGCCTCCTCGCCCACGGTGATGGCGCCGATGTGCACGACGTCCCCGTCGATCCAGTAGCCGGAGAGGTCCACCTCGGGCTCGATCGAGCTGCCCGTGCCGAGATCCAGCAGGCCCGTGACCGGCGGAACCGAGTGCAGGTCCACGTGCCGGCCGATCCTGGCCCCGAGAAGACGGGCGTAGGTGGGCACCCAGAGGGCTCCACCGAGGGACACCGGATCCACCAGGTCGGAGATGTGCTGGGCCAGCCAGAGGCGCAGGTGGACCTTGCCTGAGCGCGGATAGGACCCGGGCCTCAGGCCGCGCAGCAGGGTCCGGGCGGCGATCACGGAGATCGCCATGCGGCCCGGCGGGGAGACGAAGACCAGCCATCCGGCCAACACCCACCACCAGGACACGCTCGGGGCCTGTGGCAGGAGGCCCCAGGCCGCGGCCAGGTTGGAGCCGGCGGTCAGGTAGACCACCCATCTCATGGCCACCAGGATCACCAGCGGGATTCCCATCAGCGACTGGAAGACCTGGGTCCTGCGCGCCGTGCGGGCCACGGGGCGGGGTTGCACGGGTTCGGCCGGCTCCACCGGCTGACCGTCGTTGCCGGTGACGGCCTCCAAGAGGGCGCCCGCCCGGGGGTGGGCGTAGATGTCCCGCACCGTGACGTGGGGATACCGGGTGCGTAGCCGGGACACCAGCTGCGCGGCGGCCAGGGACCCGCCTCCCGCACTGAAGAAGTCGGTGTCCAGGTCCTCGGGGGCGGACCCCAGCACGTCGGCCCAGTGGCCCAGCACCCACCCGCCGGGGGACCCGGAGTCCACAGGCAACTCGGTGTTCGGCCCCGAACCGCCGTGGCCCGAGCCCTGTCCGGCCTGGCCGGGCAGCGGCCACGGCAGGGCGTTGCGGTCCACCTTGCCGGAGGTCTTCGTGGGCAGGGAGTCCACCGTGACGAGCCGGGGCACCAGGGCGCCGGGCAGGTCCTTCTCGAGCTGCCTGCGGAAGGCCTTCAGGTCCGGTCGGTCCCGCTCCGGAGTCGACGGCGGCACGGCCAGGTACCCGATGAGCAGCTGGGTTCCGGCGGGGGTCGTCTTGACGGCGGCGGCGCCGCCGGCGATGCCCGGCAGTGACTGCAGAGCGGCGTCGATCTCGCCCAGCTCGATGCGGCGGCCGCCCAGCTTGACCTGTTCATCGGCGCGGCCCACGAATAGCAGTCCCTGCCGGTCCCAGACCACGAGGTCGCCGGAGCGGTAGGCGCGCTCCCAGCCGAGGGTGGGCATCGGGGCGTACTTCTCCGCGTCCTTGGCGGGGTCGAGGTAGCGCGCGAGTCCGATCCCGCCGATGATCAGCTCGCCGGTCTCGCCCTCCGCCACGGGGATCCCCGTGGACGGGTCCACGATGGCGAGGTCCCAGCCGTCCAGAGGCAGGCCGATGCGCACGGGGCCGGCGCCGTCCATGGGGGCGGCACAGGCCACCACGGTGGCCTCCGTGGGGCCGTAGGTGTTCCACAGCTCGCGTTCGTCCTCCGCCAGCCGGGCCGCGAGGTCGGGAGGGCAGGCCTCCCCGCCGAAGATCAGCAGCCGGACGTTCTCGAGGGCCTCCGGCGGCCACAGGGCGGCCAGCGTGGGCACGGTCGAGACCACGTTGATGGAGCGGGAGACCAGCCAGGGACCCAGATCCATGCCGGAGCGCACGAGCGATCGTGGGGCGGGGACCAGGCAGGAGCCGTGGCGCCACGCGAGCCACATCTCCTCGCAGGAGGCGTCGAAGGCCACGGACAGTCCGGCCAGGACGCGGTCGTCCGGCCCCAGCGGATCGTCCTGCAGGAAGATCCGGGCCTCGGCATCCACGAAGGCGGCGGCGTTCCGGTGGGTGACCGCGACCCCCTTGGGGGTGCCCGTGGATCCGGAGGTGAAGATGATCCACGCGTCGTCGTCGAGCCGGGCCGGCCGCGGTGCCGGGAAGGGCTTGGGGCGCTTCGAGGAGGTCTGCACGCGGCCGTCGGCGCCGAGGACGGCGGCCACCTGGGCCTCGGAGAACACCAGCCGTGCCCGTTCGTCCGGGTCGTCCGCGTCCACCGGAACGTATGCGGCGCCGATGTACAGGGTGGCCAGGATGGCGACGTAGAGCTCCACCGTGCCCGAGGGGATGCGGATGCCGATGCGGTCTCCGGCCCCGAGCCCGGCACTGTGCAGGGCACGGCCCGTGGCCTTGACCTCCTCCAGGAGCTCGGCATAGGACAGCACCGTGTCCCCGTCGTCGAGGGCCGGGGCCTCCGGGTGCTGCTCGGACGTCGCCACCAGTATGTCCACCAGGGTCCGGGCCGGTGGGGCCTTCTCTGCGGCGGGCAACTGGGGCAGATGGATGGGCACGGTGTGCTTCGGCCTACTTCCGGGTCAATGGGGGATTCAGTGGGGAGATGAATCGTGAAAAAGAATGCCAGTCATCCTATCGCGTTCTCCGCGCCGGAGTCGGTGTGGCGAGCGGGATTACGGCAGCAGGAGGGATTTGCCGGTGGTCCGGCGAGACTCGAGGTCCCCGTGCGCCCGGCCTGCCTCGGACAGCGCATAGGTGGCCCCCACACGGAAGTCCAGCGTGCCGGCACCCATCGCGGTGAAGAGCTCCTCGGCCCGCCACCGGGTCTCCTCGGCGGTGCGCGTGTAGAAGGCGAGGGACGGCCGGGTGACGTAGAGGGAGCCGGCGCCGTTGAGCCGTTGCAGGTCGAAGGGCGGGACCTGGCCGGAGGACCCGCCGAAGAGCACCAGCATGCCGCGGACCCGCAGCGAGTCCAGCGACTCGTCGAAGGTGTCTCGGCCCACGCCGTCGAACACCGCGTGGGCGCCCTCGCCCGCGGTGAGCTCGCGGACGCGGGCGGCGAACCCCGTGTAGTCGAGGACCTCGCTGGCCCCGGCCTGCCGGGAGAGCTCCTTCTTCTCGGGAGTGGAGGCGGTGGTGATGACGGTGGCGCCACGGGCCACGCACAGCTGGGTGAGCAGCAGTCCCACGCCTCCGGCGCCGGCATGGATCACCACGGTCTGGCCCGACTCCACGGTGAAGGTGGAACGGCACAGGTAGTGGGCCGTCATGCCCTGCAGCGGGATGGCGGCGGCCTCCACGGGGTCCACCCCGGCCGGGATGGGGAGCAGCTGGTCCACCGGGGCCGTGAAGTACTCGGCGTAGGTGCCGGACCCGGCGGCCGTGGCCACCACGTCTCCTCCGGTCACGCCCGAGACGCCCTCGCCGAGGCCCACCACGGTCCCTGAGCCCTCCGAGCCGGGCACGAAGGGGTGGGGCATGCGATACACCCCGGAGCGCTGGTAGGTCTCGATGAAGTTCAGCCCGGCGGCGGCCGTCCTGACCAGCACCTCTCCGGGGCCGGGGCTCGGCACCGGAACCTCGGTCCACTGCAGGACCTCCGGGCCGCCGGGGATGTCCACGCGTACTGCGTGCTGGCTGGTGGGCAGGGAGTCGTCACTCATGGTGACTACCTTAACCGGGCCGGGCCTCGCTCAGTGCGGTGGCCAGTGGACCGGCGGTGGGCGTCGGATGACGTGCAGGTGAACAATCGGGAGTGGCTCCCGATCCGGTGATGCATAAATATTGGCATCACTGCATATTTCGCCTAGCATGGGTCCATGAGCCACACAGTTGCCGTCTCCGGAGCCAGCGGATATGCCGGGGGAGAAGTCCTCCGGCTCCTGACCGCCCACCCCCAGGTGGAGATCGGCGCCATCACGGCGCACTCCAACGCCGGGGAGCGGCTGGGCGCACTGCAGCCTCATCTGCATTCCCTGGCGGACCGTGTCCTGTCCGAGACCACCGCCGAGGTGCTCTCCGGTCATGACGTGGTGTTCCTGGCACTGCCCCACGGCGCCAGCGGGGCGATCGCCGCCGAGCTCGAGGAGCGGTCGCCGGGGACACTGGTGATCGATGCCGGCGCCGACCACCGGCTCGAGTCCGCCGAGGCCTGGGAGCGGTTCTACGGCTCCGGCCACGCCGGCACCTGGCCCTACGGACTGCCCGAGCTGCCCGGTCAGCGCCGGAGGCTCCGGGATGCCTCCCGCATCGCCGTCCCCGGTTGCTATCCCACCACGTGCCTGTTGGCGCTGGCCCCCGGTTTCACCGCGGGGCTGCTGGAACCCGAGGACGTGGTGATCGTGGCCGCCTCCGGGTCCTCCGGGGCCGGCAAGGCCCTCAAGCCCCACCTGCTCGGCAGCGAGGTCATGGGCTCCATGAGCCCCTACGGCGTGGGCGGCGGGCATCGCCACACCCCGGAGATCGAGCAGGGCCTGGGCCAGGCGGCGGGTCAGCCGGTCACGGTGTCCTTCACCCCGACCCTGGCACCCATGTCCCGCGGCATCCTCGCCACCGCCACTGCGCGGCTCAGGCCCGGGGTCGACGCCGGCCGGGTCCGGTCCGCGTGGGAGCAGGCCTACGCTGCGGAGACCTTCGTCCACGTGCTGCCCGAGGGCCAGTGGCCCACCACGCAGTCCGTGCTGGGTTCCAATCACGTGGTCATGCAATTGGCCGTGGACGCCCACGCCGGCCGCGTCATCGTCTCCGCCGCGCTGGACAACCTGACCAAGGGCACCGCCGGTGGCGCCATCCAATCCATGAACCTCGCCCTCGGCCTCGCCGAGCAGACGGGCCTGAACCAGCAGGGAACCGCACCATGAGCATCACCACCGCCCAGGGATTCCGCGCCTCAGGCGTCGTCGCCGGACTGAAGTCGACCGGCAAGCCGGACGTGGCCGTCGTCGTGAACGACGGGCCGGACCGTCATGCGGCCGCCGTCTTCACCACCAATCGGGTGGCCGCCGCCCCTGTGGTCTGGTCGCGCCAGGTGGTGGCGGACGGGCGGGTGGATGCCGTGGTGCTGAACTCGGGCGGGGCCAATGCGGCGACCGGCCACCGGGGGTTCCAGGACACGCACGCCACCGCAGAGCATGCCGCCGGACAGCTCGGGATCTCCGCCGGCGACGTGTTGGTCTGCTCCACCGGCCTGATCGGGCTGCCGCAGCCGATGGACCGGTTGATCCCGGGCGTGACCGCCGCGGTGGAGGCGCTGGGTGCCGAGGGCGGTGCCGTTGCGGCCGAGGCCATCATGACCACGGACACGGTGCCCAAGACCTCGGTCCACCGTGGACCCGGATACACGATCGGTGGCATGGCCAAGGGGGCTGGGATGCTCGCTCCGGGGATGGCCACCATGCTGTGCGTCATCACCACCGACGCCGTCATGGACCCTGCGGCCTTGAAGGCAGCGCTGGCCGAGGCGGTCCGGACCACCTTCAACCGGGCGGATTCCGATGGCTGCATGTCCACGAACGACACCGTGGCGCTGCTCGCCTCCGGGGCGTCCACGACCCGGCCGGAGGCATCGGAGTTCCAGGAGGGTCTGCGCACGGTCTGTGCGGACCTGGCGCGGCAATTGATCGCAGACGCCGAGGGGGCCGCCCACGAGATCTCCATCGAGGTGGTCAACGCGACCACCGAGGAGGCCGCCGAGGCCGTGGCCCGGGCCGTGTCCCGGTCCAACCTGTTCAAGGCCGCCGTGTTCGGCCGGGACCCGAACTGGGGGCGTGTCATCTCCGCCGTCGGCACCGTGCCGGAGGAGGTGGCCCCCTTCGACCCCGAGCGTCTCGACGTGTACTTCAACGGCGTCCAGGTCTGCCGCGACTCCGGGGTGGGCGAGGACCGCGAGCTCGTGGACCTCTCCCCGCGTGAGGTCCGTGTGGTCATCGACCTGCACGCGGGATCCGAGACGGCGACCATCTGGACCAACGACCTCACGCATGACTACGTGCATGAGAATTCCGCCTACTCGAGCTGAGGGCCATGAACACGTCACCTGAGGTCACCTCTGCCGCGGCCTCCGCCCCAGCGCCCGGGGACGGAGCTGCGGCCAAGGCCGCCGTGCTGCTCGAGGCCCTGCCGTGGATCCAGCGCTTCGCCGGGTCCATCATGGTCATCAAGTACGGCGGCAATGCGATGGTCTCGGAGCCACTGCGCCGGGCCTTTGCCGAGGACATCGTCTTCCTGCACCATTGTGGCATCCACCCCGTGGTGGTGCACGGTGGCGGACCGCAGATCAACACCATGTTGGACCGACTCGGGATCGCCTCCGAGTTCGCCGGCGGGCTGCGCGTCACCACCGCCGAGGCCATGGAGGTGGTCCGGATGGTCCTCACCGGCCAGGTGGGCCGCGAGCTGGTGGGGCTGGTCAACGGCCATGGTCCCTACGCCGTTGGAATGTCCGGCGAGGACGCAGCACTCTTCCGCGCCCGCCGGACCGGCACCGAGGTGGACGGCGAGGCCGTGGACCTCGGCCTGGTGGGCGAGGTCACCGGGGTCAACCCCACCGCCATCCGCGACCTCGTGGACAACGGCCGGATCCCCGTGGTCTCCTCCGTGGCGCCGGAGGTCGATCCTGGTGGGCATCCGACCGGGGACGTGCTCAACGTCAACGCGGACACGGCCGCCGCCGCCCTGGCCGTGGCCCTGGGTGCCTCGAAGCTCGTGGTCCTCACGGACGTGGAGGGCCTGTACTCGAACTGGCCGGACCGTACCTCGCTGGTCTCCTCCCTCGGCGCGGGGGAGCTCCGAGCCCTGCTGCCCACCCTCCAGTCCGGCATGATCCCGAAGATGGCGGCGTGCCTGAAGGCCGTGGACGGCGGGGTCCCGCAGGCGCACATCGTGGACGGGCGAGAGCCGCACTCGATGCTGCTGGAGATCTTCACCACCGCCGGCGTGGGCACCCAGGTCCTGCCGGACGACCACCCCGCCCACTCCACGAGCACACCGGGAGCATGATGACCGCACCGCACACCGGCGGGTCCAACGAGACCCTGCTGAACCGCTACACCTCCGCCCTGACCGGCGTCTTCGGCGCTCCGAGCCGCGTACTGGTCCGCGGCGAGGGCGTTCACGTCTGGGACGCCGACGGCAGGCGCTACACCGACTTCCTCGGGGGGATCGCCGTGAATGCCCTGGGGCACGCCCATCCTGCGCTCGTGGGGGCTGTCACCGAGCAGCTGGGGACCCTCGGGCACATCTCCAACCTCTTCAGCTCTCAACCCCAGATCGTGCTGGCGGAACGGCTCCTGGGCCTGGCGAACGCGCCCGAGGGGTCCACGGTGTTCTTCGCCAATTCGGGCTCGGAGGCCAACGAGGCCGCCCTGAAGTTGGCCCGCCGCCACGGCCGTGAGGACCCCTCCGGCCGCCGGCAGCGCGTCCTGGCCCTGGAGGGCAGCTTCCACGGCCGCACCCTGGGGGCGCTGGCCATGACCTGGAAGCCCGCCTACCGAGAGCCCTTCGAGCCGTTGCCCGGCGGGATCGAGTTCATCCCGGCCGGAGACGTCGCCGCGCTGGAGGCTGCGGTGGACGAGACGGTGGCCGCCGTCATCATGGAGCCCGTGCAGGGTGAATCCGGGGTACACGGCTGGCCGGCCGGATACCTGCAGGCTGCCCGGGAGGCCACTCGGCGCCACGGGGCCCTGCTGATCTTCGATGAGGTGCAGTCCGGCACTGGCCGGACGGGGGCCTGGTTCGCCCATCAGAATCCGGCGGTCACGGGCCAGGATGGAGCTGTGGTGCCGGACGCCATGACCCTGGCCAAGGGACTGGGGGGCGGCATCCCCATCGGCGCCCTGGTGAGTTTCGGGGACCGGACCTCGCGGCTGCTCACCGCCGGCCAGCACGGCACCACCTTCGGCGGCAATCCGATGGCTACGGCGGCCGGGCTGGCGGTGCTGGACACCATCACGCGGGACGGGTTGCTGGAGCACGCCCGTTCCCTGGGGGCCCGGCTCGCCGGCGCGTTGGCGGCCGTGGACGGTGTGGCGGCGGTGCGGCAGTACGGTCTCCTGATCGGCGTGGACCTCGCCGTCCCGGCTGGTTCTGAAGCCCCGGTGCCCAGCGGCGGTCTGGCCCCCGCCGTCGTCCGCGCCGGTCTGCAGGCCGGGTACCTGCTCAATGCCACCGGCCCCGAGACCTTGCGCCTGGCCCCGCCACTGGTGATGGGCGAGCAGGAGGCCGACCAGCTGGTCGTCGACCTGCCGTCCCTGCTGGACGCGGCCCTGACATCCAGCGGCGCGGCCCAGTCCGCGCCAGGCACGATCGACCCGACGCACCAGACGCAGGAGAAGAGCGCATGAGCACCAGCACCACTCCGTCCCCGGCAGCCCCGGCCCTCCGGCACTTCCTGGTGGACACCGACCTCACACCGGCCGAGCAGAGCGAGGTGCTGGACCTGGCCCAGGCCATGAAGGCCGATCGGTTCCAGCACCGACCACTGGCGGGCCCACAGACCGGGATCGTGTTCTTCGACAAGACCTCCACGCGGACCAGGGTGTCCTTCGCGGCGGGCATCGCCGACCTCGGTGGCCAACCACTGATCATCAACCCCGGCGACTCGCAGCTGGGCCACAAGGAGTCCATCGCGGACACCGCACAGGTACTCTCCCGGATGGTCTCCGTGATCGTCTGGCGGACCTTCGCGCAGTCGGGACTGCAGGAGATGGCCGAGCACTCCTCCGTGCCGGTGATCAACGCACTCTCGGACGACTACCACCCCTGTCAGCTGCTGGCGGACCTGCTGACGGTGCGCGAACACAAGGGCCACACCGAGGGCCTGGTGATGGCCTACCTCGGGGACGCCGCCAACAACATGGCCAATTCCTACCTGCTGGCCGGGGTGACGGCCGGAATGCACGTGAGGATCGCGGGCCCCGCCGGCCACCTGCCTGAACAGGGAGTCGTGGCGGCCGCCGAGGACCGGGCCGCCGAGACCGGGGGATCGGTACTGGTCACCACTGATGCCATGCAGGCACTGGACGGGGCGGACGTGGTGGTCACCGACACGTGGATCTCCATGGGGCAGGAGGATGAGAAGGAGGCCAGGCAGTCCCTGTTCCGCGACTACGCGGTGGATGCCAGGGCCATGTCGGCGGCGGCCCAGGACGCGATCTTCCTGCACTGCCTGCCCGCCTACCGCGGGTTCGAGGTGTCCGCAGAGGTGATCGACGGCCCTCAGTCCGTGGTGTTCGACGAGGCGGAGAACCGCCTGCACGCGCAGAAGGCCCTCATGGCCTGGCTGCTGTACCGCTCCGGGCTGGCAACTGCACCGGACAGCGCACCAGGCGGGGCCGGCGTCGTTCCGGAGCCCGCCCGCCGATGAGCGCGCCGGCCACCAAGACCGCCCGCCAGGCCGCCATCAAGGAGGTGCTGGACTCCACGGACGTGCACAGCCAGGCCGAACTGCTCGCGGCGCTGGGGGACCGGGGCGTCTCTGTGACACAGGGAACCCTGTCCCGGGACCTCGTGGAGCTGGGCGCGTACCGGGTGCGCGGGGAGAGCGGCCAGCTGGTGTATTCCGTGCCGCCGGAGGGCCCAGTGACGGGCGAACTGCCCGGCCGCCGGCCTCCAGAGGCACTCGAGGGACGCCTGACGAGCCTGTGCCGTGACCTGCTGGTGGCGGCCGAGTCCAGTGCCAACCTGGTGATCCTGCGGACCCCGCCCGGTGCGGCGCAGTTCCTGGCCAGCGTGATCGACCAGTCGCGCCAGCCGGACATCCTCGGCACCATCGCGGGCGACGACACGATCATGATCGTCACCCGCGCGCCGGACGGGGGCATGGCCGTGGCCGGGCGCTTCCTCGAATACGCGGGATAGCCGCTCCCGATCGCCGGGGACGGGTGGGAGGCGGGGCCGGCTAGCTCCCCGGGATCACGAAGACCTCGTCCTCGGCCGGCATCTCGACCGGCTCCACCGCGTCCCAGCGGGAGAAGTCGATGGTGCCCGCACCGGACTCGTCGGCGGAGCCTGACCCCGATGCCTCGGAGGTCGTGGCAGACGGGGAGGTGGAGGGATCGTCGGAGGGAGAGGTTGAAGGGGTGGAGTCTCCGGAGGCGCCGCCTTCCGAGCCGCTCTGAGCCTCGATGCGCAGCAGCCGGTTGTCCTGGGAGAGGTAGACGCTGACCGGTGCCCCGGTGTCCTCGTTGCTGCCGGTGTACTTGTAGACCTGCTCGCCGTCCAACTCCGTTGGCTCGGACGTGTAGTCCGAGTTGCCGAACTCGTCACCGGCCGGGATGTCCCCGATGAAGGACTCCCACAGGGTGGACATGGTGAATCCGCCCTCGCCGGCCGGCATCCGGAGCCACTTCTCGCCCACCATGTCCTGCAGCTGGGCGCCGCCGTTCTGCTCGTAGAAGGCTGTGTTCGGCTTCATGTAGGTGTTCTCACTGTTGCCGATGATCTCGATCGCCACGCCGTCCATGGAGACATTGCCCGCATAGGAGGAGTCGTCGATCTGACCGGCGATGGACACCGTCATCTCCTGGCCGCCCTGGGTGACGTTGCCGTCCACGGCCACGGACGTGGCCTCCTCGATCGAGGCGTAGGCCTCCGGCCACACATCCTCCAGGGGAGGCACATCGGCACCGGAGCATGCGCTCAGGCTGAGGGCAGCGGTGGTTCCCAGGGCCAACAGGCCCCAGCCTCTGAGCGCGCGCGCCCTGGAGACGCGCCGGGGCTGTGGTGCGGTGGTGGTCAGAGTCATGGTGTCCCCCTGAAGGAAGCTGTTCTGGTGCGTCTGCACCGGGGATCCCGGTGGGCGCGGCGCGAATTCTGCTCCTGACACCCTATAGGCCGCCGCGTGGAGACAGGAAAGCGCCGGAGGGAATGTTCCCCTCCGGCGCCTTCCTCAGCCGTTCGCGGCCCGCTGGGACCGCTCAGTCGGCGATGCTGTGTAGCGTGCCGTGGATCAGGCCGGCAGGTGCAGGGTCTGGCCGACGAAGATCAGGTCGGCGTTGGACACCGTGTCGGTGTTGGCCGCGTACAGGGCCTCCCAGCCGCCCTCGACGCCATTGGCCTCGGCGAGCTTGTACAGGGTGTCACCGGCCTTGACGGTGATGGTCTCCTCGGACTTCTCCACCGGGGAGACGGAGGAGGTGCGCTCCTCCTGCACGGGAGCCTGCTGGGCCGGGGCCTGCTGCTGCGGGGCCTCCTGCTGGGCGGGCGCCTCCTGCTGGGGAGCCTGCTGCTGGGGAGCCTGCTGGGCGGGGGCCTCCTGCGTCTGGGAGGAGGACTCGGCGGACTGGGTGGTCACCTCGGCGCTGCCGCCGTTGCCGTACAGGCCGAGCTTGGCGGAGCAGGCGGGCCAGGCGCCCCAGCCCTGCATGGAGAGCAGGTTCTCGGCGACACGGATCTGCTCGGCCTTGGAGGCCTGGTGCGGCATGCCGGAGCCGCCGGCTGCGCGCCAGGAGCTCGGGGAGAACTGCAGGCCGCCGTAGTAGCCGTTGCCCGTGTTGATGGACCAGTTGCCGCCGGACTCGCACTGGGCGAGCGCGTTCCAGCTGGAGGCCGGGGCGGCGGTGGCGGGGGCGGACAGCGCGGTCAGGCCGGCACCGGCGACAGCGAGGCCGGCGAGGCCGGCAGCGGAGCGGCGGACGATGGCGCCGCGGGTGGACTGGGTGGCAGTGGAGGTCTTCTGCATGGTGTTTGAGGGTTTCGGCCCACCACTGCTCAGGTCGTCCCCGACCGTCCGTGCAGCACCGTCCGCCGTCCGCGATGGAGTTCACGGCGCGGGGCTCCCAAGGGACGGTGCAGGTGGGGGAGCTCCGCAGGCTTCCTGCTAGATCACGATAAGATCACGAAGCAGGACTAGGTCCAGTGAAATGCATCAGAACGATAACGTCAAATTCTCCTGCGGATTCTCATGGGCCTCTCATGCCGGGGGGTGTCCTCAGGCAGTGGGGTCGGATGGATTGGGCGGATCTGACGGGCCGGAGGGGTCGGCGGGTCCCGCAGGGCCGGCCTGGGTCTCGAGCAGGGTGCGCATGGCGTCGAGTCCGAACATCTCCACGGCGGCACGAGCGCTCACCGGCCCCTCGTCCGGATCCGCCCCGGCGGCCAGGAGGGCCATGACAGACTCCTCGTTCTGGACGAACACGGCGCAGGACAGTGCCGACTGGCCGCGCCCGTTGAGCCGGTCCACCTCCGCGCCGCGCTCGATCAGCGCCTTAACGAGTGCCGGGTGGTTGTTGTAGGTCGCGAGGATCAGCAGGGTGTCACCCTTGTGATTGGTCAGGTTCACCGGCACGCCCTGGTCGATGGCGGGCAGCAGCTGCTCGGCGTCGCCGGCCCGCGCCAGGTCGAACAGGGCGTTGAGGAAGTCCAGCTGCTCGTCTGTCAGTTCCGGCGTCGGCACCGAGGCAGGCTCTGGGGTGGGGTGTGGGGTATCGCTCGTCATCTCTCCAGATTACGGTGAGAAAACGAGCGGTGCGGTTCGGGCTTCGGCAAATCTGCATAAATATGTAGACTGCTGCATAAGGCGAAACGCACGTCCCGACCGCGGGGCGGCAACGCAGGCAATCCTAAGGAGCACGCAATGACAGAGCGCATCGTCCTGGCCTACTCGGGCGGACTGGACACGTCGGTGGCCATTGGCTGGATCGCAGAGGCCACGGGTGCCGAGGTGATCGCCGTGGCCGTGGACGTGGGCCAGGGCGGAGAGGATCTGGAGACGGTGCGTCAGCGCGCGCTGGACTGCGGTGCGGTGGAGGCCTACGTGGCCGATGCCCGGGACGAGTTCGCCGAGCAGTACTGCTGGCCCACCCTGAAGGCCAACGGTCTCTACATGGACGCCTACCCGCTGGTCTCCGCCATCTCCCGCCCCGTCATCGTGCGCCACCTGGTGGCAGCCGCCCGTCAGTTCGGCGCCTCCACCGTGGCCCACGGCTGCACGGGCAAGGGCAACGATCAGGTGCGCTTCGAGGTCGGCATCCAGACCCTGGGGCCGGACCTGAAGTGCATCGCCCCGGTACGGGACCTGGCCCTGACCCGTGACAAGGCCATCGAGTACGCCGAGCGCAACGAGCTGCCGATCGTCACCACCAAGAAGAACCCCTTCTCCATCGACCAGAACGTCTGGGGACGGGCCGTGGAGACCGGCTTCCTGGAGGACATCTGGAACGGCCCCACCAAGGACGTCTATGACTACACCGATGATCCGTCCTTCCCCCCGGCGCCGGACGTGGTGACCGTGACCTTCGAGCAGGGCGTCCCCACGGCATTGGACGGGCGCGCGCTCTCCGCGCTGCAGATCATCGAGGAGATGAACCGCCGGGCCGGTGCCCAGGGCATCGGCCGCGTGGACATCGTCGAGGACCGCCTGGTGGGCATCAAGTCCCGCGAGATCTACGAGGCGCCGGGCGCCATGGCCCTCATGACGGCCCACCGGGAACTGGAGAACATCACCCTCGAGCGCGAGCAGGCCCGCTTCAAGAAGACCGTGGACCAACGCTGGACGGAGATCGTCTATGACGGCCAGTGGTTCTCCCCGCTGAAGAAGAACCTGGACGTCTTCATCGACGAGTCTCAGAAGTACGTCTCCGGGGACATCCGCATGGAGATGCATGGTGGCCGCGCCACGGTGCAGGGCCGCCGCTCGGAGACCGGCCTGTATGACTTCAACCTGGCCACCTATGACGAGGGTGACGCGTTCGACCAGTCCTCGGCCCGCGGCTTCATCGACATCTTCGGGCTGTCCTCGAAGGTCGCCACCGAGCGCGACCAGCGGGTGGCCGGAGGCAACACAGTGGACTCCCTCCTGGACGTCGCCGAGCTGAGCAACGAGAACAGCGCCGACAACGCCGGGAACACGGGGGCCTGAACCGTGTCCGAACGCCACGGCACCAATGAGGGGTCCCTGTGGGGCGGTCGGTTCGCCGGCGGCCCCGCGGATGCCCTTGCGGCCCTGAGCAAGTCCACGGACTTCGACTGGCGGCTGGCCCGCTATGACGTCGCCGGCTCTCGCGCCCACGCGCGGGTCCTGCACACGGCCGGACTGCTCGACGACGTCGAGCTGACCGCCATGCTCGAGGCACTCGACACCCTGGAGGCGGATGTGGTCTCCGGCGCGTACACCGCGGCCGCCTCGGACGAGGACGTGCACGGCTCACTCGAGCGGGGACTGATCGAGCGGGCCGGGTCCGCGCTGGGCGGCAAGCTGCGAGCCGGGCGGTCCCGCAATGACCAGATCGCCACGCTGGGGCGGATGTTCCTGCGGGACCATGCCCGGCTCATCGCCGCGCGGCTGCTGGAGACGGTGGACGCGCTGATCGCCCAGGCCGAGGCGCACCCCTACGCCCCCATGCCGGGGCGGACCCACCTGCAGCACGCCCAGCCCGTCCTGCTCAGCCACCACCTGCTGGCCCACGCCTGGTCCATGACCCGGGACGTGCAGCGGTTCGTGGACTGGGACCGCCGCGCCGCTGTGTCCCCCTATGGCTCCGGAGCGCTGGCGGGTTCCTCGCTGGGGTTGGACCCCAACGCGGTGGCCGCCGAGCTCGGCTTCTCCTCCGCGGCCTGGAACTCGATCGACGGCACCGCCGCCCGGGACGTCTTCGCCGAGTTCGCGTGGGTGTGCGCCATGGTGGGCGTGGACCTGTCCCGCATCAGCGAGGAGGTCATCTTCTGGGCCACCAAGGAGGCCGGCTTCGTCACCCTGGATGACGCCTACTCCACCGGGTCCTCGATCATGCCGCAGAAGAAGAACCCGGACGTGGCCGAGCTGGCCCGGGGCAAGTCCGGCCGGCTGATCGGTGACCTGACCGGCCTGCTGGCCACGCTCAAGGGCCTGCCCTTGGCCTACAACCGGGACCTGCAGGAGGACAAGGAGCCGGTCTTCGATGCGGCGGACACCCTCGAGCTGCTGTTGCCCGCCGTCTCCGGGATGATCGCCACCCTGACGTTCAACACGCCGCGGATGGCCGAGCTGGCCCCGCAGGGCTTCGCCCTGGCCACGGACATCGCGGAATGGCTGGTGCGCTCCGGCGTGCCGTTCCGGGACGCCCACGAGCTCTCCGGTGAGGCCGTCCAGGTGGCCGAGCAGCGCGGGGTCGAACTGTGGGATCTCACGGACGAGGACTATGCGGCGATCTCCCCGGCGTTGACGTCCGAGGTGCGCACCGTGCTGTCCACGTCCGGCTCCCTGAACTCCCGAAACGCCCAGGGCGGCACCGCGCCGGAGGCCGTCGAGGCGCAGTTGGCCGAGCTCAGGCGTCAGCTCGCTGAGCTCCGGGCCTTCGGGGACTCCTCCGTCCTCGGATGAGCACGCGTGGGCGGTGAATCGTGGCCGGCGCTGCAGCGAGGGGCTCTGCACGCCGCGCCGCTGCTGCTCGGCTCCACGCTGACGGTCGCCCGCCAAGGCCAGGCGGTCAGCGTCCGGCTGTCCGAGGTGGAGGCCTACGAGGGGGCCCGGGACCCGGGCTCGCACGCCTTCCGGGGCCGGACCGCCCGTAACGGGACCATGTTCGGCCCGGCCGGGTTCGTCTACGTGTACTTCACCTACGGGATGCACTGGTGCGTGAACATCGTCTGCGGGCCCCAGGGCGCCAGCTCGGCCGTCCTGCTGCGGGCCGGCGAGGTCACCGCGGGGTTCCGGGCCGCCGCCGAGCGCCGAGGCCCCCGGGCGCCCGCGGGTCCGAGGTTGGCCTCCGGCCCGGCGCGGCTGGCCCAGTCCCTGGGCCTTGGGCGAGGGGATGACGGCTCCGCGCTCGTGCCGGGACCCGCCCCGGCCTCGGTGCTCGACTCGGCACCGGAGGGCACGGTCATGGACGGCGTGTGGCTCTCCGGCATCAGGCAACGACGCCGGCCCGGCACCTTGAGCGGACCGCGCACCGGGGTCTCCGGCCCCGGTGGGACCGGGGACTTCCCCTGGCGGTTCTGGCTCCCGGACGAGCCCTCGGTCTCGGCCTATCGGGCCGCGAAGCCCCGGCGGCGCGGCTGATGGGACGGCATTAACGTTTCGTTCATCCGCACGGCTGTACTATGGATGGTCACTCGTTCCGAGGTGCCCTGGGGTTCTGGCGGATTCGTCGGACCCTGTGGGGCACCATCGATAGCCCTAAGGTGTGCCAGGCATGACTGATGTGGTCCCCGTCCACCAGACCGAACTGGAGCATGAGCGCGGCTACGTCGCCCGGCTCTACGAACGCCTGGATGAACTGCGTGCCGAGAAGGAGAGCCAGCTGGCCCGCGTCCGCAAGGAGGGTCCCCAGGGATCGGTGCAGAACGTCTCCGAGCGGGACGCCTTCGCCTCGCTCTATGAGGACCGGCTGGCCCAGTTGTACGCCGTGGACGACAGGATGGTCTTCGGGCGTCTTGACCTGGACGGCGGGGATGAACGGTACATCGGCCGCATCGGGCTGACGGACGAGGATCAGGTCCGGCTCATGGTGGACTGGCGCGCGCCGGAGGCCGGGGCGTTCTACCAGGCCACCGCGCACCAGCGGCTCGGAGTGCGCCGCCGCCGCCACCTGATGCTGCGCGGTCGCTCCGTGGTGGACCTCGAGGACGATGTCCTGGACGCCACCCTGCTGGACGACTCCTCGGTACACCACGGCGCCGGTGCCCTGCTGGCCGCCGTCACCGCCCGTCGCACCGGCCAGATGGGTGACATCGTCGCCACCATCCAGTCCGAGCAGGACGCCATCATCCGTTCGCCGCTCAAGGGCGTGCTCGTGGTCCAGGGCGGACCGGGCACCGGCAAGACCGCGGTGGCCCTGCACCGGGCGGCCTACCTGCTCTACACCCACCGTGACCGCCTGAAGACGGCCGGGGTGCTGCTCGTGGGCCCGTCCCAGTCCTTCATGAGGTACATCGACCGGGTGCTGCCCTCCCTCGGGGAGACCGGCGTGGTGATGTCCTCTCTCGGCCGGCTCATGCCCGGTGTCAAGGCCGTCCCGGAGACGGACCGGAGGATCACCAAGATCAAGGGCAGGCTGTTCATGGCGGACGTGGTGGCCAACGCCGTGGCCAACCGCCAGCGCCTGCCCTCGGGCCCGCGCAAGGTGGACGTGGGCGGCACCATGCTGACCATCCGTCCCAAGCAGGTCCGCCGGGCGCGGGACCGTGCCCGGGCCACTGGGAAGCCGCACAACGAGGCGCGGGCCACGTTCGTGAAGATCATGGTGCGCGAGCTCGCGGACCAGCTCAAGGACAAGCTGGAGAAGTCCTCGGGTGCCGGCAACAACATCGACCGGTCCTACCTCACCGAGGACGTACGCACCTCCCGGGATGTGCGCATCACGCTGAACCTGTGCTGGATGCCGCTGACCCCGGAGAAGCTCCTCACAGACCTGTTCTCCCGTCCCGACCATCTCGAGATGGCGGCTCCCTTCCTCAAGCCGAAGCACCGCCGTCGCCTCCTCCGGCCCGCAGACGCCCCCTGGACGGAGGCGGACGTCCCCCTCCTGGACGAGGCCGCAGAACTGCTGGGGGAGTGGGA
Organism: Citricoccus nitrophenolicus; assembly: GCF_047305825.1. Classification (GTDB taxonomy): domain Bacteria; phylum Actinomycetota; class Actinomycetes; order Actinomycetales; family Micrococcaceae; genus Citricoccus; species Citricoccus nitrophenolicus. Next base: position 638,819 of record NZ_CP063070.1, on the reverse strand, counting down.
TGCCACGGCGGGCCGGGCTCAGGCGGATGAGAAGGCCGCCCGCAAGCGGGATCTGGTCAACGCCGAGGCCACCCTGACGAACGTGAACGCCATGCTCGAGGACTTCGGGGTGGACGGGGTGGTCTCCGCGGATGCCCTGGTGGAGGCCAACCAAGCGAGGGACCAGTACGTTTCCCCGGCCGAGCGGGCCGCCACGGACCGCACCTGGACCTATGGGCACGTGGTGGTCGACGAGTCGCAGGAGCTGTCCCCCATGCAGTGGCGGCTCCTGATGCGTCGGTGCCCGCTGAAGTCGTTCACGATCGTCGGGGACATCGCCCAGGCCTCCTCGGCTGCGAACGTGACCTCCTGGGCCGAGGCACTCGAGCCGTTCGTCGAGGAACGCTGGCGGCTGGAGGAACTGACCGTGAACTACCGAACGCCGGCCAGGATCACGCGGCTGGCGGCCTCCGTGGCCCAGGCCGCCGGTCTGCCGGTCTCCTCCCCGCAGGCCGTCCGTGAGGGCGATTGGGAGCCCACCGTGACCCGGGTGGTCCCCGCCGACCGGGACACCGCCCTGCTGGCCGGGGTCGCCGAGGACCTGGAGAGGATCGACGGCGGCCTGCTGGCCGTGATCGCCCCGGTGTCCCTTGAGCGTGAGGTCGCAGAGCTGCTGCGCATCACCTATGGGGATCGCGTCGGCTCCGGCGGTGGGGGACTCGGTCAGGACATCGTGGCCACCACCCCGGGCGAGGCCAAGGGCCTGGAGTTCGACGCGGTCGTGCTGGTCGAACCGGCCCTGATCGTCCAGGAGGCCGGCGGCCTCGTCGGAGACCTCTATGTGGCGATGACCCGTTCCACCCAGACCCTGCGTGTGGTGACCACGGGCGAACTGCCCACCGGGTTGGAGTAGCCGGCCGTCCGGCGTCGGGCCCGGCCTCTTCCAGAACCCGTCTGCTGAACCCGTCTCCTGCACCCTTCCCTGATCATTCCCCCTACCGATCCTCCTGAGAGGCAGTCCATCGTGACCAGCACGTCCACCGGCCCCGCGGCCGTGAACCCGGCCCTGGCCGGGCAGTCCAACGACCCGTCCTTCGCGAACATCTGGCAGGAGCTGCAATGGCGCGGGCTCGTGCACGTCTCCACGGACGAGGAGGCACTGGAGGAACTGCTCTCCGGGGGCCCGGTGACGTACTACTGCGGCTTCGACCCGACGGCACCGTCTCTGCACCTGGGCAATCTCGTGCAGATCCTGGTGCTGCGCCGGCTCCAATTGGCCGGTCACCGTCCACTGGGACTGGTCGGCGGTTCCACCGGCCTGATCGGGGACCCGCGGCAGACCGCCGAACGGGTGCTGAATGATCGGGACACCGTCACCGAGTGGGTGGGCTACCTGCGCGGGCAGATCGAGCGATTCCTCTCCTTCGAGGGGGACAACGCTGCCCGGATGGTGAACAACCTGGACTGGACCGGCCGGCTCAGTGCCCTGGACTTCCTGCGGGACATCGGCAAGCACTTCCGCGTGGGCACCATGGTCAAGAAGGAGAACGTCGCCAAGCGCCTGAACTCGGACGAGGGCATCTCCTACACCGAGTTCTCGTACCAGGTGCTCCAGGGGATGGACTTCCTGAACCTCTACCGGGACTACGGCTGTGTGCTGCAGACCGGTGGCTCGGACCAGTGGGGCAACCTGACCTCCGGCACGGATCTGATCCGCAAGGTGGAGGGAGTCTCGGCCCATGCCATCGGCACCCCCCTGATCACCAACTCGGACGGCACCAAGTTCGGCAAGTCCGAGGGCAACGCCATCTGGCTGGATGCCCACATGTGCTCGGCCTACACCTTCTACCAGTTCTGGCTCAACACCGCGGACGCGGATGTGATCGACCGCCTGAAGGTCTTCACCTTCCTGCACCGCGAACAGATCGATGCGCTGGCCGTGAAGGTGGAGGAGGAGCCGTTCCGGCGGGAGGCGCAGAAGACCCTGGCCTGGGAGGTGACCTCCCTGGTGCACGGGGAGGGGGCCACCCACAAGGTCATCAGCGCCTCAGCCGCGTTGTTCGGTCAGGGGGACCTGGCCTCCGTGGACGAGCCGACGCTCGCGGCGGCGACCGCGGAACTCCCCGTGGCGGAACCCGGCCTGGGCGCTGGGGGACCCGTGGGCATCGTGGAGCTGCTCGTGGCCACGGGTCTCTCCGGCTCGAACTCGGAGGCCCGGCGTACCGTCCATGACGGCGGCGCCTCGGTGAACAACGTCAAGGTGACTGATGCCGAGGCCGTCTTCGGCCCCGAGGAGGCCCTCCACGGGAGGTACCTGCTGGTGCGCCGGGGCAAGAAGCACCTGGCCCTGGTGGATCTGACGGCCTGACCTGAGATCCACAGGAGACCTGCCTCACACTGTCTCGGCAGCTCCGTGGATTCCGGAGCGAAAACCCCGGAATCATGCGGAACCGAGGGGTGCAAGGGGGGTACTGCGGCCGGTTTTGCCACCGTGCGGATCCGTGTGTATAGTTCTTCAAGTCGTCAGCCGCGAAAGCGGGAAATCGGCGGCCAACCCCGAACAGAAGTCAGGCCTAGACTCTTGCGCCCATTGCGGTGTAGGTTCAAGGGCCCGAATGAAGTTCGGATCATGCAGGACAAAGCGGTCGAGCCCCATCGTGGCCGGCGTGGAGAACTGGATGAAAACAACTGAATACTCAAGGTTATGAAGACCGAGAAATCGCCGGAAACGCCGATTTGACGAGATGAAGACCGAGGGTATAAAGTTGATAACCGCAGACGAGGAAAGCCGGAAAAACGGTCCAAATATTTTGGATTAGATTCGGTGAGTAGTCATCATGTGCCTGTTGTTTGAGAACTCAATAGTGTGCCAAGTTTGTTGATGCCAATTTTTTGGAATTGGTTATGCCGCTGGTGCGCACCCCGTGTGTGCTGGTGGTTTTGCCATGGATTGAATGATGGCTGGCCTGGTTTTCCGCTGGGTTGGTTGTTGTTTCTTTAGTAATTTTTTACGGAGAGTTTGATCCTGGCTCAGGATGAACGCTGGCGGCGTGCTTAACACATGCAAGTCGAACGCTGAAGCCCCAGCTTGCTGGGGTGGATGAGTGGCGAACGGGTGAGTAACACGTGAGTAACCTTCCCTTGACTCTGGGATAAGCCCGGGAAACTGGGTCTAATACCGGATACGACCTCCTGCCGCATGGTGTGGGGGTGGAAAGATTTATCGGTTTTGGATGGACTCGCGGCCTATCAGCTTGTTGGTGAGGTAATGGCTCACCAAGGCGACGACGGGTAGCCGGCCTGAGAGGGTGACCGGCCACACTGGGACTGAGACACGGCCCAGACTCCTACGGGAGGCAGCAGTGGGGAATATTGCACAATGGGCGCAAGCCTGATGCAGCGACGCCGCGTGAGGGATGACGGCCTTCGGGTTGTAAACCTCTTTCAGTAGGGAAGAAGCGAAAGTGACGGTACCTGCAGAAGAAGCGCCGGCTAACTACGTGCCAGCAGCCGCGGTAATACGTAGGGCGCGAGCGTTATCCGGAATTATTGGGCGTAAAGAGCTCGTAGGCGGTTTGTCGCGTCTGCCGTGAAAGTCCGGGGCTTAACCCCGGATCTGCGGTGGGTACGGGCAGACTAGAGTGCAGTAGGGGAGACTGGAATTCCTGGTGTAGCGGTGAAATGCGCAGATATCAGGAGGAACACCGATGGCGAAGGCAGGTCTCTGGGCTGTTACTGACGCTGAGGAGCGAAAGCATGGGGAGCGAACAGGATTAGATACCCTGGTAGTCCATGCCGTAAACGTTGGGCACTAGGTGTGGGGGACATTCCACGTTTTCCGCGCCGCAGCTAACGCATTAAGTGCCCCGCCTGGGGAGTACGGCCGCAAGGCTAAAACTCAAAGGAATTGACGGGGGCCCGCACAAGCGGCGGAGCATGCGGATTAATTCGATGCAACGCGAAGAACCTTACCAAGGCTTGACATGTTCCCGACCGGGCCAGAGATGGTCTTTCCCCTTTGGGGCGGGTTCACAGGTGGTGCATGGTTGTCGTCAGCTCGTGTCGTGAGATGTTGGGTTAAGTCCCGCAACGAGCGCAACCCTCGTTCCATGTTGCCAGCGGGTTATGCCGGGGACTCATGGGAGACTGCCGGGGTCAACTCGGAGGAAGGTGGGGACGACGTCAAATCATCATGCCCCTTATGTCTTGGGCTTCACGCATGCTACAATGGCCGGTACAATGGGTTGCGATACTGTGAGGTGGAGCTAATCCCAAAAAGCCGGTCTCAGTTCGGATTGGGGTCTGCAACTCGACCCCATGAAGTCGGAGTCGCTAGTAATCGCAGATCAGCAACGCTGCGGTGAATACGTTCCCGGGCCTTGTACACACCGCCCGTCAAGTCACGAAAGTCGGTAACACCCGAAGCCGGTGGCCCAACCCTTGTGGGGGGAGCCGTCGAAGGTGGGACTGGCGATTGGGACTAAGTCGTAACAAGGTAGCCGTACCGGAAGGTGCGGCTGGATCACCTCCTTTCTAAGGAGCCCCTAGCCGACAGGCTCGCGGATCAATGTGTTCGTGGGTGTGTGGTTCAGGTGTAGTGCTCGTAGCGGCCCCGTTTGTGGGTCGGCGAGTTGCTCATGGGTGGAACATCAATGAATAGTGCCCTGGTCGTATCGGCTGGTGGTCTTGTAGTACTGCGCTTTGGAATGGGCGTCCTGGATGTTGTCTGGGATGTCGCGCCGGCGTGTGGAAGGAGATCATTGGTTCCGGATGTTCTGGGGTTTTGGCACACTGTTGGGTCCTGGGACAACAGGACCGATTGTCTTCTTGTTCACCGTGTGGTGGGTGAGGGGGTGGTTGTTCCGGGTTGGCTGTTGTTTGGCCTGTCCTGGTTCCGGCCATGCTGAAGCATCGTGTTGACGTGCTCTTCTCTCTTTTTTGGGGGGTTGGGTGTGTTGGTGGTGTGGAGGGTGTGGTGCGGGTTGTTGTTTGGGAACTGCATAGTGGACGCGAGCATCTTATTTTTATTGTCATCGCATACTGCCCCCTGGTGGTGTGTGGTGGCGCCGAGAATGTAGTCATCTTTTGATCCATCCGATCATGGTCTTGCCTTGGGGTGAGGGTGTGGTGGGGTGGTGCTCATTGAGGGCTTGGCCTTGTGTGGCTAAGTTTTTCAGGGCGCATGGTGGATGCCTTGGCAACAGGAGCCGATGAAGGACGTGGGAATCTGCGATAAGCCTGGGGGAGTCGATAACCGGACGTTGATCCCAGGATGTCCGAATGGGGGAACCCCGCACGACGTTGTTCGTGTGACCGCCGGTTGAACACATAGGCCGGTTGGAGGGAACGCAGGGAAGTGAAACATCTCAGTACCTGCAGGAAGAGAAAACAAAAGTGATTCCGTGAGTAGTGGCGAGCGAAAGCGGATGGGGCTAAACCGTTCACGTGTGATACCCGGCAGGGGTTGCGTGTTCGGGGTTGTGGGCCTTTTCGTGATGGTTCTGCCGGACTGTCGTGGTGAGGTGCGGGTGTATAGACGAACAGCTTTGGATGGCTGACCGTAGAGGGTGAGAGTCCCGTAGTTGTAATGCATTCCGCCGCTTAGAGAATGTGCCCGAGTAGCACGGGGCCCGAGAAATCCCGTGTGAATCTGCCAGGACCACCTGGTAAGCCTGAATACTACCTGTTGACCGATAGCGGATCAGTACCGTGAGGGAATGGTGAAAAGCACCCCGGGAGGGGAGTGAAATAGTACCTGAAACCATGTGCCTACAATCCGTCGGAGCCTGGCCCCTCTTTTGGGGGGTGTGGGTGACGGCGTGCCTTTTGAAGAATGAGCCTGCGAGTTAGTGCTGTGTCGCGAGGTTAACCCGTGTGGGGAAGCCGTAGCGAAAGCGAGTCTGAATAGGGCGTTTGAGTGGCACGGTCTAGACCCGAAGCGGAGTGATCTACCCATGGCCAGGTTGAAGCGCGTGTAAGAGCGCGTGGAGGACCGAACCCACTTCAGTTGAAAATGGAGGGGATGAGCTGTGGGTAGGGGTGAAAGGCCAATCAAACTCCGTGATAGCTGGTTCTCCCCGAAATGCATTTAGGTGCAGCGTCACGTGTTTCTTCCCGGAGGTAGAGCTACTGGATGGCAGATGGGCCCTACAAGGTTACTGACGTCAGCCAAACTCCGAATGCCGGGAAGTGAGAGCGTGGCAGTGAGACTGTGGGGGATAAGCTTCATGGTCGAGAGGGAAACAGCCCAGACCACCGGTTAAGGCCCCTAAGCGTGTGCTAAGTGGGAAAGGATGTGGAGTTGCTGTGACAACCAGGAGGTTGGCTTAGAAGCAGCCATCCTTGAAAGAGTGCGTAATAGCTCACTGGTCAAGTGATTCCGCGCCGACAATGTAGCGGGGCTCAAGCACACCGCCGAAACCGTGGCAGTCAGACTTGGTCTGGCTGGGTAGGGGAGCGTCGTGTACGAGGTGAAGCCAGGGCGTAAGCGTTGGTGGATTGTGCACGAGTGAGAATGCAGGCATGAGTAGCGAAAGACGGGTGAGAAACCCGTCCGCCGGATGACCAAGGGTTCCAGGGTCAAGCTAATCTGCCCTGGGTAAGTCGGGACCTAAGGCGAGGCCGACAGGCGTAGTCGATGGACAACGGGTTGATATTCCCGTACCGGCGAAGAACCGCCAATGCTGAGCCGGTGATACTAACCGCCCGAACCTGTCTAGACACCCTTCGGGGTGCGTGGCAGGGGAGCGCGGGACCTGAACCGGTAAGGCAAGCGTATTAACAGGTGTGACGCAGGAAGGTAGCCGGGCCAGGCAATGGAATCGACCTGGTCCAAGGGTGTAGGGTGTCCGGTTGGTAAATCCGCCGGGCGTGAAGCCTGAGACCCGATAGGACCCCACTAGGTGGGGGATCCGGTGATCCTATGCTGCCTAGAAAAGCATCGACGTGAGGTTCTAGCCGCCCGTACCCCAAACCGACACAGGTGGTCAGGTAGAGAATACTAAGGCGATCGAGAGAATCATGGTTAAGGAACTCGGCAAAATGCCCCCGTAACTTCGGGAGAAGGGGGGCCCCAACCTTGAAGGAACCACGCGTTCTGGAGGGGATCGGGGCCGCAGAGACCAGGGGGAAGCGACTGTTTATCAAAAACACAGGTCCGTGCGAAGTCGCAAGACGATGTATACGGACTGACTCCTGCCCGGTGCTGGAAGGTTAAGAGGACCTGTTAGCCGTAAGGCGAAGCGGAGAATTTAAGCCCCAGTAAACGGCGGTGGTAACTATAACCATCCTAAGGTAGCGAAATTCCTTGTCGGGTAAGTTCCGACCTGCACGAATGGAGTAACGACTTCCCCGCTGTCTCAACCGTGAACTCGGCGAAATTGCACTACGAGTAAAGATGCTCGTTACGCGCAGAAGGACGGAAAGACCCCGAGACCTTTACTATAGTTTGGTATTGGTGTTCGGTGTGGCTTGTGTAGGATAGGTGGGAGACGTTGAAGCATGGACGCTAGTTCGTGTGGAGTCATCGTTGAAATACCACTCTGGTCACTCTGGACATCTAACTTCGGCCCGTGATCCGGGTCAGGGACAGTGCCTGATGGGTAGTTTAACTGGGGCGGTTGCCTCCCAAAATGTAACGGAGGCGCCCAAAGGTTCCCTCAGCCTGGTTGGCAATCAGGTGTCGAGTGCAAGTGCACAAGGGAGCTTGACTGTGAGAGAGGCATCTCGAGCAGGGACGAAAGTCGGGACTAGTGATCCGGCGGCACCTCGTGGAAGGGCCGTCGCTCAACGGATAAAAGGTACCTCGGGGATAACAGGCTGATCTTGCCCAAGAGTCCATATCGACGGCATGGTTTGGCACCTCGATGTCGGCTCGTCGCATCCTGGGGCTGGAGTAGGTCCCAAGGGTTGGGCTGTTCGCCCATTAAAGCGGTACGCGAGCTGGGTTCAGAACGTCGTGAGACAGTTCGGTCCCTATCCTCTGCGCGCGCAGGAAATTTGAGAAGGTCTGTCCTTAGTACGAGAGGACCGGGACGGACGAACCTCTGGTATGTCAGTTGTACCGCCAGGTGCACCGCTGATTAGCTACGTTCGGGAAGGATAACCGCTGAAAGCATCTAAGCGGGAAGCCAGCTTCGAGATGAGATTTCCACACGACTTTGTCGTGGGAGGCCCCCAGCAGACCACTGGGTTGATAGGCCGGACGTGGAAGCAAGGACTAACGACTTGTGAAGCCGACCGGTACTAATAGGCCGATAACTTACACACACAAACCCAATCCCACACCTTTCAAAAGGGGTGTCGGATGGCCAGATGCGTAGCGTCCACTATGCGGTTGCGAAACAACAACCCGTGATAATCGAAGAGTGCAACAGTCGTGTTGTAACCATTTCAGGCTACCCACCACTGACACCCGTCCAAGCAGTCCACACCATTGGTGTGGGATGCAGGGGAGAGTGAGTGTTGGTGGGGTGGGTGAAAGAGTTACGGCGGTCATAGCGTGGGGGAAACGCCCGGTCCCATTCCGAACCCGGAAGCTAAGGCCCACTGCGCCGATGGTACTGCATCCGGGAGGATGTGGGAGAGTAGGACGCCGCCGGACAACCATTGAGGGAAGGGCCTCGCACTCACGTGCGAGGCCCTTCTCGTTTAACAGCGCTGACGGGCTGCTGACCCCGTCGTTCACACCAGGTCGGCTACGCTTGTGTGGCTGACGGGCGCTCGTGCCGAGAAGGCTCGCCGCGTCGTTGTCTCAACTGTAGAGAGGATCTCCGGATGTCCGAGAACCAGGACCGGCGTGGCTCGTCGGATCGACCCCGCCGTCAGAACAGCGCGCGACCGGACCGGGCTTCCGGCCAACGCCGGCGCGGTGGTTCGAGTGGCGGCGCGGACTCCGGACGCTCCGGTGGGGCCGGCCGTTCCTCCTCGGGAGGCGGTCAGCGGCAGGACCGCCGCGGCGTGCGGCACAATGGTGGACCACGGCGGGATGATCGTCCGTCGGTGCACAATCCCAGTGATCTGCGCAGTGCAAACCGTCCGGACCGCGCCAAGTCCCCGGAGATCGATGATGACATCACCGGCAAGGAGCTGGACCGTGCCACGAGCCGTGAGCTGGACTCCCTGGACGAGCGCAACCGCCCCTGGGTGGCTCGTCACCTGGTGATGGCCGGCCGCCTGCTGGACATCGATCCGCAGCTGGCCTTCGAGCATGCGCTGGCGGCGAGCCGGCGAGGTGGGCGTCTGGGCTGCGTTCGTGAGGCCGTGGGGCTGACGGCGTACGGGGCCGGTGAGTACGCCGAGGCGTTGCGTGAGTTCAGGACCTATCGCCGCATCACGGGGGACAACACCCACGTTCCGGAGATGGTGGACAGCGAACGGGCTCTGGGCCGTCATGAGAAGGCCCTGGAGCTGGCTGGTGAGGTGGACCATGCCAGCCTGGACAAGGCCATCCGGGCGGAGCTGGTGATGGTCCTCTCCGGTATCCACCGGGATCTGGGAGATCCGGAGGCCGCGTTGGCGGTCCTACGGGTTCCCGAGCTGGACCGCAACCGTGGATTCTCCTTCAGCCCACGGCTGTTCCGTGCCTATGCCGATGCTCTCGAGGAGTCGGGCCGCCACGAGGAGGCCTCGGCGTGGCAACGCCAGGCTGTGGTGGCGGAGCGTGCCTTGGGTACGGGTGACTTCGAGGAGCCGGAGATCGTCGACTTCGGCGTGGATGACGAGGCGGATTCGCCGAGGCCGGAACGGCGGCCCCGGGCCCGGGACCTCGTTCCGCCGGCTTCCGCGATCGATGAGGTCGCAGGTGAGTCATCTGCCCTGGCCAAGGAGGATCTGAAGTCCATGGACACCCTGGAGGCTCCAGTCGGGGAACATGGGGAACACGGGGAACACGGCGAGCCGGGCCCCCAGGACCACTGAACCATGGTGAACCCGGTCTTCTTCGGCGGCCACGACGCCGTCCTCTGCGACCTCGACGGGGTTGTCTATGCCGGCGATGAGCCCATCGTGGGTGCGGTTGAGACCCTCCGGGAACTGGGAGGGCGTGGGATCGGCGTGGCCTATGTGACCAACAACGCCTCTCGGTCCCCGCAGCAGGTGGCTGGGCATCTGCGCGGCTTCGGACTCGATGTCTCGGCCGGACAGGTCTTCGGGTCCGCCACCGCCGGTGTGGACCTGCTGACGGAGGTGCTGGGCGTCTCGGATCGGCCGGCGAAGGTGCTGGTGGTGGGTTCGGAGTTCCTGCGCGCCGAGGTGGAGCGCTACGGCCATCAGGTGGTTGCGAACGCAGCAGAGCGTCCTGACGCGGTGATCCAGGGATTCGATCCGGCAGTGTCCTGGTGGGACCTGGCCCAGGCCTCCTACGCCATCAGCGCAGGCGCGGAGTGGATCGCCACGAACACCGATCTCACCATCCCCCGGGCCGAGGGGATCGCACCCGGCAACGGTGCCCTGGTGGAGGCAGTCTCACGCGCCACGGGGGCCCGGCCCCGTGCGGCTGGCAAACCCGAGCCCCTGCTGTTCCTGCAGGCGGCCCGGGCATTGGGCGCCCGCAACCCACTCGTGGTGGGGGACCGGTTGGACACGGACATTCTCGGCGGCAATCGGGCGGGCTTCGGCACGGCTCTCGTGCTCACCGGGGTGGACACCGCGGCCACCGCTGCGGAGGCCGCACCCGAGCAGCGTCCCACCTGGGTCATCGAGACCCTCCCGGCTCTGGGAGGTGAGCCTCGGTGACCGAGCAGCCGGACGCGACCGGCCCCACCGGTGACCCAACCGCCGATGAGATCCTCCGCGGACTCCAGGACCTCGAGGAGGCCAGCCCGGAGGAGGAGATCGAGGCCTACGGCGCGGCCCTGGACTCTCTGGCCCAACTGCTGGAGGACCAGCCACGGCTACCGGGGCTCTTGTGAGCGGCGGTCAGGCCGGGGGAGTCGCCAGTCGTCTCGACGTGGCTCTCGCCCAGCGTGGACTGGCACGGTCCCGCAGTGAGGCGGCGGGACTCATCGCCGGCGGCGAGGTGACCGTCAATGGCACCACCGTGACCAAGTCCGCCTTCCGGTGCCTTCCGGCGGATCGGGTCGCATTGCGCGGTTCGGGACCTCGGTATGTCTCCCGGGCCGGGCACAAGCTGGCCGGAGCGCTGGAGGTGTTTGCCGACGTCGTGCCCTCGGGGCGGCGGTGCCTGGACGCCGGTGCCTCCACCGGGGGGTTCACCGATGTCCTGCTCCAGGCCGGTGCCGAGCGGGTGCTGGCCGTTGACGTGGGCCATGACCAGCTCGTGGACAGTCTCCGCCTGGAGCCCCGTGTGGAGGTGCATGAGGGCTGCAACGTCCGGGACCTGGACGCCGAACACCTCGGGGGGCCGGTGGACCTCGTGGTCTCGGACCTCTCCTTCATCTCACTACGCCTGGTGCTCGCCCCGCTGGCCGGTGTCTGCCGGCCCGGTGCGGACCTGTTGCTGATGGTGAAACCCCAGTTCGAGGTCGGGAGGCAGGCGCTGCCCAAGACCGGTGTGGTGCTGGACCCCCGAGCACGACGCCGGGCGGTGACCGGGGTGCTCGACGCCACACTGGCCGCGGGGCTGAGGCCTCGCGGGATCGCCCGATCGCCGCTGCCCGGTCAGGACGGCAACGTGGAGTTCTTCCTCTGGCTGGATCGCCCGACGGGGACAGAGACAGAGGCAGGTGCGGAGACAGGGACGGCGGCCGTGGACAGCCCCCGGCCGGACGGGGCCGCCTGGCTGGACGGGCACCCTGTGGACTGGACCTGAACCGGAGTTGACGGTGGGTATCCTTGAGGCCATGCCCCGCAAAATCCTGGTTCTCGCCCACACCGGACGCGAAGACGCCATCCGGGCAGCCGTCCACACCTGCACTGCGCTGCAGGAGTCCGGGCTGGTCCCGGTGCTGCTGGACAGTGACGTGGATTCCATCCGTGAGGCTGTGCGGCTGGGGGTGGTGCCACCACTCGGCTCGGCCCCGGAGAGCCTGGGCCTGGACTGCGCGCTCTCCGAGGTCAGCCTCGGGGTGGTGCTCGGCGGGGACGGGTCCGTGCTGCGCGCCGCCGAACTGGTGCGGGACTCCGGGCTGCCCCTGCTGGCGGTCAACCTGGGGCACGTCGGATTCCTCGCGGAGTCCGAGCGTACCGACCTCAGCCGCACCGTCCAGGCCGTCGTGGCGCAGGACTACGAGGTCGAGGAGCGGATGGCCATCGACGTCCGGGTGTTCCAGGGCGAGGAGCTCGTGGCCCGCACCTGGGCGCTCAACGAGGCCAGCGTGGAGAAGTCCAACCGCGAGCGGATGCTCGAGGTGGTCACCGCCGTGGACGGCAGTCCGATCTCCACGTACGGCTGTGACGGGGTGGTCATGGCGACCCCCACGGGATCCACGGCCTACGCCTTCTCCGCCGGCGGGCCCGTGGTGTGGCCGGAGGTCCAGGCGATGCTGATGGTGCCCATCAGCGCCCATGCCCTGTTCGCCAAGCCCTTGGTCGTGGCCCCGGATTCCGTGCTCACCGTGGAGGTGCTGCCGCGCACCAACGAGCCGGGGGTGCTGTGGTGCGACGGCCGAAGGACCGTTGACCTGCCCCTCGGCTCCCGCGTGGAGGTCACCCGGTCGGCGCAGCCGGTGCGCATCGCAAGGCTGTCCCGCACACCGTTCTCCGAGCGGCTGGTGCGCAAGTTCAACCTGCCCACCAAGGGCTGGCGCGGGCCCATCACCGCCCAGGACCACGCCGAGGCCGCGGCGCGGGAGTCCCGCTCCGCTGCCCGCAGGATGGCCGCGGACCCCTCCTCGAGCGGGGGGGTCTCGGTGGTGGAACCCCACCACCTGGCCCCACGGCCGGGGGTGGTGCCGCCGGCCACCGCTGCGATGCCCGTGGTCCCGCGCGAGCCTCGAGAGGACGGTACGGAGGAATGATCGAGTACCTGTCCATCAACGGACTGGGCGTCATCGGCGATGCCACCGTGGAGCTGGATCCCGGCTTCACCGTGGTGACCGGCGAGACCGGCGCTGGCAAGACCATGGTGGTGACCGCGCTGAACCTGCTGCTCGGCGCCCGCGCGGACGCCGGGGCGGTCCGGCACGGCGCATCCCGGGCCACCGTGGAGGCCGGGTTCCGGCTCTCCCGCTCCAACGCCGCCCTCGGCCTGGCAGCCGAGGCCGGGGCCGTTGTGGATGACGATGAGGAGGAGGCGCCCGGGGCCACGGGTGCGGAGTCGGCACTGGTGGTCACCCGGTCGGTGGGTGCCTCCGGGTCTTCGGGGCGGTCTCGGGCCTCTGCCGGTGGCCGGGGTGTCCCCGTCGCCCTGTTGGGTGAGCTGGGCGAGCACCTGGTGGCGGTCCACGGGCAGACCGATCAGTTGCGCCTGAAGTCACCGGCCGCCCAGCGCCACGCCCTGGACTCCTTCGCCGGTGCCGCCATGGCCGAGGCGCTGACCGCGTACCGCCGCGACTATGACGCGTGGAGGCAGTCTGCCGCCGAACTGGCAGAGATCACCACGCACGAGCAGGACCGTGCCCGCGAGGCCGAGAACCTGCAGCGCTCGCTCGAGGAGATCGACACCGCGGCACCCGAGGACGGAGAGGACCTGGCGGTGAGGGCCATGATCGCCCGGCTCGAGAATGTCGAGGAGCTCCGGGCCGCCGCCTTGGGGGCCCACGCCCACCTGGCCGGCGCAGACGTGGCGGACGCGGTGGAGGTTCCCGCTGCCGAGGCCCTCCTCGAGTCAGCCCGTCAGTCGCTGCTCCAGGCGCCTGGCCAGGACGAGGACCTGGCCGGGATGGCCCGTCGCCTGGCCGAGGTGGGGATCCTGCTGGCGGATGTCTCCGGGGACCTGGCCGGGTACGCGGCGCGGCTGGATGACGATGCCGCTGCCGACCTGGACACGGCACAGTCCAGGCTGGCCGAGCTCACGCGACTGATGCGCCTCTACGGCCCCGAACTCACGGACGTGATCGCCTGGGCCGAGACCCACCGGCCACGGTTGGAGGAGCTGCAGGATGACTCCGGGCGGATCGACGAGCTGACCACCGAGGTGTCCCGGCTCGAGCAGCAGGTCCTGGCCGGGGCCTCTGAACTGACCCGGCTGCGCCAGTCGGCTGCGGCCCAGTTGTCCGGGCTGGTCAGCGAGGAGTTGCACGCCCTGTCCATGCCGGACGCCTCCTTCCACGCGACGGTCTCCACCGGTGGGGAACCCGGGCCCCATGGGGCAGATGAGATCCGACTGCTGCTCCAGCCCCATGCCGGGGCCGAGCCCCGGCCGCTGGGCAAGGGGGCCTCCGGTGGTGAGCTGTCCCGCGTCATGCTGGCCCTGGAGGTGGTACTGGCCGCCACCGACCCCGTGCCCACCTTCGTGTTCGACGAGGTCGACGCAGGAGTGGGTGGCGAGGCCGCTGTGCAGATCGGACGCCGGCTCGCCCGGTTGGCCCGCCACGTGCAGGTGATCGTGGTGACCCACCTGCCCCAGGTGGCGGCGTTCGCCGACCGGCATGTGAAGGTCACCAAGGACTCGGACCGTGAGGCGGGCTTCACCAGCTCGGACGTGGCGAGCCTGCACGGCGAGGACCGTGTGGGAGAACTGGCCAGGATGCTTGCCGGACGATCCGGTTCAGGCGCCGCGCGGGACCACGCACGGGAGCTGCTCGAGGCCTCGCACGCCTGAACAAGCCTGAACTCCTGAACGGGTGCTACGATCGAACTCCGTGGTGCAAAGAACTTCTCGTTTCCAGAAATCGCCCAACGCGACCCGCCAGATCTTCGTGACCGGTGGCGTGGCCTCATCCCTCGGAAAGGGCCTGACGGCATCGTCCCTGGGCCATCTGCTCCGGGCCCGCGGACTCTCCGTGACCATGCAGAAGCTGGACCCGTATCTGAACGTGGATCCCGGCACCATGAACCCCTTCCAGCACGGCGAGGTCTTCGTCACCGAGGACGGGGCGGAGACGGACCTCGATCTGGGCCACTACGAGCGGTTCCTGGACGAGGACCTCGACGGGCTGAACAACGTCACCACCGGTCAGGTCTACTCGACCGTCATCGAGAAGGAACGGCGCGGGGACTACCTGGGGGACACGGTCCAGGTCATCCCGCACATCACGGATGAGATCAAGCGCCGGATGCGCCTGCCCGCCACGTGGGGCGGAAGCCTGGACCAGCCGGGTACGCGGACGCCGGCCCGCACCGCGCCGGACGTCATCATCACCGAGATCGGCGGCACGGTCGGAGACATCGAGTCCCAGCCGTTCCTGGAGGCGGCCCGCCAGGTGCGCCAGGACATCGGCCGGGACAACGTCTTCTTCGTCCATGTCTCTCTGGTGCCCTACATCGGCCCCTCGCACGAGCTGAAGACCAAGCCCACCCAGCACTCCGTGGCGGCCCTGCGCTCCATCGGCATCCAGCCGGACGCCATCGTCATCCGCTCGGACCGCGAGGTGCCCCAGGACGTCCGGGACAAGATCGCCCGGATGTGTGACGTGGACACGGACGCCGTCATCAACTGCGCCGATGCCCCGTCGATCTATGACATCCCGAAGATCATCCACGCCCAGGGCCTCGACGCCTACGTGGTGCAGGCCCTGGACCTGAAGTTCAAGGACGTCGACTGGTCCACGTGGGACCGCCTGATCGAGGTGGTCCACCACCCGGCCCATGAGGTGGAGATCGCCCTGGTGGGCAAGTACATCGACCTGCCGGACTCCTACCTCTCCGTGACGGAGGCACTGCGGGCCGGAGGCTTCGGCAACGACGCCCGGGTGAACCTGCGCTGGGTCGCCTCGGACGAATGTGAGACGGCCCAGGGGGCGCGCCGGGCGCTGGACGGCGTGGACGCGATCTGTGTGCCCGGCGGCTTCGGGGTGCGTGGCCTGGACGGCAAGATCGGTGCCCTGCGCCACGTCCGGGAGAACGGCATCCCTGCCCTGGGACTGTGCCTGGGCCTGCAGACCATGGTCATGGAGTATGCCCGGAACGTTCTGGGCCTGGCGGACGCCTCCTCCACGGAGTTCGAGCCGGACACGGACCACCCGGTGATCGCGACCATGGCGGAGCAGGAGCAGATCGTCGCCGGCGACGGGGACCTCGGTGGAACCATGCGCCTGGGGTCCTACCCCGCCACGCTGCTGGAGGGCTCCGTGGTGGCGGAGGCCTACGGGACCACCTCGGTGACCGAGCGGCACCGTCATCGCTACGAGGTCAACAACGAGTACCGGGAGCGTCTCGAGGAGGCGGGACTGGTCATCTCCGGCACCTCCCCGGACGGCACCCTCGTGGAGTTCGTGGAGCTTCCGCGCCAGAGCCACCCGTATTACGTCTCCACGCAGGCGCACCCGGAGTTCAAGTCCCGCCCCACCGCCCCGCACCCGCTGTTCGCCGGATTGGTGGCCGCCGCGCTGGACCGCCGGGCCGCCAGCCCGGGCACCCCATGACGTTCCCCCCGGAGCAGTCCGTCACCCCGCCGGCTCCCTACACCGAGCACCGCGGCGGCGTGGTGGCCGATGTGCCCGCACCCCGTCCCGCGGTGGAGACCGAGACGGCGTTCTCGGGTGCGGTCTGGGATGTCACGCGCGAGTCCTTCCGGATGACGCCGGGCGCTCCCGAACTGCTGGTCCGGGAACTCATCCGGCATCCCGGGGCCGTCGCCGTGGTGGCCCTGGACGGCGAGGACCGGGTCAGGCTGATCCGGCAGTACCGTCATCCGGTGGGGGAGGAACTCTGGGAGATCCCCGCGGGACTGCTGGACGTGCCGGGAGAATCACTCGTGGACGCCGCACGCCGGGAACTGGCCGAGGAGACCGATCTGCTGGCCGAGCGGTGGGAGGTGCTGAGCGACTTCTACACCACTCCCGGCTCCTCCTCGGAGGGGATCCGCGTGTTCCTGGCCCGTGGTCTCTCCGAGGTCCCGGCCGCCGAACGCCACGAGCGCACCGGCGAGGAGGCCGGCATGCCGCAGGCCTGGGTCCCCCTCGACGAGGCCGTGCAGGCGGTGCTCGCCGGACGCCTGCGCAACCCCTCCCTGGTGGTGGGATTGCTGGCCCTGACCGCGTACCGGACACAGCCGGATACGGCGCTCCGGCCGGCGGATGCCCCCTGGCACGGCCGTTCCGCGGCCACATGAGCGCCGGCACGGGCACTGGCGCGACGGGAGAGGCTCCGCGGTCCCTGCGGCGCCCGGCGGAGGCCTACCTGGACCATCTCGCCGTGGAACGGGGCATGTCCGTGAACACCCTGGCCGCGTACCGCCGGGACGTGCACCGCTACCTGGGCTGGTTGACGTCCCAGGGGGTGGCCGAACCGGCGCAGGTCACCCGTCATCACGTGACGGGCTTCCTCCAGGCCCTGGGCACCGGGGCGGACGGCGGGCACCCCCTGGCTCCGCGGTCCGCGGCACGGACCATCGTGGCCGTGCGCGGGATGCACCGGTTCTGGACGCTGGAGCAGCTCACCGCGACTGATCCGGCCCAGGACGTCACCCCGCCGCGCCCCGCCCAGGAACTGCCCAAGGCCATCCGGGTGGAGCAGGTGACGGCCCTGCTGGAGGCCGTCCCCACGGACACCGCGGCCGGGCTGCGGGACCGGGCCCTGCTCGAGTTCCTCTACGCCACCGGGGCGAGGATCTCCGAGGCCATCGGCCTGGACGTGGATGATGTGATCGGGGCCGTCCGCAGTCCAGCGGGAGATCCTGCCGGGGATCCAGTCGGAGGTCCGGGGAGCGCATCCGGTGCCGAGCCGGGGGACGGGGAGGCCACCGGGCAGCGGGAGCCGGGCCCCGCCGTCGTGCGCCTGTTCGGCAAGGGTTCCAAGGAGCGGGTGGTGCCATTGGGCTCCTACGCGGCCGCGGCCCTGGAGGCCTGGCTGGTCCGTGGCCGGCCCGCACTGTCCGCTCGGTCCGGCGCCGGGGGACCGGCGCTGTTCCTGAACCAGCGCGGCGGCCGGCTGTCCCGCCAGTCCGCCTGGAGCATCCTGAAAGACGCCGCCGGGAGGGCAGGACTGGACGTGGAGGTCTCGCCGCACACCCTGCGTCACTCCTTCGCCACGCACCTGCTGGAGGGAGGGGCGGATGTCCGCGTGGTGCAGGAACTGCTGGGCCACGCCTCGGTCACCACCACACAGGTCTACACCCTCGTCACGGCGGACACCCTGCGCGAGGTCTACGCCGCAGCCCACCCGCGGGCCCAGAACAGGCACTGACCGCAGTCCTCACAGACGCCCGGATGTCGTTAGGCTGGACAGCGATCCTTTGACCCATCGACACGGTGAGCGACGAAGACCATGACCTTTGAACTGGATTACGGTGACTCCAGTGCAGCCGTGACGAGCACCGCCGGCACGGCGGAGGACCTGCGCGGTGACTTCCAGGCGGGCCACCAGGCCGCCGGGGAGGTAGCGGACACCCTGACCAACAGCCCGGTGGTGGCCGGCGCCCTGACGTCCCTGCGGGGTGAGGTGCTGTACTCCTTTGACAGCGTGATCGGTTCGTCGACCCGGCACAACATCTCGGCCACGGGCCAGGCCCTGGAGATCTACCGCGAGGGTGACGAGGAGATGTTCGACCGGGCCGCCTCGCAGGAGGTCGATGCGGAAGGGACCCGGCCGTGAGCGGACTGTTCACCGTCGTCGACCTGGACGACCCCGAGGCCATCCGGACGGCGGCCAGCACGATGGCCACCGAGTACGCGTCCGTGGAGACGACCATGGGCACCATCTCCACCCAGTGGTCGCCCCTGGAGATCAGCTACGACGCCGCCGGTGCCGAGACCGTCCACACGGCCATGAAGACGCCCGTGGACCTGTCCTCCGAACTCACCACCGCTGCCTCCTCGGCCAAGCTCGCACTGCAGACGTATGCGGACACGCTGGACGATCTCTCGACGACCCGGACCACTCTGTTGGCGGACATCGAGGACTTCAACCTCAACTCGGGGACTCGATACGAGGACGACCGGGCCGGCAGGGAGGAGGCCATCGCGGATCTGCAGGGACGGTGTCAGCTGCTGGCCGAGGCCAAGGACGAGGCACAGAACACCTGCGCCACGGCGCTGTCCGGGATCGATGCTCCCGACGGTTCCGACCGTGGATCGCAGCTGCCTCTGCACCTCGCCGCCGCCCGTGAGGCTGAAGGGGTGGAGGGTTACGATCCGGCACTGAACTCCTGGTTGTCCTCCTTTGGGGTGACCCCCTCGGAGGCCCTGGCACCGGGGCTCGCCTGGACGCTGTGGGGGATGAGCCACGCGATCACCGGAGTCTCCATGGCCGGTTCCATCCAACGGCACCGGCTGGGGCGGTTCGCGCCGCGGCAGAACTGGCTGCCGAAGCCCCTGCGCAGCCTGTCCGGTCGAGGGGCGAACGCCCGTTCCCTCGTGGGACGGACCTTCGGGTGGGATCCGCGGAACGTGTCCCACGGCGGGCGGTACGTCAAGGCCACCGTGCCGGGGTCCACCGCCCTGGGCCGGATGGCCGCCCGAACCAACAGCTCCAACTACCAGGCCAAGCCACACCAAGCCACCCGTTATGCCCGGTGGGGCCGGGTGGGCCGGGTGGCGGGTCCCGTGGGCGCTGTCATCTCCGGTGTGGGAGCCGGGGCCGGTCAGTGGAGCCAGGACCAGCAGAACCACCCGGAGATGCGGACCGCAGAACGCGTCGGGCGCACGGCGACAGTGGGCGCCACCGTCGGTGGGGGTGCCCTGGCGGGGGCCGCCATCGGGGCCTCCATCGGTTCGGTCGTGCCCGGTGTGGGAACGGTCATCGGTGGGATAGCCGGCGGTATCATCGGCGGGGTCGCCGGCTCGGAGTTGGGTAAGGTCGTGGGAGACGCGATCAAGGAGCCCATCGGCAAGGCCACCCAGGCCGTGACGGACGCGGTGAGTGACGGGGCGGGCAAGATCGCAGAAGGCGCAGGAAAGGCCTGGAAATCGGTCTTCGGCTGACGGTCGGATGGGCCGAACGGGCCACCCTTGCAGGGTGGCAGATGGAAGGTGCAGGAAGATGGGCATGATGGCCGGACTGGCGGGGATGGCGTTGGCCCTCGCATGCCTCTGGTGGTCCTGGTATTACCCGGCCCGTCTCGTGGACGCCGACTGGTATGGGACCTGGATGTCGAGGCTGTTCCTCTATCTCATCCCCTCCTTCGCGCTCCTGGGTCTCTGGGTGGCCATCGACTCGTTCCTGGACGGCATCGGACTGCCGATGCCCGCGGGGTTGTTCGATGGCGGGGCGGTGCTCCTCTTCCTGACACTGCTCCTCGGCATTGCCGGCGCGGCCGGTGTGCCGTGGCCGGCGCCGTGGGCTCCGGCCTGGATGAGGGAGCGCCGTGCCCGCGCGGTCCTCGACCGACGGTCACGGGCAGCTGCCGGTCGGCGGAGCCGCGATGAGGGTCGGCGAGCCGAGAACGGCTGACGGTACCTCGAGCACATATCGCCATCAACTGTTCCCTCCGACCGACTCCTGTGAGGAACCCATGGACACCACGGAACACCTGGACCTGCCATCTCTTGCCCTCCGGTTGGAGCTTCCGACGGGCTGGAGGATCGACGACTCCGGCCTGTCCCAGGGCACCCTCATCGTGTGGGACCCGGTGGACTGGACGGGCGGGTTCCAGGCCAACCTGGTGCTCACGCAGGCAGCGCTGACGGCGAATACCACCACGGACCTGTCCCGGATGCTGGTCGAGCAACAGGCGGTGGAACCAGTCCTTGCCGGAGAGCTGCAGGACTATCGCGTCCTCCACCTCGGCGCCGACGCCATGGGGCGACCATCCCTACCCGCCGTTCACCGGCTCTCGATCTACACCACCGCACCCGGAGTGCCTGTCACCATGGCGCAATGGCTCGCTCGGAGCGGGGGCCTGGAGACCACCCTGACCTTCACGTTCCCGACTGCCGACTCGGGCCTGGGGATCGATGGCGCCCGTGGTCTGGCCGCACAACTGGAGTGGACGGGGATGAGCGCGTGAGCGAGCAGATACACGTGGTGGACCTGGACACAGTCCACCTGGAGAACCTCGGCGAGGCGCTCGGACCCTTCGACGGCGACCGGTCCGGTGCGGTGGTGGAGATCGTGGACCGCCAGGGCCGGGCCGTGGTGCACGGGGGCCAGCCGGCCCATGAATTCGATGAACTCTGCCGCAGTGTCATCGAGGCCCAGGGAATGATGGTGATCACGATCACCGAGACCGCCACCACGGTCCGGTCCGGTCGGCTCCTGGATACGCCGGGAGAAGACCCGGGAACCTCGGCCTTCGTGTGGTTCAGCCGTTATGGGATCCTCACGGCCCGCCCCCTGGACGGGGGATATCGGCTGGAATTGGAACGTGCCGGCGGGATCTATCGGTTCCTCGTGGACCTCCTGGGCTTCGGTCCCCGGCCGGAACCGACCCAGGAGCTCCGTCTGGAGGTGTCCCGCCCGGTGATGCAGGGGGTGACGCTGGAGGACTCCCAGAGCACGGAGGGGCGCGCGGCGAGGGAGTCCCTGGCGGGTCTGCTGGATGCTGCCTGGCCCGAGGTGGCCACCGATCTCCGTGGCGGCCGGTGCCGTGAGATCACGGCTGCCCTGCAGTTCAACGGCGCCCGTGGACTCGCGGAGTTCGGGACGTGGTATCTCGATACCCCGAGCGGGTTGTTGGTCCACCAGCAGGAGCAGCGGACGATGCGCAGGAACCGCGACCTGTTGGTGTCCACCCCCGCCTGGCAACTCTGGGCGGAATTGCTGGCCACCTTGCCGCAGGCCGACGACGTGGAGTCCTGGCTCCTCGGTTGACGGCGCGATGATCCGGCCGGTGAGCCGATGACGATTCCACAACATCGGCGCGGACGGTCGTGACAGGGCGGGTGCCCGATGGTCTGATGGAGGCTATCCGAACGGGAGGCCAGGGCACCATGACCAGGACCAGCACCACCAGTGGAACCCGCACCACCAGGAGAGTCACCGTGCCTCGACTGGTCCCGGGGAATCGGCGTCGGGTGGGTGCGGTGACGAGCGTGGGGCTGATCGTCGTACTGGTCCTCACCGGCTGCGGGATGGGTAACGGCTCCGATCCCTCGGAGCCGCCGTCCGGCAGCGGGTCCGGTGAGCCGAGCAGGGGTCCCACCCAGTCCTACACCTCCGAGTCGGGGGTCTTCACCTGGACTTTCCCCGAGACCTGGACCGCGAATCAGGAGGACTACAACGAGGACTCCCTGGACTATGTGGGCGTTCCCTACGAGGTGGTGTTGTTCCAGGGCCCCGAAGGGATCGTGGAGTACCGGACCACCACCGGGGTCGGTCCCACGGACAACGACGGTCCCAAGCCGAGGGTGGTGGAGGTCCTGGAGACCGAGGAGCTGCCGGAGGTCCCCGTCAACGAGGCCGAGGGGGCTGTGGGGTCGGGGCCGGTCTGGTACCGGGCCTCCCTCTACGGGGCCGGCGAGGACCACCCGGTTCCGGAGAGCTTCGAGGGTGGGGAGCTCCTGCTGTCCGTGCAGGTGGTCAACATCGATGAGGACCTCGATCCCGAGGCCACGGACCACTCCCACTGGTCCTCCTGGTTCTATGGGCAGCCGGCTGTGGACGGCAACAGCGAGGGCCCGGCCACCTTCCTCTCCGGCAGTGTCACCCAGGACTCGGCCGAGGCCGTGACCGGTCTCGAGGGTGAGGAGGCGATGCGGGCCTTCCTCGCGACCGAGGAGTACGGCCAGTTGAAGTCCGTGGCCACGTCCATGGAGGTGGACACCCCCTGAGCCAGCACACACAGCAGGGGACGACGACGCCCGATGAGTGCCGTCGTCGTCCCCTGGACCCGTCCCGGTTCAGGCGCCGGGGAGGTGCCGTTCGTCCGGTCCGTTGTACGCGGACAGCGGGCGGATCAGTGAGTTGGACGCGCGCTGCTCCATGATGTGCGCCGTCCAGCCGGTGATGCGGGCGGCGATGAACAGCGGGGTGAACAACTCGGTGTCAAAGCCCATCAGGTGGTAGGTGGGCCCCGCCGGGTAGTCGAGGTTCGGCTTGATCTGCTTGGCCTCGTCCATGGCCTGCTCCAGCCCGTTGTAGAGCCCGAGGACCTCGTGGCGGCCGAAGTGCTCGATCATGGCATCGAGCGCCTTCTTCATGGTCGGTACCCGGGAGTCACCGTGCTTGTAGACGCGGTGGCCGAAGCCCATGACCTTCTTCTTGGCGGCCAGGGCGTCCTCCATCCAGGCCTTCGCCCGGTCCTTGGCCTCCTCCTGCGACTCCTCCGGCCGGATGCCGATCTCATCGAAGGTGTGCATGACGGCCTCATTGGCGCCGCCGTGCAGGGAGCCCTTGAGCGCACCGATCGCCCCGGTCACGGCCGAGTGCAGGTCCGCCAGCGTGGAGGTGATCACGCGGGCCGTGAACGTGGAGGCGTTGAAGGAGTGCTCGGCGTACAGCACCATGGACACCCGGAAGGCGTCCACCACGGCGGCGTCCGCCTCCTCGCCGAAGGTCATCCAGAGGAAGTTCTGGGAGTAGTCCAGATCGTCCCGGGGGGCCACCGGCTCAGTGGGGCCACCGGCCGTGCGTCGGCGCTGCTCATAGGCGACGACGGCGGGCAACTGGGCGAACAGGGTCGTCGCCTTCTCCATCTCGGCCTCCGGGGAGGCGTCCTCCGACTTCGGGTGCTGAGCGCCCAGGATGGACACGGCGGTGCGCACGGAGTCCATCGGGTGGCAGGTCACCGGCAACAGGTCCAGTGCGGTCTTCACGTCCTCGCTCAGGGCACGGTGCGCCCGCTCGTGTGCGGTGAACTCCGCCAGCTGGGCATCCGTGGGGAGCTCGCCGTTCAACAGCAGGAAGGCCACGGCCTCGAAGGGCAGGGATGCCGCCAGCTCCTGGACGGGATACCCGCGGTACAGCAGGGAGTTGGTCTCGGGATTGACCTTGGAGACGGCGGTGTGGTCCGCCACCACCCCGGCGAGTCCCTTCTTGATCTCCGTATCAGTCATGGGGGTGTCCTTTCAGTTCGTGCCCAGTCCGGGCACCGAGAAGTTGAAGACCGTGGAATCGAAGCCGTTGTACCCCTCATAGTCCACCAGCTCGTACAGGCGTGACCTGGTCAGCATCTCACCGACGGCACCCTGCTGGGTACCCTCGGTGCGGAGGGTGGCCAGGGTCCGCTCCATGGCGCCGAGGGCCGAACGCAGCAGGGTGACCGGGTAGATCACCAGAGCCACGCCGGCTGCTGCCAACTGGTCCCGGGTGAACAGCTCGGACTTGCCGAACTCCGTCATGTTCGCCAGGACGGGGACGTCCACGGCGTTGCAGACCGCCTCGAACTCGGACAGGTCCTTCATGGCCTCCGGGAAGATGGCGTCCGCCCCGGCGTCCACGAGGGCCTTGGCCCGGTCCACCGCGGCCCGCAGCCCACCGGCCCCGTCCACGCCTCGGATGTCCGTGCGCGCCATGATCAGGAAGTTCTCATCCCGGCGGGCGCTCGCGGCCGCCGCCACCCGTTGGGTGGCGGTGGCCAGGTCCACCACGGACTTGTTGTCCAGGTGTCCGCACCGCTTGGGATTGACCTGGTCCTCGAGGTGGCAGCCGGCCAGTCCGGCGTTCTCGAGTTCCTGGATGGAGCGGGCCACGTTCATGGGCTCGCCGAACCCCGTGTCCGCGTCCACGATGGACGGCAGGTCCGTGACCCGGGCGATCTGCCCGGCCCGCTGGGCCACCTCGGTCAGCGTGGTCAGCCCGATGTCCGGCAGGGCCAGTTCGTTGGCCAGTACGGCACCCGAGATGTACAGCCCCTGGAACCCCTGCTCCGCCACCAGCGTGGCGGAGATGGGGGTGTAGGCCCCCGGGAACTGCACGGCGGCGCCTGGCTTCAGCAACTGGCGCAGCCGCACGCGCTTCTCTGCGGCGGTCAGCGTCGAGTACAGCATCAGAACAGTCCCTTCGGGGCGTCGGCCGGGTTGATGACACCGGGCTTGGCCAGGATGTTGAGCTGGTCCAGCTCGCCGGCGCCGAGGGAGGCGGTGCGGCGGGCGGCGTCCAGGAAGCGCTCCATCTCCTCGCCCGAGACGAGGCCCTCGGCCAGGGTGCAGAACTTGTGGATGTACTGCTCTCGGCCGAAGGGACGGGCGCCCAGCGGATGGGCATCAGCCACGGCGATCTCGTCCACGATCTGCCCGCCGTTGCGGGTGTTGATCAGCACGCGGCCGCCGAAGGCCTTCTCCGCGATGTCGAGAGAGTGGTAGCGGCGCGTCCACTCCGGGTCCTCCTGGGTGGTGACCTTCTGCCACAGCTTCACGGTGTCCGGGCGGCCTGCGCGTTCCGGGGCGTAGGAGTCCACGTGGTGCCAGGCGCCGTCCTGCAGGGCCACGGTGAAGATGTAGGGGATCGAGTGGTCCAGGGTCTCCCGGGATGCGGTCGGATCGTACTTCTGCGGGTCGTTGGCCCCGGACCCGATCACGTAGTGCGTGTGGTGGGAGGTGTGGATGACGATCGACTCGATGCTGTCCACGTCCCGCAGCTCGGGGTGTTCGCGGTGCAACTTGCGGGCCAGGTCGATCCACGCCTGGGCCTGGTACTCGGCCGAGTGCTCCTTGGTATAGGTGTCCAGGATGGCGCGCTTGGCCTCGCCGGCCTCCGGCAGCGGTACCGAGTAGCGGGCGTCCGGGCCGTCCAGCAGCCACGCGATGACGCCGTCCTCACCCTCGTAGATCGGCACGGGCGAGGTCTGGCCGCGCATCGAGCGGTCAGCGGCCTCCACGGCCATCTTGCCGGCGAAGGCGGGGGCGTGGGCCTTCCACGTGGAGATCTCGCCCTTGCGGGACTGGCGCGTGGCCGTCGTCGTGTGCAGCCCCTGACCCACGGCCTGGAAGATGGTCTCGGTGTCCAGGCCCAGCAGCGTGCCGATGCCGGCTGCCGCGGCAGGGCCCAGGTGCGCCACGTGGTCGATCTTGTGGGCGTGCAGGGAGATGGCCTTGACCAGGTCCACCTGCAGCTCGTACCCGGTGGCGATGCCGCGGATCAGGTCCGCGCCGGTGGACCCGGAGTGCTGGGCCACGGCCAGGATCGGCGGGATGTTGTCACCGGGGTGGGAGTACTCGGCCGCCAGGAACGTGTCGTGGTAGTCGAGTTCCCGGACGGCCACCCCATTGGCCCAGGCCGCCCACTCGGGGGAGACCCTCTCGGAGACGCCGAAGACGCCGGCTCCCCGGCCGCCCGGGGTGGGGCCGTGGGTGAGGGCCTGGGCGCGCGCGGACACGATGGGCCCGCGGTTCAGCGAGGCGATGGCCACCGAGGCGTTGTCGATGATCCGGTTGATGACCATCTCCTCCACCGCGGGCTCGATGGCCACGGGGTCGGCGGCCACCTCGGCCATCTTCCAGGCGAGCTGGTCCTGGCGGGGCAGGTTCTCTTCGGAACGGTAGACGCGGACGTCGTGGTTGATCATGGGGTCCTCTCCACAGCGTGGGTGTTCTGGTCGGTCGGCGGGATGGGGGTCTGGTGGGTCTGTAGGTGCGCCAGGGCGTGGTGAAGGTGAAGGGTGGTGGTGGCCGCGGCCAGCTCGGGGTTGCGCTGGGCCAGGGCGCGCGCGATGGCGCCGTGCTCCGTGGCCGAGGTGGAGAGCCGTGCCGGGTCATTGCGGGAGAAGCGGCGGAGCCGGTCCAGGTGCACCCGCAGGGATCTCAGGTGCTGGGCCAGGTAGGCGTTGGCACAGGCGGCGTCCACGGCGGCGTCCAGTTCGGTGGTCAACCGGTAGTACTCCTCCGGGTCCGCACCGCCGCGCAGCGGCTGGACGGCGGCGTCGAAGCGGGTGGCCAGAGCCGTGAAGACCTCTGGGTCGGCGTGTTCGGCGGCCCGGCGCGCGGCCAGGACCTCCAGCACCGTGCGCAGGTCGAACAGGTCATCGGCCTCGGCCAGGGAGACCTCGGTGACCACGGTCCCGCGGCCGCTGGACGGGGCCGCCAGCCCCTCGGCGACCAGCCGGCCGATGGCCTCACGCAACGGGGTGCGGGACAGTCCGAGGCGCTCGGACTGCTCGACCTCGCCCAGCAGGGACCCCGGCGGCAGGTGTCCGTCGATGATCTCCCGCCGCAGGGTCTGGTAGGCACGTTCACTGGCTCTCACCACTACAGCGTATACACAAATCGGTCGACGGGGGTGGCTCCGGGGTAAATCGGTGCGAGATCTTGTCATTTCGCCGCTTTCTTCCGGACTTGCGTATACATTCCGTGGCTTCGGGGGTTTACCGATGTGACGTGGACCATTAGGTTGGGCGCATGCCCGAGCAGAAATCACACGCCTCCGCCGCACCAGTCACCTATGCCTCTGTGTACCGGCGCTCCGTCGAGGATCCCGAGGGGTTCTGGCTGGAGGCGGCCTCCGCCATCGACTGGATCGAGTCGCCCACACGCGCCCTCGACGCCTCGTCCGCGCCCCTCTACCGGTGGTTCCCGGACGGCCGGATGAACACCGCGGCCAACTGCCTGGACCGGCACGTCGAGGCTGGCCACGGCGAGCGCACGGCCATCATCTACGACTCGGCGGTGCTGGGCACCGTGGAGCACATCAGCTATGCGGAGCTGACGGACCGGGTGGCCCGCTTCGCCGGGGTTCTGCGGGACCAGGGCGTGGGGGCGGGGGACCGCGTGGTGATCTACCTGCCGATGACGCCGGAGGCACACGTGGCCATGCTGGCCTGCGCCCGGGTCGGTGCCGTGCACTCCGTGGTCTTCGGTGGATTCGCCGCCAAGGAGCTGGCCGTGCGGATCGACGATGCCCGGCCGAGGGCGATCGTGACCTCCTCCGGGGGCATCGAGCCGAGCCGCCGGGTGGAGTACCTGCCGGCCGTGGCCGAGGCCGTCGACCTGGCCGAGCACACTGTCGGGGCGGTCATCGTCAGGCACCGCGAGGGATTCCAGACCTCGCTCCAGGACATGCCGGGAGACGGGCGTGCCGGTGTC
Source organism: Citricoccus nitrophenolicus (assembly GCF_047305825.1). GTDB lineage: Bacteria > Actinomycetota > Actinomycetes > Actinomycetales > Micrococcaceae > Citricoccus > Citricoccus nitrophenolicus. The sequence continues at coordinate 610,944 of NZ_CP063070.1, read as the reverse complement.
GGGAATCCCGAGACCTCCGGGCAGGGGACCTCCTGGCTGGACTGGGACGAGGCCGTGTCCCGGGCCGAACCGGTGGAGCCGGTGGCGGTGGCGGCCACGGACCCGCTGTACATCCTCTACACCTCCGGGACCACGGGCGCTCCCAAGGGCGTGGTGCGGGATCACGGCGGCCATGCGGTGGCCCTGGCCTGGACCATGGCGAACATCTACGACGTCGGCCCCGGCCAGACGATGTTCACCGCCTCGGATGTCGGCTGGGTGGTGGGACACTCCTACATCGTCTACGCGCCCCTGCTCGTGGGGGCCACCACGGTGCTGTACGAGGGCAAGCCCGTGGGCACCCCGGACGCCGGCGCGTTCTGGCGGGTGGCGGCCCAGCACGGGGTGCGGTCACTGTTCACCGCACCCACGGCGCTGCGCGCCATCCGCAAGATGGACCCGGAGGGCGCCCTGGCGGCCGAGTATGACCTGTCCGGCCTGCGGACGCTGTTCGCGGCGGGGGAGCGGCTCGACCCGGAGACCCAGGGATGGATCGGAGAGTTGCTGGGCGTGCCCGTGGTGGACAACTGGTGGCAGACCGAGACCGGATGGCCGATCGGCGCCAACCCCGTGGGGCTCCAGTCGCTGCCGATCAAGACCGGATCCTGCACCGCCCCCTCGCCGGGCTACGCGGTGCGGATCCTGGATGGAGCCGGCCAGCCGGTGGAGGACGGCATGGAGGGCAACATCGCCCTGCGGCTGCCCCTGCCCCCGGGGACCCTGACCACCCTGTGGGGTGATGACCAGCGCTACGTCGACTCCTACCTCAGTGCCTTCGAGGGCCACTACGCGACCGGGGACTCCGGGCTGATCGATGAGGACGGCTACCTGTTCGTCATGGGCCGCACGGACGACGTCATCAACGTGGCCGGCCACCGGCTGTCCACCGGCGCGCTGGAACAGGCCCTCGCCACCCACCCGGCGGTGGCCGAGTGCGCCGTGATCGGGCTGGCGGATGCCCTCAAGGGCCAACGGGCCGCCGGCTACGTGGTGCTGAAGTCCGGGGTTTCGGTGGACGGCGAGGCGGGACTCGCGGCCCTTCAGGACGAGCTGCGCGCCGCGGTACGCTCCACGGTGGGAGCAGTGGCGGACTTCCGCCAGGTGGCCGTGGTGGAGGCGCTGCCGAAGACCCGTTCCGGCAAGATCCTGCGCAAGACCATGCGGCAGATGGCGGACGGAGAGCCGTACACGGTGCCGTCCACCATTGAGGACCGCTCCGTGCTGGACGCCCTGGAACCCGTCCTGCGCACCACGGGCTAGGTCGGATCCGCTAGGGCGAGGTCCCCGCCCAGCGGTATTCGTTCTCGGGTCTGCCCGGTGTTCCGTGTCGCGGGGCGCGCTCCACCAGCCCCCGGCGGTGGAGGTGCTCCAGGTAGCGGCGGGCCGTCACCCGGGAGGTCCCGACGGCGGCCCCCACCTCCCCGGCGCTGTGCCCCGCGCCGGGGTGGTCAGGGGACTGCAGCGCGGCGATGACGGCGGAGAGCGTGTCCTCCGTCAATCCCTTGGGCAGGTCGGAGGCCCCTCCGGCGTTGTGGTGCCGGAAGGCCCGGTCCACCTCCTCCTGGCTCGTGACGGAGCCGGTGCCGGACAACCCGCTGGAGAGTTCCCGCACGGAGCGGAGGCGCTCGGCGAACTCCGGGTAGCCGAAGGGCTTCACGAGGTACTGCACCACGCCCAGGGCCATGGCCTGGCGGATGGTCTCCATGTCCGTGGACGCGGTCATGGCCAGAACGGCCCCCGTGAAACCGGCCGAACGCATCCGGCGGAGCACCTCCAGGCCGTGCCCGTCCGGCAGATTCATGTCCAGCAGCACCAGGTCCACGCCGAAGGAACCGTGTTCGCGCCGTTGGGCGGACAGGAACCGCACCGCGTCGGCCAGTGTGCCGGAGCGGTGGACCAGGAGGTAGCCGCCGGCTCGGGACAGGTATTCCGCATAGGTGTCCGCGGTCAGTAATTCGTCCTCGACGATCAGCACCCGGTCAACGGTCATGACGGTCTCCTTCGGTCGCTCGGGCCGGCGGTGGTGTGGGCAACGGGAGTTCCACCGTCAGCACGGTGCCGGAGTCCAGGGCCAGCTCCACCGTCCCGCCCAGGCCGATGACCGTCTGGCGCACCAGGGCCAGTCCGAGGCCGCGGCCGGCCGGCCCAGCCGGCTTGGTGGAGTACCCCAGCTCGAACATGCGCTCTCGGTCCTCCGGGGCGGGGCCGGGGCCGCCGTCGGCCACCTGGAGGATCAACCACTCCGAGTCGGTGTGGGCCTCTACCTCCACCCAGCGGTCCGGGGCGCGGAGGGTGGGGTGCGCGGCGGCGTCGAGGGCGTTGTCCACCAGATTGCCCAGGATGGTCACGAGGTCCTGGGTGGAGAACCCGGTGGGAGAGTCCAGCTCGAGGCGGTAGTCCATCCGGACCCCGCGCTCGCGGGCCTGCGCGGCCTTGGCGGCCAGCAGCGCCTGGACGGCCGGCTCGCCCGTGGGCCCCAGCGGGCCGGGCTGGGCCGCTGCGGCGGGCCCGGCGGGTCCGGTGCCGGCGGCAACACCCGTGGTCAGCAGGCCACGGGCCTCGTCCAGGCGACCGAGCTCCAGCAGGGACAGCACCGTGTGGAGACGGTTGCCGTGTTCATGGGTCTGGGCGCGGAGGGCATCCGTCAGGGACTGCGTGATCTCCAGCTGCCGGTTCATGTCCTGGACCTCGGTGCGGTCGTAGAGCGTGACCACGGTGCCCGATCCGCTGACCGCACGGGAGCCGGTGGACCGGGTGGGGTGCTGGTTGACCACCAGGATCCGGCCGGGCACGGTGAAGAGTTCGTCCCGGGCGTCCCGTCCGGAGACCATCAGCCCCGCCAGCGGTTCGGGCAGGTCCAGGTCCGCCAAGCGGGTGACGCCCGGCTCGCCGCGGACGGTCCTTCCGAGCGGCGGCAGGGACAGCAGCTCCGCCGCCCGATCGTTGTACAGCTTGAGCTCCCCGTCCCTGCCGACCAGCACCATGCCCTCGCTCACGTTGTGCAGGGCCGTGTCCAGCAACGCGAAGCGGTGGGCCAGTTCCTCGGGGCCGAGCCCATGGGTGGTGCGGTCGAGGTAGCGTCCCACCAGGGCAGCCCCCAGCAGACCCAGGAGGGCGATCAGGCCCATGCCCAGGAACAGGCGGGGGATCTGTGCCGCCACCGCGATGTCGAGTTCCGGGACCCGGTGGCCCACGCCGACGATGCCCACCACCTCGGTGCCCTCACCGGCCGGGGCGAGTACGGGGACGAGGGCCCGCAGGGACAGTCCGGCGGGCCCCGTGGCCACGGTGTCCACCTGGTCCCGGCCGGCCAGGACCTCCGTGAGGTCGTCCGGATAGCGGGTCCCGTTCTGGGCCGGGTCGCGGTGGGCCACTCGGGAGTAGTCGGTGCCGAAGAACGTCACCCAGTCCACCTCGGCCTGAGCGGCCAGCTCGGTGGTGAGCGGCTGCAGCGCCGCGGTGGGGTCCTCCGCGACGAACCCCTCCCGGATCCGGTCCTCGCCGGCGATCAGGTGGGCCGTGGCCAGGACGTTGCCGCGTTCCACGGCGTAGACGGTCTGGTGGGTCTGGGCATAGCTGAACGCCGCGAGGATCACGGTGATGATCAGCAGGCCGATCAGGTGGGCCACCGCGAGCCGTCGGGCGATGCTCCACGGAGGCCTGGGGGTGCGTACCGTGCGATCCACCGTGCCCCCGCCTCCTCGCTGCTGTACCCGCTCTGTGTTCCACCGTGAACTTTATGACCGCAAGGTGACCTGAGGCACAGCTGGTGGTGATGATCGTCGCAACCCCATTGACCGAGGGCCGACGGCCCCACTGTAGAGGACGAGACATGACCCAGCACACGCAGCGAAGCATTGACCGCGAGGGCCCGGTGAAGAAGAAGGACCGCACCCATTGGCTCTACATCATGGTGATCGCCTCGGTGATCCTCGGGGCCGCCGTCGGGCTGTTGTTCCCGGAGTTCGGGAAGTCACTCAAGCCCCTGGGGGACGGCTTCGTCTCCCTGATCAAGATGATGATCGGCCCGGTGATCTTCTGCACCATCGTGCTGGGGATCGGGTCCATCGCCAAGGCGGCCACCGTGGGCAAGGTGGGCGGATTGGCCCTGCTCTACTTCATGACCATGTCCACCTTCGCCCTCGGGATCGGCCTGGTGGTCGGCAACCTGGTGCATCCGGGCGAGGGGCTGGCCCTGACCCCGTATGACCCGGAGGCCGCGCAGGCCGACATGGACCCCACCGTGGCGTTCCTGCTGGACATCATCCCGGGATCCGTGCCCGTGCTGCCGGTGTTGTTCGTGGCCCTGCTCGTCGGCTTCGCCCTGCAGGGGATGGGGGAGTCCGGCAAGCCGCTGCTCAAGGGCCTGACCCTGATCCAGGGCGTGGTGTTCCGCATCCTGATGATGATCATGTGGATTGCCCCCGTCGGTGCCTTCGGTGCCATTGCGGCCGTGGTGGGCTCCACCGGCTGGTCTGCGATCGGTGCCATGGCCCTGTTGATGGGCGCCTTCTACGCCACCTGCATCGTCTTCATCGTGGTGGTCCTGGGCGGACTGCTGAAGCTGGTGACGGGAGTGAGCATCTTCAAGCTCATGAAGTACCTGGCACGCGAGTACCTGTTGATCTTCGCCACCTCCTCCTCGGAATCGGCCCTGCCCCGTCTCATCGCCAAGATGGAGCACGTCGGTGTGCACAAGTCCGTGGTCGGTGTGACCGTCCCCACCGGGTACTCCTTCAACCTGGACGGCACGGCCATCTACCTGACCATGGCCGCGCTCTTCGTCTCCAACGCCATGGGGCTCGAGATGAACCTGGGTGAGCAGATCGGTCTGCTGGTGTTCATGATCATCGCCTCCAAGGGCGCCGCCGGCGTGACCGGTGCCGGTCTGGCTACCCTGGCCGCCGGGCTGCAGGCCCACCAGCCGCAGCTGCTCGGAGGTATGGGCGTGATCGTGGGGATCGACAAGTTCATGTCCGAGGCCCGCGCCCTGACGAATTTCACCGGCAATGCGGTGGCCACGGTGCTCATCGGCCGATGGGTCGGTGAGTTCGACCCGGCACAGGCCGAGCGGGTGCTCTCCGGCCAGGACGTCTTCGACGAGGAGATGGTCGTCAACCACGGCCTCGACGACGGCGGGACGCCGGACGGTGCGGCATCTGACGGGGAGAGCCGCACGCTCGATCCGGGGGTCTCGCCCACTGCGGCGGAGCAGGCCTTCGAGGGCCACCCGGAATCGAGCCTGAACGTCCCGGACGATCTGGAGCCGGCCGGTCAGTCCCGCTGACCCGGCCCCTGGCCGCGGCAACGCCCTCGGCGCCGCGCTGCGGCGCCGAGGGTGTCCTACACCTTCAGCCTGCGGTTGAACGTCAAGGCTCGCCGGGCATGGCACAGAATTTTCTGCGCGGACGTCGATTCGGACTAGGGTGTATCCATGCCGCAGCAGCTTGCGTTGTTCAGCGTGGGTGAGCTCACGGTACGGCGGACACATGGACCAACGGCAGGAGACGGCAGCATCGTGAACCAGGAAGAGCCCACGCCAGTCCTCATGATCACCGGTGACCCGGTCATCGGACCGACGGGACGGCCCAAGCATGATTTCCCGGAGCCGGTGCAGCTGGACGCCCACGGTCCCGCCCGCGTGATCTCCATGGTCAATCAGAAGGGCGGGGTGGGCAAGACCACCTCCACCATCAACCTCGGCGCGGCGCTGGCCAGTTACGGCCGCAAGGTGCTCATGGTGGACTTCGATCCCCAGGGTGCCCTGTCCGCTGGCCTCGGCGTGAGTCCCCACGAGCTGGACACCACCGTCTACAACGTCATGATGGAACGGTCCGTGACGACCCAGGACGCCATCGTGGCCACCGAGTTCGAGAACATCGACCTGCTGCCGGCCAACATCGACCTCTCCGCCGCGGAGGTCCAGCTCGTCAACGAGGTGGCCCGCGAGCAGGTCCTGGAGCGCTCGCTGCGGAAGGTCCGGGATGACTATGACGTCATCCTGGTGGACTGCCAGCCCTCCCTCGGCCTGCTGACGGTCAATGCGCTGACCGCCTCCCACGGTGTGATCATTCCGCTGACGGCGGAGTTCTTCGCCCTGCGCGCGGTGGCGCTGCTCGTGGAGACCATCGAGAAGATCCAGGACCGGATCAATCCGGATCTGGAGATCGACGGGGTGCTGGCCACCATGTTCGACGCCCGGACCCTGCACTCCAAGGAGGTCGTGGGGCGCCTCGTGGAGGCCTTCGGGGACCGCGTCTTCGAGACGGTGATCAAGCGCTCCATCAAGTTCGCCGACGCCACGGTGGCGGCCGAGCCCATGACGACGTTCGCCCAGAACCACGAGGGTGCCAAGGCCTACCGCACGCTGGCCCGCGAGCTGATCTGGCGCGGCGGAGCGCCGTGACCCCACGCGCCGGGGCGTCCGCCCCGGCGCCCCGCAGGGGGCAGGAGGGGGAGTTGTCCGCAGACCTGACGGCAGGTCTGGACGGGGACGAGGGGGGCCCGTCCGGCTTCTCCGTCTCACTGAGGAACTTCGCCGGCCCCTTCGACCTGCTGCTGTCCCTGATCGCGCGCCGCCAACTGGACATCACCGAGGTGGCCCTGGCCGAGGTCACAGACGAGTTCATCGCCTATGTCACCGGGCTCCGGGACCCGGAGGGCGCCCCGGACGTCCACGACCTCGACGCACTGGAGGCCTCCAGCGCCTTCCTCGTGGTGGCAGCCACCCTGCTCGACCTCAAGACCGCCCGACTGCTTCCCTCCGGGGCCTCGGACGCCGAGGAGGACGTGGCCCTGCTTGAGGCCCGTGACCTGCTCTTCGCCCGGCTGCTCCAGTACAAGGCCTTCCGGGACATCTCCGCGCTCATGAGCCAGCGGATGCAGACCGAGTCCCGCCGCCACCCGCGGCAGACCACGCTGGACCCGCGGTTCGCCTCGGTGCTCCCGGAGCTCGTGTGGACCTTGAGTCCCGAGCAGTTCGGCGCGCTCGCCGAGGAGGTGCTGGGCCGGCCCGCTCGCCAGCCCGAGCAGGTCGGGCTGGCCCACCTGCATGCCCCGGCCGTCTCCGTCCGGGAGCAGAGTGGACTGCTGGCCGCGCGGCTGCGGCAGGCCGGGCGGCTCACCTTCAGCGAGCTGGTGTCCGACGCCGGCTCCACCCTGGTGGTCGTGGCCCGGTTCCTGGCGCTGTTGGAGATGTTCCGTGACCGGGCGGTCACCTTCGACCAACAGATCCCCCTGGGCGACCTCGTGGTCCGGTGGGACCCGGAGGCGCCGGACGAACTGCCGGAGGCCAGCGTGGAGTGGGACCACGAACCAGACCGAGAGGACGAGTCATGAGCGGCGCTCCCGCCCCGGAGCCCGGGGAAGAGGCCTCACTGCGTGAGCAGCTCGAGGCCGTCCTGATGGTGGTGGACGAACCGGTGACCGTGGCGCAGCTGGCTGAGGCGACCGGTGGGGACCACGCCGCAGTGGCCGCGGGGCTCCGCGGCCTGGCCGGGGACTATGACGGGCAGGCCGGCACGCTGCGGCGGGGCTTCGAGCTGCGCGAGTTGGCGGGCGGGTGGCGCATCTACTCACGGCCCGCCCACGCTGACGTGGTGGAGCGGTTCGTGGTGGAGGGCCAGACGGCGCGATTGACCCAGGCGGCCCTGGAGACACTGGCCGTGGTGGCCTACCTGCAGCCGGTCACGCGGTCCAGGGTGGCGGGGATCCGCGGCGTGAACTCGGACTCCGTCATGCGCACGCTCGTCAGCCGGGGCCTGGTGGCGGAGTCCGGCACGGATCCCCACACCGGGGCGGTGCTGTACGAGACCACCGGCCACCTGCTGGAGACCCTGGGCATCGGCAGCCTGCAGGAGCTGCCCAAGCTCTCCGCCCACCTGCCGGGGCTGTCCGAGCTGGGTGACCTGGCCTCCACGGACGAGGCGTTCCGTGCCAGCGGCCTGTGAGGCGCAGCCCTCGCCTTGACACCTCGGATATGATGGACTGTTGCTGACCACCCGGTTCAGACCCCTCCACACGTGCGGGCAGCCGGCCAGCACTCTTCACCCCCCCTACACATGCCGTGAGGCGCTGGAAGGACGATGTCACATGAACGATCGCAACCCGCAGGGCAGGAAGCCGGCTGGACGCAAGCCGAACAGGCAGAACAAGCCGCAGCCCAAGGGCGGCCAGAAGCCGGCCCGCCAACACGGGACGCCACGCCCCGGCCAGAAGGGCGGCCCCTTCCGTTCCGACGCTCAGGAGGGCTATGACCGCAACCTCGGCGCGGCCCGCACGCCGCAGCGTCCCAATCGCGCCAAGCGCGAGCAGAACTTCTCCACGGTCCACGATCCCGAGGGGGTGCGCCTGCAGAAGATCATGGCCTCTGCCGGCGTGGCCTCCCGCCGAGTGTGCGAGGACCTCATCGCGGAGGGCCGCGTGGAGGTGGACGGCAAGGTCGTGACCGAGACCGGCGTCCGGGTGGATCCGGAGCAGGTGGTCATCCACGTGGACGGTATCCGCCTCCAGCTGGACACCACCCTGCGGTACTACGCCTTCAACAAGCCGCGCGGCGTGGTCTCCACCATGGACGACCCGGAGGGCCGCACCTGCATCTCCGACTACCTGAGGAAGGGCAAGGTCAATGCGGCCCGCCTCTTCCATGTGGGCCGCCTCGACAGCGAGACCGAGGGCCTGCTGCTGCTGACCAATGACGGCGAGCTGGCCAACCGGCTGACCCACCCGAGCTTCGAGATCCCCAAGACCTACCTGGTGCAGGTCCCCGGGCCCATGGCCAAGGGCGTGGGCGCTCAGCTCAAGGAGGGCATGCAGCTCGAGGACGGCTTCGCCCAGGTCGACTCGTTCAAGCTGGTGGACTCCACCCCGGGCCACGTGCTCGTGGAGGTGGTCCTGCACTCCGGCCGGAACCGGATCGTGCGCAGGATGTTCAAGGAGGTCGGGTACCCGGTCGAGCGGTTGGTCCGCGTGAAGTTCGGCCCCATCAGCCTCGGCGACCAGAAGCAGGGCACCATCCGTCAGCTCAGCCATCAGGAGATGGGCCACATCATGGCCGCGGTGAGCCTGTGATGGCTCCCCGGGGCCTTCCGGAACCCGTCCTGATCCGCGGCACGGGGCTGCTCGGCACCTCGATCGGCCTGGGCCTGCGCGCCGCCGGGGCGGACGTGTTCCTGGCCGACCCCTCGCCCTCGGCACAGGCGGTGGCCGAGGACATCGGCGCGGGTCGGCCCTTCCCCGGTGATCTGGTCGAGACGCCCGGAGCGGTGGCCTCCGGCACGACGCCGGCTCGGACCACCACGATGCCCGGCACCGTGGTGGTGGCCTCGCCCCCGGACGTGACCGGACAGGTGGTCATCGACTCGCTGCTGAGGTTCCCCGGTGCCGTGGTGCTGGACATCGCCTCCGTGAAGGGGGAGATCCAGCGCCAGGTGCAGGCCGGCGTCGTGGACGGAATCCTCACCGAGGCGCAGGCCCAACGCTATGTGGGCACCCATCCCATGGCCGGCCGGGAACGTTCCGGCCCCGTGGCGGCCCGCGGACAATTGTTCACGGCGGCCCCCTGGGTGGTCTGTGCGGGGCCGGAGACCGCTCCGGAGGCCGTGGTGGCCGCCGAGGAGATCGCCCGCACCCTGGGTGCCACCGTTCACCGGATGGGGGCCGAGGACCATGATGCCTCCGTGGCCCTGATCTCCCACCTGCCGCAGATCGCCGCCTCGCTGGTCTCCTCTCGGTTGCAGGAGACCCCGGCCGCCTCCCTGGCGCTCTCCGGCAACGGGTTGCGGGACACCACCCGGATCGCCGCCTCCGATCCCCAGCTGTGGGTGCAGATCCTGGCGGCCAACGCCCCGGACATCCTGCAGATCCTCTACGGGGTGCGGGAGGACCTGGACCGGCTGATCGTCACCATGGAGGATCCCACCGCACCCGGTGCGCGGTTGGACATCGCCCAGCTGATGGCCGAGGGCAACGCCGGGCATGCCCGGATCCCGGGCAAGCACGGCGCCCCGCCGCAGGCCTTCGCCGTGGTGACCGTGATCGTGGACGACACCCCCGGGCAGATCTCGGCCGTCCTGCAGGACGTGGGGCAGGCCGGGGTCAACGTGGAGGATCTGCGCATGGACCACTCCGCCGGCCACGAGGTCGGCATGTTGGAGATCTCCGTGCTGCCGGGACGCAAACAGGAACTGACGGACGCGCTGAGCGCGCGGGGATGGAAGGTGGTCTGAATGGCCGGCAGCACAACACCGCAGGACGCTGACGCTCGGCTGGTGGTCGCGGTGGACGGCCCGTCCGGTTCAGGGAAGTCCTCGGTCTCCCGGGAGATCGCCCGCCGCCTCGGCGCCGTCTACCTGGACACCGGTGCCATGTACCGAGCCGTGGCCTGGCACTGTCAGCACCAGGGCGTCCTGGATGATCCGGAGGCCGTGGTCGCCGCCGTGCAGGACATCGACCTGGTGCTCTCCGTTGACCCGGACCTCGAGCGCGTGGTGGTGGGGACGGAGGACATCACCGAAGCCATCCGCGAGCCCGGCATCTCCGCCGTCGTGTCCGTGGTGGCCACCAACCGGGCGGTGCGGGAACTGCTCGTGGCCCGCCAACGGGCTGAGATCGAGTCCCACCGCCGGATCGTGGCCGAGGGCAGGGACATCACCACGGTGGTGGCCCCGGACGCCGACGCGCGGATCCTGCTGACGGCTTCCGCCGAAGCCCGCACGGCCCGCCGTTCTGCCCAGATGGGCGGAACCGTGGAGGCCGGTGCCCTGGCCGAGCAGGTCTCGGGGCGGGACGCCAAGGACTCCACGGTGGTGGACTTCATGACACCGGCCGACGGGGTCGGCCTGGTGGACTCCACCGAACTCGACTTGCCGGCGACCATCGAGGCCATGCTGGCCGAGGTGGAGCGCCAACACACTGTGAACCACATGAACCACTCGAACCACCCGGAAGGGGACCGCGCATGAGCACCGAGGACCGTGCAGGACGGGACGCCGGAGCACCGATGGCCGAGGAGGGCACGGAGTACGTGCCCTCGGGCGAGGACCAGATCGACGAGCGGCTGGCCGAGCTCTCGGACGAGGAGGCCCAGCAGCGGGCCGAGGCCCTGCTCGCCGGGCTCGAGGACTATGAGCTCGACGAGGAGGACGCCGCCCTGCTGGGCGGCTGGAACCAGGACGAGGTCGAGCCGCAGGACCGGCCGGCCCCGCCGGTGCTGGCCGTGGTGGGCCGCCCGAATGTGGGCAAGTCCACCCTCGTCAACCGCATCATCGGCCGCCGTGAGGCCGTGGTGGAAGATGTCCCCGGCGTGACGCGGGACCGCGTCAGCTACGAGGCGGAGTGGGGCGGCAAGGTCTTCACCGTGGTGGACACCGGAGGCTGGGAGCACGATGCCAGGGGCATCCACCAGCGGGTGGCCGAACAGGCTGAGCGCGCCGTGGACGTGGCGGACGCCGTGCTGTTCGTGGTGGACGCCACGGTGGGTGCCACCTCCACGGACGAGGCCGTCGTCAAGTTGTTGCGCCGCAAGGGCCGCCCGGTGGTCCTGGTGGCCAACAAGGTGGATGACATCTCCCAGGAGGCCGACGCGGCCAGCCTGTGGGGGCTGGGACTGGGCCAGCCGTTCCCCGTCTCTGCCGTGCACGGCCGAGGCACCGGTGACCTGCTCGACGCCGCCATGGAGGCGCTGCCCGAGGTCACCGAGTTCGGGGGACTCATCCCGCGGGGCGGGCCGCGCCGCGTGGCCCTGCTAGGCCGTCCCAACGTGGGCAAATCGTCCCTGCTGAACCAGTTGGCGGGCTCGCACCGCGTGGTGGTGGATGACACGGCCGGGACCACCCGTGACCCGGTGGACGAGCTCGTGGAGCTCGGCGGGCGCCTCTGGCGCTTCGTGGACACCGCCGGCATTCGCCGCCGCCAGCACATGGCCCACGGCTCCGACTACTACGCCTCCCTGCGGACCCAGTCCGCCCTGGACAAGGCCGAGGTGGCCGTGGTGCTGCTGGAGTCCTCCGAGGTGGTCTCCGAGCAGGATGTGCGCATACTCCAACTCGTGTTGGACTCGGGACGTGCCCTCGTGTTGGCGTTCAACAAGTGGGACCTGATGGACGAGGACCGCCGCACCTACCTGGAGCGGGAGATTGACCGGGACCTGGCCCACGTGCAGTGGGCGCCCCGCGTCAACCTCTCGGCGAAGACCGGCTGGCACAAGGACCGCCTGGTGCCTGCCCTGGACCGGGCCCTGTCCTCCTGGGACACCCGCATCCCCACGGGCAAGCTCAACGCATTCCTCGGCGAGCTCGTGGCGGCCCACCCGCACCCGGTGCGCGGCGGCAAGCAGCCCCGCATCCTGTTCGCCACCCAACCGTCCACCCAGCCGCCGAGGATCGTGCTGTTCACCACCGGCTTCCTCGACCCGGGGTACCGGCGGTTCATCATCCGACGTCTGCGGGAGACCTTCGGCTTCGAGGGCTCGCCCATCGAGCTGGGCATGCGGGTGCGGGAGAAGCGCGCGCGCAGGCGCTGATCCCGCAGCCTGCGGACGGGTGCCGGTCATCGGCACCCGTCCGCATGCTGTACAGTTGACTGGTGGATTGATCCGGTGAGGATCGGTTCCACGGGCTATGGCGCAGCTTGGTAGCGCGCTTCACTGGGGGTGAAGAGGTCGTGGGTTCAAATCCCGCTAGCCCGACCACATCGACTAACTGAATACCGGCCTTTGACTAGGCCAAACACGCTGAAAGGCCCCAACCCGACTAGTCCCGGGCTGGGGCCTTTCTTTGTCCCTCTCACAAGGGCTCTCACAATCGGCGGAAAGTCTCCGGCGTCTAGTCCAACGCCGGTGTACTCACGCCGTGGCGGGGACGCTGGCCCTTGCCAGAGCGGCGGCTGCTGCCGCGATGCCGGATGAACCGGAGTCGGGCAGGTAAGTGGATAGGTGGACCTCAACCGTGTGCCCGAGGAGCGCGGCGGCATCGGCGGGCGCTACACCGATCTGATGCAACCAGAAGGCCAGCGAGTGCCGGACGCTGTGCAACCGGATCTCCGGCACCCCGGCTGCTCTGCAGAGCCGCTGGAAGGCATCGGAGTAGCTTTCCGGGAGCGGCGGGCGGCCGAGAGCATCCACGACCACGAGGCCGGTATCGTGCCATGCGTTCCCAGCCCGCAACCTGTCCTCGGCCTGTCGGGCGCGTAGCGCACGGACCAGGGCCATCGTGCCCGGGTGGATCACCTCGACGGGGATGGTCCGGCGACGAGACGAGGACTTCGGGGCATCCACCACGGAAGTGCCACTATCGCTGATGAGCTGCACCCGACCTTGACGGATCGTGACCGTCCCGGCCTCCATGTCCACGTCCTCCCACCGGAGGCCCATCACGTCAGCACGCGTCATGCCCGAGAGGGTCAGCCGCCATGCGGCGGCGAGCGGGTGGCGGTCGGCCACGGAACGAAACCGAAGCAGTTCGGTGGACTGCCAGTGTTCCAACGCCCGGCCTACGGTCTTCACGTGTCGGGGGCGCTTGACGCCCTTGGAGACGTTCCGGTCCACGAGACCATCCGTGACGGCGTGGTCCAGCACCATCGACAGCCGCCCGAGAGACGACCTGACAGAGCGCGCCGTGAGCGGGCCGCCGTCGGGCTTCGCCTTGGTCGGCGCGGCCCCGTATTCGGAGAGCCACGCGACCAGCTCGCGGACCTCGGCGGCGGTCACCTCGGAGATAGGGCGGTCACCCAAGCGCCGGAGCACCGGGCGGAGCTGGTGCCGGTAACCGTCAAGCGTCACGGCTCGGATGTCCACGCGGCTGGCTAGGTAGCGCTCGGCTACCTGCGCCACGGTGACGCCGACCGTCGGTGCGTAGCCTCCGGAGGTGGCCACCTCGGAGCGGACCTGTTCGACCCATGCGCGGGCCTCGGCCAGCGTCGCCGCCGTCTTGGTGGCCTGCTTTCGCTTGGAGCTCCCGGCTGCGGTTGCATCCACGACGGCGCGGAACCTGACACCCCGGGCGGAGTCCACGCGGCGGATGGGTTCATTCCACGCGGGGCAGTCGCTGCAGGTGTAGCCGACGACCTGCCCGTCCTGGTGGATCGGTTCCCAGCCCTTGCGGACGTTCCCCCGGGCGGTGCCGCACGTCGGGCACCGTTTCAGGGCGTCGGCGGGCAACGCCCGGCGCGAGCCTGTGTGGGTTGATGTGCTCATTTCTCTTTTTCTCATTTCATTTTCCGATCCGGCGAAATAGGTTCGCCGGTAGTTTTTCCGAGGTCCGTGCGCCGCCCTTGCCGCTGAGCGGGCCACGGGAGGTCCGGCCGCTGGCGGCGGGCGTTGCGGACCCATCGGTCTATGTTCTTCACTGCGGTGCCGTAGTGACGCGCGAGTTCCTGCCGATGCATTCCGCGATCTTTCATGAGCCGTGCCAGCTCTTCCGGTTCTGGCGGTCCCTCGCTGCCGTCGAACCGAACGCCGCCCGGGGGAGTGAACACCAGCGTTCCCACCTCGGTCCCGTGCTGTGCTTGGACCTGCTCGAATACGGCGCGGCGGATGCGTTCCACCGGCACGCGTCGCAATGCGTTTTCGTCGATCCCTGAGCCACGGCTGACCGTTTCCAGATGGTCCAGCTTGCCGCGCTGGTCGATGGTGGCCCTGTAGGTGGTGTTCCGGTAGTGGTCGTGGATCTCGGCCCCGGGGACGGCCGGGCGCTCCAGTAGCGCGTGGTCCAGCAGGGAGCGCAATAGTGCGGCATCCACAGTGGCGGTGGTCGCCTCGGGGTTGCTGTCCAGCTCGGCGAGCATGGCCGAGAGGTCGCCCCGCCTCGGCATCGGTGGCTCGGGGTTGTCGTCGTCCTCGGGTCGCTCCCACGAGGTCACGGACCAGTCGTGGTGGATAGGTGTCATCATAAGTGCTCACATTAGCGCCTTGAATAGTGCTCAGTCAAGAGGGCAGGATGAAATCAGACGGTCCAAACGGGGCCGAAAGAGAGCCGCACTGAACCGAAGGGATCGGCATGAGCACCGCCACCGAAGAGACCACCTCGACCACCACGCCTGAGCCCGTTCTACGGGTTCGCGATGTAGCGGAACACCTGGACTGCGGGACTGACAGCGTTTACCAGCTCATCGCCGCCGGGAACCTGCGGGCAATCCGGGTGGGCCGCGTCATCCGCGTGCCTGAGTCCGCACTGGCCGAGTTCATCGCCGGTGGAACGGGGCGGCGCTAGGCCGCCGCCGAAGACAGAAAAGCGGCCCCGCACGGAGCACGTGCGAGGCCGCCAGAGGACCGAGGAGGGTCCAACCATGAAGACAGCACCATTCTACGCGGCCGAGCGCGAACCACGCATGGACGCGGACACCGTGGCGGCCGATGACCAGCTCAGAGCCGCCTACGGCGAGCTGTACCCGGGCAGTGCTCGACGTATCCGGGCGCGTCTGGCGGAGGCTGAGCTAACCGGCCCCAAGGGCAAGCCGCCGCCCCGGTCGGGTCCGGTCATACATCTGTCGTGCTTCACCTGTGGTCGGCGTCGGAAACGACGATGGCAGGCCGCACCGCCGGGAACACCCCGGCAACTGAATGAACCGCTGGCGGTAGGGCCGGGTTCTCTCCCAAGTACACGGGCGAGGGCTCGGCTCTCTGCTTTTCCGGCCACCGACAACGACAAGAGGACACGACCGTGACGACCATTCCGACCGGAGGCACCACCCAGCGACTGGAGAAGGTGTTGCTCGGCGATCTGGCGGCCATGCCCGCCGACTCCCTGCAGGTGTTGACGTGGCTTCACGACTACGGCCCGTTGACGCTGGAGCAGCTGGCCCGATGCATGGCCCGGCATCGGTACATGCCCGGGGGCCCGCTGGAACAGCACGTTCTGCTTGATCTGAACGCCGCCAACGGCCACTGGACCTATGAGGGCGGCCGGTTCCACCTGTTCGCCGTCACTCGGTCCCTGCTGACCGAGTCTCTGGAGGCGGTGGAGGCCCGATGACCGCCGCGAGCCTGCACACCCCGGAACAGGCCGACGTGCTGGCCCGGCTGCAGAAGCTCCCAGATGATGCCCGTGAGGTGGTGCTCGGCATCTATCGCCACGGAGCATCCGATTGGGCCGGACTGGTGGCCTTTCACGGCGACGAGGCGGCGACCTTCGCGGACGTGAGCACGGCGCGGGGCTTTCTGGACTACTGCCCGGAGTCTGGCCGCGTGGACCTGAAACCCGCCGTCCGTGCTGTGTTGGCGGACCGACTGCGGCCGCTTCGTGCGCACAACGACCATCAGAAGGAAGTAGACCGATGACCGCCACGGAAGACAGGGCCAACGATGCGCCCGCTCTGGACCTCACCGCCCGGGTAGCTGACGCTGCGGTGTGGCTGGAGGAGTTCCACGGGCATGACGACGGTGGCCGCCTGCGACTGGCCGAGAACACCGCCGAAGGGTGGGAGGAGTACGCCCGAGGCGTGCCCCTGTTCCGTCCCGATCTGGACCACGCGCAGGCCGTGCAAGACGTGGCCCGGCAGCTGGTCACCCTGTCTGATCTGGTGGACATATACGCCTGCCCCTACGCCCACGCTCGGACCCGCGAGAAGGGCGGTGCGGCTGCCCGTCGGCATTCCCACGCCGACGTAGACGGTCCGCTAGATCTGGGCCGCGTGCGGTTCCTCGGCGCTATGGCCGTCGCCTCGGGCTCAGCGTCGGCCGACGGACGGCCACATGGGCACGTGTACGTGCGACTGGACCGGCCCGTGACCGTGGCAGAGCACACGGCACTGTGTGTGGCCCTCGGAGGGTTCCTCGGCCCGGACGCCGACCCGTCAAAGGTAGGGGACGCCGACGTGCTGCGCCCAGCCGGGACCGTGAACCACAAGAGCGGCGCAGTCCACCCGGTGCGGTGGCTGGTCCGCCCCGAGGCGGACGGCGTGCGCACGTGGGAGCCGGACGCTCTGGCACGCGTGCTCGGTGTGCCGTGGCCCGTGGCCCAGGAGTTGGAGGCTGTGGCCGACGACGATGCGCTGACGAGCGTGGACGCAGCCGCCACGGCCTCGGTCCCGTGTGGGCACGCATACGAGGCGGCGGTGATCCGAGGAATCACTAATGACCTGGATGCCTCGGCAGCGTGGCCCGAGGGACACAAGGACGGCCACGGAGACGAGGGGCGCGGGTGGGAGAAGCTGCAGGCGGACGCGGCGCTACGCCTCTCCCGGCTGGCGCTGGCGGACTGGTCCGCGCTCACGCTGACTGAGGCGCGTGGGCTCTTCGACCACCACGCACCGACCGGCGGCCAGTGGACGACCGCCAAGCGTGCGGCCAAGTGGGAGGCGCAGCACAGCCGTGCCCTGAGGAAAGGCCCGCTGACCCTGCCAGCTGGTCACGACATCGCAGAGGTGGCTGTGACGGGGACGGCCGCCACGGCAACCGAGGAAACGACTGTGACAGCTGCGGCCGATCCGTCTGGAAACGCTGACGAGTCAGCCGCGCGGGCCGTTGCCGGGCGGTTCCCGCTGCTGGATCTGGCCGCGCTGGTGGACCCTGAGCGCCCGCCACGGCCGTGGTTCTGGGAACAGATCGTGCCGGAGGGCGAACACGTTTCGCTGGTGGCTCCGGCCGGGGTGGGTAAGTCGTTGCTGGTGCTGGCCCTGTCAGTCGCCGCTGCCCGAGGCTCTGGGGAGTTCATCGGCCGTGCCGTGACTCTCGAGGATGACGCCCGGGTGTTGTACGTGGACATGGAGAACAGCGAGGACGACTTTGCCGAACGGCTGGTTTCCCTCGGGGTCTCTCCGGGCAACGTGGCGGAGCTGCAGGAGCGCCTGCTGGTGCTGTCCATGCCCGAGCTTCGTGGGCTGGACACGACCGAGGGAGCGGCGCAGCTGCGGGCGGTGCTGGACCACTACGGCATCGGCCGGGGTGACCTGCTGGTGCTCGACTCAACCCAGCGGGTGACGCAGGGCGAGGAGAACAGCAACGACACGATGCGCAACCTCTACAACCTGACCTCGGCTGAGCTCAAGCGGCGTCGGTTGACGGTGATCCGCACCGACAACACCGGCAAGGACTCCGACAAGGGAGCCCGGGGAGCCTCGGCCAAGCGTGACGACGTGGGCGCGTCGTGGCTGCTGCGGCCGGATGAGAAGCGGCCCGAGGTGTTCTCCCTGGTGTCCGCCAAGCGCCGTAGTGCGCCGGGCACCGGACGTGGGGCGCTGGTGTTCCGCCGCCATGTGGGACAGGACGGCCTGCTGCGCTTCGACCTGGCGGCCACCGACGACGGCACACCGTCCTACGGGGATCTGCTGAGCGAGGCCCGGGCGCTGCTGGACGCGCTTGGCGTGGATGGCGAGGCGGGCGTGCATGTGGCGTGGGAGACGGTCAAGACCGCCCGTGCCAGGGCCGAGGCCAAGGGGGAGCAGTTCCCGGAGTGGGCCAAGCGCGATCTGATCCGCCGGGCACAGAACGGGCGCGGCTATGAGGTGGAAGTGACGACCGGAGGAGGGGGTGCGCCATGACCGCCACGGAGGACACGGAACACGGGGCCAGGCCTGTGGATAACCCTGTGGATAAGGTGTGCCGGATTGCTCGGCACAGCACACCTGCTCGGCACAGCGTTTCGGGGTGTGCCGACCCTTTCGGCACAGCTCGGCACAGCTTGCGTGAAAACCGCGAGATTCCGGGGCTAAATGCTGTGCCGACAACCTCGGCACAGCTTGGCACAGCCGCCTCGGCGGTGACTGCAGAAGGGGTGTGCCGCCGTAGCCGCACCCCTAAGGGGGCGGCACGGCGCACAGCCCGCACACCCGGCCCGGTATCTGGCACGGGTGGAGTAGTCGGGAGACGGGACGGAGCGACGGCGGGGAGTGTCGGCGTCACCTCGGGGTCGCCTCTGTGGGTGCCACGTGCGGCCCTGTTGGTGAGGGCGTTCTCAATAACGACAAACGACGCGCGCCCGTGGTGGACCCGACTTGACAACCGCTCACCCAGCCAATCGAAACGCGGACGGTGGAAGACGTGACCGAATCAACCTCCACGACCACGACGACAGACAGGAAGAACTGATGGCAATGCAACGACATGACCAAGGCGTGAAGAAGCGCCGCACCCGCCAGCTGGCTGAGGGGCACCGGATGACCCAGCGCCAGCTACGGGCGCGGCACCGGGCCGAGCGGGAGGCCGAGCGGTTCGCCGCCGACTGGCACGGCACCACGTCCCACCCCAACAGCTCGGGACGCCCCGGCCAACCGGCCCCGCCCAACCGCGCAACCCGCCGGGCGGCCGAACGGGCGACTGGCCCCGCTGGGCAGGCCGCCCGAGCCGGTGACCGACGGCACGAAATGGTCCGCACCTGATCTGCGGTCAAGCGGGTTTGCCGCGTTCGACCTAGTCAAACGCCATATCGACCGAACTTCTCACAGAAACACTCACAGACTGGCCGCAAACGGCCGAAAGTCACCCGATGGAGGACACTATGAACACCGAACCGACGACCGACGCCACGCCGACCACGGCCGACGCCACCACGACCACCGCCACCGCACCTCTACCCGCAGGGCACCTCGCGTGCCGGTCGTGCGGCGTGGCGGTGCGCAAGACGGCCAGCGCCCGCCCTCACGCGGCGTCGATCATCGGCCGCGACGGGGCCAGCATGTCGGTGCCCCTCGCTCCCGGCCAGCGGCCCCGGCCCGTGCCGACGGTCAAGGTGCTGAAGTGCGCCGACTGCACCGACCGGGAGGAGTACGCAGCCCGTCTACTGGCGGACCACCCCCGCGCCGCCTACGCGCTCGGCGGTGGGGCGGCCCTGCACCGGCTGGGAGCGGTACTGGACGCGCTCGCGGCCACCGGCCGCCCGATGCCGGACCGGGACAGCCTGACCTCACCTGAGCTGGTCGCTCTGGCACGGAATCTCACGGCCCCGGGCGTGGCCCTGCAGTGGGTGACGCGTTTCTCCCCCGTCGTGGTGAAGGGTGCGGAGCTGGCCACCTGCGCCGCCTACCCGTGGGCGCACATGGACGAGGACCGGCGCAGCGGTGCCCGGTCCGGCTACGCTGCCGTGCTGGCCGAGCGCATCGCCGCCAAGTCCGGCCCGGTGGAGCTGTCCCCGCCGCCGGTGGACGGCGCGACCCGCGAGACGGTCACGGCTCCGGGGTGCCTGCTGTGCGGCGTCGGAACCGTCAACATCGACGCCCGGCAGGTGGTGGCCCTCGGAGGTCGGGAGGTGGCCGCCGGGAAGGTCTGGCGGCCTCGGGCCGTCACGGCAGGTGCCCTCGGAGGACGCCGCCGGTCACGGGACGAGGTGCGCGGCCACGTGTGCCCGCCGTGCGCGGACGCCTTGGACACCGTGGGGGCGCTCGGCGTGACGGCGATGGAGCGCGCCCTGCGCCTGCACCTGACCGCGACCGGGCGCAAAGAGGCTGCCCGGAACGTGAAGGAGGGCGAGACCTTCGGTCTGGTCGGCTTCTCCGAGCTGGTGTTCCGCGCCCACCTGACCGGCCAGCACCGCCCGGCTGCGAACGGTGAGCCGTGGGACCACGTGAAGATCGGAGACGACCGGTGAGCGGCGGCGAACACCACAGCTACGGAACGTCCAAGTGGGGCGGGGCCAACGGCCCTCGGCCGCCTTTCACCCCGGGGAACATGGCAGCGGTGAAGTCCGGAGCCCGGTCACCGCGCGTCTACGGCGAGCTGTCCGAGCTGCTGGCCGCAGGGCTGGTGGAGGACCGGCCGGACCTTGCGGCATATCCCGAGGCGGTGGCGGCGTGGGCCACGACCGAGGCGCAGGCCGCCCTCATGCGCCGCCACATAGACAGCGTGGGGCCGGTGGACGAGCACGGCCAGCCCCGGGACTCGGTGCTGTCGTGGCTGACCAAGCTGGAGGCGTCGGCGCTCAAGCAGCGGGCGACCCTCGGGCTCGACCCGAGGAGTGAAGCGAAGCTGGCCCGCGAGCGCGCCGCCGCCTCGGTGCTGGCCGTAGACCTGACCGCGCTGGCCGACCGAGGCCGGGCCGCGCTGCAGGCGAGGGAGGAGGCCGGACTGCCCGCGCCGCCGGACCTCGCGGGCCGAGTGCTGGAGGGGAAGACATCGGAGTACACGGCCGAGCGTGCGGCGCTCACAGCCGAGGTCTACGGGACGACGGCGGGCCGGGGCGAGGTGAGCGAACCTGCCGACAGCGGCGAGGTGGGCAACGCCACAAGGACGGAGCAGTGAGAAGCACCACCGACTGCGAAGGGTTGACAAATGGATTCTGTGACGAGTTTCGGGAAATTGCTATGCCACCAGCGCCTACGCCGGACCGCCCAGCACGACCGATTTTCTGATCCTGTGTATTACGAACGTCAATACAGAACGGAGCACGGCCGATGACTACCACCGCACCCGGCGCAACGCTGGACCCGCTGGCCCTGATGGGCGGGCTGATGCTGGACACCGGCACCACGTGGGCCGCCCGCGCTCTCGAGTTCCAACAGGCCGACGCCGCCGCCATCCTTTCCGATCCCGAGGCCGACGACCCCGGCCCCCGCATGCACTTCATCACCCGGCCCCGTGGCGGGTCCAAGACGACCGACCTCGCGGCGATCTGCCTTGCCGTGCTGCTCACGCAGGCACCGCCGCACTCAACATCCCATGCCTACGCTCGGGACAAGGACCAGGCGGCGTTGCTGCTGGCGGCGCTGACCGCCCTGGCCCACCGCTCCGGGCTGGCGGGACTGCTGGACCTGACCACGTGGGGCGCGACAGTGAAGACCACCGGGGCGCGGCTGGTGGTGGAGTCCGCCGACGCGGCGTCGGCCTACGGGCACCTGCCCTACTTCGTCGTGGTGGACGAGGTGGCCCAGTGGCCGACCACCCGGGGCGCGCGCACGCTGTGGGAGGCCATCGTCTCGGGCCTGCCCAAGCGGCGGGACTCCCGGCTGGTGGTGCTCACCACGGCAGGCGACCCGGCGCACTGGTCACAGCAGATCATCACCGGGGCGCGCAGCTCCAGCCGTTGGCGCGTCTCCGAGACGCCCGGCCCGCTGCCGTGGGCGGACCCCGAGGATCTGGCCGAACAGCGTCGCCTGCTCCCGGCGTCGTCCTACGCCCGCCTGCACCTGAACCAGTGGACCGCCTCGGAGGACCGGCTGACGGACCCTGACGACCTCGCCGCCTGCGTGGCGCACTCGGGCACGCTGGAGCCGGACACCTCCCTGTCCTACGTCATCGGGCTGGACCTCGGCCTGAAGAATGACCGCACGGTGCTCACGGTCTGTCACGCGGACACCCTCGCCACCGGTGGTCCCACGGCCAGCGGCACCGGATCCCGCGTGGTGCTCGACCGCCTGCACGTCATGGCCGGTTCCAAGGCCAGCCCGGTGCAGTTGGCCGACGTGGAGGCCATCACCTACGAGGCGTCACGGGCCTACGGCGGCGCGCCCGTGCGCGTGGACCCGTGGCAGGCTGCCGGGGTCGCGCAACGCCTGCGCTCCCGGGGCGTGGCGGTGCAGGAGTGGACGTTCACCCCGGCGTCCATCGGCCGCCTGGCGATGAACCTGCACCTGCTGCTCAGAGAACGTCGGCTGGTCCTGCCCGATGATCCCGACCTCTTGGACGAGCTGGCGAACGTCCGGCTGCGGGAGACGACCCCGGGCGTCTATCGGATGGACCACGACAGCGGGCACCACGACGACCGCGCCGTTTCCCTCGGGCTGGCGGCCCTGGCGCTGACGGAGAAGGCACCGACGGGCCGGGGCATGGTGACGGTCCCGGGCAGCTCCCGTGCCGCCGCCTCTGTCGCCTCGGCCACGTCCCGGTTCACACTTCCGCAGCGGGTGGCCGCCCGGCCCACAATGCCCACGGCCCTGCAGGTCAAGCGTGCGGCCGCTACGCCGGGCCAACGGGCCGGGCGCGCCCTGCTGATCCCGGGCAGCGCCAACGACCCGCGCCGGACCAGCATTTACGCCCGCGACCGTCGGCGGGGGCAGCAGTGACCGGGCGCAAGAGGTTCAAGGTCGAAGCCGCTGACGCCCTGGCGTCGCTGCAGGACGGACTGTCCCGCCACGTGACGCCCTGCCAGCGCGCGCCGAAGCTGTGGACCGACGGCACGGCCGAGGACGCCGTGCTGGCGGCCGAGATGTGCCAGCGGTGCCCGGTGCTGCGGGAGTGCGGGGACTATGCCAAGGCGGCCCGCGAGCGGTGGCACGTGTGGGGCGGGAAGGACCGGGACTGCCTGCGAACTGGTGGAGGCGCGATGTCCGGCAATGGCGGAATGTCCGCTTAGAGTCGCTACATGGAGTCAGAACAGGAACAGATTCGCGTCTCACCGGAAGCCGCAGAGGCTTTAGGCTTCGCTGCGCAGAGCGCAAGGCTTTCCCTTCACATGCTGGAAGGATGTGGTGACCCGGACGTTGGATCGAATTTTCACACTGTGAATGCTTTGTACCCCTACGAGAAGGCCTCGGACCGGGCTCGCAGTTACGCACATTCTGCACTCCAACACTTGTCCATGTGGGCGGATTTCTTTGCTCCGTTGAAGTTTCATCCTGAACAAGGTGCGGTCATCTGGGTGCGACCGGCCTATACCCTTGCACGGGCCGCCATGGAAAGTTCAGCTCAAGCCATTTGGATGATGGACACGAGGGACCCTAAGACCTCAGTCCAGCGTCATCTGCGTCTCATTCGTTGGGACTTGGACGAGCATCGGAAGAGCAAAGCTGATGAGGAAGCGAAGGGCGCAGTCAGTGATCGTGACCGGCTGCTTCTCCAACGGGTGTCATCGGTCTTTGAGTCAGACGAACTTAGGCCACCAAATGGTTATCTCTATGTACTTCAGCAAGCCTGCAACCCAGCTGATCTAGACGTAAACGTCGCTGACTTGGAGCGTATATGGCGGGCAGCTAGCGGAGCCGCGCACGGAATGTACTGGACCAACCTCGATCTGCAGACGATTGAGGTGAAAGAGGAATACGAACCTGGACAATTTCGGACCCAGAGCTATCCGGATACAGCGTTGATGGCAGAAGCTCTCAATACTGCGGCTTCCATGGTCAACTATGCCGTGCTCAAGTACCTCGATTGGTGCGGGGTTGATCCCACCGAACCCATGCAAGAGGCAATCCGCTGGCTTGCGCATAATTTCACACCGAAGCCTGATGCGAATGTTCAAGTTCTCGCTCATCTGAGGGGCGTATCCACTGAGCCCGATAGAAGCGAAGCCCAAGACAGCTAGTGCGAGGCACAAGGGGTTGAGTATTGAGTAGTCCAACCTTCCTACGAGACCTGCAACAGCCGCACATCGTCCGCGAGGTGGCCGGAGCCGGTGGGTGGACGTCGCTGGAGAAATTCGCCGCGTTGCCCGAGGTGGCAGCGCTCGGCTGGCCGCTGGAGGTGGTGCAGCAGTGGCTCTATGACCATCTGGAGTGGGGCGAGTTTCTGCGCGATTATGCGGCGCTGGATCTGTCCGCCGTCGTGTGGACGCGGGAGTACCTGCCGTTGAGGGAGTTCCTGCCGATGACCTCGGGGTCGACTGACGACTACATGGCCACGGTCCCGGACATGCACGAGCACTGGACCCACACCCGGAGGTTCATCGGCGTCCCGGCAGCGTGGGAGGACACCGGGACGTGGCTGGTGCCGCCGCTGCTGTTGGACCTCGGCTGTTTGGGTGGCTCGGCCGGCGTCCTGCAGGTGGTGGAGGGCCGTACCCGCGTCGGCATCTTGCAGGGCCGTACCCGTGACGGTCTGAACGTCGCGGGACACCATGCGGCATGGGTGGGCAGACCGTGCTGAGATGGGCCACCCAAGTACCTAGTCGTCTATGAGATGGCCTGTCCACAGGTGAATGACGCGCTACCCAACGTAACCCGACCGTCAGTAGCCTCGGAGGTGTAATACATTCCACGTACCCTAAAGGTGTTCACTATGAGGCTAAGCTCACTGGCTGTCCTGTACTGGCTCAACAACAATGCGGGTTCCGTTGACGCCCAAGTCCCTGAGGACGTGTGTCCTCAGAGATACCTCGAGGGTGTTTACGATGAACTGCGGGAACACAACCTCATCGAGGACGATGGGCGGTTGACCGGTGAGGTGAGTTTCACCGTCAGTCGTGGAGCCGCCGAAAGAGTCGATGAGCTAGCGCGCATGTTCCGACCGGAGGCGATCAAACGGGCCGTCCTCGAAGAAGTGCAGCGCAATCCAGATCAAGGCGCTACTGCCGAATACGGCACCTCAATCGACGTTCTTGGAGGCCCCGTATCTGATCAGGAGTTGCTCAGCGCCGTGAAAGCCCTACGTGGAGACGGACTGATCACGGGGATTCCCACATCACATACTGGCGTCCACCACGTACTACGTCCCGAACTGACCTCGGCGGGGGATAGTCGTCTTCAAACCTCGGACATCCCCGTCGGACATGACAGGTCGGCTCGTCCTCGAGAGGGGAACACCACGCATCACACGATTAATGTTCGGGGCTCGACCATTGGTGCCGTGAGTTCGGGCGACCAGAATAAGGTGACTGTTCACCAGCAGATCGTCCCAGCCAATGACCTGCTGGCGCTGTTCACTCAGCTGAAGTCCGCCTTCCAGCAGTTCGACCTGAGCGACATCGACCGAGGCAAGTACGTCGGTCAAATCGAACTGATAGAGGATGAGTTCGAGGACGACAAGGATGAAGAACGTGCGACCAAGGGCATCAGTCGGTTGCTGAGCAAAGTTCCCGAGGAGTTGCTTCAGAACCTCAGGCATGTTGTCCCCGCGTCTGCAACGATCATCAGCTCACTGCTCGGCGGCTGATTAGATCTGATGACGGCGGCCCGCCTTGGTCGACAGTCGCTGTGACCGTCTCACAAACTGCTCACAGAGTGTGGCGGTAGTGCTCGGAACGGGCCGGACGAAAGGCGACGAGAACGGAGACGGTCCGCACGAAACCGGGGGAGAGCAGACGAGACCGGCCAACTCGGCCGCTCTGGGGGTGAAGAGGTCGTGGGTTCAAATCCCGCTAGCCCGACCACATGCACAAGGCGTCGAAGCCGCTGAAAGGCCCGGGTCCCTGAGGGGCCCGGGCCTTTTCGTGCCCCTGGCCGTCAGGAGTCGGAGGGCCTCTCCGGATAGGTGACCTGGCCGTCGTCGGGATCCACCACGGCACCGGAGGTGAGCCGGGCGGACGGCGTGGACCGCTCCTCCATGAGGTGCAGGACCTGCTCGCCGCGGGCCAACAGGTGGTCGGCGATGATCCGCCGGTGGCAGCGCCACCACACCGCCTCCGAGCACATCACTGCCGTTCGCCGCTCCGCACCCCAGGCGCGCAACCGGGCCAGACCCTCGGCGAACTCCTCGGTCATGGCGTGGTCCGCGTAGTGGTGGAAGCTCCGGTTCTCCCAGAAGCCGTTGACCTCCGTTGCCACCTCCCGGTTCCGCGGGCGCCGGCCCGTGAGGGCTGCCAGATGCTCGTATCCGATTCCGGCCCCGGTGAGTGAGGCCGAGAGGCGCTCCTGATCGAAGTGCGGGTAACGGCGGGACCCGGGGAGGCGGCGCACATCCACCACCAGGCCGATCTCGGCCGACTGCAGCAGATCCATGAACTCCACGAGGCTGCGGGTGGAGTGCCCGACGGTGTAGAACGGCAGGGCCATGGCCCGAAGCTACACCCTGGGCCTGGGCGCTGGCGACCCGCTCAGTGGTCCGGAGGGATGGTGGCCCGGATGTGGGCCCGCTCGCCCTGCCGGCCGATGAGACTGAGGTACTCCACGGGACCGGCGCTGGTGGCTCCGAACCAGTGGGGGGTACGGGTGTCGAACTCGGCCGCCTCGCCGGCCTCCAGACGGAGGTCCTGGTCCCCGAGGATCAGGCGAAGCGTGCCGTTGAGGACGTAGACCCAGTCGTGGCCCTCGTGCGTCCGCGGCTCCGGAACAGTGTCATCGTTGCCGGTGGGGCGGACGAACTTGTAGGCCTGGATCCCGCCGGGTCGGCGGGTCAGCGGGATGATTACGGCACCGTCGCATGTGGCCACCGGGCGCAGGTCCACGCGGGGATCCGCCGTGCGCGGGGCATCGACCAGGGAGTCGAGGGTGACGCCGTGGTAGCGGGCCAGGGGGAGAAGCTGCTCCAGGGTCGGACGGCGCAATCCGGCCTCCAGGCGGGACAGCGTGCTCGAGGAGATCCCGGTCGCCTCGGCGAGTTGGGTGAGGGTGACGTCCCGGTGAAGCCTCAACTGCTTCAGGCGTTGTCCCACAGCATCAAGTGTCTGGTCAGGTCTCTCGCTCATGTACTCATTTTGCCATTTGGCACAGTAGTTTGCACATCGAGCTGGACGGCGAGAGAGTGGACGGACGAGACCAGGACTACGACGACGAAGGGCAGGAATGTGAGCGCACATCACGAGTCGGCCGGCACACACGGCTTCGACCGGGCCTACTGGGAGGATCACTGGGCGGCGGACGGACCGCAGCGGCCCGACGCCGGCCGGCGGCTTCCCGTGAGTCCCTACCTTCCGGCGGAGACGGGCCACCTGCCTCCGGGCTCGGCCCTGGATGCCGGCTGCGGGCAGGGGACCGAGGCGCTGTGGCTGGCGGACCGGGGCTGGCAGGTCACGGGTGCCGACCTCTCCGCCACGGCCCTGGCCGAGGCAGCCCGACGGGCCGAGGCCGCCGGACTGGAACAGAGGGTGCAATGGGTGGAGACGGACCTGACCCGGTGGGAGCCTGACCGGTCCTGGGACCTGGTGGCCACCCACTACGCGCACCCCGAGTCCGGACAGCTGACGTTCTACGATCGTCTCGGGGAGCTCGTGGCTCCCGGTGGCACCCTGCTGATCGTGGGGCACCGGCACGGAGAGCAAGGGCACGGGGAGCAGGGCCACCCCGAAGGCGCCACGGCCACCCTGGCGGGCATCACCGGGCGGTTCGCCGGACCCGGATGGTCGGTGGAGGCCGCCTATGAGAATGAGCGCACGATTCCTCACGGAGGCAGGGATCTGAGTCTGAGGGATGTGGTGGTCCGCGTCCGCCGGAATTTGCCTTGACGGCAGAAGAAGAGCACAGTAGGCGGGTGCAAAATCCACCTACCACTGAGCCCCATGAGCTGACTGCCGAGGAGCGCAACCCCACGGGCCGCACCTTCTTGGGCCAGCCGGGCCCCCTGTCCAACCTCTTCAGCGTGGAGCTGTGGGAACGATTCTCGTTCTACGGGATGCAGGGAATCCTGCTCATCTACATGTACTTCCAGACCACCGAGGGCGGGCTGGGGATCGATGAGGGAGTGGCCGCCGGGATCGTGGGCGCCTATGGCGGCATGGTCTATGTCTTCTGCATCCTCGGCGGGTGGGTGGCGGACCGGATCACCGGCTCGGAACGCGCCATGTTCTACAGCGCCATCCTCATCATGGCCGGACACGTCTCGCTGGCCCTGGTCCCGGGAATCCCCGGGCTGGTGCTGGGCCTGCTGCTCGTGGCCGTGGGGTCCGGCGGCCTCAAGGCCAACGTGGCCAACCTGGTGGGCCACCTCTACACCAAGGAGGATCCCCGCCGGGACGCGGGATTCTCCATCTTCTACATGGGAGTCAACATCGGCGGGCTCTTCGGCCCCCTGCTGACCGGCTGGGTTCAGGCCAGCTGGGG
Organism: Citricoccus nitrophenolicus; assembly: GCF_047305825.1. Lineage (GTDB taxonomy): Bacteria > Actinomycetota > Actinomycetes > Actinomycetales > Micrococcaceae > Citricoccus > Citricoccus nitrophenolicus. Next base: position 582,354 of record NZ_CP063070.1, on the reverse strand, counting down.
CTTCCACCTGGGCTTCGGCCTGGCCGCCGTGGGCATGGCCGTCGGCCTGACCCAGTACTGGCTCCGCCGCAAGGACCTTCCCGAGGACGTCCATGCCGTCCCGGACCCGTTGCCGCGCAGCCAGTACACGCGGTGGATCCTCATCGCGGCCGCCGCCCTGGTGGTCGTCGCCGTCCTGCTGGCCACCGGTGTGGTCAACCCCGGCAACCTGGCGGGCTTCGTGGCCATCCTGGCCGCGGTGGCAGCCATCGGGATCTTCGCGTTCCTGCTGACCTCCTCCAAGGTGACGGGGGACGAGCGTTCTCGCGTGCTCGCCTTCATCCCCCTGTTCATCGGCTCGGCAGCCTTCTTCGCCCTGTTCCAGCAGCAGTTCACGGTGGTGACCCTCTACTCGGACAACCGCCTGGACCGTGACCTCTTCGGCTGGGAGATGCCGATCCCGTGGGTCCAGTCCTTCAACCCCGTGTTCATCATCCTGCTGGCCCCGCTGTTCGCGATCCTGTGGACCAAGCTGGGCAAGCGTCAGCCCAACACCCCCGTCAAGTTCGGCATCGGCATCGCCCTGATGGGCGCGGCCTTCCTGCTGTTCCTGCCGATGGTCACGACCTCGGCGGTACCGGTGCTGTGGATTGCCGTCATCCTGCTGGTGGCGACCCTGGGCGAGTTGCTCGTCTCCCCGGTGGGACTGTCCCTGTCCACCAAGGTGGCGCCGGTGAACTACCCGGTGCTGATGGTGGCCCTGTACAACCTGTCCGTGGCCCTCGGCACGGCCCTGTCCGGATCCCTGGCCGAGTTCTACTCGGCGGAGACCGAGGGCTCCTACTTCGGCATCCTCGGGGCCGTGACCATCGGCATCGGACTGCTCATGCTGGTGATCGCCAAGCCCGTGCACCGGGCGATGCGCGGCGTCGGCTGAATCACGGCCAGGCTCATCGCCGCCGAGGACGAGGTGGCACTGGACTCCGGACTGGCGTGACCCGGGTCGGTTCAGACGGCCGAGCGGAAGGTCGCGGCGATCTTCGCGCCGTCCGGCAGGTCGGCGCCCCGGACGGCCTTGACGGTCCCCCCGGACCGGAGCACCCGGGCTGCCACCTCGTCCGCGAGGCCGTAGGTGTGGGCCGTGGGCTCATCGGACGGCGTCACATTGCCGTACTCGTCGATGGTCCCCTCACGCTCTGCGGTCAGGTCGAACAGCAGCACGTCCACCTGGCCGGCCGTTGCTGCCCGGGCGATCTCACGGAGCTTGGCGCTGGCCCGGCCGTGGGCCCTGAGGGACCCGAACCTCTCCCGCCAGTCGGCCAGTTGGGCGGCGTAGTTGCGGTCCAGGACCTCGCGGCCGCGACGGGCGAGCTGGTCCAGGCCCAGGGAGGCCGGATTGGCCGTGATGCCCTCCTCCACGAGCCGCCGGTAGGTGTTGATCTCCCGGTAGGCCGGCTCCAGGTCTGAGCTGGCGGCCAGTACGAGGGGGTGATTGGAGCCGTTGATCTGCTGCAGCACGGCGTCCTGGGCCCTCGAGCAGTAGTCCCGGCGCTGAGCCTTGGGCCGCTGGTTCCCGTCGGCGCGTTGGCGGTCCATGCGTCCCTCGTTGTCCGCTGTCTGCAGTTCCAGCCCCAGATCCTCCGGCAGGCCCGTCAGCTCGACCTCGTGGCAGGACGCGTCGGACTCGAGCGCGAGCAGCTGGACCGAGCCCTTGGTCAGGGCGAGCACGAAGCCGCTGTGGGCAAAGGTGGTGGCCCGGATCAGGGGACCGGTGTCGAACCGGTCGCCCAGGCTGGCGTGGGTGTGCAGCCGGTTCATGAGACGGAATGAGCGCAACCCCTCCGGTGAGACGAACACGGCCAGGGACCGGGCCTGGGTGGACCAGAAGCCGCGGTCCTCCACGAGCTCATCGATCAGCGCCGTGAGGCGTTCCCGGTCTCCCGCCGGGAACTCGGCGGCCCGGTTCGAGGACAGGGCGTCTGTGACGGCCGTGCGGAGGGCGATCTGCGCGGCCTCGGGGTGACGGCCGATCGGTGAATGGTCCCCGTCCGAACCTGAGGACGCCAGATACACGCTCACGCTCGAGGCGTGGCGGTGTTGCGTGAGTTCGGCGAAATCGTCAGCGGTGGGTAGGTCGATACTCATGGCCACACGCTACCCACGGGTCGGGGAAATCTCACCAGTTGTCCGCCTCGGATTCTGCTGGCCCGGCCCCTGAACGGCCTGACACACTGGCAGGCATGGACTCCGTGGAACTGCTCAAGGATCTCGCCCGCCGCCCGCTTCAGGAGGGGGAGCTGATCTGGGACCGGATCGGCACCGGACAGCTCAATGCGCACCCGGGCGGCCACCCGAACTCGATCGCCTGGTTGCTGTGGCACTCCGGTCGGGAGATCGATGCCCAGGTGGCCCAGGCCGCCGGCCGCCGGGAGGTCTGGTCAGCGGAGGGCTGGGACGAGAGATTCGGACTGGAGGAGCTCGGTCACAGCCACGGCTTCGGCCAGTCGCAGGAAGAGGCCCGGGCCGTCGTGGTCCAGGACCAAGAGCTGCTGCGCGGCTACCTGACGGCCGTGACCGAGGAGTCGCTCGAGTACCTGGGCGGTCTGACGCCTGCGGACCTGGACGAGGTCATCGACCGCGACTGGGATCCGCCGGTCACGCGCGGGGTACGTCTGATCAGCGTGTACGCCGACGCCCTGCAGCATGTGGGCCAGGCCGCCTACGTGCTCGGTATGGACTGACCTCGCAGTCTCCTGACGTGACGGACCTCTGGTCACTCCTGGTCGAGCATGAAGGAGGAGAAGTACTCCGCCAGCTCGGCGTGGGCGTGAAGGGGCAGCACCTGGGCGACGTACTGGTCCGGGCGGACCACCACGAGAGCGCCGCGCCGCCGGTCGATGCCGCGTAGGTCGTAGACATCGGCGGTGGCCTCGATCCCGGGGATCCTGCCGAGCAGCTGACCGTTGGTCCTCTCCGCCGAGAAGACCTTCTGGTAGTCGCGCAGGCCGAATCTGCCCTTGGCGGGCAGGAGGAACGATGGGATGGCGTCAAGGTCGACCTCGTGGTGATCCTGCTGGAGGATGGCGCGCACGTCGAAGACCGCATCGTCCGGCTGGCCGGTCGGGGTGAAGCGTCGGACGGGGGACTGCTCGGACTCGTCCAGGAACCGCAGCAGGGCGCGCAGGGCCGAGTCCTCCGCCCCGATGTCCGCCGCGTCGCCGAAGGCATACAGGCGCCAGCGGCCGTCGGCCTCGTGCACGTGCCCCAGCTGCTCCGGCTTGGCGTCGGCCACCCGGACGACGGGGGCCGAGTGGAACCGGGTGCCGACCTCGAAGCCGCTGGCCAGGTCCTGGTGTCCGGTGCCACCGGTCAGCAGGGACTCGACGTAGACGGTGGACAGCCCGGAGGTGAACCTGCCGCCGGCCACGAAGTGGGATTCCACATTGTTGGCCGAGACGTCGGCGGCCTTGGAGCCGATCATCGCCGACCACTCCTTGTCGAAGGCGATGAGCTCTTCGGCGATCTTCTGGCGCTCACCGGAGTAGGTCGCCAGCAGGGACGCCGGCGAGCGGCCCTGCAGCACGGCCGCGAGCTTCCATCCCAGGTTGTAGGTGTCCTGCATGGACACGTTCATGCCCTGACCGGCCTTGGCCGAGTGCGTGTGGCAGGCGTCTCCGGCGATGAACACGCGGGGATTCAGGCTGCCGACGTCCTGGGCCGTCACGTCGTCGAAGCCGTCCGTGACCCGCTGGCCGACCTCGTAGACGCTCCACCAGGCGACGTCCCGGGCGTCCAGGGTGTAGGGGTGGATGGCCTTCTGGGCCGCCGTGAGGATGTCCTCGAAGGTGGTGCGCTCGCGGACGCTGCGATCGCCCTCGGGCAGGTCGCCGAGGTCCACGTAGTAGCGCACCAGGTGTCCGCCCTCGCGGGGGATCTGGAGCAGTGATCCGGAGGCGGACTGCATGACGGCCTTCTTGCGGACGTCCGGGAAGTCGGTGACCGGCAGGATGTCCATGACCCCCCACGCGTGGTTCTGGGCATCGCCGTGCAGCGATCGGCCGATCGAGGTGCGGATGGCGGAACGGGCACCGTCACAGCCCACCACGTAGCGGGCCCTGACCGTCCGGATGGTGCCGGTGCCCCTGCCATCCTCGTCCGTCTCCTCGAGGGTGACGGTGACCGGCGCCTCCGGTGTCTCCGGCACGTCGACGCCGAGGGCCTTGAAGCCATAGTCGACCCTGAGCCGGGAGGGGGACTTGGCGGCCTTCTCCAACAACAGCTCCTGCATCCGCGCCTGGTTCACGATCAGGTGGGGGTATTCGCTCAACCCGTCGGCCACGTCCTGGATCCTGCCGGTCCGGGTGATCTCATCGGCATGGGACGGGGAAGGGGCCCAGAAGGAGGTCTCATTGACCCAGTAGGCCTCGTTCAGCAGGGTGGGGGCGAGCCCGAAGGCGTCGAACATCTCCACCGTGCGGCAGGACACGCCGTCTGCCTGCCCCACGGGCAGTGGGCCCTGGCGGCGCTCCACCACCCGGGTGGTGATCTCCGGGAACTCGGCGAGTTGGGCGGCCAGCACGGTGCCGGCGGGTCCCGTGCCGACGATCAGGACGTCCACGGAATCCGGCAGGGGACCCTGTTCGCCGTCACGGCCGGCAGCGGCCTCGTGGGTGGTGGGGTCTCCATAGCGGTAACCGTTCAGGTGGTATTGCATGGGGCTCCTTCGGCCTCGACGGAACGCTAATCATCCGTGTACTGATTAAATCTGTGAAGAGCCTACAGCACGCTGGTGATCAAGACCACAGTATGGTGGTCCGTGTACTGAGTACCAACGGGGAACAGTGGGAAGGGGGCAGTCATGGTGGCAGGGGACGGGATCGAGTTGGTCGGACACGTGCTGCGAAGGTGCCAACAGCTGCACCATGCCGTGTGGGCCGAGGAGGTCGGTGGCATCCTGACCTCGCCCCAGTACTCCGTGGTGCACTCCGTGGCGGCGGCGGAGGCTGAGGGTGCCGGTCCGTTGGACCAGCACTCCCTCGGAGTGGCCGCTGGGCTGGATCGGACCACGGTGGCCGGGGTGATCCGGCGACTTGAGGAGCAGGGCTGGCTGCGGCGGGAGCGTGACCCACGGGATGCCCGCCGCCGGGTCGTCACCCTCCCCGCCCCCTCCCGTGTGGCCGTGGCCGGAATGGCACCGGCGGTGCTGGCTGTCCAGGAACGGATCCTGGCCCCCCTGTCGGACGAGGAGCGTCAGTGGATCACGGACCGGCTGGCCCGGCTCGCCCCCGCCGGGGCCGCCGTGCAGGACCGCCGTCCCGGCCACCTGATCCGGCTGGCCCAGCAGTGGCATACGGCACTCTGGGCGGAGGAGCTCGGCACCCTCATCACCGGCCCCCAGTACGCGGCGCTCAGCGTCCTCGCCGGACAGGGGCCGGCCCCCCAGTCCGTCCTGGCCGAACTCGCTGCGCTGGACCGCTCCAGCGCCTCTGCGGTGCTCCGCCGGCTCGAGGGACGCGGTTGGGCCGGGAGGCAGCCGGATCCGGGGGACCGCCGGTCCCGGCTGGTCTCGTTGACGGAAGCGGGCCGGGCCCTGCTGACGTCTGTCGCCGGAGGCGTCGATCGCGTCCAGCGGCGCATTCTGGAGCCGGTGCCGCCGGCGGATCGGCGCCGGACCGTGGAGGTGCTGGCCGTCGTCGCGCAGGGGGACTGACAGGGGGATTGAGGGGATGGGTGGGACGTTGGCGCCATGCGGCGCACGCCAGTAGTCTCAAGGGTGTACCGCGAGGCCTGTCCGGGGCCGGACCATTCACCTGTGATCTGGAGGAACCATGAGCAACATTCCCGAAGGGCTTCGCTACAGCGCCGAGCACGAGTGGGTGTCCGGTCCGAACGCCGACGGCGTCGTCCGCATCGGCATCACCGATTTCGCCCAGGACGCCCTGGGAGACGTGGTCTATGTGGACCTTCCCGAGGTCGGTGCTGAGATCGCCGCCGAGTCCACCGTGGGTGAGGTCGAGTCCACCAAGTCCGTCAGTGACCTGTACGCGCCCGTGAGCGGCACCGTCAAGGCCCGCAATGAGGGCCTCGAGGCCGATCCCGCCCAGGTCAACTCGGACCCCTACGGTGCGGGTTGGCTCCTGGACGTGACCCTCGCCGACCCCGCCCAGGTGCAGGGATTGCTCGATGCGGACGCCTACCGCCAGCAGGTAGGCTAGTCAGGTCACGAAAACACCACGGTCCGCGGGTCCGCCGCGATCGGCCGTACTCATCCTCGGAGGAGCTATGTCACAGGACTGGACCCCAGCACCGGACGGCCGGAACGCGGGGACCGAACCGGAGGCGCAGACCACCAGCCTCGGCCTGCCCGATCTGGGTGGCTCGCCCGACCGCTCGCTGGAGGCGGAGGACCGGGCGGCCATCAACGCCCTCCCCGTGGGATCCGCCCTGCTGGTGGCCCATGCGGGCCCCAATCAGGGGGCCCGGTTCCTGTTGGACCAGGACTCCACCTCCGCCGGCCGCCACCCGAACGCGGACATCTTCCTCGACGATGTGACGGTCTCCCGGAAGCACGCGGAGTTCCGCCGCTCCGGTGGCGGATTCGTGATCGTCGACTCCGGGTCGTTGAACGGCACCTACGTCAACCACGACCGGGTGGACTCGGTGGCCCTGCGCTCCGGAATGGAAGTGCAGATCGGCAAGTTCCGTCTCACGTTCTACGCCGGCACTCAGCGACCTGCCGTCTGATCGGGACTGCGGGCACCATCCCGCCGAAGAAGACGACCGCTCCCGAACAGAAGGCCGAGGACCCTCGTGACCGCAGCAGCTTCCCGCCGCTCCCTTTCCGCCACCCCGGCCGCCTCGGGAGGCGGGCACCGCGCCGTCATGAACATCGGCGAGGTCCTGGCCGAGCTCAAGGAGCACTTCCCCCAGATCAGCGCCTCGAAGATCCGATTCCTCGAGGAGAAGGGCCTGGTCACGCCCCGCCGCACGGCCGCGGGCTACCGGAAGTACACGGACGCGGACGTGGACCGTCTCCGCTTCATCCTCGCCCTGCAGCGGGACCAGTACCTTCCGCTGAAGGTCATCAAGGACTATCTGGATGCAGTGGACCGCGGAGAGCATCCGGAGTCGCTGCCGGGTGGGCTCACCCTGACGCCGCGCTCGGTCTCGGATCAGCTGGCTCAGGAGCTGGCCGGTCACACCCGGCCGCTCACACGGGCCGAACTGCAAGGGATCTCGGGTGCCGGGTCCGGGCTGCTCGAGTCCCTGGAGCAGTACGGCATGATCTCGGCCGATGAGAACGGCCGCTATTCGGAGCACTGCCTGAAGGCCGTCCGGTCCGCTGTGATCCTGGCGGATCACGGCCTGGAACCGCGGCACCTGCGCCCCTTCCGGGCGGCGGCGGACCGTGAGTTGGGTCTGATCGAACAGGCCACCGCGCCGCTGGCCACGCGCAGGGATTCGGCGGCAGGGGCCCGCCGGGCCGAGGCCGCACGGGAGCTCAGTGAGGCGTGCCTCGGACTGCACAGCGCCCTCGTGGCCGCAGCGGTGGCGGACCTGGACACGTGAGGATGTGGCCATGAACCTGCCGGACATCGAGATGACAGTGCTCGGCGTCCGCGTCGAACTGCCCGGGAACCAGCCCTTGGTGCTGCTGCAGGATCCGGGAACGGGGACCCTGGTACCCATCTGGATCGGCGCCCCCGAGGCCAGTGCCATCGCCCTGTGGCAGCAGGGCATCGCCGCACCGCGTCCCATGACCCATGATCTCCTCGTGGAGGTCATCTCGGCCGCCGGCACCACGGTGGAGGCGGCGCGCATCAGCTCGGTCGAGGAAGCCGTCTTCCATGCCGAGCTGGTCCTGGGCAACGGCGCGCGGGTGGACGCTCGCGCCTCGGACGCCATCGCCTGTGCCCTGCGGGCCGAGGCGCCGGTGCTGTGCGCGGCCGAGGTCCTGGAGGCCGCAGGGCTTGACCCGGATCAGGCCCAGGACGTGGACGAGGAGCCGGAGGACGGCGTCGACGAGTCCGTCGCGGGGGTCGGCGGGGCGGCCGAGCGGGATGCCGAACTGAACCGGTTCCGCGAGTTCCTGGACACCGTGGATCCAGAGGACTTCGCCGACGGCGGCCCCAGCCAGTCCTGAACCGGCCCCGGACCGGGCCTGCGTGAGACGACACGCGAGCGACGAAAGGCGGCCGGGTCTTTGACCCCGGACCCGGACCGGCATACCGTCAGGAGCAGAGGTTCCACATTGCCTATCGGTCCATTCGCACCGATCGGCGGTCTGGTGCCGGGCCGATGCCCGGTGCTACCCGCCGATCCGGGCCGCCGGGCACCTTCCTTCCCCAGTGTGGAGCCATGACCAGGAGGGTTCCAGTGAGTCCGAAGGGCGAGGCCGGGCAGTCCCCGGACGTGCATCACGTGTCATCCCCGCGCACCCCTGCGCAGGGCATGCTGTTCACCGAGGATCTGCCGGTGCTGGACGAGGGCGCGGGCTACCGCGGCCCCACCGCCTGCAAGGCCGCCGGCATCACCTACCGCCAGCTGGACTACTGGGCACGGACCGCACTGGTGGTGCCCACCGTCCGAGGCGCCAAGGGCTCCGGCACCCAGCGCCTCTACTCCTTCCGAGACATCCTCGTCCTCAAGGTCGTCAAGCGCCTGCTGGACACCGGGGTCTCGCTGCAGCAGATTCGCTCCGCGGTGGAGCACCTGCGGGAGCGTGGCGTGGACGACCTGGCCCAGATCACCCTCATGAGCGACGGCGCCTCCGTCTACGAGTGCACCTCAGCGGACGAGGTCATCGACCTGGTCCAGGGCGGCCAGGGGGTCTTCGGGATCGCCGTGGGCCGTGTGTGGCGCGAGGTCGAGGGTTCCCTGGCCGAGCTTCCCTCCGAACAGCTGCAGGCCGAAGCGCCAGAGGACTTCCCCGGCGACGAACTCTCCGAACGCCGCGCCCGCCGCAAGTCGGCCTCCTAGGGCGTCCCGCAGTTCAGTGGCGGCGCTGACTGCGCCGACCCTGAGGTCGGTGCAGGGCCGAGAGCAATTCCTCGAAGAGTTGGGCGGACTGGGCGGCAGTCTCCCCGGGCCAGGCGTGGACCGGCCATGCGGCCCCCTGGATCTGTTGCCAATTCCCCTGCTCGGGGATGGCCACCGGGAGCAGTCGATCACCGTACATGCGCTCCATCTCACCGAGCCGGAACTGGTGTTCCGTGCTGGAGGGGCGGACGCGATTGGCGACCACTCCCGTGGAACGGACCCCCTGGGCGTACTCGGAGCGGAACAGGTCCAGAGCCCGGAGAGAACGCTCGGTGCCTGCCACGGAGAACAGGCTGGGCTCGGCGACCAGCAAGACGTCCGTTGAGGCCGCCCACGCCATCCGGGTGACCCCGTTGAGGGCAGGGGGGCAATCGATCAGCACCAGGGCATACCGGGTGACGGACTCCAGCAGCGTGGCGAGGCGTCTCAGTTCCCGCGTCCGGGTGGTGGGGCGTTCGTAGAGGGACGTCCGGGAGGAGCCGCGCACCACGTCCAGGATCTTGGAGCTGCCAGCGGCGCCTGACTCGGCGGCCCCGGCCGTGAGGTCCGGCCAGCCGGACGGGATCACGTGGTCGGCCAGGGTGATGCGTCGGGGCCGTTCGAGGAGCGTGCCGATGTCGTCCGAGTTCTGCCCCTGTTTGACTCCGAGGCCGGTGGTGGCGTCCGCATGCGGATCCATGTCCACCACCAGCGTCGGGATTCCCTGCGCTCGGGCGGCCGAGGCCAGTCCGAGGGTGACCGAGGTCTTGCCGACTCCGCCCTTGAGGCTGGAGATGGAGATGATCTGCACGGTGGGGGAGTCCTGACTGTGGTGGGGTGGGCTGGGATCGGGCCCCCGTCGCCGGGGGGCTGGTCTCGAGACCGGGCTCCAGTCTAGTGCCGTTCCGTCATGTGACGGCGGTCATAGGTTGAGGCTCCGCGGTGTGCGAAACTAGCGCGTGACGTGAGCCACAACGGGGTGGTTTACCGGAGCGCAACCAGCGCCAGATCGTGGACCGGCGGATCCGCCGGTCATCAAGGAGGTCCTATGTCCGTTCGGACGACCGATGGCATGTTCAGCAAAGTCCTCGTGGCCAATCGTGGCGAGATTGCCGTGCGTGCCTTCCGAGCCTGCTACGAGCTCGGTGCCCGCACCGTGGCTGTCTTCCCCTATGAGGACAGGAACTCGATCCACCGTCAGAAGGCTGACGAGGCCTACCGTATCGGCGAGGAGGGCCACCCGATCCGCGCCTACCTCGATGTGGACGAGATCATCCGGGTGGCTCGTGAGTCGGGTTGCGACGCCATCTACCCGGGCTACGGTTTCCTCTCGGAGAACCCTGACCTGGCACGGGCCTGCGAGCAGGCCGGCATCACCTTCGTCGGTCCGCCGACGGACGTCCTCGACCTGACCGGCAACAAGGTCCAGGCACTGAGGGCCGCCAAGGCCGCGGGCATCCCGACCCTGGCCTCGTCCGATCCGAGCGCGGATGTGGAGTGGCTCCTCGAGCAGGCCCGGGGCATCGGCTTCCCGATCTTCGTCAAGGCGGTGGCCGGTGGTGGCGGCCGCGGGATGCGACGGGTGGAGACGGCCGCCGAGCTGGAGGACGCCCTCAACGCCGCGATGCGTGAGGCCGAGACGGCCTTCGGTGACCCCACGGTCTTCCTGGAACAGGCAGTCCTGCGTCCACGGCACATCGAGGTCCAGGTGCTGGCGGACTCCACGGGGGAGACCGTGCACCTGTTCGAGCGAGACTGCTCCATGCAGCGGCGGCACCAGAAAGTCATCGAGATCGCGCCGGCCCCGAACCTGGACGACTCGATCCGTGAGTCCCTGTACGCCGATGCGGTGAAGTTCGCCCGGGCCATGAACTACGTCAACGCGGGCACGGTGGAGTTCCTCGTGGACACCGCCGGTGAGCGGGCCGGACAGCACGTGTTCATCGAGATGAATCCTCGCATCCAGGTGGAGCACACCGTCACGGAGGAGATCACTGATGTGGACCTCGTGGCCTCCCAGCTGCGCATCGCCGCCGGCCACAGCCTGGACGCGCTCGGTATCCACCAGGAGGACCTGCACATCCGCGGTGCCGCCATGCAGTGCCGGATCACCACCGAGGACCCGGCCAACGGCTTCCGGCCGGACACGGGCGCCATCACCGCGTACCGTTCGGCCGGCGGCTCCGGCGTCCGACTGGACGGTGGCACCATCTACACGGGGGCCGAGATCAGCCCCCACTTCGACTCGATGTTGGTCAAGCTCACGTGCCGCGGCCGGGACTACCCCACGGCGGTGCGCCGCACTCGGCGCGCCCTGGCCGAGTTCCGCGTGCGCGGTGTCTCCACCAACATCCCGTTCCTCATGAACGTACTGGATGACCCGAGCTTCATCGCCGGAGACGTGGCCACCGACTTCATCGACACCCACCCGGAACTGGCCCAGGTCAACCGCAGCCGGAACCGTGGGTCCAAGGCGCTGCAGTACCTGGCGGATGTCACCGTCAACCAGCCGTACGGGCCTCGAGTGGACGGGATCGACCCCCGGGACAAGCTACCGCGTTTCCCCGGGGACAAGACCGAGGAGCCGGACCGCAGCCCCTTCGACGGCCCCTCGGCCAGCCAGCCGCCGGCCGGATGGCGGCAGATCCTGCTGCAGAAGGGCCCGGAGGGCTTCGCCGCTGAACTGCGTTCCCGGACTGAGCTGGCCGTGACGGACACGACGTTCCGCGACGCCCATCAGTCCCTGCTGGCCACCCGGGTCCGGACCCGGGACCTGTTGGCGGCGGCACCCGCCCTCGCCCACACCCTGCCGGGGCTGTTCTCCGTGGAGGCTTGGGGAGGGGCGACGTACGACGTGGCGCTGCGCTTCCTGGCCGAGGACCCGTGGGCCCGGTTGCGCCTGCTGAGGGATGAGCTGCCGAACATCCCGCTGCAGATGCTCCTGCGTGGCCGCAACACCGTGGGCTACACGCCGTACCCCGTGGAGGTGACCAACGCCTTCGTCCAGGAGGCCGCGTCCACCGGGGTGGACATCTTCCGCATCTTCGACGCCCTCAACGACGTCCGGCAGATCACTCCCGCCATCGAGGCGGTCCGGGCCACCGGCACCGCCGTGGCCGAGGCGGCCCTGTGCTACACCGGCAACCTGCTGGACCCGGACGAGAAGCTGTACACGCTCGACTACTACGTGAACCTGGCCCGGCAGATGGTTGACGCCGGCGCCCATATCCTGGCCATCAAGGACATGGCGGGTCTGCTGCGACCACAGGCTGCGCGAGAGCTGGTCGGGGCGCTGCGCAGCGAGTTCGACCTCCCGGTGCACCTGCACACCCATGACACGGCCGGCGGTCAGCTGGCGACCCTGCTGGCAGCGGCTGACGCCGGGGTGGACGCCGTGGACACCGCGGTGGCCTCCATGGCCGGCACCACGAGCCAGGTGCCGATGTCAGCCCTCGTGGCCGCCCTGGAGCACGGCGAGCGGGACACGGGCCTGCGGCTGGACCGGGCGGCCGGCCTCGAGCCGTACTGGGAGACCGTTCGGGAGATCTACCGGCCCTTCGAGTCCGGTCTCTCCGCACCGACCGGCCGCGTCTACCGCCATGAGATTCCCGGTGGCCAGCTCTCCAACCTGCGTCAGCAGGCGATAGCCCTGGGGCTGGGCGAACGGTTCGAACAGATCGAGACGATGTACGAGGCCGCCAACGCCATGCTCGGCAACATCGTCAAGGTCACGCCGAGCTCCAAGGTGGTGGGCGACCTGGCCCTGCAGCTGGTGGGCATGGACGTGGACCCGCAGGCCTTCGCGGAGAACCCGCAGGAGTTCGACGTCCCCGATTCCGTCATCGGCTTCCTCTCCGGTGAACTGGGAGACCCGCCCGGCGGCTGGCCCGAGCCGTTCCGCGGCCGTGCTCTGCAGAACCGGGGCCAGCGCCGCCCGGAAGCTGAACTGTCAGCCGAGGACCGCGCGTCGTTGTCCACCCCCGGTGTCGAGCGGCAGTCCACGCTCAATCGCCTCCTCTTCCCCGGCCCCACCCGGGAGTTCGAGGAGAACCGGGCCGAGTTCGGAGACACCTCCGTGCTGCACACCCGTGACTGGCTGTACGGCATGGTCGCCGGACAGGAGCATGTGATCTCCCTCGGCAAGGGCGTCCGACTCCTGGCCACACTCCAGGCGATCGGGGAGCCGGACGCCAAGGGCGTGCGCCCCGTCATGGTCACCCTCAACGGCCAGGCCCGCCAGATCACGGTGCGGGACCGCTCCGTGGAGTCCACGGTCCGTGCCGCCGAGAAGGCTGACCCGGCCGTCCAGGGCCAGGTGGCCGCGCCCTTCGCGGGGGCCGTCACGGTGACGGTCGCGGAGGGAGCCGCAGTGGAGGCCGGCGGAACCATCGCCACCATCGAGGCCATGAAGATGGAGGCGGCCATCACCACCCCGGTCGGCGGGACGGTGTCCCGAGTGGTGCTGTCCGGCACCACTCCCGTGGAGGGCGGGGACCTGTTGCTCGTCGTCGAGTGACCTCAGCACGGGATCAGTGCCCGTGGGCCGTAGTCTGGGCCCATGGGCACTGAAACCTTCGATCTGATCATCCTCGGCTCAGGATCCGGAAACTCCCTGGTCACCCCGTATTGGGATGATCGGAGAGTCGCGATCGTGGACTCCGGCCTCTTCGGGGGGACCTGTCTGAACCGGGGTTGCATCCCCACGAAGATGTTCGCGTACCCGGCCGCGCTCTCGGCCGTCCCGGCGGAGGCCGCGCGCCTGGGCGTGGACCTGGGATTCGGCGGAGCGGACTGGCCCGAGATCCGCGATCGGATCTTCTACCGGATCGACGCGATCTCCGCCGGGGGGCTCCACTACCGGGACGTCGAACTCGAACACACCACCGTCATCCCGGAGGAGGCCCGCTTCACCGGCGCGCATCAGCTCACCACCTCGGGCGGCCGGGTGCTGGAGGCCGAGGAGATCGTGGTGGCCGCGGGATCCCGACCGGTGCTTCCGGAGGTGCCCGGCATCCACCGGCCGCAGGTGCACACCTCGGACACCATCATGCGTGTCCCAAGGCTGCCGGAGAAGCTCGTGGTGCTCGGCGGCGGATTCATCGCCGCCGAGTTCGCCTCGATCTTCTCGGGTCTGGGCTCCTCTGTGGTCCAGGTGAACCGCTCTCCCAAGCTGCTGCGCCATCATGACGAGACCATCTCGGCACGCTTCACCGAACTGGCCGCTCAGCAGTGGGACCTCCGGACCGGTTGGACCCTGTCTCGGATCGAGGACGGCCGGGGCGGATGGGTCTCCGTCCATCTCGACGGCCCGGCGGGGGCCACGCAACAGATCGACGCAGATGCGGTGCTGATCGCGCACGGCAGGGTCCCGAACACCGATCGGCTGGATGCCTCGGCGGCTGGGCTGGATGTGCAGGACGACGGACGCCTGAGCGTGGACGAGTACCAGCGGCTGCTCTCCGGCGGTCAGCCGGTCGCGGGGCTGTGGGCTCTGGGGGACATCTCCAGTCCCCACCAGCTCAAGCACGTGGCCAACCACGATCAGCGGATCGTGGCCCACAACCTCGAGCACCCGAATGACCTGCGGGCCAACACCCTCGGGCCGGTGCCTGCGGCCGTGTTCTCCCGTCCCCAGATCGCCGCCGCCGGGCTGACAGAGGAGCAGGCCGCCGCCGAGTACGGCCGCGACCGGATCAGTGTCAAGGTGCAGGACTACGGTGATGTCGCCTACGGCTGGGCCATGGAGGACACCACCGGGATCTGCAAGCTGATCGCCGACCGCCAGACCGGGCAGCTGCTCGGAGCACACCTGATGGGACACGAGGCGCCGAACCTGATCCAGTCCCTCGTGCAGGCCATGAGCTTCGGGGTGGATGCCCATTCCATGGCCCGCGGCCAGTACTGGATCCACCCCGCCCTGAGCGAGGTCGTGGAGAATGCCCTGCTCGGACTGGACGTCCCGGACTCCGGGTGGCTGTAACCAGCCGGAGTCCGGGACGTCCGCCGTCCGCGGGCTAGGCCGGCTTGGGCTGGGAGTAGATCTCCTCGACCAGGGGTTCGAAGTCCTTCAGCACCACGTTCCTCTTGAGCTTGAGGGACGGGGTCAACTGCCCGGACTCGATGGTGAAGTCCACCGGGACGATCCGGAACGAGCGGATGGACTCTGCCTTGGACACCGAGCCGTTGGCTCGGTCGATGGCCTTCTGGACGTGGTCCACCACGGTCTGGTGCGTGGTCAGTTCCTCGGCCGGGGTGTCTGCCGGCAGTCCCTGTTGTTTCATCCAGCCCGGGAGCACCTCGGAGTCGAGGGTGACGAGGGCGGAGATGAAGGGGCGGCCGTCACCGACCACCACGCATTGGGACACCAGCGCGTCGGCACGGATCTGGTCCTCCAGCTGGGCCGGAATCACGTTCTTGCCGCCGGCGGTGACGATGATCTCCTTCTTGCGCCCAGTGATCGTGAGGTAGCCCTCCTCGTCCAGTGAGCCGATGTCCCCGGTGTGGAACCAGCCGTCGACGATCTCCTTCTCGGTCACGTCCGGGCGGTTGTGGTAGCCCCGCATCAAGCAGACCCCGCGGGCGAGGATCTCGCCGTCGTCCGCGATGCGGATGCCGTTGCCCGGGATCGGCTTGCCCACCGTGCCGATCTTGACCTCCCCGGGCCGTCCCACGGTGACCGGGGCGGTGGTCTCCGTGAGTCCGTAGCCCTCCATGATGTTCAGTCCGATACCGGTGAAGTAGTGGGCCAGTCGGCTACCCAGCGGGCCGCCGCCGGATACCGCGTGCTCCACGCGACCGCCCATGGCATCTCGGATCTTGCCGTAGAGCAGCTTGCCGAACAGGGCGTGCTTGGCACGCAGCGCGAGGGGGACCCTGCCCTCGGCGCGGGCCTTGGAGTAGTCGATGGCCGTCTGGGTTCCGGCGGCGAAGATCTTGCCCTTGCCGCCGGCCTCGGCCTTCATCTTGGCCGAGTTGTAGACCTTCTCGAAGACGCGGGGAACGGCCAGCAGGAAGGTGGGGCGGAAGGACTGCAGGTCTGGGACCAGCTGCTTGATGTCGGAGGTGTGCCCCACCTTGGCGCCGGCGGCCACGGCCAGCACCGAGATGAAGCGGGCGAAGACGTGGGCCAGCGGGATGAACATCACGGTGCTGCTGTCCGGGCGCACGATGTCCCCCAGGCCGGAGCCCAGGGTCTGCAGGCTCAGTTCGGCGAAGTTCCCGTGGCTCAGCTCGCAGCCCTTGGGCTTGCCGGTGGTGCCGGAGGTGTAGATGATCGTGGCCAGGTCCGGCAGGTTCGCAGCGGTCCGGCGGGATTCCATCTGGGCCTCATCCGGGCCCTGGGCGGCCAGGGCCCGCAACTCGTCCAGCCCGTCCTCCTCCATGAGCCAGCCGCCGGTCAGCGGTTCCAGCTGCTCCTGGCGGATGGCCGTGTCCACCACGCCACGGTGGCGGGCGGACTCGCACACCACGGCCCGGACGTCGGCATCGGACACGATCCAGGCCACCTGGCTGGGGGAGGACGTCTCATAGATCGGCACGGTCACGGCCCCGGCGTACCAGATGGCGAAGTCCATCAGCGTCCACTCGTAGCGTGTGGGGGACATGATGCCGACGCGGTCGCCCGCCTGGAGCCCGGCGGCGGCGAGGCCGCGGGCCAGGGTTCGGACGTCCTCGTGGAACGCAGAGGAGGTCACATCGGTCCACTGGCCGGGAGCCGTCTGGCGGGCGAACAGTGGACGTTGGGGGGCCGTGAGCACCTGCTGTTCGAGCAGGTCGGTGATGTTCGTCTCCCGGGGGACCTCCACCATGGGAGGGGTAATGTATTCCTTCAACGTGCGCTCCTGGTGCTAGACGGTGCCGGCTCTTCGCCCCCGTGGGGCCCTGCGTGCCGACCAGTTCGAGGCGAGGATGCCCGGGTCTTTCGACCTTACAGGACCAGCCCGGGCAGGGTGTGGTTTGCGCCACAATCGTGATCATACTACCCATCGGTAACTTTGCGGGAGCGGGGTGGTGGAGGAAGGCGGGGACGTGGCCGGAGGTGAGGCGATCGCGTCGCCCGTGGCGGCCGCCATCGGGCTGGACGTGGGCGGTGGAGCCGTGAAGGCGGGAGGCGTCCTGTTCCATGCCGACGGGACCTTGGTCCAGGCCGTCGGTCCCGGTGAGGTCCGCGTCCGTCATCGTGTCGAGGCGGACGGAGACGCGCTGTCAGAACTGTGTGCCGTCACCGCGCGAGAGCTGTTCCACGAATTGCGCTCCCGCTGGCCACAGGTCCCGGTGCTCTGGGGCGTCTCGGCGGCCGCGTGGATCGATCCCGGTACGGGCCACTCGCTGTTCAGCCCCCATCTGATGGGCTGGCGGGACCGGCCCCTGCCGCAGGACCTCGCGCAGTCGCTGGCGCGGCTCACGGACCGTCCGGTGGCGGGCGGGGAGCCGGGCAGGCCATCCCCGCAGACCGTCCCCCTGCCCTCGGTGGTCAACGATGCAGACGCGGCGGCCTGGGCGGAGGCACGGCTGACGCCGGGGCCGGGGCGCGACGACGGCCGCCTCCGGTCCGATCGGATGGTCCTGGTGGCGATCGGCACGGGAATCGGCGGGGCCCTCGTGCGTGACGGGGCGGTGGACGTCGGTGCGTGGGGGATGGCCGGGGAGTACGGGCACATGACCGTCGATCCCTCCGGGGTGCCATGTCCGTGCGGCAACACGGGATGCTGGGAGCTGCTGGTCTCCGCGGAGGCCCTCGCCACTCGAGCCGGCCGTGCCTCCGCACGGACCGCCATCGATGAGGCGCTGGCCGGGGACGCCGACTGCGGCCGTGCCGTGCGGGAGACGGGGCGCTGGTTGGGCCGCGGGCTGGCGACCCTGGCCGCGGTGCTGGACCCGTCCCGCTTCGTCATCGGAGGCGGCGTGGCCTCGGCGGGTGAGTTGTTGCTGGCGCCGGCCCGGGAGGAGCTGGGGCGCCATCTGCCCGGTGGCCACTACCGGCCCGTTCCCTCCGTGACCGTGGCGACGTGGGGCAACAGTGCGGGTTGGGTGGGTGCGGCCGGCATTGCGCTCGAACGCGCCGGTTGGTCCGTCTCCGCCGCGGCCGTGGACTAGTTCTTCGCGGTGGCCCTCACACCTGGGCGCCGTCGCCTCCCCAGGGGCCGCCGCGGTCCCGGTCCCGGGGTAGGGACAGGAACAGTCCGACCCCTCCGGCGATCATCACCACGATGAGGATCGTGACCACGAGGCCGGGGATGCCGGGCCAGAACAGCGCTGCCAGGAGCAGGGCGACCGGGCCGCCGGCCAGACCTGCGGCGCTCAGGACGACGGCCGGCCGCCCGGATCCCAGCGCCGGGGGATCGGGAGGGACGAACTCCCCCTCGTCCTCGTCGTCGACCGTGTAGTCGCGGGGGCCCGAGGTCGGCGGCTCGAGCCCCGCGACGATGCCCTCCCACTGCCGGTCGATCTCGGCCTGGTCCGGGGGCTGCTGCTCCGGGTGGTCGTCCGGGTGGTCTTCGGCATGGTCATCAGAGTGGCCATCGGAAGGATCGTCCCGCGAGTCAGCCACGGTGACCGCCCTGTTCGAGGCCACCGAGTTCGAGGCCATCGAGCAGCCCGGACAGGAACTCGACCGACTCTGCGTGGATGACCGGCGCGTCCCTGTCCAGCGTGGCCACGTGATAGCTGTTCTCCAACGGCCGCACGGACAGCAGATCCGGGGCCAGGCCCCGGATCAGTGAGGTGATCGAGGACGGCGGGACGACGTGGTCGGTGGTGGAGCGGAAGGCGAGGACGGGGGCCGTGATGCCGGCGAGCTCACGCCGGACCGTGCTCTGCAGGCGTCCGACCTGCTGGACGCCGGCCAGTGGCGTCCGCGGATAGGCGTGCTCGTCCGCGTCCGGGATGACAGTGTCATTGGCAATTGGCTCCACGGTCCGTACTGCGTACTTGAGCCATCCGGCCAGCGGGGCCAGGGGAGAGCCGAACCTCAGGGCGGGATTCACCACCACGACGCCGGCTACGCGGCGGTGTGCCGCGGCGTCGAGGGCCAGTGCCCCACCCATGGAGAGGCCCGCCACGAACACGTGATCGTGAGTGGCCAGCAGGGAGTCGACGGTCCGGCGGGCAGCATCGCGCCACTGCGTGGCGGTCACCTCCTCCAGGTCCTCCCAGCGGGTGCCGTGCCCCGGCAGCAGGGGTACCTCGACGTCGGCGCCGGCGGCGGCCAGGGCGCGCGCCCACGGAGTCACGGAGACCGGGCCGGAGGTGAAGCCGTGGAACAGGGCCACGCCGGTGCGGCCGCGGCCCCGGGCGAGGGTGCCGTCCGGGGCACCGCTCAGGAACTGCGGCGACTGTTGGGGATCCATGGTTCCCACAGTAGCGTCAGCTTCCGGACCGGAACTCCTTAGAATGGTGCCGATCTGCCGTGACACCTCCCGAGAGGAACCCCTGCCGTGTTCTACTGGTTCGCCAAGACCTTCGTGGTGGCCCCCGTGACGAACCTGTTGTTCCGTCCGTGGGTGAAGGGGCTGGACAACGTCCCCCAGGAGGGTGCGGCCATCCTGGCCAGCAATCACCTCTCGGTGTCAGACTCGATCTTCATGCCGGCACAACTGGACCGCCAGGTGCATTTCCTGGCCAAGAAGGAGTACTTCACGGGCACCGGCCCCAAGGGCTGGATGACCCGCAAGTTCTTCGAGGCCACCAACCAGCTCCCCATGGACCGGGCCGGGGGCAAGGCCTCCCTGGCCTCGCTGCACTCCGGACTGGACGTCCTCCGGGAGGGCAAGCTCCTGGGGATCTATCCGGAGGGGACCCGTAGCCCGGACGGCCGTCTGCACCGCGGCAAGCTCGGCGTGGCCAAGCTGGCCCTCAATGCGCGGGTTCCCGTGGTGCCGACCGCCATGATCGGCACGGACAAGGTCCAGCCCATCGGGCGGACGATCCCGAGCATCCGGCGCGTGGGCATGATCTTCGGGGCGCCCCTGGACTTCTCCGAGTATTACGACCGTGCCGGAGACCATCTCGTGGAGCGCCTGGTCACGGACCAGATCGTGGAGGCCATCCGTCGTCTCTCCGGCCAGGAGTATGTGGACGTCTACGCCGCCACCGCCAAGACCCGCGCCACGGGCCGGCAGTAGTCCGTGACATCGGGTCCCGTCACACGTGCGTGCCGGGAGGTATCGTTCCGTACTCTGTAACCATGATTTCGGATCCCACCACAGATTTCCCGGCCTTCGGTTCAGCGCAGTCCAACGGTGCTGCCGACTATCCCGGCCTGGATGACTGGCGGTCGAAGCCGATCTCCCAGCAGCCGAGCTGGGAGGACCCCGCTGAGCTCAAGGCTGCCCTGGCAGAGCTCTCCTCGGCACCGCCGCTGGTGTTCGCCGGTGAGGTTGACCAGCTGCGCGCCCAGCTGGCTGCCGCGGCCCGTGGTGAGGCATTCCTCCTCCAGGGCGGCGACTGCGCCGAGACCCTGGCCGGGGCCACGGCCAACAAGATCAGCGCCAAGGTCAAGACCATCCTGCAGATGGCCGTGGTCCTGACCTACGGAGCGTCCCTGCCGGTGGTCAAGATGGGCCGGATGGCCGGTCAATACGCCAAGCCCCGGTCCTCAGACACCGAGACCCGTGACGGCGTCACCCTGCCGTCCTTCCGCGGTGAGATCGTCAACGGCTTCGACTTCACGCCGGAGTCCCGTCGGCATGATCCGCAGCGGATGGTGCAGGCCTACAACACCTCGGCCGCCACGCTGAACCTGGTGCGGGCCTTCACGCAGGGCGGGTTCGCCGACCTGCGGTCCGTCCACGCCTGGAACCAGGGCTTCATGAAGAACCCGGCCTACTCGCGCTACGAGGAGATGGCCGGGCAGATCGATCGCGCCGTGCGGTTCATGGACGCTGCCGGCGTGGACTTCGGTGCCCTGCGCCGGACGGACTTCTTCACCGCGCACGAGGCCCTGCTGCTCGACTACGAGCGGGCCCTGACGCGCATCGACTCCCGTTCGGGGCTGCCGTACTCGACCTCGGGACACTTCCTCTGGATCGGCGAACGCACCCGGGAGCTGGAGGGGGCTCACGTGGACTTCCTGTCCAGGGTGCGCAACCCCATCGGTGTCAAGCTCGGACCCACCACGCGCCCCGAAGACGCCCTGGCCCTGATCGAGAAGCTCGATCCCGAGCGTGAGCCCGGGCGGCTGACGTTCATCACCCGCATGGGCGCGGACAAGATCCGGGACCACCTGCCCGCCGTGGTGGCGGCGGTCCGTGATTCCGGCGCTCAGCCGCTCTGGGTCACCGATCCGATGCACGGCAACACCGTGACGGCAGCCAACGGCTACAAGACGCGCCGCTTCGATGATGTGATGAATGAGGTCCAGGGCTTCTTCGAGGTCCACCGCGCCGCGGGGACCTACCCGGGCGGGATGCACGTGGAGATGACCGGTGACGACGTGGCTGAATGTCTGGGCGGTTCGGACCCGATCGACGAGTCGGCCTTCGCGGACCGTTACGAGACGCTCGTGGATCCGAGGCTGAACCACCAGCAGTCCCTGGAGATGGCCTTCCTGGTCACCGAGGCCCTGTCCAGCCGGGGCCGTAGGGCCTGACGGGCCGTCCCCGGGGCCTACGGGAGGTGGATCGTGACGGGGGAGTCCGGCGCGGTCTGTTCCCCGGCCCCGGGTGACTGGTTCAGGACCCGTCCTCGGCCGCCGAGGAGGCCGCCGAGAATCTTCCTGACCTCCACCTGCAGGCCCGCCGACTCGAGAGCGGCGGTGGCCTCGTCCAGCGTCATCCCGGTCACGTCCGGGATGGTGACCCGTTCGGGCCCGGCCGAGATCACCACGTCGACCGGACGGTCGCGCCGCAGTGCCTCCCCGGCCTCGGGGGACTGGCTCAGCACAGCGCCCAGCGGCACGGCGTCCGAGTAGTCCTCGGAGACGACACCGATCGCCAGGTCCTGCTCACGGAGTTCGGACTCTGCCTGCTGCCGGTCCAGGCCCGTCACATCGGGGACGGTGAAGAGCTCCGGCCCGAGGGAGACCGTGACCAGGACCGTGTTGAAGCGCCTGATCTCCGTGCCGCCGACCGGCTCGGTGGAGATCACGCTGTCACGGGCCACCACGTCATGGTGGACGCTCGTCAGGGCGTAGCCCACCCCGGTCTGCTCCAGGGCGCTGACGGCAGAGGCCCGGTCATGGCCTTCGATCTTCGGGACGGTGACCATTCCACCGGGGCCGGTGCCGAAGAACCACCCGGCCAGGACCAGCAGCGCGGTCATGATCACGACGACGGCGGCCCACCACCACATCCTCTGGCCGTTCGGGCGCCCGAGGTCCTCCGTCGGGGTCTTCGCCCGGCGGGTCTCCTGCCGGCGGCGCTGGCGGGGAGAGACGGTCCGCTGCCCGGAGGAGGGTGCCGCGGGGATCAGGCGGTTCCGGGGATCCGCCGTCGTCCCGGCAGCACCGTCGAGATGGGCCGTACCGGCGGCAGAGGCGTCCTCCGCCTGCGGCAGCACGGTGGTGTGCTGGTGACTGCTCGAGGGCAACACCGTGGTGTCACCCGGGTCCACCACATCCGTGGCCGTGGCGTCGTCCTGCGGATCGAGGTCGTCCTCCACCCCGGCGTCCCAGAAGGCCGTGTCCTGGCCCAGCGCCGGGGACAGCGCCTCGGTCTCACCACCGGTCCCAGTGTCCGTCTCCCCGTCGGTCGAGGGGGCGGAGGAGATCTCGAGGTCCAGATCCTCGTCGGCGAGGGAGGAGCGCAGTGCACGGATCTCGGCGAGCAGGACGCTGGCGTCCGCGGGCCGGTCGCGAGCCTGCTGTGCAGTGGACCAGAGCACCAGGTGGTCGAGGTCGGCCGACAGGCCGGGGGCCGCCGTCGAGGGGGCCGGCACGTCGCGGTTGAGGTGCTGATAGGCCACTTGGATGGGGGAGGCCCCTGTGAACGGCTGTCCGCCGGTGAGCATCTCGTACGCCATGATCCCCACGGCGTAGACGTCACTGCGTTCATCGGCGGGGGAGCCGCTGACCAGTTCAGGGGAGACATACGCCACCGTGCCCACGAGGGCGGCACCCGTCCCGGTGAAATTGGTGGTGGCCCGTGCCAGACCGAAGTCGGCGACCTTGATCCGTCCGTCTCGTGAGACCAGTACGTTCTCCGGCTTCATGTCCCGGTGGACGAGTCCGGCACTGTGCGCCGCAGCCAGACCGTCGACCATGGCCTCGAGGTAGGCCAGCGCCACGCGCGGCGTCATGACGTGGCGTCGCTGTAGGACCGTGCGCAGGGTGTAGCCGGGCACGTACTCCATGACGAGGTAGGCGAAGTCTCCGTCCGGGTGCTCGTCGACGCCCTGGTCCAGGACGTTGACGACGTGCGGATGGGACAGCCGGGCCGCGGTCTTGGCCTCCTGTTCGAAGCGCTCGACCAGCTCGGGGTCCTCCGCCAGGTGTGGGTAGAGGACCTTGAGGGCGACCTCTCGGTCCAGACGCAGGTCCACCGCCAGGTACACGGTGGACATGCCGCCCCGTGCCAGTCGACGGCGGACCTCGTACCGTCCCTCGATGACGGTTCCGTTCATGGGGTCGGCTCGGTACTCCTTCACCATGACAGCGTAGACCGGGACCGCGCTCCGACCCGGGACCCGGGAGGGGTCAGAACCTCTTCATGTAGTTCTTGACCTTGGCCACGTAGTCCTTGGTGTCCTCCTTCATCCCGTTGCGCTGCACACCGCCCAGGCCCTGGTAGTAGGCGGCCACCCCGATGTCGAGGGAACCCGCCGTGCGCTGCAGTTGACGGATGATCGCGACGCCGGCCACCGCGTTGTCCTCCGGGTCCAGCAGGTTGAGCTTGCGGCCCACCAGGTCCGAGGCCCACTCGCCCGAGGAGGGAATGACCTGCATGGTGCCGATGGCGTTGGCGGGGGACACGGAGGCGTGGTTGAAGCTCGACTCCGTGAACGCGTGGGCCAGGGCCAGCGAGGGATCCACGCCCATCTTCCGGGCGGTGTCCGCCACGATGGCCTGCATCTGGGAGCGGGACGGCACACCGGCGTCGAGCAGGGCACGCTTGTTCGCGTTGGCATCCCGGACGATGTGGTCCGGGTATGTGTAGTGCAGGAAGGTGTTCGGCACCAGATCATCCGGGGCCGGCGTGCCGGCTGAGGTGGCCGAGCCGGAGAGCTTGAGCTTCTGGCCCGGGTGGATGATCGCGGTGGAGGACAGTCCGTTCGCCGTCAGCAGGGCAGACAGCCCGACGCCGTTGCGAGTGGCGATCCCGGAGAGGGTGTCGCCGGACTTGACCGTGTAGGACGAGGTGGCGGCCGAGGAAGATCCGGCGGACGAGGAGGACGAACCGGCCGACCCGGAGAGCTTGAGCTTCTGCCCCGGGTGGATGATCGAGGACGAGGAGAGTCCGTTGGCACTCAGCAGGGTGGACAGGCTGACGTCATGCCGGGTGGAGATGCCGTAGAGGGTGTCGCCGGACTTGACCGTGTAGGAGGAGGTGGCGGCCGAGGATGATGGCGAGGAGCGAGGGGACCGCGGACGAGACCGGCCGAGCCGGAGAGCTTGAGCTTCTGGCCCGGGTGGATGATCGAGGACGAGGAGAGTCCGTTGGCACTCAGCAGGGTGGACAGGCTGACGCCGTGCCGGGTGGATATGCCGGAGAGGGTGTCGCCGGACTTGACCGTGTAGGAGGAGGTGGCGGCCGAGGATGATCTGGCGGACGAGGAGGACGAACCGGCCGACCCGGAGAGCTTGAGCTTCTGCCCCGGGTGGATGATCGAGGACGAGGTGAGTCCGTTGGCACTCAGCAGGGTGGACAGGCTGACGTCATGCCGGGTGGAGATGCCGTAGAGGGTGTCGCCGGACTTGACCGTGTAGGTGCCGGATGTCTTCGCAGCCGTGACGGTGGCCCCGGTGAGCGAGAGGGGCACGCTGCTCGCCAGCTGGGCCGAGGCGAGGCGCACCTGTGCCGTCTCGATGTTGACCGGGGAGGCAGAACGGGGGGTGAGTGCCTGACGTGGGGCATCGGCCAGGGCCGGTGCGGCCATGGCCCCTGACCCGAACACCACGAGGGGCAGGGTCGTGGTGGCCAGGGCGGACTTCAACAGGCGTGGTGTTCCGGTGCGGCGTTCAGTCATGTGGGGTTTCCTCTAAAGGTGCTGCACCAACTGGTCCTCCTGTCCGCTCAAGTGAACAGAATGACGGACCTGACAGATGATGCCTGTAATGAAAATGTGACAGATGTAAACGTACCTGAAGGCAGTTACAGAAGGGAATCCAATTGGTAACGATTTGGCAACAACGGCGCGTTGCGCGTGGACAGTGGACGCCGCGGTCTATGCGCATCCAGGCGCGTTCACGCGCGATGGCTCCGGTCCACAGCGGCAGGACGGCACCGGAGGGTCGGCGCGGTCGCTAGGCTGGACCGGTGAACACCGCCGCACGCAACCACGACGCACCGCAGGAACCAGCACTCGAGACCCTGGTGGGGGACTGGGAGTACTTCCCCGACCTCGCCGAGAAATGGGACATCCCGGTGACCCGGGTCCACAACATGGTCGGGGAGGGTCGCCTCCTGGCCGCGAAGGTCGGTGAACGGCAGGCTCGGGCCGTTCCCACCTTGTTCCTGACGGAATCCGGTCCGTTGGAGTCGCTCAAGGGGACCCTGTCCGTGCTCCAGGACGCA
The DNA here is from genome assembly GCF_047305825.1 of Citricoccus nitrophenolicus. GTDB lineage: Bacteria > Actinomycetota > Actinomycetes > Actinomycetales > Micrococcaceae > Citricoccus > Citricoccus nitrophenolicus. The sequence continues at coordinate 556,687 of NZ_CP063070.1, read as the reverse complement.
GGGTTCACGGATGAACAGGCCATCCGGTGGCTCTTCACCGAGGACGAGACCCTGCCGGGCCGTCCCGTGGACGCGCTGAGAGAGGGTCGCAAGACGGAGATCCGCCGCCGGGCCCAGGCACTCGCCTGGTAGGGGCGCTCTAGCCGTTCTGTCTTGCCTGGCCCAGGACCCTCCGGGCGAGACGATCCAGCCCGCTGCGGGCGTCCACGTGCATCGGGGCGTGGGCCAGAGCCGCCAGCGAGGCCTCGCCCAGCTCCGCCACGTCCTGTTCGACCCGTCCCCTGGCACCACTGGACTCCAGCAGCCCCTGGATCCGGGTGACGGTCTCGGGACCGAGATCCGGATCGCCCAGTGCCGCCTCGAGGTGGGCCACCTGGTCCTCGGTGAACAGGTCCAGGGCATGGGCCACCAGCGCGGTGCGTTTGCCCTCTCGGAGGTCGTCCCCGGCGGGCTTGCCGGTCTCAGCGGGATTGCCGAAGACACCCAGGAGGTCGTCCTGGAGTTGGAAGGCCTCCCCCAGGGGGGAGGAGAAGCGCTCGTAGTGCTCCAGGACGTCTTCTTCGGCTCCAGCCAGGATGCCGCCGAGGCCCAGCGGGTGGACCACGGAGTACCGGGCCGATTTGAATCGCAGTACGGTGCGTGCCCGCTCCAGCGCGGCGGCCGGATCCTGCCCCGGGACCTCCACCTCGTCCAGGACGTCCAGATACTGACCGGCCATGACTTCGAAGCGCATCTCGTTGAACATGGCCCGTGCCCCTGCTGGATTGGCGGAGGCCCCGGCTGCGGCCGCGAAGACCTCCTCACTCAGGGACAAGCACAGGTCCCCCGTCAGCACGGCTGCTGAGAGGCCGAAGTGCGCCGGATCCTGGCGCCAGCCGGAACTCCGGTGCCGTGATTCGAAGGTGCGGTGGATGCTTGGGGCACCTCGCCGGGTGTCGGACCGGTCCAGGATGTCGTCATGGATCAGGGCCGCGGCCTGGAACAGTTCGAGGGCCACGGCTGCGTCGAGGATGCGCTCGTCGTCCGCCGCGGCTCCGGTGCCGCGCCATCCCCACCAGGCCAGCACCGCACGCATCCGCTTGCCGCCACGGGCCAGGCCAGTGATGGCCTCCACCAGGGGGGTGGCGGAATCCGAGATGGCGGCCGCGCGATCGTGATAACCGGCCAGCAGTTCCTCCAGGCGGTGACCGACGGCGCGGATGAACTCCGTTTCCCCGGTGAGTGCCGGAGGGACTGACGGGGGATGGGTCACGGTGCTCCTTGAGACTCGATATGCGGCCGTCCCAGCCTACCGGCCCCACGGGCGGACCTAGGCTGGGTGAATGGACGAATCCTGGGACGCCGTGGTGCTCCATGTGGACATGGATGCCTTCTTCCTGGCCGTCGAGCTGCTCGACCAACCCCACCTGGCCGGCCGTCCGGCGCTGGTGGCGCACCGTGGTGGCCGGTCGGTGGTGTTGTCCGCCTCCTATGAGGCGCGTGACTTCGGGGTCCGTTCGGCCATGCCGCTGGCCCACGCCATGGCACTCTGTCCCGGAGCGGCCGTCATCGAGCCTCGCCATGACCGGTATACCGAGGTCTCGCGGGAGTTCATGGGGATCTTGGGTGGCTTCACCCCTGTCCTGGAGCAACTCAGCATCGATGAGGCCTTCCTGGACGTCTCCGGGGCGCGACGCCGGCTCGGTGCCCCTGCGCGGATCGGGGCCATGATCCGCGCGCAGGTCCGGGAACGCACAGGGCTCTCGTGCACCGTCGGTGCAGCGGCGACGAAGTCGGTGGCCAAGATCGCCTCCACCCGGGCCAAGCCCGACGGGCTGGCCGTGGTGTCGTCCGGCAGCACCCGTGAGTACCTGGACCCACTGCCGGTGGGGGCGCTGTGGGGCGTCGGCCCCGTCTTGAGGCAACGGCTGATCGCGGCCGGCCTGGCCACCGTGGGGGACCTGGCGGCCCAGGCCCCGCAGCGCATGGAGCGGTGGCTCGGCACCCAGGGGCCGGCCCTGGTGAGGCTGGCTCAGGGAATCGACCCGCGGCCCGTCACCCCGGAGCATGACACGAAGAGCGTGGGAGTGGAGCGGACCTTCGAGCAGGATGTCAGGGATCCGGCCGAGCTGCACCGTCACCTGGTGGGGCTGTCCCATGAGGGGGCCATCCGACTGCGCCGCGGAGGGTTCCGGGCGGGCGCGATCAGCGTCAAGGTCAAGGCTCCGGATCTGTCCGTCCGGACCCGAACCGTGACGCTGGCCAGGCCCACGGACTCGGCCGGGCCGATCGCCGAGGCCGCCGAAGGCCTCCTGCGGACGCTCCTGGAGGCCCATCGGGTCCCCGTGCGCCTGTTGGGCATCCGTGCGGAGCGGTTGTCCGGTGCCGGCGAGTCGGTGCAGGAGTCCCTGCTGTGGGAGGACGAGCGGCCCCCCGCCGACTGGTCTCAGGCGGACCGGGTGGCCGATGACATCCGCCGGAGGTTCCCTCAGGCCGGCCTCAGACCGGCCACGTTGGTGGACCGGCAACCACCTGCGGACGGGCCGCCCGGCGGGGACGATCTTCGCTGATCGCGGAACTGGACGTCTTCGCCAGTGAAAGGGCGTCACCGATATGGCGTGGGGGTGGCAGGGAGCCGTATGCTGGGAGGACGGGAAGACCCGGGCCGGAAGAGGAGGCAGCGATGCCGTTGTCTGAGCGGGAGCAGAAGCTCCTGGAGCAGCTGGAGCAACAGCTGAATGCTGAGGATCCGCACTTTGCCACGAGCATGAGTGAGACGGGGACCTCTCGTTTTTCGACCACGCGATTGGTGGCGGGCGCGGTGACTGCGGCCGTGGGGCTCGGTGGCCTGCTCTGGGGTGTCTCCCAGCAGTTCATCTGGCTCGGCATCATCGGATTCGTCATCATGGCCGCCGGCGTCTATGTGGCCACGGGGCGGTCCAAGGATTCGCGGGGTGGGGGCGCGGCATCCACCGGCGCCGCCAAGAAGAGCTCCCCCTTCATGGCCAATCTGGAACAGCGGTGGGAAGAACGCCGCAATCCCTGACCCCAGGACCACGTAGGTCCCAGGAGTCTGGTTCTGGCCGGTGTCCGTCACCGGCATCACCCCGTCGCTCAGCGGCGGGGTTTTCTCATGCGCAGGGCCCGCGTATGACCGGCGCCTGAGTGGCCCCACTCTGCTCCCTATCACGGCCCCCACTTCCCTCCCCATGAGGTCACCGAGCCCCTGAACGCCCTGTGGTGGCCTCGATTCCGAGCTGCTGTGGCGCATGCGCGCGACCCTCCGCGCTTCGAGGCCGGGACTCTCCTCCACCGTCCTCCCTCACCCTCCCCGAGCGCGCCTGCAGCAGCCGGATGTGCTCGGATCCCTGCCATGGCGGCGATGGTGCGCTTCCAGGCGGGGTATCCGAGGCCACAGACATCCTTCGCCATGCCCGCTCTCCGGGGGTGTTGTGGCTTGACGGTGGGGGGTTGTGGGGTAAAGTGGAGGACATCAGAGGGTGGTGGTGCAGAAGGAGGGTCAAGCGAACCTCTCAGACGGCGAAGGCGGTGGGTCGTGTTCCTAGGGACCTACTCGCCGCGGCTGGATGAGAAGGCGCGATTGATCCTTCCGGCCAAGTTCCGCGAGGAGCTGGCTGACGGTCTCGTCCTCACCAGGGGGCAGGAGCGCTGCATCTACGTCTTCAGTGCGAGTGAGTTCGAACGGGTTCATGAACAGATGAGGGCAGCGCCGTTGTCCTCGCGGCAGGCCAGGGACTACATCCGCGTGTTCCTGTCCGGCGCATCGGATGAGACCCCGGACAAGCAGGGACGGATCACCATCCCGGCTCCGTTGCGCAGCTATGCGGGACTGGACCGGGAGTTGGCGGTGATCGGCGCCGGCACCCGGGCCGAGATCTGGGATGCCGGATCCTGGAGCTCCTACCTGGAGGCCCAGGAGAGCGCCTTCTCGGAGACGGACGAGGACGTGCTGCCGGGGATCTTCTAGGAGGACCCCGGCGGACGAGCTCACAATCACACAGCGCGGACTCTTGAATGAGACCTCCAGCCGCCCCAGGCCGGACCTGACCCGACTTCCCCCGGGCCAGGCACGGAACCGGTGCGCGGATGGGGATCTGATCCAAGGGTCCGCCTGTCACTTAAGGGAACGGACCTCCGGCCCATCGATACGACCGAGACGGCTGAGAAGGGGTGGAGCGGCATGGCTACGGATGAGACACCAGCACGGGACCGGCACGTGCCCGTCATGCGGGACCGTGTCCTCGACCTGCTGTCCCCGGGTCTGGATTCCGCCCGGGATCACGGGCGCACTCCCGTCTACCTTGATGGGACACTCGGCATGGGTGGCCACGCCGAGGCCGTGTTGCGGCGTCATCCAGACGCGGTGGTGGTCGGCATCGACCGGGACACCGAGGCGTTGCGCCTGGCCGGGGAGCGGCTCTCCTGGGCCGGCGATCGGCTCCGGACCTGGCACGGGACCTATGAGCAGGTGGAGGCCGCACTGGCCGCCGCCGGATTCGAACAGGCCGACGCCATGCTGTACGACCTCGGTGTCTCCTCCTACCAGTTGGACGAGCGGGACCGGGGTTTCGCCTACTCCTACGATGCGCCGTTGGACATGCGCATGGACACCACCGGGGGACTCACGGCTGCTGACGTGGTCAACGGTTATGACGAGGACCGCCTTCGCCGGGTCATCCGCACGTGGGGCGAGGAGAAGTTCGCCGGGCGGATCGCCTCTGCCCTGGTCCGGGCCCGCGCCGACGTGCCGTTCGAGTCCACAGGACAGCTCGTGGAGGTCATCCGTGGAGCCGTTCCGGTGGCAGCGGGGAAGAGCGGGGGGCACCCGGCGAAGCGCACCTTCCAGGCCCTGCGCATTGAGGTCAACGAGGAGCTCGACGTCCTCGAGGAGGCCGTACCAGCGGCACTGCGGCGTTTGAGCGTCGGGGGGCGGCTCGTGGTGATGAGCTATCACTCGCTGGAGGACCGCATCACCAAACGGGCCATCACGTCGGATGCCACGTCCCTGACACCTCCGGGGTTCCCGGTGGAGCTCGAAGAGCACGCTCCCGTGGTCAAGGTCCTGACCCGGGGTGTGGACAAGCCCACGGAAAAAGAAATCGAAGAAAACCCTCGCGCCTCCTCCGCAAAAGTGCGAGCAGTTGAGAAGATCAGAGCATCAAGGAGCACAGCATGACCGCCACGCAGCAGCGATTCGCCATGCAGCCTGCCCAGACTCGCGAGAGCACCGCTCCGCAGATCGGACAGGCTGCTCCTTGGCAACCCGTCATCCAGGGCGCAGCTCAGCCCGCGGACGCATCGCCGCGCCTCCGCACCCCACTGGCGGTCGTCCCCGCCCCCATCCGCAAGTCCGGCCGTGGTTTCGCGGCCCTGTGCGTCGCCGTACTGGTGGCGGCTCTCATGACCGTGCTGATCACCAACATCACCGTGTCCAACCGACAGTATGAGCTCGTCTCCCTCAAGAGTGAGCAGCTCGACCTCAGCCAGTCCAACGAGGTCCTGCGCCAGCAGGTGGAGCACCTGGAGGCCCCGCAGAACCTCTCGGCCGAGGCGCGTGAGCTGGGGATGGTGAACCCCGGGGACATCGCCTCCATCGACCTGGCCAACGGTGCCGTCACGGGGACGGCCACCGCGGCGGATGCCGAGGACCAGCCCGGAGGGCATGTTGCGGCCCCCGTCAGTCCGCAGGAGAAGCTGGAGGCGGCCACTGAGGCTGATCCGGAGGCGGCGGACAGTGCGAAGCCGTCCGGCACCGGGGCGACTGAGGGTGCCGCGGAGCAGACCGGCGGGGCGGAGACCTCCGCCGAGGACTCAGCCGAGAACCTCAACGGCGGCACCATCCCTGCCCCGCAGTTCTCGGCCAGCGGCAACTGACCCCCTGACCACCTTGTAGGACCCACCACGCACCGGCCCCGGGCAGGAAGGACACCATTGATGGCCAAGACACCCGGCAGCGGTGAGACCGTGGAGACGAGCGGGCGGCGGCTGCGGTTCGGCGTCCTGATAGCCCTGGTCCTGTTGGCGGTGCTGGGTCTGCGCCTCGTGTTCATCCAGGGGGTCGACGCCTCCGGCCACGCCGCTGACGCGATGAACGAGCGGCTGCGGTCCGTCACCATCACGCCGGATCGTGGCTCCATCCTCGATTCCCAGGGCCGCGTCCTGGCCGCCTCGGTGGACCGGTATGACCTGGTGGCGGACCAGCGGCTCGTCAAGGACTACCGCGCGTGGAATGACGAGACCAGCGAGATGGAGGACGTCGCCCTGGACGACTCCCTCGACGAGCTGGCCACGGTGCTGGGGATCGATGCGGGAGAGCTCAAGGACCGCATGGTGGGGGACCGCCCCTACAAGGTGATCGTCAAGCGGGTCACCCCTGAGGTCAAGGAGAAGGCCCTGGAGATCGGCATCCCGGGCCTGCTGGCCGAGCCCGTCTCCGAGCGCTCCTATCCGAACGGTGCGGTGGCCGGATCCATCCTCGGTTTCCTGGGCGGAGACGGCACTCCGCTGGAAGGCCTCGAGCTCAGCCAGGACAAGCACCTCTCCGGCACCGAGGGCGAACGGTCCTATGAGATCGCGGCGGACGGCGTCCGCATCCCCAACGCCGAGTTCTCCGAGACTCCGGCCGTGGACGGCCAGGACCTCCGGCTGACGATCGACCAGGACGTCCAGTGGTTCGCGCAGGAGGTCATCGCCGAGAAGACGGAGTCCTACAACGCTGCCTGGGGCAACATGACGGTGATGAACGCCAAGACCGGGGAGATCCTGGCGATGGCGGACTCCACCACTGTGGATCCAGCCGATCCGACCGCCACGGACCCCCTGTTCTGGCGGCCCACCTCCCTGACCCAGTCCTACGAGCCGGGCTCCACCGGCAAGATCTCCACCTTCGCGACGGCGTTGGAGAAGGGAGTGTCTCCCACAGACACCTGGACGGTGCCCAACAAACAGGAGTTCGACGGACAGGTCATCAACGACTCGATGCCGCACGACACCTATGACATGACCACGGCGGGGATCTTCACCCGGTCCTACAACACGGGCACGGTGCAGGTGGCCGAGACCGTCGATGACCAGGTCCGCTACGACTACCTGAAGAGGTTGGGCGTGGGGGAGCACCTCGACATCGGGCTGCCCGGGAGCAACCAGGGCATCCTCGTGGAGCCCGCGCAGTGGGACTCGCGGCAGCGGTTCACCACCATGTTCGGCCAGGGCTATACCCAGACCACCATGCACCTGGCCCAGATCCTGCAGACCGTGGCCAACGGTGGCGTGTCCATGGACGCTCAGTTGATCGACGCCTACATCGATGACGACGGCTCGGAGAAGGTGGTGCCGGAGGGCGAGGGCACCCGGGTCTACACAGAGGAGACCTCGGATGAGATGCTGCGGCTGATGGAGGGCGTGGTGCAGTTGGGCACCGCTACCCCGGCCCAGATCCCGGGCTATCGGGTGGGCGGCAAGACCGGCACCGGAGAGGCCGCCGGGGTCGGTGGCTATGATGGCTACACGACCTCCTTCGGCGGAGTCGCCCCGCTGGACGACCCCCAGTTCGTGGTCGCCGTGTCCGTGCACCGCCCGCAGGGGGACTGGAAGTCCTGGCAGGTGGAGGACACGGCAGCGGAGATGCTGTCCTACCTGCTGACCAAGTACAACGTCCCGCCCCAGGACCAGGAACCCCAGAACTACGATGTCTTCCCGGACGAGCCGCAGAAGCGGCCCTGGTAGGAGGGGACCGCAGCATCATGAGCACACCACTGTCACCGGCCGAACAGGATGCCGCCTTCAGGCCGGACCACACGGAACCACTGGACTGGAACGATCTCGTCGAGGCACTGAACCGCGCCGGGCAGCCCGTCGAGCTGACGGGGGCTCCCGGAGGCTGGCCGGCCGGGGACGGGCCCGTCGGTATCGCCATGGACTCCCGAGCGGTCAGGCCGGGTGACCTCTACGTCGGCGTACCCGGGGCCAACCGGCACGGGGCGGAGTTCGCGGGGGCCGTCGTCGCCGCCGGTGCTGCCGGCCTGCTGACGGATCCCCGCGGGGCCGAACTGGCCACCGACCTGCCGATGGGCACACCGGTACTCGTGGTGCGTCAGGTCCGGGACGCCGTCGGACCGGCCGCAGCCGCGATCCACCGCAATGCCGGGGTCGGGCCGCGGATGTACGGGGTGACCGGGACCAACGGGAAGACCACCACCAGCTACTTCATCACCTCCCTCCTCCAGGCCTGGGGGGAGACCACGGGTCTGATCGGCACCATCGAGATCCGGGCGGGAGACCGTACGGTCCCGAGCACGCTCACCACCCCGGAATCGACCCAGCTGCACGCGCTCATGGCGCTGATGCGCCAGGAGCAGGTGGACGCGGCGGCCATGGAGGTCTCCTCCCACGCCATCAGCTACCGCCGGATCGCCGGGATGCACTTCGCGGTGTCCGGGTTCACCAACCTGACCCAGGACCACCTGGACCTGCATGGGTCCATGGAGGAGTACTTCGCTGCCAAGGCCGGCCTGTTCAGCGCCCGCCGGTCCGGGCGGGCCGTCATCACGGTGGACGGCGGACCGGACGCCCCGGATGCGGACGGCGCCACGTGGGGCACGCGGATGGCCGCCGCGGCCGACTGTCCCGTGGTGACCCTGTCCCTCGGGCCTGCCGCCGACCACGGAGGGGACCCCGTGTCCGGCACGGACTGGGCCGTCACGGAGCTGGAACCCGTGGGGCTCGGACACCGCTTCGCGTTGCACCACGCGCCCAGCGGCCGCCTGGTGCATGCCTCCACGGGACTGCCGGGGCGCTTCAACGTGGCCAACGCGGCCCTGGCCGCCGTGATGGTCCTCGAATCGCTGCCGTCGTCAGACTGGGACGCGCTGTCAGCCCTGTTGGATGCCCCCGTGGGCCAGGGCCCGTTCGCCACGGCCGTGCCCGGACGCATGGAGGTGGTGGCGCACGCACCGGATGCCATCGTGGACTTCGCCCACAACCCGGATGGGATGGAGCGTGCCCTGGAGTCGGTGCGTGACGCCCGGCTGGCGGCCGGCAACGTCGAGGGCCGGACCATCCTCGTGTTCGGGGCCACGGGCGAGCGTGACCGGGCCAAGCGCCCGGTGATGGGGCGCATCGCCGCCGAGTGGGCCGACGTCGTGATCGTCACGGACGACGACGCCCACCGGGAGGAACCATCCGGAATCAGGGCGGAGGTGCTCGCCGGGGTACGCCAGGGTGCCGAGAAGGCGGCCGCCGCAGGGCGGACGGTCCAGGTCCACGAATCCGCGCCGCGCCAGGACGCCATCGAGCTGGCAGTGTCCTTGGCCACATCACGGGACACCATCGTGCTGGCCGGGAGGGGGCACGAGACCGTGCAGGACATGGGCGGGGTGGACGTGCCCCTCGACGATCGGGTCGAGCTGCGGGCCGCCGTGGCGCGGCACGGTGCGGCCCCCTCATCTGATTCTCATGAGCATGGACGTAAAGTTGACGGGTCATGATCGAACTCTCCGCATCCACCGTCGCCGAGGCCACGGGAGGCACCCTGACTGCCACCGTCAGTGCCGAGGCCACCGTGGACACCGCCACCACCGACTCCCGGGATGTCTCCGGGGGGACCCTGTTCATCGCCAAGCCCGGTGAACACGCCGACGGGCACGATTTCATCGCGGCTGCGCGCGCGGCAGGGGCAACGCTCGTGCTCGCCGAACGCGAGACCACGGACGGCGAGGGGCGGCCGGACCCCGCGATCATCGTGGAGGACGTGGTCTCGGCCATGGGGCGGCTGGCGGCGTACATCGTGGAAAGAATCCGGGAGCACTCGCCCACCACGGTCATCGGCATCACCGGCTCGGCCGGCAAGACCACCACCAAGGACCTGCTGGCGGCCATCCTGTCCGCCGCGGGCCCCACGGTGGCCCCCCGGAACTCCTACAACGGGGAGGTGGGTGTCCCGCTGACGGTGTTTCGGGCCGCCCTGGACACCCGCTACCTGGTCATCGAGATGGGGGCGGACGAGGTCGGCAACATCGAGTACCTGTCCTCCATGGTGAAGCCGGACATCGGCGTGGTGCTGATGGTCGGCTCGGCGCACTCCGGCAAGTTCGGCGGCGTGGAGAACATCGCCAGGACGAAGGGCGAGCTCGTGGAGGCCCTGCCTGCGGACGGCGTCGCCGTACTCAACCGGGACGACGCCCGGGTGGCCGCGATGGCCGAGCGGACCCGCGGGAAGGTGGCGTGGTTCTCCGTTGAGGAGGGGACCTTCCCCCTGGTGGACGCGGACCTCGAGGCCGGGTCCGCGGCCTTCTCCGCGCTGGCCGGATCCCTGACCACCACCGCCGAGGAGCACCCCGACTTCGAGCTGAGGCTGGGAGCCGGCACCGCCGCCGCATCCCACCACGTCACCTCGGGGTTGATCGGCCGCCACCACGCCGCGAACATCGCGGCGGCCGCGGCGGCCGCCACCGCCGCCGGACTGGATGCCGAGGTGATCACCAAGACCCTCAACGGGGCCGGGGCCACCAGCAGCCGCCGGATGGAGCGCACCGACCGCCCGGACGGCATCACCGTCATCAACGACGCCTACAACGCGAACCCCGAGTCCATGCGGGCCGCGCTGCAGACCCTGGCCGTGATGGGGCGTTCCACCGGCCGGCGCACCTGGGCGGTCCTGGGGGAGATGCTCGAGCTCGGTGAGGACCGCATCCGAGAGCACACGGCCATCGGCACCGCCGTGGTGCGGTTGAACATCGGCCAGCTCCTCGTGGTCGGGGACGGGGCACGTCCGCTCTACACCTCAGCGGTCAACGAGGGCTCCTGGGGCGATGAGGTCGATTTCGCCGCAGACCCTGACGTCGCGGCCGAGTTGCTGGAGCGCAAGCTGGCACCCGGAGACATCGTGCTGTTCAAATCCTCCAATGGCGCCGGGCTGGGTGATCTGGGCGATCGGATAGCCTGTGGTCCGGCGGACGTCCCCACCGGGGACCGGAAGGAGCAGAGCCAGTGATAGGCCTGTTGATCGGTGCCCTCCTCGGGCTCGTACTGACGCTCGTCGGAACGCCGCTGTTCATCAAGTTCCTGGTGCGCCAGGGCTACGGGCAGTTCATCCGGGACGATGGGCCCACCACCCACAAGACCAAGCGTGGCACTCCCACCATGGGCGGCACCGTGTTCGTGGTGGCCACCGTGCTCGCCTACTTCCTCACCCACTGGATCATGGGCGGGCTGCAGCTGGAGAACGCCGGTCCCACCTCCTCCGCCATGGTGCTGCTGCTGCTCATGGTGGGCATGGGGTTCGTGGGCTTCCTGGACGACTTCACCAAGATCTCCAACCAGCGCTCCCTGGGCCTGACCCCGTGGGCCAAGATCATCCTGCAGGCCGTGGTCGGCACGGGATTCGCCGTGTTGGCACTGAACTTCCCGAACGAGCGCGGACTCACCCCGGCCTCCACGGCCATCTCCTTCGTCCGTGACCTCCCGATCGACCTGGCGTTCGCCGGCCCCGCGATCGGCGTCATCCTGTTCGTCATCTGGTCCAATGTCATCACCACGGCGACCACCAATGCCGTGAACCTGACGGACGGGCTGGACGGCCTGGCGACGGGCGCCACCGCCATGATCACCGGTGCGTACATGCTGATCACCGTGTTCCAGGCCAACCAGCACTGCGGCGTCACCAGCGGGGGTGCCGGTTGCTACGCGGTCCGGGACCCGATGGACCTGGCCGTACTGGCCGCCATCCTCACGGGTGCCCTCATCGGCTTCCTGTGGTGGAACACCTCTCCGGCCAAGATCTTCATGGGGGACACCGGCTCCCTGGCCCTCGGTGGTGCTCTGGCCGGGTTTGCCATCCTGTCCCGCACCGAGCTGCTGGTCATCATCCTGGCCGGACTCATGGTCCTGATCACCCTCTCGGTGATCATCCAGGTGGGTTACTTCAAGGTCTCCGGCGGCAAGCGGGTCTTCCTGATGGCGCCGCTCCAGCACCACTTCGAGCTCAAGGGCTGGGCCGAGGTCACGGTGGTCGTCCGGTTCTGGCTCATCGGACTGCTGTGCGTCGGGGTCGGAATCGCCCTGTTCTACGCCGACTGGGTGTTCTCCCAGTGAGCGGCGGCACCGGACGGCACGAGCGCCTGGCGCAGCTCACCAGCTGGGATGCCGACTGGTCGGGGCTGCGCGTGGTCGTCACCGGCCTCGGGCTCTCCGGCTTCTCCGCGGCGGACACCCTGGCCGAACTCGGCGCGGAGGTGGTGGCCGTGGATGGACAGGACACCCCGGACACCCGCGGCAAGGCAGACACCCTGAGGATCGTGGGGGCACGGGACGTGCTGCTCGGGGAGCAGCACACCACCTCGGTGCCCGACGTCGGCGGCGCGCCTCCCGAGCTGATCGTCACCTCCCCGGGGTGGCGGCCGGACCAGCCCCTGCTGGCGGCGGCGGCTGCCGCCGGGATCCCCATCTGGAGTGACGTGGAGCTGGCCTGGCGTCTCAGGGAGCGTGCCGGCCGCAGGACGGCCGACTGGCTGGTGGTGACCGGCACGAATGGGAAGACCACCACGGTCGGCATGGTCGAGTCCATGCTGCTCGCGGCCGGACAGCGCGCTATTGCCTGCGGCAACGTCGGCACCCCCATCCTGGACGCGATCCGTGACCCGGAGGGCTGGGACACCATCGCGGTGGAGCTCTCCAGCTTCCAGCTGCACTGGACCCACCACATCGAACCGGCGGCCTCGGCCGTGCTCAACATCGCCGAAGACCACGTGGACTGGCACGGCTCGTTCGAGGCGTACTGCGCGGACAAGGCCAAGATCTACGAGAACACGCGGGTGGCCTGCGTGTTCAATGAGGCCGAGCCGCTGACGCTGCGGATGGTCCAGGAGGCGGACGTCCAGGAGGGCTGCCGCGCGGTCTCGTTCTCCACCGACACCCCGGGGTTGTCGATGCTGGGGGTGGTGGACGGCATCCTCGTGGACCGGGCCTTCCTGGAGGACCGGGCCCACCAGGCGCTGGAGCTGGGCCAACTCGAGGACCTGGGCCCCATCGCGCCGCAGCACCAGGTCGCCAACGCCCTTGCCGCGGCGGGGCTCGTCCGGGCCCTGGGCGTGGCGCCCGAGGCGGTCCGGGACGGATTGCGGGGCTACCGGCCCGGTGACCACCGGATCCAGCTGGTGGCCCGGGCGGAGGACGTGCTCTGGATCAACGACTCCAAGGCCACCAACCCACACGCCGCAGACGCCTCGCTCGGTTCCTTCAGCCAGGTCGTGTGGATCGCGGGCGGACTGCCCAAGGGCATGAGCTATGACGCGCTCGTGGCCCGGCACGCCGCTCGGCTGCGTGCCGTGGTGCTGATCGGCGCGGATCCCAGCGAACTCTCAGGAGCGCTGGGACGACACGCGCCGGACGTCCCGGTTCTGTCCACAGCGGTGCGGGACACTGGAGAGGACCCCTCGGACGGCCACCTGGCCATGGCGGCAGCGGTCCGTGAAGCCGATGCGGTGGCCCGGCCCGGGGACGTCGTGTTGATGGCGCCGGCTGCGGCGTCCATGGACCAGTTCGCCTCCTACGCCGATCGGGGAGACGCCTTTATCAACGCCGTCGCCCGCCTCATGGACACCAAGGGGCTGGGCAGCTAAGGAGCCCGTGCATGGTGACCACCCCCATCCGGCCGTCGGGCCGCACCCGGGGTCCAGCCAGGACCGGGAGCTCACCGCAGCAGCGCAGCCCGCGGGCGGCCCGGTGGTGGCAGCGGTGGTGGACCTTCCTCGACGGCAAGGACTCCGCCCGCACCTCCTTCTTCCTGATCCTGGGCTGCGCCTCCGCACTGACCGTCATCGGCATGGTCATGGTGCTCTCCTCCTCCTCGGTGGAGAACATCGGCGAGACCACCGGGTCCTATGACCTGTTCCTGCGCCAAGCCCTGTTCGGCGTCTTCGGCCTGCTCCTGATGCTGCTGCTGTCACGGCTGGGCCCGGAGCGGATGCGAAAGCTGGCCTGGCCGGCGATCATCATCGGCGTGGTCCTGTTGGCGCTCGTGTTGACACCCCTCGGGCACGAGGTCAACGGCAACCGGAACTGGTTGCGGGTCGGCGGCTTCACGGCCCAGCCCTCCGAGGCCGCCAAACTGGCCCTGGCCCTGTGGGCCGGGGTCGTGCTGGAGCGCAAGGCCGCGCTGATCGGCAGGCTCCAGCACGCCATCGTGCCGGTGCTGTTCCCCGTGGGAGCGCTCCTGTTGGGCCTGATCATGCTGGGCAAGGACCTGGGAACCGCCATGGTGATCATGCTGATCCTGGCGGCGGTCCTGTTCCTGGCGGGGACGAAGCTGCGCTACTTCCTGGTGGCCGGAGGCATCGGGGCCGCGGCTGCCATCATCCTGGCCCTGACCTCCGCCAACCGAGCCGTGCGGATTCAGGCCTGGCTCGGCAACTGCGAGTTCCCCACCGAACCCTGCTACCAGCCAGACCACGGGATGTACGCCCTGGCCTCCGGAGGGTGGTGGGGGGTGGGACTGGGCCAGTCCCGCCAGAAGTGGAGCTACATCCCCGAGGCGGAGAACGACTTCATCTTCACCATCCTGGGCGAGGAGCTGGGCCTGGTGGGCACGCTCCTGGTGATCGGACTCTTCGCAGGCCTGGCCATCGGCATGTTCCGGGTGGCCCGCCGCTCCACCTCATTGTTCGTCAAGATCACCACGGGAGGCATCCTCGCCTGGATCATCGGTCAGGCCTTCATCAACATCGCCATGGTCACCGGCCTGCTGCCCGTGATCGGCGTCCCGCTGCCGTTCATCTCCTATGGCGGCTCGGCCCTGACCCTGGTGCTGGCCGGCGTGGGCATCGTCCTGTCCTTCGCCCGCCAGCAGATCCTTCAGGAACGCCTGAACACCCGCGCCGCACCGGCCCAAGCCCCTGGAGGCACCTCATGACCGAAACACTGCGCGTGGTCCTCGCCGGCGGCGGCACCGCGGGCCACGTCAGCCCGATGCTCGCCATCGCCCGGGCACTGGGGGACCTGTACCCGGAGACGGCTGCGGGCCGGGGCAACGAGGCCGTACGGTGCACTATGGTCGGCACCACCACGGGACTGGAGACCCGGCTCGTGCCGGCGGCCGGATACGAGCTGGACACCATCGACCGGGTGCCCATGCCCCGCCGGCCCACCATGGACCTGGTCCGGCTTCCCGTGCGTCTCCGGCGTGCCGTCACCCAGGCCGGGGAGATCCTCGCGAGGCGCCGGGCCGACGTCGTGGTGGGCGTGGGCGGGTACGTCTCCACACCGGTGTACCTGGCCGCCGTGCGCCGCGGGATCCCCCTGGTGATCCATGAGGCCAACGTGCGCGCCGGGCTGGCCAACAAGCTCGGGGCCCGCCGTGCCGCTGTGGTCGCCACAGCCTTCCCAGAGACCGAGCTCGCCCGGGCCCGGTGCGTCGGGATGCCCATGCGCCGGGAGATCTCCACCCTGGACCGGTCTGCGGCCCGCGGCGGGGCCCGCCGAGCCCTCGGCCTGGACGAGTCCGCCCCCACCGTGGTGGTCACAGGGGGCTCCTCCGGCGCGCAGAACCTGAACCGTGCCATCGCGGGGTCGCTGCCGGAGTTCGCCGCCGCCGGGCTGCAGGTGCTGCACCTGACCGGCCGGGACAAGCAGGTGCTGGGCCCGGACGGAGGTCTGCTGGAATCGCCCGGCTACCACCAGCGGGAGTACCTGGACGGCATGGAGCAGGCGTACGCGGTGGCCGACCTGATCGTGGCCCGTGCCGGGGCCGGCACCGTTCACGAGCTGGCCGCTGTGGGGCTGCCGTCCATTCTGGTCCCCCTCCCGGTCGGCAATGGGGAACAGGCCCTCAACGCGAGGGGACTCGTGGCCTCAGGCGGCGGGCTCACGGTCCGGGACGAGGCCTTCACGCCCGAGTGGATCAGCCGTGAACTGATTCCCCTGGCCCGGGACGCGGAACGCCTGCTGACCATGTCCGCCGTGGCCGAGCGCCTCGGCGTCCGGGACGCCGACCGCACCATGGCGCGCCTCGTGGTGCAGGCGGCCGGCCGTGCCCAACCCACCGCCTACCCCTCGGGAGAAGACCAGTGACCCAGCCCGTGACCCCCGGACCCGTGACCCCGGCCACCGACGGACTGGCCGGGCTGGGCCGCATCCACTTCCTCGGCCTCGGTGGGGTCGGTGTCTCCGGGATCGCCCGGATCATGCAGCAGCTGGGCGCCAGGATCTCTGGAACCGACGCCAAGGACCTGCCGGTGATGAGGGAGCTCGAGTCCGCTGGGGCCGCCGTCTTCGTGGGGTATGACGCCGAGAACCTGGATCGGGTCGCGGCGGACGGCGGCGGCTCCGTGGACACGGTGATCGCCTCCTCGATCGCCGGCCCGGGCAACCCCGAGTACGACGCCGCGGTGCAGCGGGGCCTGCCGGTCCTGCACCGTTCCGAGGGGCTCGCCGCGGCCATGGCCGGACACCGCGTCCTGGCCGTTGCCGGCACCCACGGCAAGACCACCACCTCCTCCATGGCCGCCATGACCTTCACCCGCGCCGGCGTGGATCCCACCTTCGCAGTGGGTGCCGCCGTGGCCGGTCTCGGGACGAATGCCTCGGCCGGTACGGGGGAGTGGTTCATCGCCGAGGCAGACGAATCGGACGGCACCCTGCTGAACTACCGCCCCGAGATCGCGATCCTGACCAATGTGGAGGCGGATCACCTGGACCACTACGGATCCGAGGAAGCCGTCACCCAGGTCTTCCGGGACTTCATCCGGCTCCTGCCCGGCCGGGGCGTGCTGGTGGCCTGCGCGGACGATCCCGGCGCCCGTGAGGCCGCCGACTGGGCCCGGGCGGCCGGGGAGCCGGACGTTCCGGGCCCACGGGTGGCCACCTACGGCTCGGACCCCTCCCGGACCGACGACCTGGTTCTGGTGGACAGTGTGCTCACCGGACTGGACGGTGGCACCGGTCAGCGGGTCACCTACCGGTGGCAGGACGGCACGACGACGGTGCTCACCCTGTCCGTGCCGGGGCGGCACAACGCGCTGAACGCGGCCGCCGTCCTGCTGGCCGCGTATCACGCCGGTCTGGACGAGGCCGCGGCGGCGAGCGGGCTCGAGCAGTTCCGTGGCACCGCCCGTCGCTTCGAGTACCGCGGCCAGTCGGCGGGGGTGCGGGTCTTCGACGACTACGCCCACCATCCCACCGAGGTGGCTGCCGCCATCGCCGCGGGCCGGACGGTGGCGGGGGAGCACCGCCTCCACGTGCTGTTCCAGCCTCACCTGTTCTCGCGGACCCGGGACTTCGCCCAGGGCTTCGCCGAGGCGCTCTCCGCAGCGGACGGTGTGCGGGTCCTTCCGGTCTACCCGGCCCGCGAGGAACCGATCCCCGGCGTCGGTTCCCACCTCATCGCCGAGCGGGTGAACGCGCCCCTGCCCGGGGCGAGGGTCGTTCCCGAGGACGCGGCCGCCGCGGTGGAGTCCCTGGTGGCGCCGGTGCGTCCAGGCGACGTCATCCTGACCATGGGCGCCGGGGATGTCACGGCTCAGGCAGGCGCCGTCCTGGAGGCCTTGGGGCGGCGGACTCCGCGGGGGGAGGACGGATGACGCAGACCGAACAACGGCTGGATGCCCCGGACACCGGCAACGTCCTCGAGTTCCCCGAGACCGACCGCCAGGCCCGCAGGCGCCACCGCAGAGTGTGGTGGGTCGGCGGTGCCGGGCTGGTGGCGGTGCTGGCCGTGCTCGGCGCGGTCCTGTACTTCTCCCCGGTGCTGGCGATCTCCACCGTCACGGTGGACGGCACGGACCTGCTGGCCCAGGAGAGGGCCGAGGACCTGTTGGGGCCGGTCCATGGCCGTCCGCTGCCCCAGGTGGGCCAACAGACCGTGGCGGACCTGCTCGAGGACGAGCCCGCCGTGGACACCGTGCGTGTCCATGCCGAACCGCCCCACGGCCTCTCGGTGGAGGTGGTGGAGCACGAGCCGGTGGCCCTGGTCCCGGACGGTGCGGACCGGACCCTGTACTCCGCGGCGGGCGCCGCGCTGGCGACCATCCCCGAGGAGCGTGCCGGCGACTACAGCCTGCCCAGCGTCGCGAGTGTGGCCGACCTCAGCGACCCGGCCGTCTTCGACGCCATCACCTCGGTGCTCGGGACCCTTCCGGAATCGATCCGGACACAGATGGAGTCGGCCTCGGCCCAGACCATCGACTCGGTGACCCTCACCCTGACGGACGGCCGGACCGTGCTGTGGGGAAACCCGGAGCAGGGAGCGCGCAAGGCCCAGGTCCTGGAAGCCCTGTTGAAGGTTCCGGAGGACGAGGAGAACCCCGTGCAGGAGTTCGATGTGTCCACCCCGGACCGCCCCGTGACCCGATGAAAGACGACACACCGATGGCCGGTCTTTGCACGATTGGCCCCAGCACCATAACGTTTCACCCAGAAGTCAGGTTGACATAACACTAACCTTCAACCTGAACGTTAAGCCAATCGAGCAAGGGACATCTACTGTGGCAGCACCCCAGAACTACCTGGCCGTCATCAAGGTCGTCGGTATCGGCGGCGCCGGCGTGAACGCCGTCAACCGCATGATCGACGTCGGACTCCGCGGCGTGGAGTTCATCGCCATCAACACCGACGCCCAGGCGCTGCTCATGAGTGATGCCGATGTGAAGCTTGACGTGGGCCGCGAACTCACCCGCGGCCTCGGTGCCGGCGCGAACCCCGAGGTCGGTCGCCAGGCCGCCGAGGACCACGCCGAGGAGATCGAGGAGGTCCTGCGCGGGGCGGACATGGTCTTCGTGACCGCCGGTGAGGGCGGTGGCACCGGCACGGGCGGCGCGCCCGTGGTGGCACGCATCGCCCGTTCGCTCGGCGCCCTGACCATCGGCGTGGTGACCCGGCCGTTCACGTTCGAGGGCCGCCGCCGCGCGACGTCGGCGGAGTCCGGCATCGACGGACTGCGGGACGAGGTCGACACGCTGATCGTCATCCCGAACGACCGCCTGCTGTCCATCTCCGACCGCAACGTGTCCGTGCTGGACGCCTTCAAGTCCGCGGACCAGGTGCTGCTGTCCGGCGTCCAGGGGATCACCGACCTGATCACCACCCCGGGCCTGATCAACCTCGACTTCGCGGACGTGAAGTCCGTCATGCAGGGTGCGGGTTCTGCCCTCATGGGCATCGGCTCCGCGCAAGGCGAGGACCGTGCCGTCAAGGCCGCAGAGCTGGCCATCGCCTCGCCGCTGCTGGAGGCCTCCATCGACGGCGCCCACGGTGTGCTGCTGTCCATCCAGGGCGGTTCCGATCTCGGTCTGTTCGAGATCAATGAGGCGGCCCGTCTGGTCCAGGAGGTGGCCCACCCGGAGGCGAACATCATCTTCGGTGCCGTCATCGACGACGCTCTCGGTGACGAGGCCCGCATCACCGTGATCGCGGCCGGCTTCGACCAGGTGGACGCCACCTCGGCTCCGGCCGGGGGCTTCAACACCGGCACGAAGCCGCAGAACCAGCAGGCCACCCTGCCGGGATCGCAGAACGGCGGCGCCCAGCCGTCCAACCAGCAGGTCCCGAACCAGCCGGTGCCGAACCGTCCGGTTCCGGCCCTTCCGGAGAGCGCCCCCACCGCGGAGACCTCCGGCTACCAGGCCGAACCTGCTCAGCAGGACCTGCCGACGGTGGTCGAGCCGGACCTGTCCGGCACCGGCCGTGACGACTTGGACGTGCCCGACTTCCTGAAGTAGGCGGGGGGCCACGGCGTTGCTGCACCACCCGGCGGGGGAGAAGTCCCCGTTCCTGTGGCGGACCGAGCCCGCCCCCGGCCTCCACGTCGGCTTCACCGGGGTCGACGCCGGCAATCTCGCCTTCCATGTCAGCGGTGCCCGTTCCGCCGATGGGGTTGACGTCACGGCGGCCCGCGAGGCCGCCGCGGAGGCGAGGCGCCGCCTCGAGGACGTCATGGACGTTCCCCGGGGGCGCACCGAGTACCTGACCCAGGTCCACTCTGCGCGCGTGCTTCCGGCGGAGGGATTCGGCTGGGGGGAGGCGGCGTCTCCGCGGGAGGCGGATGCCCTCGTCAGCGCCACCGGCCGGGACCCCCTGGCCATCATGGTGGCCGACTGCCTCCCGGTGGCACTGGTCTCGCGGCATGCGGGGGAGGGCGAAGCCACCGGCCCCACGGCCGTGGCACACGCGGGGCGTCGGGGCCTCTTGGACGGGGTGCTGGAGAACACGGTCCATCGAATGCGGCAGGACGGCGCCGGGGGCAGCCGCGGAGACATCGAGGCCTGGATCGGCCCCGGGATCTGCGGGCGTTGCTACGAGGTCCCCGAGTCCATGCGTGCCGAGGGGGCTGCCCGGATCCCGGCCTGCGCCTCCACCACCTCGTGGGGGACCCCCGCGCTGGACCTGCCTGCAGGAGCCGACGAGATCCTGACGGCGCTCGGGGTCACGGTGCGCCACAGTGGGGTCTGCACGCTGGAGGACCACCGCGTCTACTCGCACCGCCGGGAGCCGGGCCGCGGCCGGTTCGTGGGGCTGGTGTGGCGTCAACCATGAGTGAGGATGAGATGGGCAAGTCAGTGGGTGAGGGCCGCACAGCCGAGCTGGGCCGGGCGCTCGAGGCCGTCCGGCGGCGCATCGACCGGGCCGTGGCCGATGCCGGACGAGCCAGTGCCCCGCGTCTGGTGGTCGTCACCAAGTTCCATCCGGCCGAGGACGTCCGTCGGCTGTCCGATCTCGGCGTCGAGGACGTCGGCGAGAATCGGGACCAGGAGGCCAGTGCCAAAGCAGCCGAGGTAGACGCCCTGGCGGGGGCCGCCGGCAGGGGGTCGTCAGGACCGACCTGGCACTTCATCGGCCAACTGCAGTCCAACAAGGCCAAATCCGTGGTGCAGTACGCCGGTGCGGTGCACTCGGTGGACCGCGCGTCACTCGTGAAGGCCCTGTCCGCGGCCATGTCCCGCGAACAGGCGCGTCGCCGGGAGGCGGGGTGGGGCGCCCGCCGGGACCTCGACTGCCTGATCCAGGTGGACCTGGATCCCCGTCCGCCGCACGAACGGCCGGCCGGGATCGGCTCCCGCGGTGGGGCGCAGCCGGACGAGGTGCCCGCACTGGCGGAGCGGATCGACGCGGCGGAGGGGCTGGCACTGCGAGGCCTCATGGCCGTCGCGCCACTGGGTCTGGACCCCGGGCCCGCCTTCCGCCGGCTCCGGGAACTCTCCGTTGCGCTGGTGGCTCGACACCCGGGTGCCACCTGGATCTCGGCTGGCATGAGCCAGGACCTGGAACAGGCAGTGGCTGCGGGGGCGACACACCTTCGGGTCGGGACTGATGTCCTCGGGCCGCGCCCTGAGGTGGGTTAACCTCGAAGGTGTCTGCTGCGAGGGCGGATGACGCAGGGCCGGGAGCTTCCCGGGCGCTTTCCACACGGTGAGGACTTTCGATGGCTGGTGCACTGAAGAAAACCATGATCTACCTCGGGCTCGCCGATGGCGATGAATACTACGAGGAAGACCAGCGGGCTGGAGAGCAGCCCCGCAGGCAGGAGCGCGCCGAGCGGCCGGCAACGGCCGAGCCGGCCGAGGCCTCCGGTGAATGGGAGGACGAGGGGCGTGACGAGCGCCCGCAGCCCGTCCGGGCGGCCTCACCCCAGCCTGCGGAGCGCGAGTATCGTGCGCCTGTCACCCCCATCAAGCGGGCCACTCAGTCCCGGGAAGAGGCCACGTCCGTGCGTCAGATCACCACTGTCCATCCTCGCTCCTACAACGACGCCAAGCTCATCGGCGAGTCGTTCCGAGGGGGCATCCCCGTCATCATGAACGTGACGGACATGAGCGAGTCCGATGCCAAGCGCCTCGTGGACTTCTCTGCCGGCCTGGTGTTCGGACTCCACGGTGCCATCGAGCGGGTCACCAACAAGGTGTTCCTGCTGACCCCCGCCACCGTCCAGGTTCTGGGCGAGGACACCTCGGGCGCCGAGGACCAGGCGCACTTCTTCAACCAGAGTTGACACCGGACCGGCGGGACCGAACCCGTCCGGACCCTGGTGTGGAATAGGCTGCCGTGACCCTGATCTTCTCCCTCATCTACCTCGTGCTGGCGCTGGTGCAGCTCCTGCTGCTGATCCGGATCGTCTTCGATGTGGTGCAGTCCTTCGCCCGTACCTGGCGGCCCCAGGGTGTCCTGCTGTTGGTGGCGTCCACCGTCTACTCCGTCACGGATCCACCCCTGCGATGGTTGCGTTCCAAGATTCCTCCCGTGAACCTCGGGGGGATCGGTATCGACGTGGCGTTCCTGATCCTGTTCGTGGTGGTCGTGCTGCTGAAGTCCGTGGCGGCGGCCCTTGCCGTGGGCGCGTTGGGCTGATGGTAGCCTGAGAAACAGTGTGGTCTCGGGGTGCCGACCGGCAGTCCCGGAGCCGCAGAGTAGACCATTGCCCTGAAGGGCAGACCGAATACGTATTGGGGTGACCACATGGCTCTGACGCCGGAAGATGTTGTCAACAAGCGGTTCCAGCCGACGAAGTTCCGGGAGGGCTACGACCAGGACGAGGTTGACGACTTCCTCGACGAGATCGTGGTCGAGTTGCGCCGTCTCAACCAGGAGAACGACGAGCTTCGCCGCAAGGTGTCCGAGCTGCAGCCCGGCGGAACCGGCGAGTCCGTCGTCCCCGCTCCGGTGTCCGCCGAGGGCACCACCGAGGCCGCCGAGCCGGTGGCCGACTCCGTGGATTCCCCGGAGGCGGCGGCGGAGACCCCGGCAGCAGAGCCCACCGAGCAGGCCCCCGTGGCTGAGGAGAAGCCCGCTGCGGCACAGACCTCCGCCCCGGCGGCCGTGGCCCCGGCTGCGAAGACCGAATCCACCGTGACCGAGCCCGCTCCCGCCGCAGAGCCAGAGGCTGGCGCCGGGGCGTCGACGGCCCAGCCGGCCGCCGCTGAGGCTTCGAGCGCTGAGGCTTCGAGCGCGCCGGGTGCCGGTGCGGCCCACGGCGCCACGGCCACCTCCGCTGCCGGCGTTCTGGCCATGGCCCAGAAGCTGCACGACGACTACGTGGCCGAGGGCCAGTCGAAGCGCGAGCAGATCGTCGCCGAGGCCCAGAACGAGGCCACCGGGTTGGTCAACGACGCGCAGGAGAAGTCCCGCAAGACCCTGGCCGACCTCGAGGAGAAGAAGTCGGTGCTCGAGCGCAAGGTCGAGCAGCTCAAGGGCTTCGAGCGTGACTACCGCTCCCGTCTGAAGGCCTACATCGAGGGCCAGCTGCGCGATCTGCAGAACCAGGGTCCGATCCAGGACGAGGCCGCGACCTCCTCCTGATCGTCCGGCCCGCGGACTGAGCGCGAGCCGTCGATCCAGAACATCACAGAACCGGGCCGGCCATGGTGAACCTCCATGGTCGGCCCGGCCTGTTGCCACCGACACCCCGGCCCTGAGCCGCACAGCACCGAAGGACGGCCCGCGTGACCGAGACCGAGCCCACCCGGCCCGAGGGGCCCCACGGTGTCCTGACCCCCACCGCGGCGCGGGCGCGTCACCGGGGATGGATCTCCGTGCTGGTGTTCGTGGTGGGATACGTCCTGGACCAGCTCACGAAGCGCTGGGTCGAGACCACCATGACCGAGGGGCAGGTCACGGACGTCCTGCCGCCGGTGCTGCGCTGGCACTTCATCCGCAACCCGGGAGCGGCCTTCTCGATCGGCGAGGACCACACCTGGGTCTTCACGATCATCCAGTGCTCCGTGGCCGTGGTGGTGGTGGTGCTGCTGTTCCGGGTCCGCTCCTCTGTCTGGGCGGTGGCGCTGGGGGGACTCCTCGGTGGAGTGCTCGGCAACGTGACGGACCGGCTCCTCCGTCCGCCGGGCTTCGGCGTGGGACACGTGGTGGACTTCATCGCACTGCCGAACTTCGCCATCTTCAACATCGCAGACTCGTTGATCGTGTGCTCCATGATCGTGATCGTGCTGCTCATGTTCACGGGGCGCCGGCTGGACGGCACTCGTGAGGCGTCGGAGCAGGCCGCCGGGTCGGGCCGTGACGTCGAGGACTGAACCCGGCCCGGTCGTCGTCGTCCCCGAACCCGGCGACGGGGGCCGGCGCGTGGACGCCGTGGTGGCCACCGCCCTCGGGGTCTCTCGTACGAAGGCCGCCGGCTGGTGCGCGGCCGGCCTTGTGGTGGAGCGTCCCACCGGCGCTGGGGCCGGAGGCCGGCCGGTGCCGAAGTCCGCCAAGGTGTCGGCCGGTACCGAACTCGTGGTCGACATCCCTGAGGAACCCAACCCGCTGGACGTGAAGGTGGAGATCGTGGAGGACCTGGACATTCTGGCCGACGAGCCTGACTATGTGGTCGTGGACAAGCCGGTGGGGGTGGCGGCCCACCCCTCGCCCGGATGGGTCGGCCCCACCGTTGTCGGGGGTCTCGCCGGCGCCGGATACCGGATCTCCACCTCGGGTGCGCCCGAGCGGCAGGGGATCGTGCACCGACTGGACGTCGGGACCTCCGGCATCATGGTGGTGGCCAAGTCCGAGCGCGCCTACACCGTCCTCAAGGACGCCTTCCGGGACCGGACCCCCCAGAAGACCTACCACGCCGTGGTGCAGGGTCTGCCGGACCCGCTGAACGGGACCATCGACGCGCCGATCGGCCGCCACCCCGGTCATGACTGGAAGTTCGCCGTCCTCGACGGGGGCCGCGACTCCGTGACCCACTACCGGACGATGGAGGCCTTCGGCCGGGCGACCCTTGTGGAGGTCACGCTGGAGACGGGCCGCACGCACCAGATCCGCGTGCACTTCTCCGCCCTGCGCCACCCCTGCGCCGGGGACCTGACCTACGGTGCCGATCCCAGACTGGCGGCGGAGCTCGGTCTGACCCGGCAGTGGCTGCATGCCCATCGCCTGGGTTTTCCCCACCCGATCACCGGTGAGTGGGTGGACTACGAGAGTCCCTATCCGCAGGACCTGGTCTACGCGCTGGGCGTGTTGCGCGGCGAGTGACTAGGGTGGATGACCGGCAGAACGAGCAATAGGGAAGTACACAGCATGACCGCGACAGCGCAGGGCACCCGTGACGCCACCCGGGACGGCGGGTTCGCCCACCTCCACGTCCACACCGAGTACTCGATGCTGGACGGCGCCGCCAAGCTCAGCGAGCTCTTCGACGAGACGAAGCGGCTGGGCATGGACTCGATCGCGATCACGGACCACGGCTACCTCTTCGGGGCGTTCGACTTCTGGAAGCAGGCCACCGATGCCGGCGTCAAGCCGATCATCGGGCTGGAGGCCTACCTGACCCCCGGGCAACTGCACCGTTCGGACAAGACGAAGGTCCGGTGGGGCGAGCAGCATCAGCGTGGGGACGACGTCTCCGGTGGTGGTGCCATCACCCACATGACCCTGCTGTCCAAGAACAACAAGGGCATGCACAACCTGTTCCGGGCCGGCTCCATCGCCTCTCTGGACTCGGTCTACGCGAAGTGGCCGCGCATCGACCGGGAGCTGCTCTCCACGTACTCCGAGGGTCTGATCGGCACCACCGGCTGCCCCTCGGGCGAGATCCAGACGCGGCTGCGGCTGGGCCAGTACAACGAGGCCCGAGAGGCCGCCGCCGAGTTCCAGGACATCTTCGGGCGGGAGAACTTCTACTGTGAGCTGATGATGCACGGCCTGGACATCGAGAAGCGGGTCATCAAGGACCTGCTGAAGCTGTCCAAGGACCTGAAGATCCCGTTGGTGGCGTCCAACGACCTGCACTACACACACGAACACGACTCCAAGCCCCACGAGGCACTGCTGGCCATCCAGTCCGGGTCCAACCTGCTTGAACCCACCTACGACCAGGGCGGGTCCCGCTTCGCGCTGTCCGGCACCGAGTACTACGTGAAGTCCCCGCGGCAGATGCGGGACCTGTTCTCCGAGTTCCCGGAGGCCTGTGACAACACGCTGCTCATCGCCGAGCAGTGCGAGGTGTCCTTTGACACCGAGGCCAACTACATGCCGAGGTTCCCCTGCCCGCCGGGGGAGGACGAGACGAGCTGGCTGACCAAGGAGGTCGCCACCGGACTGGCCTTCCGCTACCCCAACGGCGTCCCGTCCCCCGTGCGCAAGCAGGCCGACTACGAGCTGGATGTCATCCTCTCGATGGGGTTCCCCGGCTACTTCCTCGTGGTGGCCGACTTCATCAACTGGGCCAAGGACAACGGCATCCGGGTGGGGCCGGGGCGTGGTTCCGGCGCCGGCTCCATGGTGGCCTACGCGCTGAAGATCACCGAGCTCGACCCGCTGGAGCACGGGCTGATCTTCGAGCGCTTCCTCAACCCGGACCGCGTGTCCATGCCGGACTTCGACGTGGACTTCGATGATCGCCGCCGCTCCGAGGTGATCGACTACGTCACCGAGAAGTATGGCGACGAGCGTGTCGCCATGATCGTCACCTACGGCACCATCAAGACGAAGCAGGCCCTCAAGGACTCGGCTCGTGTCATGGGCTTCCCCTTCTCCATGGGGGAGACGCTGACCAAGGCGCTGCCGCCGGCCGTCATGGCCAAGGACATCCCGCTGAAGGACATCGAGGACAAGTCCTCGCAGCGGTACGGTGAAGCCGGTGAGTTCCGTGAACTGGTCGCCGCTGATCCGGACGCGGCCAAGGTCTTCGAGACGGCCAAGGGCGTCGAGGGGCTGAAGCGGCAGTGGGGCGTGCACGCCGCGGGCGTGATCATGTCCTCGGAGCCGATCATCGATGTCATCCCGCTCATGCGCCGCCTCCAGGACGGCCAGGTGATCACCCAGTTCGACTACCCCACGGCAGAGGGCCTGGGGCTGATCAAGATGGACTTCCTCGGCCTGAGGAACCTGACGATCATCTCGGACGCGATCGAGAACATCCAGATGAACCAGGACTTCACCCTGGACCTGGAGTCCCTGACGTTCGATGACAAGGCGTCCTATGAGCTGCTGGCCCGGGGCGACACCCTGGGCGTGTTCCAGCTCGACGGCGGCCCCATGCGGTCGCTGCTGAAGATGATGAAGCCGGACAACTTCGAGGACATCTCGGCCACCATCGCGCTGTACCGCCCGGGTCCCATGGGCGCGAACTCGCACACCAACTACGCCCTGCGCAAGAACGGCCAGCAGGAGATCACACCGATCCACCCCGAGCTGGAGGAGCCCCTCAAGGACATCCTCGACACGACCTACGGTCTGATCGTGTACCAGGAGCAGGTCATGGCCATTGCCCAGAAGGTCGCCGGGTACTCGCTCGGCCAGGCGGACATCCTGCGCCGGGCCATGGGCAAGAAGAAGAAGTCTGAGCTGGACAAGCAGTACGTGGGGTTCCACCAGGGCATGGTGGACCGCGGGTACTCGGAGGCCGCTGTCAAGGCCCTGTGGGACATCCTGCTCCCGTTCTCCGACTATGCGTTCAACAAGGCCCACTCGGCCGCCTACGGGCTGGTGTCCTACTGGACCGCCTACCTGAAGGCCCACTACCCGGCCGAGTACATGGCCGCCCTGCTCACCTCCGTGGGGGATGACAAGGACAAGATGGCGATGTACCTCAACGAGTGCCGCCACATGGGCATCTCGGTGCTCCCGCCGGACGTCAACGAGTCCTCCCTGTACTTCACCTCGGTGGGCAAGGACATCCGCTTCGGCATGGGCGCGGTCCGCAATGTGGGTTCCAACGCCGTGGCCGGGATGGTCTCCGCCCGTGAGGAGAAGGGTGCCTTCGCCTCCTTCCAGGACTTCTTCAAGAAGGTCCCGGCAGTGGTGTGCAACAAGCGCACCATCGAGTCACTCATCAAGGCCGGTGGATTCGACTCGCTCGGCTGCGCCCGCCGCGCCCTGCTGGCCGTGCATGAGGAGGCCGTGGACGCGGCGGTGGCGCAGAAGCGTCAGGAGGCCAACAACCAGTTCGACTTCTTCTCCCTGCTCGAGGAGGAGGGCGGCGACGCGGGGGATGCCGGATTCGGCATCGAGGTCCCGGACATGCCGGAGTGGGACAAGAACGACAAGCTCACGTTCGAGCGCGAGATGCTCGGCCTCTACGTCTCCGACCACCCCCTGCAGGGGCTGGACGGCGTGCTGGCCCAGCATGCGGACATCTCCATCACCCACATCCTGTCCGACGACGGCCCCTCAGACGGTGCCATGGTGACCATCGCGGGGCTCATCACGGGTCTTGAGCGGCGCATCGCCAAGAGCTCCGGAAACGCCTACGCGCGCACAGAGATCGAGGACCTGGGCGGTTCGATGGACGTGATGTTCTTCGGCAAGGCCTACGCCCCCATCGCCACGATGCTGGCCCAGGACCTCGTGGTGGCCGTCAAGGGCCGGGTGCAGCGGCGCGATGACGGCTCGGTCTCCCTGAGCGCGCAGGAACTGACCATCCCGGACCTCTCGGACGGACACTCCGGCCCGGTCTCCCTCACCCTGCCGGCCTTCAAGGCCAACGAGACCGTGGTCTCCGCACTGGGAGACGTACTCAGGACGCATCCCGGCACCACCGAGGTGCGGCTCAAGCTCACGGGGACGCGCACCATGGAGATCATGCAGTTGGGCGCAGACTTCCGGGTCAGCCCGAACCCCGCGCTCTTCGGCGACCTCAAGGTGCTGCTGGGCCCGGCCTGCCTGGAGTGACCCCGCACCCCGCGGTGCCATGGATGGTGTCCCGCGCGTGAACGGACCACTACATCTGGTAATCCCACGATTGTTATTCCGGTGGGGTGGGGCTTATGATGGAGCATGAGCACAACGGCTGAAGGGGGCGTCAGGATCTGATGCATTGTCCCTTCTGTCGGCATGAGGACTCCCGGGTGGTGGACTCCCGCTCGCTGGATGACGGCTCGGCGATCCGCCGGCGCCGCCAGTGCCAGTCCTGCGGCAAGCGCTTCACCACCATGGAGACCACGGCGCTGACGGTCGTCAAGCGGTCCGGTGTGGCAGAGCCCTTCGACCGCTCGAAGGTCATCAACGGTGCCCGGAAGGCATGTCAGGGTCGGCCGGTCACGAGCGACGACCTGGCCATGCTGGCGCAGGAGGTCGAGGAGACCATCCGGGCCACGGGCAACGCCGAGGTGGATGCGCACGAGGTGGGGCTGGCGATCCTGGATCCGCTGCGCCGCCTGGACCAGGTGGCGTACCTGCGGTTCGCGTCCGTCTATCAGGCGTTCGACTCCCTGGACGACTTCGCCCAGGCCGTCGAGGAGCTGCGTTCGGCGGGAGACCGCTCGGACACCGGCGTGAGGACATTGCAGCCGAGGCTCTTCACCCGCTGAGGCGGAAGGCCCCACGGGGCATCGAGACTGCCGATGGCGGCTCCGGAGGGGAAGCCGGAGCCGCCATCGGCCACCACCCTCTGGACCCCGGCGTGACGCTAGCGGGACGGCTTCCGGACGGCCTTGTCAACCTTCGCGGCCTTCTTGACCGCCTTGTGCATAGCCTGGTCCGTGATCGTGGCCCCCGCAGATTCGTCCACCGAGCGCTGTGCCAGGGCCTGATCGGCGGCCTTGCGGGCGGTGCCGAGGAGAGCCTGCCGGGCGGCGGTGCCGGCCAGGGCGTCAGTGGCCCAGAGTGCGGCTCCCACGATGCCCGCGTTGTTCTTCAACGCGGCCGGGACGATCGGGGATCGCAGGTCCAGCAGCGGCAGGTAGTCCTCCGGGCGTTTGGAGATGCCGCCGCCCACGATGATCAGGTCCGGATAGAAGATGCCCTCCACGTAGGAGAAGTACCGCTGGAGCCGTTCGGCGTATTCCGGCCAGTCCAGGTCCTCGCGGTCCCGTGCTGCCGCTGAGGCCCGGGTCTCGGCCACTGCGCCGTCGAGCTCGATCGTGCCGAGTTCGAGGTTGGGTACCAACTCACCGTCGCGGAACAGGCCCGAGCCGATACCGGTGCCCAGGGTGATGACCAGGACCGTCCCCTGCACGCCCTTGCCCGCACCGTAGCGAACCTCGGCCAGTCCGGCGGCGTCGGCATCGTTCACGGTGGACACCGGTCGCTTCAGCGTCTCGGAGAACAGCGTGTCCACGTCCGTGCCGATCCAGGACGGGTCCATGTTGGTGGCCGTGAGGCAGACCCCCTGGTGGATGGCGGCCGGGAAGTCGACCCCCACGGGGAGGGTCCTGGACGGGGCTCCCTTGCGGGAGTCCAGTTCGTCCACGATCTCCTTCAGCACGGAGGCCACGGCATCGGGGGTGGCCGGCTGTGGGGTGGGGATGCGGTGCCTCTCACCCTTCAGCCGACCCGTCTTCGGCCCCTCGCCGAGCCGGACGACTCCTCCCTTCATGCCGGTGCCACCGACGTCGACGCCGAGGGTGGTGAACTTGCCAGTGGACGGATCGGTGGTCTTCTTCGCCATGGTGCGCTCTCGGGTCGTGGAATCGGTCGGGTGGGGTTCGAACCGTCGGATCAGGGCCGGGTCAGGATCTCGGCGCCGTCCTCGGTGACCACCAGGGTGTGCTCGAACTGGGCGGTGCGCTGGCGGTCTCGCGTCACCACGGTCCAGTCGTCGTCCCACATATCCCAGCGGATGGTGCCGAGGGTGATCATCGGTTCGATGGTGAAGACCATGCCGGGAACCATCACGGTGTTGTGGGCGGGCGCGGCGTCGAAGTGGGGGATGACCAGCCCGGAGTGGAACTCGCGTCCCACGCCGTGGCCGATGAAGTCGCGCACCACGCCGTAGCCGAAGCGCTTGGCGTAGGACTCGATGGCGCGGCCGATCACGTTGATCTCACGTCCTGGCTTGACCGCCTTGATGCCCCGCATCATGGCCTCGTGGGTACGCTCCACGAGCAACCGGGACTCCTCGTCCACGGTGCCGACCAGGAAGGTCATGTTGTGGTCTCCGTGGTGGCCGTCCAGGTACGCCGTGATGTCCAGGTTGACGATGTCCCCGTCCTCGAGGGGCGTGTCGTCCGGGATGCCGTGGCAGATGACCTCGTTCAGGGAGGTGCAGATGGCCTTGGGGAAGCCCTTGTAGCCCAGGCAGGAGGGGTAGGCCCCGTGGCTGACGATGAACTCGTGGGCGATCCGGTCCAGCTCCGCCGTGGTGACCCCCGGTGCGATGTGCCTGGCGGCCTCCTCCATGGCCTGGGCCGCGATGCGCCCGGCGGCACGGATCCTCTCGATCCCCTCCGCGTCATAGACATCCGATCCGTTGCCCTCGTCGGCCGTCGCACGGCCGACGTATTCCGGCCGTTCGATGTGCGCGGGGACGGGAAGCTGGGGGGCGACGACGCCCGGGACCAGGGTGCCCAGCGGCGCCTTCGATCCGGGCTCGCCGCGCGACGGGCCTTCCGGGGCCGGTCCGTTGTGACTGGTGGGGCGTGCGGTGGTGGCCTGCTGCGGGGCGTTCTGGGACATGCCTCGATCCTATCGCCGTGGTGGGGTTGGTCTACGGCCACTAGTCTGGGGCGATGAGCGAATACTGGTACAACGTCGTCAGCCACCAGGTCGAGGAGGGCCCTCAATCGGACTGGTCGAAGCTGCTGGGCCCCTACGCCTCCCGCGCCGAGGCCGAGCAGGCCATCGCCCAGGTGCAGTCCAACAACGAGCGCTGGGACGAGGCTGACGAGGACGCCAACGACTAGGTCAGTTCACCTACCCCTCGAAACCGTGCTCCGGGGCCGGGAACGTGCCCTCGAGCACATCGTGGTGGAACCCGGAGACGGCCTCGGACACCACGGCGCGCAGATCGGCATACTGCCTGACGAAGCGGGGCATCTTCCCCGCCCTCAGGCCCAGCATGTCCTGCCACACGAGCACCTGGCCGGTGGTGTGCGGCCCGGCGCCGATCCCCACGGTCGGCACGCGCAGTGACTCATCCACCTGCCGGGCGATGTCGGCGGGGACCATCTCCATCAGGACGGCGAAGGCTCCGGCATCCTGCAGGGCGGTGGCCTCGCGGATCATGGTCTCGGCGGCGCCCTCCGACCGGCCCTGGACCCGGTACCCTCCCAGGACGTTCTCGGACTGTGGGGTGAAGCCGATATGCCCCATCACGGGCACGCCGGCGTCCGTCATCATCCGGACGTGCTCCACGTAGCGTTCCCCACCCTCCATCTTCACGCCGTGGATCCCGGTCTCCTTGACGAGCCGGATGGCGCTCTCGGTGGCCTGCTGGGGGGAGACCTCATAGGAGCCGAACGGCAGGTCGCACAGCACCATCGCCCGGCGGGTGCCGCGGACCACGGAACCGGCATAGACGATCATCTCGTCCAAGGTGATGGGCAGGGTGGTGGCGTGCCCCATCATGGTGTTGGCGGCCGAGTCTCCCACGAGGATGGTCTCGAGGCCGGCCTCGTCGAAGACCTGGGCCATCTGGAAGTCGTAGGCCGTCAGCATCGCGAACCGGCGGCCCTCGTCCTTCGCCCGCTGCAGGTGCACGGTGCGGTATCGGTTGGGCGCGG
Organism: Citricoccus nitrophenolicus; assembly: GCF_047305825.1. Lineage (GTDB taxonomy): Bacteria > Actinomycetota > Actinomycetes > Actinomycetales > Micrococcaceae > Citricoccus > Citricoccus nitrophenolicus. The sequence continues at coordinate 524,324 of NZ_CP063070.1, read as the reverse complement.
CGGCGGCATGGGGTGCGGTCTCGTTCTCGGCCATGGCGGCAGTCTAGACGTTCGCCGGTCAGCGGTCGCATCGGCCACGGACCGGTCCGTGGCGCACTACAGTGGAGCCAACAGCAGAAAGAGCCGTGTTCCCACAGGAGGCCGCCAGAGACCATGGATCGCCAACAGGAGTTTGTCCTCAGAACCATCGAGGACCGGGACGTTCGCTTCGTCCGGCTGTGGTTCACCGACGTCACCGGAACCCTGAAATCCGTGGCACTGGCCCCGGCCGAGGTGGAGGGGGCCTTCGCCGAGGGACTCGGCTTCGACGGGTCCTCGATCGACGGATACACCCGCATCTTCGAGTCCGACATGTTGCTCCAGCCCGATCCCTCCACCTTCCAGATCCTGCCCTGGCGTGGCGAGGAGGAGCCGACGTCCCGGATGTTCTGTGACGTCCTGACCCCGGACGGCGAGGCGTCCTCCGCCGATCCCCGCCAGGTACTGCGCCGCCAGCTGTCCCGGGCCGCGGACATGGGCTTCACGTTCTACACCCACCCCGAGATCGAGTTCTACCTGCTGCAGTCCAAGGAGGTGGGGCCGGACGGCCAGCCCATCCCCGTGGACCAGGCCGGCTACTTCGACCACGAGCCCGGGGGCGTGGCCACGGACTTCCGCCGGCACGCGGTCAACATGCTGGAGGCCATCGGGATCTCGGTGGAGTTCAGCCACCACGAGTCGGGCCCGGGCCAGAACGAGATCGACCTGCGATACGCGGATGCGCTGCAGACGGCAGACAACATCATGACCTTCCGGACGGTCATCAAGGAGGTGGCCCAGCTCCAGGGCAACTACGCCACCTTCATGCCCAAGCCGTTCGGCCAGCACGCCGGGTCCGGCATGCACACCCACTTCTCCCTGTTCGAGGGTGACTCGAACGCCTTCTTCGAGCCCAGCGCGGAGTTCCACCTCTCCACCACGGGCCGCAGGTTCATCGCCGGGCTGCTGCACCACAGCGTGGAGATCACGGCCATCACCAACCAGTTCGTGAACTCGTACAAGCGGCTCTGGGGCGGAGGAGAGGCACCCTCCTACGTGTCCTGGGGCCACAACAACCGCTCGGCGCTGGTCCGGGTGCCGCTGTACAAGCCGGACAAGGCGGGATCCGCCCGAGTCGAGTACCGCGGGATCGATGCCTCCGCCAATCCCTACCTGACCTACGCGGTCCTGTTGGCCGCCGGGCTGAAGGGCATCGAGGAGGAGTATGAGCTTCCCGAGGCCGCCGCCGAGGACATCAGCGCGCTGACCTCGATGGAGCGCCGGGCACTGGGCCACCATTCCCTGCCGGGCACGCTGCACGACTCGCTGCGGGCGATGGAGGAGTCCGAGTTCGTGGCCGAGGTGCTGGGGGAGACGGTCTTCGAGAACTTCCTGAGGAACAAGCGCCAGGAGTGGGACGAGTACCGGGTCGAGGTCACGCCGTACGAGCTGCAGCGCAACCTCGGCATCCTCTGACCGGGATGGCTGCTGCTGCGGACGGCGCCGGCCCCGGGCGCAAGGCGCTCGTCAGCGCCGGCTTCGCGGACTGGGCCAAGGCACGCGACCTCCTGGCCTCTCCGGAGCTCGAGGCACTGGACCGGGACACGCTGGTCAGGGTCCTCACGGGGGCACCCGATCCGGACCAGGCCCTGATCCTGCTGATCAGGCTACTGGAGCGCGCTCCCTCCGTGGCGGGGGTACTGGGAGACCGGGCCCGCTCCCTGGCGCTGGTCCGGCTGCTCGGAACCTCCGAGGCCTTGGGCGAGTTCCTCATCCGCCGCCCTGACCACGTGGACCTGCTGACGGATCCGGACGCTGCCGCGGCCACGGCCCCGGTCCTGGGCCCGTCCGGGCTCGCCGCCGACCCCCTGCCCTTGCGGTCCCTGCTCCTCGGGTCCGTGGGGGCGGATCCTGACGCGGCGCGCCCCGTGTCCACCCTGCGCGGCAAGGAGGCCGCGGCAGCGCTGCGGGTCGCCTACCGCCGTCAACTCACGGCGCTGGCCATTCAGGACGTGATGGCCGTCGATCCGCGGGCGGCCGAACCGGCCGTCGCCGCGTGGCTGGCGGATCTCGCCGGCGCCGCGATCGAGGCGGGCCTGGCCGCCTCCCGCGCGGACGCCGTCGAGCAGTTCGGCCCGGACGCCGCCCAGGTGGGGTTGGCCGTCATCGGGATGGGCAAGTGCGGCGCACGGGAGCTGAACTACATCTCGGACGTGGACGTCATCTTCGTCCACGATTCCTCCCTCGGGGACGAGCACCGCTCCGCCTCGATCGCCTCCGCGCTGGCCTCGGGCATCTCGAAGTACGCCACCGCCGCCGCCCCGGAGCAGGGGTTGTGGGAGATTGATGCGAACCTGCGGCCCGAGGGCAAGGACGGCGCCCTGTCCCGTACGGTCGACTCGCACGCAGAGTACTACCGGCGCTGGGCGCACACCTGGGAGTTCCAGGCGCTGCTCAAGGCACGGCCCATCGCCGGAGACCCCGGCCTGGGCCGGGAGTACATCGAGACCATCTGGCCCCTGGTGTGGACCAGCTCGGAGCGGGAGGGGTTCGTCGCCTCGGTGCAGGCGATGCGGCGCCGCGTGATGGAGAACATCGCCCATCAGAACCGGGACCGGGAGATCAAGCTCGGGGCCGGAGGCCTGCGGGACGTGGAGTTCACCGTCCAATTGCTGCAGCTGGTGCACGGCAAGACCGTGGAGTCCGTGCGCGTCCGGAACACGCTGGAGGCCATCCGCGCGCTGGAGGAGCGCTCCTTCATCGGACGGGCGGACGCGGAGTCCTTCGCCGGGGCCTACCGGTACCTGCGGCTGCTGGAACACCGGATCCAGCTCGTCCATCTGCGACGAACCCACCTCATGCCGGACAAGCCCCAGGCACTGTGGGTTCTGGCCAGGGCGGCACGGGGCCCGGGGGAGCCAGGCCCCACCGGCGCCGACGGGCTGACCACCATGTGGAAGCGCACCCGCAAGACGGTCCTCTCGCTGCACGAGAAGATCTTCTATCGTCCGTTGCTGTCCACCACAGCGGCTCTCTCCGCGGACGAGGCGCGGCTGACCCCGGAGGCGGTGCGCCAGCGACTGGCGGCGCTGGGATACCTGGACCCGGCCGGGGCCCTGAAGCATATCGAGGCGCTGACCACGGGGGTCTCCCGCCGGGCCGCCCTACAACGCCAACTGTTGCCGGTGATGCTCGGATGGCTCGCCAATGGCCCCCATCCGGACGGCGGCCTACTGGGCTTCCGCCGACTCTCGGAATCGCTCGGCTCCTCTCCCTGGTTCCTGGGCATGCTCCGGGACTCCTCGGCCGCAGCCGAGCGGCTCTGCCAGATCCTCTCCCTGTCCACTTACATCTCGGACCTGCTCGAACACCGGCCGGAGGCTGCGGCGTGGCTGGGGCAGGACCGAGACCTGGTGCCGATGCCGTTCGAGTCCCAGTGGCAGGAGATCCGGGCCAAGATGTCCCGGCACCCGGATCCTGACGAGGCCATCCGCCAGATCCGGCTCATCCGGCAGCGGGAGATCCTGCGCACAGCCATCGCGGACGCCGCGGGACTGCTGGACCAGGAGTCGGTGGGGCGGGCCCTGTCCGATGCCGACCGCGCTGCCGTGCTCGGAGCCCTGCACGTGGCCGAGATCTCGCAGTTCGGGCGCCCCGAGCATCGCGCCGACGGCCCAGTCGGCGGGGGCCTGGCGGAAGAGATGACTGACGTCCTCGTGGTGGCGATGGGCCGTCAGGGCGGCCGGGAGATCGGCTACGGCTCCGATCTGGACGTGCTCTTCGTCCACCGGCCCCGCGAGGGGGTGGATCAGGACGCGGCCCAACGCCAGGCCGTGGAGTTGTCCAAGCAGGTCACTGGGCTGCTGACGAAGCCGTGTAGGCCTTCCGTGCTGGGCGAGCGACCCCTCGTGATGGACGCGGACCTCCGGCCGGAGGGCAAGAAGGGCCCGCTCGTCCGGTCACTGGACTCCTACCGGGAGTACTACCGCCGCTGGGCCGAGATCTGGGAGATCCAGGCCCTGCTGAAGGCCCGCCCCATCGCCGGCAGTGCGGACCTGGCTGAGGAGTTCACGGCCTGGGCGGACTCCGTGCGGTATGCGGGAGACCCCGGCGCGGCCTCCATCCGCGAGATCCGGCGGATCAAGGCGCGCGTGGAGTCCGAGCGGCTTCCCCGCGGCGCCGATCCGGCCCGGCACCTGAAACTGGGCCGCGGCGGCCTGACGGATGTGGAGTGGCTGGTGCAGACCCTGCAGCTACAACACGCGGCCGAGCACGCCTCGCTGAGGACGACGTCCAGCATGGCCGCCCTGAGGGCCCTCGTTCAGGAGGGGATCCTCCCGGCGGAGGACGCCGAGGTGCTGGACCGGGCCTGGCACCTGGCCACGCGGATCCGCGCCGGGAACATCGTCTGGTCCGGCAAGCCCTCGGACACACTGCCCACCAAACGCCAGGACCTGGAGGCCGTGGCCCGCTGGTGCGGCTACGAGCAGGGCCAGGCGGCTGAGCTGGAGGAGGACTACCTGCGCTCCACCCGCCACGCCCGGCACGTCTTCGAGAAGCACTTCTACGGCATCTGAAGCCGACCTGGGCATTCAGCTCCCGCCCAGCAGGTCTTGAGCTCGCAGGGGGAATCCGGATAGGTTCTCTCCACGCACCGCTCCATGACTTGTCATCCCCGGCCACCGCCGCGAGTCATGACCACCCACCTTCATCTGGAGCGTCATGCCCATCTGCACCCGGATTCCCGAACCCACCACCGCGCGCCGCCGCGGCGCCGCCCTGACCTGGGTGGCCGTACCTGCCCTCGCGGCCGGCCTGCTGACAGGGGCGCCCGCCGCCGCGGCGCCCGGCCCCACCATCCATGCCCAGGGGCAAGGGACCTGTACGCCCTTGGAGGAGCCCTCGGCAGCCGGATGGTCCAGTTACGCGGACGTGCAACGAACCCTCGGACAGATCGAACGGACCAGCCAGGGCCGCGTGGCGGTGGATTCGATCGGCACCACCCGTCAGGGGAGGGACATCCTGGCGGCCCGCGTCGGCTCGGGGGACCGCGTCGTGGTGGTCACCGGAGCCATCCACGGCAACGAACGCACCGGTGTGGAGGCCCAACTGGCCCTGCTCAAGTCCCTGGGGACTGACAACCCCGCGAGCCGGGAGATCCTCCAGGGGGTCACCCTCGTGGCGATCCCCATGCTCAATCCGGACGGGGTGGAGCTGAACCGACGCATCAATGACGTCACCTGGGCCGAGACAGTGGCGGACTTCCCCCAACTGGCCGCGGCGGACCCGGCCTGGTACTACCGGACGTCCAACCTCGGCTCCGACCTCCCCGGCTACGATCTGAACCGGGACTTCCACCCAGACCTGGACTATGTGCCCCAGGCGGAGGACCTTCCCGGGACGTCCACCGATCCCGGGTTCTACCTCAACCCGGAGTCTCGAGCCGTGCGGGACGCGTACGTGGAGCTGCAGTCCGAGTTCGGCACCGTGGACGCGGTGGTCGACCTGCATCACATGGGCGCCTGCAACGAGCAGACCGGGGGGCCGCAGGACGGCAAGCAGGTCACGATCGCCATCGACTATCCGCCACTCGGGGTCGGAGACGGGGCGAAGTACCTGGAGGACTATCCCAGCCTGGACCAGGACGACTCTCGCCGCCACGCACTGGCCATCATGAACGGCCTGCGGGAGAACGTCGGGGCACAGTCACCACTGGCCGGTGTGGTGCGGTACCTGCATCCCGAGGAACGGGAGTTCGCCGGTCAGGGGAGGTCTGCCTTCGCCCTGAACGGCTCGGCCTCCGTCCTGTTCGAGGTCCGGGGCCAGACCCAGTCCTTCGGCCAGAAGCAGAAGGGGATGCTGACGAAGACCGTGGAGACCGGACTGAGGTCCCTGCTCGAATCGATGGCAGACGGCAGCGTCGACCGCCTCGACGGCGACGACTTCTACGACTACCCGGACTATGGATGGGACACCGCCGGCTAGGCACCGTCCCGGTCGGTCCGTCTACCGGGAGATGACGTGCTCGCCCAGCAGCTCGAGGGTGCGGTGCCGGGCCGCGAGGTCCGGAGCGGCGTTGGTGACGATCAGTTCGTCCGCCTGGACCCGTTCACGGAACTCGTCCAGGTAGGACCTGACCGTCTCGATGGTGCCGACCGCGGTGTACTTCATCATGGACAGCACCTGCTCGCCGCCGGCGGAGTGCAGCAGCATGGTGACGTCCTCCTCGCTGAGGTCCCGGCCCCGGCCGAGCATCTGCCGGATGCGGTGACGACGGGCGATCTCCAGCTGCGCGTGGGCCTCCGACTCGGTGTCCGCGGCGATCACGTTGAGTGCGGCGATGAAATGTGGTTCGGGGTAGTCCTCGGATGGTTCGAACGACTCCCGGTACAGGCGGGCGGCGTGCTCCAGCATCTGCGGGGCGAAGTGCGAGGCGAAGGAGTACCCGAGGCCAAGCGCCGCCGCGAGCTGGGCACCGTACTGTGAGGATCCGAGCACGAACAGGGGGACATCGGTGCCGCTGCCGGGGAAGGCGTCCACGCCGGGAATGAGGGTCTCGCCCTTGAGGTAGCCCCGGAGTTCCTTGATGTCCCGCGGGAAGGTGTCCGCCGCGGAGGGGTCGCGGCGCAGGGCCATCATGGTCCGCTGGTCCGTTCCCGGCGCTCGGCCCAGCCCGAGGTCGATCCGGCCCGGGTGGATCTCCGCGAGGGTGCCGAACTGCTCGGCGATCACCAGGGGGGAGTGGTTGGGCAGCATGATGCCGCCCGAGCCCAGCCGGATCGTCGAGGTCTGATCCGCCACATGGCCGATCAGCACCGAGGTGGCGGAGGACGCGATGGAGGGGAAGTTGTGGTGCTCCGCGAACCAGATCCGGTGGAAACCCTGCTCCTCCGCCTTCTGAGCCAGCTCCACACTGGCGGCCACCGCTTGGGCGACGGGTTGTCCCGGCAGGACGGTGGACAGATCGAGGACGGACAGCGGGTAACTCACGCAGGAACCTTTCACAGGGGGAACTCTCCTGAGACACAGCCTTGCCGGCCGTGCGAATATTCCCCGGAGTCCCAGGCGTGGGAGAACGACGGCGGCGCTCGGGCGACCTGCACAGGTCGCCCGAGCGCCGCCGTCGGGAGGTGTTCCGGTCACCGGCCCGCGGGCCGGCGGGGGTCACACGCCGTAGTAGAGCTCGAACTCGTACGGGTTCGGGCGGATGGACAGCGGGAGGATCTCGTTCTCCCGCTTGTACTCGATCCAGGCCTCGATGAGGTCTTCGGTGAAGACGTCCCCGGCCAGCAGGAACTCGTGGTCCTCCTCCAGGGCGCGCAGGGCCTCCTCGAGAGAGGCGGGGGCCTTCTGGATGGTGGCGGCCTCCTCGGCGGGCAGCTCGTACAGGTCCTTGTCGATCGGCTCGGCCGGCTCGATCCGGTTGCGGATGCCGTCCAGGCCGGCCATGAGCTGTGCGGCGAAGGCCAGGTAGGGGTTGCCGGACGGGTCCGGGGCGCGGAACTCCAGGCGCTTGGCCTTCGGGTTGGAGCCGGTGATCGGGATGCGGATCGCGGCCGAGCGGTTGCCCTGGGAGTAGACCATGTTGATGGGGGCCTCGAAGCCCTTCACCAGCCGGCGGTAGGAGTTCACCGTGGGGTTGGTGAAGGCCAGGATGGCGGAGGCGTGCTTCAGCAGGCCGCCGATGTACCAGCGGGCGGTGTCCGAGAGGTTGGCGTAGCCCTTCTCGTCATAGAACAGCGGCTCGCCGGCGTTCCACAGCGACTGGTGGCAGTGCATCCCCGAGCCGTTGTCCCCGAAGACCGGCTTCGGCATGAAGGTGGCCGTCTTGCCGAAGGCCTCCGCGGTGTTCTTCACCACGTACTTGAACTTCATCAGATCGTCCGCGGCGTGGGTCAGGGTGTTGAACTTGTAGTTGATCTCGGCCTGTCCGGCGGCGCCGACCTCGTGGTGGGACCGCTCGACCTCCAGGCCGACCTCGTCCAGGGCCACGCAGATCGCATCCCGCAGGTCCGCCTGCTTGTCCACGGGGGAGACGGGGAAGTAGCCGCCCTTGACCCCGGTCTTGTGGCCCAGGTTGCCGCCCTCCTCGACGCGGCCGGAGTTCCACCAGGCCTCATCCGAGTCGACGGAGTAGAAGCTGTGGTTCGGCGTGGAGGAGTAGCGCACGTCCTCGAAGATGAAGAACTCGGCCTCGGAGGCGAAGTTCGCGGTGTCGGCGATGCCGGTGGAGGCCAGGTACTCCTCAGCCTTCTGGGCCACGCCGCGGGGATCGCGGTGGTATGGCTCGCCGGTGCGCGGGTTCACGATCGAGAAGCTCATGACCAGCGTCTTCTCCACCCGGAACGGGTCCAGATAGGCCGTGGCCACATCCGGGAGCAGCTGCATGTCCGATTCGGCGATGCCCTGGAAGCCGCGGATGGAGGAGCCGTCAAACAGCTGGCCGTTCACGAAGAAGTCCTCGTCCACCGCCTTCGCGGGGAGGTTGAAGTGCTGCTGGACGCCTGGCAGGTCCGTGAAGCGGACGTCGACGAAGACGACCTCCTCATCCTGGATGTACTGCAGGACTTCCTGGGCGGTGGTGAACATCTGTGGTGCTCCTCGGGTTTCGGTAGTGTGTCCACTCTATCGAGACGCCGTAACCCGACGGTGTCGTTGATGTTTCCGGCGTGTAACGTAGCCCGACTCGGTAGAGTGGAGCGGTGGCACGATCCCCCCAGAACCCCCCTGGCGCCGATGACGGCGCGCACTCCTCCCGGCCCCGTACCAGCGGCCGCGGCTCCCAGGACCCGCTGGTCACCCGCCGGGACATGGCGGGTTGGGTGGGCGGGTCTCGTCGGCCGAACGCCGCCGGGCGCTGGCCCGGCGAGCGGCTGGGGCTGGCCCAGCACGGTCCCACGTCCATGGCCGGCTGGGGTCGGCGGATCCTCGCGGTGGTGATCGACTGGTCCATCGCGCTGCTCATCAGCAACCTGTGGTTCGAGGGACACCCGCTGGTGACCCTCGGGTTCTACATCCTGATGCAGGTGGTGTTGTTGGGCCTGCTGGGCACCACCGTGGGCAAGCGGATCGCCGGGATCCAGGTGGTCCGTGTGGGCGGGGCCATGGCGGGGCCGGTCAGGGTGCTGATCCGCACCGCGCTGTGGTGCCTGGTGGTGACGCCCTTCATGGTCGACCCGGACGGCCGCGGCGTGCATGACCGGGTGGCCGGTACCGTGCAGATCCGGATGTGACGTGTTCGTCCCGGCGGGCCTAGCGGCCGCGCATGGACTTGCGGTCCGGGCGGGCCCGGTACGGATCGATCCCCTTCGGGATCGGCATCTTCGTGGAGCCCAGGGAGCTCAGCCGCTTGTCGACCGCCTGGACCTCCTGCTTGGTGAGGGTCTTCTTCATCCGCTTCAGCGTCTTGGACAACTGGTGCAACTCAATCTGGTCATCACCGTGGCCCGTGGCGAGCACCTGGATCGGCACATTGGGCAGGAAGCGCTGCATGTTCCGGCGCTCCTTCTCGACGAGCGGCCGCACCCGGTTGGTGGGCCCCTCGGTGACCAGCACCACGCCGGGGCGGCCGACGGCGCGGAAGACCGCGTCCTGGGTCTTGGGGCTCACGGCCACCGGTTGCTCCGGGATGATCCACCCGCGGCGCAGGGTGGACAGCGCGGCGCCGGCGGCACCCGGGCGCCCGTCGATGCGGGCGAAGGCCGCCTTCTCGGCCATGCGGTTCATGATGACCACCGCGGCGAGCAGGCCGAACGGGATGGCGATGAGCAGCCACGTGATCCAGTTGTTCAGCAGCAGTCCGACCACGAGCCCGATGACCAGGACGGCAACGAAGGCCAGGGACATCCACAGCACGACCTTCGGGTCGTGGGCGCGGGTCATGGAGAAGACCTCGCCGAGCTGCTTGAAGACGCCGGGCTTCTTGGTGGCCTTCTTCCGGGCCTTGGTCTCGGCCTTGTTCTCCTTCGCCCGGTCCTTGTCCTGCTGACGGCGGGACCGTTGCTCGGCCTTGACGGCCTTCAGCCTTTCACGGGTCGATGCGGAGGAGGATGCTGCGGATTCTTTGCTGTTGGCCATAGTGTGCCCAGTCTACCGGCCGGCGAGCAGGGTCGCGGCCTCCTGCCGCGTGGAGCCGGACTCCTCGATGTGGGCCAGGTTGGCCGGCATCGGCCGGCCCAACCTGCGCATGGCGGTGGCGTAGAGGCGGCCGGCTCGGTAGGAGGACCGCACGAGCGGCCCGGCCATGACGCCCGCGAAGCCGATCTCCTCGGCGCGTTGGGACCAGTGCACGAACTCCTCCGGCTTCACCCAACGGTCGATCGGGTGGTGCAGCTTCGAGGGGCGCACGTACTGCGTCACCGTGATGATGTCACAGCCGGCCTCGTGCAGGTCCACCAGGGCCTGGTCGATCTCCTGGTCCTCCTCGCCCATGCCCAGGATGAGGTTGGACTTGGTGAGCAGTCCGTCAGCCTTGGCCATGCTCAGCACCTGCAGTGACTTCTCATAGGTGAAGGCCGGTCGGATGGCCTTGAAGATCCGGGGCACCGTCTCGAGGTTGTGCGCGAAGACCTCGGGTCGGGCATCGAAGACCACCTGCACGAGCTTCGGGTCGGCCCCGAAGTCAGGGGGCAGGATCTCGATGCCGGTGTTGGGGTTCAGTTCGTGGACCTTGCGGATGGTCTCGGCGTACAGCCAGGCGGCCCCGTCCTTCTGATCGTCCCGGGCCACGCCCGTGACGGTGGTGTAGCGCAGGTTCATCTCGCGGATGTTCTCCGCCACGCGCCGCGGTTCGTCGAGGTCCAGGGGTTCGGGCTTGCCGGTGGCGATGTCGCAGAATCCGCAGCGGCGGGTGCAGGTGTCACCGCCGATGAGGAAGGTGGCCTCCCGGTCTTCCCAGCATTCGAAGATGTTGGGGCAACCGGCCTCCTCACACACCGTGTGCAGACCGGAGGACTTCACCTTGTTCTTGAGGTCGATGTACTCCGGGCCGATCTCCACCCTGGCCTTGATCCAGTCCGGCTTGCGTTCCACGGGGACTTCGGCGTTGCGGGCCTCGACGCGCAGGAGTCGGCGGCCTTCGGGGGATGCGCTCACTGAAGCGATTCCTTTCGCAGGGGGGTCATGACGGGGGCGCCGCTGAGGGACCCGGTCAACTGCTCCGGGTCGACCGGTGCGAGGTGACCGGGGGCCAGCGCGACGAAGTGTTCCTGGACCGTGGCCAGCACGTCCGCTGGGGTGATGGTCCGGCCGGTCTCGGACGAGAGGGTCGTGGAGCCGGCATCCGAGATGCCGCAGGCCACGATGTGCTCGTAGGCATCCAGGGTGTTGCTGCAGTTCAGGGCGAATCCGTGCATCGAGACGCCGTGGTTGACCCGCAGGCCGATGGCGGCGATCTTCCGGTCCGGCGTCCTTCGGCCCTGGCCGTCCACGCCGCCGAGGATCCAGACACCCGAGCGTCCGTCCACCCGTTCGCCGGTCAGGCCGAGGTCCGCCAGGGTACGGATGAGGACCTCCTCCAGGAACCAGACATATTCCTTCACGGCGGCCGGATCCGCCAGCCGGACCACCGGATAGCAGACCAGCTGACCCGGGCCGTGCCACGTGAGCTTGCCGCCTCGGTCCACATCCACCACGGGGGACCCGTCGTCCGGAAGGTCCGCTGGCTCCGTGCGCTTCCCGGCGGTGTAGACGGCGGTGTGCTCGAGGAGCAGGACGGCGCCAGGGGAGGAGCCCTCGACCACACGGGCATGCAGGTCCTGTTGGAGGTCCCATGCCGACCGGTAGTCGACGGTGTCAGGGGAGAGTCCCAGGACGCGGAACGGCGGCATGGTCGTTGCGGGCATGGCCTCACTCTATCTCCCTGCCGGGAGGCCTGTGGATAGTCCCTGCAGGCTGGTCACATGCGGGGCAGGATGGAGCGCACAGGGTGAACGGAGCGACTGCCGAGGGAGTTCGGATGCAGGAGACGAAGCCACCGCCGCGGGTTCCGGGGTGGGAGGTGCTGCGGGAGCTGGGCCGTGGCGGCAGCTCGACCGTGTGGCTCGTGGCCGATGCCGAGGGGGCACAGGCGGCCCTGAAGATCCCGGATCGGCCGGCCGAGGGACCCGCTGCCGTGCTGGACATCGAGATGCGCGCCGTGGGGGACCTCCGCCACGACCATGTGGTGCCGCCTCTCGGGGTGGTGGAGACCGACGCCGGCCCCGGTCTGCTCAGCGAGTACCACCCGGGCGGTTCCCTCGGTTCGCTCGTGCGAGCAGCGGGGCCCCTGCCGCTGGGGCAGGTCATCACCGTCTTGGTGCCGGTGGCGCAGGCGCTGCAGGCCCTCCACGAACACGGTGTGGTCCACGGGGATGTGTCCCCGGGAAACATCCTCTTCACGGTCCAAGGACGGCCCGCGCTGGCGGACCTGGGCTCATCCCGAGTCCTGGGAGGAGCGGAAGAACACCGGTTCGGGACCCCGGGGTTCTCAGCCCCGGAGATGGCCGACGGCGGCGGACCGGGTCTCGCTCGGCACGGCGCCCGGAGCGCCGGGCCGGCCGGCCTGAACCCGGCAGCCGACCTGTACTCCCTGGCCGCCGTGGGCTGGTACGCCCTGACCGGTCGGGCTCCCGCCCGGACGGCGTCCCGGGCACCACTGCCGATGATCCTGCCGGAGGTCCCCCGGGAGGTCGTCGAACTGCTGGAGGCCGGCCTTGACGATGACCCGCAGCGCCGGCCCGGTGCCGAGCACTTCGCGGTGGCCTGCTTCCGCTGGGCGGCGCCGGAACCCCTCGATCTGTACCCAGCGGCCACGCCGGAGGTCGCCCGGGAGCTGCCCACCCGCCGTCGGGCCCCCGAACCGGCCGGGAAACGCGTGACGGGACGGAGGCTCGCGGTGGCCGGCGGATCCCTCGTGCTGGCGGCCGTGCTGGCCTGGGGTGCCCTGGCGTTCCTGGGCCGCGGCGACTCGCCGGCACCGCCCACGGCGACATCGACACCGGCCGCGGAGCCGGACGTGGTGGAGGCGGTGGAGCCGATGGAGGTGCGCCGTGCCGTCGAGTCCATCGGTCCCGCCCGGGCTGCGGCCCTCAGCTCCCTGGAGGTGGACCAGCTGGCCTCCTACAGCCTGCCCGACTCGCCCGCCTTCGAGGCCGACGCGGCACTTCAGGAGCAACTGGCGGATCAGGGACTGCGCTTCGAGGGACTGCAGTTGGAGACCGCGGTGACGGGAGACATCTCGCAGGAGGACCCGCGGCACGTCTCCGCGCCGATTCGGTTGCGGATCGCCCCGTACCGGACCGTCGACTCCTCGGGAGACACCGTGGCGACGGCAGAGGGCCCCACGGTCGAACGGTTCACCGTCCACCTGGAACTCACCGGGCAGGGATGGCGGGTGCGGCAGATCGAGCCCTGATGCAGAAAGGCGGCCGACCGGTGATCCGGTCGGCCGCCGTTCTGCGGTGGGTGAAGCGGAAGGTCAGGAGAAGTCCTGCCACAACACGGCTACGAGGATGTTGATCAACGCCATGCCGCCCGTGGCGTGGGCCAGTCCGGTGGACACCGGCTCGCCCTTGTTCTCCTTGCGTCGGCCCAGCAGGGCGGTCACGAAGACGCTCAGCCCGATGACCAGCTTGACGCCGATCTTCGCGTGGTTCACCGGCCCGTCACCCATCTCGGCCAGGCCCGCCAGGAGCAGACCGGTGGCCAGTATGCCCCAGGTGCCGTACCACTGAGACACGGTGACGGTCGGGTTCTTGAAGTGCGCCAGCCATCCGCCGACTATCGCGGCGGCGGAGATGATGTGGATGGCGACGACGATCGCGGTCAGGACCTCCATGGACTAGAGGCCCAACTCGTGGGCGAACTCGCCGGCTTCCAGGCGTCCCTTGACGGTCTGCAGGAAGCGGCCGGCGTCCGCACCGTCCACGAGACGGTGATCGTAGGTCAGGCTCAGGTACATCATGTGGCGGATGGCGATGGTGTCATTGCCGTCCTGGTCCGTGATGACCATGGGGCGCTTGACGATGGTTCCCGTGCCGAGGATCGCCACGTTCGGCTGGTTGATGATCGGGGTGTCGAACAGGGCCCCGACCGAGCCGAAGTTGGTGATGGAGAAGGTCCCGCCGGACAACTCGTCCGGGGAGATCTTGTTGTTGCGGGTCCGGTCCGCCACATCGGCGATCTTCGCGGCGATCCCGGACAAGTTGAGCGAACCGGTGTCCTTGATGACCGGGACGAACAGACCCTTGTCGGTGTCCACCGCGATCGCGATGTCCTCGGAGTCGTGATAGGTGATCTCCGAGGTCTCCACGTTGAACTCGCCGTTCAGCTTCGGGTGCTGCTTCAGAGCCTCCGTGACAGCGAGCGTGATGAACGGCAGATAGGTCAGCTTGACGCCGTTCTTCTGCTGGAAGTCGCTCTTGGCCTTGCCACGAAGCGCCACGATGCGGGTCATGTCGATCTCGTGCACCTGGGTCAGCTGTGCGGAGATGTCCAGGGACTCGCGCATCCGCTTGGCGATCGTCTGCCGGATACGCGGAGCCTTCTCAGTGGTGCCGCGCTTGCCCGGGTCCACCGTGGAGGTGGCCGTCGGCGCAGGGGCCGCCGCCGAGGGGGCGGACGCCTCTGCCGGAGCGGTGGCACCGGACTGACGTGCCTTGGCGGCCTCAGCGGCCACCAGCACGTCCTGCTTGCGGATGCGGCCACCGACGCCGGTGCCGACGACCGTGGACAGGTCCACGTCGTTCTGCTGGGCCAGCCGGCGCACCAGCGGGGTGACGTAGCCTTCGCCCGGTGCCGCCGCCGCGGGTGCCGAGGCCTGCTGCTCCTCGGCTGCAGGCTTCTCGGCAGCCGGTTCCTGAGCCGGCTTCTCCTCGGACCGGTCCTCAGACTCCTCAGCGGGCTTCGCCTCAGCCTTCTCGGCAGGCTTCTCGGCAGGCTTCTCGGCCGCGGGGGCGGCCGCGCCGGAACCGACGAGGGCCAGGACGGCACCGACCTCCACGGTCTCGTCCTCCTGGACCTTGACCTCCACGAGCTTGCCGGCCACGGGAGACGGGATCTCGGTGTCCACCTTGTCGGTGGAGACCTCGAGCAGCGGCTCATCGACCTCGACGTCGTCGCCGATCTCCTTGAGCCAGCGCGTGATGGTGCCCTCGGTCACGGACTCACCCAGCGCGGGCAGGGTGACCTCCGTGGACTCACCGGCATCGGCGGAATCGCCCGCATCGGCGGCCGGGGCGGGCTCCTCCTGAGTGGACTCCTCCTGGGCGGGAGCCTCGGCAGCAGGCGCCTCCTCGGCGGCCTCCGGCTGCTCTTCCGGGGCGTCCGCCTCAGCAGCGGCCGGAGCGTCGTCGGACGAACCGGCGCCGGCGCCGGAGCCGATCTTGGCCAGCGGAGCGTCCACCTCGACGGTCTCGTCCTCCTGGACCAGGATCTCCTCGAGAACGCCGGCCACGGGGGACGGGATCTCGGTGTCCACCTTGTCGGTGGAGACTTCCACCAAGGGCTCGTCGACGGCGACCTCGTCGCCGACCTCCTTCAGCCAGCGGGTGACGGTGCCCTCGGTGACGGATTCACCCAGGGCCGGCAGGTTCACGGTTTCAGACATGGCGTCCCGTTTCTCCTCAAGTGCGTGCCGGCTTCCCGCCGGCCTGACGGTTGTGTAGTGGTCTCGGTGGTCTCAGCCGTGCAGCGGGTGGCCGTTGAGGGCCATCGCGGCTTCGCCGAGGGATTCGTTCTGGGTGGGGTGGGCGTGGACGAAGGCGGCCACATCCTCCGGGTAGGCCTCCCAGTTGACGATCAGCTGGGATTCGCCGATCTGTTCGCTGATGCGCTTGCCGATGCCGTGCACGCCGACGATCGGGCCGTTCTTCTGGCGCACCATCTTGATGATGCCGCCCGTGCCCAGGATGGAGGACTTGCCATTGCCGGCCAAGTTGTACGTGGTGGTCTCCACATTGGACTCGCCGAACTTCTCCTGGGCCTTCGGCTCCGAGTAGCCCACGGACATGATCTCGGGATCGGTGAAGGTCACCTTCGGGATGTTGATGTCCTCGACGATGATGGGGTTGTTCCCGGCGATCTCCTCGGCCACGAAATGGCCCTGCTGGTAGCCGCGGTGGGCCAACTGCACGCCGGGGACGATGTCACCGATCGCGTAGATGTTGCCCACCCCGGTGCCCACCCCGGTGTGCAGGCGTTCATTGGTGATCACGAAGCCCCGGTCCAGGGTGATTCCCTGGTCCTCGTAACCGAGTCCGGCCGTGACGGGGCCACGGCCCACGGCCACGAGGCAGATCTCCGCCGTGAACTCCTTGCCGTCCGCCAGGGTGACCTTGACACCGTCCCCGGTCTCCTCGACCTTCTCGAAGAAGGTACCGAGGTTGGACTTGATGCCCTTCTTCTTGAAGTCGCGCTCGAGGACCTTGATGATCTCCGGGTCCTCGTTCGGTACGAGGTGATCCAGCCCCTCGATGATGGTGACGTCCACTCCGAAGGAGTGCCAGGCCGAGGCGAACTCGGACCCGATGACGCCACCGCCCAGGATGATGGCGGACTTCGGGGTGCGGTCCAGTTGCAGGGCCTCCGTGGAGGTCATGATGTTGCCGCCGATCGGCAGGCCGAAGGTCTTGGACTCGGATCCGGAGGCCAGGATGATGTTCTTGCCGGTGTAGCGGGTCCCGTCCACCTCGATCTGGTTCTGGGAGACCAGCTTGCCCTCGCCCTCGATGACGTTGACCTTCTTCATCTTGAGCAGGCCGCTGAGACCCTTGAACTTGCCGGCGACGACCCCGTCCTTGAAATCGCGGACCCCGGCCATGTCGATGGACTCGAGAGTGGTGTTGATGCCGTACTTCGAGGACGTGCGGGCCTCATCGGCCAGCTCGGCGGCGTGCAGGTAGGCCTTCGTGGGGATGCACCCGGTGTGCAGGCAGGTGCCCCCCAGCTTGGCCTTCTCCACCAACCCGACGCTCAACCCGTACTGGACTGATCGGAGGGCGGCTGCGTAACCGGCGGATCCACCGCCGAGGATGAGAACGTCGAATTCCTGGGCGGTTGCCGTGTCGGCCACGATGGTGCTCCTCACAATCGGGTGCCGGGTTCTCCGTCACCCTTCGGGTTGGTGGTGATGCCTCGGTTTTACCTTAGCCGTACGGTGCCGCTGGCTTCTACTTCGAGCGCTGTGGGTCAGCGCGTCCCTCCAGGTAGGTCAACAGGGTCCGGACCATGACGCCGGTGGCCTCCTTGGGGGTGTAGCCGTAGGCGCCGGACTCGTTGAAGGAGGGGCCTGCGATGTCGAGGTGGGCCCAGGGCGTCGGTGCATCCTTCGCCTCGGCGGGCTCACGGCCGGCATCCACGAAGTCCCGCAGGAACGCGGCAGCCGTCAGCATGCCCCCGAACCGGTCGCCCACGTTGGAGATGTCCGCAATGCTCGAGTCCAGGGAGGCGCGCTGGTCCTCGGGGATCGGCATGGCCCAGGCCGCCTCACCGCTGTGGTCGGCGGCAGCCACGAGCTCGTCCCGCAGGGTCTCGGTGCCCATGACCCCGGTGGTCCGGCTGCCCAGCGCGATCATCTGCGCACCGGTCAGGGTGGCCACGTCGATCACCGCGTCCGGGGTCTCGTCCGTGGCGGCGACCAGGCCGTCCGCCATGACGAGGCGTCCCTCGGCATCCGTGTTCATGACCTCGACCGTCTTGCCGCCGTAGATCGTGATCACGTCCGAGGGGCGCTGGGCCGTGGCGGAGGGCATGTTCTCGGCCATGCACAGCCACCCGGTGATCCTGACGGGAAGCTCGAGCTCGGCCGCGGCGGCGATCACCGTGGCCACCGTGGCGGCACCGGTCATGTCCGACTTCATGGTGGTCATGGACGTCGGGGGCTTCAGGGACAGCCCGCCCGAATCGAACGTGATGCCCTTGCCGACCAACGCGATGTGCTGTGCGCGGCGGGAGCCCTTGGCGGGGGTGTACTCCAGCTTCACCAGACGCGGCGGGCGCGAGGAGCCCTTGCCCACGTTGAGCAGTCCGCCGAAGCCCTCCTTCTCGAGCTGCTTCTCGTCCCAGATGGTGACCTTCACGGGCAGCGACTGCACTGCCTCGGTCACCTCCTCGGCGAAGGATGCGGGATACAGATGGGACGGAGGGGTGTTGACGAGATCTCTGGTGGCCCGCACGGCACGGCCCACGGCCGCGGCCCGCTGCAGGACCGGGCCGGAAACCTTGGGCTTCAGGGAGGTCACGACGGCGGCGCCCTCCACCGGGTTCTTGGCCTTCTGCTGGGTCTCGGCAGAGCGGAAGGCGGTGAAGGTGTAGGCGGCCAGTGCGGCGCCCTCGGCCACCGCAGCCAGCAGCCCGGGGGTCTCGGCGGGCAGACCGAGGGTCACACCGGGGGTGCCGGCCAGATGCCGAACGGCGGCGCCCGCTGCACGGCGCAGGGCCTCCTCGGACACTCCGGCTCCGGGTTCCCCGGTGATCCTGCCAACGCCCGTCAGGACGAGCAGCGGGTACGGCAGCGGGTCCATCCCGGGGATGCGCACCACTTCATCGGAGGCACCCGAGACACCCAGGGCCTCGAGGGAGTCCGCCAGGGCCCGGGCTCCGGCGACGGGCAGCGGGTTGGGCAGCAGCACAGGACCCTCGTCTGTGGCGCAGACGCCGATCACCAGGGCCGAGGAGCCCTGCTGGCCGCGCTGGGATTGGGCTGCGCTGATGGCGGTCAGTACGGGGCTGAAGTCGTTGATCATGGGCACGGGGGCGGATCTCCTGATGTCGTTCGGGTGTGAACTGGTCTGCCACGATCCTATCCACGTCCGTCTGGAGGGCGTCCCACGGAATAGCCCGCGCCCGCAGTATGTTGGACTCCGCAAGACAGGCACGATCGTCAGGCACGGAAGGACGCACCATGCAGGACCCCACCACGCTGTTCACCCTCGAGCCGGCTGGCCGCGACCTGCTGGCCGGAGGATTCGACGGGGCCGCGCCGTTGCGTGGGCTGGGCATGCTGGCGGTCTTCGGGGGACACCTGAACGCGGGCCATCTGGCAGAACAGGTGCGGGACACCCTGGTGGACTCGCTGGAGCACAAGCTGTTGGCCAGCTTCGACGCCGACCAACTGATCGACTACCGGGCCCGCCGTCCACAGATCACCTTCGACGGCGAAAGGTTCCGGGACTACCAGTCGCCGCACCTCCAGCTGCGCCTGGTCTCCGATTCCCTGGGGCGCCCCTTCCTGCTGCTGTCCGGCCCCGAGCCGGACTACCAGTGGGAGCGTTTCGTGTCCTCTGTGCTGTTCCTCGTGGAGAAGCTCGACGTCAAGCTGGTGGCCTTGGTGGACGCCGTCCCCATGCCGGTACCCCATACCCGGCCTTTGGGCGTGACGGCCCATGGCAACCGGGACGAGCTGGTGGCCGGCCTGTCCACATGGAGCCCCCAGGCACGCATGGTCTCGGGCGTCAGCCAGTTGCTGGAGATGCGCCTGGATGAGGCGGGCCATGGCACCACCGGCTATACGCTGCACGTGCCGCATTACCTCGCCGAGGCGGCCTACCCGCAGGCCGCCGTGTCCGCACTGGAGTACGTGGGGGCCGCACTGGGGCTGATGCTTCCCACCGACGAGCTGCGTGAGCGCGGCCGCGAGGTGGATCGCGAGCTGGATCGCCAGACCGGCGCCTCGCATGAGGTCACCACCATGGTGGAGGGCCTGGAGAAGAACTTCGATCAGAACTCACCGGGCGCCGGCAGATCCCTGCTGGTGGGACCGGACGAGGAGGTGCCGGACGCGGAGGAGCTGGGCGCCGCCGTCGAGGAGTATCTGCAGAGCCAGCCCCGGCATGCGCAGGAGGTCGGCAGGGAAGGCGTCTCCGAGGCGCCCGATGACCAGCCGGGTGACGAGCCGGATGGCCGGCCGGATGAGGCAGACGCGGACCCGGAGGGCTGATAGGCCGGAGCGGACCGCACTCCTGCACAGGCCGCGACATGCCGGCACAGCCCCACAGCCCGTGATGGAGACGGTGTCGCCACCGCACACCAGGCGGAACCGTGGAGTCATGCAGACAGAACTCCCCGGCGACGCCGTCCTCCCCAGCCCGACTCCCCGTCCCACGGTCAAGGCCACAGACGTGGCGGATCTGATCAGCTACATCCACCACACCTTGGGGTTCCCGCCACGCAACAGCCTCACCGCCATCAGTCTGGCGGGGCGCAGCCTCGGCGCGGTCCTGCGCTGCGACTGGGACCGGGACGCCGTGGTGGCCTGGCCGGCCCACAGCTCCTATGCCCGGCAGTTCGCCGCCCATCTGGCCAGCGACCGACGCGCGGACGGGTGCGTGGCCGTGCTGTTCCGGGACGGCCCCTCCGACTCGGCAGCCGCCGGATCACACTCGGACCCAGCCGCCACAGAACCCCTCTCCGGGGAGCCCACCTCCGCCTCGGACCGCATGCTCGCAGTGGCCCTCGAGCGGGAGCTCGCCGAGGCCGGGCTGCCGTTGAAGGAGATGTGGCTGGTGACCCAGGGCCGGGCGTGGCACGTCGACTGCCCCCACCCCGCCGCCTGCCACGGCCACGGCACCTCGGTGGCCCTCGTGGAGACCAGCGTGATCAACGCCTCCCTGATCCTTGAGGGTTCCGTGGTCTCGGACGAGCCGCAGGGCAGTGGCCTGCCATCGCCCGCTCCGGACTTCTCCCCGGAACTGTTGGCCGCTGTGGTGCACGTTGCCGAGCTGGGGGTGCCCGCCCCGCGGCTCGACGACGATCCGGATGAACCGTTCGGCCCGTTCGGCCAGTACCTGCCCGGGGATTCGGAGGACGAGGAGTCAGAGGCCCTCTCTGACTGGCTCAAGGACTGGGATCGGGTCCTCACGGGCGGCACCCTGCCGGAGGGCCCCTATGCGAGGTCCCTGCTGGCCGCTGGCCTGATGCGGGTGACGTGGCGTGACTGCCTCCTCGCATCGGCATGCTTCTCCCTGGAACGGGCGGTCTCGGGTGCCGCCTGGCTGGGGACCGTTCCCTCGTCCGTGGCGGAGTCCCTGGGCACCGAGCCGCGTGAGGTCAATGGGGTGCTGTTCACCTCCGTCATCCTGGCAGCCAGTCGACGCGGCCCGGACTGGGAGCGCCTCGCCCACCTGTGGACCGCATGTGCGGGGCTCCTCCCCGAGGTCACGGGTCGGGCCGCCTCCGTCCTGCGGTGCCTCGCAGCGTGGGTCGAGTGGGCCCGTGGCCGCGGCTCCGCCGCCGGAAGGATCCTCGAGGAGTGCCGACTCGACGATCCCGAGTACTCCCTGGGTGAGTTGCTGGGGGAGATCGTGGACCGGGGGATGCTCTCCGGTTGGGCCGGACGGCGGGAGACAGCATGGTCCGCCACCTCGCGCTGGACCGGCTGAACATCGCTCTGCGGGCATCGTGTTCCGGCGCGCGGGAACCGAACTGGGACTCAGGGGCCGCCCGCCGTGGCATAATCAGCGGGGCTGACCCGGACCTCGCAGTCCACCTTCCTACCTCCCTCCACCACCGGCGAGCCCTTCGCCGGTGGTAGTTCGGCAGGACGGGAACAAATGCGCCGTCCGGGTCGTTGAGCACATCAAGACCCTGCGTCCGCGGGTCCGGAGAACACGGGAAGACCTCCCGTGGGGGCCGGGAGCAGTTCCCCGCGGATTTGACAGGGTCATAGTGGTGTTGACCGTCAGGGGCCCTCCGGGATGCCCGTACGAAAGGTAATGAGTGACTACTTCTTCCAAGAAGACCGAGACGCTAGGCAGCACGGCCGTCGAGGACGCCGTCACAGAGGACCAGGGGGCCGCCACGGCTCCCACGTCCGCTCGGAAGTCCGCCCCGACGCGCGCCACGAAGTCCACGGCGGCCAAGAAGTCCTCGGCCACGCCTGCCGCCTCGAAGAGCGGCCCGGCCACCGGTAAGATCGCCGCGACCCCGTCGGTGGCCGTGAAGGCCTCGAGCGAGGCCGAGGCTGAGTCCGAGGGCGAGGAGGGCGCCGAGCCCTCCACCACCGCGGAGAAGCCGGAGGAGGAGACGACCTCCGGTGGATTCGTGGTCTCCGACGCCGAGGACGACGCCCCGATCCAGCAGGTGGTCTCCGCCGGCGCGACGGCCGATCCGGTCAAGGACTACCTGAAGCAGATCGGCAAGGTGGCCCTGCTCAACGCCGAGCAGGAGGTTGACCTCGCCCTCCGCATCGAGGCCGGACTCTACGCCGAGCAGAAGATGAAGGACGCTCCCATCAAGGATGCCCGGCTGCGCCGGGACATGGAACTGGTGGTCGCAGACGGCCGTCGGGCCAAGAACCACCTGCTGGAGGCCAACCTGCGCCTCGTGGTGTCCCTCGCCAAGCGCTACACGGGACGCGGCATGCTCTTCCTGGACCTGATCCAGGAGGGGAACCTCGGCCTGATCCGTGCGGTGGAGAAGTTCGACTACACCAAGGGCTTCAAGTTCTCGACCTACGCCACGTGGTGGATCCGCCAGGCCATCACCCGAGCCATGGCGGACCAGGCACGCACCATCAGGATCCCCGTGCACATGGTGGAGGTCATCAACAAGCTGGCCCGTGTGCAGCGTCAGATGCTCCAGGACCTGGGCCGTGAGCCCACCCCGGAGGAGCTGGCCAAGGAGCTGGACATGACCCCGGAGAAGGTGGTCGAGGTCCAGAAGTACGGCCGTGAGCCCATCTCGCTGCACACCCCGCTGGGCGAGGACGGTGACTCCGAGTTCGGCGATCTGATCGAGGACTCCGAGGCCGTGGTGCCCGCCGACGCGGTGAGCTTCACCCTGTTGCAGGAACAGCTGCACTCCGTGCTGGACACCCTGGCGGAGCGTGAGGCCGGTGTGGTGGCCATGCGATACGGGCTGACCGACGGCCAGCCGAAGACCCTGGACGAGATCGGCAAGGTCTACGGCGTGACGCGCGAGCGCATCCGCCAGATAGAGTCCAAGACCATGTCCAAGCTGCGCCACCCCTCCCGTTCGCAGGTGCTGCGGGACTACCTGGACTGAGCCGAGAAGCCACCGTCCGGTGGCACAAGAAAGGCCCGGCACCCTGTGGGTGCCGGGCCTTTGCGCTCTCGCAGGACCTCGTCAGTCGGCGTCGACCGGCTGCTTCTCGTGGAGCTTGTCCGTCTCGTCCTGCCAGACGGTGGTCTGGGGGCGGAGGGTGTCCTCCACGGAGCGGGCGTGGTGGCCGCAGAAGAGCAGCTCTCCGCCGTTCGTCAGCACGGCCCGCACATAGGCCTGGGCCCCGCAACGGTCGCAACGGTCTGCGCCGGTCAGCACTGGCGAGTCAATCGTTGTGGCGGTGGTGGTCATGATGGCCTCCTCATCTGGTGCCCCTGATCCCTGGGATCGGTGGGACGTGACCGGGGGATCGGTACTGGTCGGGGTACTGCGTACACCTAGGGAACCACCATCTTGTCATCTTTGTTCGCAGCCACGGGGCGGAGGGCACCGTGTTCGCTGATTGCGTACCACCCCCCCGCGCCGGTGCGCGCGGCACCATCCATGCCCTCCCGGCGGGGTTCCGGCCCTTTGGCACCTGGGGCCGATAACCTGAAGGACGAGAAACCGCCACCTGGCGAGAACGGCCGGGGGCTCGGCCCGCCGTCCAGCGAAGTAAGGCAGACGCATGTCCAGCAGCAGTGAGTACAACGCCCGGCACCTCTCCGTGCTGGAAGGCTTGGAAGCCGTCCGGAAGCGACCCGGGATGTACATCGGGTCCACGGACTCGCGCGGACTGATGCACTGCCTGTGGGAGATCATCGACAATTCCGTGGACGAGGCCCTCGGAGGGTATGGACAGTCGATCGCCGTCACCCTGCATGCCGGCGGCGCCGTGGAGGTCGAGGACAACGGCCGGGGTATCCCGGTGGACATCGAGCCGAGGACCGGCCTGTCTGGCGTCGAGGTGGTCTTCACGAAGCTGCATGCCGGAGGCAAGTTCGGCGGCGGGTCATACGGAGCCTCTGGTGGACTGCACGGCGTGGGGGCCTCGGTGGTGAACGCCCTGTCCTCACGCTTGGACGTCCAGGTGTTCCGCGGCGGCAAGATCCACCAGCTGTCCTTCCACCGGGGCGAACCCGGCCAGTTCCAGGACTCCGGTGCCGCCCGGCCGGATGCCGCGTTCACCCCCTCCGCGAACCAGTCGCCCATGGAGATCGTGGGCAAGGCCAAGCGCGGCCAGACCGGGACCCGCGTGCGCTACTGGGCGGACGAGCAGATCTTCACCCCGGACGCCAAGTTCTCCTACGAGGACCTGCAGCAGCGGGCCCGCCAGACCGCCTACCTGATCCCGGGGCTGAAGATCACCCTGCGGGACGAGAGGCGGCTGCCCAACACGCCGGGGGAGTCCGGGCCGTATGAGGAGGTCTTCCACTATGACGGAGGCATCTCCGAGTTCGTGGACCATCTCTCCTCGGTCAGCCCGGTGACGGACGTGTGGCGGCTGCAGGGGGCCGGTTCCTTCACCGAGCGGGTGCCCGTACTGGGGGAGGACGGCCGCTCGGCCATGCAGGACGTGGAGCGCGAGTGCGCCGTGGACATCGCCCTGCGCTGGGACGTCGGCTACGACACCCACCTGCGGTCCTTCGTCAATATCATCGCCACGCCGAAGGGCGGTACCCACCAGTCGGGCTTCGAGCAGTCCCTGCTGAAGACCTTCCGCAAGACCGTGGAGGCCAACGCCCGCAAGCTCAAGGCTGGCACTGACAAGCTGGAGAAGGACGATGTGCTGGCGGGCATGACGGCCGTGTTGACCGTACGACTGGCCGAACCCCAGTTCGAGGGCCAGACCAAGGAGGTCCTGGGCACCTCGGCCGTCCGCCAGATCGTCGCCAAGGTGGTCGAGCAACAGCTCGGGGCGATCTTCAAGTCCACCAGGAAACACGAGAAGACGCAGGTCTCGGTGCTGTTGGAGAAGGTCGTCTCCGAGATGAAGTCCCGCATCTCAGCCCGGACCCACAAGGAGAACCAGCGGCGCAAGAACGCGCTCGAGACCTCCACCATGCCGGCCAAGCTCGCGGACTGCCGGTCCACGGACGTGGAGTCCTCCGAGTTGTTCATCGTGGAGGGGGACTCCGCCCTCGGCACGGCCAAGCTGGCCCGTTCCTCGGACTTCCAGGCGCTGTTCCCGATCCGGGGCAAGATCCTCAACGTGCAGAAGGCCTCCGTGGGGGACATGCTCTCCAACGCCGAGTGTGCCGCCCTGATCCAGGTGGTCGGCGGTGGGGCCGGCCGGAGCTTCGACCTCTCGGCGGCACGCTACGGCAAGGTGATCCTCATGACGGACGCGGACGTGGACGGCGCGCACATCCGCACGCTGTTGCTCACCCTGTTCTTCCGATACATGCGGCCGATGGTGGAGGAGGGACGCGTCTTCGCGGCCGTGCCCCCGCTGCACCGGGTCGAGATCATCCACTCAGGTTCGAAGGCCAATGAGGTGATCTACACCTATGCCGAGCAGGAGCTGCAACGGCTGTTGTCGAAGCTGGAACGGGACGGCAAGAACTACAAGGAGCCGATTCAGCGCTACAAGGGTCTGGGCGAGATGGACGCGGACCAGTTGGCGGACACCACCATGGACCCGCGCCAGCGCATGCTGCGCCGGGTCACCATCCCCGAGGCGGAGGAGGCCCTGCAACGGGCGGAGCAGGTCTTCGACCTGCTGATGGGCTCCAACGTGGCCCCGCGCAAGGACTTCATCATCACCGGAGCCCAGGACCTGGACCTCGAGCGCATCGACACCTGAGCAGGCTGTCGGGGCGGAGGACCCGCCGAGCGGCCCGGCTACGCGCCGGAACCGCCAGAACCACCGGTACCCCGGTCATCGAGAAGCCTCTCGAACATGAGCCGGCGGGGGCCGACGAACTCACGGTGGATGCGGTCCCGCCACGGGGTCGAGACGGCCGCACTCCAAGCCCCACCGCCCTGGACCTCTGCCCGGCTCAGGTCATAGCCCGCGAGATAGCGCGGCGATCCATCCGTCCGGTATCGACTGGCACGGACGGTCCCGGGGACCGCTGCCAATCCCGGCAGGTGCTCCTCGTCGAACCACCGGTTGAACTCGTCGTCCGTCTCGACGGGGACGTCCGTCTGTGAGGTGTAGTGCCAGCGCTGCTGTGGCCCTGCCACCGGGTCGCCGATCGTGTGCAACCTGAGCAGGCGGCGAATGCGGTACTCGAACCGCTCGCCGGCGCCGTCAGGGAGCATCTCGGTCAGGAGCACCGTGGGATCCTCGAACATCTCCCGGCCTCGTGCCCCCGTGGCCGGAACATACACCCAGGTCTCGTCCTGCGAGACAGCGGTGAGGATGTCCATCTCCACATCGGCAAGGCCCTGCCGTGACCGTTGAGCGTCGGAGGCACTCCACCGGACTCCTGGGAGTTGGAGCAGGAGGACGGGTTCAGGCGTCTGCGGTGCGCGCACCTCAGCGGCGTCCCGAGCGGTCACTGTAATAGGCGGCCAGCCGCCGCAGGCCGTCGTCGATCGAGATGGCCGGAACCCACCTGAGCGCGGTGCGCGTGCGCCGCTGATCGAACCAGTGGGCCGTGGAGAGCTGCTCGGCGAGGAACCGCGTCATCGGGGGCTCGTCCCCGCCGCGGCCGAGGCCTCCGGCGTCCCAGAGACGCTCGATGAGGCCTCCGGCCACACGGGCCGGTCCGGCGGGGATCCGCAGCCGCGGCTCGGAGGCGCCACCGGCCACGGCGAGCCCCCGGATGAGCTCGCCGACCGGCCGAGGTTCGCCGTTGGTGACCACGAGCGACTCACCGTGCACCCGGTCCACCGCGTCCACGGCTGCCACCACCGCGTCCACTGCGTTCTCGGTGTACAGGCTGTCGATGAGGGCGGCGGACGGCCCCAACAGCGGCATGCGGCCGGCGCGGGCCCGCTCGATGATCCGCTCGGTCAACTGTGCGTCCCCGGGGCCCCACATCAGGTGCGGCCGCAGCACGAGTACGCGGAAGTCCTGCGCGTCGGCTGCCAGGGCCAGTAGCTCGCCGGCGGCCTTGGTCCGCGCGTAGTGACCGCGTGCCCGCTGAGGATCGGCAGGCCCCGCGCCGTCCCCGATGATCGAGGTCCCGGCGTGGGCCACCGAGGGGGAGGAGACGTGCACGAACCGCTCCACGCCTGCGCGGCGGGCCGACTCCAACACCCGCTCGGTCCCGGCGATGTTGACCCGTTCGTAGTCCCCGGCGGGCCCGGACACGGAGACCTTCGCTGCCACATGCACCACCGTGTTCCGGCCGGTCATCGCCCGCTCCACGGCCTCACGGTCCGTCACCGAGCCGGTCACGTCCCGGGCACCCGGCACCTCCGAGGGACGGCGTTGCAGGGTGACGACGTCGGCCCCCTCGCTCACCAGCCGGCGCGCCACGCCGGCGCCGAGCAGGCCTGAAGCCCCGGTGACCAGCACCCTCAGGCCATGCCGCTGGCTCACGGGGAACCCACCGGGCCACCGGCCAGGACGCTGTCCGCCCACCGGGCCAGCCGAGTGCGGTCGATCTTCGAGTTGTGACGGATGTCCACGGGTACCCGGCCCGTCACGAGCACGGCGGCCACGGGAACGGGTGCGGCGGCCTGACGCACCTGGGCGGTCAGTTCGGAGGGGGCCAGGCCCGGGCGTGGTGGGCGTGCCCCGGCCGGCCCCACGGCCTCCACCACCGCGACCACGGCCTGGGTGCCACGCGGCCCCACGCCCACCACGGCGGACCGGGACACGGCCGCCAGGGTGTCGATGCGGGCCTCGGGACCACCGGGGGCCACCGGACCCTCCGGGGTGGTGACCACGTGTTGCATCCGCCCCTCGATCCACAGCCGGCCCTCGCGATCGAGGTGGCCCACGTCCTGGGTCCGGTGCCAGGTCAGACCGTCGCGGGTGTCTCGTTTGCTGTGGGAGTCCGTCAGCCAGAGCCTGTCGTAGCCGGCCTTCTGATGCGGGGCCGAGATGACGACCTCGCCGAGGACCCCGGCGGCCTCGGTGCCCTCCAGGAGGGTCGCTGCGGACGCGCCGTCAGCGTCCAGGGGTGCGATGGCCAGGCGGACGGGGCCCACAGCA
Source organism: Citricoccus nitrophenolicus (assembly GCF_047305825.1). Taxonomy (GTDB): domain Bacteria; phylum Actinomycetota; class Actinomycetes; order Actinomycetales; family Micrococcaceae; genus Citricoccus; species Citricoccus nitrophenolicus. Next base: position 496,276 of record NZ_CP063070.1, on the reverse strand, counting down.
CGGCCCACGCAGACCCCGGCGTCCGGGGCATCGGACCCGGCGAGTTCCGTCACGGTCTCGCCGTCGATGTCTGCCAGCAGCAGCGCCTCCGTCATGCCGTAGGGCGAGTGGAACCGCGCGTTCGGGAAGAGCGCGGACACCTCCCGCATGAGTTGCGGGGGGACCGGGGCGCCGGCGGAGAGCACCAGGTCGATCCGCCGCAGCTCAGCACGGTCCGGCCCGGTGAGTCGGTCCGCGGTCGCCACCACGTTGCGCAGGGCGGCGGGGGAGGCGAACAGGATGGTGGCCCCGCCGGCACGGGTGGACTCGGCCACGGCCGTGGCGGTCAGGGTCGCGGGACGGGTCACGGACATGTCCGGAGTGATGGAGGTGGCACCGATGGCCGGGCCCAGCAGGGCGAAGGGAGCGAATCCTGCGAGCAGGGAGGAACCCGGCCGGACATCGAAGACGTCCCGCAGGAGCCCGGCCAGGGCCGCGAGCCGTCCGTGCGTGTACAGCACCCCCTTGGCCGGGCCGGTGGAACCGGAGGTATACAGGATGGCCGCCGGGTCGGCGGGCCGTGGTGCCGCGGTGACACGCTCCCCGTCATGGGCGAGGGCCATCCGGTACAGGCTGTCCTCGACCCCGAGCGCTGAGGCCAGCGGGGCCGCCAGCGTCTGGACGGAGAGCCTGCGGCCCGGCCAGTTCTGCGAGCGGGCCACAGCCAGTCCGGGGACCTGGCCGATCAACCAGTCGGGACGGGCCGCGCGCACGGCGCGGGTCATCCCGGAGACGCCGAGCCCGGCGTCCGCAACCACCACGACGGCCCCGATCTTCAGCGCCGCGTAGAGCGCCGCGGTGAGGTCGCGCCCGGGGGTGACCATCATCGAGATCCGGTCCCCGGGGCGCACGCCGCGGTCCACCAGCCCGGTGGCGATGGCGTCCACCACAGTGGCCAGGCGGTCCCAGCCCAGCGGAGACCGGTCCGGTCCGCCCATGTCCACCAGGGCTGGCTCGGCCCGGTCGCGCCAGTCGTCCAGGAAGGACCACAGGGGCCGGGTCCCGGTGGACTCCCAGTCGGCTTCGCCGGCGGCGGGGACCGCCACGGAGGCACGGTCCCTCGCTTCGCCCTGAAGGAGCCGTCCGGCCCAGGCCAGGATCGGCTCGGCGAGGTCCTCGTCCTCGGCCAGCAGGTGCCCGGCCGTCTCGAAGCGGTGCAGGTCGGCCTGCGGCAACCGGTGGAGCAGGTCGGCCAGGTAGGTGTCCAGGAAGACGGGGTCTCGGGGCCCCCACAGCAGCAGCGCGGGCTTGCCGAAGCGCTCCAAGGCGGAGGACACCCGCCGCAGTTCGCGGTGGGAGGGATGGTGCGGGCCCGCCGGGATGTCCGCCACGAAGCCGCCGATCCCGCCGCGGCGTGCGGCCCTCGCATACGGCGCGCGGTAGGCCGCCTTGAGCTCCGGATCGAGTCCCGGGTGGCCGAGGGCGGTGGTGACCCGGAGGAACGCATCGGTCAGCACCGTGGAACCGGGCAGCAGGGGACCGGCCAGAGCGGCCTGCAACGGCATGGGCAGTGCGGCGGTGTCCGGGTGGTGCACGGCGGTGTTCAGGCTCATGGCGCCCGCCACCAGGTCCTCGTTCCGTCCGGCCCAGCCCAGGGAGACCACGCCGCCCCAGTCGTGCCCGAGGGTCAGGAGGCGGTGGCCGGAGCGTGCGGCGGCGTCCAGGCCGAGGGTGGACACGAGGGCATCGAGATCGGTGAGACGGCCACCCAGGGTGCGGTAGTCGCCGTCGTCCAACCGGTCCGGGTGCGGCAGTTCGGGGTGGGCGAGCCGCTCGGAGAAGCCCATGTCCAGCTGGTCCGGGGCGACCAGCCGCCACACGGGGCCGCCGGCACGGGCCTGCTCCACGGTGGCCTGCGCGAGCCGACGCCACAGGTAGGACCAGGTGGGATTGCCGTGGACGGCCAGGATGGTGCCGTCCGGCTCCAGCCCGGCCCGGCCGAGCACCGCCGCCGTGTCCAGCACGTGCAGGGTCCGGGTGCCGCCGGACGTGCTGATCGGCACGAGCCGGCTCCAGTCGGGGTCCCAGCCGGGCAGGGGGACGGGTGAGGACTCGGCGGGAAGAGCGGCAGGGGCGGCCGGGATCCTCACCAGGCGAGCTCCAGCATGGCGGTGTTCAGGCCGGAACCGACGCCCATGCACAGCACCTTGTCACCGGCAGACAGCGTGTCCACCTCACGGGCCAGTGTGATGGGCAGGGAGGCCGGACCCACGTTGCCGAGCTCGGGGTAGGTGACCGGGAATCGGGCCGGGTCCAGTCCCGCCGCCTCGGTGATGGAATCGGTGTGCAGGCGGGAGACCTGATGGGTGACGTAGCGGTCCATGGCAGACCAGCCCCAGTCCGCTGGCACGTCGTTCCACGCGTCCATGACGAGCTCGAGTCCGTCCTTGAGCAGGGCGGTGGAGTCCGTGAACATCCCCTTGTGGTCGCCCACACACAGGTCATGGTGGTCCGTCCCGGCACGGGTCACGCCGCGGAGGATGCGGTGGCCCTCCGGGTGTTGGTCCGTGCGGCCGATCACGGCGGCGGCCGCCCCGGATCCAAGGGTCAGCGAGGCGAACTGCTCCATGAAGGACGCCCGGTCCACATCGTCCCCCTTGAGGTTCTCCAGGGTGGCCTGCTGGACCTTGACCGAGTCCTCGCCGGCCACGACGATCGCGTAGTCGATCTGTCCGGCGTCGATCATGGAGGACGCCAGGGTCATGCCGTTGACGAAGCCCAGGCAGGCGTTGGTGATGTCGAAGTTCGTGGCGGAGGTGGGCAGGCCCATCTCATGGTGGATCCGCACGGCCACGGAGGGCTCCAGGGACTCCCGGGTGACGGAGGTGTTGACCATGAGCCCGATCTGCCCGGGTTGCACCCCCGCTTGCTGCAGGGCACGGCGGCCGGCCTCCGCAGCGCCCTCCTGGAAGTGGCCCGGGTGTTCCCAGTTTCGCCGCGCCGTCACCCCCGCCACGCGGGGCAGGAGGCCCTTGGGCAGGTGCAGCCGCTTCAACACCGGGGCCAGTTCCTCGTCGATCTGCGCACTCGTCACAGTGACAGGCGCCAGCACTTCCGTCACGGAGAGGAGGGAAGCATTGGAGTGGCGGAAGATCGCATTGCCTTGCACTATGGGGCCTGGTCCGTTCGTGGGGGTCGCTGGTGGGGTGGGGTCTGCAGACTCCACCAACGCCCCAGCTTATCGAAACCCAGCCGATGGCACGCCGGGTGTCAGCTGGGAGGGGCCTGAATGCCTACCGGGGAGTAGTCGGGCCAGATTCCACGTGCCCCCGGCTCAGGGCCACAGCAGGAGGCCCAGGGGGACGGCTGCCAGACACAGAGCGGCGAGGATGACGGCCAGCCGGGCCGGAAGGGCCAGGGGATCGGCGGGGGAGAGCAGCCGGTACAGGCGCAGCGTCAGGGGCACCGAGGCGTCGCCCTGGACGTTCGGGGAGCGGCTGGCGGGACGCGCGGAGGCCTCGTCGGGCTCAGACTCCGGGGCACCGGCCTCGCCGGTCAGGACGATGGCGCGGATCAGGTCCTGCCGCTCGTGGGCGGCCAGGGCGGCATCGTCCGCCAACATCTCGGTCAATCCGGCCACGGCCCGTTGGGCGGTCGCGGTGGTCGGCAGCCACGCCACGGCCCGGTGCCACGCCTCGAAGGCCAGCCGTAGCAGGTCATGGCGTTGGCGGAGGTGCGCCCGTTCGTGGGTGACCACAGCAGCCACCTCGCTGGGGGAGAGCTGTTCCAGCAGGCCCCGGGAGAGGACCGTCAGGGAGCCCGTGAGCCCGGGCAGGCAATAGGCCAGGGGCGCGTCATGGGGCAGCACCCGGGTGGGCGTCCCCGCGGCCCGCTCTGCCAGCCGGCTGCGTTCCGAGGGCGGTGCGGCCAGCAGTTCCACCATCTGGCGGTGCCGGCGGCGGTGGGCCACGGTCCTCACAGCGGTCACCGCCAGGGTCAGGACGAGGTGGGCGAAGAGTGCCAGGGCCAGGGTGGCCGCGGCGATGCGGGTGGGGAGCCAGGGGTCCTCCTCCAACCGGGGAATCCAGGAACCGTCTGCCAGGTCCGCCACGAACGCCGGCACGGCCTCCACCACGGTGTCTCCGAAGGGGGACAGTCCCCACAGCAGCGGGAACCCGATGAGGGAGAGCCCGCCGGCCAGGGCCACGGCCTGCCACAGCACCATCGCGGCGGCCGGGGCACGGCGGACCCAGCGGGCGCGCCCGAGCAGGACCGGAACCGGCCAGGCCAGAATCACGGCCAGCGCGGCGAGCAGCAGGACGGTCACCCCAGAAGTCTAGAGGGCCGGACGGGGCAGGGCCTCGGGGTCAGGAGTCGAGCAGGCGGCGCACCGCGGCGGCCTCGTCGGGGCCGATCGTGCCGATGAATCGGGCCAGCACGGCTTCGCGGTCCGGCACGGAACCCAGGACGTCGTTCAGGAGGCCCACCGTGTGCTCCTCACGGGACGAGGCCGCGGCGTAGCGGTGGGGGCGCCGCCCGCCGTCGCGGCGGACCAGGCCCTTCTTCTCGAGACGGGACAGTACGGTCAGCACCGTGGTGACGGCGAGGTCCCCGGCCAGGGCGTCCCGCACGTCATTGGCGGTATGCGCCCCCGGCTGGTCCCACAGCAGGTCCATGACGGACCGCTCCAAATCTCCCAGTGCCACGGGTTCCTCCCTGTTGCCGATGGTGTTCGCCACACGTGCTGCCGTGGCCTCACTTTATTCTACAGGACGTAGAACTAGGGGCTAGGCTGTGCTCTACACGTTGTAGAAGTCGTGGACTCGGCTGGGAAGGCAAGCAGATGGATCCCTTGGACATCGCCCGGTGGCAATTCGGCATCACCACCGTCTACCACTTCATGATGGTGCCGTTGACCATCGGCCTCGGACTCGTGGTGGCCACCCTGCAGACCATGTGGCACCGCACGGGCCGCGAGGAGTACCTGCGGATGACGAAGTTCTGGGGCAAGCTCTTCCTCATCAACTTCATCATGGGCGTGGCCACGGGGATCGTCCAGGAGTTCCAGTTCGGCATGGCCTGGTCCGAGTACTCGCGCTTCGTGGGGGACGTCTTCGGGGCGCCCCTGGCCATGGAGGCCCTCGTGGCGTTCTTCCTGGAGTCCGTCTTCCTGGGCCTGTGGATCTTCGGGTGGAAGCGCCTACCGGCCCGGGTGCACCTGGCCGCGATCTGGTGCGCCGTCATCGGCTCGGTGTTCTCGGCCTACTTCATCCTGGCCGCGAATGCCTGGATGCAGCATCCCGTGGGCGTCGAGATGGTGGACGGCCGCCCCGTGATGAATGACATCTGGGCCGTGCTGACCAACAACACGCTGCTGGTGCACTTCCCGCACACCCTGGCCGGCGCCCTGTCCGTGGCGGGCGGCTTCCTGCTGGGCATCGCCTGGTTCCACCTGTGGAAGCGCCGGAGGGACGGCATCGACACCGTGGCGGCGGACGGCACCGTGGAGGTCGGCACCACCGGGTCCAAGGCTCGCGACGAGACTGACCACCGCGTCTGGTACCGGTCCCTGCGCTGGGGCGCCTGGATCGCGCTGGTCGCCTTCCTCGGCACCGCCTTCTCGGGCCACGCCCAGGCCCAGCTGATGATCCAGCAGCAGCCCCTGAAGATGGCCGCGGCCGAGGCCGCCTGCCATGACGGGACGGCCTTCTCCGTGCTCTCGGTGGCCAATCCCCGCACCGAGGGTGCCACCGACTGCAGCGACGTGGTGGGGGTCTTCGAGATCCCCGGCCTGCTCTCGTTCCTGGCTCACGACAACTTCACCACCGACGTCCCCGGCGTGAACACCCTGATCCCGCAGTACCAGGAGGACTACGGCACCCACCTGCCGGACGACCCGATGTACGGCGAGCGCGCTGGCACGGAGATCGACTACCTGCCGGTCATGGAGGTCACCTACTGGGGTTTCCGCATCATGATCACCTTCGGCGGGTTGGCGGCCCTGGCGGCGGCGATCGCCCTGTGGGTGACCAGGAAGGGGACCGTCCCCGCCTCCAAGCCCCTGATGCGCCTGGCCGTGTTCGGCATCCTGGCGCCCTTCGGGGCCAACGCAGCCGGCTGGATCTTCACCGAGATGGGCCGCCAGCCCTTCGTGGTGGCCCCCAACCCGGATCCCACCGGGATCGACCAGGTCTGGATGTACACGGCCGCTGCCGTCTCGCCGGGCGTCGGCGTCGGGGAACTCCTGTTCTCCCTGATCGCCCTGACCACCGTGTACGCCGTGCTGCTGGTCGTGGAGGTCGTCCTGCTCACCCGCTACGTCAAGGGCGGCGTGCCGGCCGGGATGCCTGAGCTCACCGCCGGGGAACAGGACGAACACCAGGGGCACGACGACGGCCCGGACGGTCCGGGTGGCCGCCGTGACGATTCCGACGTGCTCGCCTTCGCCTACTGAGGAGCCCGAGATGACGATTGTGATGACGACTGTGATGTCCACCGAGATGTCCACCGAGATGTCCACCGATTTCCTGCCGGCCTTCTGGTTCGTCCTGGTGGCTGTGCTGTGGACGGGCTACCTCTTCCTCGACGGTTTCGACCTCGGCGTCGGGATGCTGATGCGGGGCTGGGCCCGCAACGAGAGCCGGCGCCGGGTGCTGCTGAACACCATCGGACCCGTGTGGGACGGCAACGAGGTGTGGCTGATCACCGCGGCCGGAGCCACGTTCGCCGCATTCCCACAGTGGTACGCGGCCCTGTTCGCCGGCCTGTACATCCCGCTGACCGTCACTCTGCTGGCGCTGATCCTGCGAGCGGTCTCCATTGAGTATCGGGGCAAGTCCCGGACTGCGCTGACACGCAACCTGTGGGACTGGTGCCTGGCCGGCGGGTCAGCCGTGGCCGCGTTCAGCATCGGTCTGCTGCTCGCCGTCAGCACCACCGGACTGCCGCTGGATGCCAACGGGGACCGGGTGGGCGGCGCTTTCGCCTGGCTCACGTGGGAGGGGATCCTCGGCGGCCTCGCCGTGGTGGGATTCGCGCTCGCCATGGGGTGGGCCTATATCGGGCTGAAGACCGAGGGCGCCCCCCGGCAGGCCTCACACCGCCATCTCACCCGGTGGTTGCCGCTGTATCTGCTGCCGATGGGTGCCTGGGCCCTGGTGGTGGTCTCCCGCGAGGGCAGCCTTCTGCCCTGGGTCCTGCTCGCGGTGGCCCTGGTGGCCGCCCTCGGAGCCTGGACCGCGGCCAGCTACCGCCGCGAGGGCTGGACCTTCATCGCCCTCGGACTGTCCCTGATGGCCGGAGCCTGCGCGGTCTTCCTGACCGTCTTCCCCGTGGTGCTGCCGTCCACCCTGGACCCGGCCTTCCACCTGACGGCCCAGAACGCCTCCTCCTCGCCCTACACCCTCGGTGTGATGTCCTGGGTGGCGGTGATCTTCGTGCCGATCATCCTCGCCTACTCCGCCTACGTGTACTGGGTGTTCCGGCGTCGGCTGGCGGAGACCCACATCCCTGAGTCCCATGTGGTGACTCCGGTGTGAGACCCGAACTGCCCACCTCCCGCTCCGGCCGGGGCGCCCTGGCCGTCCTGGCCCTGCTGGCCGGCCTGAAGGCCAGCGGCTGGATCCTGCTGGCCACGGCGCTGGCCCGCGGACTGGCCTGGCTGGCTCAGGAACTGCCGGCTCCCGAGAGCGCCAACCTCGTCGGGCTGCTGTTCAACCCCGACCCGGCGGCCTTCGATCCGGTGGTCCACGGGCTGACCTCCGAACCGGCCGCGGCCACCCTCGCCTCGGCCACCGCCCTGGGCCTGGCCGGCGTCCTGGTGCGGGCCGCGGCCACCTGGGGACAACAGGTGTTCGCCCGCCGCGCCGCCCTCGGCGCCAAGGAGGAGCTGCGGCACCGTCTGGTGACCCATCGGCTCACCGCGGCCGGTGCCGAAGCGGAGCGGGCCGGGGAGGACTCCGTGCTGGCCTCCACCGGGCTCGACGGACTGGACAAGTACTTCACGCAGTACCTGCCCGCCCTGATGACGGCCGCGGTCATGCCGCTCGTGCTGGGTGTGTGGATCCTGGGGCACGACTGGGTCTCGGCCCTCGTGCTCGCGCTGACCCTCCCGCTCATCCCCGTCTTCATGATCCTCATCGGCCAGTACACCGAGGACCGCGTGGAGCAGGCGGCGGCCGGACTGGACCGGCTCTCCCACCATGTGCTGGAGCTGGCCCGGGGACTGCCCGTGCTCGTCGGTCTGCGCCGGGCCGGTGCCCAGCGCGCAGCACTGCAGGGGGTGTCCGACCGCTACCGGGCCACCACCATGACCACCCTGCGCACAGCCTTCATGTCCGGTTTCGCCCTGGAACTCATCAGCACCCTCTCCGTGGCCGTGGTGGCCGTCTTCATCGGGATACGCCTGGTCTACGGTGAACTCGACCTGTACACAGGGTTGCTGGTGCTCACTCTGGCCCCTGAGGTCTACCTCCCCTTCCGGGAGATCGGCTCCGCCCATCACGCCTCCGAGGACGGGGTGGAGGCACTGCGCCGTACCCGCGCCGAGACGGACCGCCCGGTGCCCGCCCCGCTCGCGCAGGCCCTGGCCCCGGCCGGAGGAGATCGAGGCGGCACGGCCGACCGTGTGCGCGTGCGGGAGGTGACCATCACCTACCGGGACCCCGGGGGCGAAACGCTCGGGGCCGCCGTCGGGCCCCTGGACCTCGACCTGGCCCCGGGGGAGCTGACCGTGCTCGGTGGGCCCAGCGGGACCGGCAAGACCACGGCACTCGCCGCGCTCGCCGGCGTCCTGAGGGAGGGCCAGGCTGAGTTCTCCGGGCGGGCCGGTGGTCTGACGGGACGCCGGGTGGCCTGGCTCGGCCAGCACCCCTCCTTCAGCGAGCCCACGGTCGGAACGGAGCTCGGGCTGTACGCGGCCGCCGCGCGCGCCGGGGCCACCGGCACGGTAGGAGACACCGAACAGCAGGTGGAGGCGGCACTCGCGGCCTGCGGCCTGTCCGGTGTCCAGGCGCGCCACCCGGACGAGCTCAGCCCGGGGGAGAGGCGCCGGCTCGGCGTCGCCCGGGTGCTGGTGCGCCTGATGGCGCAGCCCGGTTCCGAGGCAGAGCCCGCCTGGTTGGTGGTGCTCGACGAACCGACCGCACACCTGGACGCCGGCCATGCCGAGCGGATCCGTGCGGTGATCGGGCAGCTGCGAGCCGGATGTCTGCCGGACGGCCGCCCGGTCCGGGCCATGCTGCTCGCGGCCTCCCACGACCGCGTGCTGCAGGCCCAGGGGGACACGGTCCTCGGCGCAGGCGCGTCCACCTCGCCCCCCGCGTCGCCCCCCGCCTCGAGCCCCACCCCCACTTCAATCGCCACCGTTGCTTCGGGGGCAGTGAGCTCCGGCTCGAGTGAGCCCGACGCCGGCGCAGGGACAGGAGCCCCTCCCGACACCGGGTGGCGGGACTGGCTGCGGCTGCTGCCGCTGACCGAGCGGAAGTTCATCACCGGGGTCGTCTGGGCCGCCGCGGCCACTCTCGCGGCGGCGCTGCTCTCCGGACTGTCCGGCTGGTTGATCGTGCAGGCTGCCTATCAGCCGCCCGTGCTGTACCTGCTGTCCGTGATCGTCATGGTGCGGTTCTTCGGGATCGGCCGGGCCCTGTTCCGATACCTCGAACGGCTGGACACCCATGATGCGGTGCTGGGCTGGGCCAACCGGATCCGCCTGCGGCTATGGGATGCCCTCGGGAACCAGGCCGCGAGCTGGGGGCGGCTGACGCGCTCCGGCGGTGCCCTGCCCGTGCTGGTGGCGGACGTGGACGAGCTGCGGGACGCCGTGCCCCGGGTGATCGTGCCGATCCCCGCCGCGGTGCTCAGCTGGCTCGTCACGGTGCTGATCGTGGTCCTGATGGCGCCCGGGGCCTGGTGGCCCGCCGTGGTGGCCGGGGCGGCAGGTCTGGTGCTGGTGCCCCTCGTGGTGGCCACCGTGGACCGCAACACCACCCGGGCACTGACCGACCACCGGACGGGGCTGCTCCGGCGCACCTCCGCCCTGCTCGCCGCGGCACCGGACCTCGCCGGCAACGGGGCCGCCACCCTGGCGGCAGATCGTTTCGCCGCCGCCGACCGGACGGCCCACCGGCCACTGAAGCGTCAGGCGGCGGCCGCCGGACTGGGCCAGTCCCTGACTGCCCTGCTCTCCGGCTGGGCGGCCGTGCAGACCCTCATGCTGTGCTTCCAGCAGGGCGTGACCGCCCCCGTCACCGCCATGCTCGTGTTCCTCATGCTGGCCCTGGCCGAACCCCTCGGCCTCCACGGGACCGCCTGCCAGGAGGCGGCCGTGCTGCGGCGTCAGCTGGCCAAGACCGCACCGCTGCTTGCGGCGGAGGAGACGGCCGTCCATGTCACCGGAGCCAGCTCGGATGCCGTGCTCGAGCTCTCCGACGTGGCCGTGCGGTACCCGGGGACGTCTCGGGACGTGTTCACCGGCCTGGACCTGACCCTCCGGCGCGGCGAGCTCGCGGTGATCACCGGGCCCTCGGGGTCCGGGAAGTCCACCCTGCTGGCCGTGCTGCTGGGGTTCCTGCCTCTGCGGCACGGGAACTACAGGCTCGGGGCGCCCCTGGGGGCCGTGGCCTGGTGCCCGCAGGACGCCTACCTGTTCGACTCCACCCTGCGCTCCAACCTCACCCTGGCCCGGGCCCCCGAGGACCGTCCCACCGACGCCGAGCTGGTGGGCGTGCTGGAGCGCGTGGGACTGGGGGACTGGCTGCATGGTTCGCCCGGGGGACTGGGCACCCGCATCGGGCCGGCCGGGCACTTCCTCTCCGGCGGCCAGCGCCAACGGGTGGCCGTGGCCCGTGCACTCCTGGCCCGGGCGGACGTGGTGCTCCTGGACGAGCCCACCGCCCACCTGGGGGCGGATGAGGCCGCCGAGCTGGTGACGGACTTGGGCACCGCCCTGGCGGAGAAGACCGCCGTCATGGTCACCCACGACCGCCGCTTCGCCGCCGCCGGGGCGGTGCACCTGGACCTGATCAGTCCCCGGTGATCACGGCGTTGGAGCCGTCGTCGAACGGGTCGGCGTCCGTCGGTGCCTCAGCCAGACCACGCGGCGCGGCGCCCGGGGACGCCACCCGGGCGGGGCCCGGCTCAGAAGTGCCCGGCTCGGGAGTGTCCGGCTCGGGTGTACCGGCCTCCGGGGAGGCACCGGCGCCGATCGCCTCCACCATCTGGTCCATGGCGAGCCCCGAGCCGTCCCGGCTGCCGAACTCGGCGGGCAGTGGACGGGCCACTCCGTTGGCCGAGGCGCCCAGCGCCGGCTGGGGGCCCACCCAGGCCAGCTGCAGCTCCCTCTCGCCCTTGAGCAGACGGTGGGCGCGCACCCCCGCGGTGGCACGCCCCTTGGCCGGGTACTCGTCCAGGGGCGTCTTCTTCATGGAGCCCGGTACCGTCCCGGGCAGCGTGTCCTCACCGGCGGTCACCGTCACGACGACGGCCCGGCGGGTCTCATCGGCGTCCTCGGCCACGGCGGTGGCCGGAACGGCGGAGAACGCGATGACGGCGTCCCCGGAGGCAACCTTGAGCCCGGCCATGCCGCCGGCCGTGCGGCCCTGCGGCCGCACCAGTGACGCGTCGTAGCGCAGCAGCTGGCCGGCGCGGGTGATGAAGACCAACTGGTCTCCGTCGGCGGCCGGCCCGGCGCCGATCACCACGTCGCCGTCCTTCAGGGAGATCGCGTCGAAGTCGTCCCGGTTCAGCGGCCACTCCGGGGTGACCCGCTTGACCACGCCGTTCCGGGTGCCCAGGGCCAGCACGGCGCCCAGGGGGACGAGGCCCACCAGGGACTCTCCGCGCTGCAGGGTCAGGAAGTCCTTCACCTTCACGCCGGCAGCGAGGTTCGGAGTGGGGGAGGCGTCCGGCAGGGCGGGGATGTCCACCACCTGGACCCGTTGGATGCGCCCCGAGGAGGTGAGGGCGCCGATCTCGCCACGGGCCGTCGTCGGGACCACCGAGCGGTAGGCGTCATGGCGCTGGCGGCGTCCGGCCGTGGCCAGCGGCGTGCCGTCGGCCGTGCGGGCCAGCTGGCCCGAGGTGGTGAGCACCACGAAGCAGGGGGAGTCCGGCACCATGAGGCTGTCCGCCCCGCCGGCTCCGGGCAGGGCCGCCTGGGCCGCCCGGCCGCGGCCGACAGCCGGGGACGCCCCCGCAGTGGCGCTCACGGGCGAAAGGTTCTCGGACTCGAGCAGCACGGTGCGGCGCTCGTCGCCGTAGGCCTCGGCCACGTCCGCCAGCTCGCTGGAGACGAGGTCCCGCAACCGCTGGTCCGAGGCGAGGATCGCCTCCAGCTCGGCGATGGCACGCTGCAGCTCGTCGCGCTCCGTCTCCAGGTCGATCCGGGAGTACTTGGTCAGCTGGCGCAGGCGCAGCTCCAGGATGTGGTTGGCCTGGATCTCGGTCAGGTCGAACACGCCCATGAGCCGGGTGCGGGCCTCGGCCGTGTCATCCGAGGTGCGGATGATCTGGATGACCTCGTCGATGTCCACGAGGGCCAGCAGCAGGCCCTCGACCAGGTGCAGGCGGTCCTGCTTCTTGTGCAGCCGGTGGGTGCTGCGCCGGCGGACCACGTCCATCCGGTGGTCAACGTAGACCCGAAGCAGGTCCACCAGGCCGAGGGTGCGGGGCTGGCCGTCCACGAGGGCCACGTTGTTGATGCCGAAGGACTCCTCCAGCGGCGTGGTCTTGTACAACTGGGCCAACACGCCCTGCGGGTTGAAGCCGCTCTTGAGCTCGATCACGAGCTTGAGGCCGTTCTTGCGGTCCGTCAGGTCCAGCACGTCGGCGATGCCGGTGAGCTTCTTGGCGTTGACGGCATCCTTGATCTTCTCGATCACCTTCTCCGGACCCACGCCATAGGGCAGCTCCGTGACCACGAGCCCCGTCTTGCGGGCCGTCACCTGCTCCACGGCGACCTTGGCACGCGTCTTGAACGAGCCGCGCCCGGTCTCATAGGCGTCCCGCACCCCGTCCAGGCCCACGATGCGGCCCCCCGAGGGCAGGTCCGGGCCGGGCACGTGCTCCATCAGCTCATCCAGCGTGGCCTCGGGGTGCTCCAGCAGATGCCGGGCCGCCGAGACCACCTCCCGCAGATTGTGCGGGGCCATGTTGGTGGCCATGCCCACGGCGATCCCGGAGGCACCGTTGACCAGGAGGTTGGGGAAGGCGGCCGGCAACACGGCCGGTTGGGTGAACTGGTTGTCATAGTTCGGGACGAAGTCCACCACGTCCTCATCCAGCGAGGTCGTCATGGCCAGGGCCGCCGGAGCGAGCCGGGCCTCGGTGTAGCGCGGGGCGGCAGGGCCGTCGTCCAGCGAGCCGAAGTTGCCGTGGCCGTCCACGAGCGGCAGGCGTTGGGAGAAGGACTGGGCCAGGCGCACCATGGCGTCATAGATGGCGGTGTCCCCGTGGGGGTGCAGCTTGCCCATCACCTCGCCGACCACGCGGGCCGACTTCACGTGCCCGCGGTCCGGGCGCAGCCCCATCTGGCTCATCATGTACAGGATCCGCCGCTGGACGGGCTTCAGGCCGTCCCGGGCGTCCGGCAGGGCCCGCGAGTAGATCACCGAGTAGGCGTACTCGAGGAAGGACGTCTCCATCTCGGAGGAGACGTCGATGTCCACGATGTTCTCCTGCTCCAGCGGGATCGCCTGAGCTGCCGGGGCGGAGGATTTCTTGGGGGTACGGGCCATGGGTCTGCCGGGGGTCCTTGCTGGCGGGCGGGAATTGTCTACTGTGATCCTATGGGTGAGACGCCGAAATCCCTCGAATATCCGGCCTACTGGGAAGCCGATGTCGTCCTGAGGGACGGCACCACGGCACATCTGCGCCCGGTGAGACCCGAGGACTCCGAGGGGCTGGCCCGGATGCACGAGTCACAGTCGCAGAGCTCCATCTACCTGCGGTTCTTCACGTTCAAGTCCTCCCTGTCCCGCCGTGAGCTGGAACGGTTCACCCACGTGGACTACCGCGACCGGGTGGCGTTCGTGGTGCTGCTGGGGGCGGAGATCCTCGGGATCGGCCGTTATGACCGGCTGGAGGACCCCCTGGAGGCCGAGGTGGCCTTCAACATCTCCGACTCATCCCAGGGCAAGGGCATCGGCTCCATCCTCATGGAGCACCTGGCCGTGGCCGCGCGCGAGAACGGCATCCGCCGGTTCATCGCCGAGGTGCTGCCGGAGAACCGCAAGATGCTCTCCGTGTTCCAGGAGTCCGGTTTCGAGGTCGAACGCCACTTCGACGACGGCGTGGTGGCCGTGGCCTTCTCCATCGACCCCACCACGAAGGTCCGGGCCGTGATGGAGTCCCGGGAGCACCGCGCCGAGGCGAAGTCGGTGGCCGAGCTGCTCGCCCCGGAGTCCGTGGCCGTCATCGGTGCCAGCCGGCAGTGGGGCTCCGTGGGCTTCGCCCTGCTGCAGAACATCATCGAGGGCGGATTCACGGGGCCGGTCTACGGGATCAACCCCGAGGCTCTGGAGGTGGCCGGAATGATCTCCCACGCCACCCTGGCCGAGGTCCCGGGCCCGGTGGACCTCGCCGTCATCGCCGTGCCGGCGGCCGAGGTGCCGGCCGTGGTGGAGGACTGCGCCCGTCACGGGGTCAAGGGACTGCTGGTGGTCACCACCGGATACGCCGACGCCGGCCAGGACGGCCTGGTCCGGCAGCGCGCCCTGGTGCGGCAGGCCCGGGCCAACGGTATGCGCGTGATCGGTCCGGCCTCGGCCGGGCTGATCAACACGGCGCCGGCGGTCCGTCTCAACGCCTCGGTCTCCCCTTTCCTGCCGTGGCGCGGGCCGGTGGGGTTGTTCTCCCAGTCGGCCGTGATCGGGGTGACCCTGTTCGCCGCCGCGCACCGCCGGGGCATCGGACTGTCCTCCATGCTCTCGGCCGGCAACCGTGCGGATGTCTCGGGCAATGACGCGATGCAGTACTTCGAGGACGATGCCGCCACGGCCGCCGTGGGGGTCTACCTGGAGTCCTTCGGCAACCCCCGCAAGTTCTCCCGCATCGTCCGGCGGCTCTCCCGGTCCAAACCGGTGGTGGTGGCACGCTCGGACGTGATGGGCCGCCGGCTGCCACCGGGGCACGAGACGCGCACCACGCAGGCACCGCTCGGAGCGGTCGACTCCATGCTGGAGCAGACCGGCGTCATCCAGGTCCAGAACCACGACGACCTGATGGACCTGATGCAGCTGGTCTCCTGCCAGCCGCTGCCGGCCGGGCCCCGCGTGGGCGTGGTGGGCAACTCCCTGGCCCTGAACCGGGTGGTGACGGACGCGGCCGAACGCCACGGCCTGACCGTGACGACCACGCAGTTCGTCCCGGATCTGGCCGCCGAGCACACCGTGGACGCGGCCGTGCACGCGGTGGGCCAGGCCGTCACCACGGCGATCGACTCCGGCGAGGTGGACGCTCTCCTGGTGGCCACCCAGGCCGGCATGCACCAGCAACCCGGTGACGCCGACCGCCTGGCGGCGGCGATCGAGGAGGTCTCCCGGCAGAGTCCCGTCACCGTCCTGGCCTCCCACACGGGAGTCCTGGACGAGGGGTACCGCTCCACCACCCTCCGGGGGGCAGGGCCAGCCGATGGCGAGGGGCAGATCCAGCCCGGCATCCCCGTGTACTCCTCGCCCGAACAGGCCTCCCGGGTGTTGTCCCGGCTCATCTGGTACCGCCGGTGGCGCGATGCAGAGGCCGGCGTGCCCGTGGAGCCGGAGGGGATCGACCGCCGCCGCGCCCAGGACCTGATCGAGCGGTTCACCGCGCGCGCAGAGGGCACTGACCTGGTCCGGCTCACCTCCTCGGAGTCGGAGGAGCTCCTGGAGTGCTACGGGATCGCGGTGCTGCCCTCGGTCCGGTTCAGCACCGAGGGCGAGGCCGTGCAGGCGGCCGAGCGACTCGGCTGGCCGGTGGTGGTCAAGGCCGTGGACAGCTATCTGCGCCACCGTCTGGATCTGGGCGGGGTCCGGCTGAACATCGTGGACGCGGAGTCCCTGCGGCGCAATGTGAGCCAGATGCGCCGCGTGCTGGAGCCCTACGGCAGTCCGGACCTCGAGGTGCAGTCCATGGCCCGGCCCGGCCAGGCCTGCACCCTCTCGGCCCTTGAGGACCCGCTGTTGGGGCCGGTCGTGTCCTTCGGGATCGCAGGGGACGCCGTGGACCTGCTGGACGACTGGGTGCACCGGGTCCCGCCGCTGACCAACCAGGACCTGGACCGGATGATCCGTGCCCCCCGGGCCTCGGCCAAGCTCTTCGGCTACGGGGGGCTGCCCTCCGTGGACACGGAGGCACTGCAGGACCTGCTCTCCCGCGTGGCGGCGCTGAAGGACGACCACCCGCAGGTGGCCCGGCTCCGGTTCAACCCGGTGCTGGCCTCGGACCAGGGGGTCACGGTGCTCTCGGCAGAGGTGGACGTGGCCAACGCGGCCCAGCGGACGGACTCCGCCCGCCGGGCGATGCGGAACTGACGGGGCCGATAGCATGGAGTCATGACTCCACTGCGCAGGAACCCCGGTTCGGGCCAGCACCCCTCGGGACACCACTCCTCGGGGAACGCCGATTCCGCCTCGGACGCCGGTCAGCAGGCTTCCCCGCGCCGGACCGCCTCCGCGCCCAGCGCCACGGACGCTGACGGACCCACTCTCGGGGCGGACATCGAACGGGCCGGGTTCTACCCGGAACTCGTGGCGGATGTCCTGGACTCCGTGCTGGACGACCGTGAGGTCACCAGCCACCTGATCCACGTGGACACCCACTTCGACTTTGACGAGATCCACCGTCACATCACCGTCCTCGCCCTGGCCGGGGACGTCATGGCGGCCCTCCACCTGGACGACCACGCCCTGGACGAGGCCGGCGAGCAGGTGATGGCCCAGGTCTCCACGGAGATGGTCCCGTTGTGGCGGATCGATTCGGTGGTGGCCACCACCATGCACCCGCAGCCGCAGACCTTCCGGCGAGGGGACCCCATCGCCGAGGTCACACTCTCCGTCACCTGGGCCGGCGGGCAGCGTCTGGACCTGGCCCCAGCCGCCTGCGGGGATCCGAACTGCGAGGCGGACCACGGATACACCGGCACCTCGACGCGGGAGGACCTGGTGTTGCGGGTGGCGGCCGAGGCCGAGGGGCAGCAGGCCGTGGACCAGGCCCTGGCGTTCTACCGCGAGCTGCGCCGTGCCACGTCTCAGGAGCCCGGGGGCCGGTCCGGACGGTGAGTTCCGCAGCACAGATCCCTGCCGGCCCGGACTACGCCGGCCGGTCACTGGCCGGCGTCCTCACCTCGTCCGCCGCGGCACTGGGCGCCGCCGGCTTCGCGAACACCCTGCAGCTGCCGAGGACCCGGCGAGCCGCCGTGGTGATGGTGGACGGCCTGGGCAAGGCGTTGTTGAAGCGGTACGCGGGTCACGCTCCGTTCCTGAAGTCCATGCTGGAGCGGGACTCGTCCACGCTGCAGGTGGCCTATCCCACCACGACGGCGGCCTCACTCTCGACCCTCGGCACCGGCCTGGCGCCCGGGCGCCACGGGTTGGTGGGCTATGACGTGCTGGACCCGGAGCGGGACACCGTCATCAACCAACTCGGCGGCTGGGATCCCCAGACCGATCCGCTGGCCTGGCAGCCGTATCCCACCGTCTTCGAGCGGCTCGCCGCCACCCGCCCGGAGGCCTCCGGAACCGGCGGAACCCCCGTCTCCGCCTTCGACGACCCGGGCGTGCAGGCAGTGACCGTGTCCCTGCCGGCCTTCGAGAACTCCGCACTGACGACCGCTGCCCTGCGGGGCTCGCGCTTCGTGGCGGCGAAGACCCTGCAGGCCAGGTTCCAGCGGGCCAAGGAGGAGCTGCACGCCGCCACCGGGCCCATCTTGCTCTATCTGTACCTCAACGAGCTGGACAAGGCCGGGCATCAGCACGGGATCGGTTCGGAGCAGTGGCTCTATGCGCTCGAGGAGATCGACGGTGCCGCCCGCCGCCTCAGCACCGCCGTGCCGAAGGACACGGTGCTGCTGCTCACGGGGGACCACGGGATGATCGACGTGCCCGAGTCCGGGCGCATCGACTACGCCGAGTTGCCGGCCCTGGTGGACGGGATCCGGCACACCGCCGGGGAGCCGCGGTTCGTCCAGATGCACTTCGCTCCGGATGCCTCGGCGGCAGTTCGAGAGGGCACCACAGCCGCCTGGCAGGAGGCCTTCGGCGACCAGGCGTGGATTCTGACGCGCGAGCAGGCCGTGGCGGCCGGCTGGTTCGGCGAGGTCGAGACGAGGGTGGCCCCACGCCTGGGCGATCTCCTCGTGGCCGCCCACGGACCGGTGGCCCTCTACGATGGCCGGCGGGTGGCGCCGTCCGCCTTCGAGATGGTGGGCCACCATGGGGCTCCCACTCGAGCCGAACGAGAGGTCCCGCTGCTGTTCCTGCAGCGGCCGCGGCGGTAGTGGCCGCTGGCTCCGCCTGATCCCTTCGCGGCTCAGTCTCCCTTGCGGCCGAAGACGATCTCGTCCCAGCTGGGCACGGACGGCCGCTTCGACTTGGCACCGGCGGAGCGAGCGCTCGCCTTGCGGGGACCTCCTCGGCCCTTGTCCGTGCCCGAGGAGCGCTCAGACTCACCCAGATCCAGGGCGATCTGACCCGGCAGGTTCCGGGGCGACTCGTCGTCGGAGTCCTCGGCCCCTTCTGCCTCGCTTCCTTCTTCTCCGCCCCCTTCTGATCCCTCAGCGCCGTCGCCAGCCTCGTCGTGCTCGCCGAACCGGTCCGCGGCGGGATCGGAGTACGCGACCACCTCGGCAGTCCAACCGTCGGACTCCGTCCAGGAGCCGTCGTCGGCGCTGTCCGCGTCCTCTGCGTCCTCTGCGCTCGCGCCCGCGACCTCGGCGTCAGGGGCCGCGGCGACCGTCAGCCTCGGGCGGGAGGACTCCTGAGTGGGCTGCTCGTCACGCGTCAGCATGAGGGCGAGCTCGTCATCGCCCTCCTCGTCCACGCCGAGGCGCTGACCACGGCGGGCCCGCAGCACGTCCAGCAGCTCATCCTGGGAGTCCTGATCCAGGGCGACTCTCGGGTCCCGTGCGGACTCGCCGGGACCCGCGGCGGGATCCGGTTCCACGTCCTCCTCCACGTTGAACGGCCGGTCCCCGACGGCGGAGAGCCGCCGGCCGCCGAAGGGGCCGTCCAGAGGGTCGAGCTCGGAGAGCACCTGGGCCCACCGGTTCTGGTTGTCCAGGTGGTGGCTGGAGGGGCGGAAGGACCACTGGGCCGGCGGTTGGTCCCCGATGGTGGAGGAAGAGCCCTCGAGGCCCTCGGTGGAGAAATCGAGGGTGATGGTCCAGGAGCCACCCGCGTTGCGCCAGGCATCCCACTGCGCCGTGGCGGGATCCATGCCGAGGGCGGTCAGCCGGTGGCGGACCATGTCGCCGAGCAGGGCCGGGTCGTCGCCGAACGTGCTGCGGTACAGATCGTGGCCGGGCGAGGGCGCGGCCACCTCCACCCGGCGGGCCTGATGGGCCATCCAGTCGCGCTCGGCCAGGACCGGCCCCTCGTACTTGCGCACGCGGTCCAGGGCCACACCGGACTCGGCGGACACCTGCTCGGCCGTGGCCCCGCCCCGGATGCGTGCCTGGATGTCTCGGGGGGTCAGCACCCCCTCGGCCGCGTCCGCGGCCTGTGCGGAGGGCCGGCCGATGGGGCGGGTCGCCGCGGACCGTAGGGCCTCGGTCACCGGCAGGGAGAACTCCTCACCGGCCTCGTTGCTGAGCAGCAGATGTCCACCATCCTCCTGGACACCAACGAGACGGAGTTCCTGCATGTCTGTCCTCCACGGTCGGCTAGGGCCCGGTGACCCACTCGTCAGACGACTTTGCCACGATTCTGCATCCTTGTGCACCACGCGCCCCCGGTGTGGCGTGGATCCGTGTTCCCTGTACGCTCTCAGCGATTTGGTTTTTGTCCGGTCGTGGGGAACAATCTCCACGACGCGGAGACCTCGGGCGGGCCTGATCGGCCGGCCGACACAGGTTCTCGCGGCCGGATTCCCCAGCTGTCCCCGAGGGGACTCCGGCGGCATTTCGGCAACATCCCACCCACGGTCGGTCCCCTCCGACCACACCAGCGGAGCGTGAACACACCCCTTATGGCCACCGATTACGACGCGCCACGCAAGAACGAGGACGAGCTCAACGAGAGCTCCATCGAAGAATTGAAGAACCGCCGCACGGACACCCAGTCCGCCGTGGTGGATGAGGACGAGACGGAGGCGGCCGAGGGATTCGAGCTTCCCGGCGCCGACCTCTCCGGTGAGGAGCTCATGGTCCGGGTGCTTCCCGCCCAGTCCGACGAGTTCACCTGTGCATCCTGTTTCCTCGTGCGTCACCGCTCGCAGGTTGCCAAGGAGAAGAACGGCCTGCTGTTCTGCACCGACTGCGAGGGCTAGCGCCACTCGAGGTGCGGTGAACGACGCAGCGTGCACGGAGGGCCGGCCAGTTTCCACTGGCCGGCCCTCGGTGTATCTGAGGCATTTCAGGCGCTGCACCGGGCGGCTCCGGTGCGCCCTCCCAGGCTCTCCCAGGCGCTCCTGGGCGGACTCCTAGGCGGAGGTGCCGGGATGTTCCTCTGTGTCCGCCGCGCGGGCCATGGTGCCGCCCAGCACCTCGACCAGGCGTTCGGGATTCCTGGTGCTGGCCAGCCAGTACGGGGTCCGGTCCCGCCGGTCCTCGATCTGGATGCGGACCACCGGATCTATCCATCCGCGAAGACACATGTAGGCCAGACCGTGCAGCGCGGGCCCGCGCTGATGGGAGGCATCCTCGCCCCGGTACCCGGTGACGGCCCCCACATGTTCTCGTTCGATGCCGGCACGTCCCACCTGCAGAGTCCGGTCCGTGACGAGGATCCTCGGGGTCGAGACGGTCAGCAGGATGGCGATGATCGCGAACACGACCACGGCCACGGTCAGGCCGATCTCCACGCCGATCGGGACGAAGACCAGGATGGACAGGCTGGAGATCATCACCGCGATCATCCAGATCCAGGGGGAGGGCCGCAGCTTCTCCTCGTACAGGACGCGGGCTTCCGGTGCGGGCGCCGGGGTGGATTCGTGCATGCCTCCTAGAATCCCACGTTTGGTGGGACAGGGGTGAATCCTGCAGTACAGTGGCCGCGTGAATCAGCCAGCAGTCCCCCTGGAGTCCCCAACCGTCCCAAGGCCCGTCGAGCGGCCCACGGTGGCGTTGACCATGCTCGACGACGGCATCGAGCCTCCCAGCTACGCGTTGCCCGGCGATGCCGGTGCGGACCTGCGGACCACCGAGGACGTGGTGCTGGAACCGGGTGCGCGCGCCCTCGTCCCGACGGGCGTGGCCCTGGCTCTCCCGGAGGGATTCGTCGGCCTCGTGCATCCCCGTTCGGGCCTGGCCGTGCGGCATGGCCTGACCCTGGTGAACACCCCCGGGACCATCGACGCCGGGTACCGCGGGGAGATCAAGGTGCCGTTGCTGAACACTGACCGCAGTGAGTCCATCCACCTGCGCCGGGGGGACCGGATCGCCCAGTTGGTCATCCAGCAGGTCGCCCAGGCCGAGTTCGTCAGGGTGGATGAACTTCCGGACTCGGACCGCGGGGCCGCCGGCTTCGGGTCCACGGGCGGTTTCGGGCCGGGGCAGGGCGGTTCAACGCCGTCCTCGCACTGACCTAAGCTGGACTGGTCCCTCGGATGTCTTCGAATGACTACTTCAACGCGTGACACGGATTGGCAGGCAGGCAGATGATCTTCGGCCGTAACCGGAACGTCAAGACCGAATCGGTCGTCCTTCCGGAGGAACTCCAGGACCCCCGCGACCAGAGCGGGGCGGATCCGGTGGCCGAGGCGACCGGACCCTTTGACATCACCGAGCGTCCGGAGGCGGAGGGCTACCTTGATCTGGGATCACTGCGAGTGCCCATGGTCAAGGACCTGAAGGTCCGTCTCGACCTGGAGGAATCGACCAAGCGCATCATCGGCGTGACCCTGCAGCTGGGCCAGTCCTCGATCCAGGCCCAGGCGTTCGCCGCGCCCCGCACCGGCGGTCTGTGGGACGAGATCCGGGGCGAGATCCTCGAATCGGTGACGGCCACCGAGGGGGCTCAGGTGGGGGAGCAGGAGGGAGCCTTCGGCACCGAGGTCGCAGCCCGCATCCCGGCCGCGATGCCGGACGGCTCGCCCGGATGGCGGGTGGCCCGCTTCGTGGGCGTCGACGGACCCCGATGGTTCCTGCGCGGTGTGGTGGGCGGCGAGGCCGCGTTCAAGGCTGAGGCGGTCGGTGTCATCGATGACGTGTTCTCCCGCATCGTGGTCCGGCGTGGAGACGAGCCGCACCCTCCCCGTGAACTGCTGCCGCTGACGCCTCCGGAGAACATGCGCCCCGCGGCTCAGAAGTCCCCGTCCGGACAGGCCGAACCGGCACCGGAGCGCGGACCGGAGATCACGGAAGTCCGCTGAACCGATCATGACCACCCCGCAGGCTGGAACGCAGACCGCCGCGCCGGCCGGCGCCCACGGGGCCACCGTCCGGCGGGAGGGACAGGTGGCCGCGGTGCGGTTGCAGGACCGGACCAGCCCGGCCCGATTCGCCGTCGACCTGGTCACCCGGGCACCCCGTCCGGGACAGATCTCCACGGGCGGTGAACGGATCCGACTGGTCTGGATCGGCCAACGCAGGGTCCCGGGCATCACGGCCGGCCGGTGGCTGCGGATCGAGGGGTTCCTCTCCGTCCACCAGGACCTGCCCACGGTCTTCAATCCCCGTTACGAACTGCTGGCAGGAGCCCCGCATGAGCACCGACCCTGAGTCCGCCGAGCCGAAGGCACCCCAGGACGGTTCTGCTGCTGCAGTCCCGGAGGACGCGGACTCCCCGCTGGACGCGGCGCTACGCAGGGTCGGCTCCGGGACGGCCGTGACCGACTCGGGCCAGATCGACGTACTGGCGACGATCGGCGGTTGGCGTGGGCTGCTCGAGTCGGTGTTGCCCTCCGCGGTGTTCCTCGTCGCGTTCATCGCCACCCAGGACCTGTGGGGTGCCGGGATCGCCTCCGTGGCCGTGGCCGCCGTCTTCAGCGTGGCCAGGCTGGTCCAGCGCCAGAGTCCGGTGCAGGCGCTGGCAGGGCTGGTGGCGGTGGTCCTGTGCGTGGTGGTGGCCCTGAACACCGGCGAGGCACGGGACTACTACCTGTGGGGATTCGTCACCAACGCGGCCTACATCGTGGCCCTGTCCGTGTCCGTGTTCGTCGGCTGGCCGCTGTTGGGTCTGGTCTACGGCATGGTCCGCAACGAGGGACTTCAGTGGCGGGACCAGGCGGGACGGCGGCGCCGCTATGCCCTGGCCACCTGGATCCTCGTGGGAGCGCTGGCCCTGCGCCTCGTGGTCCAGGTGCCCCTGTACCTCGCCGATCTGCTGACGGCGCTCGGAACGGCCCGGCTGGTGATGGGACTGCCCCTGTACGCTCTCGCCCTGTGGTTCGGGTGGCTGGTGTCCGCGGCCAGATCCCGCGACTAGCTCTCCTCCACGGGCACCAGCAGGGAGCGAAGCCGCTCCTCGGCCTCCACGGTGGCCAGGAAGAACACCTCGTCGGCGGCCTCCAGGACGTCGTCGTCGCTGGGGGTGATGGGCCGGGTGTCTCGGATGATCGACACCACGGAGACGTCCGCAGGCCAGGACACCGAGCCCAGACGCCGACCATCTGACCAGTGGCCGGAGGGAACCGTGAATTCCGCGAGGGCGGTCTGCCCGGACTTCAGGGTCAGCAACCGCACCAGGTCTCCGGACTCCACGGCCTCCTCCACGAGGGCCGTCATGATCCGAGGGGTGGACACGGCCACGTCCACGCCCCAAGACTCGTCGAAGAGCCAGTCGTTCTTCGGGTTGTTGACGCGGGCCACGGTCCGCCCGACCCCGAACTCGGACTTCGCCAGCAGGGAGACCACGAGGTTGGCCTTGTCATCCCCCGTGGCGGCCACGAGCACCTCCGCGGTCTCGAGGTGTGCCTCCTGCAGGACCGCGAGCTCACAGGCATCCCCGATCAGCCACTTGACACCTCGAAGTCCGGACCGGGAGACCACCTCGGGCTTGGTGTCCACCAACAGGATCTCGTGTCCGTTGGCGAGCAACTCCTTGGCGATCGATGACCCCACGGATCCCGCACCGGCAATGACGACCCTCACTGCTGATCCACCCCGTCCCTCGTCGTGTCCCGCGACTCGTCCTGCCGGCTCTGCTGGCTCTGCCGGCCCTGCCAGTCCTGCTCGTCCTGATCGCCCTTCTCGCCCAGCAGTCCCGTGCCGGACGGCGGCGCGGCCGCCAGAATCCGTTCGGCCTCGTCCTGGCCGGTGACGGTCAGCACGGCGTGCACGATGTCCCCCTGCTGGTAGAGCGTGTCCGCGTGCGGCACGATCCCCTCACCCATCCGCGTGAGGAAGGCGACCCGGACCCCGGCCTCCGCCTCCAACTCGGACAGCGGGTGACCGATCCAACCGGGCGCGACCCGGACCTCGGCCATCACGATCCGCCCCGAGGCGTCCCGGAAGTCACCGGCCAGGTCCGTGTCCGGGAGGATGCGCCGCAGCACCTGGTCGGTGGACCAGCGCACCGCCGCCACGGTGGGGATCCCCAGCCGCTGGTAGATCTCCGCGCGGCCGGGATCGTAGATCCGTGCCACCACGTGCTCCACCCCGAAGGTCTCCCGGGCCACCCGGGCTGCGATGATGTTCGAGTTGTCACCGGAGGACACCGCGGCGAAGGCATAGGCCTCCTGGATGCGGGCCTTGGCCAGGGCATCCCGGTCAAAGCCGACTCCGGTGACCCGTTGGCCGCCGAAGTGCCGTCCGAGACGGCGGAAGGCCTGCTCGTCCTGGTCGACCACCGCCACCGAGTGGCCACCGCGTTCCAGCGTCAGCGCGAGGGACGAGCCCACGCGGCCGCAGCCCATGATCACGAAGTGGGCCATCCATCTGCCTCCCGGTCCTTCTGGACGCCGGACCCGTCAGTGGTCCGGCAATGCTGCCGGCTGGGCCGGCGAGTCCAGTGTGCCACGCGCCGGCCCCTGCGCTCAGCAGGGGTACCGTGGTCCTGTGGCAAGGGTCCTTGATTCCGTCCGTCGGCTCTTGGTGGGCCGGCCCTATGACACGGAGCGGCTGAACCGCCGGCCCCTCGGCCGGTTCACAGCGCTGCCCGTGTTCTCGGCCAACGCGTGGTCATCCATCGCCTACGCCCCGGACGAGATCCTCCTGACGCTGGCCCTGGGCGGGACCGCCGCCCTGAGCCTCGGGCCGGAGATCGGCGTGGCCGTGGTGGCCGTCATGCTGCTGATCGTGATGTCCTACCGGGTGTCCGTCCGGGCCTACCCGGAGGGCGGCGACTACGCCATCTCCCGGGCCAACCTGGGCCCCTGGGCCGGTGTGACGGTCGGGGCCGCCATGATGCTCGACCTCGTGTTCACGGTGGCCGTGTCCGTGGCCGCCATGGCCCGCTACCTGGCCGCGGTCTGGCCCACGCTGGAAGGTGCGGAGACCGCGGTGGCGTCGGCCGGCGTCGTGCTCCTGGCCATGGCGAGCATCCGCGGTGCCGGGCGCGGACGGAGGGCACCCGCCCTGTTGGCACTGGCCCTGCTCATCCTGCTCTTCGGGATGATCGCCACGGGACTCGTCCAGGACGCTCTGGGCACGCTGGCACCGGCCGCCTCGGCAGCTGTGGAACCGGTGCCGGATCCAGCCTTCGCGGAGGGGCTGGGCCCTCTGGCGATGGCCGTGCTGGTACTGCGGGCGTTCTCCTCCGGCTCGGCCCTGGCCACCGGCGTGGAGGTGCCCGCCTCCAACGTGGCCACCATGGCCAGGCCCCGCATCCGCACGGCGCGGTCCGTGATGCTGGCCATGGGGCTGATCGCCGCGGCCTCCACACTCGGCGTGATGTACCTGGCCGACCGCACCTCCGTGGTCTTCGTCCTGGACCCGGCCTCGTTGCAGGCGGAGGGCGGGGGACCGGTGCCGGCGGACTATGTCCAGAACCCGGTGTTGGCCCAGTTGGCCAACGCCATCCTGGGTACGGGCAGCCTGTTGTCGGGGGCCCTGATCCTGCTGGTGGTCGTCCTGCTGGTGATGGCCGGTCACTCGGCCTTCAAGTCCTTCCCCGAGCTGGCGTCCCGGCTGGCCGGTGACGGATACCTGCCGCGGCAGCTCCTGACTCGCGGCGACCGTCTGGGGTACACCAACGGGGTGGTGCTGCTGACCCTCGCAGCCCTGGCCCTCGTCTGGGCGTTCCAGGCCCAGACGGCACTGCTGGTCCAGCTCTACGTGATCGGGGTGTTCCTCTCCTTCACCGTGAGCCAACTGGGCATGGTGCGGCACTGGAGCCGCAAGCTCGCCCAGACTCCCGGGACGCGCGGCCGTCAGGCGGTCCGGACCCGCCGGCTGGTGAACCTGGTGGGGTTCGTGGTGGCCGCACTCGTGGCGCTCGTGGTGCTCGTGACGCGGTTCGGCCAGGGCGCGTGGGTGGCCCTGCTGGCCATCGCGGCCATGGTGTTCGTGATGTCCCGAATCCGCAACCACTATGACGCGGTGGCCTCCGAACTGGACCTGACACCCACGGAGGACGCCCGGGCCCTGCCCTCCCGTGTCCACGCCGTGGTCCTCGTGATGTCCGTCCAGCGCCCCACACTCCGGGCCGTGGCCTATGCGCGGGCCTCCCGGCCGTCCAGTCTGGAGGCCGTGGTGGTGGACCTGGACAAGGAGTCCACCCAGGGCCTGTTGACGGCGTGGGACCGGCTCGACCTTCCGGTGCCCGTGACCGTGCTGGCCTCCCCGTTCCGGGAGATGTCCGAGCCGTTGATCCGGCACCTACGGGCCCAGCGGCGCACGTCACCCAGGGATCTCGTGGTGGTGTACATCCCGGAGTACGTGGTGGCTCACGGGTGGCAGCGGCTGCTGCACAACAGGACCACCCAGCGGCTCAAGGACCGGCTGCACCGGGAGCCGGGCGTCATGGTGGCCTCGGTGCCGTGGCGGCTCTCCGGAGTGCGTGGTGTCACGCATCGCCTACCTGAATCCCCGCGGGGCCAGACGGAAACCGGGCCGGACCAGTAGAGTCGGGTCAAAGGTGCACGGATCTCCGCCGGACAATCGGGCCGGACGGGTGCCGGAGACCAGACCGAAGAAGGAGGCCGGCCAGGATGACGCCCATCCGGGAGACCAGCAGAGCCGAGGGGGCCCGCCCGCAGTCCCGCGAGACCGCCGGGATGCCGGAGACCCCGCAGATCCTCGAACTGGAGGTCGGCCCCATGGCCCACGGGGGCCACTGCGTGGCCAGGCACGAGGGGCGGGTCGTGTTCGTGCGGCACGCCATCCCGAGTGAGGTGGTCCGGGCCGTGGTCACCGAGGCGGGGGAGGGCGCCCGCTTCTGGCGGGCAGACACCATCGAGGTCCTCCACGGCTCCGAGTTCCGCCGGACCCACCAGTGGAAGCTGGCCGACTCCCTGCGAGCGCACGCCGCGGGCCGCCTGCCCGTGGGCGGCGCGGAGTACGGGCACATCGTGCTGCCGCACCAGCGGCGGCTCAAGGCCCAGGTCTTTCGGGACACCGTGGCGAGGATCGCCGGGATCCAACTGGACGTGCACGTCACCGGAGCGCCCGGGGATGATCCCTCGGGCCTGCACTGGCGCACCCGCAACGCCTTCGCGGTGACCCCCACCGGCCGGCTGGCCATGCACGCCCACCGTTCCAATGTGCTGGTCCCCGTCCGGAACATGCCCCTCGGGGTCCACGGCCTGGACGCTCTGAAGCTCTGGGAACTCGACTTCACCGGGATCTCCCGGGTGGACGTGGCCACCCCCGGGACCGGTGAGCCGTCCCTGATACTGCTGACACCGGCCGAGGGCGTGGACCCCTCGTCACTCGGCGGGCGCATGCACCGCCAGACGTCTCGACTGCCCGAGGGCACCTCCGTGGCGTTGACCGTGCCGGGGCCGACCCCGGAGGACCGCCCCGAGGTGCACCGGCTGCGCGGGCGGACGTGGACCCAGGAGGAGGTGACCACCGCCCGCGGGGGCCACCACGCGTTTCGGATCACGGGGGACGGCTTCTGGCAGGTCCACCGTTCCGCCCCCACCGTGCTGGTGGACGCGGTGTTGCAGGCCGCCGCTCCGCAACCGGGTCAGGTGGTGGCGGACCTGTACGCGGGAGCCGGGCTGTTCTCCGCCTTCCTGGCAGACGCCGTGGGTCCCGAGGGTCTGGTGCTGTCCGTGGAGGCCTCCCCGGGGGCCAGCCGGGACGCACGCCGCAACCTGCACGGTGTCACCCAGGCCGCCGTACTCAACGGCATGACGGACCGGGTGCTCGGCGGCTGGCTGTCCCAGCCGGAGAAGCCCGTGGCCGAATGCGGGCTGGGCGGGCGTTCGGTGGACACGGTGGTCCTGGACCCACCTCGGGCCGGTGCCGGAAAGGCGGCCGTGGAGCGCATCCACCGGCTGGACCCCGGACGGATCGTCTACGTCTCCTGTGACCCGGCGTCCTTCGCCCGGGATCTGGGGCTGCTGGCCCAGGGCGGCTGGGTGGCCGAGTCCGTGCAGGTCTTCGACCTCTACCCGGACACGCACCACATGGAGTCGCTCGCGGTGCTCACCCGATCCTGACAGCGTCTGCCCTCCGCAGAAGTTTCCGTGGTGTCAAGAAGTGCGGTTTTCTGCGAAGTGCGCCGGACATCTGCGCGCGGTAAGCGCGGGTTCCTGCCGCGCATCGGGCTAGGATGGTGGCCGAAGCCCCCTGTGACGGCGTTGTGAGATGTCCGGCCCAGGAACGGCATGTGGCTGCCACCATCGGCACTGAACCGCCCGCACGCGTGTTCAGGATCAACCGGCGGACCGGCAACGGCACTGACAGACCGGCCAAACGCCCTGACCCAGGGCAGGAAGAGGAGTCCCCGTGACTACTGTTGACAGCTTCGGCTCCAAAGGCGTCTTGGACGTCGAGGGCGCCGAGTATGAGATTTTCCGGCTGAACAAGGTGGAGGGCGCAGAGAAGCTCCCGTACTCCTTGAAGGTCCTGCTGGAGAACCTGCTCCGTACCGAGGACGGCGCGAACGTGACCGCCGAGACCATCAAGGCCCTGGGGTCCTGGGACCCCAACGCGCAGCCGGACACCGAGATCCAGTTCACCCCCGCCCGCGTCATCATGCAGGACTTCACCGGTGTGCCCTGCATCGTGGACCTCGCGACCATGCGTGAGGCCATCGAGGACCTCGGTGGCGATGCCTCCCGCGTGAACCCGCTGGCACCCGCCGAGCTCGTGATCGACCACTCGGTGCAGATCGACTCCTTCGGCAACGACCAGGCCATCGAGCGCAACATGGAGATCGAGTACCAGCGCAACGGCGAGCGGTACCAGTTCCTTCGCTGGGGCCAGACCGCGTTCGACGACTTCAAGGTCGTCCCCCCGGGCATGGGGATCGTGCACCAGGTCAACATCGAGAACCTGGCCCGCACCGTCATGACCCGCGAGGTGGACGGCGTGCTGCGCGCCTACCCGGACTCCTGCGTCGGTACCGACTCCCACACCACCATGGTCAACGGTCTGGGCGTGCTGGGCTGGGGCGTCGGCGGCATCGAGGCCGAGGCGGCCATGCTCGGCCAGCCCGTCTCCATGCTCATCCCGCGCGTGGTCGGCTTCAAGCTGACCGGGTCCATCCCGGCCGGCGCCACCGCCACCGACGTGGTGCTCACCATCACCGAGCAGCTGCGCCAGCACGGCGTGGTCGGCAAGTTCGTGGAGTTCTACGGTGAGGGCGTCGGCTCCGTGCCGCTGGCCAACCGCGCCACCATCGGGAACATGTCCCCGGAGTTCGGCTCCACCGCCGCGATGTTCCCCATCGACGACGTCACCCTGGACTACCTGCGCCTGACCGGCCGCTCCGCGGAGAGCATCGCGCTGGTGGAGGCCTACGCCAAGGAGCAGGGCCTCTGGCACGATCCCTCGAAGGAGATCCAGTTCTCGGAGTACCTCGAGCTGGACCTCGGCACCGTGGTGCCCTCGATCTCCGGCCCGAAGCGTCCTCAGGACCGCATCCAGCTCACGGACGCCAAGGACCAGTTCCGCAAGGACATCCACAACTACGCCACCGAGGACGAGGCCGGAGCCGGCCGTCCGTCCAAGTCCGTGGGCGTGGCCATGGAGGACGGCCGTGAGTTCCAGCTGGACCACGGTGCCGTCTCGATCGCCTCGATCACCTCCTGCACCAACACCTCCAACCCCTCGGTGATGATGGCGGCCGCCGTGCTGGCCCGCAATGCCGTGGAGAAGGGCCTCACCTCGAAGCCCTGGGTCAAGACCTCTGTGGCGCCCGGATCCCGCGTGGTCACCGAGTACTACGAGAAGTCCGGTCTGGTCCCCTCGCTGAACGCCCTGGGCTTCAACATCGTGGGCTACGGCTGCACCACCTGCATCGGCAACTCCGGTCCGCTGGAGTCTGAGATCTCCCAGGCCATCCAGGACAACGACCTGTCCGTGACCTCGGTGCTCTCCGGCAACCGGAACTTCGAGGGCCGCATCAACCCGGACGTGAAGATGAACTACCTGGCCTCCCCGCCGCTGGTGGTCGCCTATGCACTGGCCGGCACCATGGACTTCGACTTCGAGAACGATCCGCTGGGTCAGGACTCCGCCGGCAACGACGTGTTCCTGAAGGACATCTGGCCGGAGCCGACCGAGGTCCAGCAGATCATCGACCGTTCGATCGACACCGAGATGTTCACCCGTGAATACGGGACCATCTTCGACGGCGACGCCCGCTGGCAGGCCCTGGAGACCCCCGAGGGCGACACCTTCGAGTGGGACGACCAGTCCACCTACGTCCGGAAGCCCCCGTACTTCGAGGGCATGCCGGCCGAGCCGACCCCGGTGGAGGACATCGCCGGCGCCCGCGTGCTGCTCAAGCTCGGTGACTCCGTGACCACGGACCACATCTCCCCGGCCGGTTCCTTCAAGTCGGACACCCCGGCAGGCCGGTACCTGCTGGAGAACGGCGTGGAGCGCAAGGACTTCAACTCCTACGGCTCCCGCCGTGGCAACCACGAGGTGATGATCCGCGGTACGTTCGCCAACATCCGCATCAAGAACCAGTTGCTGGACGGCGTGGAGGGCGGCTTCACCCGCGACTACACCCAGGACGGTTCCCCGCAGGCCGCGGTCTACGACGCGGCGCAGAACTACCAGGCCGCCGGCACCCCCCTGGTGGTGCTGGCCGGCAAGGAGTACGGCACCGGCTCGTCCCGTGACTGGGCAGCCAAGGGCACCGCGCTGCTGGGCGTCAAGGCGGTCATCACGGAGTCCTTCGAGCGCATCCACCGTTCGAACCTGATCGGCATGGGCGTGCTGCCGCTGCAGTTCCCCGAGGGCGAGTCCGCGGACACCCTGGGCCTGGACGGCACCGAGACCTTCGGGATCTCCGGCGTGACCGCCCTGAACGAGGGCTCCACCCCGAAGACTGTCAAGGTCACGGCCACGCACGAGAACGGGAAGGTCACCGAGTTCGACGCGGTGGTCCGCATCGACACCCCCGGTGAGGCCGACTACTACCGCAACGGTGGCATCCTGCAGTACGTGCTGCGCCAGATCGCGGCGAAGAAGTAGTCTCCGCCGCCGCTGCGGTTGATCCGCACCGGTAGCCACCGGACCGATGGGCCGGGTTCCCCACACCGGGAACCCGGCCCCTCGGCGTCGTGCCCACTGATGGTTCGCCCCCCTCCCAGCGGCACGGCCACCGCGCGGTATTCTGGGGGGAAGCTGTATTCCACTCTGTTCCCCGGCCGAAAGGACCGCTTGCCCGTGGGCCTTCTCGAATCGATCCGCACCCCGCAGGACCTGCACCGCCTCACCCGGGGTCAGACGCGGCAACTGGCCGAGGAGATCCGGACCTTCCTCATCACCAACGTCTCCCGCACCGGCGGGCACCTGGGCCCGAACCTGGGCGTGGTGGAGCTGACCCTGGCGATCCACCGGAGCTTCGACTCGCCGCAGGACGCCGTCATCTTCGACACGGGGCACCAGTCCTACGTGCACAAGCTCGTGACCGGCCGGCAGGAGTTCTCCACGCTGCGCCAGGAGGGCGGGCTCTCCGGCTATGGGGACCGCGCCGAGTCCGTGCATGACGTGGTGGAGTCCTCCCACGCCTCCTCGTCCCTGTCCTGGGCGGACGGCATCTCCCGGGCCTGGGCCCTGCGTGGTCAGGGCGATCGCACCGTGGTGGCCGTGATCGGGGACGGCGCGCTGACGGGCGGCATGGCCTGGGAGGCCATCAACAACATCGCCGCGGACCGGGACCGCCGCGTGGTGATCGTGGTCAATGACAACGGGCGCTCCTATGCCCCCACCGTGGGCGGGCTGGCCAACCAGCTCTCCGGGCTGCGCCGGGTGTTCCTGGACAAGCTCCGCACGCACCGCACCTATGAGGACACCCTGGACTTCTGGAAGTCCCGGCTGCAGACCTCCGGGACCGCCGGTCGCTTCGTCTACAAGTCCCTGCACGCCACCAAGAAGGGCATCAAGGACTGGTGGGCGCCCCAGGGACTGTTCGAGGACCTGGGGATGAAGTACATCGGGCCCATCAACGGCCATGACCAGGCCGAGCTCGAGGAGGCGCTGGCGGACGCCAGGAACTACGCCGGCCCCGTGATCGTGCACGCCATGACGGAGAAGGGTCACGGCTACGCTCCCGCGGTGGCGCATCAGGACGACCAGTTCCACGCCATCGGCCGGATCGATCCGGAGACCGGTGAGCCGGTGGCCTCCAGCTCGGGCCCGTCATGGACGTCCGCGTTCGGGGAGGAGATCGCCGAGATCGCCGATGAGCGCGAGGACATCGTGGCCATCACCGCCGCCATGAAGATCCCCGTGGGCCTGGGGCTGATGGCGGAGCGCCACCCGGAGCGGGTGTATGACGTCGGCATCGCCGAGCAGCACGCCGTCACCTCGGCCGCCGGCATGGCCTTCGGTGGGTTGCACCCCGTGGTGGCCGTCTATGCCACCTTCCTCAACCGCGCCTTCGACCAGGTCCTCATGGACGTGGGCCTGCACCGGGCCGGCGTGACCTTCGTGCTGGACCGGGCCGGCGTCACCGGACCGGACGGCCCCAGCCATCACGGCATGTGGGACCTGGCCCTGCTGCAGTCAGTGCCGACCCTGCGCATCGCCGCCCCGCGGGATGCCGAGCGGCTGCGCGAGGAGCTGCGTGAGGCCGTGGCGGTGGACGACGCCCCCACCGTGGTGCGCTTCTCCAAGGGTTCCGTGGGCCCGGAGATCGCCGCCGTGGAACGCCTCGCGGACGGGGTGGACGTCCTCTTGCGCCTGGGCGCTGCGTCCGAGGAGCCCGGGGCCGAGCGGGACGTCCTGATCGTGGCCGTCGGGTCGCTGGCCGAGCTGGGCGTGGACGTGGCCGAACGGCTGACGGACCAGGGCATCTCCGCCACCGTGATCGATCCGCGCTGGGTGCTGCCCGTGCGGGAGTCGGTGATCGCCCTGGCCGCCCGCCACCGGATCGTGGTGTGCCTGGAGGACGGGGTGAAGGCCGGCGGCGTCGGCTCCCGGATCCGTCAGGAGATGCGTGCGGCCGGAGTGGACACCGCCCTCAACGAGGTCGGCCTTCCGGTGGAGTATCTCGCCCACGGCTCCCGCGAGCAGGTCCTGGAGCGCACGGGCCTGACCGCGAGGCAGGTGGCCCAGGACACGGTGGCCCAGGTGCTGGGCACCAAGGTCCCCTTCGCCCGGCCTCTGACCGGCCAGATGCATCAGGTCCAGACAACTCCCACCACAAAGGGCAAGAAATGAGCATTGTGCGAACGTATCGGCGGTCCGAGCAGGACGGCCAACAGCGCCTGGACTACCGGGAGGCCTGGCTGGCACCGGGCAGCGGCGAGGTGATCGTCCACCACGGCCGCCTCG
This sequence comes from Citricoccus nitrophenolicus, assembly GCF_047305825.1. Classification (GTDB taxonomy): domain Bacteria; phylum Actinomycetota; class Actinomycetes; order Actinomycetales; family Micrococcaceae; genus Citricoccus; species Citricoccus nitrophenolicus. Next base: position 462,318 of record NZ_CP063070.1, on the reverse strand, counting down.
GCACCACGGGTACGACGACGGCCGAGAAGGTGGCGGACGACGCCGCCGGTGAGGAGTTGCTCGCCGTGTTCGCGGCACAGTGCGCCGAGGACGGGTTCGCCGAGCTCGACGGTGACGAGGTGAGGACGCTCGAGGTCTCCTACCGCCTCAAGGGCGCCGATCCGACCTCCGTGGAGTCCACGATGGTCTCCCGGCTCCGCGGGGAGATCACCAACCAACTGGCCTGGCGCGGTCTCGGGGAGGTCGTGGCGGAACGGGCGGAGTCAGGCCGCGTGGTCTTCGAGGTCGCCACCGTGCATCCCCGCAAGGCCGCTGCCGAGATCCCCGCCGCCGCGAAGTTCGCGCAGGTACAGCCCTCGCGCCTGACCACCAACCTGTAGGGGCAGATCCATGGAACACCGCCGTCTCGGCCGCTCCGGCCTGTCCGTCTCCGTCGTCGGGCTGGGGTGCAACAACCTGGGACGCCCCGGAACCGCCACGCTGGACCAGGAGGGCACGGACGCCGTGGTACATGCGGCCCTCGAAGCCGGGGTGACCTTCTTCGACGTGGCGGACACCTACGGGGCCACCCCGGGGCTCAGTGAGGAGCGGCTGGGCCGCGCGCTGGGGGACCGCCGCGATCAGATCGTGCTGGCCACGAAGTTCGGCATGGACATGAAGGGCGTCAACGGCAACGACTTCGGCGCGCGCGGCTCCCGGCGGTACATCGTGCAGGCCGTGGAAGCCTCCCTGCGGCGACTCGGCACCGAGTGGATCGACCTGTACCAGTTCCATACCCCGGACGAACAGACACCGATCGAGGAGACGCTCTCCGCGCTGGACGAACTGGTGCGCTCCGGGAAGGTCCGGTACATCGGGCACTCGAACCGGGCGGGTTGGCAGATCGCCGAGGCGGAGTTCGTGGCCCGCGAGCTGGGGAGCGAGCGGTTCATCTCCGCGCAGAACCACTACAACCTGCTGGACCGCCGTGCCGAGCTGGAGGTGCTGCCGTCGGCGAGGGCCTATGGGCTGGGTGTGCTGCCGTACTTCCCCCTGGCCAATGGCATGCTGACCGGCAAGTACTCGTCCGGGACCGCGCCAGAGGGATCGAGGCTGTCCCACACGCGCCAGAACATGGTGCGGGACGCCGACCTGGAGCAGTTGCGGCGGTTCGGGGACTTCGCTCGCCAGCGGGGCCTCACCGAGGTGGAGCTCGCGTTCTGCTGGTTGGCTGCCCAGAAGCCGGTCACCTCGGTGATCGCCGGGGCCACCCGGCCGGAGCAGGTCCGCCAGAATGCCGGCGCCATGCGCTGGGTCCCCACCGACGCCGAGCGCGCCGAGATGGATGAGATGTTCCCCTCCGTGCCGAGGGTGGCCCTGTTCTAGTGGGTGCCCCGGGGATGACGATGGGGATCGACGTCACGGAGATCCTGCTGTGGGTCCTGGTGATCGCCATCCTGGTGCTGCTGGTGTGGTCCCTGGTCTCGCTCTCGCATTCCCCGCTGAGCGCGGGCCGGCGGATCTCGTGGGCGTTCCTGATGTTCCTGCTGCCGGTGCTCGGCCCCGCCGTCTGGATGTGGTGGCGCTTCTACTACTACCCGCGGCGCAAGGCCGAGCAGCCCCACTGGGATCCGAACAGCCGCGAGGTCATCGTCAATCCGCCGCGGAGACCGCACCCTAGAGAGTGACCATGACCCAGTCGCCGTCGATCCCGGCGGTGTACTCGGTCAGTGGCTGCTTCGCCGGGCCGCCGTAGGGCACGCCGGTGGTCGTGTCGAAGTGCGAGCCGTGGCAGGGGCAGGAGAAGACGTCCTCCCCGTTCTCCACGTTCGGCGCCACCGTGCAGCCCTGATGCGTGCACACCGCCGAGAAGGCATGCACCTCGCCTTCGGCGGGGCGGCTGATCAACAGCGTGCGCCCCTCGACCTTGACGGTGGTCAAGCCCCCGGTGGGCAGTTCCGCCAGCTGGATGGCCTCGGTGGGGGTGCCGCCGACGTGCTGGGAGGGGGCGTTGTCCTCCGCCCGGATGTCGTCCGTGCACGCCGTCAGCCCCACCGTGGAGGCCACACCCACCGCCGAGATCAGCGCGCCTCGCTCCAGGAATGACCTGCGGGAGGTGCCGCAACCGTTGCAGCGGGCGCCGCCGTCGTGTTGCGGATCCTGAGCCGTGGGGGAGTCGGGCGTGGGGTGGTGCTCGGTAGCCATCCACCCATTATCCGCTCTCCGGCGTGATTTCGTCTCCGGCGGTGGCCCCGGGCCCTCAGCCGTGGAAACGGCGGCCGTTGACCCGTTCGGAGGCGCCCACCTGGTCCAGGTACGGGGTGATGCCGCCCAGGTGCATGGGCCAGCCGGCTCCGAGGATCATGCACAGGTCGATGTCCTCGGCATCGGCCACCACGCCCTCGTCCAGCATCATGCCGATCTCCTGGGCCAGGGCGTCCTGGACGCGGACCAGCAGCTGTTCGCCGGTCTCGGGCGTTTCACCGAACTCGAGCAACTCCAGGGTCTTGGCGGGGATGACCTTCCTGTCGTCGTCGCCCGGCCCACCCGGGGCCCAGATCGAGCTGACCTGCGCGTCGATCAGGTGCTGCAGGTTCGTGGAGACCGGGAACCGCTCGTCGCCGAAGGCCGCGTTGAGCGACTCGGTGACGTGCTGAGCCACGGGGATGCCCACCATGGCCAGCAGGGTGAAGGGGGTCATCGGCAGGGCCATCGGGGCCAGGGCCTCGTCCGCCACCTCGGCGTCGGTACCGGAATCGAAGGAGTGCTGCACCTCGCCCATCATGCGCAGCAGGATCCGGTTCACCACGAAGGCGGCGGCGTCATGGACGAGCACGGCGGTCTTGCCCAGGCCCTTGGCGGTGGCGAAGGCCGTGGCCAGGACCTCCTCCGTGGTCTGCGGACCGCGCACGATCTCCACGAGCGGCATCACGGCCACCGGGTTGAAGAAGTGGAAGCCGAGCAGCCGCTCCGGATGCTCCAGGCCCGAGGCCATCTCGGTGACGGACAGGGAGGAGGTGTTCGTGGCCAGGATGCACTCGGGGGAGACGATCTGCTCGAGCTCTGCCAGGACCGTCTTCTTGACGCCCATCTCCTCGAAGACGGCCTCGATGACGAAGTCGGCGTCCGCATAGACGTCCTTGGACACGGAGCCGGTCACCAGGGCCTTCAGCTGTTCGCCGGCCTCGGCGCTCAGCTTTCCCCTGGCGGCGAGCTTGTCCACCTGGGCGTGGACGTGGCCCACGCCGCGGTCCACCCGCTCCTGGTCGATGTCCGTCATCACCACGGGCACCTTCAGCTGCTGCGCGTAGACCATGGCCAGCTGCCCGGCCATCAGCCCCGCGCCCACCACGCCGACCTTCTGCACCGGCCGGGCCAGCTCGGCCGGCGGCGCGCCGGCGGGATTCTTGGAGCGCTTCTGAACCACGTCCAGGAAGGCGTAGACCGTGTTGGCGAACTCATGCGTGAGCATCAGCTCGGCCAGGGCCTCGCATTCGGCGGCGGCGGATTCCTCCCGCGTCCGGTGACGGCCGGCCTCGAAGAGCTCCATGACCTTGGCCGGGGCCGGCACATGCCCGCCGGTCTTGGCGGCCACGAGTGCCTTCCCCTCCGCGATCGCCTCGTCCCATGCCTGATCCGAGGTGTCCCGGTCACGCTGGGCCTGCAGGGCGGTCACGGTCTCGGCGTCGCCGGCGATCACGCGGGCGGCCCATTCCACGGAGGCCTGCACGAAGACACCGGTGTCAGCCGGATCCTGGGCGGGGTCGAAGATCGCGTCCGCCAGCCCGATCGAGTGGGCCGTCCGGCCGTCCATGTTGCGGTTGTTGGACAGCGGGTTCTTGATCATCAGGGTCAGTGCGTCCCGTGGCCCGGTGATCCGCGGGGTCTTCCACACGCCGCCCCAGCCCGGTACCAGGCCGAGGAAGGCCTCCGGCAGGCCGAGGCCCTTCGCCCGCGAGGAGACGGTGCGGTAGTTGGCGGCCAGGGCGATCTCCAGCCCTCCGCCGAGTGCCAGGCCGTTGATGAAGGCGAAGGACGGGACCGGGAAGTCCGTCAGCACGTTGTACACGTCGTGGCCCAGCTGGGCGAGCAGTCTGCCCTCGGCGCCCTGCTTCAGGCTGCTCACGGAGCCCAGGTCAGCGCCGGCCGCCAGGAAGCCCGGCTTCCCGGTGATCGCGACGGCGGCCAACTCCCCTGAGCGGGCGCGATCGGCTTGGGTGTCCAGCACCCGGCCCAGTCCGATGAGCGTGTTCGGTCCCAGCGTGGTGGGCCGCTTCGGGCCGGCATGGTTGTCCAGGGTGATCAGGGCGAGGGTCCCGGCATCGCCGGGCAGATCGACGTCGGTCACCTCGGCCTGCGTGACGACCTCGTCCGGGAACAGGGCCGCAAGCTCGCGATACGGGGCGAAGCGGTCGGTGGACGCGGGGACTACGGGCTCGGTCATGGTGCTCCTGAGTCGGGATCGGGTGGCGTCACGCCCCACGATATCGGAAGTACTCGGAACTCGTGACCAGGAACAAAGGAACCGAGTGTCAGGCTGGGTCGGGGTCCAGCAGGGCCACGGTCAGGATCGGCGCCACGATGGAGACCTGCCAGCTGCGGGCGCCGAGCCCGGCCAGGGCGGCGGCCACGGAGTCGGGGTCGATCTCCTCCGGCGGAGACCAGCAGAGCCGGCGCAGGGTGTCCGGGGTCAACAGGTTCTCGGTGGGCAGGGACAGCTCCTCGGCCTTGTTCCCGATCCATGCCTTGGCGGTCTTGAGCCGACGGTCGGCCAGGGGGTTGCGGTCCCGCCAGGCCCGTGGCGGCGGGGGGCCGTCCAGGGGCAGGTGCAGTGGCGGCAGCCCGTCCCTGGTCTGGGCGGCGGCCTGGCCGGCCTGGATGGCGCGTACCCAGCGGGGGCCCTCCTTGCTGGCCGCTCGGCCGTGGAAGCCCTGGGTCTTCAAAAGTGCCGGGACCGTGCTGGGCTGGGAGGCCGCGGCGGCCACGATGGCGGCATCGGGGATCAGCCGTCCGGGGGCCACGTCCCGATTGCGGGCCAGGGCCTCCCGGGTCTCCCAGAGCTCGCGCACCACGGCCAGCTGCTGAGGTTTGCGCAGGCGGTGCATGCCGGAGGTCCGCCGCCAGGGTTCCCTGCGGGGGCCGGGCAGCGGGGCGGTGCGGATGGCCTCGAATTCCTCTTCGGCCCACCCCAGCTTGCCGGCCTCGGTGAGCATCTCGATCATGGCGGCCCGCAGCTCCACGAGCAGCTCGACGTCCAGCGCGGCGTACCGCAGCCAGTCCTCGGGCAGGGGGCGGGTGGACCAGTCGGCCGCGGAGTGCTCCTTGGCCAGGGCGACACCGAGCAGCTGCTCCAGCACGGAGGCCAGCCCCACGCGAGGCAGTCCCAGCAGTCGGCCGGCGAGTTCCGTGTCGAAGAGCCGGTCCGGCCACATCCCGAGGTCGGAGAGGCAGGGCAGGTCCTGGGTGGAGGCATGCAGGATCCACTCGACGCCGCTCAGGGCCTCCTGGATGATCCCCAGGCCTTCGAAGGCCTCCGGGTCGATCAGCCAGATCCCGGCGCCCTCCCGTTTGATCTGGACCAGGAACGCCCGCTGGCCGTAGCGGAAGCCGGAGGCCCGCTCGGCGTCCACCGCCACCGGGCCGGTGCCGGCCTTCAGCAGCCGGGCGCACCGCTCGAGTTCCTGACGGGAGTTGGTGACGAACGGGATGCCACCCTCCGGTTCGGTGAGGAGCCGGGGTGGTTCGGGTGCCTCGGTATCGGCCTGATCGTGGTCCGAGGCCTGGCTCGAGGCCTGGTCCGGGGTGGCGTTGGTGTCCGCTGTGATGTCAGTTCCTCCTGATGCGCGGCAGGGGAGTGACCCCCTCGGGGACCGGCGGCAGGCCGGCGAAGGCACAGACCATGTCCGCCCAGGCCTCCAGATGCTGCGTGCTGTCCGGACCGGTCGGGGTCCAGGAGGCCCGTAGCTCGATGTCGATGGTGTCCGGGCGTTCCGCCAGCCGGCCGAAGCTCTCGGAGAGCACCCGGGTGGCGGTGCCGCCGGCCTCGGCGTATCCGGCGTGGTGGTTCTCGAGCGCCTCCACCAGCCAGGTCCACGCCACGGCTCCGACCATGGGGTCGTTGCCGAGGTCAGACTCCAGCGAGGCCCGGATGTAGGTGACCACGCGGAAGGTGCCCTTCCACACCGGCGAGCCGGCGGGATCGTGGAGCAGGATGAAGCGGCCGGTGGCGAGCTCCTGCCCGGTTTCCGCGGTGGGATCGTGGACCTCGGCGGCCAGCGCCACGGCGAAGGGTGCCAGGCGCCCGGGTGCCGGGATCTCGTCCAGGGTGACCTCCTGGCGGTGCCTCGCCCGGCGCAGGCCGCTCAGCGCCTCACGGAATTCTCCGGGGAGGCGCTGCATCTCTGCGGGGTGGTGGCCAAGGGCAGTCACAGATTCAAGGTTAAAGCCGCACCTGAGTGATGCTGTGGCGGCGCGCCGTGAGGGGGCTCAACGCCGTGGGCCAAGGGCCCCGTCCAGGGCGGCCACGAAGCCGTCCACGTCCTGCTCGGTGGTGTCCCAGGACGTCATCCAGCGCACCTCGTTCCGCGTCTGGTCCCAGTCATAGAAGGCGTACTCGGCGCGGACCACCTCGGCCACGGCGGGGTCGAGGACGGCCAGCACCTGGTTCGCCTGGGGTTCCTGGGTGAGGGTCACGCCGTCCAGGGTCCGGGCCCCGTCGGCCAGCCGGGCCGCCATCGTGTTGGCATGCTGGGCCGAGTCCAGCCACAGCCCATCGGTCAGCAGGGCCACGAGCTGGGCGGAGACGAAGCGCATCTTGGAGGCGAGCTGCATGGAGGACTTCCGCAGGTAGCCGACTGCCTGGCCGGCGCCCTCGGCGCGCCGGCCCCCCGGCCCGGTCGCGACGGCCTCCGGGTTCAGCACCACCACCATCTCGGCACCCAGGGCGCCGTTCTTGGTGCCACCGAAGGAGACCACGTCCACCCCGGCGTCGGTGGTGAAGGAGCGCAGGTCCGTCCCCAGGGCGGCCGCGGCGTTGGCCAGCCGGGCCCCGTCCAGGTAGACGGACATCCCGAGGCCGTGGGCGTGTTCGGTGATGGCCCGGATCTCCTCCGGGGTGTAGACGGTCCCGAGCTCGGTGACCTGGGCGATCTCGACGACGGCCGGCTGGGCCCGGTGCACGAAGCCGACGCCGTGGGCCTGACGGTCGATCAGCTCGGGGGTCAGCTTGCCGTCCGGTGTGGGCACCGTGAACAGCTTGGTGTGGGCGATCCGCTCCGGGGCGCCGCCCTCATCCTGGTGGATGTGGGCGGACTCGGCGCAGATCACGGCACCCCATGGCGGCAGCAGGGCCTGCAGCGCCATCACATTGGCGCCCGTGCCGTTGAACACCGGGAAGGCCTCCGCCGCCGTGCCGAACTCGGCGCGGGTCAGGTCCTTCAGCCGCGCGGTCCAGGAGTCGTCACCGTAGGCGGGCTCGTGGCCCGTGTTCGCCGCAGCCAGGGCGGCCAGGACCTCGGGGTGGACGCCGGCGTAGTTGTCTGAGGCGAAGCCCCGGCGCGCTGTGCTCACTCGCCGGCTCCCTCGCCGGTCGCAGGACGCAGGGTGAGGGACACGGAGTTCATGCAATAGCGCAGGTCCGTGGGGGTGTCGAAGCCCTCGCCCTGGAAGACGTGGCCCATGTGAGAGCCACAGTTGGCGCAGCGCACCTCGATCCGCTCCATGCCCAGGGTGGCGTCACGGATGTACTCCACCCGGTCCTCGGCCAGCGGGGAGAAGAAGGAGGGCCAGCCGCACTGGGCGTCGAACTTGGTGTCTGAGCGGAACAGCTCTGCTCCGCAGGCGCGGCAGGCGTAGACGCCCTCGGTCTCCGCATCCCAGTACTCCCCGGTGAAGGGGCGCTCGGTGCCGGCCTGGCGCAACACCTGGAACTCCTCGGGGCTCAGCCGCTCGCGCCATTCGGCCTCGGACCGCCCGCGGGCGTCCTGCTCGGGCTGCTTCTGCTCTGACGGCGTGGGGAGATCATTCATGACAGCCATAACACCACGGATCATCGTGATGATTCCCACGGGCGTGTCACGAATCCTCCGCTGGCGGACTCGGCAGGGACATGGACAGAATGGGGCATGACCTCTCGCTCATCCCGTTCCCCCCGCTCCTTCGGCCGGCCGGCGCAGAACCGCCGGGACCGGCTCAAGAAGTCCATCGGCCAGGCCGAGCCGGTGATGCGGTGGTCCTCCCTCGCCGCGGTCGGCGGGATCGTGGCCGGCTCGGTGGCGGCGGGCACCGTCTCCGGGCTGGCGGGGCTCTTCGCCCGCACTGTGGTCACCCCCGTCAAGACCCCGGCGGAGGACCTGGAGATCCTGGCCGTGGTGCAGGGGGAGTCCGGGCTGGAGGTCATCCTGCCCGTGACGGAGGAGACCACCGTGCCCGGGACCTACTCCCTGGGGTTCGACGGCGGCGCGGGACTCGCGCGGATCGGTGCGGTGACGTCGTTCGACCCGAGGGACGGCACCGTCCAGCGCCAGGTCGAGGAGGTCTACTCCGGCGAGTTGCGGGAGGCCATCCGTGGCCGGTGGACCGGCTTCGTCTACCCCAGCCCGCAGACTCTCGGCTACGCGACCGAGGACGTGCGGATTCCCGTGGAGAACGGCACAGCTCCGGCCTGGCTCATCCGCCCGGACGAGGAGACTGACCAGGGCGCCGGGGCTGGAGCCTCTGCACCCGCGGGCCGTGGCGTCTGGGCCGTCATGGTCCACGGCCGCGGCTCCAAGCGCACCGAGGGCATCCGGGCCATCGCCACGGCGCGGGCACTCGGGATGACCTCCCTGCTGATCTCCTACCGCAACGACGGCGAGGCCCCGGCCGCAGGGGACGGCCGCTACGGACTGGGCAGCACGGAGTGGGAGGACGTGGAGGCCGCCGTGGCCTACGCCCTGGAGAACGGGGCGCGAGAGGTGGTCCTGTTCGGCTGGTCCATGGGCGGGGCGGTCTGCCTGCAGATGGCCGATCGATCCGAGCTGTCCTCCATGGTGGCCGCCCTGGTCCTGGACGGGCCGGTCATCAACTGGGTGGACGTGCTGGCCCACCAGGCCCGGCGCAATCGGTTGCCGGATGCGGTCGGCCGGTTGGGCCAGTGGCTCATGAGCAACAAGGCGGGCCGGTGGGCCACCGGCCTGGCGGCCCCCGTGGACCTCAAGGCCATGGACTGGCTGACCCGAGCCGATCAGCTGCGGGTGCCGACTCTGATCCTGCACTCCGAGGACGACGACTTCGTGCCGGTGGGACCCTCCATGGACCTGGCCGCCAAGGTGCCCCAGCTCGTGAGCTTCGTGCGGTTCCACCTGGCCCGGCACACCCGCGAGTGGAATGTGGACCCGCAGAAGTGGGACCGCGCCGTGCGGGTGTGGCTGCATGCCGTGCTGACCTCGCCGCGGCCGGGGTTGGCCCAGTTGACGGCGTAGCGGCCCGGATCAGCCGAGCAGGCCCCGCCGCCGCAGCAGGTGCTCTGGATCGGCGTCCTGGCCGCGGAAGGCGCGGTAGGACTCCATCGGGTCCCTCGTGTTGCCTCGGGAGAGCAGTTCGGCGCGGAAGCGCTCGCCGTTCTGCCGCGTCATCCCGCCGTTGGCACGGAACCACTCCACGGTGTCCGCATCCAGCATCTCGGACCACAGGTAGGAGTAGTAGCCGGCCGCGTAACCGCCGGCGAAGATGTGCTTGAAGTAGCTGGACCGGTACCGCGGGGGCACCAGCTCCGGATCGAGCCCCGCTGCCATGAGATGCTCGGCCTCGAAGGCCAGGGGATCGGAGACCGTGCTGCCGGGCGCCAGTGAATGCCAGGCCAGGTCCAACAGGGCGGCTCCCAGATACTCCGTGGTCCGGTGGCCCTCACCCCACAGTGAGGAGGCCTCGATCGCCTCCAGCAACTCCTGATCGATCACCTCACCGCTCTCCACGTGGCGCGCGTACCGTGTGACGATCTGCGGCCAGTACATCCACATCTCGTTGACCTGGGACGGGAACTCCACGAAGTCCCTGGGTACTGCGGTGCCGGACAGGCTGGCGTACCGCGCCGAGGACAACAGGCCGTGCAGGGCATGGCCGAACTCGTGGAAGAGGGTATTCACCTGGTCCACCGTCAGCAGTGCCGGCTCACCGTCGGCAGGTTGGGGGATGTTCAGGTTGTTGCTGACCACCGGTCGCTCGGACAGGTCGGCGGACGCCTCTCGGAAGGAGTTCATCCACGCGCCACCGGACTTCGTGGGCCGGGTGAAGAAGTCGCCCACGAACAGACCCAGTCCGGCGCTGCCGGAGGCCTCGGCTCCCTGCTCCACCAGCACCTCCCAGATGCGGACCCCCGGTGCGTAGCCGTTCAGGTCCGGGCGCTCGCGGAAGGAGAGTCCATAGAGGGCGCCCGCTGCGGCGAACACGCCATCCTGCAGCACCCGGTCCAGCTCGAAGTAGGACCGCAGCGCCGTGGCGTCAACGTGGTACTGCTCCCGTTCCACCCGGGCCGCGTAGAAGGGCCAGTCCCAGGGTTCGATGGGGTGACCCGCCAGTGATTCAACGGTGTCACGCTCGCGGCGGGCGTTGGCGGTGGCTGCCGGGACCACTCGGTCCAGCAGCTCCCGCACAGCCGCCAGATCCGGGGCGGTCCGGTCCACCAGGGCGTACTCGGCCCAACTGGTGTAGCCCAGGAGTCCGGCCTTCTCGGCGCGGAGGGAAGCCTGTTCCGCGGCCAGATCCAGTGTGTAGTGCTCGTCCTTCGTGGAACCGCGCCGCCAGGCGGCCTCGTGGACCCGGCGCCGGGAGTCCCGGTCCTCCAACACGGCCAGCCAGGGCTGGGAGGTGAACATGGACAGTGTCAGGAGGTACCCGCCGGGGTGTCCTGCCGCGTGGGCCGCCGCGGCGGCGGAGGCGAGATCCTGCTCCGAGAGCCCGGTCAGTTCACCGGCGGTGGCGAACCAGACGGCCGAGTTAGTGTTCTCCGCGACCATCCGCCGGCCGTACTGGGCGGTCAGGACGGCCAACCTCTCGTTGAGCACGGCCAGCCGCCGCTGGGAGTCCGGGTCCAGATCGGCGCCGAGGAGTCGGAACGTCTTCAGGGTCTCCTCGGCCAGCCGCCGGTCCTCGGCGTCCAACCGGGGATCCGCGGTCACGTCCACCCCGGCCAGTCGTTGGTAGAGGGCGCCGTCCAGGTAGATCGAATCCGCGTGTGCCGCCAGCTCCGGGCTGACCTCCTCGTCGATCGCCTGGCGCGCGTCCGTACCGTCGGCGGCCACGAGGTTGGAGAAGACCATCTGCACCCACCGCAACAGGGCCCCGGAACGCTCGAAGGCTCGGAAGGTGTTCTCGAAGGTGGCGTCGGCGGGGTCCGTCGCGATCGCCTTGAGCTCAGTGCGATGTTCGGCCATCCCGGCCCGGAAGGCCGGCAGGAAGTGCTCGTCGGAGATCGCGGGGAAATCGGGCAGCCCGTACGGCAGCGTGGAGGGCGTCAGCAGGGGGTTCGTGGTCATAGCCAGTAACTGTTTCACATCTGTGTGGCGAGGAACAGTGGCCGGGGACAGGGGGTCCTTCTGGAGGTCCCGTTAGAATCGGAGTCAGACTTCTGCCGTCACCGGCAGGGCCCGGCTGATGCTGACCGGGCCGAGACCACCCGATCATCACCAACAGCCAGCGCCGGCACACGCAAGACCGTGGCTCGGCGAGGGGAGGAGTACACGTGGCAGGGCATTCCAAGTGGGCGACCACCAAACACAAGAAGGCCATCATCGACTCGCGGCGCGCCAAGGCCTTCGCCAAGTACGTCAAGGGGATCGAGGTCGCGGCGCGTGCGGGTGGACCGGATCTGGACGGCAACCCGGCCCTCGACCTCGCGGTGACCAAGGCCAAGAAGAACTCCGTGCCCAATGACAACATCGACCGCGCCATCAAGCGCGGGGCGGGCCTGACCGGCGAGGTCATCGAGTACACGGAGACCATCTACGAGGTCCGTGGACCCCAGGGGTCGGCCCTGATGGTGGAGTGCCTGACGGACAACAAGAACCGCGCTGCCGCGGATGTCCGCACAGCGGTCACCCGTAGCGGCGGCACCATGGCGGACTCGGGCTCGGTGGCCTTCCTGTTCAACCGGACCGGGCTGGTGCGCCTGCCGGCCGAGGGCCACACCGAGGAGGAGGTCATGCTGGCCGTTCTGGACGCCGGCGCCGAGGATGTCACCCAGTCGGGAGACGTCTTCGAGATCCTCTGCGACCCCTCGGACCTGCGTGCCGTGGCCAATGCCCTGGAGGAGGCCGGCATCGAATATGACACGGACGAGATGGAGTTCGTGGCCACCATGAAGGTGGACCTGGATGCCAAGGGGGCCAAGACCTACTTCAATCTGGAGGATGCCCTCGAGGACCTGGATGACGTGCAGAGCGTGTACTCCAACGTGGACATCTCCGCCGAGGTGCTCGCGCAGCTGGACGAGGACTGACCGCCTCGGTGACACGCCGTGAGCCGGGTCCGCTGCGGGTGCTCGGGGTCGATCCCGGGTTGACCCGCTGTGGCATCGCCGTGGTGGACGTGGCACCCAACCGTACCGCCACGCTCGTGGGGGTGACGGTGGTGGGGACCGGCGCGGAGCAGTCCCTGGATCGGCGCCTGCTGGCGATCGACGAGGCCGTCAACGAGTGGCTGGACCGGCATTCCCCGGACCATGTGGCGGTGGAGCGCATGTTCGCGCAGCACAACACGCCCACCGTCATGGGCACCGCGCAGGCCTCGGGGGTGGCGATCGCGGCGGCGGCCCGGCGCGGCATCCCCGTGGCCCTGCACACGCCCTCCGAGATCAAGGCCGCGGTGACGGGCAGTGGCACCGCCGGCAAGGAACAGGTCACCTCCATGGTCACCCGGATCCTGCGCCTGGGGGAGCCCCCCAGGCCCGCGGACGCCGCCGATGCCCTGGCTCTGGCCATCACCCATGCCTGGCGCGGAGGGCTGATGGGGCGGGGGCTGGAGACCGGCAACCTGACCAGCCCGCAGCGCGCCTCGAGTTTCCCGACGGCGGCCGGGAGCCCTGGCGCCCGGGGCTCCTCGGCCACGGCGGCCCAGAGGGTCTGGTTGGCCGCTGAGCAGCGCAGCCGGGGTGCCGGGGGTTCCCAGGGCTGGGGCGGCGGGTCCCGGACCTGAGCGTCAGCATGGGCTAGGGTCTTCGTAGATACGTTCGAACCAATCAAGCGAGTTGAGCATGATTTCCTCCCTGACCGGCACGGTCGAATCCGTGGGCCTGAACCACGCCGTCATCACCGTGTCCGGATTCGGCATGCGGTTCTCCGCCACCCCGCAGACCCTCGCTGGTCTGCACCTGGGCGAGCCGGGCCGCGTGCTGACCTCCATGGTGGTGCGGGAGGACTCGATGACGCTCTTCGGGTTCGCCACCGAGGACGAGCGGGAGGTCTTCGACGTGCTGCTCGGGGTCTCCGGCGTGGGGCCGCGGCTGGCTCTGGCCGTGCTGGCCGTCCACGATCCCGAGACCGTGCGGGTGGCCGCCTCCTCCGGGGATGACAAGGCCTTCACCAAGGTCCCGGGCATCGGCCCGAAGGGGGCCCGGCGCATCGTCCTGGAGTTGACGGACAAGCTCGTCCCCACCGGGGCCGCGGTGGCCGCCGGGGCGGACGGGGACCTGGCCTCCGCCGCGGGACTGCCGTGGATGGACCGCGTGCTGGAGGCCCTCACCGGTCTTGGGTGGACCGAGAAGGACGCCGAGAAGGCTGTGCGGGACACCGTCCGGCACGAGCCCGAACTGGAGGAGTCCGGAGACGTGGCCAACGTGCTGAAGTCCACCCTGCGCCACCTGGGCCAGGGGCAGTCCTCGCGGTCCGGGCGCTGAGACGGGCGAGACGGAGGAGGGTCGTTTGATGACGGAAGAGCCAGAGGGCCGGCTCGTGGCCGGCGGGGCCGAGGGCGAGGAGCGCGATCTCGAGGCGGCCCTGCGGCCCAAGAACCTCGATGACTTCGTGGGCCAGCAACGCGTCCGCCGTCAGCTCTCCTTGGTCCTCGAGGCTGCCCGGCTGCGTGGACGCACCGCGGAGCACGTGCTGATGTCCGGCCCGCCCGGGCTCGGCAAGACCACGCTGGCCATGATCATCGCCGGGGAGATGAACGCGCCCCTGCGGATCTCCTCCGGACCCGCCATCCAGCACGCCGGTGACCTCGCCGCCATCCTCTCCTCCCTGACGGAGGGGGAGGTGCTCTTCCTGGACGAGATCCACCGGATGTCCCGCCCGGCCGAGGAGATGCTCTACATGGCCATGGAGGACTTCCGCGTGGACATCGTGGTGGGCAAGGGCGCCGGGGCCACGTCCATCCCGCTGGAGATCCCGCCCTTCACCCTGGTGGGCGCCACCACCCGGGCCGGGTTGCTGCCGGGGCCGCTGCGGGACCGGTTCGGCTTCACCGGCCACCTCGAGTTCTACAGCACCGAGGAGCTCGAGCTGGTGCTGCGCCGCTCGGCCCTGCTGCTGGACATGAAGGTCAACTCCGCCGGGTTCACGCAGATCGCCAGTCGATCCCGCGGCACCCCGCGCATCGCCAACCGGCTGCTGCGCCGGGTGCGGGACTGGGCCCTGGTCGGCGGACTGGATCAGGTGGACTCCCGCGCAGCCTCAGCCGCCCTGGAGATGTACGAGGTGGACGAGAGGGGACTGGACCGCCTGGACCGCTCCGTACTCGAGGCGCTGTGCTCCAAATTCGCCGGGGGGCCGGTCGGGCTGTCCACCCTGGCCATCGCGGTGGGGGAGGAGACCGAGACGGTGGAGACCGTGGCCGAACCCTTCCTCGTCCGCGAGGGGCTGCTGGGGCGCACCCCGCGGGGCCGCATCGCCATGCCCGCCGCGTGGGAGCACCTGGGGCTCACACCGCCGCCGGATTCCCCGGGCGCCGCCTTCTGGAACGTGCCCGGTTCCGCCGGCCGGGACGCCGCCGAGCCGCGTGAGGACGCAGCCGGGGAGACGGACACCCTCTTCGGTCCGGGCAACCCGTAGACTGGCCGGGTTGCCCTGTGCCCCGAACCTGGAATGTGGTGTCCCCGACGTGACCCAGCTGATGAACCCGACCACCGTCTCGATCGTCGCCGAAGGCGCGAACGCCGAGGGCGGTGGGGGACTGCCCTTCGATCCCTTCCTGCTGATCATGCTGGTGGTCTTCGGCTTTCTGATCTTCAGCATGTTCCGCCGGAGCAAGAAGCAGCAGCAACAACAGCGCCAGCTGCATGACACCCTGGGCCCCGGCGTGGAGGTCATGACCACCATGGGCCTGTTCGGCACCATCCTGTCCGTGGACAAGGAGGAGAACAAGGCCGTCATCGAGATCTCTCCGGGCAACACCGCCACGGTTCACCTGCAGGCGATCGGCAAGGCCGTGGAGCCCGCCGCCGAGGCGTCCGAGCCCACCGTGCCGGATTCCCCGGCTGGCCTGGACGAGGACCCGACCCGCCCGGACGAGAACGGTCCGGACGAGCAGCGTCCCGGCACCGAGCGCCCCTGATCCGGCCGACTCACTCCTGATTGATTCCCGACTGATCGAAAGCCAAATCCTCCATGGCAGATAAGACCCCCCGGGGACGCGCCAAGCGCACCCTCTGGTGGCTCGCCGGCCTGACCGTCGCCCTCGCGGCGATCCTGGGCGTGGGCGTGTTCACCGGCCAGGCCCAACTGGCCCCCAAGCTGGCCCTCGACCTGGAGGGTGGCACGCAGATGGTGCTCGCCCCCGAGGCCTCCGGCGGCCGGGAGGTGTCCTCCGAGCAACTGGACCAGGCCGTGGAGATCATCCGCCAGCGCGTGGACGGCTCCGGCGTGGCCGAGGCGGAGATCACCACCCAGGGTGGGTCCAACGTGGTGGTCTCGCTGCCCGGAAATCCGGACGAGCAGACCCGCGCGATGATCCAGGCCTCCGCCAACATGGAGTTCCGGCCGGTCATCACCCGGGGGCCGTTCGAGGCCATCCCGGAGGAGCAGCGCACTCCGGTGGAGGAGTTCCCGGAACCCACCGCCGAGCCGGAGAACGGCTCTGACCCGAACTGGATCACCCCAGAGTTGGCCGCCGAGTTCGAGGCCTATGACTGCCCCGCCGTGTTGGGAGATGCCGACCGTGAGGCGTTGCCGCAGGACGAGGCCACGATCGTCTGCGAGCCCGGGGACGAGGAGACGGGTCAACCCGGTGCGAAGTACATCGTCGGCCCCGTGGAGGTGCCCGGCACGGACATCGCCGATGCCGACTACGGGATGGTCAACACCGCCACCGGCGTGTCCACGAACCAGTGGGCCGTCAACCTGACCTTCAACGGCGAGGGCGCGGACAAGTTCCGCGAGGTCACCCAGCGCCTGACGCCGTTCCAGGAGGGCGATCCGCGCAAGCAGTTCGCCATCGTCCTGGACGGCGCCGTGGTCTCGGCCCCCAACTCCAACGCCGTCATCACGGACGGCCGCGCGCAGATCACCGGCAACTTCACCGAGGTGTCCTCCGCGGCCCTGGCCGAGCAGCTGAAGTACGGCGCCCTGCCGATCAGCTTCACCATCGAGTCGGAGCAGCAGATCTCCGCCACCCTCGGCGCGGACCAGCTGCGGCTGGGCCTGATCGCTGGGCTCATCGGCCTGGCGCTCGTGGCGGTGTACTCGTTCTTCCAGTACCGAGTCCTCGGATTCGTGACCATGGCCTCCCTCGTGGTGGCCGGAGTCCTGACCTATCTGGCCATCGTGCTGCTGGGGTGGTCGGACAACTACAGACTCTCCCTGGCGGGCATCGCCGGATTGATCGTGGCCATCGGCCTCACGGCGGACTCGTTCATCGTGTACTTCGAACGCATCAAGGACGAACTGCGGGCGGGGCGCCCGCTGACCGAGGCCGTGGAGTACGGCTGGGCCCGGGCCAAGCGCACCATCACCGCCTCCAAGGCTGTGAACCTGCTGGCCGCCGTCGTGCTCTACTTCGTGGCGGTGGGCAACGTGCGGGGGTTCGCCTTCACGCTGGGCCTGACGGCCGTGGCGGACCTCATCGTGGTCTTCTGGTTCACCCACCCGGTGATGCAGATGCTCGCCCACACCCGGTTCTTCGGCGGTGGTCACAAGCTCTCCGGGCTGGATCCCTCCCTGCTCGGCGTGGAGCCGCTCTACAAGGGCGCCGGCCGCGTCCGCGAGTTCAAGCCGGTGGCCACGGTGGCCCGGCCCCAGAAGAACAAGAAGTCATCCAAGGAAGCGGTGAAGCGCCAGACCATCGCCGAGCGCCGCCGCGAGGAGCGGATGGCGGCCGTGGGCCTGTCCACCGGTGATTCCACCGGCGGATCCGCCGGCGAGGGCACCGGTCCTGACACGGCGACGGACCGGACGGAGGAGCAGAAGTGAGTGCACTGGCCCAGTGGGGCAACCGGCTCTACACCGGCAAGACGTCCTATCCCTTCGTCAGGAGGTGGAAGCTCTGGTTCTCCCTCGCTGCGATCCTGCTGGTGATCGCCGGTGGGCTCACCCTGGCCCGGGGCGGTTTCAACCTCGGCATCGACTTCCGTGGCGGGTCCGAGTTCACGGTGTCCGCCGTGGAGAACACGGACGTGGCCCCCGGCGAGCAGGCGGTCGCGGATGCGGTCACCGGGGCTGAGGCCACCGTCACGAACATCGCGCCGGGCACCATGCGGATCCAGACGGATCGGCTGGATGACGACCAGACCCTCACGGTGGCAGAGAACCTGCAGTCCGCCTACAGCGTCGAACAGGACCAGGTGACCTCCAACTTCGTGGGGCCCACCTGGGGGCAGAACATCTCCCAGCAGATGGGCATCGGCCTGGTCATCTTCATCGTGCTGGTCACCCTGCTGATGGCCCTGTACTTCCGGACCTGGAAGATGTCACTGGCCGCGGTGATCGGGCTGTTCTACGTGGTGGCGCTGACGGCCGGGATCTACGGCTCCACCGGGTTCGAGGTCACCCCCAGTGCCATCATCGGATTCCTCACCATCCTGAGCTACTCGCTCTATGACACGGTGGTGGTGTTCGACAAGATCCGGGAGAACGCCCAAGACTATCACGAGGACTCTGTCCGGACCTTCACCGAGATGATCAATCTGGCGATCAACCAGACCCTGGTCCGGTCCATCAACACCTCGATGGTGGGCATCCTGCCGGTGGGCTCCATCCTGTTCATCGGGGCGTTCCTCCTCGGCGCGGGGACCCTGCAGGACATCGCTCTGGCCCTGTTCGTGGGTGTCATCGTGGGCACCCTGGCCACGATCTTCATCCAGGCCCCCCTCTACGCCCTGCTGCGGCGCAACGAGCCGGGGATCAGGGAGGCCGACGCCAAGGTCCTGGACCGGCGTCAGAACGAGGACGAGGTACCCGCCACCGCCTGATGTCCGCCCGATCCCGCAGGCTGGCGCCGTGGCACTAGACTGGGCCACTACGTCCCGTGCGGGGTGGTACAGCGAAGCGGCGCCAGGGCGGGCGCGGACCGCGGGAAGGACGGTAACCATGGGTGAGGATCCCAGAGCGGCGCGGACCTCTGGCGTGGCCCCCGTCCCGGCGCCCACGCCCAACCAGTCCTATGCCTCAGCCGTCCCCGGGGAAGAGACGGAGGGCACGGCGGCGGCCGGCTCGGCCCCTGCTTCGCCCCCCGCGCCGCCGACTCCGGACTCGGCCGGCACCCCGACGGCCCGGACCCCCGCAGGCACGGCGATCGTCTCCCGCCGGCCCCGGAGCCGACTGGCCCGGTTGACCGGCCGGGTCACCAACGACTATTCGCCGATCCTGGAACCGCTCGTCCGCACGCTGAAGGTCCGCCAGCCCAGGGAGGATCTGGACCTGATCATCCGGGCCTTCGAGGTCGCGGAGAAGGCCCACGCCGGTCAGAAGCGCAAGAGCGGGGACCCGTACATCACGCATCCGGTGGCGGTGGCCACCATCCTCGCCGAGTTGGGGATGACCGGGACCACCCTGGCCGGGGCGCTGCTGCATGACACGGTGGAGGACACCAGCTACTCGCTCGGTCAGCTGCGGCGAGACTTCGGTGACGAGGTGGCCGTCCTGGTGGACGGCGTCACCAAGCTGGACAAGGTCAAGTTCGGGGATGCCGCGCAGGCCGAGACCGTCCGCAAGATGGTGCTGGCCATGGCCACCGACGTCAGGGTGCTGGTCATCAAACTCGCCGACCGGCTGCACAACGCCCGGACCTGGCGCTACGTGGCCCCGGAGTCGAGCGCGCGCAAGGCCAAGGAGACCCTGGAGATCTACGCGCCCCTGGCCCACCGCCTGGGCATGAACACCATCAAGTGGGAGCTCGAGGACCTGTCCTTCGCGGCACTGTATCCCAAGGTGTACGCGGAGATCGTGCGGCTGGTGGGGGAGCGGACCCCCGAACGCGAGAAGAACCTCACGGTGCTGCGGGGGCAGATCGAGAAGGACCTGAAGGAGGCCAGGGTGCGGGCCACGGTGACGGGCCGCCCGAAGCACTTCTACTCGATCTATCAGAAGATGATCGTCCGCGGGAAGGACTTCGACGAGATCCACGATCTCACCGGCGTGCGCGTCCTCGTCGACTCGGTCCGGGACTGCTATGGGGCCCTCGGCGTCCTGCACTCGAAGTGGAGCCCGCTGCCGGGCCGCTTCAAGGACTACATCGCCATGCCCAAGCTGAACATGTACCAGTCCCTGCACACCACCGTGATCGGTCCCGGGGGCAAACCCGTGGAGATCCAGCTGCGCACCCATGAGATGCACCGCCGGGCCGAGTACGGCGTGGCCGCGCACTGGAAGTACAAGGACCAGGCCGCTGACGGCTCCGCCGGGTCGGCAGACCAGACTCCCGGGTGGCTGCGCTCGGTGATGGACTGGCAGAAGGACACCACGGATCCCAACGAGTTCCTGGACTCACTGCGGGCCGAGATCGACGCCGCCGAGGTCTTCGTGTTCACCCCCAAGGGCGAGGTCATGGCGCTGCCCGCCGGCTCCACCCCGGTGGACTTCGCCTACGCCGTGCACACGGAGGTGGGCCACCGGACCATCGGCGCGCGAGTGAACGGCAAGCTGGTGCCCCTGAACTCCGAACTGCACCACGGGGACTGGGTGGAGATCTTCACCTCCAAGACGGAGGGCGCCGGGCCCAGCCAGGACTGGCTCGGTTTCGTTCGGAGCCCGAGGGCTCGCAACAAGATCCGGCACTGGTTCTCCAAGGAACGCCGCGAGGAGTCCATTGAGAAGGGCAAGGAGCAGCTGACCCGTCAGTTGCGGAAGATGAACCTGCCCCTGCAGCAGATGATGGGTTCAGACTCGCTCACGGCGGTGGCCACCGAGCTGAACCTGCCGGACATCGCCACCCTCTACGCCTCCATCGGGGACAGCAATGTCTCGGTGCAGAACGTCATCGAACACCTGGAGCGGTTGCACGCGGTTCCGGATCCGGACGACGGCTCGCTGGACACGGGGTCCATCCCCATCACCAACATCGCCACGCCCACGCGGACCTCGGATTCCGGGGTCATGGTCCAGGGCTCGGCAGACGTCATGGCCAAGCTGGCCCGCTGCTGCACTCCCGTGCCGCCGGATGAGATCGTCGGGTTCGTGACCCGCGGTTCCGGCGTCTCCGTGCACCGTGCGGACTGCAGGAACATCGGCCAGTTGCGGGAGGAGCCGGACCGCATGGTGGAGGTGTCCTGGGCGCCCACGCAGTCCTCCGTGTTCCTCGTGGAGATCCAGGTGGAGGCCTTGGACCGCAAGTCCCTGCTCTCGGACGTGACGCGGGTGCTGGCTGAACACCACGTCAACATCCTCTCCGCCTCCGTGAACACCTCGCGCAGCCGGGTGGCCATCAGCAAGTTCGTGTTCGAGATGGGGGACCCGAAGTACCTCAGCCACGTGCTGTCCTCTGTACGCCGGATCGACGGTGTCTTCGACGTGTACCGGACGGCCGGAAGGAACACCACTCCGGTGGAGGGCTGACGGGCCGCCGGTTCTGCGGCTACGCCGCCAGGAGCGTCTCCAGAGCTCGCCGCGCACCGGCCATGCCGGGCCGCCTCCGGTGGCGTTCGAATCGGTCCCGTAGCTGGGTGGCGGACGTCAGAGGCAGCAGCCGGGTGGCCGCCGTCAAGGCCGCAGCGGCCCGCGCGGGATCCTCGGCCCGCCGCAGCAGGTCCTCCACCGTCCGGGCGGCCGAGGTGCACGGCAGGCCCCAGTGATCGATGACCTCGGCCGACTGCCCCACCACGTGCGTCTGCTCCAGGCTCAGCCGGACTGACAGCGGTTGCAGCGGGATCCGGTGATACCGGTCCACAGCGGCCTCAAGCACCTCGGGCGCCGGGCCGCCGGTCAAGACCCAGGCAGCCGTCACGCCCATGACCGCCCAACGCCCGGTGAGCACGGGGGCAGTCAGCCGACGGGCTGCGGCAGCGCGGACCCGGGCGGCGCCTGACCCGTGATCGGCCGGGAGGTAGAGATCTCCCATCACATGCTCCACCAGTCCGGACATCTCCATGCCGCGCAACTCCGGCCCGGAGTACGGCAGGCCGGGCACCAGGAAATCCACGGCGGCCTCGGGCAGGGGACTGTTCAGGGCGGCGGTCACCGTCTCAGCGTGGCAGAGACAACTGTGGCCCGGCACCCGGCCGGGCCACAGTTGTGGATAACCTCAGGACCGTGGGCGGTCCGGGACCAGCGTCAGCGCAGTCCCTGGGCCGACTTCTGGAGCGTCTCGAGCCACAGCTTGCGGGCGTCCAGGGCCTCCTGGGCCTTGGCGACGGACTTCGCGTCCCCCTTGGCCTTGGCCTTGGCCAGATCGTCCTCGAGCTCGGCCACCTTGTCCTCGAGTTGGCTCAGGGCTGAGTTCGTCCGGGCTTTGGTCTCGGGGTTGGTCTTGCGCCAGTGCTCGTCCTCGGCGGACTTCAGGCCGTCCTCCAACGTGCGGAAGGCCGACTCCATGCGGGAGACGTCCTTGCGCGGCACCCGGCCGGCGTCCTCCCAGCGACCGCGGAGGTCGTTGAGGACCTTGCGGGCCGCCTTGACGTCCTGAACGGGCAACAGCTTCTGTCCCTCGGCCAGGATCTCCTCCTTGACCTTGAGGTTCTCGCCGTACTCCCGGTCGATCTCCTCGTTCTGGGACTTGCGGGCCTTGAAGAAGACGTCCTGGGCGGCGCGGAAGCGGGCCCAGAGGGCGTCGTCCTCCTTGCGGGAGGCGCGCGGGGCGGCCTTCCACTCGTTCATCAGGTCCCGGTAGGCGCCGGCGGTCGGCCCCCAGTCCGTGGAGGTGGAGAGCGCCTCGGCGCGGGCGATCAGCTTCTCCTTGGCCTGTTTGGCCGTCGCGTTGGTGGCGTCCAGCTGGGAGAAGAAGGCGCGGCGGTGCTTGTCATGCGTGGTGCGGGCGGTGCGGAAGCGCTTCCACAGCCCGTCCTCCACCGACTTGGCCAGCCGCGGACCGGCCTTCTGGGCTGCCTTCCAATTCTCGAAGAGCTCGGCCATGCGGGCACTGGCGTGCTTCCACTGGACCTGCTGCGGGTCCTTGGCGGCCATCTCCTCCGCCTCGGCCACGATGGCCTCTCGCGTGGCCAGCTGTGCTGCCTGCGCCTTCTCCAGGGCCAGCTTCTCGGCGAGCTTCAGATCGTCCAGACGGGTCTGCAGGGCCTCTACCCGGGCCCGCAGGGCCGGCATGTCACCGACCATGCCGCGTTCGCCGATGGTCTGGCGCACGTGGCCCAAGGTCTTCTGGATCTCCCCGGCCGGGGCGCCCGTGGCCACACGTTGCTCCAGCAGCATGACCTGGGAGACCAACTCATCGTATTTGCGGGAGAAGTACGCCAGGGCCTCCTGAGGCGTGCCCTCCGGGAACTGCCCCACAGGATGCTCCTCGGCGCCGTCCAGGAGCACCACGTGGCCGTCGTCGCTGATCTTGGCGAACTTCGCGGCCTCCTCGGGTGAGGTGGTGTAGCTCGGGGCCGGCATCGGCGCGGCGGCCTGGGCGGCGGGCGATCCCTGGCCGGTCCTGCCAGCCGGGGCACCGGCGGGGCGCGGCAGGTTGGAGGGCTTGGGCGCCGTGCCCGGCGTGGGCTTCCGGCCCGGCTTCGGCGCGGCGGGCACGGGGGCCGGGGCGGATGCTGCTGCCGTGGTCTCGGCTTCCGCGGGTTCGCTGGCCGGTTCGGAGGCTTCGGACTCGGAGGACTGTGCTGCCTCGACAGACTCGACAGAGGAGAGGACATCCTTGGTCTCGACCTCTGCGGCCGGCGTCTCGGCCTGTGCCGTCTCCATGGGTGCTGCCTCCGCGGCCGGCGCCTCTACGGCAGAGGACTCGGGCTGCACCGCCTCGGTCTGGGTGGGCTGCTGATCGTCGGATTCTTGACTGGTGGTCACCGCTGGAACCTTCTGCTGGTGCCCTGCACCGGCACGCGGCCGCAGGGATGAGTGGATTCGGTCCTCTCCAGCGTACCGGCTGGACCTAGAATGGGGAGCCGAGCGTCCGCATCCAACCTCAACAGTCCGCATCCAGCCTCAACAGTCCGCATCCAGCCTCAACAGAAGGTGGCCCATGTCCCGCAAGGCGTCCCTGTCCGGTTTCCACGAATGGCTCCCCGGCGAGCGGATCGTGGAACATCACGTGCTGGACACCCTGCGGCGCACCTTCGAGCTGCACGGCTTCTCCTCCATCGAGACCCGCGCCGTGGAGACCCTCGGGCAGCTGCTGCGCAAGGGCGAGATCGACAAGGAGGTCTACGCCGTCTCCCGCCTCCAGGGCGAAGCAGACCCGAACGACCCCAATCGACTGGCCCTGCACTTCGACCTGACCGTGCCGTTCGCCCGCTACGTGGTGGAGAACGCCGGGCACCTGAGCTTCCCGTTCCGCCGCTACCAGATCCAGAAGGTCTGGCGGGGGGAGCGGCCGCAGGAGGGCCGGGCCCGCGAGTTCACGCAGGCGGACATCGACGTGGTGGGGGATGGCAACCTGCCCTTCCGCTATGACGTGGATGTGGCGCTGGTGATGGCCGAGGCACTCGGGGCCCTGCCGATCGGTGACTTCACCATCCGCATCAACAACCGCAAGCTCGCCGAGGGCTTCTACCGGGGTCTCGGCCTCGAGGACACCGCCGGCGTGCTGCGCAACATCGACAAGCTGGAGAAGATCGGTGCCGCTGAGGTGTCCCGGCTGCTGCAGTCCGAGCTCGGCGCCACGGAGGAGCAGGCCGCGCAGGCCCTGGCCCTGGCGTCGATCCGCACGGAGGACACCTCCTTCGTGGAGCAGGTGCGTGCCCTGGGGGTGACCCACGAGTTGCTGGACGAGGGGCTGGAGGAGCTGGCCGCCGTCGTCGGGGAACTGCACCGCCGCGCCCCCGGGCGCGCCGTGGCGGACCTGTCCATCGCCCGCGGGCTCGACTACTACACCGGCACCGTGTACGAGACCGTGCTGACCGGGCACGAGCAGCTGGGATCCATCTGCTCCGGTGGCCGGTATGACGCCCTGGCCGCCAAGGGCAACCGCACCTTCCCGGGCGTGGGCCTGTCCATCGGTGTGACCCGGTTGATGATGCGCATGTTCTCCCAGGAGATGGCGCGCGCCTCCCGGTCCGTGCCCACCGCGGTGTATGTGGCCCTGACGCACGACGACGACTGGTCGGCTGCGCTGGACACGGCCGGTGCGCTCCGGTCCCGTGGGATTCCGACCGAGGTGGCCGTCTCCGCCGAGAAGTTCGGCAAGCAGATCAAGTACGCGGACAAGCGGGGGATCCCCTTCGTCTGGTTCACCCGGACCGATGAGGACGGCACCACCGTCCACGAGGTCAAGGACATCCGCTCCGGCGAGCAGTCCGAGGCCGATCCGCAGAGTTGGATGCCGCCGGAGGCGGACCTGCGGCCGCGGGTGCTGGAGGGCTGACCGCGGTCCTCGATGGGGAGTCCTCAGGGCCTGGTCTCATCCGCGGTGGGCCAGTGAGAGCTCACCGTCTCCCAGCGGATCGGGTCGTGTCAGGATGAGCCGCATGGAATCCTTGGACGAGCGGGTGTATGCCTTGGCGACCCGCAATAGACTGCTCGCCGCGTCGATGTTCGCCGGATTGACCGAAGAACAGTGGCGAACACCGAGCTTGTGCGCAGGGTGGACGGTTCGCGAGGTGTGCGCCCACCTGATCCCTCCCGAGGGTGGGTTCAAGGTGCTGCCGCTGGTCTGGGATGTCGTCCGCTTTCGTGGGGACCTTGCTCGGATGGTCGACTCGACGGCGCGAGAAGGGGCGCGCCGGCCCACCGCCGAGCTCGTGGGGTCACTGCGCGAACGTGCCGGAGAGCGGTTGAAGGCACCTGTCGTCGGACCGCACGGGCCGATGGTGGACACCGCGATCCACCTGCGTGACGCCGCCCGGCCCTTGGGTCTCGCCACCAGTCCTCCCTCGGAGGACTGGAGACTGGTGCTCGACTTCCTTCTCACCGGTCCCGCAGAGCGAGGCTTCGTCGGCATCGGACGGACGAAGGGAGTCCGATTTGAAGCGACCGACATCGACTGGTCGCGCGGCGATGGGCAGCTCGTACGAGGTTCAGCCGAGGCCCTCGCCCTGGGTATCACGGGTCGCGATGCCGTCTACGACGAGCTTGAAGGACCCGGCATCGTGGTCCTGCGCGACCGCGACCGTTGATCCCATCACCGCGTTCGTTGCCGCTGGGCCCGGAGTGCTCGTAGGAAACCCCTGCTCGGCCTCGCCCCTGCCGCAAGCCGATCCCCTTACGGCGCAGTGTCGACGTCACCTAGTCGATCAGTGAAGACCGCTTCTGACATCAGTGCCGTCGACTTCTGAATCTGACAACACTGGAGGGTGGTCATGGGCAAGTTCATTGGATACGCGCGGGTCTCCACGCGCCGACAGGACGCCGACCGCCAGGTCGAGGACCTGCTGACGGCCGGGGTCCGGCGCGATGATCTCTACGTCGATCACGGGGTGTCCGGTGCCCGGGTCTCCCGGCCGAAGTTCGACAAGGCGGTGACCGCCCTGCAGGAGGGGGACACCCTGGTGATCACCACCCTGGACCGGTTGGCTCGGTCTACGCAGAACATGCTGGCCATCGCCGAGATGCTCCGGGACCGGGGTGCGGGGTTGCGGGTGTTGAACCTGGGCGGGGGAGACGTCGACACCCACACGCCCATGGGTTCCATGGTGTTCACGGTGATGGCCGCCCTGGCCCAGATGGAGCTGGAGATCAAACGCGAACGCATCACCGACTCCGTCGCCAAGCGCCGGGCCGTCGGCCAAGACCTCGGCGGACGACGTCAGACCTTCACCGACTCCCAGATCCGCAGCGCCGCGCACCTGGTCGAGTCCGGCCAGCCCGCCGCGCAGGTCGCCCGCGATCTGGGCATGTCCCGGGCCACCCTCTACCGACGGATCCGCGAACTACCCGTTGCGACATAGCCCTTAATCGGCCCTTAATCGTGCCGTTTCTCAAGAACTCGACCCGTTCATGTAGTTGAGATTGCGGCGACTGAGGCAGGCCGTCGGAGACGGAACCAAGGGGAGGGCACGTCTGGAAGATCGCTGGAACCGCAGCCTAGCTGTTGTGGGGCACGACGCAGCTCGAAGAGCCCGGCCGGTACCCCGGTTGAGCTGCCGAAGTCAGCTCTCCTCGGCCCGCGGGGCGGGCATCCCGGCGAGGATGACGGCCAGGCCCCAGGCAAAGGCATCGTCACCCAGCTCGACGTGGCCGCCGACCGTGCTGGGCCCGACCTTGGTGGGGGCGTCAGCCTCGGTTCCGGGCGCGAAGACGGCCAGGCGCCGGGCCTCCTGGGCGGTGGACACGGATCCGAGCACATGGTTCAGCAGCAGGTGCCGTGCCCATTCGGCGTGCATCGGCGTGAGGCCAGCCGCCTCCAGCAGTGTCCGGAGGCGGTTCAGCGGGGCCAGCGCCGTGGGCTGCAGCGTTCTGGCTACCTGGACCACCTCTGCGCTGTCCGGCACGGGCAGGAGGGCGTGGCGGAGGCCGAAAACCAATGCCTCGATGGCCTCACGGGCGGCCGCCCGGTCGTGGGGTTCGGGGCCGTCGCCCAAGTCGTGGATTAGTCGGGCGGCCACGCTGACCAGCAGTTCCTGCTTGCTCTTCACGTGCCAGTAGAGGGCGCCGGCCTGCACGTCGAGTTCCCGGGCCAGGCGTCGCATGGACAGGTCACCGAGGCCATAGCGGGTGAGGATGCCCAGCGCTGTCTCCTCCACCTGCTCCCGGGTCAGTGCCATGCACACCATCATAGGGTTCCGGCCACACAGTTGAACAGCGTTCAAGGATGTGCTGTACTCGGCAGCACCACAACCTGAACACTGTTCAAGGCCGAATTTCCGGCCTGCCGCCCCCGGAAGGCTCCCATGGCACAGACCGCTCCCGAGACCACACAGCCCGTGATGGCCGGCCCCGCTCCGACGGACCAGCCCACCACCGCCCAGGCTGCTCCCGTCCGCACTCACAGCTCGATGGACCCGGCCGCGCTGGCCGCAACCGTTGCGGCGGGCCATCGGCTCACCGCGGAGGAGGGTCTGGCGGTCCTGTCCACCCCGGATGCGGACACCCTCCGGCTCGTCACCGCGGCCGGGCGCCTGCGCCGGGAGCACTTCGGCAACACCGTCAAGGTGAACTACCTCGTCAATCTGAAGTCCGGCCTGTGCCCGGAGGACTGCACCTATTGCTCCCAGCGCCTGGGCTCCACCGCGGAGATCCTCAAGTACTCCTGGCTCAAGCCTGAGGAGGCCGTCGAGCAGGCCAAGCTGGGCATCGGCGGCGGCGCTTCCCGTGTCTGCCTCGTCGCCAGTGGCCGCGGCCCGTCCAACCGGGACGTGGACCGCGTGGCCACCATGACGGACCAGCTCAAGGCCGAGCACCCCGAGGTCGAGGTCTGCGCCTGCCTGGGCCTGCTCAAGGACGGCCAGGCCGACCGGCTGCGCGAGGCCGGCGTGGACGCCTACAACCACAACCTCAACACGGCCGAGTCGAAATACGAGGAGATCTCCACCACCCACACCTACGCCGACCGCGTGGAGACCGTGGAGCGGGCCAAGGGCGCCGGGCTCTCCCCGTGCTCCGGGTTGATCGTGGGCATGGGTGAGTCGGACGAGCAGGTCGTCGAGGCCGTGCTGGCCCTGCGGGAGGTGGGCAGCGACTCCATCCCGGTGAACTTCCTGATGCCCTTCGACGGCACCCCGCTGGCGGGGACCTGGGAGCTGACCCCACTGCGTTGCCTGCGGATCCTCGCCCTCGTGCGCCTGGCCTGCCCGGACACCGAGCTGCGCCTGGCCGGTGGCCGGGAGATGCACCTGCGCGGGATGCAGGCCACCTCCCTGGAGGTCGCCAACTCCCTGTTCCTCGGCGACTACCTCACCAGCGAGGGCCAGACGGCCGATCAGGACCTCGCCATGATCGCCGACGCCGGATTCCGCGTCCTCGGCGCCGGGGAGAGGCCGGGCACCGAGACCGCCACCGCGCAGGCGGCCCCCTGGGCGGCAGTCTCTCCCCAGGCCTCCTCCCCACAGGCTAGGACGGCGGCCCCCGCACCCTGCGGTGCAGCGGCGTCCGGCGATGCGGCGGCCACGCCGTGCGGCTCGCCCGCCAGTGCGGGATCCGGCTGCGGATGCTGTTCGGCCGAGAGCGTCTCCGAGGCCGTCATCGAGGCCTCGGCCGGGGTTCCCGCCGGCGTCGAGCCCCGGATCCGCCGTCGCGGGGCCGGCACCGCCCAGGCCCCGAACGTATGAGCAGCCCCACCCTCGACAGCCCCCGGACCGACCCTGCCCCACCGGCCCCACGCTCGCTGCTGCAGCGCGACGCCGGCCTGGTCTGGCACCCCTACGCCCCCGTCGACGCCGGCGCGCTCTACGCGGTCCGCGGCGCCGAGGGGGTGCGCCTGACACTGGAGGGGCCCGACGGCGGCACCCACGAGGTCATCGACGGCATGTCCTCCTGGTGGTCCGCCATCCACGGGTACCGCCACCGGGTCCTCGACCAAGCGGCCCGCGACCAGCTCGACTCCTTCAGCCACGTCATGTTCGGCGGGCTCACCCACGAGCCCGCCGTGACACTGGCCGAGCGGCTCGTGGAGATGGCCCCGGAGGGACTGCGGCACGTCTTCCTGGCCGACTCCGGCTCGATCAGCGTCGAGGTGGCCCTCAAGCTGGCCCTGCAGGTCCAAGCCTCCCGCGGCGAGCACCGGCGCCAGCGCTTCCTGGCCCTGCGCGGCGGCTACCACGGGGACACCTTCGCCACCATGGGCGTCTGCGATCCCGAGGACGGAATGCACGCCGAGTTCTCCGGACTGGTCCCGCAGCAGGCCTTCCTGCCCCGCCCGCCGGCCGGCCGCCTCGGTGCGGACGGGACCTGGGAGTACGACGGCGGCGCCCTCGCCTCCTGGGAGGGCCAGACCCGCGAGATCGCGGCGAGGCTCGCTCCCGAACTGGCAGGCATCGTCTGCGAGCCGGTGCTGCAGGGTGCCGGCGGGATGCACGCCTACCCGCCGGCCGTCGTCGGGATCCTCCGGCAGGTCGCAGACGAGCACGGCCTGCTGCTCATCCTGGACGAGATCGCCACCGGCTTCGGCCGGACCGGCCGGCTCTTCGCCTCCGAGTGGGCGGGCGAATGGTCCCTGCAGTGCGGCGGCGGAGAGCTCATCCCGGACATCCTCTGCGTGGGCAAGGCCCTGACCGGGGGCTACCTGACGCTGGCCGCGATGCTGTGCACCTCCGAGGTGGCCGCGGACCTGAACGCAGGACCCAACGGCGGTGCGCTGCTGCATGGCCCGACGTTCATGGGCAACCCGCTGGCCTGTGCGGTCGCCAACGCGTCCCTGGACCTGCTGACCGGTCCGGGCGACTCGCCAGCGTGGCTGGCCCAGGTGCAGGCGCTGGACGCGGGGCTCCGGCAGGTGCTCGCACCGGCCTCGGAACTGGCTTGCGTCCGGGACGTGCGGATCCTGGGCGGGGTCGGCGTCGTCCAGCTGCACGGACCCGTGGACGTGGCCGCCGTGACCCGGGAGGTCGTCGATCGGGGCGCCTGGGTCCGGCCCTTCCGGGACCTCGTCTACGTGATGCCCCCCTACGTCTCCACCGCGGCGGACGTCCGCACCCTGGGCGCGGCGATCGTCGAGGGGGTGGCCCGTGTCCACGGCTGAGGCTCCTCCCACCACCTGCCAGGACATGCCGGAAGGCGCCGGCGCTGGACCCCGCGATGCTGCCGACGCCTGGCAGGGCTGGGTCGGCTCCAGGGCCCGGGTGCGCCGGGCGCGCGACGGGGAACGGACCGACCGGCCCCTGCCACCGGGCAGCGTGGACCTGGCCTCCAACGACTACCTCGGCCTCTCCCGGGACCCGTCGGTGGCCCGCGCCGCCGCGCGGGCGGCCCGGACCCACGGGACCGGGGCCGGCGCCAGCCGCGTGGTCACCGGCACCCACCCCGTGCTGCCCGCCCTGGAGCAGGACCTCGCCCGCTACGCCGGCCGCCGGGAGGCCCTGGTCTTCTCCAGCGGCTACGCCGCGAACCAGGGACTGCTCGGCGCCCTCGGCGGCAGCGGTACCCTGCTCGTGCTCGACGCCCACGCCCACGCCAGCCTGATCGACGGCGCCCGACTGTCCCGTGCGGAGGTGCGCACCACCGCACACGGTGACCTCGCCGAGGTCGAGGTGGCCCTGCGTGAGCACCGGCGCCGGAACGGCGTGCGGGCCCGCGCCGCCGTCGTCGTGGAGTCCGTGTACTCCGTTCTGGGCGACACGGCCCCGCTGACCGAGACCGCGCGGCTGTGCGCCGAGCACGGCGCACTTCTCGTCGTGGACGAGGCCCACACCCTGGCCGCCGTCCCGGGAGGCTCCGCCGTCCGGGCCGAGGGCCTCTCCGACGCCGGCCACGTCCTGGTCACCGCGACGCTCTCCAAGGCGCTCGGTGCTCAGGGCGGGGCGGTGCTGCTCGGCGGGGAGGGTGCCGGTGCCTGGCGCGACCACCTGCTCAACACCGCGCGCACCTTCCTCTTCGACACGGCCCTCGCCCCGCCGGCGGCCGGCGCCGCACGCCGTGCCCTGGCCCTGGCCGACGAGCGGCGGATCGGCCGGCTGATCGCCAACGCCGAGGTGGCGCACCGGGTCCTGGCCGGCCATCCCGTCACCGCGGACCGGGTCGAGCGCGGGGCGGGCGCGGTGCACTCCGTGCGCATGCGCAGCCCGGGCGGTGCGGTGCGCTCGGCCGAGGTTCTGCGCGCCCGCGGCATCGCCGTGGGGTGCTTCCGCCCACCGAGCGTCCCGGACGGCATCGCCCGGCTGCGCATCACCATCCACGCGGACCACGACCGGCGCCGGCTCACCCGGGCGCTGGAGACCGTGGCCGAGACCATCAACCGGGAGGACACATGAGCTGCCCCTTCGCCCCGACACAGGCCACCGTTCCATCGACCGCGCCGCTGGCGACCCGACTGGCCGACGCCTTCCCGGAGCAGGTCACCACCCGGCATCGCTTCGTGGAGGATCCGTACACCGTCCGGGAAATCCTGCGCCGGGCAGCGGACTTCGTCCCGGACAACGCCTTGAAGACCGTCATCCCGCTGGCATCGCCGACGTTGCGCCGACTGGCCGCCGCCAGGTTCAGCCTGCCGCCCGTGCTGGCCAGCGCCTCCGGGCCGGAACACAGGACGGTGCGCCGGGTCGCCGCCCGGTTCTTCAGCCCGGCCCGCGTCGCCGCCCAGGCCGAACCGGTCGCCGCACTCGTCCGCTCCGCCTGCGCCGGCATCCTGCCCCGGCTCACGGCAGGCGAGGAGATCGACCTCGCGCAAGAGGTGGCCGGGATCGTCCCGCCGGTGGTCGTCTCCACCCTGACCGGCGTGCCAAACCCCCCGCACGCCCAACTCAAACGCTGGAGCCGGGACTCGCTCGAACTCTTCTGGGGCTGGCCCGACTCCGCCCGTCAGCTCGAGCTGGCCAGCAGCGCCGTCGACTTCCACGCCTGGCTCGACGAGGCGGTGGAGCACTGCCTCGAAGAACCCAGCCCGCATCCCGGCTCCGGTCCGGTCCCCGGCGCGGTCGTCGGGCTGCCCGGTGGGCAGAACCTCTTCCAGGCCCTGGACACAGCCGACGTCGACCGTGACCGGATCCGCTCGCTCGGCTACTTCCTGGTCATCGCCGGCCAGGAGACCACCGCCATGCTCGCCCAGACCGTGCTGGGCACCGCCCTGGTCGACGGGGTGTGGGCCGACTGCGCCGACCCGTCCACGGGGCTGGAGAGCTCCCGCGCCGTGGTCACGTCCGTGCTAGCCCAAGCCTCCTCAGTCCCGACCTGGCGCCGCGTCGTGGTTGCCGATACCCGCGTCGGTGACGAGGACTTCACCGCGGGAGAACACCTCGTGCTGCGGCTCTCCGGCGGGGAGCTCGGCGAGGCGGGGGACGCGTCGCTGGCGTTCGGCTTCGGGCTCCATCGATGCCTCGGGGCGGGCCTGGCCGAGCTCGAGGCGACCGTCATCCTGCATGAGTGCGCGAAGGCGCTGCCGCTCATCGAGCTGTTGAGCGTGCCGGACTGGGGCCACCTGCTGTCCTTCCAGGCCCCGCACGCCTTGCCGGTGCGAACTCGGTCGGCGGCATGAGCGGCTCACTGCTGTGCGTGACCGGGACGGACACCGACGTCGGCAAGACCGTGGTGACGGCCTGCCTCGCTGCCACCGCGCTGACCGAGGGAGATCGTGTGGCCGTCTACAAGCCCACCCAGACCGGGGTCGGCCCGGACGAACCAGGCGACGTGGACACAATCGCGGCACTACTGGGCCACCCGGACCGTCTCACCGTGGCCGAGGGCGTCCGCATGGGACCGGCCATGGCCCCCGTAGACGCCGCACTGGAGTCCGGTGGAACAGCCGCAGCAGCTGCGCTACCCGGACGCAACTGGCACCTGGACCGGATCGCCGCCCTGCAGGCAGACCACGAGACCGTCCTCGTCGAGGGCGCCGGCGGCCTACTCGTACAGCTCACCCCGGACGGCGCCACGATCGCCGACCTCGCCCTTGAGGCCGACGCCGCCCTGGCCGTGGTAACCCGCCCCGACCTCGGCACCCTCAACCACACCGGATTGACCCTGGAGGCCATCCGGCAACGGAGGGGTGCACCCGGGACCGCTGATCATCGGCAGCTGGCCGGCGCAACCCACGGCAGTCCACCGGACCAACCTGCACCGCCTGCGCGAGGCCGCCACGGAATACCGGCACCCGTGGGGCGGAGCGCTGCCGGCAGCGCTCGACACCACCACGGTGGAGAGCATGTACCGTGCCGCTGCGGGGCTAACCGGGACACTGAGCGCCGCAGAGGGGTTCCTTCAGGCTCCATCGATTGACCCAGGTTCACACCCAGCGCCGGCCACCCGATCGAGCCGACTGCCGTTGTTCGGATAGGCCTCGCACGGTCCGATGGCGGTGGACACTCACCGGCCGCTGAGGGATCGGCTTACGGGCCAGTGGTGGGGTGTCGCACGTAGGGTAAGCAGATGGTTGCGGACGCTGATGCGCTGTTGGTCGGACCTCGTGGACGACGACTGTGCCTTGAGATGGCAATGGATTTGAGCCCTGAGGTCAGGGTTGCCGCGTTCTGGCTCGCCCATGACCTGGATCCGGGCAAGGGAACGTCCCGAGTGATGCTGAAGGCCACTTTTGGTGAGGCTAGCGAGCCGCCACCGAGGCCTTCCATGACAGACCTCATCACTGCCCTGGCTGCGCTCGACGTGACCATGGCGGGCGCTGAGGTGATCGACCGTGCTTTGGCTCGAGCGGTGGATACGTCTCGTCCCTGGCAGGAACCGGACGGCGAGGACGCCCTCGCAGCGCTCCCCGAGGTGAGAAAAGCCCTTGCCCCCATCGCCCAGCACGTGATCACGTCGCCCTCTACGAAGTGGTGGTCCTTCCCGCAAGGGACCATTCAGTCGCTCGGGCAGATTCCGCTGGGATTGAACCTCATCGAGGACTCCTTCGGCTGGGAACACGCCACAGTCATCCCCGTGCGTGGTATTGGCCGAACCTCTGAGGTTCGCGCCGAGGCCGATTGGGTGGCACTGTGCCTTGAGCACCCCTTGGAGGTCACTGCATCGCGGCGTCATGACTGGTTCCGTTGTACCGGGTACGACGGCAGGTGGGTGATCCCGGACTGTGAGAAGGTCGCCGAGCGGTGGGACGCGGTGCACCTGACAGCCCTGGCCTACCTCAGTAATGCCAATCGTGCACTGCACGTCGACACTGACCTTTCGACGGTCATCGCGGGGTGGAACCCCGACACCACGATCTGGCTGACAGATGCCGCACGCGAGTGGGACAACCCACGCCAGGAATGGCAACGCTCTCCCGATCAGGAGAATTGGGCGAGCACCACACACTGACCCAACTAGTCCCCTTGAGAACTGTCCGGCTGGGGATCCTCATGCGGGTGCTCAACCGGGTCGATGGAGTGCTCATCGCGACTCGGGTTGTGATCCGTAGACTCCTACTTATGGACCTTCTAGACTTGGGGCGGATCATTGTCGGGTTGGTGTTGCTGGTGCTGGGCGGGGAGGTACTGGTGCGAGGGGCCTCCGCCCTGGCTCGTCGAGCGGGGGTTTCCTCCCTGGTGGTCGGGCTCACCGTGGTCTCGGCGGCCACGTCGGCGCCCGAGCTTTCGGTGAGTATCGGGGCGGTCCTGCGCGACGAACCCGGACTGGCGGTGGGCAATGTGGTCGGCAGCAACATTGCTAACGTCTTGCTCATTCTCGGCCTCTCCGCTCTAGTTCTGCCGCTGGCCGCGACACAACGGTTGGTGCGCTTTGATCTCCCCCTGATGCTTTCTCTGTCCGCGGCGCTGCTGCTGGTCTGCCTCGACGGGGTGATCAGCGCGGTAGACGGGCTAATCCTGTTCGGTGCCGTGGTCGCTCACACCGTGCTGACCGTCACCATCGGCCGCAGAAGGACACAGTCCAAGGCCCCTGTTATGCAGCTGGCTGAGGGTTCCCCGGGTATCGGCACCTCCGCCCAGGCCCAGAAACTGCCTGTGGCCTCGAGCGGAAAGTCGATTCTGCTCGTGGTGTTCGGAGTTGCTCTCCTGGTAACCGGGGCCACGCTCCTCGTCGAGGGCGCGGTGAACACCGCCACCACGCTCGGGGTGAGCAGCCTAGTGGTCGGTTTAACCGTCGTGGCCATCGGCACATCTCTGCCTGAGCTGGCGACTTCCCTCATCGCCGTGCGCCGTGGCGAACGTGACTTGGCGATTGGCAACGTGGTCGGCAGCAACCTCTTCAACATCGGAGTCGTGCTGGGGGTGCCAGCCATGATCTCCCTCGAGGGCATTCCCGTATCCAGCGCCGCCCTGGCCTTCGATATCCCGGTAATGTTGGCGGCCGCGATCGCCTTGCTGCCCGTAGCCTTCACCGGCTTCACGGTGGCGCGATGGGAAGGCGCCCTGTTCGTAGCCCTGTATCTGGTTTACCTCGGGTATCTCATCCTGGCTGCCACCGCACACGACGCACTGGAAGGATTTACCGCCGTGATGGCATGGTTTGTCCTCCCATTGATCACAGTGACGCTGATCGCCTTCACCGCATACGAAATCGGGCTGCGTAAGGGCCGACAAGGCAGCGGCACAACCCCCCGTCCGTCCTGACCACGAGCCGCTGACTAGATCAACCCGGGCCTGCCAATACCGCGCGCCCCCCAGGCACCAGATAGTCGCCCCCCCGATCAGCGCCAGACCCAGTGTCTAGTGGCCACCTGCATGGACACCCGGCCTGTAATTCAGATGACGTCACGAGGTGGCCTGAGTATTGGATCAGAGGAATCAACTCTGCAAGCCTCCCCAGCACACTGGCTGGC
This sequence comes from Citricoccus nitrophenolicus, assembly GCF_047305825.1. GTDB lineage: Bacteria > Actinomycetota > Actinomycetes > Actinomycetales > Micrococcaceae > Citricoccus > Citricoccus nitrophenolicus. The sequence continues at coordinate 426,537 of NZ_CP063070.1, read as the reverse complement.
CATCACCTGCACCCCAACACCGTCATAGAGCCGCTGCGCGACCTGGGCGTCAACCCCTCAGCGCCCGCCACCGAGCCATCGGTGAGCTCGTCCTCGAATGCCCGCCCTCGCTCGTTGCCGAGGTCCTCGGCTACAGCACGCAGGTGGCTTTCCTCCACGCGAGCAAGGCTGCTGAGCCATGGGCCCGATGTGCCGGCCGATCCGTCAGGTCGCCCTGAGCGTCCCGAAAGACGATGGCTCCATGGGTCTTGGACAGTCTTGTTGGCGGAAGGACCACCCTGCCCAAGGCCGGCAGCGGAAGATTAGCCAGCCTCGTGCGAGCTGATGTCCGGCGCCACTAGGACGGGTGAGATGACGTGTTGCAGGAGGGCTTGGCTGACCGAGCCGCGGAGCAGGCCGGGCAGGCCGCTGATGCCTCGTGTTCCGACGACGAGCAGCCAGCTGTCCCGTGCCGCCTCGGTGATCTCGTGGACTGGGCGGCCGGACAGCGTATGGACGCTGCACCTCAATCCCTGGTGCTTCGCCTGGAAGCGGGCCAGGAGATCGGGGAGCACGGGCTGGCCCTCTGTGGCTGGGTCTACCGTGACGGGGTTCAGGGACCGGTTGTGCCGCTGGGCCATGTCGGCCGCGGCGGAGAGCACGGCGGCCGCGGACGGCCCGGGCTCTACGGCTGCCACTATTTGTCCGGCGAATCGGGACATGTCGGCGGCGGGGCGGTCGCCGGTGGGGTCCGGTTGGGGGTGTTGACCGAATGAGATGACGGCTGTGGGGCAGTGTGCATGGGCTGCCAGCGCGGAGGCGACACTGCCCAGCCGGGAGGGGAACCCGGTCCGGTCGCGGTGGCCGACCACGCTGAGTACGGCCTTGGCCGACAGCATCACTAGGACATCGCTGGCCTGTCCAACCAGTAGCTTGCAGTGCGCGGGCACGCCGCGGTCCTTGGCGGCGGCTTTCAGTTCCTCGAAGAGCGGATCCGCTGCCTGCCAAGCCGAATGGTGGTAGGCCACCTCTACTCGCGGGTCGGCCACCTGGGGTGGAGGGCGAACGGTGGCAAACCATATCGGCCAGCGGCGGGCGGAGGCCTCGGCTAGCGCCCACTGGGCGGCCCTGCGGCTTTCAGGAGAGCCGTCAACGCCTGCGACAACCAGGTTCTCCATGCCATCAACGGTAGTGGGGAACCTGCAGGTCTGAGCTCTGCCGGGAAGGGTGTTATGGGACTGTTGCAGGACGGCCAGGCCTCGGCCGGCGGGAGGTGGCCTGTCTGCGCGCTGCCGACACCACCGAATTTCCCGGGAGCTTGACCGGGCAAGGGGAACTGTGACGGCGGGCAACCGCTAGACAGCCGCTAGGATGTTTCCATTCCCATTGATCCCGATCCACGGAGTACGTGAATCCGCGCATGAGTCGCTCCCAACATACCTCCGGGTCGTCTGACGACGACCCGGGAGACAGTTGTTGTTCCGCTTCCATTCCTTCTCCCGGGTCCGCCGCGTGCGGCGTTGACCCCGGCCTCCCCGGTCTGAACGGGAGGCGGCGATGATCGAAGCCGTGCTCTTGTTGTTGCTGGGCATGGTGGTGATCGGGCTGATCATTGCCGCCAACGGGTATTTCGTGGCCCAGGAGTTCGCCTACATGTCGGTGGACCGGGTCCGCTTGCAGGCCAAGGCCAAGGCCGGTGACGTTGCCGCCGAGCGGGCGCTGAAAATCACCCGGCGGACCTCGTTCATGCTCTCCGGCGCCCAGCTGGGCATCACGGTCACCGGACTGTTGGTCGGCTATGTGGCCGAGCCGATGGTCGGCCAGGCTCTGGGCGTGTTGCTGGGTGGGGCCGGGATTCCACCGGCCGTGAGCATCTCGGTAGGCACGGTGGTGGCCCTGGTGGTGGCCACGGTGGTGCAGATGATCTTCGGTGAGTTGTATCCGAAGAACCTGGCCATCGCGGCCCCGGAAGCGTTGGCGCGGGGTCTGGCCCGTTCCACCCGCATCTACCTGGCCGTGTTCGGTTGGCTGATCGTGGTGTTCGACAAGTCAGCCAATGCACTGCTGCGGTTGCTGCGGATCGAACCGGTGCACGATGTGGACTCCACGGCCACCGCCCAGGATCTGGACCGGATGGTGGCCGACTCCCGGAACAGTGGGGACCTGCCCGAGGAGCTGTCCGTGCTCATCGACCGGGTGTTGGACTTCCCCGATCAGGACGTGGAGCACGCCATGATCCCGCGATCCCGAGTGGACACCGTGGGCCCGGACACGACGATCGGTGAGGTCCGGGCGCTGATGGCCCGGGCGCATACCCGCTACCCGGTGATCACCCCCGACCAGCAACCGGTCGGGGTGGTGCATCTGACCGATGTGCTGGTCCGACCCATCCACGACAGCGCGCCGGTGGAAACCATCATGCGTGACCCGCTGCTCGTTCCGACGCTGATGCCCCTGCCCGACGCCCTAGCCGAGTTCACCCGCACCCGCACCCAGCTGGCCTGCGTGATCGACGAGTACGGCGGCTTCGCCGGGGTCCTCACCGTCGAGGACATGGCCGAGGAGCTGGTCGGCGAACTCACCGACGAGCACGATGGCGCCCCGGTCCCCGAGATCGCGGCGGAACAGGGCGATGTCTGGCGAATGGCCGGTGACGTCCACGTCGACGAGCTCGAACGCACCGTGGGCCACCCCCTGCCAGACGGCGATGTCGAAACCGTGTCCGGCCTGGTCATCGCCGAGCTCGGCGAACTGCCCGAGACCGGACAGACCGTGGTCATCGCCCTGCCCGGTGACCCGCGGGAGGTGGCCCTGGACGAACCGGTCCACCGGCATCTGCACATCGAGGTGACCGAGGTGGCCCGGCACGTGCCCAGCGAACTGGTCGTCACCCTCGTCCAAGGCGCCGCCGATACCAGTCGGCAACCGCCGGAACGTGATCGGTTGGACCAGGAATCCCGGGAGGAGAACCGATGAGCAATCCCCTGATCGTCATCGTGGCCACTCTGGCACTGATCGTCCTCAGTGCCCTGTTCGTCATCATCGAGTTCTCCCTACTCGGGGCACGCACCCACCGGCTCGAGGCCCAAGCTGCCACCAGCCGCTCAGCTCGGGCCGCGCTGCGCAATGTGAACGAGCTGACCGTCATGCTGGCCGGCGCCCAACTGGGCATCACCATCTGCACCTTCGCCCTCGGCGCCGTCACCAAACCCGCCGTGGACGCCTGGCTGGGACCGGTGTTCGAGTCCTGGGGGATCCCCGCTCAGGTCGCGGGCACGACATCCTTCGTGCTTTCGCTGTTCCTGGTGACCTTCCTGCACCTGGTGGTTGGGGAGATGGCCCCGAAGTCCTGGGCCATCGCCCACCCCGAGACCTCGGCGAAGCTGACCGCCCTACCGACGCGGGCCTACATTTGGCTGCTTCGACCACTCTTGAGTTGGGTGAACAGGGTCGCCAACAGACTGGTCGCCGCCAGCGGCGTTACCCCCGTGGACCGCGCCGCGGTCGGTGGGCAGGACGCGGCCACCATCCGCCAGCTCGTCGAGCACTCGACCTCGGCTGGGGCCCTGGATCGTCGCTTCGGCGACCAACTCTCCGGAGTGTTCGACCTGCAGGAGAAAACCGTAGCGGACCTGATCAAACCCGGATCCTGGCCGAGCTCCGTGTCTTGGCAAGCCACCGTGGCCGACGTACAGGCCCTCGCCATCGGATCCGGTCACCTGCGGATCCTGGTGGACACCCCCAGCGGCCGGCCCCCGGCAGTGGTTCATGTCCGGGACACCCTGCTGGAACCCCTCGACCGCGCTGTTCAGGAACTGGCCCGACAGGCCTTCACCGTGCAGGCCGATACCGCCGTCCACGAGGCACTCTCCCAGCTCCGCGAGGCCGGTGAGCAACTGGTCGCCGTGATGGACCAGGATCGTTTCCTCGGGGTGGTCACCCTCGCCGACGTCCTGCACCGGGTCCTGCCCCATCAGAAAGAGGAGACAGCGTCATAGGCACCGAACAGTGGGTTGATCACTACTCGGTAGCCTGAATCCGTGAAAGGAAGCGATGCCGTCGGACTCGTCGGCGAGATGCTGTCCATCGTCGGGGTGGTCTGCGGGCTGCCCCTGATGCTGTACGGGTTGCTACGCCGCAGCCTGGACGGCCCGCGGATACCCACCGAGATTGTCATCATCCAAGGCCAGCGCGGTGCCAGGGCCCGGTGGTTCGCGGACGGAGACTTCCACGAACGGACCCTGAGACCCTGGGAACGCGTACACCTCCACGGCCAAGAAGTCCGCACAGCCTTCATCAGCAACCGGGACCCGTCCCGCATGCGGCTGGAACCTCGCAGCGCCCTCACCAGCGTGTGCCTGACACTGGGAACCGTATTGGCGGCCATGGGGGTCCTCGGCTTCGCCGCCTCGATCATCCCCATGGTGACCGGCTCGAGGCTCCCAGGCCCCACTCACGTGATTGCTCGGGAGAGAAGCAGCTCGTCACTATTAATCGTTCGACGGAAGGGCCAGCGGAGGTGCGCCTGCCCTTATATGATTCCGCCGTGAACTTCAGAGCGAAACGGTGGGGTTCTGGCGGAGCTAAATGGTGGCTCACACTATTTACTCAGTCGTGACCGTTCGGCGAAGGGTTTGTGGCACCCGTTCAAATAGGTCGGCCGAGCGTTATACGGGCTGGGGTTCGCGTCCATAAGGGGATCCCCATGCGGACGCGACTGAACTAGGCGGTCAAACAAGTTTGCGATAATCCGGCTATTTGTCTCTGCTATTCAAACCTCGGTGTGCGGCCGGGGTGTTCGGTCCCGCACCGGCAGCAGGAGCGGTTGATCCCGGAGTGGTCAGCCGATTGGGGCTGGTTGCGGGGTGTCGGTCTGTCTCCTGTTTCGGTGCATCGGGCAGGCCGGGATGGCGTAGCGGCACAGCAGGACCGCGGCCACCGCACCGGAGCCCAGGACGCCGACGATGGCGCTTGCGGGGGAGGGCAGTTCCTGGACCAGAACGAAGACGCCCATGGCCAGCACGAAGAAGCCGAAGCCCTCGCGCAGGATGTTCTCGGGGATGATCCCCGTCAGCTTCGCCCCGATCAGCGAACCGACGATCGCGGCGGCGGTCACCCCGGCCACGAGCCCCCAGTCGAGCTGGACGCTCGTGAGGTAGCCGCCCAGGCCCGCGAAGGACTTCATGGCGATGACCACCAGGGACGTCCCGACGGCGGCCGGCATGGACAGCCCGCCCAGCAGCACCAGCGCGGGCACCACCAGGAAGCCGCCCCCGGCGCCGACGAGCCCGGTGACCAGGCCGACCACCAGGCCCTCGAGGATGACCTTGACGGCGGGCAGCTTCTTCGCCTCGTCCCCACCGGAGGAGGGGGCCTTCCTCCGGCCCCGGATCATGGCGGCCGCGGTGGCGACCATCATCAGGGCGAAGGCGATCATCAGCACGGTGCCGGGGATGTGGCCGCCCAGCAGCCCGCCGCCGAAGGCGCCCGCCATGCTCGCCACTCCGAAGACGAGGCCGGTACGCCACTTCACCCTCCCCCTGCGGGCATGGAAGACCACGCTGACCAGCGAGGTGGTGCCCACCACGAACAGCGAGGCGGCGATCGCCTCCTTGGCGGGAAGCCCGGCCACGTAGGTGAGGATTGGGACGGTAAGGATGGACCCCCCACCGCCCAGCAGGCCGAGGGAGACCCCGATCAGCACCGAGAGCGCGAGGGCGACGATGAGCGTGACGGTCATAGATGGTCCTTGGGAGTAGGCAGGGCGGGTCTGGGAAGAAAAGGGCCCGACGGCGGCGCGGAGGGGGGTGCGCCGCCGCCGGGCGGTCTGGGTCAGCCCGCGGAGGGCAACTGCTGGATCGCGGACTGGGCGGTGGGCTCGGAGGCCGTCCTGTTCCAGGGCATCCTGGCCAGGACGTTGCCCATGGCGCAGGTGTTGGTGACGGCGGAGAAGCTCAGCCCGGCGCCGATGGCCCCGGCGAGCATGCTCACCTTGGGGGAGACGAGCTTCCCGCCCAGCATCCCGGCCAGCACGAGGGAGCCGGCGGCCAGGCGCACCTGGCGCTCCAGGGACCAGCGCTGGGCGCCGCGGACGACGTCCCCACCGGCGGCCTCGAAGGCGGGGACGCCGCCGGTGAGGACCGTGGCCTTCTCCAGGCCGGCGGTGTTCAGTCGGTGGCGGGCCTGCCCGGCGCGGACGCCGGACTGGCAGACCAGCACCACGTGGCGGTCCAGGCGCTGGGCGAGCTCGTCGGTGTGCTCGGACAGCAGCGGAAGCGGGACGTTGTAGGAACCCTTGATGTGCAGGCCCTCGAACTCCGCGGCGGAACGCACGTCCAGCACGATCAGGTTATCGTGGCGATCGATCCACTCGCGCAGAGTCGGGGCCTCGACGTCGGTCAGGGCGGGGGTGAGGGAGGTCAAGAGGCTTCTCTTCCGTTCGTCTGAATATGACTCCATGAGTCTGCCACATACCCCCTAGGGTATGCAACACACCCCCGGGGGTATAGAATGGAGGGGACTGATATCCCCTCCACGACCCGAGGAGCACCTCATGGAACTCGATACCACCGAGCTCAAGCCGATCCTCAACAGGCTTAAGCGGGCCCAGGGCCAGTTGGCCGCGGTCACCCGTATGCTCGAGGAGGGCCGCGACTGCAAGGACGTGGTCACCCAGCTGGCCGCCGTCTCCAAGGCGCTGGACCGGGCCGGGTTCGCCATCATCGCCACCGGCCTGGAGCAGTGCCTGCGCACGGAGGACGGCTCCATGGACAAGGCGGACATGGAGAAGCTCTTCCTCTCCTTGGCCTGAGGCCTGGACTGCGGTTTCCGAGGCCCCCGGAGCATTGACCCGTCAATGCTCCGGGGGTTTTCGCGTGTCCGGGGGTATACAGAAGGGGCGCCCCTTCTGCGGACGGTCCGGTGGACCGGGCGACTCGTCAGCCGGTCGGCTGCCGGATCAGGCGCGGACCGGTTCCTGGGCGGTCTCCGAGGTCTCCGGCTGGACTCCGCTGCGGCGGGCCCACTCGGACCAGGCGCTGTAGCTGCCGTCGAGCTCGACGACGTCGTGTCCGGCCCGGCGCAGAGCGCTGGCGGCCACCGAGTTGCGCATCCCGGACTGGCAGTACGTCACGATGGTGCCCTCGGTGGGCAGCTGGTCCTGGTGCCACAGCACGCGGCCGGCGCTCAGCTGGCGCGAGCCGGGGATGTGGCCCTCGGTGTGCTCGGTCTTGTTGCGCACGTCCAGGGCCAAGGCTGCGTCGAAGCCCTCGAGCTCCTCCGGCTGGATGATCCGCGGGGTGGTGGTCGGCAGGCCCTCGATCCCGGTGACATACCCGGAGACGTGGTCGATGCCCACGCGCACCAGGTGGTCCCAGAACTGCTGGGCCTGCTCCTGGTCCTGGGCCAGCAGTACCAATGGGCGATCGTCCTTCTCGGGGTCGTAGGCCCAGCCGCCGTAGGTGGCCATCTTGCCCGGGGCGGGGATGCTGATCGACCCGGGAACGGTCCCGGCGTGGACCTCGTCCACGGGGCGGGTGTCCAAGAAGGTGACCTTGTCCTGCTCGAGGTCGCGGGCGACGTCCTCGATCGCCAGCTCCGGCAGCGGGGCACGATCGCCCATCACGGCCGGGCCGTCCCGGTTCTCGCGCTTCATGCGGCCGAAGTAGGCGTGGGCGTCCGGCTGGCCGGCCAGCAGCTCGTCGACGAAGCCCTGCTCATCGTCCTCGGTGACGTACTTGCCCCACCAGGCGTAGAGGCGCTCGTAGCCGACCGTAGAGGAGGGGATCGCACCCAGGGCCTTGCCGCAGGCCGAGCCGGCGCCGTGGGCCGGGTAGACCTGGACGTGGTCCGGCAGCGTCACGAACTTCTCCTTGAGGCTGCGGAACAGGTCCTTGGCGCCGCCGAAGCGGGTGTCCACCCCGCCGACGGCCTCGTCCAGCAGGTCCGGGCGGCCGAGGTCGCCGGAGAAGACGAAGTCACCGGTCAGCATGTACCCCGGCTTGTCGCTGAAGGCGCCGTCGGTGACGAGGAAGGACAGGTGCTCGGGGGTGTGGCCGGGGGTGTGGACAGCCTGGACGGTGATGTTGCCGATCGTGATCTTGTCCCCGTCGTGCAGCAGCTTCGCCTCGAAGCCGTAGGTCCAGTCGGGGCCACCCTCGCCGGAGACGTACATCTCGGCGCCGGTCTTGGCGGCGAGCTCGCGGGTGCCGGAGAGGTAGTCGGCGTGGATGTGGGTCTCGGTGACCGCCACGATGGTCATGCCGTTCTTCTCGGCCAGATCCAGGTAGGGGGCGAGGTCGCGACGGGCGTCGACCACGACGGCCGTGCCGTTCTTCTGGCAGCCGATGAAGTAGCTGGCCTGGGCGAGGTCCTCGTCGTAGATCCGTTCAAGCAGCATGGAGTCTCCTTCGTTGGTTTCCAGATACCCCCTCGGGTATCGGCTCTGAGTCGAGAGTAATACCTACGGGGGTATCCCGCAAGGTGATGTATGCTGGTAACTAATACCCCTAGGGGTATATTCCGGAGGTTCGGCGATCGTTCGATTCGGTACGCCTCCGACCCTAGGACCTCAGGATAGGGAGACACATCATGTGCCAGGCAGTGAAGTGCGCCAAGTGCGGTAAGACCACGTGGACCGGTTGTGGCAACCACGTGGACCAGGTGATGAGGAACGTGCCGGTGTCCAACCGGTGCGCGTGCGACCGGAAGACCCCGCCGGGATGGCCGAGAGCGCACCAGCGGACCCCGGCACCAGTTGGCTGGGGCGCCTGTTCGGCCGCTGAGACGGTGTGGGTGAGGAGCGGCAGGGCAAGTGACCCGCTAAGAGCACACGACCGCCCCAGTTATGCCACGTTCAAAATCCGACGGCACTGATGTCAGCAGTGCCTTCACTGATCTCCAGGGGGACGGCGACACTGTCCGTTTGGGGAAGGGTTTGTGGCACCCGTTCAAATAGGTCGGCCGAGCGTTATACGGGCTGGGGTTCGCGTCCATAAGGGGATCCCGGTCCGGTACCGGAACGCGATGCCCTCGACCACCCGCCGGTGCTCCCCGAACGGATGACCGCGCCGGCCCTGATTCGAGGGCAGCAATGGCTCGATCCGCTGCCACTGCTCGTCCGTGAACACCCGATACCGCGATCCCGTTGACCTCACCCGACCAGCCTGCCCCGAGCCTCACCACAGATAAGGGAGACACGCCCTAGATCCAGAACGACGGAAGGCGTGGTTAGGGAGGAGGCGCAGGTGTCGCCCCCGGCCTCCAGTGCGCAGTAAGGCAGCCCTTGGCCGAATGCGGCGCCCTCGGGCGGTTGGGCCGTGAGCACGTCTCCGGGTGCCCAACCGGCAGGGCCGACGGTCGTCGGCCCGGGATGCAGGGACACCGTTGAGGTGGAGGTGTCGATGCCGGCCATCACCGCGCCTGTGCCCACGCCAGCATGCATCCCGAGTAGGCCGAGGAGCAGCACGAGGATGCCCAGAACCGACCGGAGGACGGGCCGACGGGACAGGTCAAGGCGGTGAAGATGTCGGCGTTCCGCCATCGGCACTGGCCTTTCCTGTTCGTCCGTGCTGGTCATGGTCCGGTTTAGGGCCCGCGGCTTGGCGCGGCATGGGTCACAGCAGCGGTTCGGTGGTGTTCCCGCCGTCGGTGGTGCGTAGGACGGCCGTGTCGATGACCAGGAGCGCTTCGACCTGCCCGCCGTCAGTGATGCTGGCTCCCAGAGCGGAGGCCGTGCCGACCGGCTGGTCACTGGAAGTCCAGGAGTCGCCGCCGTCGGTGCTGGTCATCAACCGGCCGTCGGTGCCCGCACCGACGACGGTGGTGTCGTCGGCCCAGGCGACCAGGTGCATCAGCAGCGGGGCGTCCAGGGTGATCCAGGTGGCACCGTTGTCCATCGACCGCAGCATCCCGGCTTCGGTGGTGGCCAGCGCGGTCCCGGTTTTCGGGGAGATGGCCAGGGATACTGGCGGGGCGGGGATCGTGAGAGCCTGCCAGTAGATCCCGTCGGCGCTAGCGCGCAGTTGACCATCGAAGCCGAGGACGCCGTCCGGGCCGGCGGCCAGGGCGTGGAAGTCGGATTGACCGCCTCGGGAGAGCACCTCCCAGCTCAGTCCGCGGTCTGTGGACTCCGCCAAACCCAACGGCTCGGGCAGACCGGTACCGGGCGCCGGGTGGCCGGAGGCTAGATAGCGGCCCTCGGGCGTCACGGCGAAACCCATGAGATCCACCACCGGGCCCATCTGGACCAGCTCGCGGTCCTGGAGGCGGAACAGGCCCTCGTGGGTGGCCAGGAGCACGACGCCGTCCTCGGGGTCGCGCACGATGGCATGGATGTGGGTGATCGCCGTGCCCGGGGTCTGCGTGTTGGCGTCTTGGGGGCTTGAGGTGTTCGGCACGGTGCAGGCGGTCAGGGTGCCGACACCGATCAGGCCAAGTCCTCCGGCGAGCAGGGTTCTGCGGGTAGTCATGGTGCCTTTCCGCCCCGATCCGATCGCGGGGCCATCTACCATTGTCCGTCGGAGGCTCAGGGGCTCCGGACGGTTTGCCTTGAAGGTTTGATGAAGATTTCCCGGCCTGGTGCCTTGGGTTGCGCTCCCGGTCGTGCGCGGGGGCAAACTGAACACATGAACTTTGGCACTGGCTCGTCCGCCGGGCGGGTGTTGGTCGTCGATGACGAGAAGCCCCTGGCGCGCATGGTCGCCACCTACCTGGAGCGGGCCGGCTACGAGGTCACCACCACCCACACCGGGCCCGATGCGGTACAGGCCGCCCGTACGCATGATCCCGACGTGATAGTCCTGGACCTGGGCCTGCCCGGACTGGACGGGATCGAGGTGTGCCGGCGCGTGCGGGCCTTTTCCGAGTGCTACGTGCTGATGCTCACCGCCCGGGGCAATGAACCGGACCGGCTGCAAGGGCTGGCAGTGGGCGCCGATGACTACATCACCAAACCCTTCAGTGTCCGGGAACTGGTCGCCCGGGTGGGGGCGGTCATGCGTCGGCCCCGCACGACGGCAACCGTCCCAGAACCGGCACGGGCCTTCGGGTCGCTGGTGATCGACCTGGTTGCCCACGAAGCCCACGTGGACGGGAAACCGGTAGGGCTGACGCGCACGGAGTTCGACCTGCTGGCGGCCCTGTCGGGACGTCCCTATCAAGTGTTCTCCCGGCGTCAGCTGATCGATATCGTCTGGGATCCGGGGTGGGTGGGGGATGAACGACTCGTGGATGTACACATCGGCAACCTGCGCCGCAAACTCGACGAAGACCCCGGGTGCTATGTCGACACGGTCCGCGGGGTTGGCTACCGGATGGCAGAACAGTGACCGGCCAGCGACGTTACCGCGGCCTGGCGGCCCGGTTCTTCCTGGCCCAGTTGCTGGTGGTGGTGGTCAGCATCCTGGCCGCGGTGGCGGTGGCCTCCCTGGCCGGCCCCCCGCTGTTCCACGAGCATTTGGAACAGGCCGGGGCCGGGCATGATGCGACCCAGATGCTGCACGTGGAGCAGGCCTACCGAGACACCAACTTCTGGACCCTGGGCGTGGCCTTGGCCACCGCCCTAGTCTGCTGCCTGGTGTTGACCTGGTATGTCGCCCGCCGGATCCAGAACCCGATCCATGCCCTGACCCAAGCGGCGACGGCTATGGCGCGCGGCAAGTACGACACCCGGGTCCCGGCCATGGGGGCAGGGACCGAGGTGGAGGACTTGGCCGCCTCGTTCAACACCATGGCCGAGCGGCTCGAACGCACCGAGGGCACCCGCCGTCGGATGCTCTCGGACTTGGCCCACGAGATGCGCACTCCCATCTCCGTGCTCACCGTCTACCTCGAAGCCCTGCAGGATGGAGTCTCACGCTGGGGCGAAGCAACCGGCGAGCTCATGGACGAACAGCTGGCCCGCCTCACCCGGCTGGTGGAAGACATCCACGACGTCTCCCGGGCGGAGGAAGGACGGATCGAGCTCGATCGCACCATCGAATCGGCGGGCGAGTTACTGCAGGCCGCCGCCGAAGCCCATCGGGACACCTATGCCGCCAAGGGCGTGGCCTTGATCCTGAATTCGAGCCAGGACATTGCGACCGTGGAGGTCGACCGCCAACGCATGGGTCAGGTGTTGGGCAACCTGCTCACCAACGCCTTGCGCCACACCCCCGCAAGAGGCCAGGTAACCCTGGACGCTCGGCAGAGTGCAGGAGGGATCACGCTCAGCGTCAGCGACACCGGCGAGGGCATCCTCCCCGAGCACCTGCCGCACATCTTCGAACGGTTCTACCGCGGGGACGCCGCCCGGGACCGGGACCACGGCGGGTCCGGGGTCGGCCTGGCCATTTCTCGGGCCCTGGTCCAAGCCCATGGAGGGTCACTGACCGCCAGCTCCGCAGGTTCGGACGCCGGGGCGACGTTCACCGTCCACCTGCCTGCCCGAGGCGACGGAAACCACTCCACCACATCTTGATTGATACCCTCCAGGGGTATATACCGGGAGCAGGGCGCAGTCCCACCGCCCACATCCGACGAAGGAGCTCATCATGACCGAACCGATGTCCAGCCCCCTGCCGATGGCCTCCGGCGGCTGCTCGTGCTGCGCCCTGGACGCCGCCCCTACTCCGGGCTCCGACGCCGCGGAAACGTCTTTCCCTGCCGCTTCCGGGACCTCCGCCACGTACCGGGTGGAGGGGATGACCTGTGGGCACTGCGTCGGAACCATCGCCGGAGCGGTGAGCGCCCTGCACGGGGTGGACGACGTCAGGGTTGACTTGGTGGCCGGCGGCATTTCCCCCGTCACCGTGACCGGGTCGGCTTCCTCTGACACCGTGCGGGCGGCCATCCAAGAGTCCGGCTACCGCGTCCTGACGTCCTGATTACTTGGCCAGCCACCTCTGCCCCGTAGGGGGCAAGGGAAAGGAAATATCATGAGCACCTCGCACCACCACGGCGACCACCATGCCGGGCATGACCAGCACGCGGATGAAGACACGCACGGGCAGGCTATGCCCGACGGCCACCCCCACTCCGCGATGGATGAAGATCATGCCGTCCATGACCATGGCGAGCACGCCGGGCACTCGGTGGCGATGTTCAAGAGCCGGTTCTGGCTTTCACTGGTCCTGTCGATTCCGGTGGTGGTCTTCAGCCACATGGTTGCCGACCTGCTCGGTTACCGGGTTCCGGAGTTTCCGGGCTCAGACTGGATCGCCCCGGTGCTGGGCACCGTGATCTACCTCTACGGCGGCATGCCCTTCCTCAAGGGCGGGATCACGGAGCTGCGCACCCGGCAGCCGGGGATGATGCTGCTGATCGCGATGGCCATCACGGTGGCCTTTGTGGCCTCCTGGATCACGTCCCTGGGCGTCGGTGGATTCATGCTGGACTTCTGGTGGGAGCTGGCCCTGCTGGTGGTCATCATGCTGTTGGGCCACTGGATGGAGATGCGCGCCCTGGGCGCGGCCTCCTCCGCCCTGGACGCTCTGGCCGCCCTGCTACCGGACGAGGCTGAGAAGGTCACCGAGGACGGCACTACCGTCACCGTTGCGATCGGTGAGCTGGCGGTCGGGGACACAGTCCTGGTCCGCTCTGGGGCCCGCGTGCCCGCCGACGGGACCCTCACCGAGGGCACGGCCGAGTTCGACGAGTCCATGATCACTGGCGAATCGCGGTCCGTGGCCCGCAGTGTGGGCGAAACGGTGGTGGCCGGGACCGTGGCCACCGATAACACCGTGCGGGTGCGCATTGAGGCGGTCGGGACTGACACTGCCCTGGCCGGCATCCAACGGATGGTCGCCGACGCCCAGGAATCCTCCTCCCGCGCCCAGGCCCTGGCCGACCGGGCGGCGGCCCTGCTGTTCTGGTTCGCCCTGGCCGCAGCCATCATCACCGCCATCGTCTGGGTGGCCATCGGCCAGCCGGACGACGCCGTCACCCGCACCGTCACCGTGCTGGTCATCGCCTGTCCGCACGCCCTGGGCCTGGCGATCCCGCTGGTCATCGCGATCTCCACCGAACGCGCCGCCAAGGCGGGGGTGCTGATCAAGGACCGGTTGGCCCTGGAACGGATGCGCACCATCGATGTGGTCCTGTTCGACAAGACCGGCACCCTGACCGAGGGCGCGCACGTTCTCACCGGATCCGCACCGGCCCCAGGCACCTCCGAGGCACAGCTGCTGGCCTACGCGGCTGCGGCCGAGGCCGACAGCGAGCACCCCGTGGCCCGAGCCATCATCACCGCCGCCACCGACCACGCCGAAGCCGCCGCGCTGGGACTGCGCGGCACCGAGTTCCAGTCGACCACCGGCCGCGGGGTGAAAGCGACCGTGGACGGATCCGAGATCCTTGTGGGCGGGCCGAATATGCTCCGCGAACTCGCCCTGGACACCCCCGAGAACCTCCGAGCTGACACCCAGGCCTGGACCGACCGCGGGGCCGGGGTGCTGCACGTCGTCCGTGACCGCACCGTCATCGGAGCGGTCGCCGTGGAGGACAAAGTCCGCCCCGAGTCCCGAGCCGCCGTTGCCGCCCTGCACGAACGTGGGATCAAGGTCGCCATGATCACCGGCGACGCCCGCCAGGTCGCCGAGGCCGTGGGAGCGGACCTGGGCATCGACGAGGTCTTCGCCGAGGTCCTGCCGAAGGACAAAGACTCCAAGGTCACCGAGCTGCAATCCCGCGGCCTGAATGTGGCTATGGTCGGCGACGGCGTCAACGACGCCCCCGCCCTAGCCCGCGCTGAGGTCGGCATCGCGATCGGTGCCGGCACCGACGTGGCCATGGAATCGGCCGGCGTCGTGCTGGCCGGCAACGATCCAAGGGCCGTGCTGTCCATGATCGAGCTTTCGAAGGCCAGCTACGCCAAGATGATCCAGAACCTGGCCTGGGCCGCCGGCTACAACGTGCTCGCCGTTCCCCTGGCCGCCGGCGTGCTCGCCCCGATCGGCTTCGTGCTGTCCCCGGCCGTCGGGGCGGTGCTGATGTCCCTGTCCACCATCGTGGTCGCCCTCAACGCCCAACTGCTACGCCGGACCGACCTTCACCCCGCACGCCTCGCCCCGGCCAACTCTTCGGATCGGGACACCACACCCCAGCCCGCGACGGCCACCAGCTGATCGCGGCCCGGGCCCTATGTCGAAACCCCAATGGAAGGAACCATCATGAAACGCAACACCACCACCCTGGCCGCCCTGACTCTGGCCTCCGCACTAGCCTTGACCGCCTGTGGCGGCACCGGTGCCGAGGACAACGGCGCCGGCTCCGAGTCCACCCCGGCCACCAGCTCGGCTGCTGCCACCTCCACGGCCACGGACACCGCTGCCCCGTCCGCCACGGCTACCGGCTCGGCCGAAGAGATCTCGGCCGAGCATAACGATGCGGACGTGATGTTCGCTCAGATGATGCTCCCTCACCACGAGCAGGCCGTTGTAATGAGCGAGATGCTGCTGGCCAAGGACGACATCCCGGCCGAAGTCGCGGACTTCGCCCAGCAGGTGATCGACGCCCAGGGGCCGGAGATCGAACGCATGAACGCCATGCTCACCGCCTGGGACGCGGAACCCATGGGAGACATGGAGGGCATGGACCACGGCGGGATGAGCGGGATGATGTCCGAGGAGGACATGGCCGCTCTCGAGGAAGCCCAAGGCACCGAAGCGGCCCGGCTATACCTGGAACAGATGACCGCCCACCACGAGGGCGCCGTCGACATGGCCCAGGAACAGGTCGATAACGGCCAGAACCCCCAGGCCGTGACCCTGGCCGAACAAGTCATCGACGCCCAGGAAGCCGAGATCACCGAAATGCAGCGGATGCTCCAGGATCTCTGACGAGGTCCTCCGCCACATCGCGGAGGTGCATACCGTGCCGCCATCACCCTGAGGTGAATCCAAGGCCCCGTCCATTGAGGTGGATGGGGCCGTGGTGGTCCTTGGGCGAATCGGTGTGGAGTTACAGTTCTCTTGGCTCCGCCGGTGCAGCGGCAGATTGTGGGATCAGCCAGCCGGTGGGGAACCGGTGTTTGGCGGGCTCCTCGTAGTCAGGCACGTGCCTGACTGTGTCAACTTGACGGGAGCCCACTACGACGGCCTGAACGGTACCCGCCCGCTGGGGCCCGGGGACATTCTTGTGATGGTAGTCACGAGGTTGAGGCTGTGGTTGGCAATCTTCTGCCAAGTGTCTGGGTGGACTACTGCAGGTCACGGACGGTTGAGATGCGGCGGCCGTGGATCTCAGAGGTAGCTGCAGATGCGCTCGGGATCGCAGCCTGCGGGGGTCCCGGCCGCGACGGTGGCGTGGAGCCCGGCGACGGCGGAGCGGAGCGCCATCAGTTCGGTGATCTGGTTATCGAGGTCGGCCAGCTGCCAGGCGAGCATGTCCTGGACATGGGTGCAGGGAGCCTCTCCGGATTCACGGATGGCCAGAATCTCCCGGATCTGCGCCAGGGCCAGTCCTGCCGTGCGCCCGCGGCGGATGAATTCGAGCCTTGTCACGGATTCCGGACTGTAGTCCCGGTATCCGTTGCTGGAGCGCTTTGCCGCAGGCAGCAGGCCGATTTTTTCATAGAAACGCAGAGTCTTCGCCGTCATGCCGGCCGCTGCCGCTGTCTCACCTATGCGCATCATGAACCCCTGTTCGTGGAGCCGTGAACCTGCCTCCCTTGACATTCCAGTGTAGGGGAAGGTTGAGAATGAGAGGCAGGCATCTGCCCTCGGCTGAGGGTGGGGACGAAAGTAACCGGGGCAGTCCCCGGGCATCGCGCGGGCTGCCGGCGTCAGGACAAATGGAGGTTTCATGACCGGGGCATCGGTTGTTGATTATGATCTGGCGATCATCGGTTCCGGAGGGGCGGGGTTCGCCGCGGCGATACGGGCCACGAACCTGGGCAAGCGAGTGTTGATGGTCGAACGAGGCACCGTGGGCGGAACGTGCGTGAACACGGGTTGCATCCCGTCGAAGGCTCTGCTGGCCGCAGCGGAGGCCCGACACGTGGCCTTGGACGCATCCGGGCGTTTCGCAGGCATCAGCACCTCCGCCGCACCGGTGGAGATGGCCGAACTAATCGAGGCCAAACGGTCACTGGTCGAGACCATGCGGACGGAAAAGTACGTGGATCTTGCTGCCGGCTACGGCTGGGAAGTCCGGCAGGGCACGGCCGTGTTCGCCGTTACCTCGTCCGAACCTGTCCTCGAGATCACCGGACCCGATGGTGACGGTATACGGGTGGGTGCCGAACACTATCTGGTAGCCACCGGTTCAGCCCCCTGGATCCCGTCGATCCAGGGGCTGTCGGACGTGGAGTACCTGACCTCCACCAGCGCCATGGAACTGGACGAGGTGCCTGCATCCATGCTGGTTCTCGGCGGCGGGTACGTGGCGCTGGAACAGGCCCAGCTTTTCGCCCGGCTAGGAACAAAAGTGACCATGCTGGTCCGTTCCAGGCTGGCCTCGGCCGAGGAACCCGAAGCCGCCCACGCGCTGATGGACGTTTTCGCTGATGAGGGAATCCGGGTCGTGCGCCGGGCAACCGTGTCCTCCGTCCGCACCGATGGGGCCAGCAGGGATGTGGTCGCGACCGCTGTCGTGTCCGGAGAACAGGAGGAATTCCGGGCCGCCCGGGTGCTCGTCGCGACGGGGCGGCGCCCGGTCACAGATGCACTGAACCTGGACGCCGTCGGTGTCCGGACCGGAGACCGCGGCGAGATTCTGGTTCAGGCCACGCTTGGCAGCACCAACCCACGGATCTGGGCCGCCGGTGACGTGACCGGCCACCGTGAGTTCGTATACGTCGCCGCCGCCCACGGAACCCTGATGGTGGAGAACGCGTTCAACCAGGCCGGCCGTGACGTGGACTATCGGCATCTCCCCAGGGTCACGTTCACCGGCCCCGCGCTGGCGGCTGTGGGGATGACCGACAAGGAAGCCAACCAGGCCGGCATCCGTTGCACCTGCCGGGTCCTACCCTTGGAATATGTCCCCCGCGCCTTGGTGAACCGCGACACCCGAGGCTTCATCAAGATCGTCGCCGACGCCGATACCGGACGGATCCTTGGAATCACCGCCGTCGGCAAGGAAGCCGGTGACATCGCCGCTGCCGGCGTCTACATCCTCGAGGCTGGGATGACCGTCGAGCAGGTCGCGAACCTCTGGAGCCCCTACCTGACCATGGCCGAAGGCATCAGAATCACCGCGCAATCTTTCACCACCGACGTCTCCAAGCTCTCGTGTTGCGCCGCCTGATTCCTTGGTCAGGCCGGTAACGCGGTCTTCGGCGCGTAGGGGAGCCCCCCGTCTTGAACTGCGCTCATACACAACCCATTTGTTCGCCGGTGGCTTCATCGTCGACTAGACCTCTAGCGAGGCCCAGCGGTGCAGGCTTGGCCCAAGTACCCCTTAACGCCCCGTCTGCGTCAGGCTATGGGCGAGGCGATAGGAGCCGGTGCCGGTTTCGATGATGGCGCCGTTGAAGGTTAGCCGGTCCGCGACCGCGGCGCAGAGGCGCGGGTCGGTTATGTTCTCACTTCGGCTGGCGTGCCCACCATGCCGGATCCGCAGATGCAGCTTCAGAGAGCGGTGGGTTCTTGGCCGCCTTTGCGGTGGATATGTCGGGTTTTTTGCTCTGCGAGGGATGTTCCTATGCCGATGTTCCAGCAGTTTCGGTAGGACGTACCCCACGTTGGTCGGCTGTGCTCAGCCCAGGGAGGCGAGAAGCTCAGTGCAGGCCTTTTCGCAGCGGCGGCAGGCCACGGCGCAGACTTTGCAGTGTTCGTGCATCTCTGCGTGCTTCTCGCACTCCTCCCCGCACGCCTTACAGGCGGTCCGGCAGGCCTCCAGTAGGGCCCGGGTGGTCTCGACGTTGTTGCCGGTCTGGCGGGAGAGCAGACGCCCGGTGGTCGCACAGATGTCGGCGCAGTCCAGATTGAAGCGGATGCACTGGGTCAGTTCCGCGACCATGTCCTCGGCCAGGCACGCGTCCGCGCAGGCCGTGCAGGTCTGGGCGCACTCAAAACAGGCCTCGATGCATTCGGCCAGCTTCTCCTGGTCGATGTTCCCCAAGTCCTTCGGGTAGGTCTCCAGCATCGAGCTCACGTGATGGGTCATGGCTTACTCCTTCATCGGGCCGATCTAGGAAACAGACCGGCTGAAACCGGTCCGCCGTGTCACCGACCGTAGACCCCCACTCGGCCCGGATGAAGGGCTGGTGTTTGAAGATTCCGTGAAGATCCCCGGCGACGACGGGCGCTGCCGCGGAGGCTCAGAGACGATGACGGGCCCGAGAATCCGGCCTTCCAGTGCTCGGGCCGGCCACGGTGCGCACTCGGAACTCTGCATTCGACAAGTTGCGAGTAAATATCGAATCCGTATCGTTACATAACGTTCTGGTCACGGATTTCTTCGCGAGAAGGGACCCATCCAGGTGCCGTCTTTCAGCACCTGGGCAATGCCAGGACTCCGCCTACATCAACACCTACTGAGGTATCTCATGTCCTATCCCACCCGCCGTGCTCGTATCGAGGCCGAAGCTCAAGTTCACCGTTCTCACCGCCGCCGTTCCCTCACCATGGGTGCGGTTGGCCTGACCACCGTTGTGGGGGCCACAGTGGCTGGCATGGGCCCGGCGGCGGCCAACGAGGGCGCCTACTCCGCGCCCAGCGACTCCACTGCTAATTCCTGGACGTGGGAGGCCAGTACCGCAGCCGAGACATCCCGCTCTTCCAGGGTTCACACGCACTCGTCCGCGACCAGCAGTGAGCCGGCCCAGGACATCCAGCGGGCCTCTTACTCCACCGCTTCTTCCAGTAGCACTGGTTGGGGGGCGGCCGTGCAGTGGGCTACGGCCAAGGCTGCCGATCCGGGCGTCGGCTACGTCTGGGGTGGTAATGGCCCGACCGGCTACGACTGCTCCGGCTTCACTCAGAACGCGTTCGCTCAGGCCGGCATTGAGCTGCCCCGGAACTCCAAGGCCCAGTATGCGGCCGCCAGCCAATACGTCTCCCTGGATAACCTCCAGGTCGGCGACCTGGTCTTCTGGTCCAACAACGGATCGGCCTCCGGGATCTACCACGTGGCCATGTACATCGGCGACGGAAAAATCGCCCACGCCCGCAATCCGCAGATGGGCGTGGCCGTGACAGACGTCGACTACAGCCCCTGGAACATGATGGGCACCGCCGCCCGTTACTGAACGGCACGCATTCAGCCTGCTCGCAAGCTGAAGGCCTGCAGGGCCGCTCGGTGCTTGACTGCGTCTCTTCCAATTGGCCCCGGTTGGTGGGCTCGGATTAGACGTAGCGGTTCGGCGGGCCCTTGGTGAAGGTCGCCCCGGCCGCGGTCCACACGGGTGCTGAGCGAGCGGAGTCCGCTTGTGCGACACGTGCTCTCGCGTCGGTCGCAGACCGTTTGGGGAGCCGGTCGGCTGCGTGTCGGTTCTCCCGCGTCGGCGGTGCCTCCGCCGGCGCGGCGAACTTATCTGGGATCGCACGTGGGCAAGAATCATTCGTGACTCAAACGTTATATTCCCAGTCCCCATCGTCGCGAAAGACCTCATGAAAAGCATCGTTTTCCGGGCCGCTTCTGCCTTGGCCGCAGCACTGCTACTGACATCGTGCAGCGCGCCTTCCCCCGTGCCGAACCCCCCTGGGGAAGCAGGCGGCACCGGCTCCGGCGCTTTCGGCTCTCGCACGCCCGATGCCCCGTCGTCGGCCGCCACCAGCCCGACGATGGAACCCGAGCCGGGACAGCAAATCCAGCAGCACGCCGTGGCCGCGGCCCATCCCGAGGCCGTCGAGGCCGGGATGGACATCCTGGCCCAGGGTGGCAACGCCGCCGACGCCGCTGTGGCCACGGCCTTCGCCGTGGCCGTGGTGGAGCCCTATGCCTCCGGGATCGGTGGCGGGGGCTCGGCGATCCTGGCCGGCCCCGGCCACGAACCGGTCAGCTACGACTACCGCGAAGTGGTCGCCCAGGACGGCAGGATCCCGGACTCCGGCACGGGTGTCCCCGGCTTCGTGGCGGGACTCGCCAAGCTCCACGCCGAGCACGGCGACCTGGACTGGCAGGAGATACTGGAGCCGGCGATCGCCTTGGCGGGCGATGGCTTCCCCGTCTCGGAGTTCTTGTCTCTTCGGTTGCGTTCCGACTTCGGCCCCGCCTCCATTGAGGGGCTCAATCATTACAACGACGCTTCCGGCGATCCGCTAGCCGCCGGCGACCAGCTGGTCCAGCGGGATCTGGCCCAGACCATGACCACCTTGGCCCAGGAGGGACCGGAGTCCTTCTATACCGGCAGCCTGGCCCAGGGGCTGACCTCGGTGGACGGCCTGGATGCCGATTCCCTGGCCGCCTATCAGCCGGAGCAGGTCGTGCCGGTCGGCGGTGCCGTCGGGGACTACGAGGTCCTCTCGGCCGCCCCTCCGCTGCCCGGTGCGGCCCTGGTCCAACAGTTGCAGCTCGCCGAGGCCTTGGGCATCGACGGCCACGCGCCCGGCAGCCCCGGATACGTAGACCGGCTGTCCGAGGCATGGATCGCGGCCGAGGGTTCGGTGAAGCACCTGATCGGCGACCCGGACTTCGTGGACGTTCCCGTCGAACGGCTCACGGATCCCGAAGCCAACGCCCGGATCGCCGAGCAGGTGAATCTGCTGGCCGGCGGAGCCGACGTCGGGCCGGAAGCCCGCGAGGGCGCCGTGCCCGATGCCGGGGACGCACTGGTGCAGGCCGCCGGTCAGCCCGTGACGGCAGGGAACACGACGCACCTGACTGTGGTGGACCAGGACGGTTTCATGGTGTCGATGACCAACACGCTCACGAGTTTCTGGGGCGGCAACGAGTCGGAGTACGTGGGCGGGTTCTTCCTCAACAACCAGCTCTCCCGGTTCGCCACGGAGGAGTCGGAGGCCAACCAGCCGGAGCCGGGGCGCAAGTCCGTGAGCTGGTCGGCCCCGAGCATGGTGCTCGACGACGAGGGCAGGCCGGTGCTCGGGCTGGGCAGCCCGGGAGGACACCAGATCCCGAACATCCTCACCGGCGTGCTGGTGGCGTGGGGCCTGCAGGGCGCCACGCTGCAGGAGGCCGTGGATGCACCCCGATTCCACCTGCAGGACGGCGTGCTGGCCGTGGAGGAGGAGCCCTCCCCTGAGCTGGCCGAACTGATCGCGGCACGGGACTGGGAACTGCAGCGCACCGAACGTGATCAGGCGATCTTTGGTTCCGTGCAGGCCTTGGAGATCGACTACGAGACCGGTCAGATCACCGGTGCGAGGGACAACCGCCGGGAAGCGGACGTGGCCATCGCCGACTCCCGGACGGGAGCAGAATGACAGCCATGGGCACTGTTCCCTTTTCCTTCGACCAGCCCGACGGTGAACGGCGGATCCCGCGTCCGTCCGACGGCGGCACCGGTCAACCGGGGCGTGACGACCACGGAGCCAGCGTGGGACGCGCCGGCGACGGACGGTCCGACGGCAGAGGGCAAGGTGGACGACTGGTCGGTCTGGACGTCGCCCGGTCGATGGCAATCATCGGGATGATCGCCGTCAACGTGGGCCCCCGGGGCGTCGACGGCATCCTGGGCACGCTGTACGACCTCCCCCTGGGGCGGGCCTCCCTGCTGTTCATGCTCTTGGCCGGGGTGGGGACATCCATCATGACCCGGTCCGTGCGCGCCCCCGGCAATGCGTCCATGCCGTGGCGTACCCTCCTGTGGCGGGCGGCGCTGCTGCTGGTCGGCGGCTTGGCCCTGCAGTTGGCCGGCCACGAGGCGAGTGTGATCCTGCCCTTGTATGGGCTCCTTTTCATCGCCTGTCTGCCATTGCTGAAGGCACCCGGCTGGTTGCTGGCCGCCCTGTCCGGCGCATCCCTGGTCCTCGGCCCGCTGGTCTGGCTGGCAGTGCGGAGGGAATCTGACGCGTTCCAGGTCACGGAGCCGACCCTGCTGGACCCACCCGCTGAGATCCTGGGCGGCATCCTCTTCACGGGGTCTTACCCGCTGGTGGTGTGGGCGGCTCCCTTCCTGATAGGGATGCTGCTCGGACGGCTCGACTTGCGGAACCCGGCCCTGCACCGACGGCTGGTGTTGTGGGGTGCGGTGGCAGCCGTGGGCGCGTACCTGCTCTCGCAGCTCCTCATCCTGGTCCTGGGCGCGCCGGGCCGGACCGTGGGGCTGGACCGGCTCGTCTCGGCAACCGCCCATTCCCAGATGCCGTTGTGGCTGGTCTCCAGTTCCGGTGCCGCGCTGTTCGTGCTGGGCCTGTGCCTGATGGGGGAAAGGTTCGTGTCCCGGCACCTTTCCGTGTTGGCGGCCACCGGCCGGCTGTCCCTGACCGTCTACGTGGGACACCTAATGGCCCTGGCCGTCGTCGTCCGCCCCGGCCCGGACTCCCTGGCCGAAGGGATCCTGGTCACGGCGGTCCTGTGCACCGCGGCGGTCGCCTTCTCCTGGCTCTGGACCCGACGGTTCCAGACCGGCCCGTTGGAGATACTATTGCGCCTGCCGCCGCGGAAAACGACATCCGAACGAGTAGTGCCCCATAGGGTGGTGTAACGCCCGGTGGTCCGGCACGTCGTTCCAGACGTGGACGCGGCCACCGTGTGATCCTTCGAGTCAACCTCTCACAGAATCCGCGAAGGAGTCATCACGATGACCGCTCCCCATATTGTCGACAGTGATGATGGAGTTCGGTACCCCGGGCGGGGGTCTGACTCGATTGTCGACGGGCGTCAGCGACTGCCTTTGCATGGGATTTGTCGGCCTCACAGCCTGGGGTGCCGCGCATGTGACCGGACCTGTGGTGTGACCTTATAGGAGCTTGTGCAGCAGCCCCATCACTGTCTTGTCCACCTCGTGGCCCCGGTCTCGTGCTGTCCCGTGGAAATGAATCTGAAAGGCGGCACTGCATCATGATGACGGAGCATTCTCCGACCCTGGAGGTCTTCGGTGGAGTGGACACCCACTCGCTAACCCACCACGCCGCGGTAGTCGACACGCTCGGCCGCGAACTGGGCGACCACGAGTTTCCGGCGACGGTGGCCGGTTACGAGGCTCTGAAGGACTGGCTGGTCGGTTTCGGTGAGCTCGTGAAGGTTGGCATCGAAGGGACCGGTTCCTATGGTGCGGGACTGATGCGGGTACTGGCCGGCGCCGAGATCATCGTGGTCGAGGTCGACCGTCCTGACCGTACGGCGCGTCGCTCGTTGGGCAAGTCCGACCCGCTGGATGCCTATGCAGCGGCCCGGGCAGCAGCATCCGGACGCGCCTCCGGCACGCCGAAGTCGCGCAATGGCATCGTGGAATCGATTCGGTGCCTACGCCTTGCACACCGCTCGGCGGTCAAGGCGCGGACCCAGTGCATCAACCAGATCTGAGCGTTGCTGCTCAATGGGCCGGCTGATCTTCGTGAGCACCTGGTGCCGTTGCCCCGGGCGAAGATGGTCCAGTCCATCGCCCGTCTGCGGCCCGCCGCCGACCTGGCCGATCCTCAGGTGGCCTGCAAGCTGGCCTTGCGCTCCTTAGCTCGTCGCTACATCAGCCTGGACGAGGAGATCAGTCAATTGCACCGCGGGCTGAGCGATCTCACCCAGGAGGCGGCCCCGCAACTGCTCGGCCGTCCCGGTGTCGGCGTCCAGGTCGCGGCCCAATTGTTGGTCACCGCCGGTGACAACCCTGACCGTCTTGGCTCTGAGGCCTCCTTCGCCCATCTGACCGGAGTTGCCCCGGTCCCTGCCTCCTCCGGGAAGCGCCAGCACCGGCACCGACTCAACCGCGGTGGTGACCGCGCCGCGAACAATGCGCTCTACACGATTGCGCTGGTCCGGATGCGGTATCACGAGCAGACCCGGGTCTACGTGGAGCGACGCACCGCAGAAGGACTGTCGAAGAAGGACATCATGCGTTGTCTCAAACGCGCGATCTGCCGGGAGATTTATCGTCTACTCACCAAGCCAGCCGATCCGCCGGCACGTACCATCACGGCACTTCCAGCAGCTGCTTGACATCTATAGGAGCATCCCTGCTGGCTTGCTCGGTGAAGCCCTGTCCGAAGCTTCCCCGGACATGATGCGCAATCTGTTGCAAAGTGTGATCAACTCTCTGCTCTCCGCCGACGCCGATGCGGTGGTCGGCGCCGAGTGGGGCAGGCCGTCCTCGACGCGCATGGCCCAGCGCAACGGTTACCGCCACCGCGAGCTGGACACCCGGGTCGGGACCCTCGACGTGGCCATCCCGAAACTCAGATCGGGCACGTACTTCCCGGAATGGCTGCTGGAACGGCGCAAGCGGGCCGAGTCGGCGCTGATCACCGTGGTGGCGGACTGCTACCTCGCCGGAGTCTCGACCCGGCGGATGGACAAGCTGGTGAAGACCCTCGGGATCAACGCCCTGTCGAAGTCCCAGGTGTCTCGGATGGCCGAGGACCTCGACGAGCAGGTCGAGGCCTTCCGCCACCGGCCCCTGGACACGGCCGGGCCGTTCACGTTCGTGGCCGCCGATGCCCTGACGATGAAGGTCCGCGAGGGCGGACGGGTCGTCAACGCCGTGGTGCTGCTGGCCACCGGGGTCAACGCCGACGGACACCGCGAGGTGTTGGGCCTGCGGGTGGCCACCAGTGAGACCGGGGCGGCGTGGAACGAGTTCTTCGCCGACCTCGTCGCCCGCGGCCTGGGCGGGGTCCGCCTGGTCACCAGTGACGCCCACACCGGGCTGAAGGACGCGATCGCCGCGAACCTGCCCGGCGCCGCCTGGCAACGGTGCCGCACTCACTATGCGGCGAACCTGATGGGAATCACCCCGAAGAGCATGTGGCCGGCCGTGAAAGCCATGCTGCACAGCGTCTATGACCAGCCCGATGCCGCCGCAGTGAACGCCCAGTTCGACCGACTCATCGACTACGTGAGCGAGAAACTGCCCGCCGTGGCCGAGCACCTCGACGCCGCTCGGGCCGACATCCTGGCCTTCACGACCTTCCCGAAGGATGTCTGGACCCAGATCTGGTCCAACAACCCCCAGGAGCGACTCAACCGCGAGATCCGGCGCCGCACCGACTCCGTCGGCATCTTCCCCAACCGCAACGCCATCGTCCGCCTCGTCGGGGCCGTGCTGGCCGAGCAGACCGACGAATGGACCGAAGGACGCCGCTACCTCGGCCTCGAGGTCCTGCACCGCTGCCGCCTCACACCCGTGGAGAACACCGGAGATGAGGTGAACACCGACACCGACAGCACCCTCGAACTCAGCGCCTGACAACACCAGCGAAGGATCAGGCCGTTACACCACTACTTGGGACTTGACCACGCGGCCGCTGGCCTCCAGCGCGTTCAGTCGGTCGATCAGCTCCGGGGCGTACGGAATGGGCATGGAACCGTACGCCAGGATCGAATAGCCACCCCTCCAGCCACCCTGCTCGGGCGGCAAGGGGTCGCCTTCGTTCGGCAAGGGCAAAAGCGTGCCGTCAATGTCCAAGTAGACCGTAAGCCTCTTAGCCATCAGCCCCGCCGCACGTTCATCAACCGCCAGCCCTCAGGCACTTGACCCCGTAACTCGGCGAATCCTTCTTCGGAGTTGTCCGCCTCAACGGAGATCTCACTGACCTTCCGCTCCGCGATCCCGGTCTGGTCCGTCGGGATGGGTTCGATAATGGCGACAAGGTTCACTCCAACAGCTTAGATCGAGAGTGATGGTCGGACGGGCCGGCGGTCAGGCAGACTGGTCGCATGTGTGGACGCTACGTGATGGCCAGGGCGCTGGGGGACCTGGTGGCCGATGCTGGTGCTGTCGAGCCAAAGGAAAGCCTGGAACTTCGGGAGAGCTGGAACGTGGCTCCGACCACGGATGTTCCGATCGTTCTGGAACGAACCGAGGGCGACCAACCGGTGCGGGAAATCCATGTGGCCCGATGGGGGTTGGTCCCGCCATGGGCTAAGGATGTGTCTGTCGGCTCTCGGACGTTCAACGCCCGGTCCGAGACGGTGACCGAGAAGCCGACCTTCCGGGCCGCGGTGAAGGCCCGACGTTGTGCGGTACCCGTTGACGGCTACTACGAATGGCTCAAGCCCGGCCCCGGCGCCCCGAAGTCAGCCAAGAAGCGGCCCTTCTATATCCGGCCCCAGGACGGCCGGCCGATCTACTTCGCCGGGCTGTATGAGTGGTGGAAGGACGGATCCCTGACGGAGGATGACCCGGGTCGGTGGCTGCTTAGCTGCACCATCCTGACCGGCCCGTCGCCGGAAGCTGACAGCGGGGACGACACCTTGGACCAACTTCATGGCTTGCATGACCGGCTGCCACTGCCGATGGACCGGGAGACCATGGACTCTTGGCTGGAACCGCAGAAGCTGGCCTCAGCCGAAGCTGCCGACCACCTGGTGGACCAGGTTCGGGAGCAGGCCAACGGCACGGCTTCAGCGTGGGTGCTGGATGAGGTGGGCACCGCAGTGGGCAACGTCCGCAACAACGGTCCGGAGCTGATCGAGCCAATCGTCTGAGCCCAGACCAGGAGCGGAAGCCCGACTACCGCCGCAGCTCATCTACCAGATCCGAGACCATGCCGCCGGACTCGACCGGGGCGGGTAGCGTTCGAGGCCCGATCGTCGCCGCCGGAGTAATGCGCTCATCACTGAACAACTGCTGAATTACGGTCAGCCCGCTCTCCTCGGAGCCGGTGCGATTCGGTACGCGTGGTGACGGCATGCCACACACCATGCACCACACGGGCCATGGTGGCTCTTATCCCGTCCGCGCTGAACCGTACCGTTACCCGGAGTGCTTCCCGCCGCCGCAGCCAACCGCCCCTTCCTAGACGGCTGGCTCATCAACGCACGCATCAATTTTGGGCAGGAAACTTGGGAACAATCACGCAATCAGTCGCCGTCACACTTACCACCGCTGGGGTGCCGATGGGCCTCGAAATGGATGGTCGGACTTACTCGATCGCAGCCGAACCGGTGCGCTGGTACGAGCGGCGCAAATGGTGGATAGAGGAACATCGGGTCTATCGAGGCCTCGGCGCCGGCATGGTGGACCGGGAAGTCTGGCGGCTGCAGGTCCGCTTGGGCAGGGCTCGTGGAGCACTGCACACCGTCGACCTGGCCCGCCATGAACATTCAGGCCGATGGGAGTTGATTCGGATGCTCGATGGACGAGGCAGGGAACTCAGGGAGAGTACTTGAGGGGAGAGGCCTCCGTGCGGCCTTGGGACAACATGGAGGCTTGGGTCTAGTCCTTAGACGGCTTTCCCAAAGCTATCCACAATTGCACGAGCGAAATGACCATGGTGTCATCTACTCTCGTGGACTTGTTCTCAAGCGCCGAAAGCCCTGGACAATCCGGGGTGGGATCGGCCCAGAGCTCGCGCAGATGACGCACCCACTGTGCCTTAAGGGGATCCCCGACCGGACGTGTCTTGTTGAATGGGGGAATGGATATTCGCCCCTGCACCGACGAGGACCTGAGCGTGTTGTGCTTGCACTGGAGGACGCCCGGTGGCGTCCACGAGGCACACCATGCCCGTCAGCAGGCCGGCCAGGCCACCTACCTGGTCGCGTGGCAGGATCAGGAGCCGCTGGGCTCCGGCGTGGTGCAGTGGGGCGGGTGCATCGGGTCGAATGCCCGAACCGCGTACCCACAGGCGGTGGAAATCAATCACCTGCAGGTCCGTGACCAGTACCGTGGACAGGGCGTGGGCAGCGACCTCATTGCCGCCGCTGAGGCCCTCGCATGGCAAGCTGGCCGTTTCCAGATAGCGGTAGGCGTCGCCGACGACAACCAGGGCGCGGAACGCCTGTACCGCCGCCTGGGCTACCGCCTCACCGGCGTCGTCGATGTCAGCGAGTACGACTGGATCACCGCCGAGGGAGCAGTCCAGCATGAGACCGAGCGCGATCTCCTGCTGGTCAAGGACCTCGCCCCCACCATCGGCATTCTTTGAAGGCCAGCACCGGGGGTCCGCCTGAACCCGGACGAGTGGACCGGATGAGGATCAGGTGAGCCCACCGTTCGTCACACCGCTGGATTGTCCCGTGAGGGGGAACGACTCACCGGTCCGACGATGGACCAAGAAGCAGTTTGCCAGCACCGCCCCAGCGGGGGATCCTCTACCGGGGCGCTTCGGCATTGCTTTCCAGGAGCACTTTTCCGCGGTTCGCTGAGTTCCAAGCGAGAGCATCCCGGATCTGCGAGAGCGGAAATTTTGCGGCGGGTGTCGTGGCCAGTAAACCTGACGCAACGAGCCGGAAGACTTCTTCAAAACGCTGAGCGAACTGCACGGGGTCGCTGTTATGAGCATCCTGGCGCAGGTGAAAATACTTCAGTTCCACATGCGATGGAAATTCCCAACTGCCGTGAATTGGCGTGCCGGAGAGGAGCCCGTAGTTCAGGGCCCCGGCAAAGTCGTGACTGGTGGTGTCGGCGTGTCGGTGCGCTGAGATAGAACGAGATTCCTGTAGGACGAGTGATCGACCAAGATTCACGTCTTTCCAGGAGCCTCGTTGCCGTCCCACTCTGCCATGCCCGTTGCGCGTTGTGTCCAGTCGCTGGCTGACCTGCGTTCTCGGTTCGCCGAGCTGCCTGACCCCCGCCGTCGCCGCGGTGTCCGGCACCGGGTCTCGGCGATTCTGGCGATCGCCGCGGCGGCGGTGACCTGCGGTGCTCGCTCGTTGACCACGATCGGGGAATGGGCAGCCGATGCGCCCCAAAGGATCCTGGCAACCCTCGGCGCGCGCTGGCACCTCGGTCGCGGCCGCCATGTCGCCCCGCACGAGACGACACTGCGGCGCACGCTGCAAGCCTTCGATGCCGCCGTGCTCGATGAGGTGATCAGCGACTGGCTCGCCGAGCACCTCACCGTGCGCGAGGATCTGGAGGCGATCGCGGTCGACGGCAAGACGCTCCGCGGCGCCCGCGACGCCGACGGCGAGCAGGCCCATCTGCTCTCCGCGGTCGTCCACGACGCCGGTGTCGTGATCGCCCAGCGCGACGTGGCGGCCAAGACCAACGAGATCACCGAGCTCGCCCCGCTGCTCGCGGGCGTGGACCTGACCGGAAAGGTGATCACCGCGGACGCCCTGCACACGCAGCGCGCCACGGCCGAGGACCTGGTCACGGCACAGCGCGCCGACTACGTGCTGACCGTCAAGGCCAACCAGCCGACCATGTTCGCCGCCTGCCAGCAGGCGCTCTCCGGACCGGCCCGCGCCTTCGCCGCCGAGGACGTCAGTTCCGAGCGTGGTCACGGACGCACCGAGCAGCGCACCACCCGGACCATGCCGGTCACCGACGGCGACGGGATCGACTTCCCCCATGCCGCGCAGGTCTTCCGGATCCGCCGTGACACCGGCGGCCTGGACGGCCAGCGCATCCGGAAGGAGACCGCCTACTGCATCACCAGCCTGGCGCCCGCCCAGGCCGGCCCGGCTCGGCTCGGCGCGCTGGTGCGGGGGCACTGGGAGATCGAGAACCGAGTCCACTGGGTCCGCGATGTCACCTACGACGAGGACCGCTCCCAGGTCCGCACCGGTGCTGCGCCCCAGGTCATGGCCAGCCTGCGCAACCTTGCCATCAGCGCCTTCCGCCTGGCCGGTCACACCAACATCGCCGCCGCCCTCCGCTGGGCAGCCCGCGACTATCACCGACCACTGACCATTCTCGGCCTCACATGACTTTGCCGGAGCCCTGCCGATTGGGGAGAGCAGATCGCGCACTCTAGGCATGTTGGTCATATCCACGCCCCTGGCCCCCTCCCAGCTTTCTGTTCTACTGCGATCCGAAAGTCCATGCATTCTCGGGGGACGAGGCGCGTGCTGCACAGCTTCCTTCCTCGTCTTAGGGCCTGGTCGATCTCTTCGCTGAGTCGATTATCCTTCGCGCGTGGTCTCGTCCAACGTCTCATCATCTTCCTTGGCTTCTCGTGAGCGTCGCAGCGCTTCGCGGCGTGCTCGTTCGCGGTAGCTGTAAGCGGCCTCGTGGACCGACTCTTCGCTTTCGAAGCCTGAGCCGATGGCGCCTGCGACGGTTGCGGCGGCGGTCGTTAACAGGGCGACGAGGAGGTGTTCTCCGAGTCCGTATTCAGGTCCGGCGTACTGGCTGAAGACTTCAGGGGTGAAGACGATGAGCGCGGCGATCAGGTTGAGGACGAAGAGCCCCAGGTAGCCACACGTCAGCCCGATGGCGAGGGTTATCACGGTTGAAGCATTGAAAAGGACCGCTTGCTCACGTTGATATGCCGGTAGATTCCTCACCCGTTCCCACAGGTGATGATAGACGATGAGCCATGTGAGCATCACGGTGATCGAGGCGATCACCACGGCGACCAGTTGCCACACCGCCATGGTGATCGCGAGTTCCCACAGGGTGGCGTTGATCAAATAGAATGCGCTGAACGCGAACGCTCCCACCAGCGCCCCCCGCAGACCCGACACCAGCCGCCACGGTTGGTTATCCCGGACCATTCCGATGAGCAGCCGCAGCCGACCCCGACTCGCGAGGATACGCAGGTCGATGCCGTCTTGATCGGGTGTGGCCCGCCGGAAGGCCCCACCCAGTGCGCCCAGACGGGATCGGCGATGTTCCTCAGAGCCCTCCTCTGGGGTTGTCTCGCCGCGCAGGTCCACGATGAGCTGTGCCACCACTCCCAGGACTCGACGTCGCAATGCCATCGCGCCGAAGGCCGGCAGTGAGACCACCGCGACGTTTCGACTGCTACTGGCATCAGCGACGACAGGCTGCCGGTCGATGGCCAGCGGGAGATCGGTGACGCACACCGCGAAGTCCCAGCCGCGTTGCCGCTTGTGCTCCGTTGCGAGGTTCATCATCTCGAAGTGCTGCATGTCGCTGGGAGGCAACCGCTCACGGTGCACTTCGACTCTCCACTGGCGATCCGGCAACTGCTCGGCCAGTAGTCCTGGTAGTTCCTGTTCGAGTTGCTGCGCGACCTTTAGCGGGGTAGCCACCGGATCGGCGACCACGCCGATCACCACCTCCCGCCCGGGGGTCTGCGTGTGGCTCTGCTGTGTCGTCACCGGTCCGCTCCTTCCGCTGCTGAATGTGGGCCGTCGGGGTTATGTCGAGGTGGTGTGTGTTCATAACACTCCCCACACTTCTGGTCTACCTCTACACCCCGTGGGGGTCCCGACCGCCACGTCGTGGGGCCCGTTGTAAACAAGTGCCTTCATGATGATCTCCTTATGGGAACTTGTGGCCAGGTCAGTTCTAAGCGCCGTACCGCCCGGCTCCGACAGAAGTCGCGACCGAGCTGATCGCGGACATCAACCGCATGACGTGGAGTTTTCTCCAAGACCTTCCGAGGTCGTTCGATGAGCAATCGCGATCGGGGCCCAACCCGATCCTCCACCACCGCAATCCGGCTAACAAAGGGTGGGTGCCCCGGCCAATGAGGACTCTCGTGGACTGCCCCCGAATAACTACCACCTCGGCATACGGTGACGACAGTCCGCGCCCGTATGGGGAACCCCACCCGGAAACACCCGCCGCTGACCTGCTCACACGCAGGCATGCCCCACGGGACGTCCCACAAGACCCGTCCGGTGATCTGTCCGGTGACGGGGCGTCATAGGAAGCATTCCTGGGCAAGTGTCGGGATCAGCCACCTGAAGCGACTGAGTGGATCGCAACGGCCCACCAGCACAGGCCAACACGCCCCGGAGAGCCCGTGGCTCGTTGCTTCAGCCCTTCTGCAGCTCCTCGGCGAGCATCACGAGGATGCCGCTGGGACCTCGGAGGTAGGTCAACCTGTAGACGTCGCCAAACGTCGCCACCCCGCGCAACGGGTGGCAGCCGTGCCGTGCCGCCACCGCCAGGGCCTCGTCCAGGTCGTCCACGGAGAACGCCACCCGGTGCATGCCGATCTCATGCGGCTGCGTGGGCTCGGTCTCGATCGCGTCGGGGTGGAGGTATTCGAAGAGTTCAATCCGGCCGTTGCCGTCCGGCGTCTGGAGCATGGCGATCTTCGCGTGGTTGCCGTCGAGTCCCACCGCCGTGTCCGCCCATTCGCCGCTGACGGTGTCCCGGCCCAGGACAGAGAGCCCCAGATCGGTGAAGAAGGCGATGGTGGCTTCGAGGTCCCGCACGGCGACGGCAACGTTCTCGAGCTTGATGGACATGCACGTGATCCTAACGTCGGACGGGACGCGCGCTCCAGAGGCGGAGTCCCCGCCCGGCCAGGCCCACGGCGAAGACTCCCACCATCACCAGCACGGACACCCAGGGGAGGGTGAACGCCAGCAGCAGGCACAGGACCAGGCCGGTCAGGTTCACCCAGCGCGGGGCGCGCACCACCCGCTCGGTCAGGGTGAAGGCCGCCAGATTGGACACGGCGTAGTACACCAGCACGCCGAAGGAGGAGAACCCCACCACAGTCAGCACGTCAGCGGTCAGCAGCAGGGCGATGACCACCACGCCGGCCGCCACCTGGGCGGCCCACGGTACCGAGGTTCGGGCGGACACCCGGTCCAGGGCACGCGGCAGGTCTCCCTCGCGGGCCATGGCCAGCCCGGTGCGGGAGAGTCCCGCCACCAGGTTCAGCATCGATCCCAGCGAGGCCAGCGCCGCCCCGAGGACCGCGAGCCAGATCCAGCCCTCCCCGAACAACACCGCCACGGCATCTCGCACGGGAGCCGCTGAGGCACCGAGCCCCTCGAAACCCAGGGCCCGGCCCAGACTGACCGCGAGCAGCACGTACAGCACGAGCGTGAAGGCCAGGGCACCGAAGACCGCCCGGGGGATGGTCTGCCGGGGGGAGCGGACCTCCTCACCGAGCGTCGCGATCCGGGCGTAGCCCGCGAAGGCGAAGAACAGCAGCCCGGCGCCCTGCAGCACCCCCCACAGCCCCGGGTCCCCGGGATCCGCTCCCGGTGAGCCGGCCGCGGAACCGGCCGGGCCGGCGTCGGCCCCGGGGGAGAGGAACCCCGCCGTGATCACCACAGCGAGGATCAGCACCACCGGCACCACGATCGCCACGGTGGCCTGCACCGTGCGGGTGATACCGAGCAGGTTCACCCCCGTCAGGAGCACGACGGCGGCCACCGCCACCCAGCGCGCCGTCCAGTCGGCGCCTCCGGTCCCGGCGCCCGGGACCACGTAGAGGGCGAAGGTGTAGGCCATGGCGGCGATGGAGGCGGACTTGCCCGTCACGAAGCCCCAACCGGCCAGGAAACCTGCCCACGGCCCCAGCTGGCGCCGGCCGAAGGTGTAGGCGCCGCCGGAGGTCGGGTGCACCGCGGCCAGCTGGGCGGTGGAGGTGGCGTTGATCCACGCTGTCACGCCCGCCAGGAGCAGGGCGAGCAGGAGCAGGGCGCCGGCCTGCGCCGCGGCGAGGCCGAGGGCGGTGAACACGCCGGCGCCCACCATGGAACCGATGCCGATGACCACGGCACCGGGAAGGCCGAGACGTCGTTGAAGGGCCATGCACTCCACCCACTAGAATCATTCGGGAACCGTCCCGCCTGAGCGGGACGAGTATGTCTTTACCACGCTCATCGAAACACCCGGTTGACTCCGCCGGGACCGGAAGGACCATCAGTGCTGCGCACCCACCAGCTGGGCGAGCTCAACGCCTCGCTCATCGGACAGACCGTCACCGTCACCGGATGGGTGGCGCGCCGCCGCGACCACGGTGGGGTGGCCTTCGTGGACCTGCGGGACGCCTCGGGCTTCGCCCAGGTGGTGGTGCGGGACGAGAAGGACTTCGATCCGTTGCGCAACGAGTTCGTCCTCCAGGTGACCGGAACCGTGGAGCGCCGCCCGGAGGGCAACGAGAACCCGAACCTGCCCTCGGGCGAGGTCGAGCTCATCACGGAGACCGTGGCGGTGCTCAACACGGCGGCCCCGCTGCCGTTCCAGATCGACGAGCACGTGGAGGTCGGTGAGGAGGCCCGACTGCGCCACCGCTACCTGGACCTGCGCCGTCCCGAGCCGGCCCGCATCATGCGCCTGCGCTCCGAGGTGAACCGGGCCGCCCGCAACCTCCTGCATGACGAGGGCTACATCGAGGTCGAGACCCCCACCCTGACGCGTTCCACCCCGGAGGGTGCCCGCGACTTCGTGGTCCCGGCCCGTCTGGCCCCGGGCTCCTGGTATGCCCTGCCCCAGTCTCCGCAGCTGTTCAAGCAGCTGCTTCAGGTCGGCGGGATCGAGAAATACTTCCAGATCGCCCGCTGCTACCGGGACGAGGACTTCCGCGCGGACCGCCAGCCGGAGTTCACCCAGCTGGACATCGAGGCCTCCTTCGTGGAGCAGGACGACGTCATCGCGCTCGGCGAGAAGATCGTGAAGTCCGTCTGGTCCCTGGTGGGCGTGGACGTGCCCACCCCGATCCGCCGCATGACCTACCGCGAGGCGATGGAGAAGTACGGCTCGGACAAGCCGGACCTGCGCTTCGGGCTGGAGCTGACAGACCTCACCGAGTACTTCGCCGACACCCCGTTCCGCGTGTTCAAGGCGCCGTACGTGGGTGCCGTGGTGATGCCGGGCGGGGCCTCGCAGCCGCGGCGCACCCTGGACGCCTGGCAGGAGTGGGCCAAGCAGCGCGGGGCCAAGGGCCTGGCCTACGTGCTCGTCCAGGAGGACGGTTCGCTGACCGGCCCGGTCTCGAAGAACATCTCGGACGAGGAGAAGGCCGGACTGGCCGCCGCCACCGGCGCGTTCCCGGGCGACTGCATCTTCTTCGGCGCCGGCGAGGCCAAGTCCTCCCGCGCCATCCTCGGTGCGGCCCGCGTGGAGATCGGCCACCGCGTCGGCCTCATCAAGGACGCCGGCCCGGAGGTCCCCGCCGCCGAGGCCGACTGGGCCTTCGTGTGGATCGTGGACGCCCCGATGTTCGAGCCCGCCGCGGACGCCGTGGCCTCGGGAGACGTGGCAGTGGGTGCCGGCCAGTGGACAGCCGTGCACCACGCCTTCACCTCCCCGAAGCCCGAGTTCGCCGACACCTTCGACACGGATCCGGGCTCGGCGCTGGCCTACGCCTATGACATCGTGGTCAACGGCAACGAGGTGGGCGGCGGCTCCATCCGTATCCACCAGGAGGCCATGCAGGAGCGGGTCTTCGAGGTCATGGGCCTGTCCCAGGAGGAGGCCCAGGAGAAGTTCGGCTTCCTCCTGGAGGGCTTCAAGTACGGGGCGCCGCCGCACGGTGGCGTCGCCTTCGGCTGGGACCGCATCGTCGCCCTGTTGGCCGGCACCGACTCCATCCGGGACGTCATCGCCTTCCCGAAGACCGGCAACGGCTATGACCCGCTGACCGCCGCCCCGGCGCCCATCACGGAGCAGCAGCGCAAGGAGGCCGGTGTGGACGCGAAGCCGAAACCGGATCAGGCACCGTCCCCAGCAGCCAAGGCCCCCCAGGACTCCGCCGACACCACGGGTGCCTGACGTGGCTGAACACGAGGGCGGTGCGCGCCGGACCGTCCCCCCGACGGCGGTCCGGCTGCTGCCGGTCCTCATCGTGGTCTTCGGCCTGAGCATGCTGATCGACTCGACCACCGACTGGCCGGTGTGGGTGCGCTGGATCCTGTCCATCGGCGGCGGGATGGTGGCCCAGTACATCGTGGTCAAGGTGTGGGCGGCGCGCCAGCGGTGAGTTCCCGGCGCGCCACCGTCGTGCCAGCACTACTGCTGGTTGCGATGTTGTCCGGCTGTACTGCGGAGACCAGCGCGGAGGAGACCACGACGCCGGCCACACCGATCCCGCAGGACCGCGCCCCCGCCGCGGTGGGTGAGGCCCACGAATCCGAGGTGCCGGCCGACTGGGCCGAGCCCGGCGATGTTCCGGTGACCCCGGTGGACGACCTGGACGGGGAGGCCCGGCGCGCCCTGCTCCGCATCCCGGCGTCCTCCGATCCGGTGGACCAGGCGTGTACCCGCCAGGACCTCACCGCGGACCTGACGTTCCAGGACGCCGCCATGGGCCACCGGTACGGTCACCTCACGGTGACCAACACGGGGGCAACGGATTGCGCCGTCCGAGGCTACCCGGGGCTCGGGGCTCGCGGCGCGTGGGGAAACCCCTTCGTCAACGAGCTCCAGCAGAACCCTATGGATCTGCACGGCCACTATCTGCCGGGTGGGGACGAGTACGTGCCCCAGGTCCTCGACCTCGGTGCGGGGGAGTCCGCGCAGCTCTCGGTGGAGTGGACCGGTGCCCTGGGTGGTGCGGAGTCAGAGCCCCTGGGAGAGCTGTTCCTGCAGCCCTTCCGTGGTGCGGACACCCTGGTGGTCTCGGGGGCCGCCGAGGTGGCCTCCGACCTCTCGATGTTCACCACCGTGAAGGTCGGCCCCTTCCTGCCGCACGATGCCGAGGCAGAGCCGGACTCCGGCTAAGTCCGCCGAGGGCCCTTCAACTCGTCCGTGTCCACCCACACCGTGAACGGCCCGGAGTTGACCAGAGCCACCTCCATCATGGCCCCGAACACCCCGCGTTCCACGGGCACGCCCAGGCGCTCCAGCTCGGAGATGAACCGGTCATACAGCGGTTCGGCGGCCTCGCCCCTCGCCGACCGTGACCAGGAGGGGCGGCGGCCCTTGCGGACGTCCCCGTAGAGGGTGAACTGGCTGACCACCAGGGCACCGGCACCGGCGGACACCAGAGAGGACTCGTCCCCCAGGATCCGCAGGTTCGCGGTCTTCTCCGCCAACTGGACGGCCTCGGCCTCGGTGTCCTCCACGGACACCCCCAGCAACACCACCAGCCCGGGGGACTCCAGCCTTCCGGTCACCTCGCCGTCCACGGTCACGGAGGCGGACGTCGCCCTCTGCAGCACTGCTCTCATGTCTCCAGTCTGACGCACCGGACTGGCACTAGGCTGGGGCGGTGAGTGATTTGTTCAGTGCCTTCGGCGGTGCCGATCCCGAGAATGACGGGGATCCCGAGACGCACGGCGACGGCGCCTCCTCGGGCGGCCGGGAACGCCCGAGTGCCCCCTTGGCGGTGCGGATGCGTCCGCGCACGGTGGATGAGGTCGTGGGCCAGCAGCACCTCCTCAAACAGGGTTCCCCGATGCGCAAGCTGGCGGAGGGCGCGGCCGGCGGGCCGGGCGCTCGAGGTGCGGGGCCGTCGTCGTTGATCCTGTACGGTCCGCCCGGCACCGGAAAGACCACCCTGGCCACCGTGATCGCGCGGGGGCCGAGCCGCAAGTTCGTGGAGCTCTCCGCCATCAGTGCCGGTGTCAAGGACGTCCGGCAGGTCATGGACCAGGCGCTGAACGACCGTGACCTGTACGGCCGCACCACGGTGCTGTTCCTGGACGAGATCCACCGCTTCAACAAGGCCCAGCAGGACGCGCTGCTGCCCGGGGTGGAGAACCGCTGGGTGGTGCTCGTGGCGGCCACCACCGAGAACCCCTCGTTCTCCGTGATCGCCCCGCTGCTCTCGCGCTCCATCATGCTGACGCTCAAGCCACTCACGGACGCGGACATCGCCGGACTGCTGGACCGCGCTGTGGAGGACGAGCGCGGCCTGAACGGCACGGTGGACCTGCTGGACGAGGCCCGCGAGTACCTGGTGCGCATGGCCCAGGGGGATGCCCGCCGCGGACTGACCACGCTCGAGGCCAGCGCCGGGGTGGCTCTGGACCGGTTCGAGGACGAAGACGAAGACGCGCAGGATGCGCGGCCCGCCATCACGCTGCAGGATGCCGCCCAGGCCATGGACCGGGCCGTGCTGCGCTATGACAAGGCGGGGGACCAGCACTATGACGTGATCAGCGCCTTCATCAAATCCATCCGCGGCTCGGACGTGGACGCGTCCCTGCACTACCTGGCGCGGATGCTGGAGGCGGGGGAGGACCCCCGGTTCATCGGGCGCCGGTTGATCATCTCCGCGTCCGAGGACATCGGGATGGCGGATCCGACCGCGCTGCAGACCGCCGTGGCGGCCGCCCAGGCCGTCCAGCTGATCGGCATGCCGGAAGGGCGGCTGGTGCTGGCCGAGGCCACCGTCCACCTGGCCACAGCGCCCAAGTCGAACGCCTCCTACGCCGGCATCAACGCAGCGGTGGCGGATGTGCGTGCCGGCCTGTCCGGGGAGGTTCCGGCGCACCTGCGGGACGCCCACTACCCGGGGGCCGCGGCACTGGGCCACGGCAAGGGCTACGTCTACTCCCACGACGCCCCACACGGGGTGGCCCGCCAGCAGTACCTGCCGGACACGCTCCGGGACAAGGACTACTACCAGCCCACGCAGCACGGTGTGGAGCGCAACCTGGGGGAGAGGGTGCAGCACCTGCGCTCCATCATCCGGGGCACCGAGACCGGCGGCGTCACGGGGCCACGAGACTAGACTGGAGGCGTTCGTACCCGCTGGATCAAGGAGGACGTCCCATGACCACGCCAAGCAATGGATCCGCCGGCCGCCTCGTGCCGAACACCGCCGAGATGGACTACCGGATCCTCAAGACGGTGGCCTCCTACGAGCAGGCCCAGGAACTCGTGGACCGCCTCTCGGACGGCGGCTTCCCGGTGGAGAAGTCCCGGATCGTCGGGACCGGCCTGCGGTCCGTGGAGCAGATCACCGGCCGGATGACCACCGGCAGGGCCGCCGGGCGGGGCGCCCTGGGCGGACTCTGGTTCGGTCTGATGATCGGCCTGCTGTTCCTGATCCTCGCTCCGGCCTCCGGACTCATGATGATCCTGTTGGCGTTGGGTTTCGGTGCCGTCTGGGGTGCTGTCTTCGGGGCCCTGGGCCACGCCGCCACCCGCGGCCGCCGTGACTTCTCCTCCATCCAGGTCATGGAGGCCGAGTCCTATGACGTGCTCGTGGAGGCCACTCACATCACGCTGGCCGCACAGGTGGCCGACGGTCAGCCGATGCCGGAGGACACGGAGGGCACCCGGTAGCTGGTAGACTGATCCGCTGTCTGGCAAGCGTCGCCGGTCTTCATCTCGTCCTCACAGGTGCGGCGCTGTAGCAATGACGGGCAGCGGCATGCCCCTCAGCTCTCCTCGTGGACGTGCAGGAGGCCAGGTTCCGGTCCAACCTTGTCACACCGTGGGAGCCCCCATGACCGTGTCAGGACCGGAGACAAACCAGAACCGTGCCGCCTGACAAGAAAGGTCCATTCGTGGCTTCCAACCTCCGTACCCGCCGCACTGTGCGCCACTCGCGCGCCCCCTCGGCATTGCCCTGACGCCCAAGGCCGAGAAGTACATGGAGCGCCGTCCGTACGGCCCCGGCCAGCACGGCCGCGCGCGCCGCAAGGCCGACTCCGACTACTCGGTGCGCCTGAAGGAAAAGCAGCGCCTGCGCGCCCAGTACAACATCCGCGAGGCGCAGATGCGCCGCTACTTCGAAGAGGCCAAGCGCACCTCCGGCCACCGGTGAGAACCTGGTCGAGCTGCTCGAGATGCGCCTGGACGCCCTCGTGCTGCGCGCCGGCTTCGCCCGCACCATCCAGCAGGCCCGCCAGATGGTGGTCCACCGCCACATCGTGGTGGACGGTGCCCGCGTGGACCGTCCGTCCTTCCGCGTGAAGGAGGGCCAGCTCATCCACGTGCACTCCCGCTCCGAGAAGATGGTCCCCTTCCAGATCTCCGCCACCGGCGCCCACCAGGAGGTGCTGCCGGCGGTCCCGGGGTACCTGGACGTCGAGATCGAGAAGCTGCAGGCCAAGCTGTCCCGCCGCCCGAAGCGCTCCGAGGTCCCCGTGACCTGCGAGGAGCAGCTCGTGGTGGAGTACTACGCGCGCTGATCGTCTGCACCGCACCACACCGGAACCCGGCGTCCCCAACAGGGGCGCCGGGTTCCGGTGTTTAAGCCCCATCCCGGTAGGGTGGACCAGGCATCGAACCGAAAGGACTACGCCGTGATCAAGCGCGTCATGCTGGTGGGAGTGGGGGCCGCCGTCGGCTGGCTCGGCCACACCGTCCTCAGCAAGGGCCGGGATGCGGCCGCCGTGCGGGCCGAGGAGACGCTCCGGAACACGTTCAACCCCGAGACCATCGGCCGCAGCGCCGGCCAGGCCGCGGCGACGGCTCTGGCCTCCAGCGCCAGGTCCTTCGCCTATCAGCTGCGGGAGGAGGTCCCCGCGTGGAAGACGCTCTCCTCCACCCTGGCGGATCCCACCCCGCAGTCCTCCACGCCGGCCCAGGACCCGGGGCATACCATCATTCCGGGGACGGCCACCCAGACCCCCGCCGCCCCCTCCACCGAACCACGAAAGCAGTCGTAGCACAGCCATGAAGTCGCAGGACATCGCCAGCCGCTGGCTGGATTTCTTCGCCCAGAAGGACCACGCCACCGTCCCCTCGGCCTCGCTGGTCTCCCCGGAACCGTCACTGCTGTTCACGATTGCCGGGATGGTCCCCTTCATCCCGTACTTCCTGGGCCAGGAGACCCCGCCGTACCAGCGGGCCGCCAGCGTGCAGAAGTGCATCCGCACGGCGGACATCGAGGAGGTCGGCAAGACCGTCCGGCACGGGACGTTCTTCCAGATGTGCGGCAACTTCTCCTTCGGTGACTACTTCAAGGAGAAGGCGATCCCCTACGCCTGGGAGTTGCTGACCACCCACCAGGACCAGGGCGGCTACGGCCTGGACCCGGAACGGCTGTGGGTCACGGTGTACGAGGAGGACGGCGAGGCGGAGCGCATCTGGCGCGAGGACGTCGGCGTCCCGGCCGAGCGCATCCAGCGCCTGGGCAAGGAGGACAATTACTGGCACACCGGTCAGCCCGGTCCCGGAGGTCCGGACTCGGAGATCTTCTATGACCGGGGCCCGGAGTACGGCCGCGCGGGTGGTCCTTCGGCGGACGAGAACCGCTACATGGAGATCTGGAACCTGGTCTTCATGCAGTACCAGCTCTCCGAGGTCAACTCGCAGACCGACTTCACCGTGGCCGGCGAGTTGGACCACAAGAACATCGACACCGGCCTGGGCCTCGAACGTCTCGCCATGATCCTGCAGGGCGTGGAGAACATG
Source organism: Citricoccus nitrophenolicus (assembly GCF_047305825.1). GTDB lineage: Bacteria > Actinomycetota > Actinomycetes > Actinomycetales > Micrococcaceae > Citricoccus > Citricoccus nitrophenolicus. The sequence goes on along the minus strand of NZ_CP063070.1, from coordinate 384,659 downwards.
TATGAGACGGACCAGGTCCGTCCCGTCCTGGACCGCGCCGCGGCTCTGGCCGGCAGGGAGTACTCCTCCACGGAGGACCCCGCGGACCCGAAGTACACGGATGACGTGCGCCTGCGCATGGTGGCGGACCACGTCCGCTCGGCCCTGATGCTCATCACGGACGGCGTGGTTCCCGGCAACGAGGGCGGCGGCTACGTGCTGCGCCGCCTGATCCGCCGTGCCGTGAGGGCCATGCGCCTGATGGGCGTGTCCGATCCGGTGCTGCCCGAGCTGCTGCCGGCCTCACGGGACGCCATGCAGGGGACCTACCCGCAGATCGGGGAGGAGTTCGAGCGGATCTCCCGCGTCGCCTACAACGAGGAGAGGGCGTTCCTGCGCACCATCACCGCGGGCACCGCCCGGATGGACTCCGCAGTGGCGGCCGCCCGGACCGGCTCCACCGGCATCTCGGGGGCCGACGCCTTCGAGCTGCATGACACCTACGGCTTCCCGATCGACCTCACCCTGGAGATGGCCCAGGAGGCCGGAGTCCCGGTGGACGAGGCCGGGTTCCGCGAGCTCATGACCGAGCAGCGCACCCGAGCCCGCCAGGACGCCAAGTCCAAGAAGTCCGGGCACGTGGACTCCTCGGCCTACCGCGAGCTGCAGGCCTCCGGGGAGACCGTCTTCACCGGGTACACCGAGCACACCACCGAATCGCGCATCCGCGGGCTGCTCGCCGGCGGGCAACAGGTGGCTTCGGCGGCGGCGGGCCAGGAGCTCGAGCTGGTGCTGGACGCCACCCCGTTCTATGCCGAGGCCGGTGGCCAGGCCGCGGACACCGGGCACATCACCGGGGACGGATTCGTCCTCGAGGTCATGGACGTCCAGGCCCCCGTCAAGGGACTCAGCGTGCACCGGGTGAAGGTCACCGAGGGCGAGGTCCCGGCCGGCGCCACCGCTGTGGGCGCCATCGACCTGCAGCGCCGGCTGGACGCGCAGAAGGCCCACACGGGGACCCACCTGGTGCACGCAGCCCTGCACCAGATCCTCGGCCCGGAGGCCACCCAGTCCGGATCCTTCAACAAGGAGGGCTACCTGCGCTTCGACTTCCGCTGGGGGGAGGCCATGAGTGAGATGGCCCGCACCGAGGTGGAGGAGGTCTCCAATCTGGCCATCCGGGACAACCACTCCGTCATCACCCGGGAGATGTCCCTGGAGGAGGCCCGCGGCCTCAGCGCCATGAGCCTGTTCGGGGAGAAGTACGGGGACCGCGTCCGGGTGGTCGAGGTCAACGGCGCGTGGTCGCGCGAGCTCTGCGGCGGCACACACGTCGGCGCCACGGCGGAGATCGGCTCCCTGGCCCTGCTCGGCGAGCAGTCCGTGGGCTCCGGCAATCGCCGCGTGGAGGCCCTCGTGGGCTTGGACGCCTTCCGCCACCTGGCCACCGAGCGGACGCTCGTCAACGAGTTGACCGGCCTGCTGAAGGTCCCGGCGGACCAGGTGAAGGATCGCGTGGCCGGCACGCTGGCCCGGCTCAAGGAGGTCGAGAAGGAGCTCGCCGCGTTGCGGGCCGCCCAGCTGCAGGCCGAGGCGGGCCGCCTGGTCGAGCAGGCCGTGGACGTCTCCGGCACCGGGGCCACGGTCCGGCTGCTGGCCCACGACGCCGGCCCGGTCGGCTCGGGCGACGAGTTGCGGTCCCTCGTCCTGGACCTGCGCTCCCGGCTCGAGAGCGCCTCCGGCAACGCGGCGGGCACCCCCGCCGTCGTGGCCATGGCCGGAACGGCCAAGGGCCGGCCCCTCGTGGTCATCGGCACCAACCAGGCCGCGCGGAACGCCGGGCTGAAGGCCGGTGCCCTGGTCAAGACCGCCTGCGGCGTGCTCGGCGGCGGTGGCGGCGGCAAGGATGACGTCGCGCAGGGCGGCGGCCAGGACGGCTCGAAGATCGGGGAGGCCCTGGCCGCGGTGCGAGACGCTGTGGCTGCCGGCGTTGGGGCCGCGGGCGCGTGAGCGGAGAGGTGCAACGGGGAGTCCGGCTCGGGGTGGACGTGGGGCAGGCCCGGGTCGGCCTGGCGGCATCTGACCCGGACGGCATCCTGGCCACCCCGGTCCGGACCCTGAAGCGTGACCCCAAGAAGGGGTCCTGCCGGCGCCTGATTGTCCGGGAGGCGCTGGAGCGGGACGCCGTGGTGGTCTACGTGGGCCTGCCCGTCAACCTGCAGGGTCGTTCCACGGCATCCACCCAGGATGCCGAGCAGTACGCCCAGGACCTGGCCGCCGAACTCGGGGCCGCCGGCAGTCCGGCGCGCGTCAACCTGGTGGACGAGCGGCTCAGCACCGTCTCCGCCCACCGCCAGCTGCGGGAGGCCGGCCGGGACACGCGGTCACACCGGGCCGTGGTGGACCAGGTGGCGGCGGTACAGATCCTCGAGCAGGCCTTGAATATGCAACAATCACTCCAGCGGGACGCCGGGCGTCCCGTCGCTCTGCCCGCGCCCGATGGAGAGGATGGGACCCGTGGCCGATCTGACTCCTGAAGGACCCCGTGAGGAGGATGCTCCTCTGACCCGGCGCGAGATGCGCCGCCGCCAGTCGGACGAGACTCCCCCCGCGCCAGAACCGGTGGTCGGAGAAGACCTGCGCGAGTATCCGGATGCCTCACCGGACGGCCGGTACCAACAGGCTGAGGACGCCGGAGCCTCGCAGGAGCCCGTCATCGTCCGTCCCGCCGGGCGCAAGGGCTACCAGACAGTCACCGTGAATCGGGACCGGTCCCCGGACGCACAGGCGAAGCGGGACGCTCGGCGCAAGCGCCGCCGTCGCCGGAACATCGTGTTGATCTCCGCCTTCGCCGCCTTCGTGGTGCTGGTGGCCGGGCTGTCCTTCGCGCTGCGGGGGATCCTGCCCTCGCCGGCCGCCGAGGACTATCCCGGCCCCGGCGGCCAGGACGTCACCTTCACCGTCAACGAGGGTGAGGGGGCGCTGGCGATCGGCAACCGGCTGGCAGACGAGGACATCGTGGCCAGCAGCGGGGCGTTCATCGAGGCCGTCAACCAGTCCCGCTCCGAGAACTCGATTCAGGCGGGTGAGTACCCGCTGAAGCAGCAGATGAAGGCCTCGGACGCCGCGTCCATCCTGCTGAGGGAGGGCCAGGGGCAGGTCCACTACGTGGCCGTGAACCGAGGCATGCGCCTGAACGAGGCGATGCAGGCGGTGAGCGATTCCACCGGCATCTCCGTGGAGGATCTCGAGGCCGCGGCGGAGAACCCGGAGGACTACGGACTGCCGGCAGAGGCGCCCAGCCTGGAGGGCTACCTGGCCCCCGGTGAGTACCGCTTCCCGGTGGACGCCGAGCCGGCCGAGGTCTTCGCCCTCATGATCGAGCCGACCATGGCCGAACTCGAGGAGCAGGGCATCACGGACGAGGCGGAGCAGTTCCGCACCGTCACGATCGCCTCCATCCTCGAGGCAGAGGCGCTGACGGACGATTACCCGATCGTGGCCGGCATCATCGAGAACCGCTTGCACCCGGACAACCCGGAGACCGGCGGGTACCTGCAGATCGACGCCACGGTGATCTACGGCCTGGGCCAGCGTCAGCTGCAGTTCTCGGAGGAGGACAAGCGGGATGCCTCCAACGAGTACAACACCTACGCCCACCGTGGCCTGCCGCCGGGACCCATCGGAGCCCCGTCCACGCAGGCCCTCGACGCAGCGGCCCACCCGGAGGAGAGCGAGTTCTACTACTGGGTGACCACCAACATCGAGACCGGTGAGACGAAGTTCGCCGAGGACTACGAGCAGCATCGCGTCTACCAGCAGGAGTACCGCGACTACTGTGCCGAGAATGAGGAGATCTGTGGCTAGCGGAGACGCGACCAACTGGACGGCCGGTGTGCTCGGGCATCCCATCTCGCATTCGAGGTCTCCGGCCCTGCACCGGGCCGCCTACCGGGCCCTGGGCCTGGAGGTCGACTATGACGCCCATGACGTGACGCCGGAGGACCTGCCCGCCCACATGGCCGGTCTCAGGGGCGAATGGCTGGGGCTGTCCGTGACCATGCCGTTGAAGTCCGCGATGATGCGTGAGGTGGACCGGTTCTCCCCGCGGGCCGAGCGGCTCGGCTTCCTCAACACGGTGGCCTGGGAGGAGGACGGCACCACCACGGCGTACAACACGGACGTCGAGGGGATCGTGGAGGCCCTGGCCTTCGCCGGCTATGACAGGTCGGTGACCGGCGGCAGGATGGGAGTCCTGGGCGGCGGGGGGACGGCCGCCGCGGCCATCGCCGCCGCCCACCTGATGGGCCTGACCGGCGTGGACCTCTTCGTCCGAACTCCGGCCAAGGCCGCCGAGCACGCGGAGCTCGCCCGTGGCTTCGGCCTGTCCCCGGAGATCCGGCTGCTCCATGACTTCCCTGCCTCGGCGCCCGGCTTCCGCGCCGTGGTGGCCACCCTGCCCCCGCGGGCCGCGGATCCGACGGCGGAGCTGCTGACTGTCACAGACGCGGGCCCGGGAACGTTGCCTCCGCTGCTGGACGCCGCCTACGATCCCTGGCCGTCGGCACTGGCCGCGGCCTGGGAGTCCGGGGGAGGCCAGGTGGTCAGCGGACTGGAGATGCTGCTCTACCAGGCGGTCGAGCAGGTGCGCCTGTTCACCGCCCGGGCCCTGCCGGCCGGCACCACGCCGGACTGGGCCGCCGTCATCACCGCCATGGCGGCCGCGCTCGACCTCCCCGAGCGCTGAACGCCTTCACACGGTCCGGCATGACTGCGGGACCATGAGAGAATCGAGTCCATGGTGCGCTGGTTGACAGCGGGCGAATCTCATGGGCCCGCACTCGTTGGAATCATCGAAGGGATGCCCGCGGGCATCCCCCTGACCACCTCAATGGTGCAGGACGCCCTGGCGCGCCGCCGTCTCGGCTATGGCCGCGGAGCACGCATGAAGTTCGAGCAGGACCAGGTCACCCTGGTGGGTGGCGTCCGCCATGGCTCGACCCTCGGCTCACCCGTGGCCATCGAGATCGCCAACACCGAGTGGCCGAAGTGGGACCGGGTCATGTCTGCCGACCCTGTGGACCCCGAAGAGCTCGAGGGAGTCGCCCGCAATGCGGCACTGACCCGTCCGCGCCCCGGCCACGCCGACCTGGCCGGGATGCAGAAGTACGGCTTCGATGAGGCGCGTCCGCTGCTGGAACGCGCCTCGGCCCGCGAGACCGCGGCCCGGGTGGCCCTCGGCACGGTGGCCTCGTCCTTCCTCGCGCAACTGGGCATCCACACGGTGTCCCACACCACCTCGGTGGGCACCGTCTCCGTGCCGGAGGGCGCTGCGCTGCCCGCCCCGGAACACGTCACCGCCCTGGATGCCGATCCGCTGCGCTGCTTCGACCAGTCCACCTCGGATGCCATGGTCGCCGAGGTGGACGCCGCCCACAAGGAGGGCGAGACCCTCGGCGGCGTGGTGGAGGTCCTGGCCTACGGCGTCCCCGTGGGCCTGGGCAGCCATGTGCACTGGGACCGGCGTCTGGACTCGATGCTCTCAGGTGCGCTGATGGGCATCCAGGCCATCAAGGGCGTTGAGGTGGGTGACGGCTTCACCACCGCGGCCCGACGTGGCACCGCGGCCCACGACGAGATCGAGCGCGGCGCCGATGGCCACCCCGTGCGCACCTCCAACCGCGCCGGGGGCATCGAGGGCGGGATGAGCACCGGGGGAGTGGTCCGCGTCCGTGCGGGTATGAAGCCGATCGCCACCGTTCCCCGGGCCTTGCGGACGGTGGACACCTCCACCGGGGAGGAGACCAAGGCACACCACCAGCGCTCGGACGTCTGCGCCGTCCCGGCGGCCGGTGTGGTGGCCGAGGCCATGGTGGCCCTCGTGCTCGCGCAGGCCGTGCTGCAGAAGTTCGGCGGCGACTCCGTGACGGAGACGCGGCGCAACCTCCAGTCCTTCGTGGCCTCCCTCGAGCCGCTGCCGTTGCCGGGGGCCGACGCCGCGGACTCTGCGGCTGATGCACCCATGGGCGATCCGCTGCAGTGAGCCGCGCAGCGAGCGGCGCGCCCTGTTGGTCTCCTGATCGGCGGGTCGTGCTGGTGGGGCCCATGGGTTCCGGCAAGTCCACCCTCGGAACCGTCCTGGCCCGCCGTCTCGGGCTGCAGGGTCTGGACGCCGACGACCTGTTCGTGGCCCAGTACGGCCCCATCGCCGACTACTTCTCCACGCGGGGCGAACCGGCCTTCCGTCAGGCTGAGGAGGACGTCATCGGGGAGGTGCTCTCCCGAGCCGCGCCCTGCGTGCTGTCCCTCGGCGGCGGGGCCGTGCTCAGCGCCCTCACCCGTGACCGCCTGGCGCGAGGCTCCCATGTGGTCTACCTGACGGTGGACGAGGGTGCCGCCCTGAAACGTCTCGACGGTGGCGCCGGCCGCCCCGTGCTGGCCGGTGACCCCGGCCGCACCTGGCGGCGCATCCTCGCTGAACGCCACGGCTTGTACCGTGAGGTATCCCAGTGGACGGTGGACACCACCGGCCGCTCGACCACCGACTTGGCCGAACAGGTCATCCGCCTGATACGCACGGCGGAATCCGCATCCGAAGACCACAGGAGTGTCCATCCATGACCGAGCCGAACGTCCCGTCCACCGCAGCGCCCCTCGAGGCCGACGACGATGCCACTGTCATCCCGGTCTCGGGGGGATCAGCGGCGGGGGCTTCCGGGGGCTATGACGTGGTGGTGGGCAACGGCCTGTTGGGCCGTCTGCCGCAGATGCTGGGTCCTTCGGTACGCCGCATCCTGGTGATCCACCCCCGGGCACTGCGCGCCACCGGTGACGTGGTCAAGGCGGACCTGGAGACCGCCGGGTACCAATCGCTCACCGCCGAGATCCCGGATGCCGAGGAGGGCAAGCACATCCAGGTGGCGGCCTTCTGCTGGCAGGTCCTGGGACAGAACGACTTCACCCGATCGGACGCCGTGGTCTCCGTGGGTGGCGGTTCGGTCTCCGACGTGGCGGGCTTCGTGGCAGCCACGTGGCTCCGCGGGGTGCGCGTGGTGCACATCCCCACCACCCTGCTCGGCATGGTGGACGCCGCGGTGGGCGGCAAGACCGGCATCAACTCCGCCGAGGGCAAGAACCTGGTGGGGGCCTTCCACCCGCCCGCGGGCGTCCTGGCGGACCTGGACACGCTGCTGACCCTACCGCCGAATGAGCTGGTCTCCGGGCTGGCCGAGGTCGTCAAGTGCGGCTTCATCGCGGACCCGAAGATCCTGGACATCATCGAGGCCTCCCCGCAACAGGCCCAGAATCCCCACTCGCATCAGCTGCGGGAACTCATCGAACGGTCGATCGCCGTGAAGGCGAACGTGGTCTCAGCCGATCTGCGCGAATCCGGGCCGCGGGAGATGCTCAATTACGGCCATACCCTGGCTCACGCCATCGAGCTCGCCGAACGCTATCAGTGGCGCCACGGTGCCGCCGTCTCCGTGGGGCTGGTCTTCGCGGCCGAGTTGGCCCGCTCCGTGGGACGGCTGGACGACGCCACCGCGGATCGCCACCGCAGCATCCTCGAGTCGCTCGGGCTGCCGACCAGGTACGCGGGCGATCGCTGGGAGACCCTGCTGGACGGGATCCGCCGGGACAAGAAGAACCGGGGGGACCAGTTGCGGTTCGTGCTGCTGGACGGGCTGGCCAGGCCCACCACCTATGACGTCCCTGATGCCTCCCTGCTCTTCGCGGCCTACCAGGAGATCGCGGAGTAGCTCCATCCCTTAGAATGGTCGACTGGACTTCGCCGCGCGCCGCGTCGACGCCATCGACCGGCCCACCCAGACGTAACGGAGAATGACAGTGGCAACAAGCAATGACATCAAGAACGGCACCGTGCTGAAGATGGACGGTCACCTGTGGAACGTCATCGGGTTTCAGCACGTGAAGCCGGGCAAGGGCGGGGCATTCGTCCGCACCAAGATGAAGAACATCACCACGGGCAAGCTCGTGGACAAGACCTTCAACGCCGGCGCCAAGATCGAGACCGCCACCGTGGACCGCTCGGACTACGAGTACCTGTACCAGGATGGCGAGGACTTCGTCTTCATGGACCTGGACAACTATGACCAGATCACGGTGCTGCCGGCCGTGGTGGGGGACGCAGCACACTTCATGCTGGAGAACCAGAAGGTCACCATCGCCATGAACGAGGGCACCCCGCTGTACCTGGACATGCCGCCGTCCGTGGTGCTGGAGATCACCTACACGGAGCCGGGCCTGCAGGGTGACCGTTCCTCCGCGGGCACCAAGCCGGCCACCGTGGAGACCGGCTACGAGATCCAGGTCCCGCTGTTCGTGGACCAGGGCACCAAGGTCAAGGTGGACACCCGCACGGGTGACTACCTCGGCCGCGTGAACGACTGACGGCGCGTCCGTGAGTGCACGAGGCAAGGCACGGCGGCGCGCGCTGGACATCCTCTTCGAGGCCGAGCAGCGCGGGACCGCCCCGGAGGCGGGAGTCAGCTCCCGCCGGGCGTCCACGGAACAGGTGATCAACCCGTACACCGTGGAGATCATCCAGGGCGTGGTGGCGGAGCAGGAACGCATCGACGAGATCCTGTCCTCCTACGCGCAGGGCTGGGCCCTGGAACGCATGCCCGCGGTGGACCGCGGCATCCTGCGGATCGGCGCGTGGGAACTGCTCTTCAATGACGATGTGCCGGACGGCGTGGCCGTGTCCGAGGCCGTCGCCATGGCGAAGGAATTGTCCACGGACGATTCCCCGGACTTCGTCAACGGACTGCTGGGCCGGCTCCAGCAGCTCAAGCCGACCCTGTTGGACTGACACGGTTGGGCTGAACCTGTTGGGCTGACACTGTCGGACTGACAGCGGGGTCCGGTGCTCCGCGGTGCTAAAGTGGACGCCGGACCAGGCACACCCCAGCAGGGGTTGCGTTTCCTTTAAGTTCCGTCCTGTGAGGCGGGGAAGGAGGCATGCGTGCAGGCTGAGAGCCGCGCCGTGCGCACCGTCCGTCAGGTCCTGACGGCAGCGGACATCGATCGTGCACTGACCCGGATCGCGCACGAGATCCTCGAGTCGAACAAGGGTCCAGACTCCCTGGTGGTCCTGGGCATCCCGCGCCGCGGCGTTCCACTGGCCGAACGCCTCACCGCGAAGCTGGAGCGGATCGATCCGGGATTCGACGCCTCCGCGGCGACCGGTCAGCTCGACGTCACCCTCTACCGTGACGACCTGCGCCGCTCCACCTCCCGCACCCCCGCTCCGACCCGGCTGCCAGAGCGCGGGATCGATGGGGCCACCGTGGTGCTGGTGGATGATGTGCTCTACTCGGGACGAACCATCCGGGCGGCACTGGACGCCCTCAATGACAGTGGCCGTCCGGCCGCGGTGAGACTGGCCGTGCTGGTGGACCGCGGCCACCGTGAGCTGCCGATCCGGGCCGACTTCGTGGGCAAGAACCTGCCGACCTCCACCGCCGAGCGCGTCCAGGTCCGGCTCGTCGAGACCGACGGTCCGGAGCATCCCGAGGACACGGTGTCCATCGCGGATGTGGAGGCCGCCCGGTGAAGCACCTGCTCTCCACCCAGGCCCTCTCGCTCGAGGACGCCCTGCGGATCCTGGACACCACGGAGGAGATGGCCGCCGTCTCCGGCCGCGAGGTCAAGAAGCTGCCGGCCCTGCGCGGCCGCACCGTGGTCAACCTCTTCCTCGAGGACTCCACCCGCACCCGCATCTCGTTCGAGGCGGCGGCCAAGCGACTCAGCGCGGATGTCATCAACTTCTCCGGCAAGGGCACCTCGGTCTCCAAGGGCGAATCCCTCAAGGACACGGTCCAGACCCTCGAGGCCATCGGCGCCGACGCGATCGTGATGCGGCACTGGGGCTCGGGGGCCGCCGCCCAACTCGCTGACTCCGGGTGGGTCCGCTCCGCCGTGGTCAACGCGGGGGACGGCACCCACGAGCACCCCACGCAGGCGCTGCTGGACGCGTTCACCCTGCGCCGGCACCTGGCCCGGCGTCACGGGACCACTGCCCACGGCACGGACCTGACCGGGATGAGGGTGGTGATCGTCGGGGACATCCTGCACTCCCGGGTGGCCCGCTCCAACCTGTGGCTCCTGACCACCCTGGGGGCCCAGGTCATCCTGGCCGCGCCGCCCACGCTCGTTCCCGTCGGGGTGGAGGACTGGCCCTGCACCGTGACCTACTCCCTGGACGAGGCCCTGGCCGCCGCGCCGGACGCCGTGATGATGCTGCGCGTGCAGTCCGAGCGGATGCATGACGCGTTCTTCCCCTCCGCCGCGGAGTACACGCGGTCCTGGGGCCTGACGGACGAACGTCTGGCACGGCTCGAGGCCTCGGGCGTGGAGGACGCCGTGATCATGCACCCCGGGCCCATGAACCGCGGTCTGGAGATCTCCGCCGCCGCGGCAGACTCCGTCCGCAACACCGCCTTGGAACAGGTCACCCACGGCGTCTCCGTGAGGATGGCCGTCCTGTACCTGCTGCTGAACCAGAAGGAGTCCGCATGAGCGCCTCACCCCTGTCCCCGAGCCGCCACCTGATCGCCGGAGGCACCCTGCCGGACGGCAGCACCGCGGATGTCCTCATCGAGGACGGCCTGCTGGCCGCCGTCGGGCAGGACATCCCGACGACGGCGGACACCGAGGTGCTCGAGGCACGGGGCCGCCTGGTCCTGCCCGGCCTCGTGGACCTGCACGCCCACCTGCGCCAGCCGGGCCGTGAGGACGCCGAGACGGTGGAGACGGGCACCCGCGCCGCGGCGCTCGGCGGCTTCACCTCGGTCCACGCCATGGCGAACTCCACGCCGGTCGCGGACTCGGCCGGGGTCGTCGAACAGGTCTGGCAGCTGGGCCGCGAGGCCGGCTGGTGCGACGTCCACCCGGTGGGCGCCGTGACGGTGGGCCTGGGCGGGGAGCGCCTGGCCGAACTGGGCGCCATGGCCGAGTCCCGGGCCCAGGTCAGGGTGTTCTCCGATGACGGGCTGTGCGTCGCCGACCCGGTGATGATGCGGCGCGCCCTGGAGTACGTCAAGGCCTTCGACGGCGTGATCGCCCAGCACGCGCAGGAACCGGGGCTCACCGACGGCGCCCAGATGAATGAGGGCGCCCTGTCCTCGGTGCTCGGCCTGGCCGGCTGGCCGGCCGTGGCGGAGGAGGCCATCATCGCCCGGGACGTGCTGCTCGCCCAGCACGTGGGGTCCCGACTGCACGTCTGCCACGTCTCCACCGCCGGCTCGGTGGAGCTCATCCGCTGGGCCAAGGAGCGCGGGATCGACGTGACCGCTGAGGCCACCCCGCACCACCTGCTGCTCACCGAGGAACTGGTCCGCAGCTATGACCCGGTCTACAAGGTCAACCCGCCGCTGCGCCGCGAGGCGGACGTGATGGCGCTGCGCGAGGGCCTGGCGGACGGAACCATCGACACGATCGGTACCGACCACGCGCCGCACACCGCGGAGACCAAGGAGTGCGAGTGGACCGTGGCTGCCATGGGCATGACCGGGCTGGAGACCGCCCTGCCCGTGGCGCAATTGGCCCTGGTGGACACCGGACTGATGGACTGGGCCGGCATCTCCCGGATCCTGAGCTCCACGCCGGCCCGGATCGCACGGCTGGCGGACCAGGGCCGGATCTCCGCGGAGGGCACGTTCGAGATCGGTGCCCCGGCCAATCTGACGGTCTACGACACCTCGGCCTCGCGCCGGGTGGACCCGGACACACACGCCACCAAGTCCCGCAACAGCCCCTACCGCGGCATGGAGCTGCCCGGACAGGTCACCGACGTGTTCAACCACGGCCATCCCGTGGTCCGTGACCGCGCCCTGGCCACGCCTCGCCCGAACCACCAGACAGGAATCACCCAGCAGTGAACGACGCGTTCAACACCGAATACGCCCTCATCGGGGCCGTGACCGTCATCTGTGTGGCGCTGATCGTCCTGTTGATGTGGTGGGGCTGGCGCAACCGCAAGCGACGCCAGCAGGACGTGGCCGCCCCAGCCTCCGTGCCAGCGGCGGTCCTCGAGGGCGAACCCCTGGCGGCGGCCGAGGGCATGTACGTCTCCACCGTGCGCGGACAGGACTACCTGGACCGGATCGCCGTCCACAGCCTGGGCCTGCGCACCAACGCCCGCCTGGAGGTGCACCCCGCCGGGGTCGCCGTGCTGCGCGAGGGCAGCCAGAACCTCTTCATCCCCCGTGCGGACCTTCGTCAGGCCGGACTGGATGCCGGGATGAGCGGCAAATTCGTGGAGAAGGACGGGCTGGTGGTGGTGACCTGGACGCTGGACGGCCAGGAGGTCACCACCGGCTTCCGCACCCGCGCCGCCCAGGACCGCGACCCCCTGCTCGACGCCCTGACCGGGCTCATCAGCACCACCACAGACCCGACAGATCCGACAGACCAGACAGACCCGACAGACCCGAAGATGGAGAACAACTCGTGAGCCTACTGAACCGCGCGCCCGCCGTGCTGGTCCTGGCCGACGGCACCGCCCACCACGGCCACGCCTACGGTCAGACCGGCACCACCCTGGGTGAGGCCGTCTTCACCACCGGCATGACCGGCTACCAGGAGACCCTGACGGATCCCTCCTACGCCCGGCAGATCATCGTGCAGACCTTCCCGCACATCGGCAACACCGGGGTGACCTCGGAGGACGCGGAGTCGCGGGCCGTCTTCGCGGCCGGCTACGTGGTGCGGGATGCCGCCCGCAGGGTGTCGAACTGGCGAGCCGAACGCAGCCTGGACGAGGAGCTGGAGGCCCAGGGCGTCGTCGGGATCCAAGGGGTGGACACCCGTGCCATCACCCGGCACCTGCGTTCCGCGGGGTCCATGAAGGCGGGGATCTTCTCCGGAGAGGCGGCCCAGCGGCCGCTCGCCGACCTCGTGGCCGAGGTGGCGGCCCAGCCGTCCATGGCCGGCGCCCGGCTGGCGGAGGAGGTCACCACGGCGGAGTCGTACATGGTGGAGCCAGCCGAGCACGGTTGGACGGGTGAACCCCTGCACACCGTGGTGGCGCTGGACCTGGGGCTGAAGGCCGCCACGCCGCGCCACCTGGCCTCCCGGGGCGTCCGCCTGCACGTGCTGCCGGCCACGGCCACCTTCGAGGACATCACCGCACTGGACCCGGACGGCGTGTTCCTCTCCAACGGTCCCGGCGACCCGGCCACGGCAGACGAACAGGTGGCGCTGACCCGACAGGTCCTGGACGCCGGCCTGCCGTTCTTCGGCATCTGCTTCGGCAACCAGGTCTTCGGCCGTGCGCTCGGCTTCGACACCTACAAGTTGCCCTTCGGCCACCGTGGCCCCAACCAGCCCGTCATGGACAAGACCACCGGGCGGGTGGAGATCACCTCACAGAACCATGGTTTCGCCGTGGACGCGCCGCTGGGGGAGCCGGTCACGGCACCCGAGCAGAAGTACGGCCGCGTGGAGGTCTCGCACTGGTCCCTGAACGACCAGGTGGTGGAGGGCCTGCGGCTGCTGGACCGCCCCGCGTTCTCCGTCCAGTTCCACCCCGAGTCCGCGGCCGGACCCCACGACTCCGTCCCGCTGTTCGACCGCTTCATCGAGCTGATGGACGCCGCCAACTCAGCCAACCCAACCAATCCCGCCAACCCTGCCAACCCCGCCGAAGGAGCCTGAGCCCGCATGCCCAAGCGCACCGATCTGCAGTCCGTCCTGGTCATCGGCTCCGGCCCGATCGTCATCGGCCAGGCCGCCGAGTTCGACTACTCCGGCACCCAGGCCATCCGGGTCCTCAAGGAGGAGGGCCTGCGCGTGGTCCTGGTCAACTCCAACCCGGCCACCATCATGACGGATCCGGAGCTGGCGGACGCCACCTACGTGGAGCCCATCACCCCGGAGGTGGTCGAGAAGATCATCGCCGTGGAGCGCCCGGACGCCGTCCTGCCCACGCTCGGCGGCCAGACCGCCTTGAACACCGCCATCGCCCTGGACAAGAACGGGGTGTTGGAGAAGTACAACGTGGAGCTGATCGGGGCGAACATCGAGGCGATCGAGCTCGGTGAGGACCGCGAGAAGTTCAAGGGCGTGGTGGAGCGCTGCGGCGCCGAGTCGGCGAAGTCCGTGATCGTCCACAGCATGGACGAGGCCTTCGCGGCGGCCGAGACCCTCGGCTACCCCATGGTGGTCCGTCCCTCCTTCACGATGGGCGGGCTGGGCTCCGGCCTGGCCTACAACGAGGAGGACCTGCGCCGCATCGCCGGCGCCGGCATCCAGTACAGCCCGACCTCCGAGGTCCTGCTCGAGGAGTCCATCCTCGGCTGGAAGGAGTATGAGCTGGAGATGATGCGGGACCGCAATGACAACGTCGTGGTGGTCTGCTCCATCGAGAACTTCGACCCGGTCGGCGTGCACACCGGAGATTCGATCACGGTGGCCCCGGCCATGACCCTGACGGACCGCGAGTACCAGAAGATGCGGGACATCTCGATCGCCGTCATCCGCGAGGTCGGGGTGGACACCGGCGGCTGCAACATCCAGTTCGCGGTGGACCCGGCCACCGGCCGCATCATCGTCATCGAGATGAACCCGCGCGTCTCCCGCTCCTCGGCCCTGGCCTCCAAGGCCACCGGCTTCGCGATCGCCAAGATCGCCACGAAGCTGGCCCTCGGGTACTCCCTGGACGAGATCCCGAACGACATCACGCAGAAGACCCCGGCGTCCTTCGAGCCGGTCATCGACTACGTGGTGGTCAAGGTCCCGCGCTTCGCCTTCGAGAAGTTCCCGGCGGCGGATCCCACGCTGACCACCACCATGAAGTCCGTCGGCGAGGCCATGGCGATCGGCCGCAACTTCACCGAGGCACTGCAGAAGGCCCTGCGCTCCCTGGAGCAGAAGGGCGCCGAGCTGCGCTTCACCGGGGACGCCGTCCCGTCCGTGGACGAGGTGGCCGTTCTGGTGGAGCAGTCGAAGGTCCCGACGACGGACCGGCTGGCCCAGGTGCAGCAGGCCCTGCTGGGCGGTGCGAGCCTGGAACAGCTCTTCGAGGCCACGAAGATCGACCCATGGTTCCTGGACCAGCTGCAGCTCATCAACGAGGTGGCCACGGATGTGGCCGCGGCACCGGAACTGGACGCCACCGTGCTGCGCCATGCCAAGCGGCACGGCTTCTCGGACGACCAGATCGGTCAGCTCCGGCACATGGACCCGGCCGTGGTCCGGGGGGTGCGCCACGCGCTGGGCATCCGCCCCGTCTACAAGACCGTGGACACCTGCGCCGCCGAGTTCGAGGCCTACACCCCGTACCGGTACTCCAGCTATGACGTCGAGGACGAGGTGACGGACCACGCCAAGCCCTCGGTGATCATCCTCGGCTCCGGTCCCAACCGGATCGGCCAGGGCATCGAGTTCGACTACTCCTGCGTGCACGCGTCGCTGGCGCTGCGGGAGGCCGGGTATGAGACCGTCATGGTCAACTGCAACCCGGAGACCGTCTCCACGGACTACGACATCTCCGACCGGCTCTACTTCGAGCCGCTCACCCTGGAGGACGTCCTCGAGATCATCGCGGCCGAGGAGCGCTCCGGCGGGGTGCTCGGCGTGTTCGTCCAGCTCGGCGGCCAGACCCCGCTCAAGCTGGCCCAGCAGCTTGCCGACTCCGGCGTGCCGATCCTGGGCACCTCGCCGGAGAGCATCGACCTCGCCGAGCACCGCGGCGAGTTCGCCCGCGTCCTGGATCAGGCCGGACTGGTCTCCCCGAAGAACGGCACCGCCGTGTCCTTCCCGGACGCCAAGCGGGTGGCGGATGAGATCGGCTACCCCGTCCTGGTCCGTCCGTCCTACGTCCTCGGCGGCCGTGGCATGGAGATCGTCTATGACGAGGAGTCCCTGTCCCGGTACATCGAGAACGCCACGGAGATCACCGTGGACCACCCCGTGCTCGTGGACCGCTTCCTGGAGGATGCCACGGAGATCGACGTGGACGCCCTCTACGACGGCACGGACCTGTACATCGGCGGCATCATGGAGCACATCGAGGAGGCCGGCATCCACTCCGGCGATTCGGCGTGTGCCCTGCCACCGATCAACCTGGGCCCGGACACCCTGGCCAGGGTGCGCGAGGCGACCCTCGGCATCGCCGCGGGAGTCGGCGTGCGCGGGCTGATCAACATCCAGTTCGCGCTGGCCTCGGACGTGCTCTACGTGATCGAGGCCAATCCGCGCGCCTCGCGCACGGTCCCGTTCGTCTCCAAGGCCACCGGTGTGCAGCTGGCCAAGGCGGCCGCCCTCATCGGCACCGGACAGTCCATCGCAGACCTGCGGGCCGGGGGCATGCTGCCCTCCGGTCATGACGGCTCCACCCTGCCGCTGGACTCCCCGGTGGCCGTCAAGGAGGCCGTGTTGCCGTTCGCCAGGTTCCGCACCCCGGAGGGCCGCGTGGTGGACTCCCTGCTCGGGCCCGAGATGCGCTCCACGGGCGAGGTGATGGGCATCGACAAGTACTTCGACACCGCCTTCGCCAAGAGCCAGGCCGCGGCCAACAACCCCCTGCCCCTGTCCGGTACCGTCTTCGTCTCCGTGGCGAACCGGGACAAGCGCGGGATCGTGATGCCCGTCAAGCGGCTGATCGACCTGGGCTTCACCATCGTCTCCACCGGTGGCACCGCTGAGGTGCTGCGCCGCAACGGCGTGCAGGCGGACGTGGTGGCGAAGATCGCGGACAACGCCGAGCACCATGCCGGGGGGACCGTCCTCGAACGCCTCGAGGCCGGGGAGATCTCGCTCGTGCTGAACACGCCGTCCGGCGGGGAGTCCCGCGGGGACGGCTACGAGATCCGGGCGGCCGCCACCTCCATCGGTGTGCCGATGATCACCACGCTGTCCGAGTTCGGCGCTGCGATCCAGGCGATCGAGGCCCAGCGCGAGTATGCATGGGACGTCACCTCACTGCAGGAGCACGACGCGCGGCTGGCCGCTGCGATCGAGCGGTCCGGTACCGCCTCGTGAGCAGTCCCGCAGGCCAGGTGAACAGCGCCGGCCGGGTCCCGTTCGGTGCCCGGCTGGCGGCCGCGATGCACGCCGCCGGGCCCTTGTGCCTGGGGATCGACCCGCACCCGCAGCTGCTGGCGGACTGGGACCTCCCGGACACGCCCGTGGGACTGGAACGGTTCTCGATGACCGCTCTGGAGGCCGCCGCCGAGGGGCCGGACGGGATCGCCGTGGCAGCCCTCAAGCCACAGGTCGCCCTGTTCGAACGCCATGGCTCGGCCGGACTGGCCGTGTTGGAACGCCTGCTGCGACGGGCCCGCCAGGCCGGGGTACTGACGATCGCCGACGCGAAGCGGGGTGACATCGGCTCCACCATGGCTGGTTACGCCGAGGCGTGGCTCGCTGACGACGCGCCCCTGGCCGCCGACGCCGTGACGCTGAGCCCCTATCTCGGCTACGGCTCCCTGGCCCCGGCCGTGGAACTGGCGGAGGCCACCGGCCGCGGCGTGTTCATCCTGGCGCTCACGTCCAACCCGGAGGGAGCCTCCGTGCAGCACGCCGGTGCCGCTGGTGACGCCGTGGCGCGGGTCATCACGGAGGCGGCCGCCGGGGACAACGCCCGGGCCCTCGCGGCGCAGACCGACGGGGGGACGCGTCCTGCCCTCGGCCCGGTGGGGCTCGTGGTCGGTGCCACCGTGGCAGAGCAGGCGTCACGGCTGGGCCTCGACCTGGCCGGGGTGCGTGGCGCCCTGCTGGCCCCTGGCTTCGGTGCGCAGGGTGCTTCCGGAGCCTCCATGCGGGCCGGTTTCGGAGCCGCCTGGCCGTCCGTTCTGGCCACCTCCAGCCGGGCGATCCTGGCGCGGGGGCCCCAGATGGACGGTCTGCGCGAGGGCATCCGGGCCGCGGTGGCTGAGTTGTCGGTTCCTGCCGAGGACGGCTGACCCGGGTCACCGTTCGGTAAAGTTCGCGGCCCCGGCGGTGGACTGCAGACCTGAACGGGATACATCGGGTACCTTACGTCCAAGTCACGGCGACTTTGCCGGGGCTCGCACACCCTAGTCCCCGAGGTGAGACGAAATGGCACTGAAGGAATTGTCGGCAGCTGAGCGGGAGGCGGCGCGGAGCAAGGCGTTGCAGGCTCGGACGGCCCGGGCCGCCCTCAAGGAGTCGTTCCACTCGGGGCGGTCCACCCTGGAGCAGGTGTTCACGGCCGCCGACGAGGACGACGCGATCGGCCGCATGCGCACCGTGGACCTGCTGCAGACCCTGCAGGGAGTGGGGGAGGTGCGCGCGGCGAAGATCATGGATTCCTGTGGCATATCCCCCAATCGGCGCCTCCGCGGCCTGGGCCGTCGGCAACGGGAGGCACTCATCGCCTATATTGGCCGGTAGCCCGCCACCGGGCAAGACCACCCCAGCCAGGAGACCGTGTGACCACTGACCCCGTACCTGCCGTTCCCTCAGCCCGGCCGGTCAGCCTCCGGCCCGAACATCAGACCTCCTCGGCTGAGGGCCGGCCGACCGTCACCGTGCTCGCGGGACCGACTGCCGTGGGGAAGGGCACCGTCTCCCGGTTCATCCGGGAGCACTACCCCCAGGTCTGGCTCTCGGTCTCAGCGACCACGCGGGATCCGCGGCCCGGCGAGGTCGAGGGGGAGCACTACTTCTTCGTGGGGTCGGAGCGCTTCGACGAGCTCGTGGCCCAGGACCAGATGCTCGAGTGGGCGGTGGTGCACGGCGTCAACCGCTACGGCACTCGCAGGGACACCGTGCAGCAGGCCCGGGACGACGGCCAGCACGTGTTGCTGGAGATCGACCTGCAGGGGGCACGCCAGGTGCGTCAGGCGTTGCCGGAGGCCACCTTCGTCTTCCTGTCCCCGCCTGACTGGGACGAATTGGTGCACCGGCTGGTCGGACGCGGCACGGAATCTGCCGACGAACAGCAGCGGCGGCTGGAAACGGCTAGACTGGAACTCGCTGCCGAGCCGGAGTTCGATGCCGTGGTGGTCAATGACACCGTGGAACGCGCCGCGCAGGAGCTGGTCCGCATCATGGGATTGGACCCCCACGACCGCCGCTAGGACCACCGGCAGCCCGCAGACAACAGAGCTAGAATGTCCGGAACCGAGGACATCTGGAACACCGTATGAACAACCGTGGAGATCTTGTGACCGAACAGTACGAAGGCATCGTCAACCCGCCCATCGACACCCTGCTGGAAAAGGTTGACTCCAAGTACGCCCTGGTGCTCTTCGCCGCCAAGCGGGCCCGCCAGATCAACGCCTACTACTCCCAGCTCCACGAGGGCCTGTTCGAGTACGTCGGCCCGCTGGTGGACACCAAGCTCAATGAGAAGCCGCTGTCCATCTCCATGCGGGAGATCGAGGAGGACCTGCTGGAGGCCACCCCGATGACCGAGGAGCAGATCGCCGCCGAGGTCCAGGGCGACTTCGCCTCGTTCGAGCTGGCCGGCACCGCCGAGACCGAGCTCGCCGAGGACGCGTTCTCGGCCGAGGGCGTGGGCCTGGACGCCGTGGCGGAGATCGCCGACACCGCCGAGACCGAGCCGGCTGCGGCTGCTGAGACCGCAGAGGCCGAGACGGTGGACGGCGAGGGCACCGAGGACCAGCAGGCCTGATCCGCTGACTGCCTCCGGGTTCTCGACTGCAGGGTTTTCGACTGCAGGGTCGCCGCCGACTAGGTTGGATCCCATGAGGATCGTTCTCGGAGTCACCGGCGGGATCGCCGCCTACAAGTCCGCGCTGCTGCTGCGCCTGATGACCGAGGCCGGGCACCAGGTGGACGTGGTGCCCACTGCGGCTGCCCTGAACTTCGTGGGCCGTGCCACCTGGGAGGCACTCTCCGGACGGCCCGTCCGGACCGACACCTTCGAGGCCGTGGAGTCCGTCAATCACGTCCGCCTGGGCCGTGAGGCGGAGCTCGTGGTGGTGGCTCCGGCCACGGCCGACTCCCTGGCCCGAACCGCCGCCGGGCTGGCCCCGGACCTGCTGGGCAACGTGCTGCTGACAGCCACCTGTCCGGTGCTCATGGTCCCGGCCATGCACACCGAGATGTGGCTGCATCCGGCCACCGTGGCCAACGTCCAGACGCTGCGCTCGCGCGGCATGACCGTTCTCGAACCCGATTCCGGCCGGCTCACCGGCGCGGACACCGGGCCCGGGCGATTCCCGGAGCCGGAGCGCATCTGGGCGGAGGCACAGCGACTCTCCTCGACCAGTGGCACCCTGGCCGGCACCCGCCCGCTGGCCGGGCGCACCGTCGTCGTGACCGCCGGCGGCACCCGGGAGGCCCTGGACCCCGTCCGCTATCTGGGCAACCGCTCTTCCGGCAAGCAGGGCGTGGCCGTGGCCGAGGCCGCGTTGGCGGCGGGCGCCTCGGTGACGTTCATCGGCGGGGCGATGTCCGTCGATCCGCCCGCCGGCACCGAGGTGGTCCGCGTCGAGTCCACCCAGGAGCTGCACGAAGCGGTGCTGAGCCACGCCACCGGTGCCGATGCTCTGGTGATGGCCGCCGCCGTCGCCGATTTCCGGCCTGCGGAGTACGCCGAGGCCAAGATCAAGAAGGCCCAGGACGGAACGAACCCGGTCATCCACCTGGAGCGCACACCGGACGTCCTGGCGGATGCCGTGGCGGCCCGGGCCGCCGGTCAGCCCCTGCCGGGCGTGATCGTGGGCTTCGGCGCCGAGACCGGTGACGGCACCACCTCCGTGCTGGAGTTCGGCGCCGCGAAGCTCGCGCGCAAGGGCTGCGAGATGCTCGTGGTGAACCAGGTGGGACGGGATCAGGTCTTCGGTCAGGACACCACCGAGGTCACCATGCTGTTCGCAGACGGCCGTGAGCCGGTGGCGGTGGCGGGGGACAAGACGGACGTGGGGGTGGCCATCGTGACGGAACTGGCTGGCCTGCTGGATCAGCCGGCTCGGCTGGATAGGATGGATCAGTGACTGACGCACCGAACGACGCACTGCGGGAGACCGCCGACTACGAGTCCTATCGGGGAATCGGCAGCGGGGTCCTCCGCCTGTTCACCTCCGAGTCCGTGACCAGCGGTCACCCGGACAAGATCTGTGACCAGATCTCGGACTCCATCCTGGACGCGATCCTGGCGCAGGACCCCACAGCCAAGGTCGCCGTGGAGACCCTGACCACCATCGGGCTCGTGCAGGTGGCCGGCGAGGTCAACACCTCCGCCTACGTGGAGATCCCGAACATCGTCCGGACCACCATCCTGGAGATCGGCTACAACTCCTCGGCCAACGGCTTCGACGGCGCCAATTGTGGCGTGAACATCTCGATCGGCCAACAGTCCTCGGACATCCACGCCGGCGTGGAGACCTCCCTGGAGTCCCGGGACGGCTCCGTGGATGACGTGGACCGTCAGGGCGCCGGCGATCAGGGCATCATGTTCGGCTACGCCTCGAACGAGACCCCGGCGTTCATGCCGGCTCCCATCTTCCTGGCCCACCGGCTCTCCGAACGGCTCTCCTCCGTCCGGAACCAGGACGACAGCCCCATGCCCTACCTGCTGCCGGACGGCAAGACCCAGGTCACGGTGGGCTATGGCGAGGACGGGCTGCCGAAGACCGTGGAGACCGTGGTGGTCTCCACCCAGCACCTGGACGAGGTCACCCTGGAGCAGCTGCGCGAGGACGTCATCCAGCACGTCATCCGCCCTGTCCTGGCGCACTCGGGCCTGGAGGCCGGCGGCGCCGTCTTCATCGTCAACCCCGGCGGGAAGTTCGTGATCGGCGGGCCGGTGGGGGACGCCGGCCTCACCGGCCGCAAGATCATCGTGGACACCTATGGGGGCATGGCCCGGCACGGCGGTGGTGCCTTCTCCGGCAAGGACCCCTCCAAGGTGGACCGCTCAGCGGCGTACGCCATGCGCTGGGTCGCCAAGAACGTGGTGGCGGCCGGGCTGGCTGACCGCGCCGAGTTCCAGGTGGCCTACGCGATCGGCAAGGCACGCCCGGTGGGTCTCTACGTGGACACCTTCGGCACCGAGAAGGTGGACCAGAACACCATCATCGAGGCCGTCAACCAGGTCTTCGACCTGCGCCCGCTGGCCATCATCCGGGACCTGAACCTGTTGCGTCCGATCTACCGCAAGACCGCCGCCCACGGGCACTTCGGCCGCGAGGACCCTGATTTCACCTGGGAGCGCCTGGACCGCGTGGACTCCCTGCGCGCCGCCGTCGGTTGGTAGACGAGCCCCTCTTCGACCTGCCCGTACCGCCGCCGGTCACGGGACTGCCGGAGGTGGCCGGCGGTTGGCCGGACGAGCCGGTGGCCCGAGTCCTGTTGGACTCCGGGGTGCCGCACCTGGACCGGGAATTCGACTACCTCGTCCCGAGGGCCATCGACGACGACGCGCGGCCGGGCGTCCGGGTCAAGGTGCGCTTCGGTCACCAGGACGTGATGGGCTGGCTCATGTCCCGCGGGACGGAGCCCTCCACCGGGGCCAAGCTCCTGCCCCTGCGATCCGTGGTCTCCCCGGAACCGGTCCTGACCCCAGAGGTCCGGGACCTGGCCCGTGCCGTGGCGGCCCGGTATGCCGGGACCGTGGCTGACGTCCTGCGGGTGGCCGTACCGCCCCGCGTCGCCAAGGTGGAGAAGGCCCTCAACGCCGAGGCGGAGTCGCCGGAGGCCACGGGGACGGCGGTGACTGCACCGGTTGCGACTGCTTCGGTCGCTGCGACCGGCCCCGAGGGCGGCTTCGACTGGACCAGGTTGGCCGGCGCCGGGGCGTTCTTCGACCAGGTGGCCGCCGGGGACGGGCCACGGGCTGCGGTGGCCCTGCCCAGCGCGCACGGACGGTGGGATGCGGCGGAGTTCCTCGCCGATGCCGCCGCGCGGACCGCGGAGGCAGGCCGGGCCGCCGTCGTGGTGGTTCCGGATCAGCGGGACCTGGAGCGGCTGTGCCGGGCCCTGGACGCTCGCGTGGGCACCGCGGGCTACGCCCGCCTGACCGCCGACGACGGCCCCACCCCCCGGTACCGCGCGTTCCTGCAACTGCGGCGCGGGTTGCGAAGGATCGCGGTGGGCACCCGGTCGGCGATCTGGGCCCCCGTGGAGCATCCCGGCCTGGTGGCCGTCTGGAACGACGACGACGCCCTGCACGCCGAGCAGCGGTCGCCGTACCAGCATGTGCGGGAGGTGGCGCTGCTGCGCTCGGAGCTGGCCGGTGCCGGGCTGCTGCTGGCCTCGACCACGCGTACCCCCGAGGTGCAGCGGATGGTCGAATCCGGGTGGCTGGGGGAGTTCGGCGTGGACCGGTCCACGGTCCATGCGGCCACCCCGCGCGTGGTCTCCACCGCCGACTCCTGGGAGACGGAGCGGGACCCCCTGCTGGCTCGGGCCAGACTGCCCCAGGCGGCCTGGAGGGCGGCGCGCGACGGGCTGGAGGGGAAGCACGGAGAGCCGGGCCCGGTGTTGGTCCAGGTGGGCCGCAGCGGCTTCATCCCTGCGTTGATCTGCCGAGACTGCGGCACGCCGGCGCGCTGCCGGCACTGTACCGGGCCGCTGGGCTTCCCGGACCGCACGGCGTCCGCGCGCAGCGAGGCGGCCTGCCGGTGGTGCGGGCGGAGGGAACGGGAGTACTCCTGTCCCGAGTGCGATTCGCCTCGGCTCCGGGCGGGTTCCCGGGGGGTGGACCGAACGGCCGAGGAACTGGGCCGGGCGTTCCCGAACACTCCGGTGCTCTCCTCCTCCGGGGAGCACATCCTCTCCACCGTGGACGCGGTGCCGGCGCTGGTGGTGGCCACCACGGGGGCGGAGCCCGTGGCCGAGGGCGGCTACACAGCGGCCCTGCTGCTGGACGGCGACTCGCAGCTGCAGCGTGAGGGGTTGCGGACCCCGGGTCAGGTGCTCTCGCGGTGGTTCGCCGCCGCGGCCCTGGTGCGGCCCCGCGATGACGGGGGAGTGGTGGTGGTGACGGCCTCCCAGGAGGGCGTGGTGGGGGCCCTGGTCCGCATGGACCCTTCGGGATATGCCTCGCGGCAGCTCGCCGAGCGGCGTGAGCTGCACCTGCCGCCCGCCGTCCGGATGGCCGAGGTGTCCGGGCCTCTCGACGCGGTGCAGTCCTTCATCGAGCTGGTGGCACAGGTCGAGCCGCCGGGCGGCGCGCAGGACCTGCCCTGGATCGGCCCGGTACCCGTGGATGAGGCGGCCAGCGCTGCCGGTGCTGCCGGTCCTCCCGGTGGTGCAGGGGCGGTTCGGACCAGTGGTGAACCGCCACGGCACCGTGCCCTGCTGTTCTTCCCGTACGGTGCCGCACGCACGGTGGTCGAGTCATTGCGCGCGGCCCGTTCCGCCGCCAGCGCCAGGCGACTGACCGACCCGGTGCGCGTGCGGATCGACCCGGTCGACCTGCCGTAGGCGTTCCGGCCGGGCCCGGGCAACGTCCCTCCCCTCAGCCGACCGGGGAGGTGGTCGCTGCCGCGAGGATCTGGGCCAGTTCGCCGGGGCGGCTCCACATGGGCCAGATCCATCAACTGCGTGCTCGGGATCGAGCAGCACACCAACGTGGTCGGAACCCGCCGTCGTGCATCGTTGTGCAGCTCCACGGACTGGCGCAGCACGGGACCGGGCTCGGGCACCGCTCGAGACCTGAAGTCTGCGAGTACCTCGGCACCCAGCCCCTGGAGGCTGGCCTGTTCCCCGAGGGCCTCGAAGGACGGCAGGGGAAGCTCTTCCAGATCCTCGGGCGTCCCCGGGGCGAAGGCACGTCCGGACGCGACCGGCCCACTGTCCACCCAGACCACCCGGCGAACCAGTTCGGGATGCCGATCGAGGACGACGCTGACCGGGGCGTTGGCTCCGCTGTGCGCGACGAGGACCACCGGCTCGCCGTCAGAATCCGCGGCGTGGGCGATGACCCGCTCGAGCGCTGCCACCTGATCGTCGAGGGTCCGGGAGGCTCGTTCGAGGTCTGTCTCCTCGAGGCCGGGAAGGGTGATCGGGAGGGTGCTGAGGCCCCAGGTGGAGAGGTGTTCCACGACTGCGTCCCATGCCCAGGCACCCAGCCAGTGTCCCGGGACCAGGACGATGTTCGTGTTGTTCGTGTTGTTCTTGTTGGCTGAGTTGGTGGTCATGCAGCGATCCTCGCAGGCCTCGTGGACAACGGTGTGTCACTATTTCTGACAGGATCTGCGCGGGAGGTGGGCACATGAAACGAGCAGAGCGGCTCCATGCGCTGTCGGAGATGTTGCGACGCAGTGGCTCCCGGGGGTGCACTGCGGAACGTCTGGCGCATGAGTTCGGCGTGTCGGTGCGGACGGTCAAGAGGGACGTTGAGGCACTGGAGAACAGCGGCGCGGCGATCTGGTCCCGTCCGGGGCCCGGGGGTGGCTACGGACTGGCGACTCCAGCGCACCTTCCACCGGTCAGCCTGACATCGGCCCAGGCGGTGGCGCTTCTCGTGGCCGTCTCCTCTGCGCCCGATGCCCCCTGTGCAGACATCGCTGCGTCCGGTGTGCGGAAGATCCTGGATGTCCTCGACCCTCGGACCAGGGTGAAGGCAGATGAGCTCGCGCATCGGGTCTGGGTGGACGCCCCACCGCCTGCGGCGCGGACGATCAGATCCGCGCTGGAGGAGGCGATGGCGGACCAGCGCGTCGTGCGCATCCGATACATCGCACGCGAGGGCCCCAGGAGCAGTCGCGATGTCGAGCCACTGATGTTCGCCTCGACGCACGGCCGCTGGTACCTGGTCGGATGGTGCCGACTGCGCGGGGACATCCGGTGGTTCCTCGTGAGCCGCATCGAGCGGGCCTGGGTGACCACGGTCCCCTGCGGTGACCACGGCATCCACGAAGTGGGTGTCCCTCCGGAGTCGGCCAGGACCGTGCATGGTTGACGTGTGACAGGCGCTCACTGAGGGAATCCACAGGTTGGAGGCGGGGTCTTTACGGTGTCCGTGCGGCCGCATAGACTAGTACACATGTTCGAAGGACCGGGTGAAGGTGAGTCAGGCGGGGGCCTCGGTGCCGATCCGGCGGCCACCGGTTCTGCCGCAGGTGCCGCGGGGATACGCGCCTGCCTCTCGGTGCTGACCGGACTTCCGAGGCCTTCGACTGAAGCCGAGGCGGTGGACCGGATCCGGTCGCTGGAAGAACTCAAGTCGGCCTGTGCGGCCGCCCAGGGACGCACCACGGCGGCCCTGCACGGGCTGCGGACTGAGGCGGAGGCCGAGCAGGGGATTCCTGCCCGGGACCGCGGGCGCGGGCTGGCGGCCGAGGTGGCGTTGGCCCGCCGAGAATCGCCGAACACCGGCTCCAGGGACCTGGGCCTGGCCCGCGCCCTCTGTGAGGAGATGCCGCACACCCTGGCCGCCCTGACGCGTGGGGTCATCTCGGAGTGGAAGGCCACCATCATGTGCCGGGAGACCGCCTGGCTGCCAGTCGAGGCCCGGCACCAGGTGGATGAGCTCATGGCGGATCGCCTGGAGGACCTGGGGGCCAAGAAGCTGGCCGGCGTGGCACGCGCCCACGCGCAACGGCTCGACCAGGCCTCCGCGGTGGAGCAGATGAACCGGTCCGAACGTGAGCGCCGGGTGTCCGTTCGTCCGGCACCCGGCGGAATGGCGTATCTGACGGCCCTGTTGCCGATGGCCCACGCCGTCGGTTGCCTCGGGAGCCTGAAGACGTCCGCGGCCACCACGATCGGGACGGGAGAACGGAGCGGGCGGACCCAGGACCAGATCATGGCGGATCTCCTCGTGGAGCGCATCACCGGGCAGGCGAAGGCCGAGGACGTGCCGGTGGAGATCCACCTCGTCATGACGGATCGCTCGCTCTGGGGTGCCACCGAGGTCAACACGGCGAGGGATCCGTCCGGAGAGGACCCGAATGACCCTGCCAGTGGGTCCGTGACCCCTGCATGGCTGGTCGGGCACGGTCCCCTGCCAGCGGAGGTGGCCCGGAGGGTCATCACGGATTCGGAGGCCGAGGTCTTCATCCGGCGGCTGTATACGGAACCGACGTCCGGGCAGCTCGTGGCCATGGACTCCGCGCGGCGAACCTTCAGTGGTGCCCTGCGCCGGATGATCCTGGTGCGTGACGACACCTGCCGTACCCCCTACTGTGACGCCCCGGTCAAGCATGTGGACCACGTCACCCCCTTCCGGGACGGCGGGGCCACCAGTGCGGCGAATGCCTCTGGTCTGTGCGCACGGTGCAACTACACCAAGGAGAACCCGGCCTGGTCCCACACGGCGGACGGTGATCGGCTGGCCGTGACCACGCCGACCGGACACCGTTACACGGTGCGGACGCCTCCGTTGGTGGCGGGAGCACCGCCGGCACCAGGCGCCGGCCCACCCGCCGTGGCGTCGGGGAATCGGCCCCTGCAGTCCGAGCGCGGGCCGACAGGTTTGGGGTGCCTGCCAACAGAGGGGCTGACCGCGCCGCGGCCAGGACTTCCGCCGGAGGTCCGGCCTGACAGAGCGTGGAGACCGCAGCCTGATCCCGTGCTGGGCCACGTGAGCTTCTGGCCTGCCAACAGCGTCCTCGAGCAGGCTGTGATCCAGTTGCTGATGGCCACTGCCGTGGCGCGACGAGCTGGAGCCGACTAGACCTGGAATGCGCGGATCAGCTCGGCAGCCTGCGGCGCACGCTCGTAGTGGATGAGGTGCCCGACCCCGTCGAGGATCTCCAACTGGACATCCGGGGAGACCCTGCCGATGCGTCGGGCCAGTTTGCGTTGGCCGCGCACCGAGCCCAGTTCGTCGTCGGCGCCGGCCACGAGGAGTACGGGCAGGCGCAGGCCCTCAGCCACGTCGAGGACTGAACCGGTGGTGGAAGCCCGGTAGGCCTCCACGAGCACGGTGCGGTGGTCGAAGGAGGAGAAGTAGTTCTGATGCTGGTCGTGCAGGTAGGCCAGGGTGTTGCGGTCGGTGGTCTTGGCCATGACGGTGCCGGTGATCCAGACGACCAGCGGTGAGGACAGCACGGCGTGACCGAGCCGGCCGGGCATCGCGGCCGAGGCCTCGTAGTACCCCTCGGCGATCCGAGACATCAGTATCTTGGCGGTCGAATCGTCGGCGGTGAGAGCCGGTTCGCAGATGGGGTTGAGCAGGGCCAGGCCAGCCCAGCGATCCGGCGTCCCGACGGCCAGATGGGAGGCGATGACCGAGCCGAAGGAATGTCCCAACAGGATCGGCCGGGCCCCACCGGTCGACGCCTCCGCCGCGCGTCGGCCGGAGGACGCGGTGGGAATCAGGCCCAACGCCTCCACCACACTGCGCACGGCGGCGGCGTAGTGGGCCACCGTGTGCTCGGCGTCAGGGAAGGCCGGGGAGTCTCCGAAGCCGGGTAGCTCGGGCAGGAAGATCTCCTGACCGGGCAGGCAGTCCGCCAACAGGGCGAGACCGTGGTGGTCCCCCCGGAACCCGTGGACGGCCACGATCGGGGCGCGGGCAGCGGCCGCCCCATCGTCCGGATAGTGCCACACAGCGAGGGGCGTGGCCCGTCCCGAAACCGGATCGGGGATCTCCAGCAGGATCCGCTCGGGGGTCCGGGCCGGGAAGCCGGTGATGACGCTCGTGTCCCGTGGTGCCGGCGGCACCAGCAGACGATCACGCCAGCGTATCGGCAGCGGCCGGGGGCCTGAGCGGGGAGCCGGGGGAGCTGGGGGAGCCGGGGGAGTACTCACCCCCACAGGCTAGCCACCTCGGGCCCGGAACGCGGAGAAGCCAACACATGGACGGGCCGGAGGGTTGAGGTGCCGGAGTGTGGATAGGCTTCCCGCATGAAGGCAGTCATCAGCATCGATCAGGGCACCACCTCGACCCGCGTGGTGGTGATGACCGAGGACGGCCGGGTGGCGGCCAGTGCTCAACGGGAGCACCGTCAGTTCTTCCCGCAGCCGGGATGGGTGGAGCATGACCCGCTGGAGATCTGGGAGAACACCCGGGAGCTCTCGGGGCTCGCCCTGACCAGGGCACGGATGAGGCCGGCGGATGTGGCCGGCGTCGGGATCACCAACCAGCGGGAGACCACGGTCCTGTGGGACGCCGTCACGGGGCGGCCGGTGCACCGGGCCATCGTGTGGCAGGACGCCCGCGCGGATGATCTGATGGACCGGCTCAGGTCGGACGGGCACGAGGACGCAGTCCGCGCCCGGACCGGGCTGCCGCTGGCCTCCTACTTCTCGGCCGGGAAGATCAGTTGGATGCTGGAGAACGTCCCCGAGGCCAGGGAACTGGCCCGTACCGGCCGCCTCCGTGCTGGGACCATGGACAGCTGGCTGCTGTGGAACCTCACGGGTGGAACGGACGGAGGCATCCACGCCACGGACGTGACCAACGCCTCCCGCACTCTGCTGATGGACCTGGAGACCCTGGATTGGGACGATGGCCTGGCCAGACTCTTCGGGATCGATCCGGATCTGGCTGCGGGCATGCTCCCGCGGATCCATCCCTCCGTGGGGGAGTTCGGCACCATCAAGGGCGCGGAACCGCTCAGTGGCCTGCCGGTCTGCGGGATCCTCGGAGACCAGCAGGCCGCCACGTTTGGTCAGGCGGCCTTCAACCCCGGTGACGTCAAGAACACCTACGGCACGGGCTGCTTCCTGCTACAGAACATCGGGACGACGCCGGAGACCTCCTCCCACGGTCTCGTCACCACGGTGGCGTTCCAGGTGGAGGACGGGCCCGCCTACTATGCGCTGGAGGGATCCGTGGCCGTGGCGGGATCGCTGGTGCAGTGGCTACGGGACAACCTCGGCATCATCCGGGCCTCGGAGGAGGTGGAGGCGTTGGCCGGGTCCGTGGCAGACAACGGCGGCGTCTACTTCGTCCCGGCCTTCTCGGGACTGTACGCCCCGTACTGGCGGCCGGACGCCCGGGGGCTGATCGCCGGGCTCACCGGCTTCGCCACGGCGGGACACCTCGCGCGAGCCGCCCTGGAGGCCACGGCGTATCAGTCACGGGATGTGCTCGAGGCGGTGGTGGCGGACGCCGGCCAGCGTCCGGAGGAACTGCGCGTGGACGGAGGCATGACCGTCAATGACGAACTGATGCAGTTCCAGGCGGACATCCTGGGCCTGCCGGTGGTGCGGCCGGAACTCGTGGAGACCACCGCGGTGGGGGCCGCGCACGCTGCGGGACTGGCCTCCGGGGTCTGGCGCGACCTGGACGAGGTGGCGGGTCTCTGGCGCGAAGGCCGGCGCTGGGAGCCGGAGATGTCCTCCCGGGAGCGGGACCGGTTGCTGGGCCGGTGGGAGCAGGCCATCCAGCGGTCCCTGGGCTGGGCAGAACAGGGCTGATGCCCGCGCTCTGCGCCCTCCGGAGTACGATGGACAGGCGCGCCGACCGCCCGGGCCGCCGGGCCGGCGTCGCCGTTCATTAACAGCACCCCTGCATCTCCATGCACCCGAAGGACAGGACCTCCGTGAGCCAGCCAGCACCAGGTACTCCGCAGCCCCACGAGACCGAGGAGTACTCGTTCGCGGCGCTAGAGGACCGCTGGGGCGGATATTGGGAGCAGCACGGCACCTTCGCCCCGCTGGACGACGGCTCCAGTGAACGCCGCTACGTCCTGGACATGTTCCCGTACCCCTCGGGGGACCTGCACATGGGCCACGCCGAGGCCTTCGCCATGGGAGACGTGGTGGCGCGTCATTGGATGCAGCAGGGCTATGACGTCATGCATCCCATCGGCTGGGACTCCTTCGGGCTGCCCGCCGAGAACGCCGCGATCAAGCGCAACGCGCACCCGGCCGAGTGGACCTACAAGAACATCGACACGCAGAAGGCCTCCTTCCAGCGCTACGCGATCTCCGCCGACTGGTCCCGTGAACTGCACACCTCGGACCCGGAGTACTACCGCTGGACCCAGTGGCTGTTCCAGCAGTTCCATGCGCAGGGCCTGGCCTACCGCAAGGACTCCCCGGTCAACTGGTGTCCCAAGGACCAGACCGTGCTGGCCAACGAACAGGTGGTCAACGGCGCCTGTGAGCGGTGCGGGACCGCCGTCACCAAGAAGTCCCTGAACCAGTGGTACTTCAGGATCACCGAGTATGCGGACCGGCTCCTGGAGGACATGGCCGAGCTTGAGGGCCACTGGCCCGAGCGCGTGCTGGCCATGCAGCGCAACTGGATCGGACGCTCCGAGGGCGCCCACGTGGACTTCCGCGTCGAGGCCTCCGAGGTGGCCGGGGACCTTGAGGGCCGGGACCTCACCGTCTTCACCACCCGCCCGGACACCCTGTACGGGGCGACGTTCATGGTGGTCGCCGCGGACTCGGACCTCGCCCTGGAACTCGTGGACCCGGCGCATCGTCAGGACCTGGAGACGTACCGCGAGGCACTGAAGAACGTCTCGGAGATCGAGCGTCAGGCCACCGACCGCGCCAAGACCGGTGTCTTCCTGGGCCGTCATGCCGTGAACCCCCTCAACGGGGAGCGGCTGCCACTGTGGGCCTCGGACTACGTGCTGGCCGACTACGGCACCGGCGCCATCATGGCCGTGCCCGCCCATGACCAACGTGACCTGGACTTCGCCCGCGCCATGGACCTGCCGGTGCGCGCCGTGCTGGACACCGGTGAGGAGGACCCCTCCGTCTCCGGTGTGGCCACCACGGGTGAGGGCACGCTCGTGAACTCCGGCGGTCCGGACGGCCTCGACGGCCTGGCCAAGGCCGAGGGCATCACCCGCGCGATCGAGATCCTGGACGAGCGGGGCACCGGGCGTGGCACGGTGAACTACCGACTGCGCGACTGGCTGTTGTCCCGTCAGCGGTTCTGGGGCGCGCCCATTCCGATCGTGCACTGCGCTGACTGCGGCGAGGTGCCGGTCCCCGAGGAGCAGCTGCCGGTACTCCTGCCCCAGGACGTGGCCGGTGAGGAACTCGCGCCGAAGGGCCAGTCCCCGCTGGCCAGCATCGAGTCCTGGGTCAACACCACCTGCCCGGGCTGCGGCGGTGCCGCGTTGCGGGACACGGACACCATGGACACCTTCGTGGACTCGTCCTGGTACTACATGCGCTTCGCCTCCCCGAACGAGGACGGCCAGGCCTTCGACCGGTCCGCGGTGGACCGCTGGCTGCCGGTGGACCAGTACGTGGGGGGCGTGGAGCACGCGATCCTGCACCTGCTCTACTCGCGCTTCTTCACCAAGGCGCTGTATGACATGGGCCTGATCTCCTTCACGGAGCCCTTCAAGGCGTTGCTCAACCAGGGTCAGGTCCTCAACGGCGGCAAGGCCATGTCCAAGTCCCTCGGCAACGGCGTGGACCTGGGGGAACAACTGGACACCTTCGGAGTGGATGCCGTCCGGCTGACCATGATCTTCGCGTCCCCGCCCGAGGATGACGTGGACTGGGCGGATGTCTCACCCGGCGGATCGGCCAAGTTCCTGGCCCGCGCGTGGCGCCTGGCCCAGGACGTGCAGCTGCACGGTACGGCACCGGGCACGGATCCCGACGGCGGCGATCTCGCCCTGCGCCGGCTGACGCACCGCACCGTGGCGGATGCGGCCCGGCTGCTGGACGAGCACAAGTTCAATGTGGTGGTGGCCCGCACCATGGAGCTCGTCAACGGCACCCGCAAGGCGATCGATGCCTCCACGGCGGCGGACCCCGCCGTGCGTGAGGCCACGGAGGCCGTGGCCATCCTGCTCAGCCTCTTCGCCCCGTACACGGCAGAGGACATGTGGTCCAGGCTCGGCCACGAGCCCTCGGTGGCCCGGGCGGGCTGGCCGAAGGTGGAGGAGTCCCTGTTGGTGCAGGACTCCACCACCGCCGTGGTGCAGGTCAAGGGAAAGGTCCGGGACCGTCTGGAGGTGCCCGTGGACATCTCCGCGGCGGACCTGGAGGAACTCGCGCTGGCCTCGGCCGCCGTGCAGCGCACCCTCGGCGACACCGCCGTCCGCAAGGTGATCGTGCGCGAGCCCAAGCTCGTCAACATCGTCGTCTGAGGACCGGCCCCGTGTGCGGGGCCACTCGAGGGGAGACGGAGATCATCGGAGAGGAGCGGGCATGGCTGATCTGGCCACGTGGCAGGAGGCCATGCTCGCGAACATCCGCCAGGTGCGCAGCACGCAGCCCGGCTGGGTCCGCTTCGGGTTGCCGCCCTCCCGCAAGGGCCGTACGGCGATAGTCACCGATTCCTCGGCCTCCATCCCCGCCGAGGTGGTGGGGCACCCGCTCGCCAAGGGGCTGCGCCAGGTGCCCATGCCGGTCATGCTGGGTGAGCAGATCCACGCTGAGGGGACCTCAGAGCTGATGCGTGAGCTGCCGCTGGCCTTGGCGGCCGGTACCCCGGTGAAGACCTCGCGGCCCTCTCCCGGGACCTTCAGCGCCGTGTACCAGGAGTTGGCCGAGTCCGGTTTCGAGCAGATCATCTCGATCCACATCTCCGGCCGCCTCTCGGGGACCGTGGAGGCTGCCCGGCTCGCCGGACGGGAGGCGCTCATCCCGGTGACCGTGGTGGACTCGCAGACCTCGGGCTTCGCCCTCGGCACCGTGGTGTTGGATGCCGTGATCGCCGCGGGCTTCGGGACGCCTGCGGACCAGGTGCTCGCCCGGGTGGACGAGGGGACACAGGAGGCCGAGGTCTTCTTCACGGTCCCGAACCTGGACCAGTTGAGGCGTGGAGGCAGGGTCGGCACCATGGCCGGCCTGCTCGGGACCCTGCTCAACGTCAAGCCGGTGCTGACGTTGGACGAAGGCGTGGTCTCCCTCGTGGACCGGCCTAGGACGGCGGCACGGGCCACTGAGCGCTTGATCGAGCTCGCCGAGGATTCCACCCGGGACACCGAGGGGCACAAGGAGCGGGTCGCCGTCCATGGGTTCGGCAATGAGGCCGCTGCCCAGGAGTTGGCCTGGCGTCTGCAACACCTCTCCTCGATGCCCGTCCCGGTGATCCCCCTGCCGGCCGTGTTGGCCGCACACCTGGGGTTGGGGGCCCTGGGCGTGACTTTGAACCCGACGGCTACTGCACAACGGCCCGAGTAGGCGCGCGTCCTCCACAGTGGCTGGACCGGGGGCTGTAGCGGGCGGTCCCCGGCGGTCAAGGTGGAGCCATGGGACGTCACAGCCACGATCACCGTGCCACGGCGCAGGACGTGCGGACCGGCGATGCGCCGGATCATCGGGGCCCGGCGGACACCCAGGAGGACTGCGAATACTGGGAGGAGGCGCCGCGGCCCACGCCTCTCTGGCGCACCCGGATCGTGACCTCGGCCGTGCTGCTCCTGGCCGTGGTGGCCGGGACCTGGTGGGCTGTCGGCTGGCTGACGTCACCGGCGGGCCCCGGCGGGGCAGCTGTGCCGGGCGCGGCCTCGGTCCAGGCCCCTTCTCCGAGCACCGCAACGGCGTCCGAGCCTGCCCGAGGTGTGGCATCGCCCCCGCCCAGCGGCACGGCTGCCCGGGACACGGCTGCCAGTGACACCGTCACCATCCATGTGGCGGGCGAAGTGAACCAGCCCGGCCTCTTCGATGTACCGGTCGGTTCACGGGTGGCTGACGCGGTGCAGGCGGCCGGTGGCCCCACCGAGGATGCCGAACTGGACTTGATGAATCTGGCCGCGCCGGTGGTGGACGCCACCCAGATTCTGGTGCCGGGGACCGGAGACGCCGTGACGGAGGCCCCCGTGGAGGGCGGCGAACCAGGCACCGGCCCTGCTGACAGCCGGCCGGGATCAGCGGCCGGGGCCTCTGCCACCGTGGACCTGAACGTGGCGGACACCGCTGCCCTCGAGCAGCTCCCGGGGATCGGTCCAGCCTTGGCGGGCCGCATCATAGAACACCGCGACCAGGTCGGCCCCTTCGGGTCCATGGAGGACCTTGACGCAGTCTCGGGGATCGGTCCAGCCCTGATGGAGCGCCTCGATGGATTGGTCAGTTGGTGATCCTCGGCCGGTCTCCGCTGCGGACCTCTGGACCACTGCATACCTCTGGGCCATTGCATACCTCCGGACCACTGCACCGCTGACGGTGGTGAACTCGGTGGTTCCGGGTCCGCAGAGCTCTCACACACGGCGTCCTCGGTGTCCTCGGTGTCCTCGGTGTTCAGGAGGTTCAGCAGTTCCCTGCTCCACAGCGGCCCGCCTCGTGGCGGGCCGTCCCCATCGGCGCGTTGCTGGCCGGCAGGGGAGGGGTCTGAGGCAGCACAGTGGGGTCATGGGAAGCCAACACCACCGTCCTGATCAACCGCCGGCCTGCCGGACCGCGCGGCTGGACGGCCTCTTCGGCCCGTGAGGATCCAGGCGGACGGGGAGGTTCCCGCTCCGGTCGACCTGAGGCTCGTTCCCGCAGTGGTCCTCTCGGTGGCCACCTGTCTTGCAGTGCCTGTCCTGCCGTACGAGTTGGCCCTGATCATTCCGTGGTGCCTGCTGGCCGGGGCGGCCGTGGCCACCACGGGGATGGTGTGGACGGCACGCCGCCAGCGAACCGGTGCCAGCACGGTGGCTGCGCTGGCTGCGGTCGCCCTGTGGATCTCCGCCGTGGCCGGCATGCAGGCTGTCGCAGACCGCGGCCCGGTGCGGGAGGCCGGCTGGGAGGACGCTGTTTCTGCCGATCGACCCCTACGGCTTGTGGGGGAGGCCCTGGGACCCGCCACGCGCGGTTCGTCGCCGTTCGGTG
Organism: Citricoccus nitrophenolicus; assembly: GCF_047305825.1. Classification (GTDB taxonomy): domain Bacteria; phylum Actinomycetota; class Actinomycetes; order Actinomycetales; family Micrococcaceae; genus Citricoccus; species Citricoccus nitrophenolicus. The sequence continues at coordinate 349,085 of NZ_CP063070.1, read as the reverse complement.
AGAGCTGGCACCTGACCGTCTCAGTGGAGCGCTTCGGCCATCCAATCCGCGAACTGCCCGGCGGCGTGGACGCAGTGGTGTTCGGCGGCAGCGACTGGGAAGGGGTGGAGGCGGGGGCGAGGGTGTGCTTTGTGGCCACCCTCGAGGGCCAGGGATCATCCGTCTTCGCCCATGCCTCGAGCGCACCCGAGACCGGATCATGCACTGACTCGGGCCAGGACCCGGCGTCGAGCTTGACTCCCACCGGCCGTGACATCGTGCGATCGGCCGTCCGGGAGGCAGCGTCGGGAGCAGTGGGCGCCGCGCCCCAATTGTTGCCGGGGCTCGTCCTGGGGGACCGATCGGCCCAGGAACCTGCACTGGACGAGGCCATGAAGGCCTCGGGGCTCAGTCACCTGAGTGCCGTGAGCGGGGCGAACTGCACGCTGATCGCCGGTGCCGTGACCATGGCGCTTCGCTCGTTCCGCGTGCGTCGCCCGGTGGTGCTCGGCGCCGTCCTGGGGGTGTTGCTGGTCTTCGTGATCATCGTGGGACTGGAGCCCTCGGTGGTCCGTGCCGCCGTCATGGGTGCCCTCGGCGCCTGGGCCGTGTTCTTCGGGCGGGGACGGCAGGCCCTGCCGGTGTTGTGTCTGGCGGGCTGCCTTCTGATGTGCTGGCAGCCCGGGCTCGCCACGGAACCTGCGTTCCAGCTCTCCCTGGCGGCCACGGCTGGGATCGTCCTCGCCGCGCGGCCGGTGGAACAGTGGCTGACCGCCGCGATGGGCCGGTGGCTGCCCGGCCCTGTGGCGGGTGTCCTCGGAGCCGCCCTGGCGGTGTCCACCACGGCACAGGTCGCCTGCCAGCCCCTCCTGGTCGGGATGACCGGCGAACTCAGCGCCTACGCGGTGCCGGCCAACCTCATCGCCGCACCGCTGGTGCCGTTCATCACCGTGCCCGGTACCGTGGCTGCCGTCCTCGCCGTGCCGTGGCCCGGTGTGGCCGCCGCGGTGTTCTGGTTGGTGGGGTGGCCGGCGGCGGGCATCGGGTGGATCGCCACCACGGTCTCCGGATGGCCCGGTGCCCTGCACGCCTGGCCGGAGGGCGCCCTGGGTGTGGCGATGGTGGTGGCACATCTCGCGGGGGCCCTCGCCCTGTTGTGGCTGGTACTGCGCTGGGAGCGGTCTCGCCCGGCACGTGTCCGGATCCTGGGGCCTGGCGCCAAGCCACCTGCCCGGCCACCGCGCCGGGTCCGATGGATGCTGGCGGCGGCGTGGACCGCCGTCTGCGCGGCGGCCGGGAGCCAACTGGGCCTGGTGGCCGCCCCACCCTCCGGGACACTCCCGGAGGACTGGTCGCTGGCCGCCTGTGACGTGGGCCAGGGGGACATGCTGGTACTGCGGACGGGGGACCGGTCCGGCATGGTGGTGGACACCGGTCCGGATCCGGCCGCGGTCCGGGCCTGCCTGGACCGGATCGGGGTGGAGCGGGTGGACCTGCTCGTGCTCACCCACCTGCACCAGGACCACGTCGGCGGAACCGAGGCGGTCCTCGACTGCTGCCGTCCCACCGAGTTCCTGTACTCGTCCCGTGGTGAGGGCGCCCCGCCGGCGGGAGCCAGGATTCCCGAGGCCGGCGATCGGGGCAGCGTCGGAGACCGGGCTGCGCAGGGGTGGCAGGTGGACTGGACCGTGCTGGCGGCGGACTCGGAGGCGTCCAATGAGAACGATGCCTCGGTGCAGATGCTGGCCACTGTCCGGACGGCGCAGGGTAGCTACAGCGTGCTGCTGACGGGGGACATGGAGGAGGAGGCCAGCGCGGCCCTGTTGGAGCAGGGGCGCTACCCGGAATCGGTCGATGTGCTGAAGGTGGCCCACCACGGGGCGCAGAACGGTGGCCACGAGTTGGTCCGCGCAGTGGACCCCGTGGTCTCCGTGGTGCAGGTGGGCCGGGACAACAGCTATGGCCATCCCCACCCCTCCGTGGTCTCCGAGTTGGAGAGGCACGGCCCGGTGGTTCGCACGGATCAACACGGCACCACGGTGCTCTCACTGCGGGAGGGCCGGCTGGTGCCGACCCTCACCGGGTCCCGGGCTCCCGAGACGGTCGGGCGCACCGGCCGGGGAAGCGGGGACGGATAGGATGGTCCGCATGCCCGCACCCAGCCGAAGCCGCCGCCCCACGAGTTCCGGGACCGACTGGCGCACGGTGGCACCGGCCCCGTTGATGCTGCTGAAGGGCCCTGAGGACTTCATCGCCGCGCGGGTCACTGACCGGGTGCGCTCCGCACTGCGGGAACAGGATCCCGGTGTGGAGTCCCACCGCCTCGACGCCGCCGACTACGAGCCCGGGCAACTCTCCGTGCTCTCCAGTCCGTCCCTGTTCGGAGAGGCCAAGATCCTGCAGGTGGACGCGCTGCAGGAGATGAACGAGGCCTTCCTGGCGGACAGCCTGGACTACGTGCGGTCCCCGGCGGATGACGTCACCCTGATCCTGCGCCACACCGGTGGCAACCGCGGGAAGAAGCTGCTCGACGCGGTGACCGCGGCAGGGGTGCTCGTGGACTGCCAACCGATCAAGTCCGACGCGGAGAAGACGGACTTCGTGCAGGGGGAGTTCCGGTCCCGGCGCCGGCAGATCGATCCCGAGGCAGTGCGTTCACTGCTGGACGCCACCGGCGGTTCACTGACGGACCTGGCCGCGGCCTGTCAGCAGCTGGCCGAGGACACGGAGGGCACCGTCACCCCTGAGATCGTGGACCGGTACTACGGCGGGCGGGTGGAGGCCACCGCCTTCCGGGTCGCCGATGCGGCGATCGAGGGCCGGGCCGGTCAAGCCACCGCCCTGTTGCGGCATGCACTCGCCACGGGCGTGTCCGCCCCCGCCATCACAGGGGCCCTGGCCATGAAGACGCGGCAGATCGCGCGGATCGTGGACGCTCGGATCGGGCAGGGCCAGATCGCCGGCGTGCTGGGGATGGCACCGTGGCAGGCCCGGCGCGTGTCCGAGACCGTCCGGTTCTGGAACGCGGCGACCATCGCCGCGGCCATCGAATGGGTGGCCCAAGCGGACGCGGAGGCCAAGGGGCTGGCCAAGGACGCGGACTACGCGGTGGAGCGGGCCGTCACGCGCATCGCCCTGGCGGCCCGTCGCTGACGGCAGTGCTGACGGCGGCCGTTCGGGCCGCACCGCATAAACCGCACCGCATAAACCGCACCACTTGGACCACACCGCCTAGACCACACCGATTAATCAACGAAGCCCCCGTCCAACTGGACGGGGGCTTCGTTGACAGGCTCGGAGGCTCAGGCCTCGACCTTGTTCACGCGCTTGGCGATACCGGACTTGCGGTTGGCAGCCTGGTTCTTGTGGATGACGCCCTTGCCAGCGGCCTTGTCCAGCTTCTTGCTGGCCAGGGCGACGGCGGAGGCGGCGGCAGCCTGATCGCCGGAGGCGACGGCCTTGTCCACGGCGCGGATGACCGTGCGCAGCTCGGACTTCACAGCGTTGTTGCGCTGGCGCGACTTCTCGTTGGTGAGGATGCGCTTCTTCTGGGACTTGATGTTAGCCAAGGAAAGGTCTTTCTGTTGTCTTCTGACGTGGTCGGTGAGGGGTAATCCCGAATCCGGCGACTGAGCGGCGTGGGGATACCTAGGTAAGCCGTTCCGGGAGTGCCCGTCGACCTGCGCGGACACACAGCTGGTTAGTCTATCACGACCATCCGTTGCGCTCTCGGAGTCCGGCGGACACGGCCTCGAAGGTCCGCTCGTCCACCACACCGCCCTCGCGGCGCACGTCGCGGGGATTGACCTGCAGGATCCGGTCGAGCTTCACCTCGGAGGGGCGGCCCTGGGCATCCCAGGCTCCGGTGCCGATGTCGATGTAGTCGGGATCGTGGGACGTACCGTTGTTGCGGTCCCGGCTGGTCAGCTGGGCGGCCAGCAGGTATCGGCCGTGCTGGCCCACCACCAGTACGGGGCGGTCCTTGCCGCGGCCGTCGAGCTCCTCGAAGGGAACCCAGGTCCACACCACCTCCCCGGGTCCCGCCTCGGAGCCGGGGATGGGGGAGTACTGAACCTGGGCCGCGCCGCGGAAGTCCCCCGGATAGTCGGTGACCTGGCCGCCGGAGCCCGCTGCGCCGCCGTCGTCCCCTCGGGGTGCCGGTGACGTCCGGGACCCCGGCGAGTCCTGGCGGGACGAGGACATCCTCTGGACCTGGCGGGCCACGCGGACCACTCGGCGGCCGACGCGTAACAACTGATTGAAGTTCACTGCCATGTCCACAACCTAGCAACCTCTGGGGCAGGCTGCGGGGCATCAGAGGCGTGGTTGCGCCGGAAACATGGAAGAATGGGTCACTGATCACCTGCACCCACCAGTCGAAGGAAGATGCCCGTGTCGCCCATGGCGAGCAACGCGCCGGTGCCCGCCGCCACCGATCCCGCGATCATCAGGAATTTCTGCATCATCGCGCACATCGACCACGGCAAGTCCACGCTGGCAGACCGCATGCTGCAGTCCACCGGTGTGGTCCAGCCACGGGACATGAAAGCGCAGTACCTGGACCGGATGGACATCGAGCGTGAGCGCGGGATCACCATCAAGTCCCAGGCCGTGCGCATGCCGTGGGGCGTGGACGGTGCCGACTACACGCTGAACATGATCGACACCCCCGGGCACGTGGACTTCACCTACGAGGTGTCCCGCTCCCTGGCCGCCTGCGAGGGGGCCATCCTGCTCGTGGACGCCGCGCAGGGCATCGAGGCGCAGACCCTGGCCAACCTGTACCTGGCCATGGAGAACGACCTCACCATCATCCCGGTGCTGAACAAGATCGACCTGCCCTCGGCGGACCCGGACCGCTACGCCGCCGAGATCGCCGGACTGATCGGCGTGGACCCGGATGACGTGCTCCGGGTCTCCGGCAAGACGGGCGTGGGCGTGGAGGCCCTGCTGGACCGCGTGGTGCAGGAGATCCCCGCCCCCGTGGGAGTGGTGGACGCCCCGGCCAGGGCCATGATCTTCGACTCCGTGTATGACACCTACCGCGGCGTGGTCACCTATGTCCGGGTGATGGACGGCCGGCTGTCCCCGCGGGAGAAGATCCGCATGATGTCCACGGGCGCCACCCACGAGCTGCTGGAGATCGGGGTCTCCTCCCCGGAGCCCAGGCCGTCCAAGGGACTGTCCGTGGGGGAGGTGGGCTACCTCATCACCGGCGTGAAGGACGTTCGTCAGTCCAAGGTCGGTGACACCGTCACGGGCGCCAAGCGGCCCGCCGAGGAACGGATCGGCGGCTACGAGGACCCCAAGCCCATGGTCTTCTCCGGCCTGTACCCGATCGACGGTTCGGACTACCCGGTGCTGCGTGACGCCCTGGACAAGCTCAAGCTGAACGACGCTGCCCTGATCTACGAGCCGGAGACCTCCGTGGCCCTCGGCTTCGGGTTCCGGGTGGGTTTCCTCGGTCTGCTGCACCTGGAGATCATCCGGGAGCGGCTCGAACGCGAGTTCAACCTGGACCTGATCTCCACCGCGCCGAACGTGGTCTATGAGGTCACCAAGGAGGACAAGACGGTCGTCACCGTGACGAACCCCTCTGAGTTCCCGGAGGGCAAGATCCACGAGGTCCGCGAGCCCATGGCCTCGGCCACCATCATCGTGCCGAGCGAGTTCATCGGTTCCGTGATGGAGCTGTGCCAGGGCAAGCGCGGACAGATGAAGGGCATGGACTACCTCTCCGAGGAGCGCGTGGAGATCCGCTACTGGATCCCGCTCGCGGAGATCGTGTTCGACTTCTTCGACCTGCTCAAGTCCCGCACCAAGGGTTACGCCTCCCTGGACTGGAAGGCCGATGGCGAGCAGGCGTCGGACCTGGTCAAGGTCGACATCCTGCTGCAGGGCGAGACCGTGGACGCCTTCAGTTCCATCACGCACAAGGACAGCGCCTACCCCTATGGCGTCATGATGACGGGCAAGCTCAAGGAACTCATCCCGCGCCAGCAGTACGAGGTGCCCATCCAGGCGGCGATCGGCTCGCGGATCATCGCCCGTGAGAACATCCGGGCCATCCGCAAGGACGTGCTCTCCAAGTGCTACGGCGGCGACATCTCGCGTAAGCGCAAGCTGCTGGAGAAGCAGAAGGAGGGCAAGAAGCGCATGAAGATGGTCGGCCGCGTGGAGGTGCCTCAGGAGGCCTTCATCGCCGCGCTGTCCTCGGACGGTGCCGGATCAGAGACCGGCGCCAAGAAGTAGTGCCTGCCACGCTTCCCCTCGGGAACCCCGCGCCCGACGACGGCCGGTTCCCCGAGTCCGCGGCGCGCCTGGTGCGTGAGGCGGCGGATTCAGGCCGTCCCCGCACCTTCAGCCTGTACGTGCACGTGCCGTTCTGCGAGGTGCGGTGCGGGTACTGCGACTTCAACACCTACACCGCCGAGGACCTGGGGCCCGGGGCATCCCGGGCCTCGTATGCGGACACGGTGTCCGGTGAGCTCGACTTCGCCGCCGAGGCGCTGCGGAGGTCAGGCATCCCGGACCGCACCCTGGAGACCGTGTTCTTCGGCGGTGGCACTCCCACCCTGCTGCCCGCCTCGGACCTCGTGCGGATCCTCGGCCGGGCCCGGGACGTCTTCGGCCTCACGGAGGGTGCCGAGGTGACCACGGAGGCCAACCCGGATTCGGTCAGCGCCGAGTCCCTGCGGGAGTTGGCCGCCGGCGGCTTCACCAGGGTGTCCTTCGGCATGCAGTCCGCCGTGCCGCATGTGCTGGCCACGCTGGATCGGACCCACCGGCCGGAGAATGTGCCGGCCGCCGTCGGCTGGGCCCGCGAGGCCGGGCTGGAGGTCTCCCTGGACCTGATCTACGGGACTCCGGGGGAGTCACTGGCGGACTGGCAGGTGACGGTGGAGGCGGCCCTGGCCCTGCGGCCCGACCACCTCTCGGCGTACTCCCTGATCGTGGAGGACGGCACCAAGTTCGGTGCTGCCGTGAAGCGCGGGGTGCAGGATGACGTGGACCCGGACGATCAGGCGGACAAGTACCTGCTGGCCGAGCGGCTCTTCGCCGAGGCGGGCTACCGCTGGTACGAGATCTCCAACTGGGCACTGGACCCGGAGGGCTCCGGTGTCCACCGCGCCCGTCACAACGTGGCCTACTGGCGGGACCAGGACTGGTGGGGCGCCGGCCCCGGCGCGCACTCCCACATGGCGGGCGTGCGGTTCTGGAACGCCAAGCACCCGGCCGCCTACGCCCAGCGGCTGGCCACCGGCGTCTCTGCCTCGGTGGGCCGGGAGGAACCGGATGCCGAGGCGCGGTTCCTCGAGCGGGTCATGTTGGGAGTGCGCCTCTCGGACGGACTGCCGGTCACGGAACTGGAGGCGGCGGCCGACGGCGGCGCGCGGGCGAGGCAGGAGATCGCCGCCATGATCGGTGAGGGCCTGCTGGACGGACGCGCTGCCCTGGCCGGCCGGGTGGTGCCGACCCTGCAGGGGCGGCTGCTGGACGACGCGATCGTGCGTCGGCTGGCGGGATTCTAGCTCCTGGATCCGATGATTGGATCCGACTACTGGATCAGGCGCAGGTTCAGCGGGTAGCGGTAGGGCCGGCCCTTGTTGCACTGGATGCCGGCGGCCACGCCGGAGACCGTCATGAACAGCCACAGCAGCATGGCGACGATCCCGAAGATGCCGCCGATGATCGGGATGAGGGCGAGCAGGTTCGCCACGATGGCCAGGACCGTGGGCGGCAGGGTGAAGTTCAGCGCCTCCTTGGCCTCCTGGGCCGTGAACGGGCCCCGGTGGCGGAAGACCAGGTAGATCACCAGCGAGGGGATGCACCCGAGGAAGCCGCCGAAGTGCGAGAGGGTGGCCCACTGGCGGTCCTCGGCCGGGGTCAGTGGCTCGGCCTGGTCGGGGGAGCCCTGCAGCTGCTGTTCGCGCCGGGGGGCGGCGTGGGGACGCTGGCGTTGAGGACCGCCGGGCTGCTGCTGGGACACGTCCTGGGCCTTTCCGTTCGGGAGTCGTTCGGTCGTCAGTGTACCGCCGAGAGCTGGGCGTCTAGTGGACATCGGTGGCCGTCAGGAAGTCGATGACCTCTTCTACCCGTCCCAGCAGGGCGGGCTCGAGATCGGCATAGGTGCGCACCTGGGCCAGCAGCCGCTTCCAGCCCAGGCCCACGTCCTCCTTGGTGCGGTGCGGCCAGCCGAGTCCGGCGAGGATGCCGGTCTTCCAATCCTGGCCCCTCGGCACCACGGGCCAGGCGCCGATGCCCAGGACGGCGGGCTTGATGACCTGCCACACGTCCACGTAGGGGTGGCCCACGATCAGCACGTTCCCGCGGGCGCCGGGGACCCTCATGGCCTCGGCCGCGATCCGTTCCTCCTTGGATCCGGTCACGAGGTGGTCCACCAGGATGCCGAGGCGCCGCTGTGGGCCAGGAGAGAACTCGGTGATGGCGCCGGCCAGGTCGTCGACGCCGTGGAGGGGTTCCACCACGATGCCCTCGAGCCGCAGGTCCTCGCCCCAGACCTTCTCCACGAGCTCGGCGTCATGCAGTCCCTCGACCCAGATGCGGGAGGCGCGGGCCGTGCGGGCGCGGGCGTTCTCCACGCGGAGGGAGCCCGAGGCCGTCCGCCGCGGTGGCGCAGCGCCCGCATCCGAATCGGTGGCTGAGGGGGGAACCACCTCGACGGGTTGTCCGTCCACGAGGAACCCGAAGCCGAGGGGGAAGGACTTGGTGCGCCCCTTGCGGTCCTCCAGGACGACGAGGTGGACGCCGCCGGACTTCTCGACGCGCAGGACGGCCCCGGTGAAGCCGGTACCGGCGTCCTCGAGGACGGCGCCCGTGCTGGCCGGGACCTTGGTGACGGTGCGGGCGGCAGGGCGGAAATTGCCCTCGAGGGTGCCCGGGCCCCAGCTATTCCATTCCACGGTCTCTCCATTCCACGAGAGCCGAGGCTAGCAAGGGCACCGGTGGTTTCGGCCGAACGGCTCGCTCGGGGGAGGACACCCCGATTGGACACAGGGACTAGACTTGGCACTTGCAAGTGCCGAGTGCTAAGCGGGAGCCGAGGATTGAACGGGAGGGACCGATGGTCGAACCACCACGCCGCATGCAAGTGCTGCAGGCCATCGTGGAGGACTATGTGTCCTCCCGCGAGCCGGTCGGCTCCAAGGCCCTCGTGGACCGTCACGAGCTGGGGGTGTCCTCGGCGACCGTGCGCAATGACATGGCGGCGCTCGAGGAGGAGGGGCTGATCGTGGCCCCGCACACGTCGTCGGGCCGGATTCCCACGGACAAGGGCTACCGTCTCTTCGTCGATCAGATCTCGGAGGTCAAGCCCCTCTCCGCCGCCGAGAAGCGGGCGGTGCAGACCCTGCTGGACGTCACCGGGGACTTCAACGAGATGATGGTCCAGACGGTGAGAACCCTGGCGCAGCTGACCAACCAGGTCGCCGTGCTGCAGTACCCGCACGTGGACGCGTCCACCATCCGCCACCTCGAGTTCGTCTCCCTGGCGCCCCACCGTGCCCTGGTGGTGGTGATCCTGTCCTCGGGGCAGGTGGACCAGCGGGCCTTCCAGGTGGAGGTCGAGGCCCCCGAGGCCTCTGTCTCGGCGCTCAAGCAGCTCTTCCTGCGCTACCTGGACGGACTCACTCCGGCCCAGGCGGCGGACGGACTGCGATTGGCGCTGGCGGAGGTGCCCGCAGAGGACCGCGTGCTGGCCCTGAGCTTCGCGGCCCAGCTGGACCAGGTGTTCGCGGCGCGCCGGGAGGACCGCATCATCATGGCGGGCACCGCCAACCTCGCCCGGTCCACCGGCGACTTCCCCCTCTCGATCGGTCCCATCCTCGAGGCACTGGAGGAACAGGTCGTCCTGTTGCGTCTCCTGACCGAGATGGAGCAGGATGTGCGTGGTCTCAGCGTGCGGATCGGTTCCGAGAACTCGGGATCGCTGGCCGAGGCCTCCGTGATCGCCGCGGGCTACGGCCCAGGGGCCGGAGCCAAGCTCGGCGTGGTGGGACCCACCCGCATGGACTACCCGGGAACCATGACCGCCGTACGAGCCGTGGCCCGGTACCTCTCCAGGATCCTGTCCCAGTGACCGCAGGACCACAGACCCTCTTGACACCATTCACCACCGGAAGGAACACCGCACACCGTGGCTGACCATTACGAGGTGCTCGGCGTGAGCCGAGACGCCTCCGCCGAGGAGATCAAGCGTGCCTACCGCAAGTTGGCCCGCAAGCTCCACCCTGACGTGAATCCCGCGCCGGAGGCCTCCGACCAGTTCAAGAACGTGACGCGCGCCTACGAGGTCCTCTCGGACTCGGAGAAGCGCCGCAACTATGACGCCACGGGCCACGAGAACGGCACCGGCGGCATGGGTGGCGGATTCGGCGGCGGTGACTTCGGCGGCTTCCAGGACATCTTCGAGACGTTCTTCGGCGGCGGCGGCGGTTCCGGCGGCATGGGCGGTGGCATGGGTGGTGGCCCCACCGGCCGCGCCCGCCGTGGCCAGGACGCCCTCATCATGGCCAAGATCGAGCTGGAGGACGCGGTCTTCGGCACGGAGAAGACCCTCGAGGTGGACACCGCCGTGGTCTGCCCCACGTGTGACGGCACCTGCTGCCAGCCGGGGACCCACCCGGAGACCTGCACCATCTGCAACGGCCAGGGCGCCATCCGCCGGCCGGTCCGCTCCATCCTCGGCACGGTCATGGCCGCCGAGACCTGCTCCGCCTGCCAGGGGTTCGGCACGGTCATCCCGGACCCCTGCCGCGAATGTTCGGGTCAGGGGCGCATTCGCGAGCGCACCTCACTGACCATCAGGATCCCCGCCGGCGTGGCCACCGGCACGCGGATCCAGCTCGCAGGCCGCGGCGAGGCCGGCCCCGGCGGTGGGCCCAACGCCGATCTCTACGTGGAGGTCGAGGTGCGTCAGCATGACGTCTTCGTCCGGGACGGCGACCACCTGCTGGCCACCATGAGCGTGCCGATGGCGGCCGCCGCCCTGGGCACCACGCTCACCCTGGACACCTTCGACGGTGAGCAGGAGGTCCCGGTCAAGGCCGGCACCCAGTCGGGCGAGGTCCAGACCCTCAAGGAGCTCGGCGTGGGCCGACTCCGTGGCTCCGGCCGTGGGGATCTCAAGGTCACGCTCCGGGTCGAGACCCCGTCCAAGCTGGACGATGAGCAGCGTGCCCTGCTGGAGCAGCTGGCCACCCTCCGCGGGGAGGAGACGGTCCACGGCACCACGGAGCACCGCGGACTGTTCTCCAAGTTCCGGGACAACTTCAAGAACCTGTGAGCTGAACCGTGAGCAATCCGCTCTTCTACGCCGAGCCCGGCGCCCTGGCCCCGGTCGCCCCCGGCCGCACTGCCGTGCTCTCCGGAGCCGAGGCCCGTCACGCCGCCCAGGTCATGCGCCTGGTGCCGGGGGAGCGAGTGGACGTGGCGGACGGCTCGGGCCGTCGGGTGAGCGGTTCGGTGGTCTCCGCCGCCGCCGACCGGCTCGAGGTGTCTGCCGAGTCCGTCACGGATGAGCCGGCCCCCGTCCCCGAGCTCGTCCTGGTTCAGGCCCTGGCGAAGGGGGATCGGGACCTGCTAGCCGTCCAGACGGCCACGGAACTCGGCATCGACGCGGTCCACCCCTGGCAGGCCGAGCGCTCCATCGTCCGCTGGCGGGGTGAGAAGGCCGCCAAGGCCCTGGCCAAGTGGGATGCGGCCCTGCTCTCCGCGGCCAAGCAGGCTCGGCGTACCCGGGTGCCGCGCACCCATCAGATGCTCGACGGCGGCGCGGTCGCCTCCGTCTGTGGCCCCGGCTCCCTCGTGCTCGTTCTGCACGAGGACGCCACCCTGTCTCTGGGTGAGGCTCTGGGCGAAGCTCTGGGCGAGTCCCGAGGAGCGGCCGACGCTGCGGGCCCGGTCGAGCGGATCGTGCTCGTCGTGGGACCCGAGGGCGGTATCAGCCCCGCCGAGGTCGAGGCCCTGACCGCAGCGGGCGGGCGCCTGGTGCTGTTGGGCCGGAACGTGCTGCGCTCCTCCACGGCCGGGCCGGCCGCCGTCGCCGTCCTCCAGCAGTTGCTGGGTCGGTTCGGGCCGCGCACGTAGACTGACCGTACGAACACCCCACCCTTCGAACACCGCCACCCCACCCACCAGCGCAGGAGCTGAAGCACCTCCCTTGAGCCTTCCCATGGAACGCGACCAGATCACCATCAATTTCGCCTCGGCGGAGACCATGGTGCGGACCCTCGGGCCGCAGGACCTGCTGCTGCGGATCCTCGATGGCCTGTACCCCGAGCTGACGGTCTCTGTGCGCGGTGAGGACCTGGAGGTGGAGGGGCCCGAGCAGGACGTCCACCAGGCCCGGCAGGTCATCGAGGACCTGCACGGCCTCGTCCGCCGGGGCACCAGCGTCACCCCTGAGGTGATCGAGCAGGTCACGAGCCTGGTCCGCGGCGGGTCCGGGGCAGGGCCCTCCGGGCTGCTCTCCGCCTCGATCCTCTCCAGCCGCGGCCGCAAGATCCGGCCGAAGACCCTCAACCAGCAGCACTACGTGGAGGGCATCGACGCGCACACCATCACGTTCGGGCTCGGGCCGGCCGGCACCGGCAAGACCTACCTGGCCATGGCGAAGGCCGTCCAGGCCCTGCAGGCCAAGGAGGTCAACCGGATCATCCTGACCCGTCCGGCCGTGGAGGCGGGGGAGCGGTTGGGCTACCTGCCGGGATCGCTCAGCGAGAAGATCGATCCGTACCTGCGGCCGCTGTATGACGCCCTGCATGACATGGTCGAACCCGAGTCCATCCCCCGGCTGATGGCGGACGGCACCATCGAGGTGGCACCGCTGGCCTACATGCGCGGACGAACGCTCAATGACGCGTTCATCATCCTGGACGAGGCCCAGAACACCACGGGTGAGCAGATGAAGATGTTCCTGACCCGGTTGGGCTTCGGCTCTCACATGGTGGTCACCGGGGACACGAGCCAGGTGGACCTGCCGCGCGGCGCCACCTCGGGCCTGGCCCAGGCCGTGGACGTGCTCGAAGGACTCGATGACATCGCCGTCATCCGCCTGCGCTCGGTGGACGTGGTCCGCCATCGCCTCGTGAGCCGCATCGTGGACGCCTATGAGGAGGAATCCCATGACCGTTGAGGTGGTCAACGAGTCCGGGTCGCCGGTGGACGAGGATGCGCTGCTGGCGCTGACCCGGTCCGTCCTGGCCTCCCTGCACGTGCATCCCGGTGCCGAGCTGTCCGTGGTCTGCGTGGACGAGGCCGCCATGGCCGAGCTCCACCAGGAGTGGATGGACCTGCCGGATGCCACGGACGTCATGAGCTTCCCCATGGACGAGCTGCGGCCGGGCACGGAGGATTCCCCCAGCCCGGAGGGGTTGTTGGGTGACATCGTGATCTGCCCCCAGGTGGCCGCCGTCCAGGCCGCCCGGGGCGGCCACTCCACCCAGGACGAGATCCTGCTCCTCCTGACCCACGGGCTGCTGCACCTCCTCGGCTTCGACCATGAGGAGGACGAGGAGAGGGCGGAGATGTTCTCCCTGCAGCACCGGCTCCTCAGCGAGTTCCTCGGCCGCGACGCCCCGAACCCCACCGAAGACTGATGCTGACCTCACTCACCCTGGCGGGCCTGCTGGCCGTCCTGCTCTTCCTGGCCTGGACCCTCGGCCTGGCCGAGACCTCCCTCGGCTACCTCTCCCGCAAGGAGGCCGAGGGCATCGCGATGCGCCGGCCGCGCAGTCCCATCCTCACGGTGATGGCCCGTCTTCCCGAGCACCTGCATGCCTTGCGGTTCTGGCGCCTCTTCGCCGAGACCACAGCCGCCGTGGCGGGCACCCTGTTCCTGGACTCGCTGATCGACAACATCTGGATCAGCGCCGGTGTCTCGACCGTGCTGATGGTGGCGATCTCCCTGCTGTTGACCGTGCTGTCCCCGCGCAGCGTCGGGGCTCGTCATGACGTGGCCGCCGCCCAGCGCACCGCGGGACTCGTCCGGTTCCTCACCCTCGTCCTGGGTCCCCTGCCAGCGCGCGTGGCGGCCCCCGGCCCCCGGTCCGAGGACGAGGAGGAGGAGGCCGCCGAGATCGAGGAGCGGCACTTCCGCGAGTTCGTGGCCCGGGCCCATGACGCCGATGTCCTGGAGGATGCGGAGGCGGAGCTGATCCAGTCCGTCTTCGACATGGGCGACACCCTGGTGCGTGCCGTCATGGTGCCGCGCACGGACGTGGTCACGGTGGAGGTCGGCACCAGCCTGGAGGACGCGATGAACCTCTTCCTGCGCTCCGGATGCTCCCGCATCCCCCTCATCGGGGACAGCGCCGACGAGGTGTTCGGCATGGTGTACCTCAAGGATGTGGCCTTCGCCCTGCACCGGGGACTGGGTGACGGCGCCGCGGATCCGGCCAGCCCGGTGGATCACGTGGCCCGTGACGTGCGGTTCGTGCCCGAGTCCAAGCCGGTCTCCGTGCTGCTCCAGGAGCTCCAGCGCGAGTCCACGCACATCGCCATCGTGGTGGACGAGTACGGCGGCACCGCGGGACTGGTGACCCTCGAGGACCTGATCGAGGAGATCGTCGGCGAGATCTCGGACGAGTACGACCGCCAGGACCGGCCCGAGGTGGAACTGCTCGGGGACGGCGCGTTCAACGTGGATGCGCGGATGGGCATCGACGACTTCGCGGAGACCTTCGGCCTGGACCTGGACGACGAGGACGACGTGGACACCGTCGGCGGGCTGTTGGCCAAGACGCTCGGCCGGGTGCCGATCCAGGGCTCACATGTGTCCGTCCAGGGCATCGAATTGACCGCAGAGTCCCTCCAGGGCCGGCGCAACCGCGTGGCCCGGCTGGTGGTGCGGGAGTCCCCGCGGGACGGCGGCCAGGCCCGACGGCGGCCGGGAACCGATCTGACGACCGCTCCACCGATCGAATCCCAGGAGACCACACCATGACGAACCTGCTTGACTCCACCGCTGCCCCCGAGGGGTTCCGTGCCGGCTTCGTCTCGTTGGTCGGGCGCCCCAACGCGGGCAAGTCCACCCTGACCAACGCCCTCGTGGGGGAGAAGGTCGCCATCACCTCATCGAAGCCGCAGACCACCCGGCACACCATCCGTGGCATCGTGCACCGTGACGCCTTCCAGCTGGTCCTCGTGGACACCCCGGGGCTGCACCGTCCCCGGACCTTGTTGGGGCAGCGGCTCAACGACCTCGTGAACGAGACCCTCGGAGAGGTGGACGCCGTCGGGTTCTGCATCCCTGCTGATGAGAAGATCGGCCCGGGCGATCGATTCATCGCCGGCCAACTCGCCCTACTGAACCGCAAGCCCGTGGTGGCCCTGGTGACCAAGACGGACAAGGTGAAGCCGGATGCCGTCGCCGAACAGCTGCTCGCCGTCACCGCCCTCGGCGACGAGGTGCTCGGGCCGGAGAACCAGGGGACGGGATTCGCCGCCGTCGTGCCGGTGTCCGCTGTGAAGGGCCACCAGGTGGAGGACGTGGCGGGCGTACTGGCCGATCAGTTGCCGGCCTCCCCGCCGCTGTACCCGGACGGCGAGCTGACGGACGAGCCCGAGGTGACGATGGTCGCCGAGCTGGTCCGCGAGGCCGCGCTGGAGGGCGTGCGGGACGAGTTGCCGCACTCCGTGGCCGTGGTGGTGGAGGAGATGAACCCCCGCGAGGGGCGCCCGGAGTCCAAGCCGTTGCTGGACATCTACGCCAACGTCTTCGTGGAGCGGGACAGCCAGAAGGCCATCATCATCGGCAGGGGTGGTTCCCGGCTCAAGGCCATCGGCTCGGCGGCCCGGACCTCCATCGAGAAGCTGTTGGGCACGCCCGTCTACCTGGACCTCCGGGTGAAGGTGGCCAAGGAGTGGCAACGGGACCCCAAGCAGCTCGGGCGGCTGGGGTTCTGACGGTGTTAGGCTGGCTCCATGTTCGACCGACTGGATCTCGCCGGGGCCACCCCGGACACCCTTGCGGGGCTGCTACTACGCCGCCGCAACGGGGCTGAGCCGTCGGTCGTGGCAACCGCCATGCGCTGACGCACCGGGGTCTTCGCACCCCGGCCGGGCCGGAACCCCGTTGCGGAGGAGACCTGACGGCCCCCGTAGCCAGACCACCCCGGTGCACGAGCCGGGTTTCACGAAAGGCAGCGTCCAGCCCCATGCGCAATTTCCAGAAGACCTCCGGGATGAAGTTCCACAAGTACCTCCCGTTCCAGGACCAGATCGAGGTCAGCCTCCCCGACCGCACCTGGCCGGACCAGATCATCACGCAGGCACCCCGCTGGTGTGCGGTGGACCTGCGGGACGGCAATCAGGCGCTCATCGACCCGATGGGCCCGGAGCGCAAGATGCGGATGTTCGAGCTGCTCGTGAACATGGGGTACAAGGAGATCGAGGTCGGCTTCCCCTCCGCCTCCCAGACCGACTTCGACTTCGTCCGCGAGCTCATCGAACAGGACCGCATCCCCGAGGACGTCACCATCCAGGTGCTGACCCAGTCCCGTGAGCACCTGATCGAGAGGACCTATGAGGCACTCGAGGGGTGCCACCGGGCCATCGTGCACCTGTACAACTCCACCTCTGTGCTCCAGCGCCGGGTCGTGTTCCGGGAGGACATGGACGGAATCGTGGACATCGCCACCTCCGGGGCCCGGCTCTGCCGGAAGTACGAGGAACAGCTCACGGGAACCGAGATCGTGTACCAGTACTCGCCGGAGTCCTACACTGGCACCGAGCTGGAGTTCGCGGCCCGCATCTCCAACGCGGTGGGCGAGATCCTCGAGGCCTCGCCCGAGCGGCAGATGATCCTCAACCTGCCGGCCACCGTGGAGATGGCCACGCCCAACGTCTACGCCGACTCGATCGAGTGGATGCACCGCAACCTGGAGAACCGGGAGGGGATCATCCTCTCCCTGCACCCCCACAATGACCGCGGCACCGGTGTGGCGGCGGCCGAGCTGGGCTACATGGCCGGCGCGGACCGGATCGAGGGCTGCCTGTTCGGCAACGGCGAGCGGACCGGCAACGTGGATCTCGTGACCCTGGGCATGAACCTGTACAGCCAGGGCATCGACCCGATGATCGACTTCTCGGACATGGACGGGATCCGCCGCACCGTGGAGTACTGCAACCAGCTGCAGGTCGCCGAGCGGGTTCCCTACGGCGGAGACCTCGTCTTCACAGCCTTCTCCGGGTCCCACCAGGACGCCATCAAGAAGGGCCTCGAGGCCATGGACGTGGACGCGGCGGCCGCCGGAACGGACCGGGACGGCATCCCGTGGGCCGTGCCCTACCTGCCGATCGACCCCCAGGACATCGGCCGTTCCTACGAGGCCGTCATCCGCGTCAACTCCCAGTCCGGCAAGGGCGGGGTGGCCTACCTGCTCAAGACCGAGCACAACCTGGATCTGCCGCGGCGCGCCCAGATCGAGTTCTCCCATGTCATCCAGGCGATGGCCGACTCCCAGGGCGGTGAGGTGACCGGGGACCAGCTGTGGGGCGTCTTCCAGGACGAGTACCTGCCGGCCGAGGACACGGCGGAGGACACCACGCGCTGGGGCCGGTACCGCCTGGGCGATGTCAGCTCGCACACTGCCGAGGACGGCAACTTCACCATGACCGCCGAGGCGGAGGTGGCCGGTGAGAAGCGCGTCCGTACCGTCACCGCCAACGGTCCCATCGCCGCCCTCGTCAAGATCTTCGGGGATGAGGGCCTGGACATCCGGGTGCTGGACTATGCCGAGCACGCCCTGTCCGAGGGCGGCTCGGCCATGGCCGCCGCCTACGTGGAGTGTGCCGTGGGGGGCCGGGTCCTCTGGGGCGCCGGCCTGGACTACAACACCACCATGGCCTCGCTGAAGGCCGTGGTGTCCGCCGTGAACCGGGCCCTGCGGGATGACGAGGAGCTGGTCCGGGCCCTGGAGTCCCCGGCCCGGGGCTCGGCCGCGCAGGTCTGATGGCCCGGGGTGGTGCCGGCTACGCGGCGAACAGCTACCGCACCGACGCCCTGGTGCTGCGCACCTACACGCTCGGTGAGGCCGATCGCATCATCGTGCTGCTGACCCTCGGCCACGGCCAGGTCCGGGCCGTGGCCAAGGGGGTTCGCCGGACGTCCTCCAAGTTCGGCGCCACCCTGGAGCCCTTCATGCTCTCCCGCCTGCAGTTGGTCCACGGCCGGAACCTGGACATCATCACGCAGGCGCAGTCCGTGACCCCGTACGGGCAGCGGATCGCGCAGGACTATGACGCCTATGCGGCCGCCTCCGCCATGGTGGAGACCGCCGAGCGGCTCACCGCGACGGAGGTGGGGGAGCACGGTGGAGGGCTGGAGGCGCCGAGCCAGTTCCGGTTGTTGCACGGAGCCCTCGCAGCCCTCGCCCGGGGCGCGCATGCGCCCCGGCTGCTCCTGGACTCCTACCTGCTGCGTTCCCTGGCCACGGCCGGCTGGGCCGCGAGCTTCACCGACTGTGCCCGGTGTGGGGTGACCGGTCCACACCGCTCGGTCAACGTGACCCTCGGCGGCAGCGTCTGTTCTGACTGCCGTCCGCCCGGGTCATCCACGCCGTCACCGGACACCATCGCCCTGCTCGCAGCACTCCAATCGGGCCAGTGGGACGCAGCGGACGCCTCGGACGATGCATCTCGCCGGGAGGCGGCCGGTATCGTGGCGGGGTACCTCCAGTTCCACCTGGAACGCCACCTGAAGTCGCTGGCCGTGATGGACCAGTCCGGCCCGCCCAACGGCCAGCGCTCCTGAACCACCCCTGATCCCGCCCTGATCCCGCCCTGATCCCGAGGACCCGCACCATGCCTTCCCGCCCCGCTCCAGGCGCCGTCCGTGCCGAGCCCTTCGAACATCCCTCAGGTGCCCGCCCGCCGCGGATCGATCAGCGGTTCATCCCCCGCCACGTGGCCATCGTCATGGATGGCAACGGCCGCTGGGCCAACGCGCGTGGACTGCCGCGCACAGAGGGGCACCGGGCCGGGGAGGCGGCCCTGCTGGACGTGATGGCCGGCGCCGTGCAGCTGGGCATCGAGCACGTCTCCGTCTACGCGTTCTCCACCGAGAACTGGAAGCGTTCCCCGGAGGAGGTCCGCTTCCTCATGGGCTTCTCCCGGGACGTCCTGCGCCGCCAGCGGGACACCCTGGACTCATGGGGCGTCCGGATCCGCTGGAACGGCCGGCGCCCTCGGCTGTGGAACTCCGTGATCAAGGAGCTTGAGATCGCTGAGGAGCAGACCCGGGCCAATACCCGCTGTCACCTGACCATGTGCGTCAACTACGGCTCGCGCGCCGAGATCACGGACGCGGTGCAGGACATCGCCCGCGAGGTCGCCGCGGGTCGGCTGAAGCCCTCCGGCATCCGGGAGGACACCATCGCCCGGCACCTGGACGAGCCGGACGTGCCGGACGTCGACCTCTTCGTGCGCACCTCGGGGGAGCAGCGCCTCTCCAACTTCCTGCTGTGGCAGTCGGCCTACGCCGAACTCGTCTTCCTGGACACGCTGTGGCCGGACGTGGACCGCACCACCCTGTGGGACGCCGTGGAGGTCTATGCCCGCCGCGACCGCCGGTACGGTGGCGCGGTGGATCAGGCGGGATCCGGCTCGGACTCCACCGCGTAGGCGCCCATCCACCGGAACACCTCGTGGGCCGCAGCCCTCCGGATGGCCGGCGGAGAGGCCATCACGTCATGCAGCGCCCCGGCGTGGCGGACCACGGTGACCTGCCGGCCCAGGCGGGTGGCCCGCTGTGCCAGGGGCTCCACGTCCAACACGATGTCCGCTGCGGTCATGTCCTGGCGCCAGGACGGGTGGAAGACGGTGCGGTCCGAGAGCATCACGTAGACCGGCTCAGTGAGGCCCAGTCCGGCGGCAACGGTGGCGTGCCCGGCCATCACGGCCTTGAGCCAGCCACCGGGGACCTCGAACGAGTACTGGGGCCGCCAGAGCGGGTGCAGGTCCCATTCGCCGTCGGCCGCGGAGGAGATCGTCCGCCAGTAGTGGTCCACGCGCGGCAGCCTGAGGAAGTTCTTCGGGTGCAGCCGCACCATCGGGTCCAGCACGGCCGAGGCCATGCGCCGGACGAGGGCAGAGCCCTGCATCTCCAGCCACGGGCTGTTCAGCACGAGTGCCCGCGCGCGGCCGGGGTGCCGCGCTGCCCACAGGGCCAGGGTGAGCCCGCCTGTGGAGTGTCCCATGAGCACCGGCCGCTGCGGGTGGTCCCGCGCGATGATGCGCAGTGCCCGCCCGATCTCGTCGTCATAGACCTCGAGGCTCGCGGCCCAACCGGGCGTCTGCCCCGGGCGGAGGGAACGCCCGTACTTGCGCAGGTCCAGGGCGTGGAACGCGTAGCCACGCTCGGCGAACAGCCGCGCCAGCGGCGCGTTGTAGAAGTAGTCGGACCAACCGTGGACGTACAGCACCGGAGTGCCCAGCGGCTCACGGTCGGCCAACCGGACCAGGGTGGCGGCATTGGGCCCCTCCTCGTCCACCTCCAGCGGAATGGTCTGGCGCTCGAAGCCCGGCAGGATGTCCGGGACCCATACCCCGGGTGGCGAGTCGGACAGGAGCTCGCCGGGCCCCGGATCGGCGGTGGGGGCGAAGGGGGTGTCCATATGACGGACATGGTACGGGGCGCAACGTGGAGCCGACCACCGGTGGAAACATGGTTCCATAAGGATCATGACTGCTCTGCCCCCGCTGCCCCGTGTGTACCCCGCGTTCTTCAACGCCGTCTTTCGGGGCATGGACGCCGAACGGGCCCACCACATCGGCTTCTCCCTGATCAGGGCAGCCGAGGCAGGCCGCGCGTCGATGGCGCTGCGCCTGGCCACGCGGCCGGCGGCGGGGCTGGCCACCCGGGTCATGGGCCTGGACTTCCCCTCGCCCTTCGGGTTGGCCGCTGGATTCGACAAGCAGGGATTGGGCACCGCGGCCCTGGCTGACCTCGGCTTCGGCCACATCGAGGTCGGGACCATCACGGGCCAGTCCCAGCCCGGCAATCCGGCCCCGCGCCTGTACCGCCTGATGGAGGACCGGGCGTTGATCAATCGGATGGGCTTCAACAATGACGGCGCCGCGGCCGTCGCCCCGCGTCTGAAGGCCACCCGTCACGCCCTGACGAGGCGGTTCGGCCAGCGCCGTCCCGTCCTCGGGGTCAACATCGGCAAGACCAAGTCAGTGCCGCTCGAAGATGCCACCGGCGACTACCTGGCCTCCACGGCCGCCCTGGCCGTGCATGCCGACTACCTCGTGGTCAACGTGTCCTCACCGAATACGCCCGGACTGCGTCAGCTGCAGGACATCGAGTCCCTCGCCCCGCTGCTGGCCGCCGTGCGGCGGGAGGCGGACCGGACCACCGGCCGCCACGTGCCGCTGGCCGTCAAGATCGCCCCCGATCTGGCGGACGAGGACATCGACGAGGTCGCGGCCATGGCGGTGGAGATGGGCTTGGACGGGGTGATCGCCACGAACACGACGATCTCTCGGGACGGGCTGAGTACGCCGGCCGACGAGGTGGCGGCGATGGGGGCCGGCGGCGTGTCCGGGGCGCCACTGAAGGAGCGGTCGCTTGAGGTGCTGGGCCGGTTGCGGGGTGCCCTGCCGGACACGGTGGGTCTGATCTCCGTCGGCGGGGTCACCACGGGGGAGGACGTCCGTGAGCGGCTCGACCTCGGGGCCGACCTGGTGCAGGGGTACACCGCGTTCCTCTACGAGGGGCCCTTCTGGGCGGCCCGTATCAACCGCGAGCTGAATTCGACCTCGACGTGAACCCGGGGACCACCGTTTAGGCGGGGAACTTCCCGCGCTTGACCTGGGGCTTGGGTAGTCGGAGCCGGCGCAGCTGCATGGCCCGCATGACGCCGTACCAGCGCACGCCGCGCTCGACCTCGCCGAACTTCTCAGTGAGGCGCTTCTTCAGCTGGAAGGAGATCAGGATGCCCTCCAGCACCACCAGCAGCACGATCGCCCACAGGGAGAAGGTCAGCCAGATCGCGATCTGGGACTGGGGCAGGAACGCCATGAAGACGTAGACCAACACAATCACCATGAGCCACTCGCCCACGCCGGTGCGGGCGTCGACCCAGTCACGGGCGTAGCGCTTCTGCGGACCGCGGTCACGGAGCGGCATGTTGCGCTCGTCGCCGGTCTCCATGGCCATGCGCATCTTCTGACGCTCCACCATCTCTGCGTCCCGTGCGGCCTTCCGAGCCGCCTTCCGGTCCTCTGGGACCAGGGGGCGGCGGCGTGCGGCCTCCCGCTCCGCGCGCGTCGGCGTGGGCCCCTTCTTCCCCTGATGGCGAGCGGCCGTCTCCTCAGGGGTCTCGATCAGGGGGCCCGTCTCGGCGGCGTCGCTGGCAGGGTTCACGGAGGTCTTCTTGCGTCCAAACACCCCATCATTCTAGGTGGTCCCCGAAGGCCCGGTGGCCGGGGCCACACCAGCGATGGCTCGCTAGGCTGACGGGTATGACTGAATCGTCCCAGACCCCTGCCCGACTGCCCCTGGACGCTGAGGCCGTGGCCCGCATCACGACGGCCGTGGACCGCGGCCTCGAGAGGACCGTGGACACCCTCAAGGACCTCGTGTCCATCCCCGGGATCGCCTGGGACTCCTTTGCCAGGGAGCCGCTCGAGCGGTCGGCGGACACCGTCGCGGCGCTCGTCCGAGCCCTGGGCGTGGAGGACGTGGAGGTGCTGACCGAGGCCAGGGCGGACGGGACGCCCGGGGGACCGGCCGTCGTCGGGCGCCGTGCGGCCCAGCCCGGGAAGCCGACCATCCTGCTCTACGCGCACCACGACGTGCAGCCGGTGGGTGAGGAATCCCTGTGGGAGACCGATCCCTTCACGGCCGTGGAACGGGACGGGCGCCTGTATGGCCGCGGCGCGGCGGACGACAAGGCCGGGATCATGGTCCACCTGGCCGCCTTCCAGGCCATGCTCGACGCCGGGGCGGACTCGGGCGTGGGCGTCACCTTCTTCATCGAGGGGGAGGAGGAGGCCGGCTCGCCCACCTTCCGGACGTTCCTCGAGCGGCACCGTGAGAAGCTGGCAGCCGACGTGATCGTGGTGGCCGACTCGGGCAATTGGAAGGTGGGTGTCCCGGCCCTGACCACCTCGCTGCGGGGCCTGGTGGACGGGGTCATCGGGGTGCGCGTGTTGGAGCATGCCGTCCACTCCGGCATGTATGGGGGACCCGTGCTGGACGCGCCCACGCTGCTGGCGCGGCTCATCGCGACACTGCATGACGAAGAGGGCAACGTGGCGATCTCCGGGCTGGAGCAGACGCACCACGCGAACATCGAGTACCCGGAGGCCGACTACCGCGCTGACGCAGCCGTGCTGGACTCCGTGCGCCTGGCGGGCACGGGGCCTCTGGCGGACCGGCTGTGGAACCGGCCGGCACTGAGCATCATCGGCACGGACGTGACGAGGATGGACGTGGCGGCCAACACCCTCCAGCCGGAAGCCCGGGCCAAGTTCAGCCTTCGGCTCGGGCCCGGCACGGACCCGGACGTCGCCATGGAAGCGGTCCGGGCCCACCTGGAGTCAGTGCGGGACACCGCGTTGTTCGGGGCGGAGGTCATCTTCGAACCGGGGGAGACCGGGCTGCCCTTCGCCACAGACACCTCCGCCGCACCGGCGCAGATGATGCTCGCCTCCCTCCGCACCTCCTTCGGTGCGGAGCCGGTGGAGTCCGGGATCGGCGGCTCGATCCCCTTCACCGCGGACCTGGTGGAGGTGTTCCCGGAGGCCACTCTGCTGATCACGGGGGTGGAGGACCCCGACTCGCGGGCGCACTCGGCCAACGAGTCCCTGCACCTGGGCGACTTCAGGCATGCCGTCCTGGCCGAGGCCCTGCTGTTGGCCGCCGCAGGGCTCTGACCTAGTATCGAGGGATACCTCCGTTCCGGACCGCCGCGGACCATCGGGCGGGAATGAACCACCCGCCCCCGCTGTTGGGACCGAGGAGAACGCACGCAGATGAAGGAGCGACTATGACCGTTTCCGCAGATTCCACCGAGACCCAGATCCCGACCGCCCAGCCGGCCGACGGCTTGGAGGCGCACGAGGTCGAACTGAGCGAGGTGGCGGCCACCAAGGTCCGCACCCTTCTCGAGCAGGAGGGCCGCACCGATCTGCGCCTGCGCGTGGCCGTGCAGCCGGGTGGCTGTTCCGGCCTGATCTACCAGCTCTACTTCGACGAGCGTGTCCTGGACGGGGACACCCTGCGCGACTTCGATGGCGTGGAGGTCATCGTGGACAAGATGAGCGTGCCCTACCTGACAGGTGCCAGCATCGACTTCGAGGACACCATCTCCAAGCAGGGCTTCACCATCGACAACCCGAATGCGGGCGGCTCCTGCGCCTGTGGTGATTCCTTCCACTGAGTTCACCTCTCCTGTCCGAAAACGTCGGGTGACTGTGCCGTAATTCGGTGCGGACACCCGACGTTTTCGCGTGTCATGGGGCAGACGATCAGGGCGGTAAGCTCTACAGTAGGTAGTAAACCTAGGGGTCCCCCTGTGGCCGCTTCGCTCCAGTTCAGACGTAGATCAGCTGTCTGCCTGGGCGGGTCTCGGCCGCGGGAGGCATTCGCACTCGAGATTGAAGAGGAAGGGCCGTCTGTGAGATCGCAGAATCAAGCCGGCAGCCGTGGCAGGCGTCTCCTAAAGGGGGGAGCGCTTGCCGTTGTGGCAGCCATGGTCCTGTCCGGTTGTTCGGAGCAGGTTCAACGAGGATTCCTGCCCGGCACACGGGAGACCACCAACCAGAGCGCGCAGTTGACTGACTTGTGGGTCAACTCGTGGATCGCGGCCCTGATCGTGGGTCTGGCGGCCTGGGCCATGATGCTCTGGTGCATGGTGGCCTACCGGCGCCGGAAGAGCGACAAGGGCTATCCGCGCCAGATGGCCTACAACGTGCCGATGGAGACCCTGTTCACCATTGTTCCCGTGATCATGGTGCTGACCCTGTGGGGCTTCACCGACCGGGTTCAGCGCGAGGTGGACACCCCGGTGGAGGACTCGCCGCTGACGGTCGAGGTCTACGGCAAGCAGTGGGCCTGGGACTTCAACTACAGCTATGAGGGCGAGGAGAAGCACTACCAGGGCGTGCAGGCCCAGCTGGACGGCAGCGAAGGGGTCGAGGAGACCCTGCCCACCATGTACCTCCCGGTGGACGTGCCCGTTGAGTTCGAGCTCAAGTCCCGAGACGTCATCCACTCCTTCTGGGTCCCGGCCTTCCTGCGCAAGCTGGACATGGTCCCGGGCAAGACCAACTACATGTACCTCACCCCCACCGAGGAAGGCACCTTCCAGGGCAAGTGCGCCGAGCTGTGCGGTGAGTACCACTCCGAGATGCTCTTCAACGTCGAGGTGGTCTCCGAACAGGAGTTCCGTACTCAGATGTCCGAGATGGAGGACGGTCACGTGGGTGACGAGTACAACCGCAACCCGAACCAGAACCCGGACGGCCAGCGCGACCAGGAGAACCAGCTCCAGGGCGATGGCACGGACACGGGGGCGTCCGGCGGTTCCGCCGAGAAGGCAGCCGGCGAGGACCAGGGAGACAACGAATGACCACCTACGAATACGCCACGGATGACGCAGCGTCGGCCCAGCCGCGCGTGGTGCCCGTCTCCAAGGGCAAGATCATCGTCAACTGGCTGACCAGTACGGACCACAAGACCATCGGGTACATGTACCTGATCACCTCGTTCATCTTCTTCTGTGTGGGCGGCGTCATGGCGCTGCTGATCCGCGCAGAGCTGTTCGAGCCCGGGATGCAGCTGCTGCAGACCAAGGAGCAGTACAACCAGCTGTTCACCATGCACGGCACCATCATGCTGCTGATGTTCGCCACCCCGCTGTTCATCGGGTTCGCCAACGTCATCATGCCGTTGCAGATCGGCGCGCCGGACGTGTCCTTCCCGCGGCTGAACCTGCTGGCCTTCTGGTTCTTCCTGTTCGGCTCCATCATCGTGGTGGCAGGGTTCCTGACCCCGCAGGGTGCGGCATCGTTCGGCTGGTTCGCCTACGCGCCGCTGTCCAACACCACCTACTCGCCGGGTGTCGGTGGGGACCTGTGGGTGTTCGGTCTGTTCCTCCAGGGCTTCGGCACCATCATGGGTGGCGTCAACTTCATCACCACCATCCTGACGATGCGCGCCCCGGGCATGACCATGTGGCGCATGCCGATCTTCACGTGGAACACGCTGATCACCGGCATCCTGGTCCTCATGGCCTTCCCCCCGCTGGCCTCCGCGCTGGCGGCACTCGGCATGGACCGGCGCTTCGGTGGCCACGTGTTCGACCCGGAGAACGGCGGTGCCATCCTGTGGCAGCACCTGTTCTGGTTCTTCGGGCACCCCGAGGTCTACATCATCGCGCTGCCGTTCTTCGGCATCGTGTCCGAGATCATCCCGGTCTTCAGCCGCAAGCCGATCTTCGGGTACAAGACCCTGGTGTTCGCCACCACGGCGATCGCCGCGCTGTCCGTGACCGTGTGGGCCCACCACATGTACGTCACCGGCTCGGTGCTGCTGCCGTTCTTCTCCCTCATGACCATGCTGATCGCGGTGCCGACGGGCGTGAAGTTCGTCAACTGGATCGGCACCATGTGGCGAGGGTCCATCACCTTCGAGAACCCGATGCTGTGGACCCTGGGCTTCATGGTCACCTTCCTGTTCGGCGGACTGACCGGTGTCATCTTGGCCGCACCGCCGCTGGACTTCCACGTCTCCGACACCTACTTCGTGGTGGCGCACTTCCACTACGTGGTCTTCGGCACCGTGGTGTTCGCGATGTTCGCCGGCTTCTTCTTCTGGTGGCCCAAGTTCACCGGCAAGATGCTCAACGAGCGCCTGGGGAAGATCCAGTTCTGGATGCTGTTCATCGGCTTCCACGGAACCTTCCTGATCCAGCACTGGCTGGGCGTCATGGGCATGCCGCGCCGTTACGCGGACTACATGGTGGAGGATGGCTTCACCCTGATGAACCAGTTCTCCACGATCTTCTCGTTCGTGCTGGGTGCCTCGCTGATCCCGTTCTTCTGGAACGTGTACATCACGGCGCGAAAGGGCAGGAAGATCACGGTGGACGATCCGTGGGGCTTCGGTGGCTCCCTGGAGTGGGCCACGTCCTGCCCGCCTCCGCGCCACAACTTCCACTCCCTGCCCCGGATCCGCTCCGAGCGTCCGGCACTGGACCTGCACCACCCCGAGCTGCTGCCGACCTCCCCGCAGCATGAGCCCGAGATCTTCGGAGAAAAGGCGGCTGCCAAGTGAGAACCAACGTCAAGCTGTTCGGCATCCTCGGCGTCTTCTTCCTGGTGGTGGCGACGGTCTACGGCTTCTGGGTCAACTGGTCCGAGTGGGCCGGAATCCCCGCGATCTATGCAGTGGGCGGCCTCGGACTGATGATCGCGGCCTTCCTCTGGCTCACCGACCGGAAGTTCGGTGTGGGTCCGGATGATGACGAAGACGGTGAGATCGCCCAGTACTCCGGTACCTACGGGTCCTTCGCGCCGTGGAGCTGGTGGCCCCTGGGTCTGGGCATCGCCTCTGCCGCATTGGTCTTGGGCCTGGCCCTGGGCTGGTGGATCTTCTTCGTCGGGGTCGGCCTCGGCGTGTACTTCCTCGTGGGCTGGGTCTTCGAGTACTCCAAGGGCGACCACGCCCACTGAGCCCCCTGGGCTCGTCGGACGGCAGAGGCCGGGAATCCCTGACGGGGTTCCCGGCCTCTGCCGTTTCCGCGTCAGCCTCAGATCATTCGTTCGAGTACCTTGAGGATCTGCTCGCGTCCGAAGGCGAAGTCATCTCTGAGGACATGGCCCGGTAGCGCGTGCTGGGCCGCCGCGTCCACGGAGAACCACCGAGGAGCGCAGCACTGCTGGAGTGGCCTCGCGGCGGCAGGAGTGGCCTCTTGGCGGCAAGAGCGGCTTCATGGCGACAGGGGTCTGTAGCCCGGGGGACCGCCGTGACTCCAGCCGTGCCCCATTGAAGGGAACAGCCCAGGTACTCCCCAAGAGCGCCTCAGGGGCCGAGGTCTCCCCGTCCTGCCCCCTACACGCGCTCACCATCGCCTTCTGCCTCGGCATGGAGAGCTGGGAGAGGGGCGACGCATCTCGGCGCATACCGCCTCGGCGATCCCGTCGAGGATCTCCTCCTTCGGCACGCCGTCACAGCCGCACAGATCCTCTGACGACCATCTGAGCGGCGAGGCGGCGCCTGGCCCTGTATCGGGGCCTCGTAGTCTCCGGTGTGGTTGGGACCCTCAGTCCGGGGGCGCAGGGATCGACCGTGGACGATGAGGTGTGCGGCTTTGCGGATTCGGCAGGACTGCGCATCCATCCTCACCGCGCTCGTGGCTGTGGAGGCCTCTGGACTCGGCCCGGGAGCTCGTGTGGTGATCACCGGCGCCTGCTCTGGCGTCAGTTCCATTGCGGTGCAAGGGGCGGTGGCCCCGGAGGCCGAGGGGGTCCGTGGACCGGTGGATGGCGGGATGGTCCGCCATCCTGGGCTCAGTGGTTCTCTCGTGGATCCGTGGGCCGAAGCACGAGCAGGTGATGGAGCCCTCGAGCCGGTGATGGAGCAAGAGTCCAGAGTCCGCTTGGAGGACACCGGACAGCAGAAGGGCCCCGCCATCGGCGGGGCCCTTCCTTTCTCCGGAAATCCGGCTTACGTCAGTGACCGATCGAGGACTGGCCGTCCTGGCCTTCCACGGCGTCTGGGACGTGCCCGTGGTCGTGGGACTTGGCCTCCGCGAGCTCTGCACGGGTCACCGGCTCCACGCGGTCCTCGTAGAACCACCGGTGCAGCTTGGCGCGCCGTTTCTCGCTACCCGAGACCTTGCCGTCGCTGCCCGGCTGGGCAGGGAGCGGCTTCCTGGACTCGAAGCTGACCAGCTTGTACAGCTTGTAGTCGTCCAAACGCTCGTGGCGTTCACGGAACTCGCCCTCGGGGGTCATCTCGATCACGCCGGCCTCACGGCCGTGGAGTACGATCTCGCGGTCCTTGCGCTGCAGGGCCAGGCACACTCGCTTCGCGATGATGAAGCCGATGATCGGACCGAAGATGAACAGGAACCGCAACCAGTAGGTGACGTCGTTCAGTGACACGTGGAAGTGCGTGGCAATGAGGTCGGAGGAGGCCGCGGCCCACATGACGCAGTACCAGACGACGCCTGCCACGCCGACGCCGGTGCGGGTCGGGGCATTGCGCGGGCGGTCCAGGATGTGGTGCTCCCGATTGTCCTTCGTGATCCACCGCTCGATCCATGGCCAGCCGAACATCAGGCTGAAGAGGATACCGGCGGGGACGAGGGCCGGCAGCAGCACGCCGAGCGCCAGGGTGTTGGTACCCCACGGAAGGGGGATGTCCCACTTGAAGGAGAACTCGCCCAACATGCCGGGCATCAGGCGCAGCGCGCCGTCCACGAACCCGATGTACCAGTCCGGCTGTGTACCGGCCTGCACGGGGGAGGGATCGTAGGGACCGTAGTTCCAGATCGCGTTGATGGTGAACATGGAGGCCAGCAGGGCCACGACGCCGAACACGATGAAGAAGAAGCCACCGGCCTTGGCCGCGTAGACCGGTCCGACCGGGTAGCCGACCACGTTGTTCTCGGTGCGCCCCGGGCCGGGGTACTGGGTGTGCTTGTGCACGACCACCATGAACAGGTGCATCACGATCATCAGCAGGATCAGTGCCGGGACCACGAGCACGTGCAGGATGTACAGCCGCCCGACGATGTCATCGCCTGGGAACTCGCCACCGAAGAGGAAGAACGAGATATAGGTGCCGATGAGCGGGATCGCCTTGACCACGCCGTCGATGATGCGCAGGCCGTTGCCGGAGAGCATCTCGTCCGGCAGGGAGTAGCCGGTGAAGCCGGCGGCGAGGCCCAGGATGAGCAGGGTGCAGCCGACGACCCAGTTGAGCTCACGCGGACGCCGGAACGCCCCCGTGAAGAACACACGCAACATGTGCACGGACATGGCCGCCACGAAGAGCAGTGCCGCCCAGTGGTGGACCTGACGCATGAACAGACCGCCACGGATGTCGAACGAGATGTCGAGGGCGGAGGCGTAGGCCACGGACATCTCCACGCCATAGAGGGGCTTGTAGGAGCCCTCATACGTGGTGTGAGCCATGGACGGGTCGAAGAAGAAGGTGAGGAAGGTGCCCGACATCAGGAGGATGACGAAGGTGTAGAGGGCGACTTCGCCGAACATGAAGGACCAGTGGTCCGGGAAGATCTTCCTGCCGAATTCCTTGACCATGGGGGAGACACCGACGCGGGTGTCCATGAAGTTGGCGATCTTGCCCGTGGGGGTGGACGCCTGGTACTCGGTTTTGGTTGAGGTGCTCATTGGTGTCAGCCACGCTCCCAGTAGGCCGGTCCGACGGGCTCGTGGAAGTCGCTCCGGGCGACGAGGAAGCCGTCTTCATTAACTCTGATCGGCAGCTGAGGCAGGGCGTGACCGGCCGGGCCGAAGATGACTTTGCACTCCTGCGTGAGGTCGAAGGTCGACTGGTGGCAGGGGCACAGCAGGTGGTGGGTGTGCTGCTCATACAGCGCCACCGGGCAGCCGACGTGGGTGCAGACCTTGGAGTAGGCCACGATGCCGTCCACGTTCCAGTCCTCCCGCTCGGGGGAGACCTGCATGGAGTCCGGGTTGAGCCGCATCAACAGCACCACGGCCTTGGCCTTCTGGTTGAGCATGTCGTGCGGAGGCAACTCGTTGAGTCCCTCGGGGATCACGTGGAAGGCGGAGCCCATGGTGACGTCGGAGGCCTTGATGGGAGTGCCGGTGGGGTCACGCACCAATCGGACGTCCGGGGCCCACATGGTGTGGCGCAGTCGCTCGGGCCCGAAATTCTCGCTGGCCAGGTCACTGCGGTTGTCCGTGTCGTCCAAATCGCGGAAGATGGCGATCGCGGGCAGCACGGCGAGGGCACCGGCGCCGATCAGCGTGTTCCGCAGCAGGGGACGGCGCTTGATCTGGGTCTCGTCGATGATGTCCTCGACCATGCCGACGGCCAACTGACGGTCTGCCTCGGTGCGGACCTCATGGCGATCCTCCGTCACCTCGTGGTCCGGCATCAGGGTCTTGGCCCAATGGACGACGCCCATGCCGATGCCGAACATGGCGAAGGCGGTGCCGAGGCCCAGGAGCAGGTTCTGGAGTCGGATGGTGGAGAACGGGGTGCCGGGGCCGATCTGGCCCACCACGAAGTAGCCCACGAAGAACAACAGGGTGCCGACGATCGAGAGTCCGAAGAGGAAGGCGACCTGGCGCTCGGCGCGCTTGGCTGCCCGGGGATCCTCGTCGGCCAGCCGCGGCCGGTGCGGCGGGATGCCGGGGTTGTCGACGGCGAACTGGCTCGACTCCTCCCCACCGGCGTGCTCGACGGCTCCCGAGTGCTCCGGGCCTCCGTGGCTTTGCTCAGACATAGATCTGAATCCTTTACTTGAGTGATGGTGACGTTGTGTGTGTTCGGCGCCCCCACGGCGCCGTCAGGTCAAGAGGACCTGGAGGTCAGCCAGACCATGAACCCGACGAGGACCGCGAGTCCGCCGGTCCACACCAGCAGGCCCTCGGACACCGGGCCGAGTGAGCCGAGGGAGGCGCCGCCGGGGGAGCCCTGGCTCTCGATCTGCTTGAGGAAGGCGATGATGTCCCGCTTGTCCTCGGGCTTGAGGTTCGCGTCACTGAAGACGGGCATGTTCTGCGGACCGGTGGCCATGGCCTCGTAGATGTGCTTCTCCGTCACACCTGCGAGGGTCGGGGCGGACTTGCCGCGGGTCAGGGCGCCACCGGCAGCTGCGGCGTTGTGGCACATGGCGCAGTTCACGCGGAAGAGGGTGCCGCCGTTGCCGAGGTCGACGTCCTCGTGATCGGTGTCCAGGTACTCGTCCTCGGGAAGGGCCGGGCCGGCACCGAGGGAGGAGACGTAGGCGGCCAGCTGCATGGTCTGCTCGTCGCTGAACTGGTTCGGCTTGGGCTGGGCCTGGGGTCCCTGCATCTGCATCGGCATACGGCCGGTGCCGACCTGGAAGTCAACGGAGGCGGCTCCCACACCGATCAGGGTGGGGCCGTCCTCGGTGCCGACGGCGTCCATGCCGTGGCAGGTGGCGCAGTTGGCATTGAAGAGCTTCTCGCCCTCGGTGATGTCCTCGGCGCTGTACGTGGAACCGGTGGTGGCGGCCTGGGCCTGGTTCATGGTGCTGGCGACGGAATAGAGGCCGCCGGTGATGAGAAGTCCCAGAAGCAGCAGCGCGAGCCCGGCGATGGGGTGGCGCCGTTTCTGTGAGAGTGCCTTCACGGTGGGTTCCTAACGTTTCTTGTTGACCGGAGGAGGGTGACGTTCCGAGTCCGGTCTTCCTCGATGTGGTGCGGGTGAGCCGGGGGAGGTGCGGACTATTTCAGGAAGTAGACGATGGCGAAGAGGGCGATCCAGACGACATCGACGAAGTGCCAGTAGTAGGACACCACGATGGCAGAGGTGGCCTCGTGGTGGCCGAATCGCTTGGCGAGGTGGGCGCGGCCGATGATGAAGAGGAACGCGATCAGACCACCGAACACGTGGATCGCGTGGAAGCCCGTGGTGATGTAGAAGGCCGATCCGTAGGCGTGGGCATCGATGGTGATGCCGTGCGAGACCAGCACCGCGTACTCGTAGCACTGCACGGAGACGAAGATCGCGCCCATGATGAAGGTCAGGACGAACCACTCGACCATGCCCCATCGCTTCAGGGAGAGGATCCCTCCGGTGCGTCGCGGCTGAAGGCGCTCGGCGGCGAAGACGCCGGCCTGGGCCGTGAAGGAACTCGCCACGAGGATGAGGGTGTTCACGAAGGCGAGCGGCACGTTGAGCGTCGCGGTGCTTTCGGCCCAGAGCTCGGGCGAGGTGGACTTCAGGGTGAAGTACATGGCGAAGAGTCCGCCAAAGAACATCAGCTCGCTGGAGAGCCAGACCATGGTGCCCACTTGCACCATATTGGGTCGGCTGGGGAGCCCTGTCGCGGGCCTGGGGAGGGCATGGGTTGCAGTCGTCACCCAGCCATTATGGCCCTAAAACGGCCCACGGCTCCAATGCGACGAACGTTTCGGCGTTTCCTGTTCTTCCCGGACCGAGCCTTCTCACACGAACTGCGGCCCGGACACCCAGCAACCGTGCAGGTTTGCAGGTCAGTGGGCGGTTGTTCTGGGAATTCTGCCCGGTTACGAGTCAAGAGTATGTCCTAATCCCGGCGGGAGGGGAAGGCCCGGTGCGATACCCCGGATATCGGCGCACCTTCCGGGCGGCGATAGCATGACCCGCGTGAGTACTTCGAGCCCCGCACCCCAGTCCCTCTCGTGGCCCTATGTCTTCGGGCGGCTCGTCTCCCGGATAGACCTGACCACTGACGAGACGGTGTGGGCCATGCGGGAGATCATGTCCGGCAACGCCACTGATGCGCAGATCGCAGGCTTCCTGATGGCCCTCGCGTCCAAGGGCGAGTCGGTGCAGGAGCTGTTGGGCCTCACGCAGGTGATGCTGGACAACGCCGTGCATCTCGAGGTGCCGGGGGAGACCCTGGACATCGTCGGCACCGGCGGGGACAAGCTGGGCACCGTCAACATCTCCACCATGTCCTCCCTCGTGGCGGTGGGCGCCGGCGCCACGGTGGTCAAGCACGGCAACCGAGGGGCCTCCTCGACGGCGGGTGCAGCCGATGTGATCGAGGCGCTGGGCGTGGACCTGTCCCTGACCGTGGAGAAGGTGGTGGAGTGCGCCACCACAGCGGGCATCACCTTCCTGTTCGCCCAGGGCTACCACCCTTCGATGAAGTACGTGGCCCCCGCCCGCAAGCAGCTGGGCGTGCCGACCGTCTTCAACTACCTGGGCCCCCTGACGAACCCCTCGGGGGTGAGCGCCCAGGCGCTGGGCTGCGCGAGCGAGCGGATGGCCCCTCTGCTGGCCGGCGTCCTGGCCGACCGCGGCCTGCGAGGGTTGGTGTTCCGAGGCAGTGACGGACGGGACAAGATCACCACCTCCGGCCCCTCCACCCTCTTCGAGGTGCGAGGAGGCGTCGTGTCCGAGCACGAGCTGCATCCGCAGGACCTCGGGATCGAGCTGGCGCCGGTGGAGGCCCTCGCGGGGCAGGACGGGCAGCACAACGCCGGGATCGTCCGGGACCTGCTGGCCGGGCGTCATGGCCCGGTGCGGGACGCGGTGCTCCTGAACGCCGCGGCCGGCCTCACGGCCTTCGACACCTCGGCCGAGGGGCCTCTTCTGGACCGGATCAGGGCCAACATGGCAAGAGCGGCGGAGTCCATCGACTCCGGGGCCGCCCAGCGGGCACTGGACGCCTGGGTGCACACCTCGCACTCCTAGGGCCCAGCGGCCGCTACTGCTCGGTGTTCTCGAAACCGAGGGCGAAGCCCTCCTCGAGGTCATGCCGTGAATAGGCGCGGAAGGCCAGCATGGTCTCGGTGTCCCGGATGCCCTCCACCTTGGACATCTGGTCCGCGATGACGTCTGCGAGGTCGTCGAACTGGCGCAGGCGCACCATGGCGACCAGGTCCCAGTTGCCGGTCACGGAGTACACCGAGGTCACCCCGTCCAGATCGGCCAGCTGCTCTGCGGACTCCGGGATGCGGTCCGGGTCGGTCTTGATCATCACGAATGCGGTCACCATGGTGGAGCCTCCTGAGCGCTGGTCGGTGTTCACGCCCTCATCCTAGGACCGTCGCACCATCTGGCCGCGACGCCACCGCAGGATCAGTGCCATCACCGCGCGCCGGCCCAGGAGGAAGGCGCCCAGCACACCAGCGGTCACGAGCTGGAAGGAGGGCGCCGCGGTGTCTCCCATCGCCACCCGGAGCAGTAGCCCACCCACCACTGTGACCAGCCACACCACGACGCCGGCCGGCCAGACCCGCGTCCAGGTGCGCCTCGGGCGGGTGAGGGCGGTGGCCACGGCCCAGGCGATCAGGAACGGCAGGGCGGTCATCAGGAGGCCGGCGAGGTCCATCCCGGATTCGTGCGTGCGCCGCCCGAGCCCGGCGAAGAGGATGATCAGGAGGACATCGAGGGCTCCTCCGATCCAGGGCGCCACAGATCGGAGGGCGGGGGTGTCGGCAGCGGCCGGGGAGGGCGATGGCATCAGTCCAGTCTACTCCCGCAGTCATGAACAAGGATCAATCCTTGTGTGCATGTAGACAAGCCATTAGGCTTGTGTAATGTTCGTCATGACCATGGACCAGCGAGCCTCCAGCGGGGGACCCGACCGAGTGACCGCCCTGGTGGAGGGGTTGAACGATCCGTCCCCTCGTGAGGGCGCCGGCCGCGGCATGGTCCGGCCCTTCCAGCGGACAGCCGGGGACGAGGTCCAGGGCGTGGTGGAGCGGGCGGACACGGTGGTGGGCATCGCCCTCTCTGCCGCGCGGTCCGGGCACTGGAGCGTCGGGATCGGCGTGGGGCCGGTGCGCCACCCGATGCCGGCCGAGACGCGTGCCGGGGCGGGGCCGGCCTTCGAGCACGCCCGCCGTGCCGTGGAGCGGGCGAAGCACTCACCGGGGCACGTCGCCGTGGACGGCCCCGAGTCAGCCGGGCGGGATGACGCGGCGGAGCTGTTCGAGGCCGTGGAGGCCAGCCTGCAGCTGCTGGCGGAATTGGAGTTCCGGCGCAGCAGCGAGGGGCAGGAGGCCGGACGGTGGATGGATGCCGGCGCCACGCAGCGAGAGGCCGCCGAGAAGTTGGGGGTGAGCCAGCAGGCCGTCAGCTCACGATTGCGCAGCGGCCTGTGGGGCGAGTCCCGCCGTCTGGCGTCCGTGGTCTCTGCCATGCTGGAGCGCGTCGACCGGCTGGCCGGCGGTGCGGATGAGACGGGGGCGGAGGGGCAATCATGACGGAACCGGCGGGATTCTCAGTGATCCTCGTCGCGCTGGCGGGCCTCCTCGGGGTGCCGCAGTTCTCCCTTCGCTTCCGGGGGACGCCGCGGCATCCCGAATCGATCCTCTACGCCACTGCCGTGATCCAACTGCTGCTGCTCGGCGGGGCAGCCGCACTGGCGGTGGCCTCCGGCGGCGGCACGG
Source organism: Citricoccus nitrophenolicus (assembly GCF_047305825.1). Lineage (GTDB taxonomy): Bacteria > Actinomycetota > Actinomycetes > Actinomycetales > Micrococcaceae > Citricoccus > Citricoccus nitrophenolicus. The sequence continues at coordinate 312,998 of NZ_CP063070.1, read as the reverse complement.
GGTGGGCCCTGGCCGGTCCGCTGGCCGTGGTGGCTGCCGTCGCCGGTGGCGGTGCGCCGACCACCGCGGTCCTGCAGCTCTCCTTCAACGCAGCTCACCCCGAGCATCAGCGCATGCTGACCGGGCCGGACGGTCAGCAGGTCTTCAACGAGGAACATGCGGCCCAGCCCGTGCTGCGTGGTGGCGCCTGGATCGGCGTCCTGGAGCGCTTGGCTGTGGCCTCCACGCTGATCATGGGCTGGCCGGAGGGGCTTGCGATCATCCTGGCTGTCAAGGCCCTGGGCCGGTATTCGGAGCTGGGGAAGTCCGGCGCGGCGGAGCGGTTCATCCTGGGAACCTTCTCCAGTCAATTGTGGGCCTGCGCGTGCGTCGGTGTGGCGGTCCTGCTGGCCTGAGGTCCGGTGGCTGGCGCGGGTCCAAGTGGTGCGGGTTCAAATGGCGGCGGACGCGGCAGGGGAGTGGCCGGCGTCGTCTTCCTCCTGACCGCGCGCATCCTGCGGATCCGGCGCTGCCTGCCAGTCGCGCCAGCCGGCGAACGAGCCGTCCAATTCGGCCACCGTGAATCCGGCGCGGCGCAGGGCGGAGGCGGACACCGAATTGCGGACGCCCGTCTGGCAGTACGTCACGATCGTTCCCTCGCGGGGGAGTGAGTCCTGGTGCCACAGGACGCGGCCGGCATTGAGCTGCCGGGAGCCGGGAATGTGCGCGGTTGCGTGCTCACCCTTGCCTCGGACGTCCAGCAACAGGACGTGATCAGTGAAGTCGAGTTCCGCGGGGGAGACGAGCGCCGGCCTCAGTGCCGGGAGCCCGTCCACCGAGGTGAGGAAGCCGGCCACCCGATCCACGCCGACTCGGACGAGGTGGTCCGCGAACTCGTGGGCCCGCTCGGGGTCCTCGGCCAGCAGCACGATCGGCGTGGACTCGCGCTCCGGGTCATAGGCCCAGGCGCCATGGCTGGCGATCTTGCCTGGGTTCGGCAGGGACAGCGAGCCGCGAACCGTCCCGGCGTGCACGGCGTCCACCGGGCGGGTGTCCACCATGACGAGGGAGCCGTCCTCGATCCCGGCGGCCACGGTGGCGGTGTCCAGCTCGCGCAGTGCGCCACGGGTGCCCAACAGGGAGGGGCCCTGACGGTTCTCACGCTTCATCCGGCCGAAGTAGGCGTGTGCGTCCGGCTGGCCGGAGAGCAGTTCGTCGATGAAGCCGTGCTCGTCACCGGTGGCCAAGTAGGGCCCCCACCAGGAATAGAGGCGCTCGTAGCCCACGGAAGTCGAGGGCAGTGATCCCAGGGCCTTGCCGCACGCGGATCCCGCACCGTGTCCGGGGAAGACCTGCACGTGGTCCGGCAGGTGCAGGAAGACGTCCCGCAGGGAGGCGAACAGCTGCCGCGCCCCTTCATGGCGGGTGTCCACACCGCCGGCAGCCTCGTCCAGCAGGTCGGGACGGCCGAGGTCACCTGAGAAGACGAAGTCCCCGGAGAGCAGATAGCCCGGCTGATCCGTCACGGCGCCGTCGGTCACCAGGTAGGAGAGGTGCTCCGGGGTGTGACCGGGGGTGTGGAGGGCTGTCAGGGTGAGGTTGCCCAGGGTGATGACGTTCCCGTCAGCCAGCCGTTCGGCCTCGAAGCGGTACTGCCAGTCGGCGCCGCCCTCGGCCGAGACGTGCAGGGTGGCGCCGGTGGCCGCGGCGAGCTCCCGGGAGCCGGAGAGGTAGTCGGCGTGGATGTGCGTCTCCGTGACGGCGGTGATCTCCATCCCGTGGTGCGCTGCGAGGTCCAGATACTCCTGGATGTCAGGGTGTCCAGGTAGGCGGAGGAGTGATCGTGCTCGAAGGGCAGCTCCGGGAGCAGGTCTCAGGGCGGGGCCGCTTGTCGAACTATGAGTTGACATAATGTGGGTTATCGGCGTTTACCAATGGGGCAGAAAGGGGCTGATTGACGGGCTGATTGACGGGCTGATGGCACGGAGATGGAACTGAGATAGCGCTGAAATGGCCCGGAGGAACTCCCTGGTGTGCAGCCTTGCTGACGTTCTGTCATCGCTGCCCATCTGCGGTCTCCTTCACCACGCGGCCTCATCCCAGCGGCGGACCTCACCGTACGGTCTCGTCGCGTGAGGTGAACGTGCTCACGCGGCCTCGGCTTCCACTCTCGGATCTGATGGCTCTCCCGGATCCAACCGTTCCGCCCGGGCCTGTCACTGGGTTGACATAACTGCGCAACCCTCTGCTAGACCCTGGTGAATCGCCGGATCCAGGTGTCGCCCCGCCAAGGGGTGCCCAGGGGTGGATCGCGAGCCCTTGACCCACAACTGAACACCTGTTTAGTCTTTTGAACATGCGTTCAGTTCCTGACGATCAGACGGCCAAGGCCCGTATCCGCGATGCCGCGATCCTGCGCTTCGCCCAGGACGGGCTGGAGTCATCCGTGCGGTCCATCGCCGCGGACGCCGGAGTGAGCGCAGGGCTCATCATGCACCACTTCGGCTCACGGGCCGGCCTGCGGCGGGCCTGCGATGACCACGTGCAGGCGGCCATCCGGGAGAGCAAGTCCGAACTGATGGTTCCTGACGGCGCCCCCTCCGCGTTGTTGGTCCAACTGGCGCAGCTGGAGGGTTACGCCCCCCTCGTCGGTTATGTGCTGCGCTGCCTGCAGGAAGGGGGCGAGTTCACCGCCCGGCTGATCGAGGGCATGGTGACAGACGCCGTCGCGTACCTCGAGGAGGGAGTCGCAGCCGGGACCCTCTCCCCCAGCCGGGACGAAGCAGCGCGCGCCCGGCTGCTCACCGACTTCGCACTGGGCTCGCTCCTGCTCAATCTGCCCGCCGGCCGGACGTCACTGGACCTGGACGAGCTGCCCGGCTGGTTCGCGGACTACGCCGAACGGATCCTGCCCCCCACCCTCGAACTCTTCACGGAGCCCCTGCTGAAGGACTCATCCCTCCTGGACGCCTATCTGGCGTCCTCGGAAAGGAACACCCCATGACCAGTACCCCTGTGGATCCGACAAGACTCGCCATCGAGGCCCGAGACCTCGTCAAGACCTTCGGCACCACCCGCGCCCTGGACGGGTTCAATCTGTCTGTCCCCACCGGGCAGGTGGCCGGCTTTTTGGGGCCAAACGGGGCCGGCAAGTCCACCGCCATCCGCGTGTTCCTGGGCATGCTGCGGGCAGATTCCGGGACCGCACGGGTCTTGGGCCAGGACGCCTGGGCGGACCAGGTCGACATCCACCGGCGGCTGGCCTACGTCCCTGGGGACACCAGTCTGTGGCCGAACCTGACCGGCGGCGAGGCCATCGATGTCCTGGCCCGTCTGGGTGGTCCTGGACGCGGAAGGCATGGCTCCGGCGGTCGCTCCCGGCGGGACGAGCTGCTGGAGCGCTTCGAGTTGGATCCCACCAAGAAGGCGCGCACCTATTCAAAGGGGAATCGTCAGAAGGTGGCTCTCATCGCTGCCCTCGCCTCGGACGCCGAGCTCTTCGTCTTCGACGAGCCCACCTCTGGTCTGGACCCGCTGATGGAGGCGGTCTTCACGGACGAGGTCCGCGCCCTGCGAGAGTCCGGCCGGACCGTGTTGCTGTCCAGCCACATCCTGGCCGAGGTGGAGAAGCTCTGTGACACGGTCACCATCATCCGCTCCGGCCAGGCCGTGGAGAGCGGGACCCTCGCCGAGATGCGCCACCTCACCCGGTCCACCGTCAGTGCCACCCTGGAGCAGGGGCCCGACGGCGGCCCGGCCGGACCCGTGGCGACGTCCGGTTGGGCGGAGCTGGAGGGCGTGCACGATCTCGCTGTGGAGGGCCGCCGGCTGCGCTTCGACGTGGACAATCACCGAATGACGGAGGTCATCGGAATGCTGGCGCGCTCCGGGGTGGAGAACCTGACCATCGCACCGCCCTCCCTGGAGGACCTGTTCATGCGCCACTACGGGGACCGGGTGGGAGCACCATGAGCCCCTTCACAGGAACCGGCGCACTGCTCCGACTCAATCTGCGCCTGGACCGGACTCGGATCCTGATCTGGACCCTGGCCGTCGGCCTGGGTGTCTACGGATCGGTGTACTCGCTGGTCGAGACCTTTCCCACTCCCGAGGCCATCCAGGCTCGCGGTGCGCTGCTGAACAATCCGGCCACCCTCATGATGACCGGGCCCGCCTTCGCCGCGGACCACTACACTTTCGGGGCCATGGTCGCCAACGAGCTGAGCCTGTACGTGTTCCTCACGGCAGGCATCATGGGGATCCTGCTGTCCGTGCGCCACACCCGCGCTGAGGAGGAGTCCGGTCGGCTGGAGATGATCCGGGCCCGGCCCGTGGGCCGCTTCGCCCCCTCGGCCGCAGCAGCGGCCACTGTGGCCCTGGCCTGTGTACTGGTCGGTTCCGTCACCACGCTGGGGCTGATCGGCGTCGGTCACGAGGATCTCGATGTGGGCGGCTCCCTCGCGTTCGGAGCGGGTACGGCCCTGACCGGCCTCGTCTTCGCCGGGTTGGCCACCGTGGCCGCCCAGCTGACCGAGCACGCCCGCAGCGCGACCGGGATGGCCATGGCGGCGCTGGCCGTGGCCTACCTGGTCCGAGGCATGGGGGACGTCATCCATCCCACGGGGTCGTGGCTGTCCTGGTTCTCGCCCTTCGCCTGGGCACAGCAGTCCCGCGTCTTCGTGGACCTGCGTTGGTGGCCGCTGGCGGTGTCCCTGGCGGTCACCCTCGCGGCGTTCGCCCTGGCCTCCGCGTTGGCCCATCGGCGGGACCTGGGGGCCGGACTGCGTCCGGCTCCCCGTGGGCCGGCTACTGCGCCCGGCACCCTCCGCTCCCCCGCCGGGCTGGCGGCGCGACTGCTGCGGGGCTCGTTCATCGCCTGGTCCCTCGGCATCCTCTTCTTCGCCGTGGCCATGGGCTCCCTGGCGAACTCCCTGGACGGCATGCTCGAGGAGAATCCGGACCTGGCGCAGTGGATCGCGCTGGAGGGCACCGACCTCACCGCCGAGTTCGCCGGGGTGATCCTGTCCTTCGTGATGATCGCCCCCTTGATCATCGGAGTCTCGGGCATCCTGGCCCTCAAGGGCGAGGAGTCCTCCGGTCGCTCCGAACAGCTCGTTGTCTCGGGCCGCGCGCGGGCCGCCCACCTGACCGGATGGTCTGCCACCGTGGCCGTTCACGTGGTGGTCCTCACCCTGGTCGGCGGGGTGGGCGTGGGCCTGGGTGTCTGGGCTGCCACCGGCGAGGGGCGCTGGATCGCTGAAATGACGGGTGCTGCCGCCGCCTACCTGCCGGCCCTGGTGGTGGTTGCCGCCCTGGCCATGGCACTGTTCGGACTCGTGCCCCGGCTGACCGTGCTGGCCTGGATGACCGTCGTGTGGGTTGCCCTGGCCCTGTTCCTCGGGGGTCTGCTCCAGTTGCCCGACTGGGCCCTGGACCTCTCCCCCTTCACCCACGTTCCCGCCTTGCCGGCTCAGGACCTCGGGACGGATGAGGGCGTGTCCCTGCTGGTGATGACAGGGATCGCCCTGCTGCTGGGCGGCGCCGGCGTTCTGGGGTACCGGCGCCGCGACATCGCTTCGCAGTAGCCCTACTCCCCCGCGCCCACGTACTGCGCGAGATGTTCGCCCGTCAGAGTGGGCCTCCCGGCCACCAGCTCGGCCGGCGTGCCCTCGAAGACCACCCGGCCGCCGTCGTGTCCCGCACCCGGCCCCAGGTCAACGATCCAGTCGGCGTGCGCCATCACCGCCTGGTGGTGCTCGATCACGATGACCGTCTTGCCGGAGTCCACGAGCCGGTCCAGCAGGCCCAGGAGGTTCTCCACATCGGCCAGGTGCAGCCCGGTGGTCGGCTCGTCCAGGATGTAGACCTCCCCGGCCGCGCCCATCTCGTTGGCGAGTTTCAGGCGCTGCCGCTCGCCCCCGGACAGGGTGGTGAGCGGCTGTCCCAGCTTCAGGTACCCGAGCCCGACGTCGGCCAGGCGCACCAGGATCTTGTGGGCGGCGGGAAGGCGGGCCTCCCCCGCGGCGAAGAACTCCATGGCCTGGGCCACGGACAGCGCCAGCACCTCGGTGATGTTCTTTCCTCCTTCCAGCCCGCCGAACCGGTACTCCAGGACGGCGGCCTGGTAGCGCAGTCCGTCGCAGTCCTGGCAGGTGGAGGCCACCGTGGACATGAAGCCGAGCTCCGTGTAGATGACTCCGGCGCCCTTGCAGGTGGGGCAGGCGCCCTCCGAATTCGCGCTGAACAGGGCCGGCTTGACGCCGTTGGCCTTGGCGAAGGCCTTGCGGATCGGCTCCAGCAGCCCGGTGTAGGTGGCCGGGTTGGAACGGCGGGAGCCCTTGATGGGGCCCTGGTCCACCACCACGACCCCCTCGCGGCCAGCCACCGATCCGTGGATCAGGGAACTCTTGCCGGAGCCGGCCACGCCGGTCACCGCCACCAGCACGCCCAGCGGCAGGTCCACATCCACGTCCTGCAGGTTGTTGGCCTCCGCACCGCGGACCTCGAGGACCCCGGTGGCCGCACGTACCGAGTCCTTGAGGCGGGCGCGGTCATCGAGGTGCCGGCCGGTGAGCGTGTCCGAGGCCCGCAGCCCGGCAAGGTCGCCGGTGAAGGTGATCTGGCCGCCGTCGGTCCCGGCCCGTGGGCCCAGGTCCACCACATGGTCGGCGATCGCGATGGTCTCCGGCTTGTGCTCCACCACCAGCACGGTGTTGCCCTTGTCCCGCAGCTGCAGCAGCAGCTGGTTCATCTTCTCGATGTCATGCGGGTGCAGACCGATGGTGGGCTCATCGAAGACGTAGGTGACATCCGTCAGGGAGGAGCCGAGGTGGCGGATCATCTTGGTGCGCTGGGCCTCGCCACCGGACAGCGTTCCTGCGGGCCGGTCCAGACTGAGATAGCCCAGGCCGATGTCCACGAAGGAGTCCAGGGTCTCGGTGAGGTTGTCCAGCAGTGGCCCGACCTCCGGGATCTCGAGGTCCTGGAGCCAGCCGGCCAGGTCCGAGATCTGCATCGCGCACAGCTCGGCGATGGTCTTGGCGCCGTCCCTGCCCTCGATGGTCACGGAGCGCGCCTCCGCCGCCAACCGGGTGCCCTCGCAGTCCGGGCAGGTGGTGAAGGTGATGGCACGGTCCACGAAGCGGCGGATGTGCGGCTGCATGGCGTCCCGGTCCTTGGCCAGCATGGACTTCTGGATCTGCGGGATGAGTCCGAGGTAGGTGAGGTTGATCCCCTCGACCTTGATCTTGGTGGCCTCGCGGTGGAGCAGGTCGTGCATCTGCTTCTTGGTGAACCTCTTGATCGGCTTGTCCATGTCGAAGTAGCCGGAGCCGGAGAAGATCCGCCCGTACCAGCCGTCCATGGAGTACCCGGGCACGGTGAGCGCCCCCTCGTTCAGGGACTTCTCCTCGTCGAACAACGCCGTGAGATCGAAGTCCGTGACCGATCCGCGCCCTTCGCAGCGTGGGCACATGCCACCGAGCCGGTTGAAGGTCGCCTTCTCCGCGATGGTCTTGCCGCCGCGATGGACCGTGATGGCACCCGAGGCCGAGACCGAGGGCACGTTGAAGGAGAACGCATTCGGCGGGCCGATGTGTGGTGTCCCCGCCCGGCTGAAGAGGATCCTCAGCATCGCGTTGACGTCCGTGGCCGTGCCGAGGGTGGACCGCGGGTCCGCGCCCATCCGCTCCTGGTCCACGATGATCGCCGTGGTCAGTCCCTCCAGCACGTCCACCTCGGGCCGGTCCATGGAGGGCATGAAGCCCTGCACGAACGAGGAGTACGTCTCATTGATCAGTCGCTGCGACTCCGCCGCGATGGTGCCGAACACCAGGGAGGACTTGCCGGAGCCGGAGACCCCCGTGAAGACCGTCAGGCGGCGCTTGGGCAACTCGACGCTGACGTCCCGCAGGTTGTTCTGCCGGGCACCGACCACGCGGATGGTGTCATGCAGGTCGGCGGGGTTCACCGGGCCTCCTGGACACGGACCATGTTCCCGGACGGATCCCGGAAGGCGCAGTCCCGCAGCCCGTAGGGCTGTTCAATCGGCTCCTGGACCACGTCCGCGCCGCCGGCCTGGACCGTCTCGAAGAAGCCGTCCAGGTCGTCGGTGGCCAGGTTGATGCCCGCATAGGTGCCCTTGGCCATCATCTCGGTGATCGTCTGGCGCTCCTGCTCCGTGAGGCCGGGGTCCACCGCTGGCGGGGTCAGAACGATGGCGGTGTCAGGCTGCCCGGCCGGCCCCACGGTGATCCAGCGCATGGCGCCCTGGCCGACGTCGAGGCGGACCTCGAAGCCGAGCAGGTCGCGGTAGAACGCCAGGGAGGCCTCCGGGTCATGATGTGGCAGGAAACTGGAGTGGATGGTGGTGGTCATGGGATCAGCGTAGGTCCTGCCCGGGGCCGGGAGCTTCTCGATTCCTGATCGGTCGCGTGGCGTGCCGGACCACGCACGTGGGCAGTCCGTCCGGTTCCCTGCCCGCACGGTCGCGGTACACGCTGGGTGGCATGCCCACCAGCTCGGTGAAGCGGGTGCTGAAGGTGCCCAGTGACGAGCCGCCGACCTCGAAGCACACCTCGGTCACGCTCAGGCCGCCGCGCCGCAGCAGGGACATGGCCCGCTCGATCCGCCGAGTCATCAGGTAGGAATAGGGCGACTCCCCGTAGGCGCCCTGGAACAGGCGGCTCAGATGGCCGGAGGACAGGCCCACCCCCGCTGCCAGCGCCGGGACGTCCAGCGGCTCCCGGTATTCACGATCGATCCGGTCCCGCACCCGGCGCAGCCGCACCAGGTCCTCCAGTGGGATGGGCCGGGGTACCGCGGGCACTGTGCGCCTCAACATCTCAACATCTCAACATCTCACCATGCAGGAGCGGAGCTCGGACCTAGGCCGTCACGTCCGTGTTCAGGCTGAAGATCACGCCGCTGCCACTGGGCCACGTGGCCCACAGCCGGCGTGCCTCGTCCAACTGCTCGTGGCCGGGAGCCTCCGGATCGGCGATCACCCGATGGACCTGGACGCGGCCGGACACCTCGGGCAGCGGGCCGAGCACCGTGACGGACACCTCGTCGGCCTCGTGGCCGATGTACTGGCCGTCCTCCTCGTACAGGTGCACCTCGGCCTGTTGCTGGTTTCCATCCAGGGCCCGCTGGTAGCACGCGGTGGCCACTGGATCGGCCATGGCGTCATAGACCCAGCGCTGACCGAGGACGGAGTGGTCCACGGTGCCGATCAGATAGGGTTCAGCGCCCTCCAGCGGTGCGCTGCGGTAGGCCACGGGAACATGCAGGACGGTCTCGCTGCCGTCGCGGCGGACGAGGTGACCCTCCACCCCGACCTCGCCGTCCGGATCGTCGTAGCGGTAGGAGCCGACCTTGACCAGCTCGCCCTCCCCGGACCACGGTTGCTGGTCCAGCCAGGACCCCAGAAGCTCCATCTTCGAGGGGATGAGCGTTGCTTGGTAGACGGTAGCCATGCCCTTCAGTGTACGCAGTGGCAGCTCCCGCTATAACGCCGCGGCCACCCGCGTGGCCTGCTCGATGGCCCGCTTGGCATCCAACTCGGCGGCCACATCGGCCCCGCCCAGCAGAACGACGTCGGCGCCGGCGTCTCGCAGCTCGTCGTACAGTTCGCGTTGGGAGAGCTGCCCGGCGCACACCACCACGTCGTCCACGGCCAGGACGCGCCGGGTGCCGTCGACGTCCAGGTGGAGGCCGGCGTCGTCGATCCGGACGTATTGGGCACCGGTGATGAACTCGACGCCGCGGGCCTTGAGGGCGGCGCGGTGCACCCAGCCGGTGGTCTTGCCCAGCCCGGCTCCCATCTTGGTGGTCTTGCGCTGCACGAGGTGGACGGTGCGGCCCGGGGTCCCCGGCTCAGGCTCCCTGAGCCCGCCGCGATCCGCGAAGCCGGGGTCCACGCCCCACTGGCGCTGCCATTCCTCGAGGGGCTGGGGGCCTGGGGCCTCCGCGGCGGTCAGGGCTGCCGGCTCGGTCAGCAGCTCGGAGACGTCGAAGCCGATGCCGCCGGCCCCGATCACCGCCACGCGGGGGCCGCACGTCACCAGGCCGTCCACCACGTCCGGGTAGGCATGCACGTTGGGCCGGTCCGCCCCGGGGAGGTCCACGGTGCGGGGCACCACCCCGGTGGTCAGCAGGATCCGGTCATAGCCGCCGTCGAGCATCTCGGTGGCGGTGACCCGGCGCTCCAGGTGGACGGTCACGCCGGTCTCCGCCAGCCGGTGCTCGAAGTAGCGCAGGGTCTCGGCGAACTCCTCCTTGCCGGGGATCTGGCGGGCGAGCCGGAACTGGCCGCCGATGGACCCGGTGGCCTCGAACAGGTCCACCCGGTGGCCCCGGGCCGCAGCCTCGGTGGCGGCGGCCAGACCGGCGGGACCGGCCCCGACGACGGCCACGGACAACCCAGCCGGACGGGCCTGGACGGCGGCTCCGGCCGAGCCGGCTGGCACGAGGGGCAGCAGGGCACGGTCCGGCAGCGGGGGGAAGGCCGGATCAGACTCCCGGCCGGCCCGGGGATTCACCAGGCAGGAGGCTGCCTTGTTCTGGAAGGTGTGGTCCAGACACGCCTGGTTGCAGCCGATGCACGAGTTGATCCGTTCAGGAGCGCCGGAGGCGGCCTTGGCCACCCACTCCGGGTCCGCCAGGAAGGGACGTGCCATGGTCACCAGGTCGGCCTGGTCCTCGGCCAGGACCTGTTCGGCCGCATGCGGCATGGAGATCCGGTTGGACGCGGCCACGGGGATGGAGACCTCGCGCCGGACCCGTGCCGTGAAGTCGCGGAACGCGGCACGGGGCACCGAGGTGACGATGGTCGGGACTCGGGACTCGTGCCAGCCGATGCCGGTGTTCAGGACGCTCGCCCCGGCTGACTCGAGCTCGCGGGCCAGGTCCAGGGTCTCCTGCAGGGTCTGGCCCTCCGGGACGAGGTCCACCATGGACATCCGGAAGGTGATGATGAACTCCGCCCCAGCCTCCTCGCGGATCCGGCGGACGATCTCCGTGGCGAAGCGTCGCCGCTTGGCCGCGGTCCCGCCCCAGGCATCGTCGCGACCGTTGGTCCGCGGGGAGAGGAACTGGTTGATGAGGTATCCCTCGGACCCCATGACCTCCACGCCGTCGTAACCGGCCTGCCGGGCGTAGCCGGCCGCGCGGACGAAGTCCTTGACGGTGCGTTCGACCGCGCGGGTGGACAGGGCTCGGGGGTTGAACGGGGTGATCGGAGACGTGGTCTTGCCGGCACCCACCTGGAACGGGTGGTAGGCATAGCGGCCGGCGTGCAGCAGCTGCAGCACGATGCGCCCACCCTCGGCGTGCACGGCATCCGTGATGATCCGGTGGGTCCGGGCATCCCGCCGCGAACGCATGGTGCCGGCGAAAGGGGTCAGCCGCCCGGCGAGGTTGGGCGCGTAACCTCCCGTGACGATGAGCCCCGCTCCCCCGCGGGCCCGTTCGGCGTAGAACGCGGCGAGCCGGGGTGCGTCCGCGCGCCGGTCCTCGAGGCCCATGTGCATGGAACCCATGATCACGCGGTTCGGCAGTCTCACCCCGGCCACGGTGAGGGGCCGGAACAGGTGGGGATAGGGCGTGGCCTCGGCGGCAGTGGCGGGCGCGTCGGTGAAGGACGTCATGGAGCAATGCTACTCGTTGGTAACTTATCTGGCGAGATGGCGGTCCCACCAGCGCAGGATGTGCTCGAAGCGGGCCCGCCGATGCCATGGGGTGCCTGCGCGGGACAGCTCGTGGTTCTCCCCGGGGAACACCACCAGCTCCGATTCCACGCCGCGGGACCAGAGGGCATGGTAGTACCGCTGGGCGTGCTCCAGGGGGCACCGCAGGTCCTCCTCGGAATGCATCACGAGGGTGGGCGTGTCCACCTGGTCCACGTGGTGCAGCGGGCTCTGCCGGTACAGGTCCTCGAGCCCGCTCCCCAGGTACTGGGGGCTGAAGAACCAACCGATGTCACTGGAGCCCAGTGCCGAGACCGGGTCCAGGTATCCGCGTTCCACGATGGCCGCGGTGAACCGGTGGTCATGGGCCGTGATCCACGCCGTCATGTAACCACCGTAGGAGCCGCCCTGGATCCCGAGGCGACCCGCATCCAACTCGTCCGTCCCCTCGGGACCGAACTCGGTCAGGGCGCCGTCCAGGAACGCCAGGAGGTCTTGACGGTCCACGGTCCCGAACCGTCCCCGGATGGCCGCGCCGTGTGCCGCCCCGTAGCCGTTCGAGCCCCGAGGGTTGCACATCACCACGGCGTAGCCGGCGGCCACCAGCACCTGGGTCTCGTCGAACCAGGACCATGTGTACTGGGAGTAGGGGCCGCCGTGGATGTTCAGGATGACGGGATGCGGACCGGGCCCCCGCGGCACGAACACCCAGCCGTGCACGGATGGCTGGTCCGGACCTCCGCCGTACTCGCGCTCTCGGGCGGCCGCCGTGCCCACGCCCGAGACCCAGGCTCGGTTGGGGTCGAAGAGCTCCACGAGACCGCTTCCGGACTGCTGGACCCCCACCCGGCCCGGGGAGTCCTCGGTGGTGTGGGACACGGCCAGGATCCCGCCCGCCTCCGAGACCCCGATGACCTCGCCGCGGTGCTCCACGAGGACCTCTGGCCGGCCTTGGGGGGACACTCGGACCAGCACTGTCCTCCCCCGGGTCTCCGACAGGGCCAGCACCTTGTCCTCACCGGAGGGCTGGAGGGAACCGCCGGAGCAGTTCATGGTCTCCGGATCCGTGAGCCGGCGCGGGACCAGCCGCGGCGAGGGCCGGTCCCAGCCCTCTGCGGCATCGTGCACCGCCGCGGGGGCGGGGACCGCGTACACTGCGGCGTTGGCGGCCACGAAGTCGAGGCCGGACTCCCCCAGCTCCTGGCCCAGCAGGTACAGCCACTCCCCGTTGCGGGAGACGCACGGTGAGAAGAACCCGCGGGGCACCGAGGTGCCCCCGGCCACGAGGCGGACGGGGCCGGCGCTCTGCCCATGGGGTTCCCCCGTGTCATGGGGTTCCCCCGTGTCATGGGGCTCCCCCGTGTGGGACTGCACCACCGCGACCGCCGTCCGGAGGTCCCGGCCGAATCCGGTGGCCGGCGTGGTGGTGAAGAAGACGTGACGGCTGTCCGCTGCGTAGACGGGTTCAGTGGCTTCCCGCTCGGGGCCGGTCAGCCGCCGCGCCTGAGGCACCAGCGGGGGCAGATCCGGGGCGTCCGCCTTCCGGCCCCGGGCGGGGAACACCGGCTCGTCGCCCGCATCCGGTACCTCGAGCTCGAACAGGCAGGACGGTTTGTCCGCCGTGTATCCCTCGCCGTTCATCCGGTGGTCAGGACCGGTCACCCGCCGCGGGTCCTCCGCCCCGGGGCCGACGCCGGCCACCGTCCCGTAGCGGCCGTCCTCCGGCTCGGGTGAGGTGAAGACGATCCACCGGGAGTCCGGAGACCAGTTGAATCCCGTGACCCCCAGAAGGCGGTCCGTGACGGTGCACGCCTCGCCGCCGTCCAGCGGGATCAGGGCCAGTTGGGGCGCGGAGGACGCTCCGGGGGCGGCGCCCGGGGCCGGGTGGCGCAGGAAGGCCACGGTGCTGCCATCCGGTGACAGCCGGGCCCCGGCGTCCCGGTATCCCTGGGTGAGGCGGCGGGGTGGGGCGGACCCGTCCGTGGACACCACCCACAACTGACCCGTGTAGCCGTCGGTGGTCAGGTCCGGATGGCACGTCCCCGCCACGAGGCGGCTGCCGTCCGGTGTCAGGGTCGGGACGTCCACGGAGGTGATGAGATCCAACTGATCAGGTCGCATGTCCATAACCTACGTTGTCCATCAGCGCCTGAGCAGGCAGGATGGGTACCAGACACTGGACGAGTGTCACCAAGGAGGCCAGGACGATGGAATGGGTGGGTGACAACCTCTGGATCCTGTGGCTGAGCCTGGCCGTGGTGTTCGCCGTGGTGGAGGTCATGGTCCTGGACCTCGTCTTCCTGATGCTGGCGGCCGGTGCCGCCGCCGCGCTGGCCACCTCGCTCGCCGGCGGCGAGGCCTGGTTGCAGATCGTCATGTTCGCCGGCGTCTCTCTGCTGATGTTGGCCGCCGTCCGGCCCACCGCGCTGAAGCACCTGAAGAAGGGGCCGGCGGACCAATTGACCAATGTGGACCTGCTCCCCGGACGCACGGTCCTGGTCCTGGAGGACACCGGTGCCACCGAAGGCCTGGCCAAGATGGACGGCGAGACCTGGACGGCCCGCTCCGCCACCGGCGTGACCATCCCCGCCGGCCAGGACGCGGAGATCGACGAGGTGGACGGCGCCACGCTGATCATCCACCCCAAGACTGCCATCGACTGGGACTCCGGCAACGCCGGACTCCCTGAAGGAACCTGACGCCGCAACCGCGGTGGAAGCATCTCTGCACCAGCAGATAGACAGGGCGGCCCGCACGGGGCCGCAGGAGGGAGCATCGGCGTGGAAGTCCTCATCGTGCTCATAGTCGTCGCGGTCCTCGTGGCCATCATCCTGATCCGGGCCGTCCGGATCGTCCCCCAGGCCCGGACGGGCATCGTCGAACGGCTGGGCAAGTACCAGGCGACGAAGGGCGCCGGGCTCACCCTGATGATTCCCTTCATCGACCGCATGCGCCCCCTCATCGACATGCGAGAGCAGGTGGTCTCCTTCCCCCCGCAGCCCGTCATCACCGAGGACAACCTGGTGGTGTCCATCGACACGGTGGTCTACTTCCAGGTCAATGACGCGAAGGCCGCCACGTACGAGATCAACAACTACATCCATGCCGTGGAGCAGCTGACCACCACCACCCTGCGCAACGTGGTGGGCGGCATGAATCTCGAACAGGCCCTCACCAGCCGTGACTCGATCAACAACCAGCTGCGCGGCGTCCTGGACGAGGCCACCGGCAAGTGGGGGCTGCGCGTCTCCCGGGTGGAGCTCAAGGCCATCGACCCGCCCCTGTCCATCCAGGACTCCATGGAGAAGCAGATGCGTGCCGAGCGGGACCGTCGCGCCGCCATCCTCACCGCGGAGGGCACCAAGCAGGCCGAGATCCTCACCGCGGAGGGCCAGCGGCAGTCCGCGATCCTCGAGGCGGAGGGCGACGCCCAGTCCCGGATCCTGCGCGCCAACGCGGAGGCCGAGGCCATCCACGTGGTCTTCGAGGCCATCCACGAGGGACGCCCGGACCCGGACCTGCTGGCCTACAAGTACCTGGAGACCCTGCCGAAGATCGCCGAGGGGGACGCCAACACCATGTGGGTCATCCCGGCCGAGCTCACCGACGCGATCGGTCGCATGGGCGCCGCATTCGGCGGTGGCTCCGAGGGGGCCGGGATCTCCGACCTGCTTTCCCCCACCCGTTCGGGAGACGAGGGCTCGTCCGGCGGTTCGGACAGCGGACCGGCGGGCGACTCCTCCGGCGAGGCCGAGGCGGGCGGGCGGCGACGGCGCCGCGAGCCCCGCCCCACCACGGCCGCTGAGCTGCAGGAGTCCTCGCAGAGCGTCGCGAAGATCACCGACACCCCCCTCGAGGAGGCGCTCGCTCCGCCGGCCATCCTCGAGGACGAGCACTCGCCGACCGCCAAGCGAGCCCTCGGCGCGACCACGGACCCCTTCGAGTCACCGCACCAGGAGGAGTGACGCCACCCCGGCGGCGGGAACAAAACCGGCCGCCGGGGCGTTGGCCCGGTCAGAGTGCCCACACCCACTACACTGGGTGGTCGACGTTGTACTGCCCCGAGAGGGCCGATAGGAGATCGAATGAGCGACCGTAGCCTGCGCGGCATGCGCCTGGGTGCCCAGTCCATGGAGTCCGAGTCCGGAGTCGAGCCGGCACCGCGCCAGCGGGTCGAGTACCGCTGCGAGGACGGCGAGCAGGTCTTCGTGATCTTCGCCACCGATGCGGAGATCCCCCCGACCTGGACGACTAAGACCGGCCGGGTGGCGTTCCTCGTGGACGGCGAGAAGCCTGACGCCTCTGACGCCAAGCCGGTGCGCACCCACTGGGACATGCTGCTGGAACGCCGGAGCGTGGAGGATCTCGAGGCCACCCTCGAGGGCCAGCTCAACAAGCTGCGCGAACGCCGCGGCGAGAAGACCAACGCCTGACGCGCACTGCGCACAGACGAGAGAAAATGAAAAAGCCCCGACCTGACGGTCGGGGCTTTTTCGTTCCGGTTGGATCCCGGCCCGGTGTGGTCTAGAGCCCGAGCCGGCCCTTCAGCACCTGCCACCGGGCGGCCAGCCCCCACTGGGTCACCGAGGCCACGGCCTCGGTGATGATGTTGCCGCTCATCTTGGACTCGCCGTACTCGCGCTCCACGAAGGTGATCGGGACCTCCACGATCTTCCGGCCGAGCAGGGCCGTGCGGAAGGTCATGTCCACCTGAAAGCCGTAGCCCTTGGACTGGACCTCATCCAGGTCGATCGCCCGCAGGGTGTCCGCACGGTAGGCGCGGAACCCGGCGGTGACATCGGAGAGGTTCAATCCGAGCATGATGCGCGGGAAGAGCGAGCCGCACGCGGAGATCAGCTTGCGGTGGGCCGGCCAGTTGACCATCTTCCCGCCCTGGACCCGGCGGGACCCGATCACCAGGTCGGCACGGTCGATCGCCTCGATGAGCCGCGGCAGCTGTTCGGGCTGGTGGGAGCCGTCCGCATCCATCTCGATGAGCACGTCATAGCCCTGGTCCAGGCCCCAGTGGAAACCGGCGATATAGGCGCCGCCCAGGCCGTTCTTGTGGGTGCGGTGCAGCACGTGGATCTGCGGATCGGCCACCGAGGCGCGATCGGCCCAGTCACCCGTGCCGTCGGGCGAGGCGTCGTCCACCACGAGCACGTCGGACTCCGGCACGGCCACGCGCAGTCGATCGAGCGTGCGGGGCAGGGACTCGATCTCGTTGTAGGTGGGGATGATCGTCAGCAGGCGCATAGGCGGTTGAATCCTTCGAGAGGTGCCGGTTCGGGTATCGGGGGTCAAGTATAGGTCCGGTCAGGTCCAGTCCTGGGAGCGGTACACCTCGGCGCCGTCCACCACGGTGGCCAGGCACTGCGGGGCGGCGGTGCCCTCCTCCAGCACGGGAAGCAGGGGCGTGCCCGCCCGGGTGTCAGTGCTCCAGGCGGCCACGCGGCCATCGGGTGCCTGGACGCTGAGCGATTCGGCGGCCCAGATGCCGAAGGTCGCGGGTGAGGAGGGGGCGATCCGCCCGGCCGCCGCGTACTGCGCCCCGAGGGAGTGCGGCAGGGCGCGCAGCCCGGCCCTGGTGGCCGCGGTGAACCCTGACCGGGCGGAGATGCGCTGCTCCGCCTCTCGGTGCTCGAGGGAAGCGCGCAGGGTGCCCCATGGGTCCGCTGGGCCATCTCCGCTGCCGAAGGAGACCGGCACGGCACGGCTCAGCAGGGAGGCGACCGGCGTGGCCAGGGTCCCGTCCGCGTGGGGTACCGCCGTGAAGGACAGGCTGTTCTCCGCCAACGTCCCCATCGACTCCTCATCTACGGGCCCACTCCAGGCGATCCGGTGGCGGGCCATGCCGAGGGCCTGGGTGCCCTGCGCCTGCGCCGTCGCGCGGAGGGCTGATATCACCGCCGTGAAGTCCTCCGCCTCGCTCGGCAGCAGATACAGCTGGACCCCGGCGGCGGTGGCCTGGGCCGTCAGGTGGGCTGCGGCACCGCCGTCCAGTCCTCCGGGCCCGACGACGGCCGCCAGCCCAGCGGTCCGCTCGCCGCCCGTCCCGGTGACGAGCGCGGCGAGGTCCGAGGCCGCGCCGGCAGCCTCGTCCGAGTCCACCAGGTGATAGCCGATCGCCTCAGTGGGGTTCTCCCGGCCCACGGTGACGGACAGGAAGATCCCGGACCGGGCCGGTTCAGCCTGGGAGGAGACATCGAGGCACAGGGAGTCGACGAAGGCCGGGACCACGAGAGCCCCCTCGAGATCCACCACGTCCCACGTCTCTCCCGAGCGCCCGCGCATCGAATCGGCGGTGTCATCAGCCCCCACCCACGCGACAGACCCGGACTCCACCAGCAGGGCGGTGGCGTAGGGATCAGAGGTGGAGTGGATGGTGCCGTTCACATAGAGGGTGCTCATCCGTCCAGCGTATCGACACTCGAGTACGCCACCACGCCACGCCGGACGAGATTCGCAGCACGCCGGCACTGGGCGTTCAGTCCGGGGTGCCCGGGCACCTTGGACAGCTGATCCAGCAGGTCGATGACCTGACGCGCCCAGCGGACGAAGTCCCCCGCAGCCAGGTCGGTGCCCTTGAGCGTGTCCCTGAGGTTACGGCCGCGTGCCCACCGGTGGATGGGCCAGACCAGCCCCGGATCGGGCTCCGGGGTCGGCTCGAGCCGTGCGCCGCGCTCCGCCTGCTGGAGCTCGTACCAGCGCTCCTCGGTCCGTTCGAGGGCCCGCTGGATCCGGGTGGTGGGCATCTGCGGGATGCCGATGTTCTCGGCCGCTCCCTTGGCGTGGAAGACCAGGAGGGCCGCCAGACCGGCCAGTTCCTCAGGATCGAGGTCCTTCGCGACACCGTCCTCGAGGAGCAACGAGGTCAGCAGGTCGCGCTCCCCGTAGATCCGGCGCAGGCTCTGCCCGGCGTCCGTCACCCCCGGGGTCGCTTCAGCGGTGCCCGTTGTGGTCACGTACCCGTAGTCGGTCAGGAGCGCGACCAGGCGGTCGAAGGCCTTCGCGATCGTGTTCGTGCGGCCCTGGATGCGGCTGGTGAGGTGGTCGACCTCCTGACGGAGCTTCCACCAGCGCTCGGCCCAGCGGGCGTGGTCCTCGCGGTCCTTGCAGCCGTGGCAGGGATGGCGTTCGAGCTGCCGGCGCAGCTCGGTGGCACGCTCGGCACTGCCGTCGTCCTGGAACCGGAACCCCGCACGGGGCCGGTCCCCCGGCGCCTTCCGGTGCTCGCGGAGGGCGGCGCGCATGGAGGAGGCGACGTCCTTGCGTTGGGTCGGGGTCTTGACCTGCACGTTCTGGGGCAGCTGTGTCCCGCCGACCGGGTCCACCGGATCCGTGAGGTCGTCCGTGCTGATCCGGCGCAGCTGGGCCTCGTTCGTGATGACGCCGACCCGCGGGTTGGCCGGATTGCCGGCGGGGAAGACCACGACGGCGGTGCCCAGCTTGCGCGGTCCAGGTACCTCGATGATGTCGCCGGGCAGCAGATTGGCCAAGGAGTCCTTGACCGCGCGCTGGCGCGCCCGGTTGCGGCCCTTGGACGTGTCCTTCTCCGCTGCGGAGAGCTCCTTGCGCAACCGGGCGTACTCCGTGAAGTCACCCAGGTGGCAGGTCATGGACTGCTCGTATCCGGCCAGGGAGGACTCGCGGTTCCGTACCTCACGGGCCAGTCCCACCACGGACCGGTCCGCCTGGAACTGGGCGAAGGAGGACTCGAGGATGGATCGGGACCTCTCGAGCCCGAACTGGGCGATGAGGTTCACGGACATGTTGTAGGTGGGCCGGAACGAGGAGTTCAGCGGATAGGTGCGCCGGGACGCCAGCCCCGCCACGGCCGCCGGGTCCAGCCCGGGACGCCACAGCACCACGCCGTGGCCTTCCACATCGATGCCCCGGCGGCCCGCCCGGCCCGTGAGCTGGGTGTACTCCCCCGCCGTGATGTTCACATGGGCCTCGCCGTTGAACTTCTCGAGCTTCTCCAGAACCACGGTGCGGGCCGGCATGTTCACCCCCAGCGCGAGCGTCTCCGTGGCGAAGACCACCTTCACCAGCCCCTGGGCGAACAGCTGCTCCACGACCTCCTTGAACGGCGGCAGCATCCCGGCATGGTGTGCTGCGAAGCCGCGGGAGAGACCGTCACGCCACCCCCAGAAGCCCAGCACGTCCAGGTCCTCGGCCGGCAGCGCCTGCCCGGCCTCGTCCACCGCGGCCTGGATCTGCTGCTTCTCCGCCGGCGTGGTGAGGTCTAGCCCCGCGCCCAGACACTGTTCCACGGCCCCGTCACACCCCGCCCGCGAGAAGATGAACGTGATGCACGGCAGCAGCCCCTCGCGCTCGAGGACCCTGACCATACCGGGGCGGGAGACCCGCAGGTTGCCCGCATGACGCTGCGCGGACCCGTACCCACCGCCGGACTGGTCGGAACCGGAGGAGCCAGCAGATCCGGAGTCGTACCGAGCGGTGATGGCCTGCTCGTCCCGCCCGTGGGCGGCGGGGCCGGGGTGCCCACGGTCCCGACCCGATCGGCCGGACCGGCCGGACCGGCCACCGCCCGACTTGCCGCCGCCGCGCCCCCGGGGGCCACCCCGGCCGCCCCGATAGGTGCTGCGCCCCGGTCGCCCCCAGTCACTGCGCTCCTCCCGACGTCGTTGGTCCTCCGCCAGTCGCGCCAGCTCGGGATTGAGCACCAGCCGGCTGCCCGAGGTGTCCTTCAGTTCTGCCTCGTCCCCGGACTCCGCTCCGGCCGGCGCCACCTCGTCGAAGGCGACCTCGGTGGCGAACAGGTCGTAGAGCTGGTTCCCTGCCATCACGTACTGCCACAACGGGACCGGCCGGTGCTCGGAGACCACCACGGAGGTGGAGCCTCGCACGGTGTCCAGCCAGGCGCCGAACTCCTCGGCGTTGGACACCGTGGCAGACAGGGAGACGAGTTGGACGTGCTCGGGCAGGTGGATGATGACCTCCTCCCACACCGCGCCGCGGAAGCGGTCGGCCAGGTAGTGGACCTCGTCCATGACCACATAGCCCAGGTTGCGGAGGGTGTCCGAGTCGGCGTAGAGCATGTTGCGCAGCACCTCGGTGGTCATCACCACCACCTCGGCCTCCGAGTTGATGGAGGTGTCCCCCGTGAGCAGCCCCACCCGGTCCGCGCCGTAGGTGGCCGTCAGCTCCTGGAACTTCTGGTTGCTCAGCGCCTTGATGGGCGTGGTGTAGAAGGCCTTCTGACCGTGGGCGAGGGCCAGGTGGATGGCGAACTCGCCCACCACGGTCTTGCCGGCACCCGTGGGAGCGGCCACCAGGACGCCGTGCCCGTCCTCGAGCCTGCGGCAGGAATCCGCCTGGAAGGGGTCGAGGGCGAAGCCCAGCGTGGCGGCGAAGCGCCCCAGCTCCGTCTTGGACTCCGCGGCACGGCGCCTGGCCGCTGCGTAACGCTCCGCGGGGCTCGGCTGGCCGGTGGTGTCATCCGCGGAAGGTGCCATGGGGCCAGCCTAGGACATGACGGATCGGACGGAGCGCTGGCAGGACCACCGGAACGCTAGAGATCCTTGAGGGGCTTCGGGCCGGACCGCAGGGAGTCCTCGTTCTCCGAGGCATCCTTGGCCAGACGCTTGGCGCGGCGCCGGTCATTGACGAGGCAGATCACGATCGCCACGCCGAAGAGCAGCACGAGTGGCGCCGCCAGGTAGAACATGGTGATGGCGTCCGAGCCAGGGGCGGCCAGGGCCGCGATCAGGGCGATGATGAAGACCGTGATCCGCCAGTGCTTGATGATCTGCCGTCCGGGCAGCACCCCGATCATGTTGAGGCCCACCAGGACCACCGGGAGCACGAGGGCGAACCCGAAGGCCAGGAAAAGGCGCAGCACGAACGGGATGTAGACGTCGGCCGTGATGACGTTGGCGGTGCCCTCCGGGGAGAGCCCCACGAAGAACCGGACGGCCTCGGGCAGCACGAGCCAGCCCAGGCCGACGCCCAGCAGGAACAGCGGCACGGCGGCGGCCATGAAACCGACCGCGTAGCGCTTCTCCCTCTTCTTCAGGCCCGGGACCACGAAGGCCCAGATCTGGTAGAGCCAGATGGGACTGGAGAGCACGAGCCCCACGAAGAGGGCCACCTGCAGCATGATGTCGAACGGTTGGCCGACGGCGCTGAAGGACACCGTCACGATCCGGCCCTCGTCCGAGAGCCGGTGCACCGGGTCGATCAGGGCCGAGAAGAACGGCTGGTAGACGAGGAACCCGACGACGGCACCCAGCGTCAGACCGATGGCGGCGAAGATCAGCCGGTTGCGCAGTTCCTTCAGATGGTCCTTGAGGGCCATCTCCCCGGTGGGGTTCGTCTTGCGGGGACCCTTGGCCGTCTTGATCCGCCTCGGGACCCGCTTCGGCCGGGACGCCCGCGGTTCGTCAGTCATGGAGCCGGTGACCAACTGGTTACGGCTGGTCGTTGGTGCCGGTCTTCCGGCCCTCACGGGTGCCCTCGGACCCGCCGTCGACGATGCGGCCCTCCACTGGCTCGGAGTCAGTGGACTGCGTGGACTGATCGGAGCCTGCCGAGGAGTCCTTGCCGTCGTCCTTCATCTGCTTGACCTCCGATTTGAAGATCCGCATCGACTGGCCGAGGTTCCTGGCCATCGCCGGGAGCTTGGGGGCGGCGAAGAGCAAGAGCGCGATCGCGATGATGATGACGAGCTGCCATCCCTGAAGTCCACCCATGGGGAAGTCCTTTCGATTGAACGTTCTCGAGTTTACGCCACGCCGTCCGGCGCAGGGACCGTGATTCCGCCCGGCAGCGGTGAACAGTCGGTGACGTATCCGTTGCGGGCCCGGCGCAGCCACTCCACGGTGGACTCGGCGACCTGCCGCGGGGCCAGGACCCGGAACTCTCCGCCGAACCTGGCGGCCTGCTCGTGGGCGTAGTCGGGTCTGGCCAACCGGACCTCCGCCACCACCGAGCCGTCCTCGAGGTGTGCGGTGCGCTCCGGGTCGAATCCGGGCACCAGGTCCCGGATGCGGTGTCCGAAATGCACAGTCACCGTGGTCTCGTCGCCGTGCGACATGAACAACCGGTCCGAGGTGGGCAGATCCCGGGTCTCGAAGACCTCGCTCGTCTCCTCCAGAGACTCGATGCGGTCCAGGCGGAAGTTGCGCAGGCCCTCACTGGTCTGGCACCAGGCCTGCAGATAGCCGTGTCCGGACTCGGCGGTCAGCCGGAGGGGTTCCACGGTGCGCTGGGTGGACTCGTCCGTGGCGGCCGCGTGATACCTGAATCGCACGAGCCGCCGGTCCCGGACCGCGGCGTGCAGCCGGCCGGCCAGCGCGGCGTGGGGGCCGACGTCGAATCCGGCGACGATGCCCTCACCGGCCCGATGCACCTCCGGGCCCGAGGCATCGAGGATCTTGTGCAGGGCGGTGTCCGTGTCCTGCCGTTCCTGGTCGGACAGGCCGGGGATCCCGGCCGCGGCCCGCAGGCCGATCACGAGAGCCGCCGCCTCGGGGATGCTGAGCCGCAGCGGACCGGAGATCCGCTCGGCCTGGGTGATGCGGATCCGTCCCTCATGCTCGTGGACCTCGAACTGCTCCCCGGCGAACTGACGCTCGGGCATGCCACAGAACCAGAGCTCATTCAGCAGGGCATCGAGTTCGCGGTCCCGGACGTTGAGCCGTTCCGCCAACTCGGTGCGGCTGATCCCATCCCGCCGGTTCGCCAAACCGATGGCGTCCACCACGGCGGCGACCCGATCACGGTCACTGCGGCGGTTGCGGCGCCGCCGGGGCGCAGTGAGGGTGTATTCGGGGACTGGTGCGGCATGCGCCGCCAGGGCGGAATCCATCAGGGCGACGACGGCGGCGTGCAGGGGATCATCGGGATCCGTCACCGTGGCGAGGGGGCCGGCCGCGGCGATGGAACCGGCCATCTCCGCCGGGCGGGTATAGGACAGGCGCACCAGGTCCGCGTCGGCGCCGGCTTCGAGGAGCTCGCTGCCGAGGCGTAACTGCACGGCCCGTCCCGCGGCCAGCCGCAGCCGGGTGGCGGCCGGCGTCCGCTCACCGGAGACCGCCGCATGCACGGCCGCGAGATCCAGGTCCCTCGGGCGGAAGGGGGCCTCTTCGGTGCCACCGCGCTCGGGTGCCGGCACCGGATCTGACTCGATCCTGGTGAGGCGGAAGGTCCGCTGCTGGCCGCGGTCGAGGTCCCAGCCCACCAGGTACCACACCCCGGTGGGGTTGGTCAGCGTCCAGGCCCGTACTGTCCGGGTCTCGGGGCGTTCAGCATGGACCTTGCGGTAGGAGAAACGGATGACCGCCTGCTCACGGACCAGGTCCCCCAGTTCCGTGAGGTACCGGTCCGCCCCCGCCAACCGGACGCCGAAGGCCTCGTGGTCGGAGGCCGAGCGAGTGTCCAGCCAGTCCTCCCCCGCGTCCACCCGGCCGAGGGCGCGGACCACGGCATGGCCCAGATCGGAACCCGCCCAGGCGGACTCGGCCCGCATCAGGGCCAGCCGCTCCCCGTTGCTGAACGGGACGGTCGGGAGGTACATCCGCTCCTCGTCGATCCGGTAGCGGGTCTCGGTCCCGGGGTCCGAGGAGTCGAAACCGGTCTCGTCCTGGACCGTGAAGGCCTCCAGCGGGACGCCGATGCCCCGCAGCACCTCCTTGTCCCGCGTGAACATCTTCTCCAGGGCCGCCGGGGAGGTGGAGACCGCGTAGGCGTCCACGGCCTTGACCAGATAGTCCCGGGAGACCCCGCGGCGCCCGTTGGCCAGCAGGACCCACAGCAGGGAGACGATGCGCTCCGTGGAGCGTGCGGGCGCGGCGGCGGTCACGGTCGGCTCAGTTGATCCCGACGAGGTCCACCACGAAGATCAGTGTCTCCCCGGGGCCGATCTCTCCCCCGGCGCCCTGATCCCCGTACGCCAGGTGCGGCGGGATCTCCAGGCGCCGGCGTCCGCCGAGCTTCATGCCGATCAGGCCGTCGTCCCAGCCCTTGATGACCTGGCCGACGCCCGCCTGGAAGTCCAGCGGCTGACCGCGGTTCCAGGAGGCATCGAACTCGGCCCCGGTGGACCAGGCGACGCCGAGGTAGTGGCAGGACACCCGGTCCCCGGCCTGGACGGCCTGGCCTGAACCCTCCGTCAGGTCCTCGATCACGAGGTCCTCCGGTGGGGTGTCACCGGGGAAGTCGATCTCCGGCCGGGTGCGGTCATAGTTGCGCTGTCCAAAGGACATGGTCGTTTCCTTCCGTCAGGACTGAATGGTGTAGGTCTCGGCCGGATCCGGCCGCGGACTCCAGACTACTCAGAGGCGGACGGTGACGCCGACGGTGACGCGGGATCCTCACCGGACTCACCTTCACCGGAAGCATCGCCGGACTCGTCCTCGGGGGCGGGGGCCGGCTGGGCCGGCGGCATGGTGTGCAGGATGTCCACCACGAAGACGAGCGTCTCCTCCTGCAGCTCGTGGCCGTCCGACTCGCCGTAGCCCTGGGCCGGCGGCACCACGAGCAGGACCTGAGAGCCGACCTTCTGGCCCTGCAGTCCCTCACCCCAGCCCTGGATGACCTGGTCGAACGTTGTGCCGAAGAGCTCGTCCTTGGACCACGAGGAGTCGAACTCCTCACCATCGGACCACTTCACACCCTTGTACTGCATGGTGACGTAGTCGCCCTCGCCGATCTCCTCGCCGTCGCCCTGGATGAGCGGCTGGACCACGAGGTCCTCCGGGGCGTCCCCCTCAGGGGACTCG
Organism: Citricoccus nitrophenolicus; assembly: GCF_047305825.1. GTDB lineage: Bacteria > Actinomycetota > Actinomycetes > Actinomycetales > Micrococcaceae > Citricoccus > Citricoccus nitrophenolicus. The sequence continues at coordinate 287,584 of NZ_CP063070.1, read as the reverse complement.
ATGGTCGGTTCGCCGGAGTCCTCATTGCGGGTGACCGACGGCAGCGAGTCGTCCGTGACGTCCACGGAATCGCCCTCGGCGTGTGCCGGCCGCGCATCGGCGATCTGGAACACCATCAGTTGGTCGGTGGCACCCTGCCCCAGCTGGGATCCCGGCATGAAGAAGGAGATCTGAGCGCCGACCTTGTTCTGGTCCAGCATGTCGTAGAGGACGTCATTGCCCTCCTTCAGCGTCTCGTTGAGGTACACGGCCTCGGAGCCCTGGGTGAAATTCTCCGCGGTGACCTCACCGGACTCGGGGTCCACGATCGCGGTCTGCACCATGGCGAGGTCCCCCTCGTTGACCTCGGCGCCGTCACCGTCCTGCAGGACCCGGGAGGAGACCTCCTCGGCCTCGATCGTCCCGTCCACCGTGACCTCCGGCGCACCGTCCTCGGCCAGCTCGAGGGTGACCGGCTCCAGGGCCTCCACATCACCGGCACCACGCGGTTCCGGAGCAGCGCAGCCGGCCAGGAGCAGGGCTCCGACCAGGGAGAGGGACAGGGGCGCGGCCGCGCGGGACCGGCGAGATCGGGACGGGGAGTTGGACATGGGATCCTTCGGTAGGGCGGGACGAGGGTGGTTTCAGTCTGTCACGTCAGACTGGATGGACGCTGGAGGCATCGCCGCTGCTCAAGGACCCGATCAGCGCGTCCAACCGGTCCGAAGCGGTCTGGAACGGGTCCTTGATGCTGATGGCGTGCAGGGGCAGGTCGTTGAGCTTCAGGTGGGTCCAGTCCACGGAATAGGCCTGGCCGGCATCCCTCGCCGCCCGGATGAAACGGCTGCGCAGCACGGCCCGCGTGCTCGGCGGCGGGTTGTCCAGGGCGTCCTCGATGGCAGCGTCGTCCAGGAATCGGGCGGCCGCGCCCCGGGCCTGCAGCAGCGAGAACAGTCCCCGGCCCGCAGTGATGTCGTGGTAGGACAGGTCCAGCTGGGCCAGCCGCGGCGCATCCCAGTCCAGGCCGTTCTTGGCCGCGTACCGGGAGAGGAACCGGTGCTTGATGGCCCAGTCGATCTCCGTGTCGATGCCGGATGAGTCCCCGGACTCCACGGCGTCCAACGTACGTTCCCAGAGGTCCAGCACGGCGGGAACCCGCTCATGGTGGGCACCGTTGCGGTGGATGAAGGCGGTGGCCTGCTCCAGGTAGTGGCGTTGGAGCTCCAGGGCTGATCGTCGGCTGCCGTTGCGCAGCTCCAACGGTGCGGTCCCGGTGAGGTCGTGGGAGACCTGTCGGATCGCGAGGATGGGCTTGGACAGCTGGTGGTCGCCGAGCGGCACGCCCGCCTCGATCATCCGCAGCATGAGGTCGGTGGCCCCGAAGCGCACCAACTGGGTGGTCTCGGACATGTTGGAATCGCCCACGATCACGTGGAGCCGGCGGTACTCGGCGGCGTCGGCGTGGGGTTCGTCCCGGGTGTTGATGATGGGCCGGGACCGCGTGGTGGCGGAGGAGATCCCCTCCAGCACGTGGTCGGCCCGCTGCGAGAAGGCGAAGTGGGCGTCCCGGCGGGTCGGCCCGGGGAGGGAATCGTCCACTGGCATGGCGCCCACGGACGTGCCGGCACCGGCGATGAGCTGCCGTGTGATGAGGAAGGGGATGAGCGCCTCCGAGAGGCGTCGGAACTCCGTGCGGCGGTTCAGCAGGTAGTTCTCGTGGGAGCCGTAGGAGTTCCCTGCGGAGTCCGCGTTGTTCTTGTACAGGTAGATGGTGCCCCCGAAGCCGTCGGCGGCCATCCTCTCCGTGGCCTGGTCGATCAGCTCCTGCATGACGCGCTCGCCGGCCTTGTCCACGGCCACGAGCTCGTCCAGGGTGCTGCACTCGGCCGTGGCGTACTCCGGGTGGGATCCCACGTCCAGGTACAGGCGGGACCCGTTGGAGACGAACACATTGGAGGAGCGTCCCCACTCGACCACCGGACGGAAGAGGTACCGGGCGACCTCCTCGGGCGTCAGGGGACGGGTCCCCGGGTGGGAGTAGTGGACGCCGAACTCGGTCTCGACGCCCATGATCCTGCGATCCACGGGGCTACTGCCCGCCCTTCTGGATGAAGCCCTTGACGAACTCCTCGGCGTTGGACTCCAGGACCGAGTCGATCTCGTCCAGCAGGCTGTCCAGGTCGGTGGTCTGGGCCTGGGCAGAGTCGCCGGTGGGTGCCGGGTTCTCCGGGGGCGGCGTCTCGTCCTCACGGTCGAAGGATGAACCGTACTGCTGTGACATGGTCACTCCTAGGAGATGGATGGTGTTGGGAACTCGGGGTTCGGTGCGGGGTTCAGTGTGAGGTTCAGTGTGGGGACTGCACGTGGGCCAGGGCTTCGAGCAGTCGGTCATAGGCGTCGTCCGCGCCGGGCTCGTCGAACAGGCCCGGGATCTGAGTGGCGGAGCCGGCCAGGGGTTCGCGCTGGTGGAACCGGTATAGGGGCCCCTCGCCGTCCCTGCGCACCAGGAGGGTGTCCCAACTGGCGCCGACCACGTGCCGGCCGTAGGCCTCCACGGTCCTGCCGCGCACCCAGGCCCGGGTGTCCCGCGGCGGCCGGGCGACGGCGTCGCGCAGATCCTCGTCCCGCACCAGCCGGCGGATGGATCCGCGGCGCAGGAGGGCTTGGTAGAGGCCCCTGTCAGGACGCAGATCGGCGTACTGGAGGTCCATCATGCCCAAGCGTGGGTGGTCCCAGTCCAGGCCGTGTCGATCCCGGTAGCCGGAGAGCAGTTGGTACTTCGCCACCCAGTCCAGCCGATCGGCCATGGCGGCCGGATCCGTCCGCAAGGTCTGGACGGACTCGCGCCAGGCGGTGAGGACGTCCACGGTGGCCGGATCGGACATGCCGAACCGCTCCACATGGGCCTCGGCCGCCACCAGGTAGGCCTCGAGCAGGTCCAGGCCGGTGACCACTCGCGCGCCGGCGGCACCGGTGCTGTCGAGGGGACGCACCAGGGGCACGGTGGCCTGCAGGCTCGGATCGTGGCTGATCGTCTGCAGGGCCGCCACGGGATCCGCAAGCTCGATCTGTGGTGCGGTGCCGAGCTCGATCATGGACAGCACCAGCGCTGTCATGCCGCAGCGCAACCAGGTGGCGTATTGGGAGAGGTTGGCATCCCCGATGATCACGTGCAGGCGGCGGTACCGGTGTGCGTCCGCATGCGGCTCGTCCCGCGTGTTGACGAGGGGGCGGCGCACGGTGGTCTCCAGGCCGATCTGCTCCTCGAAGAAGTCCGCGCGCTGACTGATCTGGAACCCTGGCACCCGGCCGGTGGGGCCCATTCCCACGCGTCCGGCGCCGCAGACCACCTGCCGGGCGACGAAGAAGGGGATCAGCCGCGCCGCAAGCTCCTCGAAGTCCAGGTCTCGGGCCACCAGGTAGTTCTCGTGTGCACCGTAGGAGACCGACTTGTTGTCGGTGTTGTTCTTGTACAGCAACACCTGTGGTTGACCTTCGGCCTCGGCGATGCGCTGGGAGGCCGCCAACGCCACCAGGTCTCCGGCCTGGTCCCAGACCATGGCGTCGAACGGATTCGTGGTCTCCGGCGAGGAGTACTCGGGGTGGGCGTGGTCCACGTAGAACCGGGCCCCGTTGGGCAGCACGAGGTTCGTCAGCAGATGCACGGGCAGGCCGGCGTCATCCGTCAGGGGCTGGTCCGTCAGCTGCGTGGGGTGGGCCACAGAGCGTGGCAGCGTCCACCCGCGCGCGTCCACCAGGGGCGATTCCTCGCCGTAGTCCCACTCGGTGCCGGCCACCGAGCCACCGCGAGAGGTGACGAGGTCCGCATAGGCGTTGACCACCTCCACGGACAGCACGGAGTGGCCGGCCCCCGGGTTCGCCGGTGCGTGCACGCCATACTCGGTCTCCAGCCCCATGACCCGGTGCACGCCCCAACCGGCGGTGTCCCGTCCGGCGGGCAAGGTGGCGTCGTCGGGTACCAGCCCGCGCTGGCCGCGCCACGCGGGGGCAGCGGCGGACGGGACCTGGGGCACGTACGTCACCGGGACCCCTGGTGCAGGAGCATGCGCAGCCCGGCCACGCGGCCGCCGCGGTGGCCGGAGATGCGGGCCCATTCCTCCGGTGAGGCGTGGTTCGGCAGATCCTCCTGCTCGGCGAACTCCGCGCCGATCGCGTGGAGCAGATGCTCGGTGCGCAGTCCCTTGGAGGCGTCGGCGGGGGCCGTCATGGGCCCACCGGGCTTCGCGGACAGGTAGTCCTTGATGGCGTGCTTCTTGGCACGGTCCACGATGTTCGCGATGACGGCGCCGGAGGTGAAGTCGGCGAAGTGCAGGATCCGGGTCGAGCCGTCCACGTAGGTGACCTCGAGATACTCGGTCTCGGGGCTGCGGGCGAACAGGCGCTCGGTGGCGGCGGAGATCATGGCCGCCACGGCGGCCCCGCGGCTGCCATGGCGCTCGATCTCGGAGGAGTGCAGCGGCAGGGAATCGGTCACGTACTTGGCGAAGATGTCCGCCGCGCCGGCGGCGTCGGGGCGGGAGACGCGGATCTTGACGTCGAGGCGGCCCGGCCGCAGGATCGCCGGGTCGATCATGTCCTCACGGTTGGAGGCGCCGATGACGATGACGTTGTCGAGCCGCTCCACCCCGTCGATCTCGGCGAGCAGCTGGGGGACGATCGTGGTCTCCACGTCCGAGGACACCCCGGACCCGCGGGTCCGGAACAGGGACTCCATCTCGTCGAAGAAGACGACCACGGGGTAGCCGTCCGAGGCCTTCTCCCGTGCCCGGGCGAAGATGGTGCGGATGTGCCGTTCCGTCTCCCCCACGTACTTGTTCAGCAGCTCCGGCCCCTTGATGTTCAGGAAGTACGAGCGGTGCTCCTCGGTGGAGCGGGCGGCGAGCGAGGAGGCCACCGCCTTGGCGATGAGGGTCTTGCCGGTCCCGGGCGGGCCGTAGAGCAGGATCCCCTTCGGGGCCTTGAGTCCGTGCTCCCGATACAGCCCCGGGTGCAGGAAGGGCAGCTCGATGGAGTCGCGGATCTGGTCGATCTGGTCCGCCAGTCCGCCGATGTCCTCGTAGCTGACGTCCGGGACCTCCTCGAGGACCACGTCCTGGACCTCGCTGAGCGGGATGATGTCCAGGGCCAGGCCCGTCCTCGAATCCACGGTCACGGCGTCGCCGACGCGGATGCGTTGGCCCGCCAGCCGGTCGGCGCGGCGCAGCACGCGCTCCTCGTCGCCACGCCCGACCACCACCAGCAGGCCCTCGTCCAGAGTCTCCTTGACACGGACCAGCTCGCCTGTGCGCTCTGCTTCCAGCAGCGCGATGATCGCGAGGGAATCATTGAGCAGGACGTCGGCTCCCTGCGTGATCCGGGTGGGGTCCAGCAACGGGGACACGGCGACGCGCAGCCGGCGGCCGTTGTGCAGCACGTCCACCCCGCCCTGGACGGCCGCCGAGATCTCGTTGCCCTCCACGGGCTCGCGGGCCTGATGGACCTCGAGGACGGTGGCGAAGGAGAACGGGGCCTCGCCGTCGAGCTCGAGTGCCGCCTTCAGCGTGGTGATCTCCTGGCGCGTCTGCTCCAGCAGGTCGACCATTCGTCGATTGTTCCGGGAGGCCGTCTCCAGCTGGTACTCGAGGGTCCGGTTCTTCTCCACGAGCGTGGAGGCGCGCCGTCGGGCGGCCTCCAGCTGACGGGTCAGCCCGGAGTCTGCGGTGGTGGAATCGCTCACGGAGACCTTTCCGGCCAACCGGATCGGAGTGCCATTAGGTCAGCCTTGCTTATCCATCCTAGGTCAGAGATCCTCAAGGTGCCGCCGTGCGCCCCTCTGTTCCATGGACGCCGCCTCCCGAGCCGCCTTGCGGGCCTTCTTGTCCGTCACGGGCCGCTCGCCGAGGGCCTGGGGGGTCCAGCGGGTCTCATCGGCCGGTTGCCAGGCCTCCACGTCGACCGGCTTGAACTCGGAGACCTTGGAACGCTTCTTCAGGGCCAGGGCCTCCTGCCCGGTGGCCAGCCGACGGCAGGTCAGGAGGAAGCCGGTGTGCGCCACCATGCGGTGATCCGGCCGAACGGCGAGGCCGTCGAGGTGCCAACCCCGCACCATGGTCTCCGAAGCCTCGGTCTGGGTGAACCGGCCGTCCTCGCGAATGGCCTCCGCCACGCGGGAGAGCTGGGTGGCGGTGGCCACGTAATTGATCCAGACTCCGCCGGGAGCCAGCACCGTGGCCACCGCGTCGAGACATTCCCAGGGGGCGAGCATGTCCAGGACCACCCGGTCCACCGAGCCGGGTTCGTGGACCTGGCTCATCCTGTCCTGCGCGTCACCGAGGTGAACCTGCCAGGCCGGGTGCTGGCCACCGAAGAACGTCTGGACGTTGGCACGGGCCACGTCGGCGAACTCCTCCCGCCGCTCATAGGAGTGCAGTTGACCGTAGTCCCCCACCGCGCGCAGCAAGGAGATGGACAGCCCCCCGGAGCCGACTCCGGCCTCCACCACGGTGGCACCCGGGAAGACATCCGCCATCTGGACGATCTGTCCGGCGTCCTTCGGGTAGACGACCGTGGCCCCGCGAGGCATGGACAGCACGAAGTCACTCAGGAGCGGCCGCAGGACCTGGTAGTCGTGACCGGCGGAGTTGGACACCACGACCCCATCCGGTCCGCCGATCAGGTCGTCGTGGTGCAGGACCCCTTGATAGCTGTGGAACTGGCCTCCCTCGGTCAGAGTGACCGTGTTCAACCGGCCCTTGGCGTCCTTGAGCTGGACGCGCTGGCCGGGGCGCAGCGGGCCCCGGCGTTCGCCGGCTCCGGTCGGAGCGTGACGCGCCGAGTCTTCATCGCAGGGGTTCTCGATCGGGGATTCGCTCATGCGTGGGGAGTTCTCCTAGTCCTGTGGGTCCTGTGGGTCCTGCGGGTCCTGCGGTGGGTGGGGATCAGCGCCGGCGGCCAGTGGTCAGCCACTCGACCACGTCCGGCTGGCGGAGCACGCCGCACACGGTGCCGTCCGGTGCCAGTACAGCGTATTCGGAGCCCTCCACCGCGGCGAGCCGGTCCACCAGGGGGCGGCCCGCGTCGGAGGCTCGGACCAGGGCCCCGTGGGTCAGGGCGCGGGCCGCGGCCGCGGCCGGCACGGAATCCGCGTCCTGGTCTGAGACGCCGGCCAGGGCCGATTCGTCCACGATGGCCTCGGGGACCCCATGGGGGCCCACGAGCACGGCCAGCGTGCCGATGGGCCGGTTCCGGACCTCGGCCACGGTGGCCGTGTTGGCCAAGCCGATGGCGGGGAGCATCAATTGCGCAGCCGTCAGCGACGGCACCCGCAGGCGCAGCTGGGCGCCACGGATGGACTCTGTGGCACCGCTCCAGAGGAAGTATCCGACCATCACGAGGATGACGATGAGCGGGATGTCCGGAGGCCGTCCCTGCAGCAGGGGCACCAGCACCACGCCGGCGATGAGAGCCAGCACGATGACCCGTCCCGCCCACCCCGCGGCAAGGGTGCCCTTGTCCTGGTCACCCGTGACCGCCCAGACGGCGGACTCGACCATCCGGCCACCGTCGAGTGGCAGACCCGGCAAGGCGTTGAAGATCGCCACCAGCCAGTTCGCGTAGGTGAAGATGCCCAGCAGCAGGCTGCCGACTCCTCCCGGGTCCACCTGGGTCATCAGCAGCTGCCCGCCCAGGGCCAGCAGCACGTTCGCGGCCGGACCGGCCAGGGCGGTGACGAGTGAGCGGCCCGGGGTGGCCTGGAAGGTGCCGAACTGGGTGTGCCCGCCCCAGAGGTTCAGGACGATCTCCGTGGTGGGCCAGCGGAAGGCCTTGGCACTGGCGGCGTGGGCCAGTTCATGGACGAGCACGGAGAGCAGCAGCAGCACCGCGTACAGGAACGCGACGCCGTAGGCGCCGGCGCCCAGCTCGGGGAACAGCCGTTGGACCTGCGGTCCGAACAGCACCACCACGAAGAGCGCGATGAGGGACCAGTTCCAGGACAGGTAGAGGGGAACGCCGATCAGGCGGCCCAGTCGGAGCATGCCGCGGCGTGGGGCCTCGGCCTCGAGGGGGCCGTGGCTCACGTGGCCGCCGAGCGGCGGGCGGCCACCAGGCCCAGATGGCGTGGAGTGCGCCCGGCCAGGGTGACCCACTCCTCCCACCGGGGGTCCGCCGGCAGGGGCATGACATGAGGGATGGCCACCGTGGCCAACCCTGCCCCGGCCGCTGATCGCAGACCGGGCAGGGAGTCCTCGACCGCCACGCAGGAGGCCGAATCCAGTCCCACGTGCCGGCGGGCCATGACGTCTAGCGCGGTCGTGTAGGGCTCGGGGTCCGGCTTTCCGTGAAGCACCATGTCACCCGTGACCAGGAACTCGAGGGTGCCCGCGGGCAGGGACTCGGCGAACACCGTCGCGAGCGGGGCGTGTGACATGGTGACGAGGGCGCACGGCACCTCGTCCTGACGCAGGGCAGCGAGCATCTCACGAGCACCCGGTCGCCAGGGGACGGATCGGCGGACGGCGCGAGCCACGTCGGTCATCGTCAGCTCGATGATCTCCCCCACGCCCAGGGTGACCCCGGCGTCCTGCAACAGGCGCGCGCCGTGGTCCAGGGCCTGGCCCACGAGGGAATGGGCCAACTGGGTGGTCCATGTCCCACCGTCCTGCTCCACCAGGGCACGCTGGCTCTCGTTCCACAGCGGCTCGGTGTCCACCAACGTGCCGTCCATGTCCCAGAAGACCGCCGCCGGCAGGGGGCCCTCGCTACGTGAGGGCGCCGTGTCCACTGCGGTGGTGGGTCCGGAGAGCTCGTGGGGGCGGGGCACGCCGGAGTCGGATCGCAGGGGCATGGTCCCCAGTCTAGTGGGGGATGCGGCTGCGCCCGGTCATCCCCCCGCGCGTCTGGCACGGGCCTCTCGGACAGGTCTAGGGTGGCAGTCATGGCACAGATGGACGGAACCCCGGCTGTCCCGGCGGGATGGCGTGATCATCTGGTCGGGACGGTCTCAGGCCGCCGGCCGGTGGTCATGATCGCCGCGTTCGAGGGGTGGAATGACGCCGGGGACGCGGCGACCAGCGCGGTCGACGCCTTGCGTCATCAGTGGCGTGCCTCGGCGGCGGGGTCCCTCACGGACGGGGACTACTACGACTACCAGTTCACCCGTCCCACGGTGGTGCGGGATGCCGATGGGCTGGGGACACTGTCATGGCCCCGGACGCGGATGTACCGCGCCGTGGACCTTGAGGGCCTGGACGTGATCCTTGTGTCCGGGGCCGAGCCGAGCTATCGGTGGCAGGCCTTCACGGCGGAGCTGCTGACCCACGCAGCCGAGCAGAACGTGGACGCCGTCATCATGCTGGGCGCCCTGCTGGCAGACGTCCCGCACACGCGTCCCCTACCGGCCTCCCCGGCCACGGCAGACCCTGAGCTGCGGGAGATCCTCGGGGCCCGCCGGCCCACCTATGAAGGGCCGACCGGGATCGTCGGCGTGGTCACGGACACAGCGGCACGCTCCGGACTGCCGACCGTCTCCGTATGGGCCACCGTCCCGCACTATGTCTCCCAGGCGCCGTCCCCGAAGGCGGAGTTCGCCCTGTTGCGCCGGGTCGAGGACCTCCTGCAGATCCCGCTGGACCTCACGGCCCTCGCCGAGGACGCCGAGGCCTGGGAGCGTGGCGTGAACGAGCTGGCCAGGGAGGACCCGGATGTCGCCGCCTACGTGGAACAGCTGGAACAGGCCCGGGACGCCGAGGAACTGCCCGAGGCCACCGGTGAGGCCATCGCCCAGGAGTTCGAGCGGTACCTGCGGCGCCGCGGACGAGACTAGTACTGCCGGTTCCCGGCTATGGGGCCGTCCTAGAGGTTCAGGCCCAGCAGACCGCTGACGGCGGTGCGCACGTCCGGCCGGTCGCGGTCGGTCTCGGACGGCGTCCGCGTCCTCCGGGCCGTCCCCCGGGCCAGTGCCTCATCGGCCCATCGGTCCACCTCCACGAGCGCGGACGGGGCGTCCAGATCATGGGACAGGGCGCGGTGGGCCGCGGCCAGCAGGGTGGAACCGTCAGAGGGCTCCTCGAGCTCCAGTGCACTGCGCCACCGGGCCACCCGGTCCACGGACCGGTTCAACAGGTCCTGGGTCCACTCCCAATCGTTCCGGTAGTGGTTGGCAAGCAAGGCGGTGCGGATGGCCACCGGCTCGATCCCCTGGCTCCGCAGCCTCGAGACAAGGACCAGATTCCCCAGGGACTTGGACATCTTCTCTCCGTCCAGTCCCACCATCCCGGCGTGGACGAAGGCCTGGGCCAGGGGCTGCCCATCGGCCGCCGTGGCGTGGGCGGCGCTGAACTCATGGTGTGGGAAGCGCAGGTCCGAGCCACCGCCCTGAACGGTGAAGGGCGCAGGGAGCAGTCGGCGGGCGATCGCTGAGCACTCGATATGCCAGCCCGGCCGTCCGGTCCCGAGGGAACGGCCGTCCCACGTCGGCTCGCCGGGTCGGGCCACCCGCCAGAGCAGTGGGTCCAGCGGATGCCGCTTGCCGGGCCGATCGGGATCGCCGCCGCGGTCCGGGAACACCGCGGCCATGTCCTCGGCGCTGAGGCGACCGACGCTGCCCAGGGTCCAGTGCGTGGCGGCCTCGGCGGCATCGATGGAGAAATAGATGTCGCCGTCCGGTCCGCCGTCCTCCCCCGGGACGGCGTAGGCGGTGCCGTTGGCCACGAGGGCCTCCACTGACTCCACCACCCAGTCCACGGTCTCGGTGGCCCCGACGAAGTGATCCGGGGCGAGCACGTTGAGGGCCTCCATGTCCGAGCGGAACAGTTCGGTCTGATCGGCCGCGAGGTCCCGCCAGTCCACGCCCGTGGCGGTGGCCCGCTCCAGCAGCGGATCGTCCACGTCCGTGACGTTCTGGACGTAGGTGACCGGCAGGCCGCAGGCCCGCCAGTAGCGTCCCAGCAGGTCGAAGGTGACGTAGGTGTTGGCGTGTCCCAGGTGGGTGGCGTCATAGGGGGTGATGCCGCAGACGTAGAGCGAGGCCTCGGCCAGGTTCCCCGGGTGGCGGACCGACTGGGAGGCGGTGTCATAGAGCTTGAGTCGGTCTGGCTGGACGGGCAGCCGTGCAGGCAGGGCGGTGTTCCAGGATTCCATCAGGCGTTGATCACTCCGAAGCCGAGCAGGATGTAGAGCAGGAGGCCGAGTCCGATGCGATACCAGACGAACGGCTTGAACGAGTTGGTCGTGATGAACCGCATGAGCCATCCGATCACCAGGTAGCCGATCACGAAGGCCACGATGGTTGCCACGGCCGTCTCCCCCATACCGTAGGCCGCAGACTGGCTCGGATCGGACAGGGCCTTGAACAGCTTGTAGAAGCCGGAGGCGAAGACGGCGGGAACGGCCAGCAGGAACGCGTAGCGAGCGGCCGCCTCTCGCGTGTAGCCCAGCGCCAGGCCCATGGTGATGGTGCCGCCGGAGCGCGAGACGCCCGGGATCAGGGCCATCATCTGGGCCAGGCCGTAGAGGATGCCGTCCCGCAGGGTCAGCTTCTCCAGCGGTTTGGCCTGCTTTCCGAGCGAATCGGCCACGGCCAGCAGGAGGCCGAACACGATCAGCATGGTGGCCACGATCCACAGGGACCGGAACGAGGTGTCGATGGACTCCTCGAAGAGCAGTCCGGCCACCGCGATCGGGATGGAGCCGATGATGATGAACCAGCCCATCCGGGCGTCGGGGTCCTTGCGCTCGACCTTGCCGAACAGTGATCCGAACCACCGGGAGATGATGCGGACGATGTCCTTCCAGAAGAAGAGCAACACCGCCAGCTCAGTACCGATCTGGGTGATGGCGGTGAAGGCGGCTCCCGGATCCGACGCCCCCGGCAGCAACTCCCCGACGATGCGCAGGTGTGCCGAGGAGGAGATGGGGAGGAATTCCGTCAGGCCCTGAACAAGGCCCAGGATGATCGCTTCTAACCAGTTCACATCAGAGAACCCTACGTCACGGACAGGGCCTTCCCCGCGCCGCGACCCGCCCCTGAGGTGCCACCGGTCCCGCTATCCGCGGGGTTCGAGACCGTCCTCACCATCGTCATCGCGGTCGCTGTCCGAATCGCCGTCGCCGTCATCCTCATCGCCGTCATCCTCATCGTCGTCGTCATAGACGTCGAGAGGGGTGAACTCGCCGGTGGCGGCATACAGGGCGTCCTCGTAGGCCTCGAACGAGTCGGCCACGCGGAAGAACGCCGACTCCACCGCCGGGTCATCATCATCTCGCTTGCCGCTGGCGGCCGCGAGATGTTCTTCGAATGCGGAAACCAAGGCCTCCAGGGCCACACGGGGATCGATGCTCATGCCAACACGGTAGCCGCTTTCTCCGGCTCTGGCATAGGGTTTCCTTTCAAAGGCTGACCTGCAGGGAGACGCATGCGCGAACAGGAGAACACCAGCGGGCTCGACTCGCTGGAGAAGCGCCAGAACTGGGAGTACCTCGTGATGACCGTGGCACCGGGGGACTCGGTGGCGGAGGCCCGTCGGCGAGTGGTGGAGCACGCCGAGTACGGCAAGTGGGAACTGCAGCGCACCGTGCTCTACCGTGGCGGTGCCCGCCGGTACTGGATGCGCCGCCGGATCATGCGGGTGAGGTCCACCCTCGCGCTGACGGCCTGATCGGCCCCAGCAGGGCATTCGCCAGGGTCTGGTGTGCCGACTCATCGTCCGAGGGGTGGAACACCCCGGCCATGACATCGCGGTAGATCCGGGAGAGCTCGTTCCCACGGTGGTAGGACGCGCCGCCCGAGGCCTCGAGGGCGAAGTCGGCCTGTGCCTTGGCAGTGCGGACGGCCATCGTCTTGTTGGCCACCAGCCGCGGGAACCACTCATCGCCCAGATCCGTTCCCGCCTCGATGTCCATGGCCACCGAACGCAGCTGCGTGTCCATCGTCAGTTGGCGCAGGGAGGCCTCCGCCGCCTTGTAGCGCAGGACCGGGTCCTGTGAGAGGGCCTCGCCGGAGACCTTGGAACGGCGGCGGCCCAGGTGCTGCACCGCCAGCTCCAGGGCGCGGTCCCCCACCCCGGTGTAGACAGCGGCCACGAGGGTCAGGAAAGACGCGAAGATGCCGAACGTCAGCGGGTCGGCGTTCGGACCCGCGGGGATCTGCCGCACGATCCGCTCGGCCGGGATCACCGCGCCGGTCAGCCGCGTGGTGTGGGAGTGGGTGGCGCGCATGCCGAGCATGTCCCACGAGGAGGCGTCGGCCTCCCAGCCTGCTGCGGAACGGTCCAGGAAGCCGAAGACCAGCCGGCCGCCGTCGGGCGTCTTCCCGAAGATCCCGAGCCGGGTCCACACCGGCGAGAGGGTGGTGAAGATCTTGGTGCCGGTGAACCGGTAGGAGCCATCGGCCAGGGGTTCGGCCACCGTGTCCGAGTCGAAGAGCACCGCGTCATTGCCGGCCTCGGAGATGCCGAAGGCGAAGACCTCCCCGCCGCGGACTCCCGGTGGACGAAGTCCAGTGAGCCGTCCCCCTGCTGGCGCAGGATGTGGGCCACGCCGTTCCAGATCAGGTGCATGTTCACGGCGAGGCCGGTGGCGGGGGCATGCCGGGCCAGCAGCCGCTGGGCGGCGACGACGGCCGGCATGTCCCAGCCGAGCCCGCCCTCCGCCGTGGGCGCGAGGGCACCCAGGTAGCCGGCGTCCCGAAGCAGGCGCAGGTCCTCGTGGGGGAAGGTGTTGGCCTCGTCGTAGCCCGCGGCCCGCAGGCGGATACCGTCCAGCAGCTCGGGCGTCAGCACGGCATTCGGGTCGATCATGCGGCGTTCCTCCTAGTGGGTCTCGAGCAGCCGGTGCAGGACCCGGCAACCGAAGTCGAGGGCGGACACCGGGACGCGCTCGTCGATCCCGTGGAACAGCCCCGTGAAGTCGAGGTCGGCAGGAAGCTGCAACGGGGCGAAGCCGTACCCGGCGATGCCGAGCCGGGACAGGGACTTGTTGTCCGTTCCGCCGGACATCATGAACGGCAGCACGGGGGCGCCGGGGTCCTCGGCCTGGATGGACTCGATCATCAGGTCCACGAGGCCTCCGGAGAAGGGCACCTCCAGGGAGATGTCTCGGTGCTCGTGGCTGAAGTCCACGCCCTCCCCCGCCAGCTCCCGGAGGGTGGACATGACGTCCTCCTCCTCGCCGGGCAGGAAGCGGACGTCCAGGGTGGCCTCGGCGCGGCCCGGGATCACGTTGTGCTTGTAGCCGGCGGTCAGCCCGGTGGGGTTCGTGCTGTTGCGCAGGGTGGACCCCACGAAGCGGGCCGCCGAGCCCAGGGCCTCGAGCTGCGGCGTGGGGTCCGTCTCATCGAACGCCACCCCGCAGATCTCGGCCACCTGCTCCAGCAGGGAGCGGGTGGTCTTCGTATAGGTCAGGGGCCAGCTGTGGGCGCCGATGCGCTGGATCGCCCCGGACAGCCGCGTCACGGCATTGTCCGGGTGCACGGCGGAACCGTGGCCGGGGGCACCGGTGGAGGTGAGGTTCAGCCAGGCCAGGCCCTTCTCGGCCGTCTGGAGCAGATAGGCCCGCTGACCGCGAAGGTCGGTGGAGAATCCGCCGACCTCGCTGATGGCCTCGGTGGCACCCGCGAAGACCTCCGGGTGTTCGTCCACCATCCAACGGGCGCCGTAGACGCCGCCGGCCTCCTCATCAGAGAAGAAGGCGATGATCAGGTCACGCCGCGGCCGCCGTCCGGCACGGTGCAGATGTGCCAGGACGGTCAGGATCATGGCATCCATGCCCTTCATGTCCACGGCCCCGCGGCCCCAGATCATGCCGTCCCTCAACTCGGCGGAGAACGGGTCCACGCTCCATTCGGCGGCGTCGGCCGGGACCACGTCGAGGTGTCCATGGAGGATGAGGGCCGGGGCCTCCCGGTCCCAGCCGGCCACCCGGCCCACCACGCTGGCCCGGCCCGGGGAGGATTCGTAGATGTGCGGCTCCATCCCGGCCCCGCGCATCAGCTCGGCACAGTACTCGGCGGCCTCGCGCTCCCCACGGGAGTCGTTGCCGCCGAAATTGGAGGTGTCGATCCGGATCAGGTCCCGGCAGACGCGGACGACCTCGTCCTCGAACGGCTCGATGGCCTCGGTTGCGGGGTCACGGGGAGAGATGCTCATGGTGCCACCCTAGTCAGATGGCCCACCGGGCGCTGGCCGGTGTCGTGGCCGGTGTCGTGGACGGTGTCGTGGACGGTGTCGTGGACGAAGACCCAGAACGGTGTAGTCGGGGGTGTGCAGCGGGGACCGAAAAGGGTGTTAGGATTGTCAGCGCTGCCTTTCGAGGGAGTGGAAAAGTGAATGTGCGCGCGGGTGGCGGAATTGGCAGACGCGCAGCGTTGAGGTCGCTGTGCCCGCAAGGGCGTGGGGGTTCAAGTCCCCCTCCGCGCACAGATTGGATCGGCTCCCGGCCGGTGGACGAGTTCCACTGCCGGGAGCCGATCTCATGTCGGCCCTCGGGCCGCCCCATCCGGTCCGTGCCCGCCCCGCCTACGTGGATCTGCCCGGTGGTGGCCGCGGAAGTACCCCACCACCACCTGACAGCGGATTCGGCCCTCGTCTCCGCCGGACCCCGGGTCTAACGTACGGTCCATGATCACTGCCGAGGCCGTGACGAGTCCTTTCGCGCGGCTCGCCAACCGGGTCAAACGAGAGATTCTGACCAACGTGACGCCACTGCGCTGGGCGGCCGAGGGCAGGCATGAGGAGCGCCGCCGCAAGTGGGCCCCCCACCTGCCGGCGCTGGATGCCGATCAGGCGGCCCTGGTCTCGACGCTGCAGCGGGACGGCGTCTGCATCGGCCCCCTGGATGACCTGGTCATCCCCACCACACACGCGCTGAAGGCCGCACTGGACCGGGTGGCGGGTCCTCTGGCGTCCGCTCCCCCGGGCGGGCAGAGCACGGTGCGGCCCTCGCTGGATGCGTTGCTGGCCGATCTGTCCCTGTGGCAGTGGGGTCTGCAGGACCGGCTACTGGACATCGTGGAGAACTACCTGGGCGTGCCGGCCCGGTACTACGGCGCCGATGTCCGCCGTGAGGTCGCCAACAGCCAGACCGTGGGGGTTCGCCAGTGGCATCGGGACGCGGAGGACCGGCGCACCGTCAAGATCCTGGTGTGGCTCAACGACGTGGACGAGCAGGGCGGACCCTATGCCTTCGTGCCACTGGCCGAGACCCTCTACGCGGTGGAGAGGCTCCACTACGTGGCCGGTTTCGTGGAGGACACCAAGGTGATCAGGATGGTCGCGCCGGGATCGGTGACCACGGCCACGGGGCCCCAGTGGACGGCGGTGGTGGCGGACAACTGCAGGCTGTTGCACCGGGCCACGCCCCCGGTGGCCCGAGACCGGCTCTCGGTGACGTTCACATGGTCCTCACGCACGCCCCTGAAGACCGAGCAGGCGCCGGACTTCACCCCGGACCATCTGCGTGCCATCCGGTCTGGACTCTCCGAACGTCAACTGGCCTGCCTGCCGCCCGGGATGACCCTCGGCTGACCCGTCATCGGCTCCCGGCCCCTGGCCTGCCATAATCGGGACTGCAGTGGGACACCGTGACCGGTGTCCCGGCAGACATCCGGATGCGAAAGAGGCCCCTCTGTCATGACCGAAGCCCGAGACGTGCTCCACCGGCTGGCTCACGCCTATGGCATCCAGACGTCCTATCAGGGCCAGGACGGCCTCGAGCGGGAGGTCTCCGGCCACACACTGGCTGCGGTCCTGACGGCCCTGGGCTGCCCCGTGGACCCGGACGGTCTGGCCGGACTGGAATCGGCGCTCGAACACCGCAGGCTGGCCCCGTGGCGCCGGGTGCTGCCCCACACCACCGTGTGCCGCGCCGGGGCTGGAACTTCCCTCCAGGTGCACGTCCCCCACGGTAGTCCTGTCACCGTGGACGTGCTGCTGGAGGACGGGAGCGAGATCGCGCTGGAGCAGCTCGAGGACTTCACGGAACCCCAGGAGGTCTCGGGCGAGCTGGTGGGCCAGGCCACCTTCCGGCTGCCGCAGGACCTGCCACTGGGTTGGCACCTGCTCCGGGCCCGGATGGCGGAGGTGCCCTTGGACGGCGAGCGTCTGGTGGAGGCCACCCTGGTGGTGGTCCCGGACCGGCTGGACACTGACGAGCCATTCCACCGCCACCGCGGCTGGGGCCTCTCCGCCCAGCTGTACTCGGTCCGTTCCTCCGCATCCTGGGGTCTGGGAGACCTGCATGACCTGGCGGACCTGGCCGTGCAGACCGCTGCCCACGGCGGTGACTTCGTGCTGTCCAATCCTCTGCACGCCTCCGCCCCGCAGCCGCCGGTGGTCTCCTCCCCCTACTCCCCCTCCACCCGCCGGTTCACCCACCCCATGTACCTGCGCATCGAGGACCTGCCCGAGTACGCCGAGGCCGAGCCGGCCATGCGGGCCAGGGTGGATGAGCTGGCCGTCCGCCGGCGGGCCGAGAACACCGTGGCGGACTCCCTGGACCGCGATGCCGCGTACGCGGACAAGCTGACGGCGCTGCGCTGGCTCCACCTCCTCCCCCGCTCCCCCGAGCGGGAGGAGTCCTACCGCGATTACCGGCAGGGCGAGGGCCAGGGCCTGGAGGACTTCGCCCTGTGGTGCGCCCTGCGTACGCGGTTGCCGGCCGACGATCCGGCGTGGCAGGACCCGGCGCTGGTGCCGGGCGGTGCCCTCGCGGAGCAGTACCGCAGGGAGCTGGCGGATGAGATCGAGCTCCACCGGTGGATGCAGTGGTTGTGTGACGAGCAGCTGGCCGAGGCCCAGGCCACCGCCCGCCGGGCCGGGATGCGGCTCGGACTCCTGCAGGACCTGGCCGTGGGGGCGGACCGGAACAACGCGGACGCCTGGATGCTGCAGGACCTGCTGGTGCCCTCGATGTCCGTGGGGGCGCCCCCGGACATGTACAACCAGATGGGGCAGGACTGGTCCCAGTCCCCATGGCATCCGGAACGCCTCGCGGAGACCGGTTACCGGGCGTACCGGGACATGCTCCGATCCGTGCTGCGCCGGGCCGGCGGCCTGCGGGTGGACCACATCCTCGGGCTGTTCCGGCTGTGGTGGGTGCCGGTGGGCCAGTCCCCCGTCCATGGTGCCTATGTGGAGTACGACCATGAGGCGATGATCGGCATCCTCGCGCTGGAGGCGCACCGAGCCGGGGCCGTCGTGGTCGGCGAGGACCTGGGGACCTTCGAGCCGTGGGTCCAGGACTACCTGGCCCAGCGCGGCCTGCTCGGCACCTCCATCCTGTGGTTCGAGCAGGACGACGGCGGCCCGCGGCCCCCGCAGGAGTACCGTCGGCAGTGCCTGACCTCCGTCAACACGCATGATCTGCCGCCGACCGCCGGATATCTCACCGGACTCCACGTGGACCTGAGGGAGCGGCTCGGGTTGCTGGATGATCCCGCGGCCGAGCGGCAGCGGGCCGACGAGGAGCGCCGGGCCTACCTCGGAGCCCTGCAGGACGCGGGCTTCTACCGCTCCGGCCCGGAACCTGACCTTTCTGTCCCGGCCGAACGGGCCGACGTCGTGCTGGCGCTGCACCGATACCTGGCGCAGGCTCCCTCCCTGCTGCAGTGCGTGGCCCTGGTGGACGCCGTGGGTGAGCTGCGCATTCAGAACCAGCCGGGAACCCGCCAGCACGAGTACCCCAACTGGGAGGTTCCACTGGCCGATGCCGAGGGCCGTCCGGTGCTGATCGATGACCTGGACGCCGTCCCGGGGTTCGCCCGGCTGCTCGACGCGGTGGACCATGAACTGGACGCCGGCTCCCCCGAGCAGACGGAGACCGCGGCACCGTGACGCAGTCGCCTGGATCCCTGGGTGTGGTCATGGTGTCCCTCCACACCTCGCCCCTGGCACAACCCGGACAGGGTGATGCCGGCGGCATGAACGTCTACGTGCGCCAGCTTGCCGTCACGCTGGCCACCGGCGGGCACCCCGTGTGGGTCCTGACGCGCCGGGATGAGGCGGATCAGCGGGTCCGGGACCTCCCGGTGCCGGACGTCCCCGGGGCAGCCCGGGCCCGGGTGGTCCCCGTGAACGCCGGTCCCGCCGCCGCCGTCCCCAAGGAGGAATTGCCGCGCTGGGTGGATGAGTTCGCCGCCGCCGCACCCGCCGCACTGAGCGCGGCGGGAGGCTGTCGCGGGGATGACTGCCGCTGGGTGGTCCATTCGCACTACTGGCTCTCGGGGCTGGCCGGGTTGTCCGTGGCCGCGGACCTCAGGGCTCCGATCGTCCACACCATGCACACCATGGCCGCGGTCAAGAACGCCCGCGACGAGCGGTCCACCGAGCCCGAGGCTCGGGAGGCCGCCGAGCAACAGATCGCCGGCGCGTCGGACCTGCTGGTGGCCAACACGCCTGCCGAGCGGGATGAGCTGATCGATCACTACGGTGCGGAGCCAGATCGCATCGCGGTGGTGCCTCCGGGTGTGGACACCGCCGTGTTCAACCCGGTCGGGCCGCGCCGGTGGCCGGGTCACCCGGAGGGCGTCAGGGTGCTCTTCGCCGGACGGATCCAGGGGCACAAGGGTCCGCAGGTGGCCATCCGGGCGGCCGGTCTCGCCCACGGCAGGGACGACGGCGGCCGGGGGCTCAGCCTGCATCTCACCGGTGCGCGCTCGGGCTCGGATGGCCTGGACCTGGCGCGCCTGCGGGAGCAGTCGGGGCTCGGCGAACGGTGCACGGTCTCCGGGGCGGTCTCGGCCGAAGCCCTGGCCGAGATGTACCGGGCTGCGGACGTGGTGGTGGTGCCGAGCTTCTCGGAGTCCTTCGGGCTGGTCGCCCTGGAGGCCCAGGCCTGTGGCACCCCGGTGATGGCCCACCGGGTGGGAGGGTTGACCTACGCCGTGCTCGACGGTCGGACGGGACGTCTCGTGGATGGACTCGACCCGCAGACCTGGGCCGTGGAGCTGGAGCGGATCGCCGCGGACCTGCCGGCGTGGCGGCGGATGGGCCCGGCGGCTGCACGCCGGGCCCATGAGTTCGGCTGGGAGGCCATGGCCGCCCGCATCTCGGACGCCTATGAGAGGCTCTGAGGGCCCCGGCAACCCTGCCGGTCCTGCCGACACTGCCGACCCAGCCCGGGATCAGGCCTCCGAGCCGTCCACCGTGTCCACCGTGATGGACCCGGTGAAATGCGGCCGCTGTCGGCGGCCGTTCCAGGCCGTCACCTTCGTACGGCCCGGCGCCGGATGGTCGAAGTTCAGGGACACGGTGCCGGGCAGCAGCACCGGCGTGGCGAACTCGATCCCCCAGGAGAAGCCGCCGCCGGCCGGTTCACGGCCGGCCAACATGCGCCCCGCGAGGTACATGCCGTGGGCGATCATCCCCTTCTGCCCCAGGGCCTTGGCCGTCACAGGATTCAGGTGGATGGGGTTGTAGTCCCCCGAGACGGACGCGTAGTCCCGGCCTGTGGACCCCGGCAGGGACCACCGGGCGGTCAGCGCCGGGGCCATGAACTCGGGATGCCCGGGGCGGGGCGGCCTCTCCTGGCCCTGGAGGCGGACCCCGGCGGCGAGGTAGGTGGACGTGCCCTCCCACAACAGCTGAGGGGAATCCCCATCCTCCCGTGCACTGCCCGTGGGGCCGTGCACGGTCACCACGAGGTCCACGGTGGTCCCCGAGGGGTGAGGTGCCAGGGCGGTGGCGGAGGCGGCCACCGTCAGCGGCGTCCCGGAGGGCACGGCCGCATGGTGCACCACGCGGTTCTCGAGGTGCACCATACCCAGCAGTGGCAGGGGGAACTCGGGGTCGGACATCAGCTCCATGGCCGCCGGGAAGGCGGCCACGTGCACCAGCACGGAGGGGACGTCCTGCGGGTCCAGTGGCTCTCCCGAGCGGTGGAACAGCGCTGCATACCGGGCCACCAGGTCCGCGGGGATCTGATGGCCCTGCACCACCACGGTGCGGCCCGGCAGTTGCTGGGGGCGGCGGCGCCTGCGGAGTGCGTCCGTGGCGGCCGTGGCCAGGGCCGCCCGGTAGCTCGAGGCCAGCGGGGTCATGGTCTCGCGTTCCATCCTCAGGCCCCCATCAGTCCCTGGCCGCAGACCCGGAGAGTCTGGCCTGAGGTCCCGCCGGCGGCATCGGAGACCAGGAAGGCGATCGCCTCGGCCACGTCCACCGGCTGACCCCCCTGCTGCAGGGAGTTCAGACGGCGCCCGATCTCCCGCGTGGCCACCGGGATCCTGGCGGTCATCTCGGTCTCGATGAACCCCGGGGCCACGGCGTTGATGGTGCCACCGACGGCTGCCATCTCGGTGGCGGTGGCGGAGACCATGCCCATCACGCCCGCCTTGGACGCGGCGTAGTTGGTCTGTCCTGCGTTGCCGGCGATCCCCGAGGTGGAGGCGAGCGAGGCGATGCGCAGCTGTCCGGACGCGATTCCCTGGCCGGACGCCTCGAGGAAGGCCCGGTTCATGGCCAACTGGGACTCGATGTTCACCGCGATCACGGAGTCCCACCGCGCCGCATCCATGTTCGCGAGCTTCCTGTCCCGCGTGATGCCGGCGTTGTGCACCACGATGTCCAGTCGGCCGTGCCGTTCGGCGCAGTGCGTCAGGATCCTCCGGCCGGCGTCCGCCGCGGTGATGTCCAGTTGCAGCGCGGTACCGGAGAGCCGGTTCACGACGCCGGCCAGCGCCTGACCGGCGGCCGGCACGTCCACGCCCACCACGGTGGCGCCGTCCCGGTGCAGGGTCTCGGCGATGGCGGCGCCGATGCCGCGCGCGGCACCGGTCACCACGGCGACCTTGCCGGCCAGCGGCTTCTCCCAGTCCGCGGGAATCTCTCCAGCCTCAGCGGTGACGGGGACGAACTGGCCGGAGACGAAGGCGCTCTTGGACGAGAGCAGGAACCGCAGGGCACCGGTGGCCCCGGCGCTGGACAGGGCCGTGTCCTTCCCGAGGACCAGCCCGTTGGCGGTGGACCCGCGGCGCATCTCATGGGCGAGTGAGCGCGTCATTCCCTCCACGCCCCGGCGCGCGGCACGCACGGCCGGGACCGTGGACGCCTCCGGGTCACGGAACACGGTGATCACGCGGGCGCATCGGGCCAACTGCCGCTGCACGGAGCCGAGCTGCAGGGTGGTGGCGGACAGGTCTGCCGGTGTTCCGGCGTCGTCATAGCAGGCGACGACGGCGCCGTAGCGGTCCGCCGGAGCCGGCTGGCGGCGGACGTCCACATCCCAGTCGAGGAGGATGGCCGCCGTCTCGTCGGCAGCGTGACTGTCCCCCAGGACCAGCACGGAGCCCTCCACGAGGACCTGTCCGGGCTGGTACCGACGGAGGACGGCTGGCTGAGGGAGGCCGAGGGACGCCGCGATCCTCTTCCCCAGGGGCTGGTTGACGAGGGCCGTGTAGGTGTCATGCTGCGCCGCCATCGGTTCAGCGCCCCCGCACGATCGCGACGATGCCCTGTCCGCCGGCAGCGCAGACCGAGATGAGGCCCAGTGAGCCCGGACCCTTCTCATGCAGCATCTTGGCCAGGGTGGCCGTGATGCGTCCACCCGTGGCGGCGAAGGGGTGGCCGGCCGCCAGGGAGGAGCCGTTGACATTGAGCTTGGAACGGTCGATCGATCCCAGCGGGGCGTCCAGGCCCAGGCTGTTGCGGCAGAAGTCCTCGTCCTCCCAGGCCTTGAGCGTGGAGAGCACGGTGCCCGCAAAGGCCTCGTGGATCTCGTAGTAGTCGAAGTCCTGCAGGGACATCCCCTGGCGCTTGAGCAACCTGGAGACGGCATAGGCAGGAGACATGAGCAGGCCTTCGGCGCCGTCCACGAAGTCCACGGCGGCGGTCTCGAAGTCCACGAAGTCGGCGAGGATGGGCAGGCCCCGGCCGGTGGCCCACTCCTCGGAACCCAGCAGCACGGCCGAGGCACCGTCCGTCAGGGGGGTGGAGTTGCCGGCGGTCATGGTGGCCTCGTCACCGAGATCACGGCCGAAGGCAGGCTTCAGTGAGCCGAGCTTCTCGAGGGTGGAGTCGGCGCGCAGGTTGTTGTCCTTGGACAGCGGGCCGAACGGGGTGATGAGGTCGTCGAAGAAGCCGCGCTCATAGGCAGCCGCCAGATTCTGGTGGCTGGCCAGAGTCAGTTCATCCTGTGCCTTGCGGGTGATGCCCCACCGGTGTGTGGTTCGGGCCTGGTGCTCGCCCATGGACATCCCCGTGCGGGGCTCCTCGGTGCCCGGGGCCTGCGGTGCCAGGTGGCCGGGCCGGAACTTCAACACGGCCTTGATCCGGTCCTGGGTGGTGCGTGCGCGGTTGAGCTCCATGAACATGGCTCGGGCCGCGTCGTTGAAGACGAGGGGGGCATCCGAGATGGAGTCGACGCCGCCGCCGATGGCGGAGTCGAGCTGACCGAGGCGGATCTTGTTGGCCAGCCCGCCGATGGCCTCCATGCCCGTGGCGCACGCGATCTGCACCTCGTGCGCCGGGGTCGCCGCGTCCAGTGTGGTGCCGAGCACCGACTCCCGTGTCAGGTTGAAGTCCTTGCTGTGCTTGATGACGGCACCGGCGGCGACTTCGCCGATCCGCTCACCCTGGAGTCCGAAGCGTGCCACGAGGCCGTTCAGGGCGGAGGTCAGCAGGTCCTTGTTGGAGGCCTTCGCATAGGCACCGTGGGACCGGGCGAACGGCGTGCGGTTGCCGCCGATGATGACGGCCTGACGGAGCGGGCCGCCGGCAATGGCAGCGGCGTCCGGGGCGGTGGGGTGGGCGGGGTTCTCGGTCATGGTGTCCCTTCCTGACGGAAACTCTGGTGTGAGGGGGCTTACTGCTACTCAGAGTACCTGATACGCTGGGTATCGTGAATACCGCACTGAAGGCCACCGGCGGGACGCCGGGTGCTCCGGACGGCCGGGCCACTCGCTGGGACGAGCATCGCCAGCAACGCCGCGTCAATCTCATCCGGGCCGCGCGCCAGGCCGTGCATGATCTGGGTCCGCAGGTCTCCATGGATGAGATCGCTGCCCACGCCGGAACCTCCAAGAGCGTCTTCTATCGGTACTTCGGGGACAAGAACGGACTGCAGGTGGCCGTTGGCGAGCGTGCCATCCAGTTCATGGAGCGAGAGCTCCTGACGGCCGCTGAGGCTTCCGACAGCGCCCTCGACGGCCTGTTCGCCATGGTGTCCGTCTATCTCAGGCTCGCCGAATCCTCGCCCCATGTCTATGCCTTCTCCACGCGACTTCCGCCGGAGGCCACGGCCGGCACCCCCTCCGGTGGGCAACCGGCGGCGATGGCGGACTTCTTCGAACGGATCGCCGCCGTCATGGACGTGCACTTCCGCGACTACCTCCGCCAGCAGGGGCGCTCGCCCGGGGCCAACTCCGCCACCTGGTACTGGCCCCGCGCCGCCATCGGCATGGTCCGCTCGGCCGGGGAGACCTGGCTGGGAACCGCCTCCGGGACAGCCCGCCCCGATGCCACCCGTCTGGCGCGGAAGATCACCGCCTGGCTCACCGTCGGTCTGGACGGCACCTATGCCGCCGATCCGCCCACGCCCGAACCGTCCTCAGAGTCTGATCAGCACACCGATCCCTCCATCCTCGAACAGGAGCAGTCATGACCACCACCTCCGACTCCAGCGTCACTCCCCTTCCTGGCGGTGCCGTCCCCCCGACCGCCATGGATTCAACTGAGGCGCAGGCTGCCTCCAGTGCCATCTCCCCCGCTGAGCCGGGCGGGCTGGACCTGCGCGCCGTCCAGGAGCTGTTGCTGGGCCGTTGGGCCGCCGAGCGTCGTCAGGGCCGCGAGAACGTCAAGAACCCGGACCTGCACAAGGTGGACAACATCTCCATGGAGGAGCACCGCGAACGGGTGCTGCACCAATTGCGGATCCTGGTGGACACGGGAGCCATCCAGAAGGCCTTCCCGAAGTCCCTGGGCGGCGAGGACAACCACGGCGGGAACATCGCCCTGTTCACGGAGCTGGTCTCCGCCGACCCCTCCCTGCAGATCAAGGCCGGCGTACAGTGGGGCCTCTTCGGCTCCGCCATCCTCCACTTGGGCACGGAGTCACACCACCAGCGCTTCCTGCCGGACGTGATGAGTCTGGACGTCCCCGGGGCCTTCGCCATGACGGAGATCGGCCACGGCTCGGACGTCGCCTCCATCGGGACCACCGCCACCTACGTGCCCGAGACCGATGAGTTCGAGATTCACACGCCCTTCAAGGCCGCCTGGAAGGAGTTCCTCGGCAATGCCGCCGTCCACGGCAAGGCTGCCGTGGTCTTCGCGCAGCTGATCACCAATGGCGTCAACCACGGCGTGCACTGCCTCTACGTCCCACTACGTGACGCGGCCGGAGAGTTCCTGCCGGGCGTGGGGGGTGAGGATGACGGCTTCAAGGGTGGACTCAACGGCATCGACAACGGCCGGTTGCACTTCGATCACGTGCGCGTGCCCCGGACCAATCTGCTGGACCGCTACGGCCACGTGGACGAGAACGGCGGTTATACCTCGGACATCGCCTCCCCCGGCCGCCGGTTCTTCACCATGATCGGGACCCTCGTCCAGGGCAGGGTCTCGCTGTCCATGTCCGGTGCTGCGGCCTCCGCCCTGGCGCTGACCGGTGCCATCACCTACGGGAACCAGCGCCGGCAGTTCAACGCGACCTCGGATGTCCGTGAGGAGGTGCTGATGGACTACCAACTGCACCAGCGCCGTCTGATCGACCGACTAGCCCGGACCTATGCGGACACCTTCGCCGCGAACGAGTTGTTGGAGAAGTTCCACTCGATCTTCTCCGGGGAGTCGGACACGGACGAGGACCGTCAGGAGCTCGAGACCCTGGCTGCGGCGATCAAGCCCCTGACCACCTGGAATGCCCTCGACACCCTGCAGGAGGCCCGCGAGGCGTGCGGTGGCGCCGGCTTCATGGCGAAGAACCGTTTCGCCTCGCTGCGGCAGGACCTGGACATCTACGTCACCTTCGAGGGTGACAACAACGTACTGCTGCAGCTGGTGGCCAAGCGCCTGCTCTCGGACTACTCCAAGGACCTGACCAACCTGTCCATCGGTGCCCTGTCCCGGTATGTGCGGGGTCAGGCCACGGAAGCCATGGTCAACCGCTCGGGGCTGCGCCGGGTGGCCCAGGCCGTGCAGGATGCCGGCTCGGAGCGCAAGAGCGCCAGCTGGTTCAAGGATCCAGAGGTCCAGCGTGCCCTGCTCGAGGATCGAGTCCGGACGAAGACGGCCGCGGTGGCCCAGGCACTGATGCCGGTGGCCAAGAAGCCGCAGGCAGAGCAGGCCGCCACCTTCAACCAGAACCAGGCCGATCTGATCGACGCAGCCCGGAACCACGGTGAGCTGCTCGAGTGGGAGGCCTTCACCCGCGCCATCGAGGCCATCGAGGATGTGCACACGAAGCAGGTGATGACCTGGCTGCGCAACCTCTTCGCGCTCCGCGTCATCGAGGACGACCTGGGGTGGTTCATCCAGTCCGGCCGGATCTCCACACAGCGGGCCCGGACCCTGCGCGGGTACATCAACCGCCTGGCGGCCCGGCTGCGTCCCCATGCGCAGGACCTGGTGGATGCCTTCGGCTACGAGCAGGAGCACCTGCGCATGGATATCACCACCGGCGCGGAGGCGGAGCGTCAGGATGAGGCTGCCGAGTACTACCGGAAGCTGCGGGCCTCCGCCGACGCGCCGATCCACGAGAAGGTGTTGCACCAGCGCGAGAAGAACGCGGCCAAGGCCGCCCGCGCCACGGGCAACAGGAAGAAGTAGTCGGCCGGTCCAGGACGTCAGGAGGACGTGGTTCCGGCGTCCGCCCGGCTTCAGTCCAGGACTGAGCGGTAGACCTCGAGGGTCCGATCGGCGATCGAGTCCCAGGAGAAGTGCTCGATGGCGCGGCGGCGTCCGGCCTCACCCATGTGCCGGGCCGCCTCAGGGTCCTCGAGGACTGCCGTGAGGGCGGCGGCGAAGTCTGCCACGAAGCGGTCGGGGTCCACGGGCGATCCGGTGCCGTCGGCGGCCTGTTCCAGAGCGACGAGACGGCCCGTGGCGCCCTCCTGTACCACTTCCGGGATCCCGCCGACCGAGGAGGCCACCACCGCGGTGCCGCAGGCCATGGCCTCCAGATTGACGATCCCGAGTGGCTCGTAGACGGAGGGGCAGGCGAAGACGGTGGCCTGGGTGAGGATCTGCATGATCTCCTCGCGCGGCAGCATGCCCTCGATCACCACCACTCCGTCACGGCTGGACTGGAGCTCTTCGATCAGGCCGTTGACCTCGGCGGCCAGCTCCGGGGTGTCGGCTGCGCCAGCGCACAGCACGAGCTGCACCTCCGGCGCCAGTCGGGCGGCCGCCCGCAAGAGGTAGGGCACGCCCTTCTGGCGGGTCACCCTCCCGACGAAGGCGACGGTCGGCCGGTCCGGATCGATTCCATGCCGGGCGAGGGGGCCGACGTCGTCCTGGGGGGTCCAGAGCTGCGTGTCGATACCGTTGTGGACCACCCGCACCTTGGCCGGGTCAACCTCCGGGTATGAGGCCAGGATGTCCCGGCGCATGCCCTCGGACACGGCGATCACACTGGCCGCAGAGGCGTACGCCGTGGACTCGGCCCAGGAGGACAGGCGGTATCCGCCGCCGAGCTGCTCCGCCTTCCACGGCCGCAGGGGCTCCAGCGAATGTGCGGAGAGGATGTGCGGCACGCCGTGCAGCAGTCCCCCGAGATGGCCTGCCAGGTTGGCGTACCAGGTGTGCGTGTGGATGAGGTCGGTTCCGGCCAGCTCGCCGAGGATGGCCAGGTCCGTCCCCAGGGTCTGGACTGCCGGGTTGGCATCCTCCAGACCGCCGGGGACGCCATAGGCGGACACGGCCGCCCCGTGGAAGTCGGGATCCCGCTCCGCACCGAAGGCATGGACCCGCAGGTCCGTCCGTCCGGCCAGCACGCGGGACAGCTCCGCGACGTGGACCCCTGCGCCGCCGTAGATGGCCGGGGGGAATTCCTTGGTCACAATGTCGATGCGCACGCTAACAACGTAGTCCAGCACACACGGGTGCCGTTAGTGTGGCGGTTAGTGTGAAGGAACGGATGCTCCTCTGACGGGACGGAATGCCTCGGATGCCACAGAAGAAGGTTCTGGCGATTGTGCTCGCCGGCGGTGAAGGCAAGCGGCTGATGCCTCTGACGGCGGACCGGGCCAAACCGGCGGTCCCCTTTGCGGGCAGTTATCGGTTGATCGATTTCGCACTCTCCAATCTGGTCAACTCCGGCTACCTGCGGATCGTGGTGCTGACCCAGTACAAGTCGCACTCCCTGGACCGTCACATCTCCGAGACGTGGCGGATGTCCACGCTCCTGCAGAATTACGTGGCGTCCGTGCCGGCCCAACAACGGCGTGGCAAGGACTGGTTCCTCGGCAGCGCCAACGCCATCTACCAGTCGATGAACCTCATCCACGATGCCCGGCCGGACATCGTGGTGGTGATCGGTGCGGACCACGTCTACCGCATGGACTTCCAGCAGATGGTGGAACAGCACGTGGAATCGGGAGCCTCGGCCACCGTGGCCGCCGTGCGTCAGCCACTGGACCTGGCCCCGTCCTTCGGTGTCATCGAGACGCAGCAGAACCGGCCGGACCGGATCGCCCGCTTCGTGGAGAAGCCCGCCACCACCCAGGGCCTGGCGGATGACCCCACCCAGTTCCTGGCCTCGATGGGGAACTACGTCTTCACCGCGGACGCCCTGGTACAGGCCCTCAATGAGGATTCGAAGGCCACGGACACCGACCATGACATGGGCGGGGACATCGTCCCCTGGTTCGTGGAACAGGACGACTGCGGGGTCTACGACTTCACCGCCAACAGGTTGCCGGAGGAGACCGGGGACACTCACTATTGGCGGGACGTCGGCACCCTGGACTCGTACTACGACGCCCACATGGACCTGGTGAAGCCGTGGCCGGACTTCAATCTCTACAACCCCGAGTGGCCGATCTTCACCCGCCAGTCAGTGTCCCCGCCGGCCAAGCTGGTCCGTTCTGCCACCAAACGTCCGGGCACCGCGGTGGACTCCATCCTGTCCCAGGGCGTGGTGATCTCCGGCGGCACCGTGGCCCAGTCCGTCCTCTCCACGGACGTCAAGGTGGACAACGAGGCCTGGGTGGAGCAGTCCGTCCTGCTGGATGGCGTGGTGGTGGGCAACGGTGCCAAGGTCCGCAACGCGATTCTGGACAAGAACGTGGTGGTCCCGGAAGGCGTGCAGATCGGCTTCGACCGCGCCGAGGACGAGGCCCGGGGGTTCACGGTGACCGAGTCCGGCCTGACCGTCACGTCCAAGGGGCAATTCGTCCCGCCGCTCACCTGACGGCAACGGGGTGATCCCAGTGCCCTGAGCCGCAGCTCTTGGACCGGGTTGCTGGGACCAGGGACGCCATTTCACAAGGATATGGGCTTGTGTAGGTGAGTACAAGCCTTGACAGTTGTGCGTAACCTCCGCCTGTCAGCCGAGTTCGGAGGGGAGGAGGTACGGCGTCAGACCTGAAAGAGTGGTTGAATAACTTCATGGTGATTGACAGCACATCATCGGCGGCCCCTTCCCCTGAAGGCCTCGCCGAGGACTTCCTGGACCG
Organism: Citricoccus nitrophenolicus; assembly: GCF_047305825.1. GTDB lineage: Bacteria > Actinomycetota > Actinomycetes > Actinomycetales > Micrococcaceae > Citricoccus > Citricoccus nitrophenolicus. Next base: position 258,003 of record NZ_CP063070.1, on the reverse strand, counting down.
GACCAACCTGACGCGGGATGAGGCCTTCGCGCGTTCGGCGATGGTGACCACCAGCGAGTATGACGTCCACCTGGACCTGTCCACTGCCCTGGACCCCCGGGCCAGTCGGTACCGCAGCACGACCACCCTGAGATTCTCCTGCACCCGCCCCGGGTCTTGGACCTTCCTGGACTTCATCAACGACGGCGTTGAATCGGTGGTCCTCAACGGCCGGGCCCTGGAACCCGCGCAGGTGGCCGGGACGGCCCGCATCCTGCTCGAGGACCTGGCGGTGGAGAACGAGGTCTCCGTCACCGGTGACGCGCTGTACTCCACCTCCGGAGAGGGCCTGCACCGATTCGTCGACCCCTCCGACGGCCAGACCTACCTGTACACGCAGTATGAGCCGGCCGACGCGCGCCGGGTCTTCGCCACCTTCGAGCAACCGGACCTGAAGGCACGCTTCGCGTTTCACCTGACCGGCCCCGCCGACTGGGTGCTGGCCTCCAACCAGCCGCCGACCGCACGCCGGGACGCGGGAACAGATGAGGCCGGGCGCGCCCTGGTGACCGTGGACTTCGCCCGGACCCCGCCGATGTCCACGTACATCACCACCCTGCTGGCCGGTCCGTATGCCCGGTGGCAGGACCGCTGGGGCGGCCACCCGGACTCCGGTGCCCCCGAGGTTCCCCTGGCGCTGTACTGCCGGGCCTCGTTGGCCGGTTCCCTGGACGCCGAGCGGATCTTCGCCACCACGAAGGCCGGCCTCGACTACTTCCACGACCTCTTCGGCACCCCCTACCTCTGGGGCAAGTACGATCAGGCCTTCGTCCCCGAGTACAACCTGGGAGCCATGGAGAACCCCGGCCTGGTGACCTTCACCGAGCACCACGTCTTCACCTCCACGGCCACTCAGGCCCAGTACGAGAGCCGGGCCACCACCGTGATGCACGAGATGGTGCACATGTGGTTCGGCGACCTCGTGACCATGCGGTGGTGGGACGACCTGTGGCTCAAGGAGTCCTTCGCCGACTTCATGGGCACCCTGGCCGTGGCCGAGGCCACCGAGTTCACCGCCGCCTGGACCACGTTCGCCAACCGCCGCAAGGGCTGGGCCTATCTCCAGGACCAGTACCCCACCACCCATCCGATCGTGGCGGACATCCCCGATCTCGAGGCGGCCCGGCAGAACTTCGACGGCATCACCTATGCCAAGGGAGCCTCGGTGCTCAAGCAGCTCGTGGCCTTCGTGGGCCGGGATGCCTTCATGGCGGCCTCCCGCGCGTACTTCGCCCGTCATGCCTGGGCCAACGCTTCCCTGGACGACTTCCTCGGGGCCCTCTCGGAGGCCTCTGGCCGGGATCTCCGCGCGTGGTCCGGCGACTGGTTGCGGACCTCGGGGGTGCCCGAGCTGTGGGTGGAGGAGGGCGGGTTGCGCCAGGCGGGGACGGATCCCGTCTCTGGGGCGGAGGCCCTGCGCCCGCACGTGCTGAAGATCGGGGTGTTCTCCCCCGACGACGTCGGCCGCCTGGCGCGTACATGGGGCGCAGACGTGGAGGTGGGGGCCGCTGGGGCCGGAGCCTGGACTCCCGTGGCAATGCCGGTGGCGGCCCCGGAGGCGGGGGAAGCACCCTGCCTCGTGCTGCCGAACGACGAGGACCTGACCTACGCGAAGATCCGTCTCGACGAACCCTCCCTCCAGGCGGTGCTCCGGTACCCGATGGCTGACGCGCTGGCCAGCGCGACCGTGTGGGCCGCCCTGTGGAACATGACCCGGGACGGTCTGTTGCCGGCCGGACAGTTCGTGGAGGCCGTCTGCCGGCTCGCCGGTGCGCTGAGCGAGGCTGGCCTCTACGGCAGCGTGCTGGAGCAGGCCAGGACCGCCGTGGACCGGTATGCCCCGGCCTCCGAGCGCAGCGCACTCCGGAGCCGGTTGGGCGAGGTGCTGGTGGATGCCCTGAACACCCGTGGGGCTGGCGACGACCAGCAGCGTTCGGCCGCCAGGACGTTCACCCGGTTGGCCCGCGGAGCAGGTGACGGGGCCCTGCCGGACGGGGCAGCGGGGTTCCTGCCGGTCCTGCGTACCCTGGCCGGGACGGGACCTGACGCGGCACCGGACCAGGAGCGGCTGGCCCCCGGACTGGAGGTGGACGCCGAGATCCACTGGCTGGCCTGGCAGGCACTCTCCGCGCTGGGCCACGCCACCCAGGACGAGCTGGACACCGCTTTGGCCTGGGATGTGAGCGCCATGAACACCGTCTGGCACCGGATGGCCTCCGCCGCCCGGCCCGAACCGGCGGTGCGGCACGCGGCCTGGGAAGCGGTGATCTCCGGTGTCACGCCGGACGGCCGGACGCTGTCCAATGACCATCTCTCCGCCACCGCTGCCGGCTTCACCGCCTCCCGCCCGGATCTGGCGGAGCCCTATGAGGACCGGTTCTGGACGGCGCTGGAGGCAGTGTGGTCGAACCGGTCCAACGGCCTGGCCTCGAGGACCCTCCACGGGCTGTTCCCCTCCCGGCAGGACGCGATCCCCGGCACGGTGGAGGGACAGCGGAACCACCCGGTGGCCGTGGCCGCCCAGACCTGGTTGGACGGGCATCCCGAGGCGCCTCGGGCCCTGCGCCGAATCATCCTCGAGGAGACGGACGACCTGCTGCGCTCGCTGCGGGCGCAGGCAGCCAACCGGACTTAGGGCACCCGAGCCGTCCAGGCCGGCGTCGTGAATTTGGTCTCGGCCAATGCCTCGGCCCGGGAGATCTCGTCCCTGGAGAGTTCCGACCGGGTGGCCCCGTACCTCTCGGTGAAGGTCGCCATCATGGTCTCCCAGATCTCCGGGCGGCTCATCCCGGTCTGACGGCGGAGCGGGTCCACGCGCTTCTTGGCTGAACGGATGCCCTTGTCCCGGATCTTCTCCTGGCCGATCCTCAGCACGTCCGTCATCTTGTCCGCATCGATGTCATAGCTCATGGTGACGTGGTGGAGCAGTCCCCCGTTCGCCAACCGCTTCTGGGCCGCCCCGCCGATCTTTCCCTCGGGCGTGGCGATGTCGTTCAGAGGCTGGTAGAAGGCCTCCACCCCGGCGCGTCGCAGTGCCTCCATGGCCCAGGCGTCGATGAACGGGTAGGAATCGGCGAAGCTCAAGCCGTCCACAAGGGACGCCGGCAGGTACATCGAGTACGTCACGCAGTTGTCCGCCTCCATGAACATGGCGCCGCCACCCGAGATGCGACGGACCACCGTGATCCCGTGCCGCTCGACCCCGGCGGGATCCACCTCGTTGGCCAGCGACTGGAAGGACCCGATGACGACGGCCGGCTCGGTCCACTGCCACAGGCGCAGGGCGGGCCTGCGCCGGCCGGCCGCCACGTCCTCGGTGAGGATCTGGTCCAGGGCCACCTGGGTGCTGATCGGCAACGGCTGCGGCGCCAGGACCTCCCAGTCATGGTCCTGCCAGGTGGTGGCGTGGCCCAGCGCGCGCCGCACGGCCGTCGCCACCGCGGCCGGATCGAAGCCGAACATCACGGTCCCGGGCCCGACGGCGTCCCGCACGTTCTGCGCGATCGTCCCGTGGGGTGCGTCGACTGACAGGCCCAGGAGGGAGCGGTTGATGTCCGCCAGCGCCTCGTCGGGCTCGAGGAAGAAGTCGCCGTTGATGCTGGCAGCCGCCACGGTGTCTCCGGAGACGGCCAGGTCGGCGATCACGAGCTTGCCACCGGAGACCTTGTATTCACCGTGGTGCGTGTAGTCAGTCATCCCTCCATGGTAGGTATTCGCTAGGTGTTCGGCGGACCGGACGGCCGCGCTGAGATCCACACCTCACATTGTGGGCTCGTGACGCGTCTACTGTGTGATGACGATGAGAGAACCATTCGAACAGGCCGTCCAGCGGCACGGGAGTACCGTGCTGAAGGTGTGCCGTGCCGTGCTCGGCCCGGGGCCGGACGCGGATGACGCCTGGCAGGAGACGTTCCTGGCCGCTCTGCGCGAATGGCCGGACCTCGATCCGCTGATGCCACTGGAACCCTGGCTGGTGCGGGTGGCAGGGCGCAAGGCGATCGACGTGGTCCGGGTGAGGAATCGCCAGGCACTCCCTGTGGGTGAGCTGCCCGAGCGTTTGAACGGGGCCGGACCCGCTGCGGTCGAGGGGGCGGGGCACGGCGTGGAGGTGTGGGCTGCCGTGGCCGCCCTGCCGGAGCGGCAGCGGCTGGCGGTGGCGTATCACTACCTGGGTGGGCTCCCCCACGCGGATACCGCGGCCGTGATCGGCGGGAGTGCGGAGTCCGTCCGGAGGGCCTCCTCAGACGGGATCAGGGCGCTGCGCAGACTGTGGACGGACGAGAGGACAGGAGCGGGATGAGGGAGCAGGCGATGGGCACCGAGAGATGGGAAGGCACCCTGGCGGGGCAGTTCTCCGTCGCGGAGGCAGATCTGACCGCGCTGCGCGACCGGTTCTCCCACCGGGCGGATCAGGAGGGCCTGCTGGAGTTGGCCTACCGCGTGGTGGAGACGCCGGTGGGGCGGCTGCTGGTGATCGGCGGGCCCCGGGGCGTGGTCCGTGTGGCCTTCGAGCGGGAGGGCTTCCCTGCGGTCCTGGCCGAGGTGTCCGACCGGGTCAGTCCGCGGCTGATGCACGCGCCGTGGAAGCTGGAAGGCGTGTCCCGTGAGTTCGACGAGTACTTCTCCGGGCGGCGGCAACGCTTCGAGACCCCCGTCGACTTCGTCCTGTCCTCGGGGTTCCGATTGTCCGTCCAGCGGGAGCTCCCGTCGATCGGCTACGGGAGGACGACCACCTACCGCGAACTCGCCGAACGGTTGGAGAACCCCCGCGCCGTGCGAGCCGTCGGCACGGCATGCGCCACCAACCCGCTCCCCGTGATCGTGCCCTGCCACCGAGTGCTGCGCTCGGATGGGAGTCTCGGGGGGTACCTGGGCGGCCTGGACGCCAAGACCACCCTGCTCGAGCTGGAGCGTGAAGCGGCATGAGTGAGCCGGTAGACGGGCTCGTCGTGGGCGAGGACGGTCTGGCCCGCCCCGTGTGGGCCTCCACGGACCCGCTGTTGCGGGACTACTACGACTCCGAGTGGGGCATGCCGGTCCGGGACGAGCAGGGGCTGTTCGAGCGGCTCAGTCTGGAGGCCTTCCAGTCCGGGCTCTCCTGGGCCACGATCCTGCGCAAGCGCCCGGCGTTCCGCCACGCCTTCGCCGACTTCGACCCGGACACCGTGGCCGGCTTCGGGGACCAGGACGTGGCCCGCCTGCTCCTGGATGCCGCGATCATCCGGAACCGGGCCAAGATCCTGGCCACCATCGGCAATGCGCAGGCCACGCTACGGCTGCGTGCGGAGGGCGGACTGACGGAGCTGCTCTGGTCCTTTCAACCGGAGCAGACCCCGGAGCCGCACACACCTGATGAGGTCCCCAGCCGCTCCGCGGAGTCGGTGGCTGCGGCCAAGGAACTGAAATCGAGGGGATTCTCCTTCGTGGGACCCACCACGGTCTTTGCGTTGATGGAGGCAGTCGGCATCGTGGACACGCACCTCCTCGGTTCGCACCGGCGGGGTACCTCGGGGGTGTGGGCAGATCGCTCGATATGATCGGGGCATGTCCACCCCTGAGGTCTCCGGCGCCCTCGCCCCCGGCACTCACTCCACCGGCGCTCACTCCACCGTCACTGCTCCCCCGGAGGCATCGACCTTCCGCCGATGGACGTCCCGGTGCGGATGGGCCCTCGCCGTGGCCGTGCCGCTCTGGCTGGCGGTCGGGCGACTCCTGACGGACAGTGCCGGTTCACTGACCCCGGTCTATGCGGCCACACTGGCGCCAACGCTGCTGGTGCTGTCCTTGGTGGCCCTCGCCGTGCCGGCACGCCGCCCATCCGGCTACCCCTCGTCGCGGGCCTGTGGGATCCTGCTGATCTCCTGGGGCTGCGGTATCGTCCTCGGCTTCACCCTGCCCGATGTCGGCGAAGGTGCCTCCTCCGTGCTCGGCTCCTGGGCGGGCCCCGGGTTCGAGGGGGCCGCTGCGGCCCTCTCTAACCCCTTGGGCATCATCATGCTGTTCATGGCCGTGCTGGGCTGCGTCGTGTCCGTGCGGCACAGCGCCCACGGAGACGGCAGCGGCCGTCCCCGTGACACCGAGGAGGACGAAGCGCAGGGTACCGGCTACTTCCCGGTGCTGGACGTCTAGTGCTTAACGCAGAACCGGGGCCGATCGAGACCGTCCCCCCGCAGGAGTGGTCCCGGATCGGCCCCGGTGTGCTGGGGTGTCCGAAGAGGCGGTAAACCTACTTCTTGCCGCCGAAGCCCTTGAAGCGGGCGTTGAAGCGCTCCACGCGGCCGGCGGTGTCCATGATCCGCTGCTTGCCGGTGTAGAAGGGGTGGGAGGCCGCGGAGATCTCCACGTCGATCACGGGGTAGGTGTTGCCGTCTTCCCACTCCATCGTCTTGTTGGACGTGGCCGTGGTGCGGGTCAGAACCTTCTCGCCGGAAGCCAGATCATTGAAGATCATCAGCTGGTACTCGGGGTGGATGTCAGTCTTCATGGGAATCCTTCGATGGCGCCACTGGATTTTGCCAGCGACTGTGAGGAACAAGGGTGATTGACCGCGGTACGGCCAGCTGTTCACTCTATCACGCACCGCGGCGGAGTTCCCAGAAGGCCACGGCGCTGGCCGCGGCCACGTTGAGCGAGTCCACCCCGGACGCCATGGGGATCCTCACATGGACATCGCTCGCGGCCAGGGCGCCAGCCGTGACTCCGGGGCCCTCGGCACCCAGCACCAGGGCCAGGCGCTCATGATCCCGCAGGGAGGGGTCATCCAGGTCCACGGCCGATTCGCTCAGCTCCAGGGCGGCCACGGTGAATCCCGCGGCCCTCAACTGGTCCAGGGCCGCGGGCCACGCCGCGCGGCCCCGGCCGTCGGCCTCCCCCACCCGGGCCCAGGGAATGCTGAAGACGGTCCCCATGGAGACCCGGATGCTGCGGCGGTAGAGCGGATCCGCGGACTCCGGGCTGACCAGGATCGCGTCCACGCCCAGTCCCGCGGCGGAACGGAAGATCGCCCCGAGGTTCGTGTGGTCGGAGACGTTCTCCAGCACGGCGACCCGTCTCGCCCGGGACAGCACCTCGTCCGGGCTCAGCGGGTGCGGCCGGTCCATAGCGGCCAGGGCACCTCGGTGCAGGTGGAACCCCGTGATGGACTCCAATACGGCATCGGTCCCGGTGTAGACGGGGACCCCGGGGTGGGCCGCGAAGACCTCGGTCATCGATTCCAGGTACCGGTGTGAGAGGAAGAAGGACCGAGGGCGGTGCCCCGCAGCCAGGGCGCGCCGGACCACGGCAGAGGACTCGGCCAGGTAGATCCCGTGGTCGGCATCGGTACGCCGGCGCAGGGCCGCGTCGGTCAGCCGGCTGTACACCGCGACCCGTGGATCGTCGGCATCGGTCAGCTCCACGAGCTCCGGATGACCGGGACCCGCGGACTCAACCACCGGTCACCAACGGCCAGACCATGTTCACGAGCCCGGCCACACCGACCACCACGATGACCACACGCAGCCAGATCGGCTTGATGCGCCGCCCGATCTGAGCCCCCAGGCTGGCGCCGATCATCGAGGAGACCGCGATCAGCAGCACGGCCCGCCAGTCGATGCGGTCGAACGCGAAGAGCAGGTAGGACACGGCTGCGATGAGGTTGACTGCCAGGGACAGCCAGGTCTTGATGGCGTTCGAATAGACCAGGGCACCGGACAGGAAGACCCCCATGATGCCCAGCAACAGCACGCCCTGCGCGGCCACGAAGTAGCCCCCGTACACTCCGGCAGCGAAGATCAGCACCCACAGCACCGGCGAGACCGGTCCCACGGGGGTCTCCGGTTCCGCCAAGGGGTCCTCCCCAGCCCCAGCCGCTCCCCCGCCGGACTCCCCGGCCTTACGGTGGCGGACCCACCGGGCCAGCCGCGGCTGGAAGAGCACGAAGCCGATGGCCACGGCAATGAGGATCGGGGCCGCCACGCCGAAGACCTCCTCCGGCAGGACCATGAGCAGGAAGGCCCCGACGATGCCGCCGGCCAAGGAGGCGATCGTCAGCGCCGGCAGGACGGATCGGGAGGCCGACAGCTCCCGACGGAACCCGAAGACGCCGGACACCCCCGCGGCCACCAGGCCCATGGCATTCGAGATCTGTGCGGTCACAGGGGGAAACCCCATCGCCACCAGTACGGGGAAGGTCACCAGAGTCCCAGAGCCGACCACGGTGTTGATGGTCCCGGCCCAGAAGCCGGCCAGAAGGATGACGACGACCTGCCACAGGTCCAGACCCATGACGTCCAAGCGCAGCAGTTCCACGAAGTCCATGTGAGGGTGCCGGCGTGGCGGTCAGCGGGCCACGGCCGTGTACCGGCCATCGGTGATCGTGACCTTGAGCGGCAGGCCGAAGGCCGCCGAGAGGTTGTCCTCGGTCAGGGTCTCAGCCAGCGGGCCGGCTGCCACCACGCTGCCCTGACGCATCAGCAGCGCGTGGGTGAAGCCAGGGGGGACCTCCTCCACGTGGTGGGTGACCAACACGAGCGCGGGTGCGTCCGGGTCGGCCGCCAACCGCGTGAGGGCGCGGACCAGTGTCTCGCGTCCGGCCAGGTCAAGCCCGGCCGCCGGCTCGTCCAGGAGGAGCAGCTCGGGATCGGTCATCAGGGCGCGGGCCACGAGCACGCGCTTGCGTTCCCCCTCGGACAGGGTCCCGAACCGGCGATCCTCGTGGCCCCGAAGGCCCCACTGCCAGATCAGATGCCGGGCCCGCTCCTCGTCCACTGAATCGTAGGCCTCGTTCCACCGGCCCATGACGCCCCAGGAGGCCGTCAGCACGGCGTTGAGCACCGTCTCCCCGGCCGGTAGCTGCTGGGCGAGTGCGGCGGAGGACAGGCCGATGCGGGGACGCAGCTCGAAGACGTCCACGGCGCCGAGCACCTCGTCCAGGATGCCCACCATGCCCGTGGTCGGGTGCATGCGGCTCGCGGCCACCTGCAGCAGGGTGGACTTGCCGGCCCCGTTGGGACCCATGATGATCCAGCGCTCACCCTCCCGGACCTGCCAGGTCACGTCCTGGAGGAGCTCCTTGCTCCCGCGGCGGACACCGACCCCGGCCATCTCCAAGACCGATTCACCCGAGGGGGTGAACCATTCGATATCCGTGACGGCGCGCTGGGACTCGGAGAAAGGGCTGGTCATGCTCCAAACACTAGGCTAGAACCACCCCTCGAAGCACGAAAGGCCACGGCATGCCGCTCACTTTTCCCTCATCCCCCGGCACGGACCTGGTCCTGGTCTACACGGCCATGGACGCCACCGTCGGTTCCGGAGAGGGTGTTCCCGTCGGCCCGGACGCCGCTCGGAGGCCAACACCCGCCTCGGTTCCGGCCCATGCGGTGCCGGTGGCTGGCGTCGGCTTCCGGGGCTGGCGCTGGGAGGCCACTGACTCAGAGACCACAGGCCGGCCGGACCCCGCCCTGCTGCCCGCGGGCCACGCCGTGGCCGTGGTGCCGGCGGCCGTCCTGGAGGCCACGCCCAAGATGCTCGTGATGGACGTGGACTCGACCCTCATCCGCCAGGAGGTCATCGAGCTGCTGGCCGCCCACGCCGGACGAGAGGCCGAGGTGGCCGCGGTGACCGAGGCGGCCATGCGCGGGGAGCTGGACTTCGCCCAGTCCCTGCACCACCGGGTCCAGGCCCTGGCCGGGCTGGAGGCCGCCGTGATCGAGGACGTGGTGGCCGCCGTCGAGCCGAATCCCGGCGCCCGAGAGGTCATCGAGGCGTTCCACGGGGCGGGTTGGCAGGTCTGCGCGGTCTCCGGGGGATTCACCCAGGTGCTGGCGCCCCTCGCAGCGGACCTCGGCCTGGACCGCTACCGGGCCAACGACCTCGAGATCGTCGAGGGGCGGCTCACGGGGCGCGTCCTGGGGACGGTGGTCGACCGTGCGGTCAAGGCCGAGATGCTGCGTCTGTGGTCCGCCGAGGCCGGGGTGGCCCAGCCCGGGGTGATGGCGGTGGGGGACGGTGCCAATGACATCGACCTCCTCCACGCCGCCGGCCTGGCTGTGGCGTTCTGCGCCAAGCCGGCCCTCCGCGAGCACGCCGACGTGGAATTGGATGTGCCGTCCCTGGACGTCCTCCGGATCCTGGCGGGTCTCTAGCCGGAGCCCATCGGACTGATCTCAGTCGTGGTCGGGGTCCCCGGCCACCTCGAGGAAGTCCCGTGCCCCGCCGACGTACTCGGTGTGCCCGGCCGGGAGGTCACGGCCGGCGGCCCCCACCAACGCGGCGACCTCGGCGGCGAACTCCGCCACGGAGTACAGCTTCCCCGCGGCCTCGCGGCGCGCCTCGATGGCACCGGGTTCCGCCCGGTTCAGCATGGTGGCGGTGATGGTGCCCTCGATCATGTCCCCGGAGACCACCACGAAGCCGATTCCGCGCTCCTGCAGTGCGGGGATCCGCTCGCGCAGGGCCACCTCGCCCGCACGCTTGGACCGGGCCACCGGCACGTAGGAGCCCATGGTGGGCACGGAATCGATGAAATGGGCCTGGTGACTCGTCACGAACACCACCTGCCCTCCCGCGGGCATGACCTCCAGCACGGCGTCCAGCATGGCCACCTGCGCATCGCGGTTGAGGACCATGGCGTAGTCCTCCCCCAGGGTGGACTCCATGCCGCCGGAGGCGTTCAGGATCAGGATGTCCAGCGAACCGAAGGTGGACACCGCGGCGTCCACCATGGCCTTGCGGCCTTCGGCGGTGGTGATGTCTGCACCGACGGCCACGGCCCGGCCGCCGGCCTCCTCGATGCCTTTCACCACCTTGTTCGCCCGCGGCGCCTTCTGGCGGTAGTTGACCACGACGCCGGCCCCCCGCCCGGCCAGCAGGGCGGCGGTGTCCGCGCCCACACCGCGGCTGGAGCCGGTGATGATGGCACCGCGGCCGGAGAGGTCGGCGACCGGCTCGGAGGGGGCGTTCTGGGAGGGGCGCTGTTCACTGTGCTCGGAAGTCATGGCCATCAGTGTCCCATCCCGAGGCCGCCGTCTACGGGGATGACGGCGCCGGAGATGTAGGAGGCCTCATCCGAGGCCAGCCAGCGGACCACGTCCGCCACCTCGGAGGGCTCCGCGAAGCGGCCGGCCGGGATCTGCGCCTTGTACTGCTTCTGCAGGTCCTCGTCGAGGCCCTGCGTCATCTCCGTGTCGATGTAGCCCGGTGCCACCACATTGGCGGTGATGTTGCGTGAGCCGAGCTCCCGGGTCAGGGAGCGCGCCATGCCGACGAGTCCGGCCTTGGACGAGGCGTAGTTGATCTGACCCGGTGACCCCATGAGGCCGACCACGGAGGAGATCAGCACCACACGGCCCTTCTTCTTCCGGATCATGCCCTTGGAGGCCCGCTTGAGCACGCGGAAGGCGCCGGTGAGATTGGTGTCGATGACCGAGGTGAAGTCCTCCTCGGACATCCGCAGCAGCAGCTGGTCCTGCGTGATCCCGGCGTTGGCCACCAGCACCTCGACCGGCCCCTGGGCCGCCTCGACCTCGGCGAAGGCACGATCCACGGAGTCCGCGTCCGTCACGTCCGCCTGCACGGCGAACAGGCCCTCGGGGGCCTGACCCGAGCGTGAGGTGACGGCCACCTGATCCCCATTGGCCTGGAAGGCCAGGGCGATCGCGAGGCCGATGCCGCGGTTTCCGCCGGTCACGAGCACGCTGCGGCCCGTGGGATCCTGGCCGGCGCCGGGTGCGGCGGCCGGCTCTGACGGCGTGGTGGTGGGTGTACTGGACTCAGCCATCGGGGGTCCTCCTGGGGCGGTTGGTCAGATGACGTTCTCGGTGGTCCACTCTAGGACGGAAAGTGAGACAATGAGGGGATCACGCGGCACCCGACCAGGCCAACCCAGGAGCTCTCCCCCATGACCACCCGACACGCAGAGACCGGCCATCATGCCGGACACTCGCGGCGCGGGGAACACCGGGGGGAACACCGGGGGGCTACCCCCGAGGGTGTCCAGCGCATCACCAGCGCTCCGGAGGCCGGGCACGTGGACCGGGACGCCCGATTCGCCCGCTACGCCTGGCAGATGGGGATCCGCACGGCATGTTTCATCGGCGCCTTCTTCACCACGGGGTGGGTCCAGATCGTGCTCTTCATCGGCGCGATCGTGCTGCCGTACCTGGCCGTGGTGCTGGCGAACAACGGGACGGTCTCGAACGGGTCGATGGTGGATCCCGTGCCGCAGACCCCGCCGGTCACCCCGGAGATCGGGTCCCGACTGGAACTGACGGCGGGCCCGGAGACCATCCAGGGTGAGGCAGTCCGTCCCGAGGACCGACCCGGTGGCCGGGCCGCATGAGCAATCACGACCTGTTGGGCTCCCTGCAGGGCCCCGATGGCTCCGACAGCCTTGGCACCCCGGACAGTCCGCAACGGCGCGAGTGTTCGCGGAAGGGCTGCCGTGCCGGGGCCGCCTGGCGGTTGGAATGGAACAACCCTCGGATTCACGCCCCTGAGCGGCGGAAGACCTGGCTGGCCTGCCCAGAACACCGGGACTGGCTGGCGGACTACCTGCGGTCCCGCGGACTGCTCAAGGACGTGTTGCCGCTGGACTCAGGCCCGTCCCCGGACCGCCCAGCGCAGCAAGGACCATGACCCAGACATCGGAGGAACGCCCCGTGACGGAACCGGCGGAGTCACCGGGCACCAAGAAGACGAGATTGGACTACCGGTTCGTCCTGAGCCCTCAATGGCTGGGCGGCCTGGCCTTCTGCGTGATCTTCTCCGTGGCCTGCGCCCTGCTCGGCCAGTGGCAGATGGACCGGCGCATGGAGGCGGTGACCGAGATCAACAAGGTCCTCGAGAACTATGACGAGGCACCGGTGCCCCTGGAGGGCCACTCGGAGCTGTTCACCGCGTTCCAGGCCCCGCAGGAGTGGACTCCCGTCCACATGACCGGTGAGTACCTCGAAGAGGACACACGGATCGTGCGGAACCGACCCAAGGCCGGCCGGCCCGGCTACGAGGTGCTGGTCCCCTTCCGTGCGGACGGCGGTCTCATGGTGGTGGTCAACCGTGGCTGGTTGCCCATCGGCAACACGGCCGGCCGGCCGGATACCGTCCCCGCGCCTCCCGAGGGCGAGACCGAGGTGGTGGTCCGCGCCCGTCCCGGCGAGCCGGACATCGGCCGTGACGCCCCGGAGGGGCAGTTGGCCTCGATCGACCTCGTGGACTTCGAGCAGAGCGTCGGCTACCCGGTGGCGGACACTGCGTACGGCGAGATGGTGGAGGAGGACCCGGCACCACAGAGCCGTCCGCAGACGCTGGTGCCGCCGACCCTGGACGAAGGCCCACACCTGTCCTATTCGCTGCAGTGGTTCCTCTTCGGCCTCATGAGCTTCATCGTCTGGGGCTATATGGCCAGGCAACGGGCCATCAACGACCGGGAGGACCGCGAGCTCGGGCTCACCGAGGATGACGGATACATCTCCGCCTACCGAGCACCCCGCCCCAAGCAGGTGCGGCGCCGAGGCGGACGTCTCACGGACGAGGAAGCGGAGGACGCCCTACTGGACGGCGCGGAACGTCAACAGGTGGAGTCCCGCTGACCATCTGATCACGCCAGCGTGATGAGGTCCTGGTACGTGCTGTTCCAATGGTCCTCCACACCGTCCGGCAGCAGCACCACGCGCTCCGGGTCCAGCGCCGCGACGGCGCCCTCGTCGTGCGTCACCAGCACCACGGCACCCTCGTAGGTCCGCAGGGCATTCAGGATCTCCTGCCGCGATGCCGGGTCCAGGTTGTTGGTCGGCTCATCCAGCAGCAGCACGTTGGCGCTCGAGGCCACCAGGGTGGCCAGCGCCAGGCGGGTCTTCTCACCACCGGAGAGCACCCCGGCGGGCTTGGCCACATCATCACCCTGGAACAGGAAGGAGCCCAGGACGTTGCGCACCTCGGTGTCCGCCAGGTCCGGAGCCGCGGACCGCATGTTCTCCAGCACCGAGCGGTCGGTGTCCAGCGTCTCGTGTTCCTGGGCGTAGTAACCGAGCTTGAGCCCGTGGCCGGCGATCACCTCTCCGGTGTCCGGCTGGTCGATCCCGGCCAGCATGCGCAGCAGCGTGGTCTTGCCCGCGCCGTTGAACCCGAGGATCACCACGCGGGAGCCACGGTCGATGGCCAGGTCCACGCCGGCGAAGATCTCCAGGGATCCATAGGACTTGGACAGGTCCTCCGCCATGAGCGGGGTCTTGCCGCACTTGGCCGGCTCCGGGAAGCGGATGGCGGCGACCTGCTCGGCGGCACGCTCGCCCTCGAGGCCCTGCATCATGCGCTCGGCCCGTTTGATCATGCCCTGCGCGGCCACGGCCTTGGTGGCCTTGGCGCGCATCTTGTTGGCCTGTTCCATCAGCTGGGTGGCCTTCTTCTCCGCATTGGAGTACTCGCGCTTGCGGCGGGCCTGGTCCTGCTCGCGCTGGAGCTGGTAGTTCTTCCAGCCCATGTTGTAGACGTCGATCACCTGGCGGTTGCCGTCCAGGTACAGCACCTTGTTGACGGTCATCTCCATCAGGTCCACGTCGTGGCTGATCACGATGAAGCCGCCCTGGTAGGCCTTCAGGAACTCGCGCAGCCAGACGATCGAGTCGTGGTCCAGGTGGTTGGTGGGCTCGTCGAGGAGCAGGACGTCCGCATCCGAGAACAGGATCCGGGCCAGCTCCACACGGCGCCGTTGGCCACCGGAGAGGGTGTGCAGGGACTGGTCCAGAATCCGGTCCGGAAGGCCGAGGTTCGCACAGATCGTGGCGGCCTCCGACTCCGCGGCGTAACCGCCCGACGTCGTGAATTCCGCCTCCAGCCGGCCATACCGGCCCATGGCCTTCTCCCGGATGGCGTCATCCGGGTTGGCCATGTCATCCTCGGCCTGGCGCATGCGGCGGATGATCTGGTCCAGGGAACGCGCCGAGAGGATCCGGTCCCTGGCCGTCTGATCCATGTCCTCGACCTTGGGATCCTGCGGCAGGTACCCGATGGTCCCACGGCTGGTCACGTGGCCGCCGGTCGGCTGGCCGCCGCCGGCGAGGACCTTGGTGAGCGTCGTCTTGCCGGCGCCGTTGCGGCCCACCAGACCGACCTTGTCCCCCTTGTCCACCTTGAACGTGACCCCGTCCATGAGGAGCCGGGCCCCCACACGCAATTCGAGGTCTGTGACGGCAAGCACGGGGAGGACTCCTTGGAATGAATAGACTGTCCGGCAGGCTGGCGGAACCCGTCAAGTCTACCGGCGTCGTCAAAGCCGGACGCACGCACCGCACCACAGGAGACACCGTGACCCAGACTGCTTCCACTGCCGGCCGCACGCCACTGGCCGTTCCCACCCAGGTGGCCCTCGCCGGGGTCTTCGCCGCCCTGATCGCCGTCTGCTCCATGCTGCCGCCGATTCCCGTGGGGGGATTCGGCGTGCCGATCACGCTGCAGACCTTCGCGGTCATGCTGACGGGACTCATACTCGGAGCCAGGCTCGGCTTCCTCTCCGTGGCGCTGTACGTGGTGGTGGGGCTCGTGGGGCTGCCCGTCTTCTCCGGCTTCAACGCCGGCTTCGGCGTCCTCGCGGGCCCCTCCGGCGGGTATCTGCTGGCCTTCCCGTTCGCTGCCGCGTTGGCCGGCGCCCTGGCCAGTGCGGTCCTGAAGCGCGGACAGGAGGCTGCGGCCCGGCGCCAGACCGGAGTGGGCCGGATGGGTTTCGGCTGGTGGGCCCTCGTCTGGCTCTCCGCCATGATCGGATCCTTCGTGTTCATCCACCCGATGGGCATCGGCGGGATGATGCTGGCACTCGATCTGGACCTGCCCACGGCGATCGCCGCGGACATGGTCTTCTGGCCGGGAGACGTCATCAAGAACGTGCTGGCCACCGCAGTGGCGGCCACGGTGATCCGCGCCTTCCCGGCGCTGGCCCTGCGCCGCTTCTGAACTCCGTGAGTGCGTCCGATGGACTGGAGGGGCTGCGGCTCAGGGATGTGGTGGTGGACCTGCCGGGCGCTGCACCCGGTCCGGGCCAGCAGCCCGGCGGCGAGGCCGGTACCGTCCGGGTGCTGGGGCCCATCAACCTGACCGTGACCGAACCCACGGTGGCGGTGATCGGCGCCAACGGCTCCGGCAAGTCCACCCTGGTGCGGCTGCTCAACGGGCTCGTGGCGCCCAGCGCCGGGGCCGTCACGGTGCATGGTCTGGATGCCGCCCGGGACACCGCGGCCGTTCGAGCCCGCACCGGATTCGTGTTCACCGACCCCCTCGTCCAGTTGGTCATGCCCACGGCCGGCGAGGACATCGAGCTGTCCCTGCGCCGCACCCACCGCAGCCGCAGCGACCGGCACTCCGCTGCCGTCAGCCTGTTGGAGGAACACGGCCTCGGAGGTCTGGAGCACCGCAGCATCTATGACCTCTCCGGGGGGCAGCGGCAGCGGCTGGCGCTGGCCTCGGTACTGGCCACGGATCCGGTGATGCTCGTGGCGGACGAACCCACCACCCTGCTCGACCTTCAGTGGACTCTCGAGGTGGAGGACCTGCTGCTGTCCCTGCCGGGCACCGGCCGCTGCGCCCAGCTGGTGTTCACCACGCATGACCTCGAGTTCGCGGCACAGGCCGAACGCTGTCTCGTGGTGGCGGACGGGCGCATCGCCCATGACGCCCCCGGCCCGGATGCCGTGAGGTGGTACCGACATGACGTGGCCTCCCGGCACCGTGGCCGCCGGGAGTCGGGTCAGTCATGAACCTGCTGGACCACCGGCCCGGTTCCTCGGTGATCCACCGGTGCCCGCTGTGGGCCAAGTACGCGGTGCTGGTGGCGCTCTCGGCCGTGCTCGTGTTCTGGCGCCACCCCGTGGTGGTGGCCGCCGCCCTCGCCGCGGTGCTGGGGCTCTACCTGGTGGCCGCACTCCCCCGGGAATTCCTGGCGCCCTGGAGGCGCGGCTGGCCCCTGCTGCTCTTCGCGGGAGTGGCTCGCTTCATCTCGGGCCTCTGGGGCCCTGCGGCGGCCCCGCCCCCAGACGCACTCGGGCCGGCCCTGGTGGTGGTCGCCGCCGTGTTCGGGGCTCTCGCCACGGCCAGGCTACTGGTCATCACGACTCCGGGGACCGAACTGTTGGACGGCCTCGAGTCCTTCTTCGGGGTGTTGCGACCCCTCGGCGTCCACCCCGCGTCCGCAGCGCTGGCAGTCAACGTGATGATCCGGTCGATCCCTTGGGTGGGCGGTGCGGTTCGGCGGAATGCGGAGGCGCTGGCCTCTCGTGGGCTGCGCCGAGGGCCGGTGCGGCTGATGGGCCCCGTCCTGGTGGCCACCGTGGGTCATGCCCGGGCCACGGGCGAGGCGCTGGCCGCGCGGGGGCTGCCCGCGGACGCGGAGGACTGACCCGCCCCAGGGCTGGTCCAAGCATCAGCTGAACCACCACCTTGACCACCACGGCCTTGACCACCGCTTAAAGCACAAAGTGACCAGACCACGTCACTGAGGTGGGGGTCAGGTCACTTTGCGCCTGGAGGCGGGGGTATCAGATGTTGAAGCCGAGGGCCCGCATCTGCTCACGACCGTCGTCGGTGATCTTCTCGGGACCCCACGGCGGCATCCAGACCCAGTTCAGGCGCCACTCGTCCACCATGGTGCCGATCGCCTGGCCGATCTGCTCCTCGATCATGTCCGTCAGCGGGCAGGCCGCCGTGGTGAGGGTCATGTCCAGGATCACGGCGCCGTCCTCGGCATAGTGCAGTCCGTAGAGCAGGCCCAGGTCCACCACGTTCACCCCCAGCTCGGGGTCCATCACGTCATGCAGGGCCTCGCGGACGTCGTCCAGGTCGGTCTGCGGTGCTTCGGTGGTCATATGCTCCTCCTCAGGCTCCGGCCACGGCCGTCTCGAACCGCTCGTAGCCCTCGGCCTCGAGGCGGTCGGCCAGCTCGGGTCCGCCCGACTCGGCGACCCGGCCGTCCACGAACACGTGGACGTGCTGCGGCTTGATGTACTGCAGGATCCGCGTGTAGTGGGTGATCAGCAGGGTACCCATGACGCCCGTGTCCTGGGCTCGGTTGACGCCATCGGAGACCACGCGCAGGGCGTCGACGTCCAGGCCGGAGTCGGTCTCGTCCAGCACTGCGAACTTGGGCTTGAACAGTTCGAGCTGAAGGATCTCCACGCGCTTCTTCTCGCCGCCGGAGAAGCCCTCGTTGACGTTGCGGGCCGCGAAGGCCGGATCGATCTTGAGATCCTGCATCGCGGTCTTGACGTCCTTGGTCCAGTGACGCAGGGACGGTGCCTCTCCGTCGATGGCGGTCTTGGCAGTCCGGAGGAAGTTGGTCATGGTGACACCGGGGATCTCCACCGGGTACTGCATGGCCAGGAACAGGCCGGCGCGGGCGCGCTCGTCCACCGACATCTCCAGGACGTCCTCGCCGTCCAGGGTGATGGAGCCGGAGGTCACCTCATAGCGCGGGTGGCCGGCGATCGTGGAGGCCAGGGTGGACTTGCCGGAGCCGTTGGGGCCCATGATGGCGTGCGTCTCCCCGGTGTTGATGGTGAGGGTGACGCCCTTGAGGATCTCCTTGGGACCGTTCTCGGTCTCGATGGAAACGTGCAGGTCCGTGATTTCCAGGATGGACATTCGTGTTCTCCTTGCAGGTTCCGCCGGTCGGCCGGCGGGAAGTTTCGGCGGGAAGGTCTGGTGTGTGGTGGGTTACGAGGACGATGCGGCCCGGTTCTGTACGATCGAGGTGTCGACCCACACGGAGTCGTCCTCGACGGTCAGCGCGTAGACGGCCACGGGCTCGGTGGCCGGCAGGACGTTCGGCGCGCCGGTCACGAGGTCGAAGGCCGAGCCATGCCCGATGCACTCCAACGCGCAGCCCTCGACGAAGCCGTCCGAGAGGGACACCTCCTCATGCGAGCAGATGTCGTTCAACGCATGGAGCGATCCGTCGGAGGCCCGGACCACGGCGACGTCGATCCCGTCGACCGTGAACCTCCGGGCCTCTTCCGGGCCGATCTCCGAGGCGGCACACACGCGCTGTCCGGTGGCCATCAGAAGTTGGCCACCTGCAGCTCGGAGTCCATCTGGTCCAGGAGGCCCTCCTCGATGTCGGCGATCCCGATCTTCTGGATGATCTCGTTGAGGAAGCCGCGCACGATGAGCTCGCGGGCATCCTTCTCCTCGATGCCGCGGGCCATCAGGTAGAACAGCTGCTCGTCGTCGAACTGGGCAGTGGAGGAGGCGTGGCCGGCCCCGTCGATCAGCCCGGTCTCGATCTCCAGGTTCGGCACGGAATCCACCCGGGTGCCCTCGGACAGGACGAGGTTCTGGTTCTTCTCGTAACTGTCCGTGCCCTCGGCCTCCTTGCGGATCAGGACGTCGCCCACCCAGACGGCGTGCGCGTCCTGACCCTGCAGGGCGCCCTTGTAGAGCACGTTGGACTTGGCGTTCGCCACGGCGTGGTCCACGAAGAGGCGCTGCTCCAGGTGCTGGCCGGCATCCGCGAAGTAGAGGCCGAACATCTCGGTCTCGGCGCCCTGCCCTGCCAACCGCGTGGTCGGCGTCAGGCGAACCAGCGAACCGCCGTAGGAGACGGCCACGTGCTTGATGCGGGCGTCCTTGCCGACCTTCACCTGCTGGGCGGAGACGTGCACGGCACCGGCCTCCCAGGCCTGCAGGCTGGTCACGTTCAACCCGGCCCCCTCCTGCACATCGAACTCGACATTCTGGGCCACCCGGGCGTTGCCCGTGTGACGGATGACGACGTCGGCCCGGGAGTTGGGCTCCGCGATGACCAGCAGGTGCTGGGCGGCGACCTCCTCCGAGGTCCCGGCGATCTCGATGCGCACGGGGGCGTCGACCTCGACGCCGGATCCGATGGTGACCACGGTGGCCTCGGTGAAGGAGGCCCACGCGGCGGCGGACACCCGGTCATCCGGGGTGAAGGCCGAGCCCAGACGAGCGTCCGAGCGGCCCACGGTCTCAACCCGGACGCCGTCCGACTCGGAGACCGTCAGCGCCGGCGCCGGACCGGTGAGGCGGGCCTCGTCTCCCTCGGGCAGGTGGAGTCCGGCCAGACGGTTCAGCGGCGTGAACCGCCAATCCTCCTCGCGGCCCGTCAGGGCCGGGAAATCCGCCAGCTCGTAGCTGGAGACGCGGTCCGCGCGAGAGGATCCGGGCTTGGCCCCTCCGCGTCCCCCGGCCGTAGCGGCACCGGAGGGCACGCTGTGAGTGGCGTGGCCGGCGTCGGACGCCTCGGCCACCGTGGTCGAGAGCTTCTCGCCCTCCTCACCCATGCCGGGGATGACGGGCACTCCCGCGCCCTGGGCGTCCAGTTCTTCAGTGGTGTTGACAGTCTGTGACACGCTCAGCCTACCGACCCTTCCATCTGCAATTCGATCAGCTTATTGAGTTCCAGGGCGTACTCCATGGGCAGCTCACGGGCGATGGGCTCGATGAACCCACGCACGATCATGGCCATGGCCTCCGTCTCGGACAGGCCGCGGCTCATCAGGTAGAAGAGCTGCTCCTCGGAGACCCTCGAGACCGTGGCCTCGTGGCCGAGGGTGGCGTCATCCTCGCGGATGTCGATGTACGGGTAGGTGTCCGAGCGGGAGATGGTGTCCACCAGCAGCGCGTCGCAGACCACGGAGTTCGCCGAGTTCTTGGCCCCCTCCATGACCTGTACCAGACCGCGGTAGGCCGCGCGGCCGCCGGAGCGCGCCACCGACTTGGAGACGATCGAGCTGGAGGTGTTCGGGGCCAGGTGGACCATCTTCGAACCGGTGTCCTGGTGCTGCCCGGCGCCGGCGAAGGCGATGGACAGGGTCTCCCCCTTGGCGTGCTCCCCCGTGAGGTACACGGCCGGGTACTTCTGGGTGACCTTCGAGCCGATGTTGCCGTCGATCCACTCCATGGTGGCGCCCTCTTCGGCGATGGCGCGCTTGGTCACCAGGTTGTACACGTTGGTGGACCAGTTCTGGATGGTGGTGTAGCGGACGCGGGCACCCTTCTTCGCCACGATCTCGACGACGGCCGAGTGCAGGGAGTCCGAGTTGTAGATCGGTGCGGTGCAACCCTCGATGTAGTGGACGTAGGAATCCTCGTCCGCGATGATGAGCGTCCGCTCGAACTGGCCCATGTTCTCCGTGTTGATCCGGAAGTAGGCCTGCAGCGGGATCTCCACATGGACGCCCTTGGGCACGTACACGAAGGAGCCGCCGGACCAGGTGGCGGTGTTCAGGGCGGCGAACTTGTTGTCCCCCACCGGGATGACGGAGCCGAAGTACTCCTTGAAGATCTCCGGGTACTCCTTCAGGCCGGTGTCCGTGTCCAGGAAGATGACGCCCTGCTCCTCCAGGTCCTCACGGATCTGGTGGTAGACGACCTCGGACTCGTACTGCGCGGCGACGCCGGACACCAGCCGCTCACGCTCCGCCTCGGGGATGCCGAGGCGCTCGTAGGTGTTGCGGATGTCCTCCGGCAGGTCCTCCCAGGAAGCCGCCTGACCCTCGGTGGAGCGGACGAAGTACTTGATGTTGTCGAAGTCGATTCCGGAGAGGTCGGCACCCCAGGTCGGCATCGGCTTGCGGTCGAAGTACTTCAAGCCCTTCAGCCGCAGGTTGAGCATCCATTCCGGCTCGTCCTTCTTGGACGAGATGTCCCGAACGACGTCCTCATTGATGCCGCGGCGCGCATTGGCACCGGCATCGTCCTGGTCCGACCAGCCGAACTGGTAGGCCCCAATGGAGTTGAGCTCTGGATTCTTCTCGAGAACCTCGGAGATGACGCCCTGATCGGCGTCCTCCTGGGTGATCTGATCAGTCATCGTAAGCCTCTCTGGTGATCGCGCTGATGGTCTGGTGGAAATCTGTGGGCCACTAGCCCCGGCCGAGCGGGACGTGGGTGGTGCAGACGTGCCCGCCGGTGGGCACGGTGGACAGGCGCCGGACGTCCACGCCGAGGAGCCGGGCGAAGAGCTCGGTCTCCTCCTCGCAGAACTCCGGGAACTGCGCCGCCAGATCCTGGAGGGGGCAGTGCCCCTGGCAGATCTGGGCCGCCCTCAGGGTGGGCTGCCCGGTGGTGGCGGCGCCACCCCTGCCGGCCCGACCCACGGTGCGCACGCTGGCGGCGAAGCCCTCGCCGTCCAGGACTCGGGCCAGGGCGTTCGTGCGTTCCTTCAGGTCCGTGGTGGTGCCGATGGCCTCGCGGTAGCGCTGCTCCACTGCGGCGAACCGCTGGCGGGCCACGGTGCGCACCGCGTCACGACCCGCCGCCGCACCGAGCTGGTCCAAGGCCTGGACAGCCACCTCGAGATAGTCGTTGCCGAGGCGGGACTGACCGGCACGGCTGACCACGTAGCGGCGGGAGGGGCGCCCGGCTCCGCGGTTCCCGGAGACGAGCTTGACCTCCACGGCGCCCTCCTCGGAGAGGACGTCGAGGTGGCGGCGGACGGCGGCTGCGGTGAGCTCCAGCGCCTCGCCCACGCGTGCGGCGCTGACGGGGCCCTGGGTCAGGACAACCTGAAGCACCCGCTCGCGGGTGCTCTCGCGCTGCCCATCGACCGGGGCACCGGCGGGCACGTCGATGTCACTGGGGGAATACACAACTGATAGTTTACCTAATTCCCGGAAGTCCGAAAGTAAGGTTGGCCTTGCCTGGCAGCACTCCCGTAGGGGCGCCGCCGACACTTCTACGATTCGTAGAACTCCCTCCTGCCACAGGTAGCATGGACGGGTGTCCTCGTCCTCCTCCGTGCTCGTGTCCCTGACGGGACTCCGCAAGACTGTCCGCACCCCCCGGGGACCGCTGGAGATCCTCCAGGGCGTGGACTTCCAGGCCCGCAGCGGCCAGGTCACCGCGCTGCTGGGCCCGAACGGTGCCGGGAAGACCACCACCCTGACCATCGCCCAGGGGCTGGACCGGCCCGACGTCGGCAGCGTCCGCCTCCTGGGCGAGGATCCCTGGCATGGAGGCCCGGCCCTGCGCAGCCAGGTCGGCGTCATGCTCCAGGACGGCGGCCTGCCGCCCTCCGCGAGTCCCGCACGGCTGCTGCGTCACGTCGCCTCCCTCTACCGCACGCCTGCCGACATGGACGCCCTGACGTCCAGGCTGGGGATCGATGAGTTCGCCGGCCGGGACATCCGCCGGCTGTCCGGAGGGCAGAAGCAGCGGGTGGCACTGGCGGCCGCCCTGGCCGGCCGCCCACGCATCGTCTTCCTCGACGAGCCCAGTGCCGGGCTCGACCCGATCTCGCGCCAGCTGGTCTTCGACCTCATCCTCGAGCTCAAGCACTCCGGGCTGGCCGTGGTGCTGACCACGCACCTGCTGGACGACGCGGAGCGACTCGCCGACCATGTGGTGCTGATGCGGAACGGGACGGTGGAGCGGGCCGGGACCGTGGCCCAACTGACCGACCGCTCCACACCCGCCCCGGTGCACTTCACCACCCCGCACCCCCTGGACTCCACGGCCATGACGGCCTTCCCCGACGGTCTGGACCTGGTCCCCGAGCCCCCGTCCGGAGGGCCGGCCACGGGGTCAGCACCGCCGCAGGGGTGCACCTTCCGGATCGAGGGCATCACCACGCCCGACGACTGGTCCGATCTGGCCTCCTGGTGGCGCGACCACCGGATCATGCCCACCGATGTCCGGCTGCTCCACCGATCCCTGGAGGACGTCTTCCTGGAGGTTGCCCCATGAGCGCCGTCGAACGGACACCCGGCGGCATCGCCGCTCAGGACACCGAACGGATGACGGACCAGACGACCGCCGCCGGTGCCTCGAACGCGAGCTCGCTGTTGCGGCGGATCCTGGCGCAGGGCCGCTACGAGTCCGTGACGGCCATCCGCAACGGCGAGCAGCTGCTGATCTCCCTCATCCTGCCGCTGATGGCGTTGTTCGCCGTGGTGTGGTCCGGCATGCTGGATGGTCCCGGCGTCCGCGGCGTGGACGTTGCCGTGCCCGGCATCCTCGCCCTCGCGGTGCTGAGTTCAGCCTTCACGGGTCAGGGCATCGCCACGGGCTTCGACCGGCGCTACGGTGTGCTGGCCTACCTGTCCACCACACCACTCGGCCCCATCGGCCTGGTGCTGGGCAAGGCCTGCGCGGTCCTGGCCGTCCTGCTGCTCCAGGTGGTGGTGATCGGCGGCGCCGGGCTGCTGCTGGGTTGGCAGCCCGAGGTCACCGGCCTCCTGTGGGCAGTGCTCTTCCTCATCCTGGGTGCCGGATCCTTCACGGCGCTGGGCCTGTTCATCGCCGGAACGGCCCGGCCGGAGGCCACCCTGGCCCTGACCAACCTGCTGTGGGTCCTGCTCGGCGCGGTCGGCGGGGCCGCCTTCCCGGTCCCCGGCCACAGCTGGCTGTCCATGGTGGCCGCCTACCTGCCCTCGGCTGCCCTGGGTGACGGGCTCCGTGCGGCCCTCGGCTCTGGGGCGCTCGATGTGGGCGCACTGCTCATCCTCATCGGCTGGGGCATCCTGGCCACCGCCGGCGCCCTGAAATGGTTCAAGTGGCGCTGATCCTCCAGGTTCGAAAGGAACTTCCGTGAGTACCCCCACGCAACCCCTGCGGTTGTCAGCCTCAGACGAAACCCCGGTCTCCTCGTGGCGGCGTCTCTGGCGGAAGGTGGACGCCGGTATCGGCCGTCTCGCCCCGCAGGACATCACCCGCACCACGTTCTGGCTCGCCGTCGTCTCCCTCATCACGGAGATCGGCATCATCGTCACCGGTGGCGCCGTGCGCCTGACCGCGTCAGGTCTCGGCTGCCCCACGTGGCCCACCTGCACCGACGACTCCTGGGTCAACACCCCGGAGATGGGGATCAACGGCGTCATCGAGTTCGGCAACCGTCTGCTGACCTTCGTGGTCGGGATGGCCGCTCTGGCGGTGCTGCTGTGGGTCTGGAACCTGAGGAGGTCCCACCCGAGCATCTTCTGGATCTCCGTGGGAATGCTCGCCTGCATCCCCGCCCAGGCCGTCGTCGGTGGCATCACCGTCTGGACCCATCTGAACCCCTGGGTGGTGGCCTTCCACTTCCTCGTCTCCTCCGTGATGGTCTGCTTCGCCACACTGTTGGTGAACCGCATCGCCGCCGAATGGCGGCACCGTCAGTCCGAGGCGAACCCGACCGCCGTGGTGGACGGGCCGACGTCGCCGGCCTCCCGCGCCATGGCCTGGGTGATCTTCGTGACCGGTTGGGTGGTGCTCTATCTCGGCACCGTGGTGACCGGCACCGGCCCCCACGGCGGTGATGCCGATGCCCCCCGGCACGACTTCGACCCGTTGGTCGTCACCCGGCTGCACGCCTTCCCCGTCTATGTGATGACCGCTGCAGCCGTCGTGCTGCTCATCGTGGTGCTGCGCCGGCAGTCCTCCCGCCTGCAGCGGATCTCGGCGTGGGCACTGATCGCCGTGATCGCCGTCCAGGGGGTTGTGGGCTACACCCAGCACCTCACCGGGCTGCCGATCGGAGTGGTGATCCTGCACATGCTGGGCACCGGCCTCGTGGTCTGGGGCATGACCACCGCCTGGGACCGGCAGGTCTCGGACTACCGGGTCCGGCCGGCCGTGCCCAGGGCGTGACCGTGCCCGCCGGGCCGCCGAGTCCACCGTCGCCAGGCCGAGGCCACTGAGGCCTCCACGGTCAGGACCGTTGGTGCGTTGCCGTCCCGTTCGGACTCAGGCGCGCCGCCTCGCCGGTTCGCCACACGCGGCGCGAGGCGCGAGGCGCCGCTACGCCGGGATGCTCAGGGAACGCTACTGCTTAGGGAACGCTCATCAAGAGCCGAGGCCCGGGACCTCCATGAGCGGAGCGCCCACGAAGGGATCCACGGCCAGCGCCACGAAGACCAGCGTCAGGTACGTGATGGAGAGGTGGAAGACCTTCATGGCCTTCTTGTCGTTGTACTCGGGCTTCTGGGACTCGGCGTACAGCACATGGGACTCGTACACGAACCAGCCGCCGGAGACCAGGGCCACGGCCGTGTACACGATGCCCGCCCAGCCCAACGGAACGAGCAGCAGCGAGCAGGCCACGGTGGCCCAGGCGTAGAGCACCACCTGGCTCGAGACCATGCGGGCAGAGGCCACGGCGCCCAGCATCGGGACCTCGGCTGCCTGGTAGTCGCGCTTGTACTTCAGGGACAGCGGCCAGTAGTGCGGCGGCGTCCACAGGAAGATGATCAGGAACAGCACCACGGCCGGCCACTCGATGGTCTCGCGGACCGCGGCCCAGGCGATGAGGACCGGGAAGCAGCCCGCGATCCCACCCCACACGATGTTCTGCTCGGTCCGGCGCTTGAGGATCAGGCTGTAGACCACCACGTAGAAGAAGATGGCGGCCACCCCGAGACCGGCGGCCAACAGGTTGGTGCCGAGGGCGAGGATCAGGATGGACAGCACGCCGATGACCCACGAGAAGACCAGTGCCTCGCGTGGGCTGACCTCACCGGTCACGAGGGGGCGCTTCTCGGTGCGCTTCATGAGCTTGTCGATGTCGCGGTCGATGTAGCAGTTGAAGGACGCCGAGGAACCGGCGGCCAGGGCGCCACCCACCATGGTCGCCACCATGCTCACCACGTCCGGGAACCCGCGTTGGGCGAAGATCATGGTGGGCAGCGTGGTGACGAGCAGCAGCTCCATCACGCGCGGCTTCGTCAGTGAGACATAGGCAGCCGCCTTACGCTTGAAACCGATCTTCCGGTGGTCTCCAGGGGCGCTGGTGGGCGCCGGTGTCCCGGCGGACTGGGCATCAAGGGTGCTGGGCATCTACTTCTCACGGTGCAGGGGGATGACGGATGGTGGTCCGGGAGTTCACGGAACACCCGCTCCAGTGTACCGGTCCCCCGCCGGAATGTCCGGCCGTGAACCGCACTTCGGGATAGGCTGGCGTGAGGCCGGTACCGAGCCTCGGTCCCTGTCACCCGTGTCATACGTTCAGGAGCTTCTTTCGTGACTTCAGCCCCGTCAGCCTCGTCCCTCCGCCGTAGCGAGCCCGCCCGCGGGTACACGTATTCGGACCTTGACCGCCAGGCCGTGGACACCCTGCGCGTCTTGGCCGCAGACGCCGTGGAGAAGGCCGGTCACGGCCACCCCGGGACCGCCATCTCGCTGGCACCCGTGGCATGGCAGCTCTTCCAGAACGTCATGCACCACGATCCGGCGGATGCCACCTGGGCCGGACGTGACCGCTTCATCCTCTCGGCCGGGCACAGCTCCCTGACCTTGTACCTCCAGCTCTTCGCGGCCGGTGCCGGCCTCGAGCTCGAGGACCTCGAGTCCCTGCGGACCTGGGGGTCCAAGACTCCCGGGCACCCTGAGTACGGCCACACGGACGGGGTGGAGATCACCACCGGTCCGCTGGGCCAGGGGCTCGCCTCCTCGGTGGGCTTCGCCTTCGCCCAGCGCCGGTTGCGGGGGCTGCTGGACCCGGAGGCGCCCGCCGGGACCAGCCCCTTCGACCACCACATCTTCGTCATCGCCTCGGACGGCGACCTCCAGGAGGGCGTCACCTCTGAGGCCTCCTCCCTGGCCGGCCACCAGGAGCTCGGCAACCTCGTGGTGATCTACGACGACAACGAGATCTCGATCGAGGATGACACGGACGTGGCGTTCAGCGAGGACGTGGCGGCCCGCTACGAGGCCTACGGCTGGCACGTCCAGACGGTGGACTGGCTCGCCACCGGGGACTATGTGGAGGACACGGCACAGTTGTTCACCGCACTGGCGGAGGCCAAGGCGCAGACGTCCCGGCCCTCGCTGATCAAGCTGCGCACCGTGATCGGCTGGCCCTCCCCCGGCAAGCAGGACACCGGGGCCATCCACGGTTCCAAGCTCGGCGGCGTGGAGTTGGCCGGGTTGAAGACCGTGCTCGGCTTCGATCCGGAACAGCACTTCGCGGTCGACGACGGCGTGCTGGCCCACGCTCGTGGCGTCCAGGAGCGCGCGGCGGCCTTCCGAGCCACCTGGGAGGACGCCTACGCCGCGTGGCGCGGAGCGAACCCGGAGCGAGCCCGGCTGTTCGACCGACTGAGTGCCGGAGAGCTGCCGGAGGGCTTCACCGAGGCGTTCCCCACGTTCGAGGCGGACTTCGATCCCACCTTCTCCGGCGGCGCGAAGGGACTGGCCACACGCGCCGCCTCCGGCAAGGTCCTCACCGCGCTGGCCCCGGTGATGCCGGAATTGTGGGGCGGCTCGGCCGACCTGGCCGGTTCGAACAACACCACCATGGACGGCGAGCCGTCCTTCATCCCCGCCAGCCGGCAGACCGCCACCTGGAAGGGGGACCCCTACGGGCGGACCCTGCACTTCGGAATCCGTGAGCACGCCGCCGGGTCCATCATCAACGGCATCTCCCTGGGGTCCCTGCTGCGCGCCTACATGGGCACGTTCCTGATCTTCTCTGACTACCAACGCCCGGCGATCCGCATCGGGGCTCTCATGGGCACCCCGGCCATCTACGTGTGGACCCACGACTCGATCGGCCTCGGTGAGGACGGCCCCACGCACCAGCCGGTGGAGCAGCTGGCCTCCCTGCGTGCCATCCCCGGATTGGCCGTGGTCCGCCCGGCGGACGCCAACGAGGTGTCCTGGGCGTGGAAGGCCATCCTGGAGCAGACCGATGGCCCCGCCGGGATCGTGCTGTCCCGGCAGAATCTGCCCGTCTTCCCTCGCAACGAGCAGGGATTCGCCGGCGCCGAGAACACGGCCCGGGGCGCCTATGTGCTGATGGACTCCACGGACGCGGACGGCGCGCCGGTGGAACCACAGGCCATCCTCATCGGCACCGGTTCGGAGGTCCAGCTGGCCGTGGAGGCACGCGAGTCGCTCCAGTCCGAGGGCGTACCGACCCGGGTGGTCTCCGCCCCCTGCCTCGAATGGTTCGACGCCCAGGAGGAGTCCTACCGGGACGCGGTGCTGCCGGAGAACGGTGCCGTGAGGGTCTCGGTGGAGGCCGGCATCGCCCAGGGCTGGGCGAAGTACACCGGCGTCCGCGGTGCCCAGGTCTCCCTGGAGCACTACGGCGCCTCGGCCGACTTCCAGACCCTGTTCCGCGAGTACGGCATCACGGCCGAGGCCGTGGCCGCCGCCGCCCGAGACCTCCTCGGCCGCTGAGCCCAGCGGCGATTTCCCCCAGCAACACCCGGACCCAGGGAGCAGCGATGACCGAACAGAACCCGAACACCCGTGCACTGACAGAGGCCGGTGTGTCCATCTGGCTCGATGACCTGTCCCGCGAACGCATCGCCACGGGCAACCTCGTCGAGCTGATCGAGACCCGGTCAGTCACCGGCGTCACCACCAACCCGTCGATCTTCGCGGCCGCCCTGAAGGACGGCCAGGCCTACGCCGAGCAACTGGCCCACCTGGCCGCGGACGGCGCGGACGTGGACCGTGCCGTCTTCGAGCTGACCACGCAGGACGTCCAGGCGGCGTGTGACGTCTTCGCACCCGTCTACGAGGCCACCGGCGGTGTGGACGGGCGGGTCTCGATCGAGGTGGACCCCCGGTCCGCGCGGGACGCCACCCGGACGGTGGAAGAGGCCCAGGCGCTGGCGAAGGCCGTGGATCGGCCGAACGTGCTGGTGAAGATCCCGGCCACCGAGGAGGGCCTGCCGGCCATCACCGCCACCCTGGCCGCGGGCATCAGCGTCAATGTGACCCTGATCTTCTCCCTGTCCCGCTACCGCGAGGTGCTCAACGCCTGGCTGCTCGGTCTCGAACAGGCCCACGCGGCCGGCATCGACCTGTCCACCCTGCACTCGGTGGCAAGCTTCTTCGTCTCCCGGGTGGATTCCGAGGTGGACCGCCGCCTGCGCGAGTCCGGATCCGAGGGAGCGGAGGGCCTGACCGGACAGGCGGGACTGGCCAACGCCCGTCTGTCCTACCGGATCTACACCGAGACCCTGGACACGGAGCGCTGGCGGGTCCTGGAGGCGGCCGGGGCTCACGCCCAGCGGCCGCTCTGGGCATCCACCGGCACCAAGGACCCGGCCCTGCCGGACACGGCCTACGTCACCGGGCTGGTGGCCCCTGAGACGGTCAACACCATGCCGGAGAAGACACTGGAGGCCCTCGCGGACCACGGGGAGGTCACCGGGGACACCATCACCGCCGGCTATGAGGAGGCCGACCGTGTCCTCGACGCGATCGGTCACGCGGGCGTGGACTACAACGACGTGGTGGCCGTGCTGGAGGCCGAGGGCGTGGAGAAGTTCGTCACCAGCTGGCAGGAGCTGTTGCAGACCGTCAGCACCGCGATCAAGGACGCCTCATGAGCGCGCTCGGACTGCAGGCCACCGGGGACGCCCTCGCGGCGATCGACCGCCACGTCCCGGCCCTGGTGGAGGCCGAGGTCGCCAGCCGGCTGTCCGCTCAGGACCCCACGCTCTGGGGTCCGGAGGCGGAGGAGGAGTCCTCGCGGCGGCTCGGGTGGATGGATCCCTTCGAGGACTCGCGCGCCCTCGTGCCGCAGATCGAGGCACTGCGCACCGAACTCGCCGCCGAGGGGATCAACCGCGTGGTACTGGCCGGGATGGGAGGGTCCTCGCTGGCCCCCGAGGTCATCGCCGCCACCGCGGGCCGGTCCCTCACCGTCCTGGATTCCACCGACCCCGAGATGGTGGGCAACGTCCTGGCCGCCGGCGTCACGGACACCATCCTGGTGGTGTCCTCGAAGTCGGGCTCCACCGTGGAGACCGACTCGCAGCGCCGAGTGTTCGAGCAGGCCTTCACGGACGCGGGCCTGGAGCCCGGATCGCGCATGGTGGTGGTCACCGATCCGGGTTCCCCTCTGGAGCAGTCGGCCCGCGAGTCCGGCTACCGGCACGTCTTCACAGCCGATCCGACCGTGGGCGGACGCTACTCGGCGCTGACCGCCTTCGGCCTGGTGCCCACGGGCCTGGCCGGGGTGGACATCGCCGCGCTGCTCGACGACGCCGAGGAGACGCGTGAGGTCCTGTCCACCGATGACACGGACAACCCCGGGCTGCAGCTGGCCGCAGCGATGGCCGGCACGGACCCGCTGCGCAACAAGCTCATCATCTCCGACGAGGCCTCCGGAATGGTCGGCTTCGGCTCCTGGGCCGAACAGCTGATCGCCGAGTCCACCGGCAAGGAGGGCACCGGTGTGCTGCCCGTGGTGGTGGACGCGGGCGACCCGGAGACGCGCTCGGACGCCGGGGATCTCCTCCAGATCCGCCTCGTGTCCGATCCCGAGGACCGCGAGGAGTCCTTCGACCGCCCAGACGGTTCGGGCGCGTCGGACGGCTCTGGGGCCACCGGAGCCTCGTCCCACCACGCGATCGAGGTCTTCGGGTCCTTGGGCGCCCAGCTGCTGTTGTGGGAGTTCGCCACCGCCGTGGCCGGGCGCATCCTGGGCATCAACCCCTTCGACCAGCCGGACGTGGAGGCCGCGAAGACGGCCACCCGTGGACTGCTCGACGCCACGGCCGGTGGGAGCTTCCAGGCCGAGCCGGAGACCGCGATCGGTGCCGTGCAGGTCTCCGGACCAGCCGCCGTCGTGCAGGCCGGAGGCGGGGGCGACCTGGCCGCGGTGTTGGACGCAGTGTCCCAGCTGGTGCCGGATCGCGGCTATCTGGCGGTTCAGGCCTATCTGGACCGGCTCGGCTACACCGAGCTGGAGGTGTTGCGGGATGCGTTGGCCGCACGCTCCGGCCGGCCCGTCACCTTCGGGTGGGGCCCCCGGTTCCTGCACTCGACCGGTCAATACCACAAGGGCGGCGCGCCGGAGGGCGTGTTCCTGCAGATCACGGCTGATTCGGACCTTGATCTCGACATCCCAGGACGGCCCTTCACCTTCGGCCAGTTGCTGTCCGCACAGGCCGCCGGCGACGCCTCCGTGCTGCGCGAACACGGCCGGCCCGTGATCCGACTGCACCTCACCGAACGGACCGAGGGAGTCGGCGCGCTCCTGCATGCGGTGAACGGAGCGAACGGCTCGGATGCCTGAATCCTCACGCACCAATCCCCTGCGGGACTCGCGAGACCGGCGGCTGACCCGGATCGCCGGACCTTCAGCCCTCGTGCTCTTCGGTGTCACCGGTGACCTCGCCCGCAAGAAGCTGCTGCCGGCCATCTACGACCTGGCGAACCGCGGGCTGTTGCCGCCGGGATTCTCCCTCATCGGGTTCGGACGCCGCGAGTGGAGTGACGAGGAGTTCACGGACTACGTGCGCAGTTCCGTGGAGTCGTCGGCCCGGACCGGCTGGAATGACACCGTGTGGGACCAGCTGCGCGGCGGCTTCCGGTTCGTCTCCGGTGGCTTCGATGATTCGGCCGCGTACGAGGACCTCCGGGAGACACTGAGCGGTCTCGAGGTCTCCCGCGGCACGGCCGGCAACACCGTGTACTACCTGTCCATCCCACCGGACTGGTTCGAGGAGGTCAGCCAGCAGTTGGCCGACCACGGCCTGGCCGGGCGGCAGCACGACACCTCGGACCGCCCCTGGCGCCGCGTGGTGATCGAGAAGCCGTTCGGCCACGATCTGGCCAGTGCGCGCGAGCTCAACGACGTGATCGAGCAGGTCTTCCTGCCGGATGCCGTCTTCCGGATCGACCACTACCTCGGCAAGGAGACCGTCCAGAACATCCTGGCCCTGAGGTTCGCCAACCGCCTCTTCGAGCCACTGTGGAACTCCAACCATGTGGACCATGTGCAGATCACCATGGCCGAGGACATCGGGATCGGCGGGCGTGCCAGCTACTACGACGGCGTGGGCGCCGCCCGCGATGTCATCCAGAACCACCTGTTGCAGCTGCTCGCGCTGACCGCCATGGAGGAGCCGATCTCCTTCGACGCAGACCACCTGCGCGCCGAGAAGGAGAAGGTGCTGGCCGCCGTGGAGGTCCCCGTGGACGACGACGGCCTGGGCGCCTCATCGGCCCGCGGCCAGTACCGCGGGGGTTGGCAGGGCGGCGAGAAGGTGACCGGCTTCCTCGAGGAGGAGGGCTTCAACCCGGCCTCCACCACCGAGACCTATGCGGCGCTCAAGCTCGGCATCCGCACCCGGCGGTGGGACGGGGTGCCCTTCTACCTCCGGGCCGGCAAACGCCTGGGCCGGCGCGTGACCGAGATCGCCGTGGTGCTCAAGCGCGCACCCAACCTGCTCTTCCCGGGTCACGAGGAGGACGAGTTCGGACAGAACACCATCGTGATCCGCGTGCAGCCGGACGAGGGGGTCACCATCCGCTTCGCGTCCAAGGTCCCCGGGACCCAGCAGGAGGTCCGGGACGTGACGATGGACTTCGGGTACGGTCACGCCTTCACCGAGGACAGCCCCGAGGCCTATGAGCGGTTGATCCTCGACGTGCTCCTGGGAGAGCCCCCGCTGTTCCCCCGGCAGGCTGAGGTAGAGCTGTCCTGGGCCATCCTCGACCCCTTCGAGGAGTACTGGGCCTCACTGGCGGGCCAGCCCGAGCCCTACGCCCCCGGCAGCTGGGGCCCGGAGGCCGCGGACGAACTGATGGCCCGCGACGGCCGTGTCTGGAGGAGGCCCTGATGATCATCGATGTCCATGACACCACCACCTCCCAGATCGCCAAGGAGATGAACCGCCTCCGGGAGGCCGGCGGCGTGGTGACCCTCGGCCGGGTGCTGACGCTGGTCATCTCCACCACGCCGGGGCATGCCGAGGAGGCCATCCGGGCCGCCAATCTGGCCAGCCGGGAGCACCCCTGCCAGATCATCGTCCTGGCCGCAGGCGACCCTGTCGCCGAGACACGACTGGACGCTCAGATCCGCGTGGGCGGAGATGCAGGGGCCTCCGACGTGGTCATCCTCTATGGATCCGGCTCCAACGCCGAGGAGTCGGAGACCCTCATCGGGGCCCTGCTGCTGCCGGACGCCCCCATCGTGGTCTGGTGGCCCCAGGGGGCCCCGGCCGTGCCCGCCGAGTCCGCCCTGGGCAGCATGGCCCACCGGCGCATCACGGACACGGCCACCGCGGCCAGGCCCCGACAGGCGCTCATGCACCTGCGCCAGACCTACCACGCAGGGGACACCGACCTGTCCTGGACCCGGTTGACGGGCTGGCGCATCCAGCTGGCCGCGATCCTGGACGGCCTGGAGGCCTCCGAGATCCTCTCCGTCACCGTGGACGGGGCCGAGGACTCCCCCTCCACCCTGCTCCTGGCGGCCTGGCTCACCCGGTGCCTCGGCGTGCCCGTCACCATGGCCCACTCCAAGGCCGGCCAGGGGATGCGCTCCGTGCGGCTGCGGCGCCGCGCAGGCGATGTGGTGCTGTCACGGCCGGCGGGCGACGTGGCCTCCCTCTATCAGCAGGGCCGTCCGGTCCAGCACATCTCCCTGCCCAAGCGCAGTGACCAGGACTGCCTCGCCGAGGAGCTGCGCCGGCTGGACCCGGACGAGGTGTTCGGTGATGTGGTGGTCAACGGGCTGCCGCTGACCGATCTGAAGGCGGTGCAGCCCAGTGAGCGATGAGACACGCCTGTTCCCCGACCGGGAAGCACTGTGCCGGCAGGCCGCCACGGAATTGCTGGAGGTCCTGGCCGCCGCCGTGAAACTCCGCGGTGAGGCCTCCGCCGTGCTGACGGGCGGCGGCACCGGCACCGGCATCCTGACCGCTGTGGCGGAGCTGCTGGAGACCGCGGAGCAGCCGGAGGCCGCCGGCCAGGCAGCGGTGACAGCGCCGGACTGGTCCCGCGTCCACCTGTGGTGGGGTGACGAGCGCTTCCTGCCCGTGGGCGACCCGGAGCGCAATGAGGTGCAGGCCCACCGGGCGCTGCTGGACCGCCTGACGGACCCGTCGGGCCCGGTGCGGATGCCGGCGGCGAACGTCCACCCGATGCCGGCAGCCACTGGTTGCGCGCCGGGTGAGGCGGCGGACGCCTACGCGGCGGAGCTGCTCTCCCGGGCGCGGGTGCGGAACTCGGAGACTGACCGGGACGGGGGCGGCGTGGATCGCCGGCTCCCCGTCTTCGACGTGGTCCTCCTGGGGGTCGGCCCCGATGCGCACGTGGCCAGCCTCTTCCCCGGACGGCCGGGGCCCCTGGCCGTGGGAGCCACCGTCATCCCGGTGACCGACTCCCCCAAGCCTCCGCCACAACGACTCTCCCTGACCGTGGAGGCCCTCAACACCGCCGAGCGAGTGTGGTTCGTGGTGGCCGGCACGGACAAGGCCGAGGCCGTGGGCGAGGTCCGGCGGGCCCGGGACCACAGAAGCACCGACGCGGCCCGGTGGCCGGCCTCAGTGGTCTCGGGACGTATGGCCACCACGTGGTGGCTGGACGAGGCCGCTGCCGGAAACTGACCGGCCGACGGTGGGCCCAGGTGGCGATACCGGGCTCCCCCTCTGGTCTCCGAGGAGACCAGAGGGGGAGCCGTGCTCAGAAGTCCTGTCCGTGCTCAGAAGTCCTGGGAGAAGCGCATGATCAGGCCGAGGGCCACCACGATCGCGCCCCACGTCACGCCCAGGGTGATGGTGAGTCGGTTCAGGTTCTTCTCGGCCACGCCCGAGGCACCCAGCGACGAGGTGACGCCGCCGCCGAACATGTCCGACATGCCGCCGCCGCGGCCCTTGTGCAGGAGGATGAGCAGAACCAGCAGGACGCTGATGGCGGCCAGGGCGATCTGCAGGATGAGGGTCAGGACGTCCACGTCACTCTTTTCCGTACGGCGTTCAGTCGGTCGGTCACCGGAGGTGATCAGTCAGTCAGGAGGTGATGCTCGAACCTCACTATGCTAGCAAACTCGCCCTCGTCCAGGCTGGCGCCTCCCACGAGGACCCCGTCCACGTCCTTCTCCCGCAGGATGGACGCGACGTTGGAGGACTTCACCGAACCGCCATAGAGCAGGCGCAGTGCGGAAGCGGTCTCCGTGCCGAACAGCGTCGCCAGCTCGGCGCGGAGCGCGGAGGCCATCTCCTGGGCATCCTCCGGGCCGGCGACCTCGCCGGTCCCGATGGCCCAGACGGGCTCATAGGCGATCACGAGCCCGGCCAGCTGGTCCGGCGTCAGTCCCTCGAGGGCGCCCCGCAGTTGGGCCAGGGTGTGTTCCACCTGACGCCCCTCCTGGCGGACCTCCAGGCCCTCGCCCACACAGAGGATCGGCGCGATCCCGTGGCGCAGGGCGGCGGTGAGCTTGCGCCCCACCAGAGCGTCGTCCTCACCATGCAGAGTGCGCCTCTCGGAGTGTCCGACCAGCGCATAGGTGCATCCGAGCTTGGCCAGGAACTGACCGGAGATCTCCCCGGTGTAGGCCCCGGAGTCCTCGGCCGAGAGGTCCTGTGCGCCATAACCGAGTGGGAGACGGTCCCCCGCCACGAGCGTCTGCACGCTGCGCAGGTCGGTGAAGGGGGGGAACACCGCCACCTCGACCTCGTCGAAGTCGTGATCCGCGTCCGTGAGGGTCCAGGTGAGCTTCTGCACCAGGGTCACGGCCTGGTGGTGGTCCAGGTTCATCTTCCAGTTCCCCGCGATCAGCGGGGTGCGGTCATAGCTGCCGTCCGTCTTGGAGGTCATCTCAGGCCTCCTGTCCTTCCAGAGCCTCGATGCCCGGCAGGGACTTGCCCTCGAGGTACTCCAGGGAGGCGCCGCCGCCCGTGGAGATGTGACCGAACTGGTCATCGTTGAACCCGAGGGTCCGCACGGCTGCCGCGGAGTCCCCGCCGCCCACCACGGTGAGGCCGGAGGACTCGGTCAGCGCCTGTGCCACAGTGCGGGTGCCGTGGGAGAAGGGCTCGAACTCGAAGACACCCATGGGCCCGTTCCAGAACACGGTGTGGGCCCGGCGGATCTCCTCACCGAAGGAAACCCGGGTCTCCGGTCCGATGTCCAGCCCGAGGGCCGATGCCCCGTGGTCACCGGAGGTGAGTGCCTCCACGGGCAGGACCTCGTTCTCGGCGTCGGCCGAGAAGGCCGAGGCCATCACGATGTCCGTCGGCAGCACAATCCGGCAGCCGCCGGCCTCCGAGCGCTTCATGTACTGGCTGACCACCGGGATCTGGTCCTCCTCCAGGAGGGACGCGCCGACCTCATGACCTTGGGCCTTGAGGAAGGTGAACAGCATGCCGCCACCGATCAGCAGGGCGTCGGCGCGTTCCATCAGGTTGTCGATCACCGCCAGCTTGTCCGACACCTTGGAGCCGCCGAGGACCACCACGTAGGGCTGGTCCGGGGCACCAGTCAGCCGAGAGAGCACGTTGAGTTCACGCGTGACCAACCGGCCCTGGTAGGACGGCAGCACGGCTGCGATGTCATACACGGACGCGTGCTTGCGGTGCACCGCGCCGAAGGCATCATCCACGTAGGCCCCTCCGGCCCCGTCGCTCCCCTGCGCCAGTGCGGCCATCTCGGCGGCCAGCCCGGCCCGTTCGGCGTCGTCCTTTGAGGTCTCGCGTGCATCGAATCGGACGTTCTCGAGCAGCAGGATGCCGCCGTCGGTCAGGGCTGCGGCCTCCTGACGAGCCGACTCCCCGGTGACGTCGGACGCCAGCCGCACCTCGCGACCGGCCAGCTCCGCCATGCGTTCGGCCACCGGCCCCAGGGAGTACCTCGGATCCACCTCACCCTTCGGCCGGCCGAGGTGTGCCATGACGACCACGCGTGCGCCGGCATCGGCCAGCTCGGTAATGACCGGCAACGAGGCGCGGACGCGGCCGTCGTCCGTCACGGCACCGTCCTCAAGCGGCACGTTGAGGTCGGAGCGGACGAAGACGTGGCGTCCGGCCACGCCCGACTCCAGCAGGTCGTCAAGGGTCTTGGCGGTCATGCACAGTGCCTTCCGGTGAGGGGAATCAGGGTCAGGTGGGGCGGTCCCACCGGCCTACAGCTTAGAGCCGACCAGCGCGGTCAGGTCCATCAGCTGGCAGGTGAAGCCCCATTCGTTGTCATACCAGCCGATGATCTTCACAGTCTTGCCCATCGACTTCGTCAGCGGGGCATCGAAGGTGCAGGCCGCCGGGGAGGTCACAATGTCGGAGGAGACGATGGGGTCCACACTGTAGACGAGCCGGCCACGCAGCGCCGGGGTTCCGGCAGCCGCCTCGAAGGCCGCGTTGACCTGCTCGACCGAGGCCTCCCGCTCCAGTTCGACCGTGAGGTCGGTGGCGGATCCGGTGATGATCGGCACGCGCATGGCGAAGCCGTCCAACTTGCCCTTCAGCTCCGGGATGACCTCGCCGATGGCCTTGGCGGCTCCCGTGGAGGTGGGGACCATGTTCTGCGCAGCGGCACGGGCGCGGCGGCGGTCCTTGTGCGGGCCGTCCTGGAGGTTCTGGCCGCCGGTGTAGGCGTGGATCGTGGTCATGATGCCGTCCACGATCCCGAACGACTCATGCAGGACCTTGGCCATCGGCGCGAGGCAGTTGGTGGTGCAGGACGCCGAGGAGACGATGTCCATGGTCGCCGGATCATACGACTCGTCGTTCACGCCCATCACGAAGGTGCCGTCCATGCCCTTGCCCGGGGCGGAGACGACCACCTTCCGCGCCCCGGCGTCGAGATGTCTGCGGGCCCCCTCGGCCTTGGTGAAGTGGCCGGTGCACTCGACCACGACCTCCACACCGAGCTCCGCCCAGGGCAGTTTCTCCGGGTCCGCCTCCGCGAAGACCTTGATGGTCTTGCCGTCGGCCACGATGTTGCCGTCCACCAGCTGCAGGTCGTGGGCGTATCGGCCCAGCACCGTGTCGTACTTGAGGAGGTAGAACAGGTCTTCGACGTCGGCGAGATCGTTGACGGCGACGATCTCGAGGTCAAGTCCCTGCTGTTCGATGACGCGCAGGGCATTGCGGCCGATGCGGCCGAATCCATTGATGGCAATCCTGGTCACGGTGGTGCCTTTCAGTCAGAAGAACATCAAACAGTCAGCAGAACATCAATCGGAGTGTGGACGGGATCAGACATGCAGCGGGTCGGCCGGCCGCAGGGCCGGCCGACCCGTCAACAGGTCACCGGATCAGAGGGTGACGAGCTTGGAGGCGCCGGAACGGGCGGCCTCGAAGCGGGCGGAGACGTCCGCCCAGTTCACGATGTTCCAGATGGCCTTGACGTAGTCCGCCTTGACGTTCTGGTAGTCGAGGTAGAAGGCGTGCTCCCACATGTCCAGCTGGAACAGCGGGATGGTGGCCACCGGCACACCGTTCTGCTGGTCGTAGAACTGCTCGATGACGAGGTTGCCACCGATCGGCTCGTAGGCCAGCACGGCCCAACCGGAGCCCTGGATGCCCAGTGCAGCGGCGGTGAAGTGGGCCTGGAACTTCTCGAACGAGCCGAAGAACTCGTCGATCGCGGCGGCGAGCTCGCCCTCGGGCCGGTCGCCACCGTTCGGGGAGAGGTTCTTCCAGAAGATCGAGTGGTTGGTGTGGCCACCGAGGTTGAAGGCCAGATCCTTCGAGAACTGGTTGATGGAGCCGAAGTCATTGGCCTCGCGGGCTGCGGCCAGCTTCTCGAGGGCGGTGTTGGCGCCCTTGACATAGGTCGCGTGATGCTTGGAGTGGTGCAACTCCATGATCTTCGCGGAGATGTGCGGCTCCAGCGCGCTGTAGTCGTAGTCCAGTTCCGGCAGGGTGAATTCAGCCATGTTTCCTCCTTGAGGGACAGATGTCCGGTCCCGGGTCACCGGGCCGTGATGCGGACCCTCACTGGGTCCTCGCCTCCCATCCTAAGCACGCCACCGGGGTCACTGGCCACAGGTTCCGCTCAGAGCCGGAAGGTTCACTCGAACTCGGCGTCGGAGGAGCCGATCGGCAGGGCCGAGTCCGTCGCGGGGAGTCCCTCATCCTGAGCGCGCTTGTCCGCCATGGCCAGCAGGCGGCGGATCCGCCCGGCGATGGCGTCCTTGGTCATGGGCGGGTCGGCGAGGCGTCCGAGCTCGTCCAGGGAGGCCTGCTTGTGCTCCACGCGGAGTTGGCCGGCGTACTTGAGGTGGTCCGGGACCTCCTCCCCGAGGATCTGCAGGGCGCGCTCCACGCGTGCGCCCGCGGCCACGGCGGCCTGGGCCGAGCGGCGCAGGTTCGCGTCATCGAAGTTGGCCAGCCGGTTGGCCGTGGCCCGGACCTCCTTGCGGGTGCGGCGTTCCTCCCACACCAGCACGGTGTCGTGGGCACCCATCCGGGTCAGCAGTGCGGAGATCGCGTCCCCGTCCCGGATCACCACACGGTCCACTCCGCGCACCTCACGGGCCTTGGCGGAGATCCCGAGCCGGCGGGCGGCCCCCACGAGTGCCAGGGCGGCCTCGGACCCTGGGCAGGTGACCTCCAGTGAGGAGGACCGGCCCGGCTCGGTCAGGGAACCGTGAGCGAGGAACGCGCCGCGCCAGACCGCCTCGGCGTCCGCCACGGATCCGTTCACGATCATGGGGGGAAGGCCGCGAACCGGGCGGCCGCGCACGTCCAGCAGGCCGGTCTGGCGGGCCAGCGACTCCCCGTCCCGGATGACCCGGATGACGTAGCGGCTGCCCTTGCGCAGGTTGCCCCCGGAGACCACGATGATCTCGCTGCCGTGACCGTAGACCTCCGCGACGGCCGCACGGAGCCGGCGGGCCGTGGCCGCCTGGTCCAGCTCCGCCTCGATCACGATCCGTCCGGAGATGATGTGCAGGCCGCCAGCGAACCGCAGCATGGCCGAGACCTCGGCCTTTCGTTCGGAAGAGCTCTTGATCCCGAGATGGGCCAATTCCTCTTTCACGGCCGCAGTCAACGCCATCGCGCCTCGCCTCACATCTTTCGCTTGTCGGGGTGGTTGCCGCCCGGGCTGTGGACCGGGCGGACGGGACGACGATGACCGTATCAGTAGCCTTTGAAGGCCTCCTGAAAAGCCAGAGCCAATCGCAGGGGGTCGTGCACGGGGGTCCCGGAACCGGCACCAACCTTACTAAACAGTACGTCCGCGCCCAGCCGGGCGGCCGCCTCCTCGAAGCCCCGGACGTCCTGGACCGCCCTCTGATCTGCTATGACACAGTCCAACCGCAGGTCGGGGGCGTAGTGGTGGATGACCTCCAGATGATCCGTGGCGTTCATGCCTGACGTCTCCGAGGTATCCGTGGTGAGATTCATCACCAGGGCCTTACGCGCGGGAGTCCGCACCAGCGCCTCACGTTGCTCCGGCAGCAGCAGGTGCGGGAGCACGGAGGTGTACCAGGAGCCGGGGCCGAGCACGACCCAGTCCGAGAGTTCGATCGCCTCCAGGGACTCCACACAGGCCGGCGCGTCCTCCGGATCCACCCGGATGTGGGCGACGCGGCTGTTCTTCCCCGCTGCAGCCAGCCTGGACTGCCCCGTCACGGTGCGCCGCACCAGTTCTCCGCCCTCGCTCTCCGACAGGACGGTCCCG
Organism: Citricoccus nitrophenolicus; assembly: GCF_047305825.1. Taxonomy (GTDB): domain Bacteria; phylum Actinomycetota; class Actinomycetes; order Actinomycetales; family Micrococcaceae; genus Citricoccus; species Citricoccus nitrophenolicus. The sequence continues at coordinate 216,684 of NZ_CP063070.1, read as the reverse complement.
GAGATGGTCAGGGGGACGGTGGACATGGGCAGGACCTGCCCGCGCGCGCCCAACAGGGCCCCGGCCCAGCGCAGCCCGCCCACGGGGTCCCCGAGCAGTTCCCAGAGGGCCACGATGAGCAGGTTCCCGAGGGCGTGATTGTCCAGGGTCGCACCCGTCCCCTCCTTGGACGTGAACCGGTGCTGCATGACGTCCCGCCAGGTCCGGCCCCAGTCCGTGTCGTCACACAGCGCGGCCAGCGCCATGCGGAGATCGCCCGGCGGCAGGACGTCCATCTCCTCGCGGATGCGCCCGGATGACCCGCCGTCGTCCGCCACCGTGACGACCGCGGTGATCTCCCCGGCGATCAGCCTCAGGGCGCGCAGCGTCGCGGAGAGGCCGTGCCCCCCGCCCAGGGCGGCCACCCGGAGGGTGGGGTCATAGGTTCCAGCCGGCTGTCCCGGGGCGGGGAGGGAACTGGGTGCCAGTGGTAGTTGGCCCGTGAAGTGGCTGCTCATGACCGGCTCGTCATTCCCTGCCCAGGTCCCGGTGCAGGACCTTGACGCTCACCCGGGGCTGCTGTCCCAGGCGTCGGCCGAGCTCCTCGGCCATGGCCACCGAGCGGTGCTTGCCGCCGGTGCACCCGATGGCGAACGTCGCGTAGTGCTTGTTCTCACGTCGATAGCCCTCCAGCACCGGGAGCAAGGCCGCCAGGTAGTGGTCCACGAACTCGGCGGCCCCCTGCTGTTGGAGGACGAAGTCCGAGACCTCCGCGTCCTGTCCGGTGAAGGGACGCAGCTCGGGTACCCAGTGCGGGTTCGGCAGGAACCGGACGTCCGCCATGAAGTTGGCATCCTGGGGCAGGCCGTACTTGAAGCCGAAGCTCATGACGTTCAGGCGCAGCACGATGGGCCCCGACTCGGTGAACAGCTCCGTGATGGTGGTGGCGAGCGTGTGGACGTTCTTGCCGGTGGTGTCCACCACGATCTCGGCCTGCTCCTTCAGCTCTCGCAGCAGCAGGCGCTCGGCGGCGATGCCATCCGGGATGCGGCCCGAGCCCTGCAGCGGATGCGGGCGGCGGGCGGACTCGAAGCGGCGCACCAGCAGGTCGTCACTCGCGTCCAGGAACAGCACCCGGTAGTCGACGCCCTGGGCGCGCAATTGCTCCAGTGCCTCCTGGATGTCCGCGAACAGCTCTTTGGACCGGACGTCCACCACGAGCGCCAGCCGGGGGATCGCCTCCGGGGACCGGCCGACCAGGTCCGTCAGGGTGCCGAACAGCTGCGGGGGGATGTTCTCCACCACGTACCAGCCGTGATCCTCCAGCGCGTGTGCGGCGGTGGTGCGCCCCGCACCGGACATGCCCGTGACGATGAGGACTTCGGAGGTTGGGGGTTTCACCGGGGTCAGGCCGTCGCTCATGCATCCAGACTACCCAGTTTCACGGGGGCGGGTTCGCTCAGTCCAGGATCTCACCGGTGGTCAGGTTCACGCCGGGTCCGGCCTCGGGTCCGGCCTCGGGCCGCAGCGCCGTGTGGATGGTCTCCGCCAGGGAGGGGCCGATGCCCTTGACCTCCTGCAGGTGCTCCACAGTGGCCGCGCGGATGCGCTTGACCGAGCCGAAGTGCTTCAGAAGGGCCTTCTGCTTGGACGGGCCGAGGCCCTCGATTCCATCCAGTGCGGAGGACACCATGGACGAGCCGCGCTTGGCCCGGTGGAAGGTGATCGCGAAGCGGTGGGACTCGTCCCGGATGCGCTGGAGCAGGTAGAGCCCCTGAGAGGCCCGGGGCAGCACGAGGGGGAACTCGTCGCCCGGCAGCCACAGCTCTTCGAGGCGCTTGGCGAGGCCCACCACCGGCACGTCCGTGACCCCCAGGTCCCGCAGGGCCTCTGCCGCGGACGCCACCTGCGGCGGCCCGCCATCCACCACCACAAGGGACGGTGGATAGGCGAACCGGCGCGACGACGACCGGTCGCCGTCAGCGGCGGGTGCCGCGCCGCCGTCGGCCGGGTCCTCCGGTTCGATCTCCCCCGAGGCGAAGGTGCCGCTGCGCTCCTGGTCCTCCAGATAGTGGCGGAACCGGCGGGTCAGCACATCACGCATGGCGGCGGTGTCATCCCGCGCGGCCTCCCCCGTCACGCTGAACTTGCGATAGTCCGACTTCTTGGGCAGCCCGTCCTCCACCACCACCATGGACCCCACCACGTTGGTGCCGGAGACGTGCGAGATGTCATAGCACTCGATCCGCAGCAGCGGCTCGTCCAGCTCCAGGGCCTCCTGCAGCTCCCGCAGGGCGGCAGACCGGGTGGTCAGGTCACCGGATCGGCGCGACTTGTGCAGCCTCAAGGCCAGGTCCGCGTTCTCCTGCACCGTGCCCATGAGGGCCTTCTTGTCCCCGCGCTGCGGGACGCGCAGATCCACGTTCGCCCCGCGGATGCCCGTCAGCAGGGCCGCCACCTGCTCCGCATTGTCCGGCAGCTGCGGCACCAAGACCTCGCGCGGGATGCGGCTGGTGTCCTCCAGGGAGCCGTAGACCTGCTCCAGGAGCTGCTCCACCATGGTGGCCGCGGAGACGTCCTCGACCTTCTCCACCACCCAGCCGCGCTGGCCACGGATGCGGCCCTCACGGACGTGGAACACCTGGACGGCGGCCTCCAGCTCATCCTCGGAGAAGGCGAAGATGTCCGCTTCCGTGGATTCGGACAGGACCACGGCGTTGCGCTCGAAGACCCGCTTCAGCGCCGCGATGTCATCCCGCCTCCGTGCCGCGTCCTCGTAGCGCAGCTCTGTGACGGCCTCCTTCATCTGGGCCTCCAGACGCCGGATGTAGACCTGCGCGTCCCCGGCCATGAAGTCACAGAAGTCCTGGGCCAGCTTGCGGTGGTCCTCCGGGCTGATCCGGTTCACGCAGGGCGCCGCGCACTTGTCGATGTACCCCATCAGGCATGGCCGGCCGGAGAGCTCCGCCCGGCGGAAGACCCCGGAGGAGCAGGTGCGGACCGGAAACACCCTCAGCATCAGGTCCACCGTCTCGCGGATGGCCTTGGCCGGGTGGAAGGGGCCGAAGTACTTCACGCCCTTGCGCTTGTCCCCGCGCATGACCTGCACCCGCGGGTACTTCTCGTTCATCGTCACGGCCAGGTAGGGATAGGACTTGTCATCCCGGTACATGATGTTGAACCGCGGCGTGTACTGCTTGATCCAGGTGTACTCGAGCTGCAGGGCCTCCAACTCGGAACCGACCACGGTCCACTCCACGGAACCGGCCGTGTACACCATGGCCCGGGTCTTGGGATGCAGCCCACCCGGGTCCTGGAAGTAGGAGGACAGCCGGGACCTCAGGCTCTTGGCCTTGCCCACGTAGATGACCCGCCCGTCCGGATCGCGGAACCGGTAGACACCTGGGGAGGTGGGGATCTCGCCGGGCTTCGGCCGATAGGTGGCGGGATCAGCCACGGGACGTCACCGCCGGGTTCACTGCCGGCTTCACGGCCGGTCTCACGAGTGGGTCGGCGGCGGGGACTGGTCCGCGCCGCCGTGGACGGGGGTGTTGTAGGCCGGGACGCGTTCCTGCCCGGAGAGGGCGGCGATGGCGTCCATGATCTCCGCGGTGGCCTGCCGGCGCGGGGGCAGCGGATGCTTGCGGCCCAGATGCTCGAATCGCAGCGGCGGGCCCACCGTGAGGGAGAACCGGTGCGGTGTGAAGCGATTCGAGCCTGGGGGCTGGAGACGCTCCGTCCCGCGCAGTCCCACCGGGACCACCGGCATCCCGGTGGCCAGGGCCAGCCAGCCGACCCCGGTCCGGCCCTTGTAGAGGCGGCCGTCCCGGCTGCGGGTGCCCTCGGGGTAGATGCCGACGCCGGTGCCGGACTCCAGATGCTCCACCAACAGATCCAGGGCGGCCACGGACGCGGCCTGTTGGTGGCGTTCCACGGGGATCGAGCCCACGGACTCGAAGAAGCCCTTCATGACACGGCCCTTGAGCCCGGGCTGCGTGAAGTACTCCGCCTTGGCGAAGAAGTGGACCATGCGCGGCATCATGGCCTGCAGGATCACGGAGTCGAGGAAGGACAGGTGATTGCTGGCCACAATGAACCCGCCCGTGTCCGGCACGTGTTCCAGGCCGGTGATGGTGGGCCGGCAGGTGACCTTGACCAGGGTGCGCATTCCCGTGCGCACGGCTTCGCTGGTCGCCATATCCGTCTTCTCCCCTGCTGGTTCCTGCTGATTTCTGCCGTTGGTGCCGCGGACCGGGCCGCGGACCGGATCCATCATAGTGCCGGACGGTCCCGGCGTCCGTAGCGCAACAGGTCCCGGCACCGCACCGCGAGTCCTGCGGGGTCTTCACACAGCGAGGTGGCACCGGCCCGCGTGAGCTCGGCCCGGCTGCCGAATCCCCAGAGCACCCCGATCCCGGGGATGCGGTGGTGGGCCGCCCCGTCAAGGTCGAAGTGCCGGTCCCCCACCATCACGGCCCGACCCGGATGCCCGACGGCGGCCAGGGCCTCGGCCATCGCCTGTACCTTGGTGCCGTGCTCCGGCACCGGCGCGGTCTCGTCGTCGTCGGAGCCGCAGACGGCCGTGAAGTACCGCTCGAGGTCCTGGGTGCGGAGCAATTGGCGGGCCAACGACTGCGGCTTGGAGGTGGCCACCACGAGCCGGTGCTCGGCGCGCAGCTCGTCCAGGGCCTGCCGCACCCCGGGGTAGACGCTGCTCGCGGCCATGCCGTGGCGACGATAACCGTCCCGATAGTCCCGGATGATGGCTGGAAGGTTGTCCTCGGTGACGCCCCCGAGGGATCGCAGTCCCTCACGTAGCGGCGGGCCGACGAGCGTGTGCAACTGCTCCGGCGCGGGCACCGGCAGTCCGTGGAGCTGCAGTGATGCGGCGATGCCCCCGGTGATGGATCCGGCCGGGTCCACGAGGGTGCCGTCGAGGTCGAAGAGGATCACGGTGTCCTGCTGGACTCCGCTCTCCCGACCCCCGTCCCCCGGTGCTGCGCCGATCACAGGATGGTGGCGAGGAACCGCCCGGTGTGGCTGGCCTCCACGCGCGCCACCTCCTCCGGGGTGCCGGTCGCCACGATGCTCCCGCCGCCAGAGCCGCCCTCGGGCCCCAGATCGATCACGTGGTCGGCCGACTTGATGACATCCAGGTTGTGCTCGATGGTGATGACCGTGTTGCCCTTGTCCACGAGGGACTGCAGGACGCCGAGCAGTTTGCGGATGTCCTCGAAGTGCAGCCCGGTGGTCGGCTCGTCCAGCACATAGATGGTGCGCCCGTTCGAACGCTTCTGCAGCTCGGCCGCGAGCTTCACGCGCTGCGCCTCACCGCCGGAGAGGGTCGTGGCGGGCTGACCCAGCTTGACGTAGCCGAGGCCCACGTCCACGAGGGTGTCCAGGTACCGGGAGATCTTGGTGTACGCGGAGAAGAAGCCGGCGGCCTCCTCGATCGGCATCTGCAGGACCTCGGCGATGTTCTTGCCCTTGTAGTGCACCTCGAGCGTCTCCCGGTTGTAGCGCGCCCCGTGGCACACCTCGCAGGGGACATAGACGTCCGGCAGGAAGTTCATCTCGATCTTCAGGGTCCCGTCGCCGGAGCAGGACTCGCACCGGCCACCCTTGATGTTGAAGGAGAACCGGCCGGGCTGGTAGCCGCGGACCTTGGCCTCCTGGGTGTCCGCGAACAACTTGCGGATGGTGTCGAAGACCCCCGTGTAGGTGGCCGGGTTGGAGCGCGGAGTCCGCCCGATCGGGCTCTGGTCCACGTGGACGACCTTGTCCAGGTGCTCCAGGCCGTTGACCCGCTTGTGCCGGCCGGGCACGTTCTTGGCGTGGTTGAGCTGGTTGGCCAGCACCTTGTACAGGATCTCGTTGACGAGGGTGGACTTGCCGGAACCCGAGACACCCGTGACCGCGGTGAGGATGCCCAGCGGGAACTCGGCGCTCACGTCCTGCAGGTTGTTCTCCCGGGCCCCGACCACCGTGACCGTCCGCTGGGGGTCCACCGGACGGCGTTTCGGGGGCAGGACGATCTCCCGTCGTCCGGCGAGGTAGTCACCGGTCAGGGACCGGGTGTTGGCCTTGAGACCCTCCAGAGACCCGGAGTGCACGATCTCCCCGCCGTGCTCTCCGGCGCGGGGGCCGATGTCCACGATCCAGTCCGCCTCGGCGATGGTGTCCTCGTCATGCTCCACCACGATCAGCGTGTTCCCCAGGTCCCGCAGGCGCACGAGCGTCTCGATGAGCCGGCGGTTGTCCCGCTGATGCAGGCCGATGGAGGGCTCGTCCAGGACGTACAACACACCCACCAGGCCGGAGCCGATCTGGGTGGCCAACCGGATGCGCTGGGCCTCCCCGCCGGACAGGGTCCCGGCCGGGCGTTCCAGATTCAGGTAGTTGAGACCGACGTCCAGCATGAACTGGAGCCGGGCCAGGATCTCCTTGAGCACCTGGTCCGCGATCTGCTCCTCCCGCTCCGAGAGTGTGAGCCCAGCGAAGAAGTCGATGGCGTCCTGCATGGGCAGCACGGAGGCCTCGGCGATGGACTTGCCGCCCACGGTGACGGACAGCGAAGTGGGGTTGAGCCGGGTGCCGTTGCAGGCGGCACACGGGATCTGGCGCATGTAGGACTCGTAGCGGTCCCGCGCGTGGTCCGACTCCGTCTCGAGGTGCTTGCGGTGGATGTAGTCGATGACCCCCTCGAAGCCGGTGGTGTAGCGGCGTTCCCGGCCGAAGCGGTTCCGGTACGAGACCTCGACCTTGAAGTCCTTGCCGTGCAGCACCGCCTTCCGCGCCGCCGCCGGCAGGTCCACCCAGGGGGTGTCCATGCTGAACCCGACCTCGCCCGCCAGCCCGGAGAGCAATCGGTTCCAGTACTCCGAGGTGGACTTTCCGAGCGACCATGGGGCGATGGCCCCCTCGGACAGCGACTTGTCCTGGTCCGGGACCACGAGGTCCTCGTCCACCTCCAACTTCGTCCCGATGCCCGTGCAGACCGTGCAGGCGCCGAAGGGGTTGTTGAAGGAGAACGAGCGCGGCTCGATCTCGTCGATGGAGAGTTGATGACCGTTCGGGCAGGACAGCTTTTCCGAGAAGGAGCGGAACTTCGGATTCCCCTCCGCGTCAAAGGCGTCCCATTCCCCGGCATTGGCCTTGTCCGGGTCCACGGTGGCGTCCACGTCCACGAAGTCCACCACCACGAGGCCGTCCGCCAGGTTCAGTGCCGTCTCCACCGAGTCCGTGAGACGCTGACGGATCCCGTCCTTCATGGCGAGCCGGTCCACCACCACGGCGATGGTGTGCTTGACCTGCTTCTTCAGCTTCGGCGGGTCGGAGAGCTGGATCAGCTCTCCGTCCACGATGGCGCGTGAGTAGCCCTGCGTGGCGAGGTTGGCGAAGACGTCCACGAACTCACCCTTGCGACCCCGGGCCACCGGGGCGAGGACCTGGAACCTGGTCTTCGCGGGCAGCTCGCCGAGTTGGTCCACGATCTGTTGCGGCGACTGTTTGCTGGCGGGTTCACCGCACTCGGGGCAGTGCGGGATGCCGACGCGCGCCCAGAGCAGGCGCATGTAGTCGTAGACCTCGGTGATGGTGCCCACCGTGGACCGGGGGTTCCGGTTCGTGGACTTCTGATCGATCGAGACCGCCGGGGACAGGCCCTCGATGAAGTCCACGGAGGGCTTGTCCACGCGGCCGAGGAACATGCGTGCGTAGGAGGACAGTGACTCCACGTAGCGGCGCTGACCCTCCGCGAAGATCGTGTCGAAGGCGAGGGAGGACTTCCCCGAGCCGGACAGGCCCGTGAACACCACGAGGGAATCCCGCGGAATGTCCAGGTCCACGTTCTTCAGGTTGTGTTCGCGGGCGCCCTTGACAACGATCCGATCGGGATCGTGGCGATGAGGGCCCGACGCCGGACCGGCGGCGAGGCCAGGGGCGGACTCAGGGGAGGTGAGGGATTTCGGCACGGAATCCACTGTATGACAGACGGGCTTCGAACACCTCTTCGAACCGTCGGCCCTGAGCGAAACTCCCGGCGAAACACCCAGCGTGACTCGACGAGGGGGCGCTCAGGCGGGGAACACGGCCTCCAGCTGTCGGGTGGCCTCGCGCCGGGTGAAGCCAAGGGTGTGCGCCACCTCGGCATAGGCCGCGGCCGCAGCGGCCAGCTGGGACTCGGCGGAGTCGCCGCCCTGGGCCACCACGGTCCCCAACCGTGGCCGGGCGGTCACCACGGAGGCCTGTTCCAGTTCCTTGTAGGCCCGGGCCACGGTGTTCGCCGAGACCCCCAGGGCCGCAGCCAGGGCTCGGACGGTGGGCAGCTTGCTGCCGACGGGAAGCCGATTGCGGTGGATGAGGTCCAACAGTCCGGTCCGCACCTGTTCGTATGGGGGGACGGTGGAGCCGGGCTTGACGCCCAACGCGGTGACCAGCCACCCGGGAACGGGACGCACGGTGGCCGGTGCCGTGGCCTTTGAGACCTCTGGACGGTTCGGTGCTCCGTCCTGTCCACCCTGATCTGCCACGACGCGTCCCCCGTGTCTGGTGTGTCCCCGATGAGTTGCCGTCTCGTCACCCTATCCGAATCACTGTCCTGCCGCCGCTCTGCAGCTGATCTACCACTGATCTACCACTGATCCACCACCGCGCTGACCGGTCCTTGACGGCGGGGTTGGGCTTGCCCCGGTGGCGGTCAACGTCCTTAGACTATGGCCCATGCCTTCATCCACCTCCCCCATCCGGTTGCTGCACGATCTGCCCCGGGTGACCGTCCGCCAGCGAACCGTCTCCGAGATGGCGAACAACGTGTACGTCATCACCTCGAAGACGTCCGGGACACAGGTGCTGATCGACGCGGCCGATGATGCGACCGCGGTGCGGGAGTTGCTGGACTCCGCCGGTGAGGACACGCCCTGCGAGCTGAAACTGGCGGTGATCATCACCACCCACCAGCATTGGGACCACATCCGCGCGCTGGCGGAGGTGGTGGACGCCACCGGCGTCCCGACCGCCGCCGGAGCCCAGGACGCCGAGGCCATCGAGGCGGAGACCGGCGTGGCCGCCAAGGTGCTGCTCGACCACGGGGACACGGCGACCTTCGACGGGATCTCGCTGGCCGTCGTCGGGCTTCGCGGCCACACCCCCGGCTCCGTGGCCCTCGTCTACGAACCCGAGGACGGTCCGCCGCTGTGCTTCTCTGGTGACAGCCTGTTCCCCGGAGGCGTGGGGAACACCCAGCAGGACCCGGATCGGTTCGCCTCGCTCTACACGGACGTGGTCAAGCGCCTGTTCGAGGTGTACCCGGACGACCTCACGGTGCACCCTGGCCATGGCGACGCCACCACGCTCGGTGCGGAGCGCCCCCACCTCGAGGAATGGCGTGCCCGAGGCTGGTGAGACGGGCCGGCGGCTGGGGCTGGCCGACTGCTGAGGCCTCAGATGCTGGGCGAGAGGTCGCTCTTGACACCGACCATGAAGATCCGCCGGAACGGGTAGTCCGTCAGCCGCACGCCCTCCGGCGTGACGTAGGTCTGATAGGACTCCCGCATGATGCGCCGGTACTCCTCGATGTAACGCTCCTGCAGGTTGGTGCCGTCCCGGCGGTCAGCCACCTCGAGGCGCTGCAGTGAGGGCCGCAGGGCGGCGCCCCGCACCCAGTCGTAGACCGGGTCATTGCCGGCCAGGGGCTGACTGTAGGTGGTCTCCCAGACGTCCGCCTCGAAGCCGGCGGTGATGAGGGTCTCCAGGTACTCGTGGGTGGTGTAGACCGATTCCCGCTCCAACACGCCGTGGAGGGCCTCGGTGAACTCGGGCCGCCGGGACATCTCCGCGATGGTGGCGTGGGAGGGGGCCGCGAAGTTGCCGGGCACTTGGACGGCGAACCACGCCCCCGGCCGCAGGGCGTCGAGCCAGCCGGCCACGAGCTTCCGGTGGTCCGGGATCCACTGCAGCATCGCATTGGAGACCACCACGTCCACCTCGGCGTCCGGTTGCCAGCTCTGGGCATCCACCTGCTCGAAGCTGAGGTTGTCCGGGCCGGACTCGGCCGCCATCTGCCGGGCGGTCTCGACCATGTCCGCCGAGGAGTCCAGGCCGATGACCCGCGACCGTGGCCAGCGCTCGGCGAGGGTGCGCGTCATATTCCCCGGTCCACACCCCAGGTCCACCACCACCTTCGGGTCCGCGGCACGGACCCGAGCCGTGAGATCACGGAAGGGACGGGCCCGCCGATCGGCGAAGACGGTGTACTGCTGGGGATCCCAGGTGAAGTCCTGCATACCTCCACGCTAGCGCGTCAGGATGGCGACGTAGGCTGGACGTCATGTTCCTCTCGGACCTGATTCCCGCTGCCCACCCCGCTGCCGCGGACGACGTGGACCGCCGCTCCCCCGATGACGTGTACGACGGGTTCGTGGACTGGACCCGGTCCCGAGGCGTGAGCCTGTACCCGGCCCAGGACGAGGCCGTCATGGAACTCGCACAGGGCCACCACGTGATCCTGGCCACCCCCACCGGTTCGGGGAAGTCGCTGGTGGCCGTGGCCGCCCACTTCCACGCGCTCTCCACTGGACAACGCACGTACTACACGGCGCCGATCAAGGCCCTGGTCTCCGAGAAGTTCTTCGCCCTGGTGGAGATCTTCGGGGCTGACAAGGTGGGTATGGTCACCGGCGACTCCTCGGTCAACGGGGATGCACCGATCATCTGCTGCACGGCCGAGATCCTCGCCAACCAGGCCCTTCGGGAGGGTTCAGGCCTGGACGTGGGCGCGGTGGTCATGGACGAGTTCCACTTCTACGCCGACCCGCAGCGCGGCTGGGCGTGGCAGCTTCCCCTGCTCGAGCTGCCGCAGGCCCAGTTCCTGCTGATGAGTGCCACCCTCGGGGACACCACGCGCTTCGAGGAGGACCTGACTCAGCGCACGGGGCGGAAGGCCGTGACCGTGGCCCACGCGGAACGGCCGATCCCCCTGTCCTTCGAGTGGTCCGAGGACCATGTGCAGGACAAGGTGGCCGAGCTCGTCGAGACCCGGCAGGCTCCGGTGTACGTGGTGCACTTCTCCCAGCTCGACGCCGTGGAGCGGGCTCAGGCGCTGTCCTCGGTGTCGGTGGCCAGCCGCGAGGAGAAGGACGCCATCGCCGAGCGGATCGCCGGATTCAAATTCTCCGCCGGCTTCGGGAAGACCCTCAACCGGCTGGTGCGCTCGGGGATCGGCGTGCACCACGCGGGCATGCTGCCGAAGTACCGGCGGCTCGTGGAACGACTGGCCCAGGACGGTCTGCTGAAGGTCATCTGCGGCACGGACACCCTCGGCGTGGGCATCAATGTGCCCATCCGGACGGTGTTGATCACGGCCCTGAGCAAGTACGACGGTCAGCGCACCCGCATCCTGCACGCCCGAGAGTTCCACCAGATCGCCGGCAGGGCCGGCAGGGCCGGCTATGACACGGCCGGGCTCGTGGTGGTCCAGGCCCCCGAGCATGTCATCGAGAACGCCAAGGCGCAGCAGAAGGCGGCCGCCAGGTTCGCTGGCATCAAGGACGAGGCCGAGCGCAGCAAGCGGATGAAGCAGTCCACCAAGTCCTCCCCGAAGAAGACGCCGCCGAAGGGCTTCGTCTCCTGGGGCCGGGCCACGTTCGAGAAGCTGATCGCGGCCGATCCGGAGCCCATGACCAGCCAGATGCGCATCAGCCACTCCATGCTGTTGAACATCCTGGACCGACCGGGCGATCCGGTGATCGCCGTGCGCCGGATGCTGAGGAACAGCCACGAGAGTCCCGCCAAGCAGGCGGCCCACATGCGCCGCGCCCTGGGCATCTTCCGCGAGCTGCTGGCCACGGGGGTGGTGGAGAAGCTGCCGGAGCCGGACGCTGAAGGCCGCACGGTGGACCTGACGGTGGACCTGCAGGCGAACTTCGCCCTGAACCAGCCCCTCTCCCCCTTCGCCCTCGCGGCCTTCGAGCTCCTTGACCCCGCGGACCCGGGCTACGCCCTGGACCTGGTCTCGATCGTGGAGGCCACCCTCGAACCCCCGCGCCAGGTGCTCTCCGCCCAGGTCAAGAAGGCCCGCGGGGAGGCCGTGGCGGCCATGAAGGCCGAGGGCATGGACTACACGGACCGGATGAACGCCCTCGACGAGGTGACCTATCCGATGCCCCTGGCAGAGCTGCTCGAGCAGCAGTTCGAGACCTACCGGACCACCGCGCCCTGGCTGAACGACTTCGAGCTGACCCCGAAGTCCGTGGTCCGGGACATGTTCGAGCGGGCCATGGGGTTCAGCGACTACGTGAACTTCTATGGGCTCTCGCGCTCCGAGGGGGTGCTGTTGCGCTACCTGACGGACGCGGTCAAGGCACTGCGGCAGACCATCCCCCAGGACAGCCGGGACGAGGAGCTGGACGTGCTGCTGGCCTGGCTGGCGGAGATCGTGAAGCAGACCGACTCCTCCCTCATCGAGGAGTGGGAGGACCTGGTGGCCGGGGACGTGGAGGAACTCAGGAAGGACCACGAGCAGCTGGCGCCCCCAGAGCCGCCACGGCTGACCGCCAACCGGCCCGTCTTCACCGTGATGGTCCGCAACGCCCTGTTCCGCCGGGTGCGCCTGTTCGGAGATGAACAGGAGGCCGCCCTCGCCGAGCTCGGGAAGGAGGCCGGCGACTCGTTCAACGCCGACGACTGGGCGGAGGCCCTGGACGGATACTTCGGCGACTACGAGGACATCGACGACGGCCCGGCCGGCCGCGGACCGCAGTACTTCCGCGTGGACACCACTCCCCGGCCGGGGCCCGACGGCGGCGCCCCGGCCGGCATCTCCGGCTCCCGTTGGTGGACGGTTCGGCAGGTCCTCGTGGATCCCGAGGGCAACCTGGACTGGGGCATCAACGCGGTGGTGGACCTGGACGCCTCGGACGAGGTGGCGCACCCCGTGATCCACGTGGTGTCCGTGGGCACGCCTGAGCCGGGGTGGACGGTATGACCGGCATGACCAACATGACCGGCATGACCAGTACTCCAGGAACCATCCGCCCGGCCCGGCCGGAGGACGTCCCCCACATCCTCCGTCTCATCCGCGACCTTGCGGTCTATGAGAGGGAACCGGACGCGGTCAGGAACACTGAGGAATCCCTCACTCGGCACCTCTTCGGGGAGCATCCCGCGGTGTTCTGCCACGTGGCCGAGGACGAGGGCACGGTGATCGGCATGGCCCTGTGGTTCCTCAACTACTCCACGTGGGAGGGCACCCACGGGATCTGGCTGGAGGACCTGTATGTGGATCCCTCGGCGCGGGGCCGTGGACACGGCAGATCCCTGCTGCTGCACCTGGCCGCTCTCGCCGTCGGCCGGGGCTACGCCAGGATGGAGTGGACCGTCCTGGACTGGAACGAGCCCTCGATCGGCTTCTACCGGTCCCTCGGTGCCGTGCCCATGGACGAGTGGACCACCCAGCGGCTGGACGGGTCGGCGTTGCGCACCGCCGCCATGGCTGTCGGGGCTGACGGTGCTGCCGGGACTGTCGGGACCGGCGGAACGGCCGAGGGTGACGCCGGCGACTCCAGGGCCGGGGACTGAGATGGAGCGGACCACCGTCCCCGGCGACCCGCGCGGCTTTGCCGACCCGGCCGACGTCGTGCGTGCTCAGGCGGCCGTCCACCGTGCCGGAGCAGACTCGATGTTGTTGGACGGCACCCGGATCACCGACCACTGGTTCACGGTGCCGCTGGACCACGCCCGTCCCGAGGACGAGCCGATCACCGTCTACGCCCGCGAGTACCGCTCCAGCACGGCGGCAGAGGCCGAGGGGACACCGCACGAGCTTCCGTGGCTGCTCTTCCTGCAGGGTGGGCCCGGAGGAAAGGGCGTGCGGCAGGCTCGGCTCGGCGGCTGGATGAAGGAGGCCGCACGCCATTTCCGGATCCTCATGCTGGACCAGCGCGGCACGGGACTGTCCACTCCGGTGACCCGTCAGTCCCTGCCTGCCGTGGGCTCCCCCGAAGACCAGGCGGAGTACCTGGTGCACTTCCGGGCGCCGTCGATCGTGCAGGACGCCGAGCTGGTCAGGTTGGCTCTGGGTGCCGGCCCCTGGACGGTCCTGGGCCAGAGCTTCGGTGGATTCTGCGCTCTGAGCTACCTCTCGTGGCACCCGGAGGGCCTGGCCCGGGCCATGATCACCGGCGGACTAGCGCCCCTGACCGGGCACGCCGAACAGGTCTACCGGGCCACCTTCGAGCGCATGCGGGCGCGCAACGAGGAGTACTTCACGGGGTACCCGCAGGACCGCGAGGTGCTCCGCCGCATCTACGCGGCGGCACGGGCCGGCGATGCCCGGTTGCCGGACGGATCGCCGGTCACGGTGGGCCGCGTACAGATGCTGGGGATGTATCTGGGCGGCAACACCCGGATGGACCAGTTGCACTATCTGCTGCAGGAGGCGTTCGTTCAGGCGCCGGACGGGCCGCAACTGTCCGACTCGTTCCTGCACGGCCTCTTCCAGCAGGTCAGCCGGGCGGCCAACCCCCTCTACCTCGTGATGCACGAATCCATCTACGCCCAGCCGGACGAGTGGGGCGCCACGAGCCCGGTCACGGGCAGCACGGCGACGGCGTGGGCCGCACAGCGCCTCCTGGAGAACTCCCCAGGTTTGGCGGACTTCGACCCCGACCGCAGCCACACACCCCTTCTCACCGGCGAGATGGTCTTCGACTGGTATGCCCAGCTCGATCCGACGCTGACACCGTTGGCGGAGGTGACCGAGTCGCTCGCCCGGCGCACGGACTGGGGTCCGCTCTATGACCTGGAGCAGCTGGCCGCGAACACCGTCCCGGTGGCGGCCGCCGTGTACACCCATGACGTGTACGTGGACCGGGACCTCTCCCGGCAGACCGCCTCCCGCGTGGCCGGGCTGCAGGTCTGGGAGACCGACGAGTACCACCACGACGGTCTCGGCGACGACGGCGCGGCCATACTCCGGCGGCTGCTCGGGATGAGCGGGGAGATGAGCGGGGACCCGGCCGACTGATTCGGCCGAGGATCTCTTCACCACAGGCAGAGGCCCGCCCCACCAGAGGGGTGGGACGGGCCGCATGAGCGAGCGGGATCAGACGGTGGGGCCGTCCTGGTCCACGATCCTCTGGGACACCGGAGCGTCCTGGCCCACGGACTGGGCGCTGGCGAGTCGGGTCTCGTGGGCGGTGCGGATGACCCGAGAATACTTGTCCTTGTGGTCAAGGAGCTCCGCGCGCCACTTCGGCGACAGGTCCTCTGCCGCCTGCGTCCAGCGGTCCATCTTCTGTGCGGCCTCGCGGCGCTCCTCGGCCGGTGCCGACTCGTCCAGCACGGTGTAGCGGTACGAGAACTTCTCGGCGTTCTGCAGCGCGATGAGGGCCTTGCCCTTGGGGCTCAACAGCGAGGCCACCACCGTGATGGCGAGGATGACCACAATGAGGAGCAGGGACAGGCCAGTGGGGATCTCCTGGACGGGCACGTTCTCGCCACCGTTGATGAAGGGCAGGTTGTTCTCGTGCAGGGCGTGCAGGATCAGCTTGACGCCGATGAGGCCCAGGATCGCGGAGAGTCCGTAGGTGAGGTACACCAGGCGGTCCAGCAGGCCGTCGATGAGGAAGTAGAGCTGGCGCAGGCCCATCAGGGAGAATGCCGTGGCGGTGAAGACGATGTACGGCTCCTGAGTGAGGCCGTAGATGGCCGGGATGGAGTCGAAGGCGAACAGGATGTCGGTGGCCCCGATGGCCACCATCACCAGCAGCATCGGCGTCATCATCCGCTTGCCGTTCTGCCAGGTGAACAGACGGTCGCCGTCGTACTTCTCCGAGGCCGGCAGTACACGCTTGGCCAGCCGGACCATGACGTTGTCCGACTCGTCCTTGTGGTCGTCGGACCCGGTGATCTCACCCTTCAGCTGTTGACCCGCGAGCAGCAACAGGAAGAGGCCGAAGAGGTAGAACACGTCCGACCAGGCCGAGATGACGACGGCACCGAGCAGGATGAAGAGCGTCCGGGAGATCAGGGCGAAGGTGATGCCGAAGAGGAGGACCTTCTGCTGGTACTCGCGGGGCACCTTGAAAGACGCCATGATGATCAGGAAGACGAAGAGATTGTCGACGCTCAGCGCCTTCTCGGTGACGTAGCCGGCGTAGTACTCCACGGCGTGCTGGGTGTCCCCGAAGAGGAAGAACACCAGCCCGAACACCAGGGCGATGCCCACGTAGATCGCGGACCAGATGGCCGCTTCCCTGATCGTGGGGATGTGCGCTTTCCGCACGTGGAAGAAGTAGTCGAAGGCCAGGAGCCCGATGATCACCGCAATGGTGATGATCCAGGTCAGCGCATTGATTTCCATGCAGTCACTTTCCGTTCAGATGGGTGTGTGCCGCAAGTCTCTCCGCCCGCTGTCACCAGCAGGCCACTGCGTCCGGCGGGCCCTTCGGGATGCTTGGTGCACCGCCCGGGTGGTCCGCGTGTTGACGTCCGCAGTGTTAGGGATACTCCCCTACGCCGTGCCCCAGTGTACCGCGAAGGTCTCACAGCTGTTCAGGATCGCACCTCTCAGGCGTGCCCCTCCCGCTTCATCTGCCGCAGCTCCTTCTTCAGGTCCGCCACCTCGTCACGGATGCGTGCGGCCAGTTCGAACTGCAGGTCGACGGCGGCCTGGTGCATCTGCGCACTCATCTGCTCGATGAGGTCCGAGAGGTCCTTGGCCGGCAGCTTGGCGAAGTCCGGCGCACCGGAGGCGCCCGAACCGTCGTCGTGCCCCTGGGCTGCACCGTCACCGGCGGCCGCTGCTGCCCGCTGCTCGTCCGTGATGGTGGCGTTGTAGCCGCGCTTGCCCTTGCCGTACTCGAAGCCGGACTTGATGCCGCCCATCCCGGCGAGGAAGTCTGCGGAGTCCGCATCCTCCTGGGCCAGCTGGTCGGTGATGTCCGCGATCCGCTTGCGCAGGGGCGTCGGATCGATCCCGTGCTCGGTGTTGTACGCCTCCTGCACCTCGCGGCGGCGGTTCGTCTCATCGATGGCAAACCGCATGGAGTCCGTGATGCGGTCCGCATACATGTGCACCTGGCCGTCCACGTTGCGGGCGGCACGGCCGATGGTCTGGATGAGGGAGGTCGCCGAGCGCAGGAATCCCTCCTTGTCCGCGTCCAGGATGGAGACGAGGGAGACCTCCGGCAGGTCCAGGCCCTCGCGCAGCAGGTTGATGCCCACCAGCACATCGAAGGTGCCGCGGCGCAGTTCGCGCAGGAGCTCGACGCGCCGGAGGGTGTCCACGTCAGAGTGCAGGTACTCCACCTTGACCCCGTGTTCCAGGAGGTACTCCGTGAGGTCCTCCGCCATCCGCTTGGTCAGGGTGGTGACCAGCACCCGTTCGTCCCGCGCGGACCGCACCCGGATCTCCTCGAGCAGGTCGTCGATCTGACCCTTCGTGGGCTTCACCACGAGTTCCGGGTCCACGAGACCGGTGGGCCGGATGATCTGCTCCACCACGCCGTCCGCCTGGCCCAGCTCGTACTTGCCGGGCGTCGCGGAGAGGTACACCGTCTGGCCGATCCGCTCTAGGAACTCGTCCCACTTCAGAGGGCGGTTGTCCATGGCAGAGGGTAGGCGGAATCCGTGCTCCACCAGGGTCCGCTTGCGGGACATGTCCCCCTCGTACATGGCCCCGATCTGCGGGATCGTCACATGCGACTCATCCACCACGAGCAGGAAATCGTCCGGGAAGTAGTCGATCAGGCAGTGCGGTGCCGAGCCGCCCTCGCGGCCGTCGATGTGTCGGGAGTAGTTCTCGATGCCGTTGCAGTACCCCATCTCCTGCATCATCTCGAGGTCATAGGTGGTGCGCATCCGCAGCCGCTGGGCCTCGAGCAGCTTGTTCTGGGACTCGAACTCCTGCAGACGGTCCCGCAGCTCGTCCTCGATGGTGCCGATGGCCCGGTGCATGCGCTCGTCCCCGGCCACATAGTGGGAGGCCGGGAAGATGTACATCTCCTCCTCCTCGCGGACCACATGCCCGGTGAGGGGGTGCAGCGTCTGGATGGACTCGACCTCGTCCCCGAAGAACTCGATCCGGATGGCCAGTTCCTCGTACATCGGGATGATCTCCACGGTGTCACCACGCACCCGGAAGGTGCCCCGGTGGAAGTCCTGGTCATTGCGGACGTACTGCATGGCCACGAACTGGCGCAGCAGGGTGTCCCGGTCCAGTTCCTCGCCGCGGCGCAGGGTGACCATCTGCTCGATGTACTCCTCGGGGGTTCCGAGGCCGTAGATGCAGGAGACGGTGGCCACCACCACCACGTCCCGCCGGGTCAGCAGGGCGTTCGTGGCCGAGTGGCGCAGCCGCTCGACCTCCTCGTTGATGGAGGAGTCCTTCTCGATGAAGGTGTCCGACTGCGGTACGTAGGCCTCCGGCTGGTAGTAGTCGTAGTAGGAGACGAAGTACTCGACCGCGTTGTTCGGGAGCAGCTCCCGGAATTCGTTGGCCAGCTGGGCCGCGAGGGTCTTGTTCTGGACCATGATCAGCGTGGGGCGCTGGAGCTTCTCCACGAGCCATGCAGTGGTCGCCGACTTGCCGGTGCCGGTGGCGCCCAGCAGGACCACGTCCTTCTCCCCCGCCTGCACCCGCTCGGTGAGTTCGGCGATCGCCTTCGGCTGGTCGCCCGAGGGCTGGTACTCCGAGATGACCTCGAACGGGGCGACCTGCCGGTTGATCTTCTGTGCCAGACTCATGGGCACCACCGTACAACTGTTCGAGTGGCTACGTCAGCTTCGGGGCCACGTACTGTTCCCAGACACGCCGGGTGGTCCGGCGCAGGTCCTCCAGGCCGGCGTCGTTGACGATCAGCACATCCGCTGCGGCGCGGCGCTGTTCGTCGGTGGCCTGAGCCGCGATCCGGGCCCGTGCGTCGTCCTCGCTCATCCCCCGATCGCGGACCATCCGCGCCACCCGCTCGGCAGGGTCCGCCTCCACCACCAGGACGAGGTCATAGGCGTCCGCCTGCCCGGTCTCCACCAGCAGCGGAACGTCCTGGACCACCACGGCGTCCGGGCCGGCCTCGGCGACGAGCCGGCGGCCCTCGGCCCGCACCAGGGGGTGGATGATGCCGTTCAGCAGCTTCCGGGCCTCGGGATCGGCGAACACCAGCTTCCCGACGGCGGCGCGGTCCATGGAGCCGTCCGCGGCGATCGCCGTGGGGCCCAGGGCCTCACGGACGCGGTCCAGGCCTTCACTGCCGGGCTCCACGACCGCACGGGAGAGGGCGTCCGCGTCCACCACGATGGCGCCGAGGGCCGCCAGCTCCGCTGCCACGGTGGACTTGCCGGAGGCGATGCCGCCCGTCAGGCCGATGTGGAGCCGTGGCTTGGGGAGACCGGCTTCGCTCTCGCTCACTGAGCACCGCCCTCAGGAGCGGAGCTCCCTGCAGCGGCCGGGGCGTGGTGCTCCTCGAGGACGGGCTGCACGTGGTCATCCCAGAACCGACGCGTGGCCTCGGACAGGTCATTGAGGCTCGAATCGTTGACGATGACCTCGTCGGCGACCTCCCGACGCTCGGCGTCCGTGGCCTGGGCGTCCACCCTCGCCCAGGCCTCCTGCGTGGACATCTCCCGCTCATGCACCAGCCTGGTGACCCGAGTCTCCGCGGGAGTCTCCACCGCGAGCACCACGTCGAACTCACCCGCAGAGGCCGTCTCCACGAGCAGCGGCAGGTCGACCACCACCACGGCCTCGGGGCCGGCCTCGCGGGAGATCCGCTGGACCTCCTGCCGGACCCGCGGGTGGATGATGTCATGGAGCCTCTCCCGGGCCACGGTGTTGCCGAAGACGAGTTCCGCCAGGGCCTGACGGTTCAGCGTGCCGACCTCGGTGATGACCTCTGCCCCGAAGACCTCCCGGATCTCGGCCAGGGCCTCGGTTCCCGGCTCGACGGCCGCGCGGGCCAGATCGTCGGTGTCGATGATCACGGCGCCCCACTGCTCGAGGTCCTGGGCCACGTTGGACTTCCCGGAGGCGATGCCTCCCGTCAGGCCGATCGTCAACAGCCCCCGGCCCTCGAGCGCCTGCTGCCGGTGGTAGGTGTTCGGTTGGAGGGCCTCGTACTCGGGCTCGGTGCCGACCTCATACTCGGGCCGGATCACGAACTCGTCCAGATCGTGCTCGTCCTCGTGGGCACGGCGGTGGTACTCCTCGATCGGCAGCACCTTCTTCCACTGCCGGGTGCGCAACGGACGGGCCGTACCGGCATCCTCCCGCAGGGCCTGCAGCAGGAGCCAGGACTGGAACAGGGCCAGGGCCATCACCGGGGCACCGATCACAATGATGACCTCCTGCAGGGCTCCCAGGCCGTTCTCCCCCGAGGTCACGAGGATGACGGCGCAGACGAGCCCCACGGCCACGGCCCAGAACACGCGCTGCCGCTTCGGGCCCTCGTCCTCGTGCCCGGACGCCATGGAGTCCAGGACCAGTGCACCGGAATCGAGGGAGGTGACGAAGAAGATGACGATCACGACCAGGGCCAGTACGGCGGTGACCAGGTACAGCGGGTAGGACTGCAGGAGCTGGAAGAGCGCTGCCTCCACGTTCCCGTCCGTGACGATGGTCTGGGTCATGGACCCCGCGGTGCCCTCTGCCCGGTCGATGTTGAAGGCGCTGAGTCCATAGATGCCGAACCAGATCACCACGAAGGCCGTGGGCAGGCCCAGGCAGGCGGTGACGAAGGCGCGGATCGAACGGCCACGCGAGATCCGGGCGATGAAGAGCCCGACGAACGGCGACCAGGTCACGGTCCAGGCGTAGTAGAAGACCGTCCAGTCCCCCGACCACTCGCCGCCACCGAAGGTGTCGTTGAAGAAGGAGAGCATCGGCAGGTTGGACAGGTAGGCACCCGCGGACTCGACGATGCCGCGCACCGTGTCCATGGTGGCGCCCCACATGAGCACGTAGACCAGCAGAGCGATCGCCAGGATGATGTTCAGATAGGACAGCCGCTTGATCCCCTTGTCCAGGCCGGCCACGGCCGAGACCAGGGCGATGCCGGTGATCACGGCGACGATGCCCGCCTGCAGCCAGCCGCTCATGGGCACGCCCATGACATAGTTCATGCCGCTGTTGATCTGCATGGCCCCCAGCCCGACGGAGACCGCCAGACCGAACACGGTGGAGATCACCGAGATGATGTCCACGAGCTTGCCCCACGGCCCGTGGATGCGGTCCCCGAGCAGGGGCTGCAGGGCCGAGGACACCCGCGGCGGGAGCTTGCGCTTGTAGGTGAAGTAGCCGAAGCAGAGGCCGGGGACCACCAGCAGGGCCCACATGTGGATGCCGAAGTGGAAGTTGGAGATCGCCAGGGCCTGAGTCGCCGCCTGGTCCGAGAGCGGCTCCGTGCCGTACAGCGGCGGGTTGGCGTAGTGGTTCATCGGCTCGGCCACACCCCAGAACATCAGGGTCGCGCCGATCCCTGCGGCGAAGAGCATGCCGAACCAGGCGAGCCCGGAGAACTCCGGTTCGGAGTCGTCATCGCCGAGCTTGACGCGGCCGAAGCGGCTCAGGGCCAGTCCCACCGCGAAGACCACCAGCAGTGTGGTGCCGAGGGTGTAGAACCAGCCGACCTCATAGCGCAGGTACGTGGCGACGATTCCGAAGGCACCCTGGACCGGGCCCGGGAAGAGCGCCATCGCCAGGGTGAAGACGAAGATGACCAACGCCGAGATGAAGAAGATGGCCGGCCCGGTCCGAAGACCGAGACGATTGTGCAATCGGGTCAGCATGGAGTTCCCCCTCCGCTCGGGTGGCCTCGCGGCCTTCGTACTGACATCCCATGGACGCTGGCCAATAAACTACCTCATCATCCCGTGGTGACTACCCGGCAGTAGAGTGGACGGCATGTCTGAGGAGCAACCCGGGTCCCGGGCGTCGCGCTATACGGTGCTCCCGGCGACCACGCTCGGCACCCCGGTGGTCCACGAATCGGAGATCAGGCGCTCCCGCTTCATCGGCCAGGCCCTGCGCGTCACGACCGAGGACCAGGCCCGCCAGTTCATCGGTGCCCTGCGCAGGCAACACCACGAGGCCAGGCATGTGTGCAGCGCGTTCATCCTCGGTCCGGACCGGGACACCATGCGCTCCTCGGACGACGGCGAGCCCGCTGGGACGGCGGGCGTCCCCATGTTGGAGGCCCTGTCCCAGCGGGAGTCCCCGCCACGGCCCGGGGGCACGGTGGCGAGGGACCTGTCAGACGTGTGCGTCGCCGTCGTCCGCTACTTCGGAGGGGTGAAGCTCGGCGCCGGAGGGCTGGTCCGCGCCTACTCGGACGCCGCGTCCGCCACCTTGGACCAGACCACGTTGGTCACGCGGCAACGGATGCTGCTGTCCGGCGTCGAGGCCCCGCACGCCGAGGCGGGCCGGTGGGAGAACGAGCTGCGGTCCGCGGGCTTCCAGGTGCAGGAGACCCGCTATGGTTCGGGATCCGCGACGCTGGTGGTGGCCTTGCCCGACGACGGCCGGTCCAGTGCCGCGTTCACAGAGCGACTGGCGTCCGTCACCGCAGGGGCCGGGCAACTCCGGCACGTGGGCACCGAGTGGGTGGACGTGCCGTGACCCCCCTCCCCCCGGGCCGAACCCCGCCGGTGGACCGGACCGCGTTGACCACCGGCTTCGATTTCGCCGCCCTCTCACGATGGCCCTACCCGGAGTCCCCCGAGCTCCAGGCCCACGATGCCGCGGACCTGCTGCTCCTGGACACGGCGAAGGCCTGGTGGGACGCGGGACACGGTGCGGGCGGCCATCCCGCCCCGGTGGTCGTGCTCGAGGACAGCCACGGCGCCCTGACGTTGCCCCTGCTGGCCCAGGGCCATCCCGTCCGGATCGGCCAGGACGCCCTGGCCCAGGAGCGCTCCCTGGACGCCAACCTCGCTCGGCTGCAGCCCGGTGGGGCGCCGAATCTCAGACGCCACGGCATCGCGGCTGAGCTGGTGGATGGGGCCGAGATGGTGCTCCTGCAGTTGCCCCGCTCCCTGGATGCCCTGGACCAGTGGGCCCGGGCGGTCGCCGAGTACGCCCATCCGGAGGTGGTGCTGTTGGCCGGCGGTCGGGACAAGCACATGACCCCCCGGCAGAACACCGTCCTGGAGCGCTACTTCACGGAGGTGGTCCCCGGCCGAGGTCGGTCCAAGTCCCGGGTCCTCACGGCCCGCGGCCCTCGGCGAGGCCAGCCGAACAGGTTTCCCCTGCGGGCGGAACATCCCGTGCCCGACGTCGGTCCGGTCACCCTGGCGGCCTTTGGTGCCACCTTCGGCGGGGCGCATCTCGATCCCGGCACGGCTCTGCTCTTGGACCACCTGCGGCCGGCGGCCGAACGGCTGGCCGCATCGGATCGGGGCCGTGCCGTGGACGTGGGATGCGGAAACGGCACGATCGCGGTCTGTCTCGCCCTGGCCGCACGCCGACTGGAGCCGACGCCCACGGAGGGCACACCAGACGTCCCGGCACGGATCGTGGCGACGGACCAGTCGGCCGACGCCTGCGCCTCCACCACGCTGACCGCGCAGTGGAATGGCGTTCGGGACCTGGTCGAGGTACGCCGCGACGATGCCCTGGCCTCGTTCCCGGACGCCAGCGAGGACCTGCTGGTGCTCAATCCCCCCTTCCATGCCGGCAACACGGTGGACAGCCGGGTCGCGTTGCGGCTGCTCGCGGAGTGCGCCAGGGTCCTGCGTCCGGGCGGGGAGCTGTGGTGCGTCTGGAACTCCCACCTGCAGTACCGGCCCGAGCTGGAGCGCCGGGTGGGTCCCACCCGTCAACTGGCCCGAAACCGGACCTTCACGGTGACCGTCAGCACGCGCCGATAGGCGCTGCGGGTGGACGGTCCCGTCAGTCACCCACCGAGCCGTCGATCGCCTCACGCAACAGGTCCGCGTGGCCCGCGTGGCGGGCATACTCCTCCACCAACCATGGCGCCCGGTCCCACGGTGAGGTTGCCGGCTCCCCCCGCCACTCGCGTCCCGAACCATTCGTCCTCCACATAGTCCAGGTGGTGGAGCAGCCCTCCCAGGGTCATGGTGCTGACGGCAGTCCTCCGGCGCAGTTGCTCGGCGGTGAGTCCTTCGGCCTTCCGGCGCAACACCGCCCGGTAGTAGTCGAGGAACTCCGTGAGCATCTGGATCTCGGAGGCGCTCTCGGCGGGTTCGGCGGGGAGTGGAGTCTGCGGAGTCTCTGGAGTCTGTGGATTCATGGGTCCCAGTATGCAGAAGGGCCCCGCACCACCGAAGTGGTGCGGGGCCCTTCCTCGGTGCCCGCCGTCAGGCAGGGACCGGGATCCGATCAGTTGCCGGTGAGCTTCTCGCGCAGTGCGGCGAGGGCCTCATCGGAGGCCAGGGTGCCCTGGTCGGGGGTGACCTCGCGGTCATCCGAGGAGTAGGAGGTGGAGCCCGACTCGACGTCCGCGGAGACCTCGGCATCCTCGGTCAGGCTGCGGGTGACCTGCTCCTTGTGGGCCTCCCAGCGAGCCTGGGCGTCGGCGTACTGCTGCTCCCATGCGGCGCGCTGGGTCTCGAAGCCCTCGAGCCACTCGTTGGTCTCCGGATCGAAGCCCTCGGGGTACTTGTAGTTGCCCTCGTCGTCGTACTCGGCGGCCATGCCGTACAGCGCCGGGTCGAACTCGGTGCCCTCCGGGTCCACGCCCTCGTTGGCCTGCTTGAGGGACAGCGAGATCCGGCGACGCTCGAGGTCGATGTCGATGACCTTGACGAACAGCTCGTCGTTGACGGAGACGACCTGCTCCGCGGTGTCGATGTGACGGGAAGCCAGCTCGGAGATGTGCACCAGGCCCTCGATGCCGTCCTCGACGCGCACGAACGCACCGAACGGAACCAGCTTGGTGACCTTGCCCGGCACGACCTGACCCAGGGCGTGGGTGCGGGCGAAGAGCTGCCAGGGATCTTCCTGGGTGGCCTTCAGCGACAGGGAGACACGCTCGCGGTCCATGTCCACCTCGAGCACCTCGACGGTGACCTCGGTGCCGACCTCGACGACCTCCGAGGGGTGGTCGATGTGCTTCCAGGACAGCTCTGAGACGTGCACGAGGCCGTCGACGCCGCCCAGGTCCACGAAGGCGCCGAAGTTGACGATCGAGGAGACGGTACCGGTGCGGACCTGGCCCTTCTCGAGCTTGTGCAGGAAGTTGGAGCGGACCTCGGACTGGGTCTGCTCGAGCCAGGCGCGGCGGGACAGGACCACGTTGTTGCGGTTCTTGTCCAGCTCGATGATCTTGGCCTCGAGCTCCTGGCCGATGTACGGGGCCAGGTCGCGGACGCGGCGCATCTCCACGAGGGAGGCGGGCAGGAAGCCGCGCAGGCCGATGTCCACGATGAGACCGCCCTTGACGACCTCGATGACGGTGCCGGTGACGACGCCGTCCTCTTCCTTGATCTTCTCGATGGAGCCCCAGGCACGCTCGTACTGAGCACGCTTCTTGGAGAGGATCAGGCGGCCTTCCTTGTCCTCCTTGGTGAGGACAAGGGCCTCCACGCTGTCGCCCACGGCGACGACTTCGTCCGGGTCCACGTCATGCTTGATGGAAAGTTCCCGGGACGGGATGACGCCTTCGGTCTTGTAGCCGATGTCGAGCAGCACTTCGTCACGGTCGACCTTGACGACGGTGCCTTCGACCAGGTCGCCGTCGTTGAAGTACTTGATGGTGGCGTCAACGGCGGCGAGGAAGTCCTCAGAGGTGCCAATGTCATTGATGGCGACCTGCGGGGCGGTGGAGGTAATGGTCATGTAGTAGGGGCTCCGATGTGGATTGTTCACTCGGCCGGATGCCTGGCGTACTCGGGTCAGAGCCGCCCGGTCACCCGGAAGTGGGTTGCGTTGGACTATTGATGGCGCACAGAAAGTGCTCGTTCAGTCTAGCCACTCTGGCAAGTCCCGGTCAAAGTCGCGGTGCCCGAGACCTCCCCGGGTGACTGAGCATCGACTGAACGGCGGACGAGTGGCCGCCTCAGAAGCCCGTCATGCAGAACACGGGCCGGTCCGAGGCGAGCAGTGCCGTCAGCTCGGCGGCGGCTCCGGCACGGTGCTCGGTGACCCGCCCGGCCTGGCGGAGCAGCTCGGCGGAGACCCCACCCAGGTAGACGCCGGAGAGTTCCGCCACGTCCAGGCTCAGGTCCGGCTCGGTGGCACGGGAGCCGCCCTGCTCCACGAGTACGGCGCAGGCCGTCCCGTCCCGCACCACCAGCCGCCACATCCCCGCGGCGTGGCCCAGGGGATCAGTGACCGCCAGGACCACCTCACCGTCCCGCTGGTAGGAGCGAGCGGCAAACGCGGCGGGGACGTCGAGGACGCGCAGCCACAGATGGTCCTCGGTACGTGTGGTCTTCACCCGGCGGGAGTCAGACAGCAGGTTCTCCAGCAGTCGATCGTCCGGGGCGAGTCCCCAGTCGACTCTCCGGATGAGGTCCAGATTGACCAGGTGGTCCCACAGGGCCCGGTGGCTGGCCGCCGTGGTGGCCACGAGGACGCCCACCTTGACGGAGGGGACCTTCTGGTCCCAACCGTTGAACCGGTAGGTGACGTATCCGCGGGGCGTACCCGCCTCATCGTGGTGGACAGCCGCGAGCAGGCCGGTGCCCCTGCCGTCGTTCTTCGACCGCCAGCTGTCCGTCTCCGAGACGGCGTAGGCGGCCACGCGGCCCACCGAACCGGGCGTCTGGGCCAGGGCCCGGGCATAGAGCGAGGGGCCGATCTCGGCCAGGTCCCTGGGATCCACCATGTTCATCGAACCCGTGGAGGTGGAGGCCAGCGTCACCTCGCCGGCAGTGTCCACCTCGACTGACCGCTGGTGGGTGGCCGCCCCGAAGCCGAACCGGCGGTAGATGGTGGCCTCGGAGGCGGTCAAGGCCGCCACGGGCAGTCCCCCGGCCGCGGCGCGGGACAGCTCCGACTCCATCATGGTGCGCAGGATGCCCCGCCGCCGGTGCGTGGACCGGACGGTGACCTCGGAGATGAGGAACGCGTCGAGTTGCCGGCCCACCCCGGTCTGCAGGGGCTTGACGAAGGAGGAGAAGCTGCCGACCGGATCCGACTCGGCTGGATCCGCGCCAGCGTCGTAGAGACCCACGTAGGTGCGTTCGTCCCGGCCGTGGAGCTCCAGGACCTGGTCCAGGGCCGCGCCCGTGGGGACCTCCTCGTAGAAGTTCCGCTCCACGGCAGTGAGCATGCGGGCCATCCGCGGGTCCTGCCCCGCCGGCAGTCCGGTGGCCGCGAAACGGTGCATCTCGAGCCCCGGCAGGCTGCGCGACCGTTCAGGCTGAGTCCCCGTCCCAGTCCCCCTCCCAGTCCCCGTCTCAATGGGCTGCGTCATGCCAGCTCCTCCCTGCTCCGACATTGACGTCCAGCGGCACGGTCAGCTCCGCGGCGTGGCCCATCCTGTCCTTCAGCACCGCCGTGGCCGCCTCGAGCTCCCCATCCGGGACCTCCAGGATCAGCTCGTCGTGCACCTGCAGGAGCATCCGGGTGCGCAGTCCCTGCTCATCCAGGGCCAACTGGACATCCAGCATGGCCTGCTTGATGATGTCCGCGGCCGATCCCTGGATGGGGGCGTTGAGGGCGGCGCGCTCGGCCATGTCCCGCAGCTGCCGGTTGTCACTGTTCAGATCCGGCAGATAGCGGCGGCGGCCCATGATGGTGGCGGTGTACCCGTCCTTCCGGGCCTGGGCCACCACCTCCTTCAGATAGTCGCGTACCGCGCCGAAGCGGTCGAAGTAGCCCTTCATCAGGCCCCGGGCCTCGTCCACGGGAATCTGCAGCTGCTTGGAGAGCCCGAAGGAGCTCAGACCGTAGGCCAGTCCGTAGCTCATGGCCTTGACCTTCGCGCGCATCTCCGGCGAGACGTCCTCGGGGGCCACGCCGAACACCTGGGCCCCCACGAAGCGGTGGAGGTCCTCCCCGTCCCGGAAGGCCTGGATGAGCGCATCGTCCTCGGAGAGATGCGCCATGATCCGCATCTCGATCTGGGAGTAGTCCGCGGTCAGCAGGGTGTTGTAGCCCGCCCCCACCACGAAGACCTCGCGGATCCGGCGGCCGGCCTCGGTACGCACGGGAATGTTCTGCAGGTTCGGGTGCAGGCTGGACAGTCGGCCCGTGGCGGCAGCTGTCTGGGAGTAGGTGGTGTGGATCCGGCCGTCCGCCGCCACGGTGTCCCGCAGGCCCTCCACCGTCTGGCGTAGCTTGGTGGCGTCCCGGTGCAGCATCAGGTTCTCGAGGAACGGGTGTTGGGTCTGGTTCAGCAGGTCCGTCAGCGACTCCACGTCAGTGGAGTACCCGGTCTTGGTCTTGCGCGTCTTGGGCATGTCCAGCTTCTCGAACAGCAGGGCCTGGAGCTGCTTCGGAGAACCGAGATTCACCTTCTCGCCGCCGTTCGCCTCCGCCACGGAAGCCCAGGCGGACTCCTGAGCGGCCTCCATGCGTTCGGTGAAGTCGTCGAACAGCCCGTCCAGGACCGGGCGGTCCACCGCGATCCCCGCCAGCTCCATGTCCACCATCACGCTGGCCAACGGCACCTCGAGATCCACGAGCAGCTGCTGGGCGCCGCGGGAGATCAACTCCGGTTGGAACTGCTCGGAGAGGCGTCGCACCATCCAGGCGGCGCGGACGCCGGCCGCGGCACGAGCCTGCACCACGGCCCCCTCAGTGGCCGAGCCGGGGTCCTCCAGGTCCAGCTCGAGCTGGTCACCGGCCTGCGTGGGATCGTCCTCCATCTCCAGGGTGGACTGCAGGTGCGTCTGCACCAGGGCGTCGAGTCCGTAGCCGCGGCGGTCGGGCTGGATCAGGTAGGCCGAGAGCAACACGTCATCCACGACGCCGGCCAGGGCCACATCCTGCCCGAGTCCCGTCTGGTGTCCGGTCGCCTTCAGCGACTTGGCCACCGCCTTGAGATCGTAGACCGCCTTCGGGTGCCCGGCCTCGGCAAGGTAGGCCGCCAGGATCGGTCCGGGGCCGGCGTCGTGCCCTGCTGGTTCAGGGGCGGCACTCAGGTCCACGTACACGGCCGCGTCCTCGGCGACCAGCGCTGCGCCGAGGGCGACCCCGTAGTCCCCCGGCGCGGGGATCTTGCGCTTGGGCAGAACGGCCGGACCGTCCAGGACCACGTGCACGCCCATCAGGTTGGCGGCGTGCTGGGCCAGGAAGTCCTGCAGGCCGGTGGCACCGACCGCGTCGGCGGTGAGGACCGCGAACTCGGGGGTCTGCTCCACCGGCACGGCCTCCGGCTCGCCGCCGAGCCGCTCGGCCAGGGTGTCGAAGAGCCGTTGACGCACCGTGTTGAACTGCAGGGCGTCGAAGAGCTCCTCGATCTGCTCGTGGTCCGGATGGCTCAGCTCGGTGGCCTCCAGCGCCACCGGAAGCTCCATGTCCCGCAGCAGGTGGTTGAGGCGGCGGTTGCGGCGCACGTCATCGGCGTGGTCCCGCAGCGACTGGCCGGCCTTGCCCTTGATCTGATCCGCGTTCTCGAGGACCTGCTCAACGGTGCCGTAGAGATTGATCCATTTGGCCGCGGTCTTGGGCCCGACGCCGGGAACACCCGGCAGATTGTCCGCGGTCTCCCCCACGAGCGCGGCGAGGTCCGGGTAGCGCTCGGGAGGGACGCCGTACTTCTCCTCGATGGCCACGGCATCCATCGGAGGGATCTCCGAGAAGCCCTTCTTCGGGTAGAGGACCGTGGTCCTGCCGGTGATGAGCTGGAACGCGTCCCGGTCCCCCGAGACCACGCGGGTGTCCCAACCGGCCTGTTCGGCCTGGGCTGCGAAGGTGGCCACGATGTCATCCGCCTCGAAACCGTCCACCGAGACCGTGGGGATGTTCATGGCCTCCATGACCTTGATGATCAGGTTGATCTGACCATGGAACTCCTCCGGGGTCTTCGAACGCCCGGCCTTGTACTCCGTGTACTCCTCCGAGCGGAACGTGGGCGTGTCCAAGTCGAAGGCGACCACCACGTGGGTGGGCTTCTGCTGACGGATCATGGTCAGCAGCATGTTGGTGAAGCCGTAGACGGCGTTGGTGTGCTGACCGGTGTCCGTCACGAAGTTGTCCACCGGCAGGGCGTAGAACGCGCGGAAGGCCATGGAGTGGCCGTCCAGGACCAGCAGCCGGTGGGACTCACCGTTGGCGGTCACGGGAGCCGAAGCAGTGGAGTCAGGGGCGGGATTGCTCGAATCAGTCACGGGTGCCAGCCTAATGGTCATGAACGATGCCCAGACAGAGACACCCGCCGGCTTGGTCGACGGCCCCGCTGAAGGCCCCGCCGACGGTCCCGCTGACGGATCGCCCCATGCCTTCGTGCCCGGGGTGACCCCGCAGTTCACGCGGGCCGAGCTGACCCGGCTGATGATCGAGAGCGGTATTCCGCAGAGGTTCCACGGTCAACTGGGCAAACTGGGCCTCAGCCCCCTGACGGCGAAGATGGGCATCGTGTTCCAGGAGATGTCCGTGGAGCGCATGGTGGCCACCATGCCCGTGGCGGGGAACGAGCAGAACGCGGGGCTGCTCCACGGCGGCGCCCACCTCGTCCTGGCCGAGACGCTGGGGTCGATCGCGGCGGTGCTGCACACCCAGGGGGAGAAGCCCGTGGTCGGGATCGAGATCAGCGCCACCCACCATCGCGGCCTCACCGCGGGGACCGTCACCGGCACCTGCACGCCGATCCACCTGGGCGGGACGCTGACCACGCACGAGATCGTCATGACCGACGAACAGGGCAGGCGCCTCTCCACGGCCAAGATCACGAACATGATCCTGGATCCGAACCGCCAGCGGAAGTAGGACCACGAGGTCCACAGAGAAGGCCCCGATCCCTCGTTTCGCAAGGGATCGGGGCCGTTGGTGCCCGAAGTGGGACTTGAACCCACACACCTTTCGGTACCGCATTTTGAGTGCGGCGCGTCTGCCAATTCCGCCATTCGGGCCAGCGTGACAACCCTAAGAGGATACACGCCCGAGCCCCGTCTCTGGGAACGGTGGCCCCAATGGTCCCCGCCAACCGGATACGCTGATTCCTGACCGAGCGCAAGGAGTCTTCATGCCCACCGAGGTACCCACCGAGCAGAGCGAATCCACCACCCCCACCGACTCTGCGCCGTTGCGCGTCGTCGTCGCCGAGGACGAGACGCTGATCCGCGTTGACATCGTGGAGATCCTCACCGGTCAGGGCTACGAGGTGGTCGGCGAGGCAGACAACGGGCAGAAGGCCTTCGACCTGGCCACCGAGCTGGAGCCGGACGTGGTGCTCATGGACGTCAAGATGCCCATCATGGACGGGATCACCGCGGCGGAGCACATCGCCCGGGACCGGATCGCCCCCGTGGTGCTGCTCACCGCCTTCAGCCAGCGTGAGCTGGTGGAGCGGGCCAGGGAAGCCGGGGCCATGGCCTACGTGGTCAAGCCCTTCAATGAGAACGACCTCGTGCCGGCCATCGAACTGGCGGTGGCCCGCTTCGATGAGCTGCGCGCTCTCGAGGAGGAGGTCTCCGACCTCGCCGAGCAGTTCGCCACCCGCAAGCTCGTGGACCGGGCCAAATCCCTGCTGACCACCACGCTGGAACTCTCCGAGCCGGAGGCCTTCCGGTGGATCCAGAAGACCTCCATGGACCGCCGCCTCAGCATGCGGGAGGTGGCCCAGACGGTCGTCGACCAGATGGGCTAGGAACTCACAGCGGGGACCTCGCCGGCCACATCCCGACCTGTTCGCGCTCGGGCCTGGCGTAGTCCTCCAACAGCCCGCCGGAGTCGTCGAGATCGCCGATACGGTGCACCTTGACGATGTTCGTGGACCCGGTCTTCCCGGGAGGGGATCCTGCCGCGATGACCACCAGGTCGTTGACCCCGGCGATCCGCTCCTGGAGCAGTGACCGGTCCACCTGGGCCGTCATCTCGTCTGTGGAGGAGGCGAACGGGACCATCTTCGGCAGCACGCCCCAGGACATGCACAGGATGTTGTGCGTGTGCTCCACGTGGGTGAAGGCGTAGATCATCTGCTGCGGACGCAGCCGGGACAGCCGACGGGCGGAGTCACCGGACTGCGTGAACGTGGCCAGGTGCGGCACGTCCAGTTGGTTGGCGATCTCCACGGCAGCGCGGGTGATGGCCCCGCCGCGGGTCTTCGGGCGGGAACCCAGGGGGCGGATGCGGTCCAGGCCATGGACCTCGGTCGACTCGATGATCCGGGCCATCGTCTCCACCGTCCGCACAGGGTATCTGCCCACCGAGGTCTCCCCCGAGAGCATCACCGCGTCGGCGCCGTCCAGCACGGCGTTCGCGCAGTCCGAGGCCTCTGCACGGGTCGGCCGGGGGCTGTCGATCATGGACTCGAGCACCTGGGTGGCCACGATCACCGGCTTGGCCCAACGGCGTGCCAGCTCGATCGCCTTCTTCTGCACCAGGGGGACGTCCTCCAGGGGCAGCTCCACGCCCAGATCCCCGCGGGCCACCATGATCGCGTCGAAGGCATCCACGATCCCGTGCAGGGCGTCCACCGCCTGGGGCTTCTCGATCTTCGCGATCACCGGGACGCGCCGGCCGGACTCGTCCATGATCTCGTGTACGCGGGAGACGTCCTCGGCCGAGCGCACGAAGGACAGGGCGATCATGTCCACACCGAGGCCCAGGGCCCAGCGCAGGTCCTCCTCGTCCTTCTCGGAGAGCGCCGGGACGTTCACGGCCACGCCGGGGAGGTTGATGCCCTTGTTGTTGGACACCGTCCCGGGCACCTCCACCTCGGTCACCACCTCCGTCTCGGAGACCTCCACCGCGCGCAGGGCGACCTTGCCGTCGTCGATCAGCAGGGCGTCCCCCGGCCGCACGTCCTGGGGAAGCCCCTTGAACGTGGTGCCACAGACCTCGGAGCTGCCCTCGATCTCCCGCGTGGTGATGGTGAACCGGTCCCCCACGGCCAGGTCATGTGGGCCGTCCGCGAACCGGCCCAACCGGATCTTGGGGCCCTGCAGGTCGGCGAAGATCGCCACCGGGCGCTCCAGGTCCTTCGCGGCCCTCCGGATGTCCGCGTAGGTCCGCTCGTGCACCTCCCAGCTGCCGTGGCTCATGTTCATGCGCGCCACGTCGACTCCCGCGGCGATCAGTTCCCTGGTGTTCTCGTATCCCTCATTGGCCGGTCCGAAGGTGGCGACGATCTTCGCGTGTCTCATGGCTCCAGCCTAGTCAGGATCAGACCGAGAGCGCGCGGTCCGTCGGCTCCACCGGTGACGGCAGCCGCGTCCAGGTCTCCAGCGACTCGTCCACGGCCTTGGCGCAGGCCCGACCCTCGGCGATCGCCCACACCACCAGGGAGGCGCCGCGCCCGGCATCGCCGGCCACGAACACCCCGGGGGTGTCAGTCTCGTAGCGGTGGTCCCGCTTGACCAGACCCCGCTCGAGCACGACGCCGGCCGTCTCCTCGACTGCCTGGCCGGCCTCGGCGGTCAGGCCAGCATCCTCCACCCCGGTGAACCCCAGGGCGAGCAGCACCAGGTCCGCGGGGATCTCCCGCTCTGTACCCGGCTTGGGCACCCGTCGGCCATCCGGCAGGTACTCCGTCTCCGCCACGCGCAGGGCTCGCACTCGCTCGATGCCGTCCTCGCCCGTCTCCCCCAGGAACTCCACGGTGGAGGCGAGGTACTCGCGGGTGCCCCCCTCGGCATCGGCGGAACTGACCTCGTAGATCCTCGGCGTGGTGGGCCAGGGCTGGTCCGCCGGACGCTCGGTGGGCAGCTCGCGGCCGATCGCCAGGGTGGTGACCGAGGCGGCCCCGTGGCGGTGGGCGGTACCGATGCAGTCCGCGCCGGTGTCCCCGCCGCCGAGGACCACCACGTGCTTGCCGTCGGCGCGGATCTGCGCGGCGGCCTCCTCTGCCGTCAGCTCACCGTTGATCTCCCGGTTCGACTGCACCAGGTAGTCCATGGCGAAGTGCACGCCGTCCAACTGGCGGCCGGGCACGGGCAGGTCGCGAGGGACGGGCGCGCCGGTGGCGATGATGACCGCGTCATAGCGGTTCCGCAGCTCAGCCCAGGAGAGATCCGTGCCGATGGCCACGCCGGTGCGGAAGCGGGTCCCCTCAGCCTCCATCTGCTCCAGGCGCCGGTCCAGGATGTCCTTCTCCATCTTGAAGTCCGGGATGCCATAGCGCAGCAGCCCCCCGATCCGGGCGTCCCGCTCGTAGACGGCCACCGTGAATCCGGCCCGGGTGAGCTGCTGGGCGGCGGCCAGCCCCGTGGGGCCAGAGCCGACGACGGCCACGGTGTGGCCATTGAGCCGCTGCGGGATGACGGGGTCGAGCCAGTCGTTCTCGAAGGCGGCCTCGGCGATGGACACCTCGGTCTGCTTGATGGTCACGGCCGGCTGGTTGATGCCCAGGACGCAGGAGGACTCACACGGCGCCGGGCAGATGCGACCCGTCACCTCAGGGAAGTTGTTGGTGGCGTGCAGCCTGGCGGCGGCCTCCTCCCACCGGCCCCGGCGGACCAGGTCGTTCCACTCGGGGATGAGGTTGCCCAGCGGGCAGCCCTGATGGCAGAACGGCACGCCACAGTCCATGCAGCGCCCGGCCTGGGTGCGGATGACGGCCTCGTCCTGGCGGACGTAGACGTCCTTGAAGTCGAGGATGCGCACGGGCACCGGGCGGGACGGGCGGTCCTGCCGCTCACGGGTGTTCAGGAATCCACGGGGATCAGCCACGGGTAACCTCCACAATCCGACCCCATGCGGCATCGCCGTCCGGGTCTAGTCCTTCATCGATGACGGCCGCACGGGTCTTCAGCACGGCGTCGTAGGTGGTGGGCAGCACGGTGGTGAAGCGAGACATCACCGTGTCCCGGCCAGAGGCCAGGTCAGCGTCCAGGTCCCTCAACAGGTGGGCGGCCACTGGTGATCCGGTCTCCGTCAGATGCCGCTGCAACAGCTCGCGAATCGCCTCACGGTCCTCCGGGCGAGGCTCCAGCAGCATCAGATCGTGCTGGGCCACGGCCAGGGGGTTGAGCGTGGAGACGTCCAGATCCAGGACCCAGGCGGTCCCCCCGGACATGCCAGCCCCGAAGTTCCGTCCGGTGCGGCCCAGGATCAGCGCCCGCCCGCCGGTCATGTACTCGCAGCCGTGGTCCCCGATGCCCTCCACCACGGCGGTCGCGCCGGAGTTTCGGACCAGGAAGCGCTCGCCCACGCGGCCCCGCAGGAGGATCTCGCCCGAGGTGGCCCCATAGCCGATCACGTTGCCGGCCACCACGTTGTCCTCGGCCGCGAAGCCCGCCGACGGGTCGGGGCGCACCACGATCCGTCCACCGGACAGCCCCTTGCCCACGTAGTCGTTCGCGTCCCCGTCCAGGCGCAGGGTGATGCCCGCGGGCAGGAACGCCCCGAGGGACTGACCGGCCTCCCCCGACAGCCGCACCGTGATGGTGTCCGCATCCAGCTCGTCCAGCAGGCGGGCCTTGGTGACGTGGTAGCCCAGCATCGTGCCGGCCGCGCGGTCCGTGTTGACGATCCGCCGGTTGAGATCCACCACCGTGCCCTTGGCGATGGCCGGCTCGGCCGCGGTGATGAGGTCGTTGTCGAAGTGCAGGTCCAGCTCGTGGTTCTGCCCGTGGGTGTTGGAGAGCTGGCGGGCCGTGTCCGGGTCCGTCGGGTCGTAGCCCGCCAGGATCCCGCTGAGATCGAGGTCCCGCGTCTTCCAGTGGTCCATCGCGGCGTCCCGCTCCAGCACCTCGAGGTGTCCGATGGCCTCGTCGAGGCTGCGGAAGCCCAGCTCGGCCAGGTACTCACGCACCTCCTCGGCGATGAACTCAAAGAAGTTCACCACGAACTCGGGCTTGCCGGTGAAGCGGGAGCGCAGCTCCGGGTTCTGGGTCGCCACGCCCACGGGGCACGTGTCCAGGTGGCAGACGCGCATCATGATGCACCCGGAGACCACCAGCGGTGCGGTGGCGAACCCGAACTCCTCGGCGCCGAGCAGAGCGGCGATCACCACGTCCCGGCCCGTCTTGAGCTGGCCGTCCACCTGCACCACCACGCGGTCCCGCAGGCCGTTGAGCATCAGGGTCTGCTGCGCCTCGGCCAGTCCCAGCTCCCACGGGGACCCCGCGTGCTTGAGCGAGTTCAACGGGGAGGCACCGGTGCCGCCGTCATGCCCCGAGATCAGCACGACGTCGGCCTTCGCCTTGGTCACGCCCGCCGCCACGGTGCCCACCCCCGATTCCGAGACGAGCTTGACGTGTACGCGCGCTGCCGGGTTGGAGCGCTTGAGGTCGTGGATCAGCTCCGCGAGGTCCTCGATCGAGTAGATGTCGTGGTGCGGCGGCGGGGACACGAGGGACACGCCGGGGGTGGAGTGCCGGGTGGAGGCCACCCACGGGTACACCTTGGTGCCCATCAACTGCCCACCCTCGCCGGGCTTGGCCCCCTGGGCCATCTTGATCTGCAGGTCATCCGCCGTGGCCAGGTACAGGCTCGTCACGCCGAAGCGGCCCGAGGCGATCTGCTTGACCGCCGAACGCCGCTCGGGGTCCAGCAGGCGTTCGGGGTCCTCGCCACCCTCACCGGTGTTGGACTTGCCGCCCAGCCTGTTCATCGCGATCGCCAGCGTCTCGTGCGCCTCCTGGGAGATCGAGCCGTAGCTCATGGCCCCGGTGGAGAAGCGCTTCACGATCGCGGACACCGGTTCCACCTCGTCCAGGGGAACGGGCTGGCGGACGCCGGTCTTGAGGGTCAGCAGCCCGCGCAGTGTCATCAGGTCCCTGGACTGTTCGTCCACCAGACGCGTGTAGTCCTTGAAGATCCCGTACTGGCGGGTGCGGGTGGCGTGCTGGAGGCGGAAGACCGTCTCGGGGTTGAACAGGTGGGGTGGCCCATCCCGACGCCACTGGTACTCCCCGCCGGTCTCCAGCTCCCGGTAGGGATCGATGTCATTGCCGTCAGGCGGGTACGCCGCCCAGTGCCGCTGCTCGTTCTCGGCGGCGATGACCTCCAGGCCGACCCCGCCCAGGGGGGTGCGAGTGCCGGAGAAGTACCGGTCCACCAGAGTGCGTGAGAGGCCGATGGCCTCGAAGGTCTGCGCACCGCAGTACGAGGCCACGGTGGAGATGCCCATCTTGGACATGATCTTCTGCACGCCCTTGCCGAGCGCCTTGATGAGGTTGGCCACGGCCTCGGCACGCGTGATCGACGTGATGGCACCGGTGCGCACGAGGTCCTCGGCGGACTCCATGGCCAGGTAGGGGTTCACGGCGGAGGCACCGTAGCCGATCAGCACGGCCACGTGGTGGACCTCGCGCACGTCCCCGGCCTCCACGAGCAGCGAGGCGCGCGTCCGGT
Organism: Citricoccus nitrophenolicus; assembly: GCF_047305825.1. Lineage (GTDB taxonomy): Bacteria > Actinomycetota > Actinomycetes > Actinomycetales > Micrococcaceae > Citricoccus > Citricoccus nitrophenolicus. The sequence continues at coordinate 179,345 of NZ_CP063070.1, read as the reverse complement.
TGGCCGAGGAGAGCAGGTGGTGGTGCACGGCCGAGAGCAGCAGCAGGGACGGGATCGGGGCCCACTGCGCGTTCGAATCACGGTCGGAGAGCACGATGAACTGCACGCCTCGGTTCACCGCGGCCGAGACCTGCTCACAGATCTCGGTGAGCCGGTCCCGCAGGCCGGCCGCGCCGCCGTCCACCCGGTACAGGCCGCGGACCTTGAGCGTGGCCTTGGCACCGGTGGCCGAGGCGGCCCCGGTTCCGGCGCCGGATTCAGCCCCGGACTCGGGCGCCACCCGCAGGTTGACGATCTTGGCCAGCTGGTCATTGTCGATGACCGGGAACTCGAGGCTCACATGCCGGGAGTGCACCCGTTCGCCGGAGAGCAGGTTGCCGTCCGGGCCGATCGAGGTGCGCATGGAGGTGACGATCTCCTCGCGGATGGAGTCCAGCGGCGGGTTCGTGACCTGCGCGAAGGACTGCGTGAAGTAGTCGAAGAGCAGCCGCGGGCGCTTCGACAGCACCGCGATCGGCGTGTCGGTGCCCATCGCCCCCAGGGGCTCCGCCCCCTTCTCCGCCATGGGGCCGATCAACAGGCGCAGTTCCTCGGTGGTGTACCCGAAGGTGCGCTGGCGATGCGCCACGGAGGTGGACGAGTAGTCGACGTGCTCGCGTTCGGGCAGGTCGGCGAGGCTGATCAGGTTCTCCTGGACCCATTCGCGCCACGGATTCGCGTTCGCGACCTCCGCCTTGATCTCGTTGTCCTCGATGATCCGGCCCTCCGCGGTGTCCACGAGGAACATCCGCCCCGGAGCCACACGGCCCTTGCGGACGATCCTGGAGGGGGCCAGCGGCAGGACGCCGACCTCCGAGGCCAGCACCACCAGTCCGTCATCCGTGACCCAGTAGCGGGCCGGGCGCAGGCCGTTGCGGTCCAACACGGCGCCGACCTGGCGGCCATCGGTGAACGCCACGGCGGCAGGCCCGTCCCACGGCTCCATCAGCATGGAGTGGTACTCGTAGAACGCGCGGCGGTCCGGATCCATGGATTCGTGGTTCTCCCACGCCTCCGGGATCATCATCATGACCACGTGGCTCAGGGGCCGGCCGCCCAGCAGCAGCAACTCGGCGACCTCATCCAGGTTCGCCGAGTCCGAGGCCCCGGGGGTGCAGATCGGATAGAGCTTCTCCGGCTCCTCCCCGAGCACGGAAGAGGCCAGCATGGACTGCCGGGCACGCATCCAGTTCCGGTTGCCCTTGACCGTGTTGATCTCCCCGTTGTGGGCGATCGTCCGGAAGGGCTGGGCGAGCGGCCAGGACGGGAACGTGTTGGTGGAGAACCGCGAGTGCACCACGGCCAGAGAGGTGGCGAAACGCTCGTCCGAGAGGTCCGGATAGAACGGCTCCAACTGAGCGGTGGAGAGCATGCCCTTGTACACGATGGTCTGGGCGGACAGGGAGGGGAAGTAGACGCCGAACTTGTTCTGGCTGCGCTTGCGGACCCGGAACGCGCGGGCGTCGAGGGTGTCCCCCGCGGACTCCGAGGCGGCCGCCGGGTCCACGGACAGGAACAACTGGGCGAAGTGCGGCATCACCGCACGGGCCGAGGTCCCCAGGACGTCGGTCTGGACGGGCACATCACGCCAGCCCAGCACCACCAGGCCCTCCTCGGCCGCACGCTCCTCGATGCCGGCCACCGTCTCGGCGCGCTCGGCCCCGTCCTGCGGGAGGAAGGCCGTCCCGACCGCGTACCGGCCGGCGTCGGGCAATTCGAAGTCCAGCACCGCGCGGAAGAAGGCATCCGGTACCTGCAGGAGCAGCCCGGCGCCGTCTCCGGTGCCGTCATCCCCGCCCACGCCGCCGCGGTGCTCGAGGTTGCGCAGGGCGACGAGGGCGTGCTCCACGATGTCATGGCCGGGCACACCGCGCAGGGTGCCGATCACCGCCAGGCCACAGTTGTCCCGCTCGGCGTCCGGGCGGTAGAGACCCTGCTCGGCGGGGATACCCGAGTACCGGTTGAAGGGGTTCTTCGGGTCCCTGGCCAGCTCGTCCTGGGCGGAGTCGTCCGGCAGCTGGTGGTCCAGCTGCCCCTGGTCCGCGGGGCGGGACTGCTCGTCGTCAAAGCGCAATGTCATAAGAATCCTTCCGGTGCGCAGTGGGATCTGCTGCTCTGGAAGGGGACATCATCGGCCCCGGTGACCTGGGCGCGTGGGCGCTTCAGGTCAATGCAGTGGAGTTGATTCTACTGGGGGGCGGGGCCCTCACTCAGGGTTTTCGACCCGATCGCCCGATTTTTTTGTTTCGAAGGCGTTAACTTTTTCATCGTCCCCGGTCAGAGCCGAATTGACGGTGCTCTCCGCATCGCCCTCATCAGCCGAGCCTGCGTCACCTGAGACGTCCGCTGCCGAGCCGGGCTCCCGGCCCGGACGCCAGACGGAATCGGCTGCGGCCCTGGCCTCCGCCGCCCTCGGGCGGGTGACCGTGAGGTAGATGAGGAACCCGATGGCAATGAGGAACATCAACAGCGAGGTCCACACATTGAGGCGTTGGGTGACGCCGAAGAGGGTGATCATCTCCGCGTCGTCGATCCGCAGCATCTCGATCCAGGTGCGGCCTGCCGTGTACCAGGCCACGTAGGACCACAGCATCATGCCGCGGCGCAGGCGAAGCCGACGGTCCAGGATCAACAACAGGGCCACGCCCGCCAGGTTCCAGACCATCTCATACAGGAACGTGGGGTGGAACAACGTGCCCTCCAGCGCCCCGGCCGGGAAGTTCGGGTGGTCGGCTGAGACCTGCAGCCCCCAGGGCAGGGTGGTGGGCCCGCCGAAGAGCTCCTGGTTGAAGTAGTTGCCCAGGCGGCCGATGGCCTGCGCCAGCAGGACGGCCGGAGCCACCACGTCCGCGTAGGCGGACAGCTTGAAGCCATAGCGCCGGCACGCGATCCACGCACCGACGGCGCCCAGGGCCACGGCGCCCCAGATCCCGAGGCCGCCCTCCCAGACGCGCCAGATCTTGGTCAGGTCACCCGTACCGTCGAAATTGGGGCCGAAGTAGGCCGTCGGGGAGGAGAACACGTGGTAGAGGCGGGCCCCCACCAGACCGAAGACGATGGCCCAGATGGAGATGTCGATGATGCTGCCCTCGGGGCCACCCCGGGACTTCCAGCGCCGCGCGGACAGCCAGAGCGCCACCACCATGCCGGCCACGATGCACAGGGCATAGGCATGGATGGTGACCGGGCCCAGGTGGAAGCCGTCCCAGCCGGGTGCGGGGATCGCTGCCGTGATCAGTGCCGAGGTGTCCCAGGCCGCCGGGCTCATCGGACGGCACCAGTGGCCAGCTCGGCGGCCAGCTGCCCGACGGCTTCCGGTCCGCCATCACGCAGCGCGGCCACCAGGGCGGTACCCACGATCGCTCCGTCGGCGTAGGAGCCGATCTCGCGGATGTGCTCCGGCCGGGAGATGCCCAGCCCCACGGCGACGCGGGGGGCACCGGCGGCATGGGCACGGGCCACGACCTGCTCGGCGGCCGTGGAGACCTCCGAGCGAGCCCCGGTGACGCCCATGACGGACACGCCGTAGACGAAGCCTCGGGAGGACTCGGTGATGAGCCGCACGCGCTCATCCGTGGAACTCGGCGCGGTCAGGAAGATTCGGTCCAGCCCGTAGCGATCCGAGGCCTCGAACCACTCACCGGCCTCCTCGGGGACCAGGTCCGGGGTGACGATCCCGGCGCCACCGGCCTCGGCCAGGCGGCGGGCGAAGGTCTCCACGCCCATGCGGTCCACGATGTTCCAGTAGGTCATGACCACCACGGCGGCGTCGGTGCGCTGCGTGACGGCCCGGATGATCTCGAACACCCCGTCGATCCGGAAGCCCCCGGCCAGCACCTGGCTTGTGGCGGCCTGGATGACCGGTCCATCCATCACCGGGTCGCTGTAGGGGATGCCGATCTCAATGACGTCGGCGCCGTTGTTGCCCAGCGCCACGGCGGCCTCGATCGAGTCCTCGAGGGTCGGGAAACCGGCGGGCAGGTATCCGATGAAGGCGGTACGGCCGGCCTCCCGGGCGGCCTCCATGGCCTCAGTGGTCAGAGAACGGATCGGGGTGGACTGATCCAGGGTCTGCTCGCTCATCAGTTCTGCGCTCCTTCGGGGCGCGCGGCCACCGCGTCGACGTCTCCGCCCTCCGGGCTCGGGCGGTCCGGCAGCATGCCGAAGTACTTGGCGGCCGAGGCCACGTCCTTGTCCCCGCGCCCGGACAGGCTGACCACGATGATCTTCTCCTCGCCAGCGGCGGTGCCGGGCCCGACGAGCCCTTCATCCGCCCAACGCCTCGCCAGGCGCAGGGCGCCGGCCAGAGCATGGGCCGATTCGATGGCGGGGACGATGCCCTCGGTCCGGCAGAGTCGCTGGAAGGCGCCCATGCACTCGTCGTCGTCCACGGGCTCGTAGGTGGCCCGGCCGGTGTCGTTCAGCCAGGCGTGCTCCGGACCGACCGCCGGGTAGTCCAGGCCGGCCGAGATCGAGTGCGAGTCGATGGTCTGCCCGTCCTCGTTCTGCATGAGGTAGGTCCGGGCACCGTGCAGCACGCCGGTGCGTCCCAGGTTGATGGACGCGGCGTGGCGGCCGGTCTCCATTCCCTCGCCGCCGGCTTCGAGGCCGTAGAGCTCCACGTCGGCATCATCCAGGAAGCCGTGGAAGATCCCGATCGCGTTCGAGCCGCCACCCACGCAGGCGCACACGGCGTCCGGCAGCCGGCCGGCCTGCGCCAGGATCTGCTCGCGAGCCTCCTCTCCGATCACGGAGTGGAAGTAGCGCACCATCGCGGGGAACGGGGACGGCCCGGTGACGGTGCCGAGCAGGTAGTGGGTGTTCTCCACGGAGGCGACCCAGTCCCGCAGGGCCTCATTGATGGCGTCCTTGAGCGTCCGTGCACCGGTCTTGACCGGGACCACCGTGGCGCCGAGCATCTCCATCCGCGCCACGTTCAGGGCCTGGCGATCGGTGTCCACCTCACCCATGTAGATGGTGCACTCCATCCCGAACAGTGCGGCCGCGGTGGCGGTGGCGACGCCGTGCTGGCCGGCACCCGTCTCGGCGATGAGCCGGGTCTTGCCCATGCGCCGGGCGATCAGCGCCTGTCCGATCACGTTGTTGATCTTGTGGGAGCCGGTGTGGTTCAGATCCTCGCGCTTGAGGAAGATCCGCACGCCCGGGGAGTCGGCAGCGAACCGGGGCACCTCGGTGAGCAGGGACGGCCGGTTCACGTACTGGGTGAACAGGTCCTGGAGCTCGGCGGCGAACTCCGGATCCTCCCGGGCCTCGTCGAAGGTCCGCTCCACCTCCTCGAGCGCGGCGATCAGGGATTCGGGCATCCAGCGGCCACCGTAGGGGCCGAAGTACGGCCCCGGCTGGTTCTGATAACTCCCGGTGTGCTCAATCATCGTGCGGTCCAGTCTGTGGTGGTCTGTGGTCTTCTGCTGCGGTCTTCTGCTGTGGCTACTGCTGTGGCTACTGCTGTCGGCTACTGCTGCGGTCGATCAGGACGGCGGGTGGACCGTCAGCCGCGCACCATCCGAGAGGCGGCCCGGAAGTCGCGGATCGCCTGGCTCGGGTCACCGTGCTGCACGAGGGCCTCGCCCACCAGGACGGCGTCGGCGCCGTCCTGGGCGTAGTCGGCCACCTGTTCGGGTCCCTGCACGCCGGACTCGGCCACGCGGACCACGCCCTCCGGCAGGTTCGGGGCTAGGGTGGCGTAGTTCCGGGGATCCACGTCCAGGGTCTTCAGGTTGCGAACGTTGACGCCGACGATCCGGGACCCCACGGCCACCGCGCGTTCGATCTCCTGCACGGTATGGGCCTCGACCAGTGCGTTCATCCCCAACTCGTGCGTCAGTGCGAGGTATTCGGCCAGCTGGGAGTCGTCCAGGGCAGCGACGATGAGCAGGACGAGGTCCGCGCCATGGGCCCGGGCCTCGTGGATCATGTACTCGTCCACCGTGAAGTCCTTGCGGAGCACCGGAACGTCCACCGCGGCGCGCACGGCGTCCAGGTCCTGCAGCGATCCGCCGAAGCGGTGACGTTCGGTCAGAACGGAGATCACCGAGGCGCCCCCGGACTCATACCGCCGGGCCAGGTCTGCCGGGGAGGCGATCTCCGCCAGGGCGCCCTTGGACGGGCTGGACCGTTTGACCTCGGAGATGATGCGGATCCCCCGTTGATCCTGCCGTCCCCCGGCCAGGGCGGAGTGTGCGTCCCGGGCGGGGGCACTCCGAGCGGCCTCGGAGGCCCGCTCGGCCATGACCTGCAACGGCACCTCGCGGCGCCTCGACTCGAGGTCGGCGCGGACCCCGACGATGATCTCGTCGAGAACGGTGCTCATCAGTGCCGAGAGGGCTTCGCGTGCCCCTGGGTGCCCTTGCCGGCCTTGCCCATGATGAAGCCGGCGATGAGACCGGCTGCGGCGACCACGACGCCGGCGATGATCAGGACGAAGAGGTCCGCGAGCATCCCGACGCCGACCAGCAGGGTCCCGGCGAGGATCAGCAGCACCAGCGTCCACGCGGCCGGTGAGTTGCCGTGGCCCAGGGGCTCGGCATGGGTCGGATCATTGAGCACGAGCTCGTCTTCGGCGGTGTGGTGCGAGGTGGTCATGGACCGTCCCTTTCGTTCCGATGGCATCGGGGCCCGCCGTACTTCCGGGGGCGGGAGTGCGGCGGCTGATCGAGTCTGCCCCTCATTCTGCCACGGAACGGCGGGCCGAGGCCGCAGATCTCGCCTACGCCTCTCGCCTACGTCGGGTCCTGGCCCCGGCTCAGCTCATCCCAGGCATCGATCTCGTCCAGATCGGATCCGTCCCCGTCCTCCGAGGCGGATCCGGTGCCGGCTCCAGTGGCGGTGCCGGCTCCAGTCGCTGTGGCAGTGGCGCCTGCGGCAGTGGCCGGCACCCCGGTGGCCACGGGACTCTCGTGCCGACGGCTCGTGGCCCAGTCCCGGCCCAGGAGGAGGACGGCCAACCCACAGAGCAGCAGGAGGACGCCGCCGACCAGGGTGAGCCAGGGCCACACCGTGACCACGTAACTGCCGGCGTCAGCCGTGGTGCCGCTGGCCTCCGAGACCTGGGCCTGCGCGGCAGTGGCCGGTTCCAGTGCGGCGTGCACGGCGGAGAACCCGGCCATGAGTCCGGCCAGCACCATCAGCACCGCGGAGATCCAGCGGCCGATGCGCCGGGCCATGGACAGTGCGATGCCTCCGGCCATGCCCACCAGCCCCATGGCCGGGACGACGGCGGCCGCCTGGTTCCCGGTGGTCGTCACCGAGGTGGTGGCCAGGCCGGAGAGACCCGCGGACTCGATCCACGTCTGTGCCCCGGTGCCCAGGATGATGGCCCCGGCCGCGAGGGCCCACAGGACCGCTGTGCGGCGCTTCAATCTCATGCCGACTCCACCGTGCTCTCCAGTGAGTTGTCCAAAGTCCTCTCCACGGAACGCAATTGGCCAGCCGCCAGGACGGCCCGCATCGGGGCGCTCGACTTGGTGACGGTCTCGGCCGCCTCGGTCTCCGGAACGGAGTCGGCGACGATCCCAGCACCGGCCTGGACATAGGCGGTCCCGTCCATGAGCGTGGCGGAACGGATGTTGATGGCCATGTCCATGTTCCCGGCCAGGTCGAAGTAGCCGACCACTCCCCCGTAGGGCCCACGCTCCTGGGGCTCCCACTCGTCCAACAGCTGCAGTGCTCGCGGCTTCGGCGCTCCGGACAGGGTCCCCGCGGGGAACGCCGCGGCCAACACGTCCAGGGCCCGTTGCCCCGGCTCCAGCCGGCCCTCCACATGGGAGACCAGGTGCATGATGTGGCTGAAGCGCTCCACCTCCATGAACTGGGTGACGGATACGCTGCCCGGCACGCAGACCTTCGACAGGTCATTCCGGGAGAGGTCCACCAGCATGAGGTGCTCCGCCCGCTCCTTCTCGTCGTTGACGAGCAGTTTCTCGTGAAGGTGATCGTCCTCGACCGTGGCACCCCGTGGCTGCGAGCCGGCGATCGGGTGCGTGATGACGGAGCCGTCGTTGACGGTGACCAGCGCCTCGGGCGAGGAACCGACGATCTGGTACCGGCCGCCGTCGGGCTTGGAGAAGGTGAACAGGTACATGTACGGGCTGGGGTTCATGGCACGCAGCACCCGGTAGATGTCCAGGCCACTCGCGGCGGTCTGGGTCGAGAAGCGACGCGAGACCACGATCTGGAAGACCTCGCCATCCACGATGGCCTGCTGGGCCTTCGCCACAGCGTCCAGGAAGCCCTCGTGGGTCCACGAGTCGTGGACGTGGGCCGACACGTCCACATCGAGCCAGTCCGCAGGAGCCACGGAGACAGGGTCCTGGCCCGATGCAGATCCGGATTCCGGGCCGGATTCCGGGCCGGCCGTCAGGCGCTCGACCATGGAGCGCAGCCGCCGTACGGCGTCCTGCCACGCCTCCCGGGCACCGGAGTCCAGGCCGTTGCGATTGATCGCGTTCGCCACGAGGGTGACCGTGCCGTCCACCGTGTCATGCACGGCCAGGTCCGTGATGAGGTTCATGGCCATCTCTGGCAGCCCGAGATCATCCGGCGGCGGGTTGTGCAGGCTCTCCCAGCGGCGCACCGTGGGCCAGCCGAGGAAGCCGGCCATCCCGGAGACCAGGTTCGGCAGGTCCCGGCCCACTCCGTCCCGCACATCCGTGGCCAACAGGTCCAGGGTTTCGCGCAACACGTCCATCGGGTCGCCCTCAGTGGGCACCCCCGCCGGGGGCTCGCCCTGCCAGTGGGCCTCCGAGCCCTGTGTGGTCAGGGTGGCGGCGCTCCCCGCGCCGATGAACGAGTACCGAGACCAGACACCGCCCTGAGCCGCCGACTCCATCAGGAAGGTACCCGGCTCGTCGGCGGCGAGGCGCCGGTAGATCCCCACAGGCGTGAGGCCGTCCGCCAGGACCGTCAGGGTGACAGGGATGACCCGGTGGGCGCCGGCGAGGGCCTCGAACTCCTCGGCGGACGGGATGATCGTGCCGAGTTCACGCATCCGTGGAGGCCTCCTGGTGGGTGGAATGTGTGGTCACGGGCAGGCTGCGGCCCTCGAAACAGGTCCGGGTACCGGTGTGGCAGGCGGCGCCCACCTGTTCCACCTGGACGAGCAGCGCGTCCCCGTCACAGTCCAGTGACACGGCGATCACCGCCTGGATGTGGCCCGAGGTGTCCCCCTTGCGCCAGTACTCTTGGCGCGAACGCGAGTAGTAGGTGGCGCGGCCATTCGTGAGCGTCCGCCGCAGCGCCTCCTCGTCCATCCACCCGAGCATCAGCACCTCACCGGTGTCATGCTGTTGGGCGATGGCGGCGACCAGGCCATCCGGGGTCTTCTTGAGCCGCTGGGCGATCGCCGGATCGAGTGCAGCGTCGGCAGCGGTCGGTCTCGCAGCGTTGTCCATGGTGATCCATTCTAGGCTCCGTGTAGCGTTGGCCCTGTTATGGGTACCCACGCCGATCAGACCTCCGGTTCCACACCTGGACGGGACTTCACCGCCGCCTCGCGGGACGCGCTCGTCGAGGCCCTGCTGTCTGCCGGCCCAGGCCGGCCCACGCTCTGTGCAGGATGGAACACCGAGCACCTGGCGGCACACATCGTGCTCCGCGAGAACTCCCCCCTGGTGGCCGGACTGCTGTTCCGCCCCCTGGCCCGCTCCCTCCACCGCAGGACCATGGACCTGGGCGACTCGGCGGCCACGCCCGAGGCCTATCAGGGGCTCATGGAACGGGTGGCCGCCGGCCCCCAACCACCGGCACGGCTCCGCCGCCATGCCCAGGCTGCGCGGATCTCCGACGAGATCTCCGGCCGTATCAAGGGCACCGGGGCCGCGCGCAAGGCCGCCCAGGCCACGAATCTCCTGGAGTTCTTCGTCCACACCGAAGACGTCCGGCGAGCCCAGGACCGTTGGGCACCGCGGCACCTCGCGGATGACTACGCCAATGCCCTGTTCGCCGAGTTCACGCGGCGCGCCCGCCTGATGTACCGCTCGGAGCCGACGGGGATCACCCTGGCGCGCAGCACCGGCCAGCGCGTGGTGGCCCGCCCTGCACGTCAGGGCGGGGCCTCCAGAACCATCGCGGGGCCGGCCGGAGAACTCGTGATGCACGGCTTCGGCCGGCGGGACCACGCCCTCGTCCTCGTCGACTAGCGGGCTAGTCCAGATGGGTGAGGTACCGGTACTGGGCCACGGTGCTGAATCCGGCCGCCCGGTACACCCCCAGCGCTCGGGCGGAGCGCTCCTCGACCTGAAGCCAGCAACCGGACACGTCCAGTCGCACCAGGTGATTGAAGATGGCGTCCAGGAGGGACGCTGAGAGCCCCTGGCCGCGAAGGTCATCCCGGACCCACAGGGCGTAGATCCCGGCGTAGGTCCGGCCCGATCCCTCCGGCGTGACCAGGGACAGCTTGGCCCCACCCCCGATCTGCCCCTCAGCGTCCAGGCAGCTGTAGAACCGGCTCCGACCACCGCCCAGCAGGCGTCGGCGCACCAGGCGGCTGGCCTGATCCTCCACATCCTCTGCGTCACCTGACCTCAGAGACGCCGAGAGCCAGTTCTCGCTGAGGGTCTCGCTCACCAGGATGCGGCGGTCCCACTCGGTGTCCGCGGGCACATCGGACCGGTCCATCCAGAGGACCTTGGTGGGAGCCACCTCCTGGTACCCCCTGCGGTCGAGGAGGTCGCCCAGGCGCTGCTGGCCCTCGTAGAAGGCGTCCGTCTCGGCATCCGGGATCTCCCCGGCCGCGCGCCCCTCCAACCAGGAACCGGAGGCGGGCTGCCACAACTGGAAGGTCGGGGACAGCCAGCGCTCGGCGCTTCGACGTTCCACCTCGTCGACCGCCGCATCCAGCGCGCCCACATCCGCCGGCATCTCCGTGGAGACCACGGAGTTGGCCCGGCGGGTGATCCCCGAGGAGAAGCGCACGGTCCAGCCACCGACCTCCTGGGACTCGACGGCGGGCCAGCCGAGGACGGTCAGGTGCTGCAGATCGACGGCGGAGATGCCGTGGGCGTCAGCGAACCGGATGGCCGGCCTCCTGGATGGCGGTCTTGACCCGGGAGATCATGTCCACGGGTCCGAAGTGGAAGATCGAGGCGGCCAGTACTGCGTCCGCCCCGGCATCGATGGCCGGCGGGAAGTGTTCCGGGGCGCCGGCGCCCCCCGAGGCGATGAGGGGGACGGCGGTCACTGCGCGCACGGCCCGGATCATCTCCAGGTCGAAGCCCTCGCGCGTACCGTCCGCGTCGATGGAGTTCAGCAGGATCTCGCCCACCCCTCGTTCGGAGGCCTCCCGGCACCACTGCACGGCGTCGATGCCGGTGCCCTGCCGCCCGCCGTGCGTGGTCACCTCGAAGCCGGACAGCACGGACGGGTCCACCGTCCGGCGGGCGTCCAGGGAGAGGGTCAGGACCTGGGAGCCGAAGCGTCGGGTGATCTCGTTGATCACCTCGGGGCGGGCCACGGCCGCGGTGTTGATGGAGGCCTTGTCCGCGCCCGACGTCAGCAGCCGGGCCACATCCTCCTCGGTCCGCACGCCGCCGCCGACGGTCAGGGGGATGAACACCTCCTCGGCGGTCTGCGAGACGACGTCATAGGTGGTGGCGCGGTCTGCGGTGGACGCCGTGACGTCCAGGAAGGTGAGCTCGTCGGCACCGGCCTCGTTGTAGCGCCGGGCCAGCTCCACCGGGTCCCCGGCGTCCCGCAGGTCCTCGAAATTGACTCCCTTGACGACGCGCCCGGCATCGACGTCAAGGCAGGGGATCACCCGGACGGCAACAGTCATGTGTACGGCCCTCCCTAGAGTCGGATGGCGTGGATCGCGGACACCAGGATGGCGCGCGCACCGAGGTCATAGAGCTCGTCCATCACCTTGTTGGTGTCCTCCTGCTTGACCATGGAGCGCACCGCCACCCAGTTCTCGTCCTGCAACGGGGAGATGGTGGGAGATTCCAGTCCTGGGGTGACCGCGGTGGCCGCCTCCAGGTGGGCGCGGCTGACGTCATAGTCGATCATGACGTACCGGCGGGCCACCAGGACACCCTGGAGTCTCCGCAGCAGGACGTCGAGCCCCTCGGGACGGCGTCCGGTCTGGCCGATGATGATGGCCTCCGAGCGCATGATCGGCTCCCCGAAGGTCTCCATGCCGGCAGCCTTGAGCGTGCTGCCGGTCTCCACGACGTCCGCGATCGCGTCCGCCACCCCCAGGTTCACCGAGGACTCCACGGCGCCGTCCAGGTGCACGATCTTCTCCGGCTTCACGGACTGCGTGGCGAGGTAGTCCTCCAGCAGGCCGTCATAACTGGTGGCGATCCGCCGTCCCTCAAGGTCTGCGAGAGAGCCGAAACGTCCCACGGGCGCGGCGAAGCGGAACGTGGACCGCCCGAATCCCAGCGCCATGATCTCCTCGGCGGACCCGCCCACCTGGGCATCCTGGAACAGGTCACGCCCCGTCAGGCCGATGTCCAGGGTGCCCTGACCCACATACACCGCGATGTCCCGGGGACGCAGGTAGAAGAACTCCACATGGTTCTCCGGGTCCATCATGACGAGGGCCTTGGAGTCCCTTCGCTGGAGGTATCCGGCCTCCTGGAGCATGTCTCGAGCGGCCTCGGACAGGGCCCCCTTGTTCGGAACGGCGATGCGCAGCATGGGTGCGGGTTCTCCTGTGGTGCTCGGTGGCGTGTGCTCAGTGGCAGGTGCGCTGTGGCGGAAGATCTGTGGCGGATGCTCGGTGGGCTGACGGCGGTTCAGAGATGCCGGTAGACGTCCTGCAGGGTCAGCCCCTTGGCGATCATCATGACCTGCAGGTGGTACAGCAGCTGCGAGATCTCCTCGGCCGCCTCGTCCTTCGTCTCGTACTCGGCAGCCATCCACACCTCGGCGGCCTCCTCCACGACCTTCTTGCCGATGCCATGGATCCCCGAATCGAGTTCGGCCACGGTCCCGGATCCCGCCGGCCTGGTCTCGGCCTTCCGGCTCAGCTCGTCGAAGAGTTCGTCAAAGGATTTCACCCTCCAAGGGTAGCCACCAGCGCGGGGTGCCTCTAACCGGTGCCCTCCTATGTGACGGGACGCAGGACGAGTTCCGTCAGGACGGCAGCCTGGAAGGCCTCATACCCCTTGTCCTCGCTGGACCCCTCGAGCCCGGAACGATCCAGGGCCTGCTCCTCCGTGTCGCACGTGAGCACGCCGAAGCCCACCGGGGTGCCGGTCCGCACGGACACATCCACGAGGCCCTGCGTGGCCCCGGAGCAGACGTATTCGAAATGGGGCGTGCCTCCCCGGATCACCACCCCGAGGGCCACCACGGCGTCGAACCGCGCGGCGAGCCGGGACGCCGCGACGGGCAGTTCGAAGGTCCCTGGGACCCTGACCTCGGTGATCGGGATCCCCGCCTCGGCCGCGGCCCGGCGGGCACCGTCCAGCAGCCCCTCCATGACCTGCTCGTGCCATTGCGCGGCCACCACGGCGACCCGCAGGTCCGCTGGACCTGCCGTCGCCGGGCCATGGTTCAGCTGGGCGTCCAGTCCCTGGGGTGCTCCGTGTCCGCTCATCGGGTTCCTCCTGTGGTGTTGACGGTGGTGTTGCCGGTGGTGTTGACGGTGGTGTTGGTACTCGTCCGTTCGGGAATGAGGTCTCCGGCCAGCCGGTGGGCCATGCGGTCCCGCTTGGTGGTCAGGTAACGGCGGTTGTGCTCCGTGACAGGCGCCGGGCTCGGGACGACCTCGGTCACGGTGATGCCCTCGCGTTCCAGCTGGTCCGCCTTGTCCGGGTTGTTGGTCACCAGTCGGATGTGATCCAGGCCCAGCCGCTGCAGGATCCCGGCGGCGGAACGGTAGCTGCGCGCATCCGCCGGCAGGCCCAGGTGCTCGTTGGCGGCCACCGTGTCCATCCCGGAGTCCTGGAGGGCGTAGGCCAGGATCTTGTTGGCCAGGCCGATCCCCCGGCCCTCGTGTCCCCGCAGGTAGATGACGGTACCGCCCTCGGCCATCGCCTGGTGCAGGGCATGGTCCAGCTGGGCCCCGCAGTCACACCGTTCGGAACCGAAGACGTCCCCCGTCAGGCACTCGGAGTGGAGGCGCACCAGCGGCCTGTCCGGCTCCTGTCCGCCCGTCGGCGCCTGGAGCACCACGTGCTCGGCCCCGGTCTCCGGGTCCGGGTGGACCGAGACACGGAAGGTCCCGTAGCGGGTCGGCAGGTCGACAGTCGGGGTGCTGGTATCCGGTACCGCCGGCACCTCGGGCTGTCCCGCGGGACCGAGATAGGACACCAGGTCCTCGATGGTGACCAACGGCATGCCGTGCCGGTCCGCGAAGTCGCGCAACGCGGGCAGACGCATCATGGTGCCGTCATCGTGGACCAGTTCCGCGATGGCCCCCACCGGTGCGCGGCCGGCCAGCCGGCTCAGGTCCACTGCGGCCTCGGTGTGCCCACGCCGCTCGGCCACGCCGCCGGAGGCCGCCACGAGGGGGAAAACGTGCCCCGGACGGCTGATCAGGTCAGCCGTGGACGACGGGTCGGCCAGGACCTTGAGGGTGATGGCACGGTCCGCGGCGGAGATCCCCGTGGTGGTCCCGGCGATGGCATCGCAGCTGACGGTATAGGCCGTGCCCTTGGGGTCCTCGTTCCGCGCCGTCATGGGCGGCAGGTCCATGCGGTCGGCCACGGAGGCCGGCATCGGCGCGCACAGCACACCCGAGGTGTGGCGCACGGTCAGGGCCACGGTCTCGGGGGTGGCGGCGTCCGCCGCGAACACGATGTCCCCCTCGTTCTCCCGGTCCTCGTCATCCACCACGACGGCGGCCCGGCCGGCCGCGATGGCCGCGATCGCCTCCTCGATGGAGTCCAGCCGAATGGCGCCTGCTCCCCCCGCGCTCATCGAAGGCCCCCCGCAGCACGGTCATGGTCTGCCAACCGGGCAGCGTACTTCGCCACCACGTCCACCTCGAGGTTGACCCGGTCACCCACGGTGCGCGCCCCCAGGGTGGTCTGGGCCAGGGTGGCGGGAATGACGCCGATCTCGAACCAGTCCTCGCTCCCGTCAGGACTGTCAGGACCGTCAGGACCGTCAGGACAGTCAGGGCCGTCAGGCCTGTCAGGGCCGTCAGGACCGTCAGGACCGTCAGGACCCCGCAGATTGTCCCCCACGCCTGGCGTGTTGACGCCGGTGACGGTGAGCGAGACGCCGTCCACGGCGATGGATCCCTTCTCCGCCACGTAGCGTCCGAGGTCGGCGGGCAGGGACACTCGGATCAGCCGCCAGTCACCGTGGACCTCGATCTTGGCGATGCTGCCGGTTCCGTCCACGTGGCCCTGCACGATGTGCCCGTCGAAGCGCCCCGCGGCGGGCATGCACCGTTCCAGGTTGACCCGGTCTCCGATGGCCAGTCCGCCGGTGGTGGTGCGGCGCAGGGATTCTCCGATGACGTCCACCACCACACTGTCAGCGGGTACCCCGCCGACCCCCGGCGCCCCGGTGGCGGTGAGGCAGGTTCCGTTGACGGCGATCGAGCCGCCCGGTGGCAGGTCGGCGACCGACTCCGGGGCGTGAATGGTCAGGCGCGCGGTGTCCTGCTCGGCGTGGAGCTCCAGCGCCGTGACGGTTCCGAGCTCGGTGATGATTCCGGTGAACATGGGGTTTCCTTCGGGCAGTTCAGAGACGTGTGGGTTTCAGTGGGCCGCGTAGTGCAGCAGGACGTCCTCTCCAAGACGGCTGAGGGCGCCGTTCTCGGCCAGGTCCAGCTGCAGGCTCACGGCCTGGGTGAGGGTGGTCAGTTGTGGCAGGTCGAGGCCGGTGGGCCCGCCACCGAGCACCAGGGGGGCCTGATAGACGAACATCTCGTCCACGAGCCCCGCCCCGAGCCAGGCGGCGAGCACGGTGGGGCCGCCCTCGATGAGGACGTGGCCCGGGCGGGCTCCTCCGTGGGGCCAGGAGATCCGAGACTCCGCGAGGCGGTCGAGCACGGCCTGGGGCTCATGGTCGAGCACATGGATCCAGTCGCGTGGCCCACCCTTCGGCCCGCTGCGCAGGGCTGCGTCCCCGGGGACACCGCGCCGGCCCTGGACCACGGGGACCGGTTGGAGGGGCAGATCCTGACCGGCGGCGTTCCGGGCTGTGAGCCGAGGGTCGTCCGCCGCCACGGTTCCGGTGCCCACCACGATCGCGTCCACCCGGGACCGCACAGCGTGGGCATGCCGGCGTGACTCGATCCCGGTGATCCACTGGCTGGTGCCGTCGGCTGCGGCCACGCGCCCGTCCAAGGACTGCGCCAGGTGTGCCGTGACGAACGGGCGTCCGGATTCACGGCCCTGTACCCACCGGGGGTTCAACCCGTCGGCTCCGGAGGCCGCCGTGGCGTCCGGTGCGAGCTGTTCCACGTCCAGCCCGGACCGACGCAGTCGAGCCGCACCGCCGCCGTCGGGCCCCGTGGGGTCCGCTACCGCGTACCGCACCCGGCGGATCCCGGAAGCGAGGATGGCCTCGGTGCAGGGACCGGTGGAGCCGAAGTGGTCGCAGGGTTCCAGCGTGACCCAGAGGGTGGCCCCGGCCTGCGGGATCCGTGAGGCTGCAGCGAACCGTTCCAGCGCGCTGACCTCCGCGTGGGCCGTGCCCCGTCCTCGGTGGAATCCTGTGGCCAGCACCGTCCCGTCCGGGGCGGTCACCACGGCACCCACGAGTGGGTTGGCGCCGCGGTGCCCACCGAGGGCCTCGCGCACGGCCAGGGACATCGGCTCGACCGTGCCGGCGATGGCGTTACCGGGCGCTGTCATGGACTCGCACGGTGGGATCGGGCATGACCGTCTCGACCTCGGGCTTCTCATGGGTCTTGGCACGCATCCAGACAAAGAAGCCGATCAGGGTGAAGGCCCCGTAGAACATGTACATGAACGCGCTGGCGTAGTAGCCGGCGCTGAACAGCAGGGGAACCCCCACCACGTCCACCGCCACCCACACGAGCCAGAACTCGACCCAGCCCCGGGCCATGCCGTAGGTGGCGACGAGAGATCCGACGAAGGTCCAGGCGTCTGCCCAGACCGGCTCGTAGGACCCCAGCGCGGCGAACAGCGGGGTGAGGGCCACGGTACCGATCACCATGGTCGCCACGATGCCGATGCGTGCCGGGATCCCGGCCCACTGCGGGGCGATCGCCGTCCCGTCCTGCTCCGATGCGTTCTCCCGCCCAGCGCGCTCTGCCCGGGCCCGGCGCCACTGCACCCAGCCGTACACCGAGACGGCGATGAACATGACCTGACGGCCCGCCTGACCCAGCAGGGTGGCGGTGTCCGCCCCGCCGAACAGGCCGGACAGGAACACCGTGAGCAGGATGACGTTGCCGATGATGCCGACGGGCCACGCCCAGACCTTGCGGCGCATGCCGCCCAAGGCCGAGGCCAGACCGAAGATGTTGCCGAACACCTCACGCATCAACAGGCCGCCTCCGGCGACCGGGATGTACCAGTTGAAGATGTCGACGAGCCACCGCATGAAATCCATGAATCCTCCTTCGGAACGCGGCGGCTCCGGGGGTTCATGCTGCGTTGATCGACGTTCCGTGGAACGGTCCCGGGTACGCCTGACGGCCTACCGCAAGACCGCACCGACCGGAACAGCGGTGCTGCACGTGCTTCTCCCATCCAGACTTTAACTGTCGGTACCGGAATTCCACCGGTTCAACCGCTGGTCGGTGGCCACGGGTGTGGGCCGACGCGCGGGTCGCGGACTATGACCGCCGGTTCGGATTTACACCGACCCCGGAGCACGATGCATCAGATTCTGCCACAACGGCTGGGCGATCCGCGCCTAGCGAAGAGGCGTACGACGCAATTCTTCAATTGCGGCCGCCGGATCCTCTGCCCCGTACACCGCCGAGCCGGCCACGAACACGTCCGCCCCGGCCTCCGCGGCGCGCAGGATCGTCTCCGAGGTCACCCCTCCGTCCACCTGCAACGCCACCGGGATCCCGGTGCCGTCCAGGGCCTCGCGGGCCCGCCGGATCTTGGGCAGCACCACGTCCAGGAACGGCTGCCCACCGAAACCGGGTTCCACGGTCATGATCAGCAGCAGGTCCAACTCCTCGAGCAGATCCAGATAGGGCTCGACGGCGGTCGCCGGCTTGAGGGCCATCCCCGCCTTCGCGCCCCGAGCCCGAAGCTCACGGGCCAGCCGGACCGGAGCGGCCGCCGCCTCGGCGTGGAAGGTCACCGACTCGGCCCCGGCCTCGGCGTACTCCGGTGCCCAGCGGTCCGCATCCTCGATCATCAGGTGGACGTCCAGCGGCAGGCTCGTGGCCTGCCGGATGGCCTTGACCACGGGCAGGCCGAGGGTGAGGTTGGGGACGAAGTGGTTGTCCATGACATCCACGTGGACCGCGTCCGAGTTCTGGATGCGGGCGAGTTCCTCGGCGAGCCGTGCGAAGTCGGCCGAGAGGATGGACGGGTGGATGTGGATGGTACGGTCCGTTGCTGGCGTCATGTGCTCAGTCCTCGGTCTTTCGGATACCGGACTTGCGGAACAGGGCCATGAACATCGCATCCGTGGAGTGCAGATGGGGCCAGAGCTGGGTGGTGCCGCCGGTGCCGAAGCCGGGGTGGCCGGAGGCGCCGGACGCCTCACTCAGGCCGGGAGCAACCTCGGAGAGGTAGGACGTGGTGTCCAGCAGTTCCATTTCTGGGTGGCGCTTGAGCGCGTCCTGCACCTGGAACACCGTCTCGGCCGGATGCGGGGAGCAGGTCACGTAGCCCAGGACTCCCCCGGGCCTCAGCGCGTCCACAGCCGAGTCCAGGAGTTGGCGCTGAAGCTCCGTCAGCGGGCCCAGATCGGAGGGCTGACGGCGCCACCGCGACTCCGGCCGGCGGCGCAGGGCCCCCAGCCCAGTGCAGGGGGCGTCCACGAGGACACGATCGAAGGAGGCGGTGTGCTCGGGGTCAAGTTCCCGCCCGTCGCCGCAGCGCACCGACCACGCTGACGGTGCGTTGTCCTGGGAATCACCGGAGTCACCAGAGTCCGGATGCCGGGGCACCGCCTCCAAGGCCCGTTCGACCAGACGGACGCGGTGCTCCGCCGGCTCGTTCGCCAGCAGGCTGGCCCCGCGCTGCCGGGCCAGCGCCGCGAGCAGTGCGGCCTTACCCCCGGGACCGGCACAGAGGTCCAGCCAGCGCTCGGGCTCGGTGCCGTGACCGGCGCCATCCCGCCCGGCGCCTCCACCCAGGGGAACCCGCGTCAGGGCATGGGCCGTGAGCTGCGAGCCGACGTCCTGGATGCGGACGGTGCCCTCCTTCACGCCGGGCAACCGGCCGGCGTCGCCCCCGTGGTACAAGGCCGAGCCGGGCGCCAGCGGGCCCGACTCCGCTCCGGCCTCCAACACCGGGCCAAGGTCCCCCAGACCCGGCAGGGCCACGAGGTTGACCACCGGAGCGGCATTGTCCGCCTCCAGCAGGGCCACGAGCTCCGCGTGGAGACGATCCGCCGGACGGCCGTGATTGGCCAGCGACTGCCGCAGTGCCCGGATGATCCAGACCGGGTGGGAATGACGGATGGCGAGCACCTCGTCCGGGGCGGCCCCGGTATCGCTGCCACTGGCACGGTCGCGGTCACGGGCACTGCCGCCGGCACTGGCACTGGCACCGGGCCCCAGCGGTGCCACCTGATCCAGCCAGGTGTCCCGATCCTTCGCCGTGACCTTGCGCAGGACGGCGTTGACGAAACCGGACGGACCCGCGCCGATCTGATCACGGACCAGGGCCACCGTGGAGTCGAGCGCCGCGTGGGCCGGCACCCGCATATTGAGCAGCTGATGAGCACCGAGGCGTAGGGCGTCCAGCACGGGACGGTCCAGTTGCGCCAGAGGCCGGTCTACGCAGGCGGCCAGGACGGCATCGTAGAGGCCCTGACCGCGCAGGGCCCCGTAGGCCAATTCGGTGGCGAAACCAGCGTCGCGCTGGTCGAGCCGGTGGGCCGCGATCCGCCCTGGCAGCACGAGATTGGCGTACGCATCGTCACGACTGACCGCCGTCAGGGTCTCAAAGGCCGCCAGCCGTGCCGGGTCGGCCTGCCGTTTGCGCTTCGACGGCGCGGCAGCAGAGAACTGCCGCGGTCCACCGGAGGTGCCGCGGTTGCGGGTGTGACCCTTCTCGTCACGGCGCTCCTGCCGCCCGCTCTGGTTTCCGCCATGGTTTCCATTTCCGCCATGGTTTCCACTCTGGCTTCCACGCTGGTAGCCACCCTGCTGCTTCTGGCCCTGAGACTTGCTCCCCCGGGAATCCCCGGGCCCGCCGCCCCGCCGCTCTGCGGTCATGACGTCTCCTTCTCTGCCGTCGTGTCAGCCGTTGTGTGAGCTGTTGTGTCAGCTGTCGTGCCTGCTGCCGTGTCTCTCGACGGGGAATCCGCTGAGCGGAACCGAGCCCCTGCGGGCAGGCCACGGGCCCAATCGGCGGCCGTCATGGGCTTCTTGCCGGCCGGCTGGACCTGGACCAGGCGCACCGCGGCATCGGCGCACTGCAGATGGACGGTCCTGCGGCCCCGCACCAGCTCGCCGACGACTCCCGTGCGCTCGCCCGCCGAACCCGGGACCGCATCGGCCACCTCCTCGGCGACGGCCCCGGCGAGCTTGACTCGCACCGGCGACTCCGGGCCGTCCAACCACGCCCAGGCCCCTGGCTCCGGCGTGGTCCCGTTGATGCGGGCTGCCACCTCGGCCGCCGGGCTGGCCGGATCGATGAACCCGTCGGACTGGTCGAGCTTGGGGGCGAAGGACGGCGTCCCTCGCTGGGGCTCGGCGGTGGCCGTGCCGGCCAGAATGTCCGCGAGAGTCCGGGCCAGGAGGCCCGCGCCGGACAGGGCCAGGTCCGCCAGAACCTCCCCAGAGGTCTCCCCGGGGACCAGATCCCGGGCGATCCTCGAGAACACCGGGCCTGTGTCCAGGCCCTCCTCGAGCTGGAACACACATGCGCCGGTCTGCGTCTCCTGCCGGAGCACCGCGTGCTGCACGGGGGCCGCGCCGCGATAGGCGGGCAACAGGGAGAAATGCAGGTTCACCCAACCGTGACGGGGCAACGTGAGTCCGGCGGCGGGCACCAGGGCGCCATAGGCCACCACGGCTGCCGCGTCCAATTCCAACGCGGCGATGCGCTCGAGCGTCTCCCGGCCCGCCTCCCCCGTCAACCGGGAGGCATGGAGCACCGGCAGACCCAGCTCGGCGGCGCGAGCCGCCACGGGCGAGGGAGTCAGGATCTTCTTGCGGCCCACCGGGGCGTCCGGCCGGGTCAGGACGGCCGCCACGGTGAAGCCGGCCTCCACGAGTGCGTCCAGGGAGGGGACAGCGGTTTCAGGGGTGCCGGCGAAGAGGATCCGGTGCTCCGCATGGGAGGGGGCGGCACTCACCGGAGCCCTCCGAAACTGGAGCTGATGGTGGCGGCCCGGTCAGCCCGGGTGGAGGTGGCGATCCGCCCGAAGGCAGGGTCTCGGAGCTTGCGCCGGGAGTCCTTACGGTCCTCGCCGGTGAGTCGATCGATGTACAGCATCCCCTCGAGGTGGTCCACCTCGTGCTGGAAGCATCGAGCTGTCAGCCCCGTTCCGCGATATTCGACGGGCTGCCCGTCCTGGTCAGTGCCGGTGACAGTGGACTCGGCGAAACGTTCGGGGTTGTAGTGCAGTCCCGGCACGGAGAGGCATCCCTCCCCGGGTTCGGTCTCCACGTCCCCACCGGTCTGCAGGACCGGATTGATCACGTGTCCGCGCTGGCCCTCCACGTCGAAGGTGAAGATCCTCAGCCCCACGCCGACCTGGGGTGCAGCCAGACCCACGCCGCCGACGTCGTCCATGGTCTCGAACATGTTCTGCACCAGCCGGTGCAGGTCACGCTCTCCCCCCACCACCGGCTCGGAGGCGGTGCGGAGCACGGGATCGGGGACGGTGCGAATGGGCAGTACGGTCACCCGCCCACCTTAGCCGTGGTGGCCGTGGTGCCGCCTCCACCCCGGGGACCAGACTGCTCACTGGCGGTGGGCGGCGGCGGCCCGAGGGGGCGCAGGGCGGGTCCGGCACTGTCCGCGGCCTGGGCGTAGCCCCAGACCTGACGCAGGGCCCAGAACTTCCGCCAGTGCTCGGGCAACACCTGGGGATTGGCCTGGTGCGCCACCACCTCGGTCTGCCCCAGGGCGACGCCGAGCAGCACGGGGGCATCCCCGTACTGCCACGGCTCCCACGTACCCGCCGCAGGGTCCACGAGGGATTCCTCCGCCTTGAGGCCGGCCACGAGTTGCATGACCACCTTGGCATCGAGTGGCTTGACCCTGCCATCGCGACCAGTGCCCTTGGTCTTGTAGTCGATGATGCAGGTCCGCCCACCGATCGAGGCCACGAGGTCCAGGGTGCCGGCGTACCCCACGGTGCCGTTCCATACGGTCAGCTCGGTGGCCAGCGGGCGGACCTCGAAGAGATCCCACCACTCGTCGAAACGATCCGCATAGGCCGCCTCGCCGTGCTCCGCCAGCACCTCGCGCATCTGGGCCATCTCATGGGGACGGCCCAGGGCACGCAGGCCCACCTGTTCCGCGTAGTTGTGGACGCGGTCACCGCGCGCAGCCGCGTCATCCCGGAATCGTTCGGCCGCGTTGGAGGCCTGCTTGGCCACCGTCTTGAGCTGTGGCCGCGAACCGACCGCCTGGGGCAGACGGGGATCCTCGATCACCGCTGTAGCCGCCATGTGACCCACCCAGCCGCTGAGATCGGTGTTCTGCTGGGCGATCACCGTGGTGATGGACGGCACCTCGGGAACGCCGGACAGACTCCGCGCGTACATGCGTCCGTATTCGGTCTGGTGAGCGAGCTGGGGTTGCGTCATGGTCATCCATTCTCCCACCGGTTGCGGACGGGATATGCCCGGACAGGCGTGATCTGGCGCGCGGTGTGGCGGGCGACGGCGATGAGCTGACAGCCAGGACACAGGGCCGAACACGCCGCGAGATGCACCGATTGGACGTTCCCGCGCAGAGTGCACTAGAGTGATCTCTCGTTGGAAATCACGGTGACTGGTTTTTCCAGTCACCGGTTTTCTGTGCGGATGTAGCTCAGTTGGCTAGAGCGCCACCTTGCCAAGGTGGAGGTCGCGAGTTCGAATCTCGTCATCCGCTCGCAAGTCTCCAATCCCTGGTGGGGTGGCCGAGAGGCGAGGCAACGGCCTGCAAAGCCGTGTACGCGGGTTCGAATCCCGTCCCCACCTCGCATCGGTTTTCGTCCGTTAGGATGGGGACCTGCATCTCAGCGGTTCTGGTTCTCCAGGACTGATGGGCGCGATTAGCGCAGCGGTAGCGCGCTTCCCTGACACGGAAGAGGTCACTGGTTCGATCCCAGTATCGCGCACGGACAGGATCCCGATTCCGGGATAGCCTGGTCCTGCGGATGTAGCTCAGTTGGCTAGAGCGCCACCTTGCCAAGGTGGAGGTCGCGAGTTCGAATCTCGTCATCCGCTCCCCTAGAACAATGGCCGCTCCTGATCGGGAGCGGCCATTGTTGTCTCAGCACTGGTCTGGGCATCAGCGTTGGCGGCGTCCGCCGGCATCCACCGGGTATCCGAGGCCGCGTAGAACGTCCGGAGTGTCGTTCCGCCAGTCCAGCAGAGCCCCACGTTGCAGGAGTGGGGAACGGGCGGAGCGGGGAGCGGGCGGAGCGGGGAGCGGACTACAGCCCCGTCTCCCCCATCTGTCCCTCACGGACCAGGGCGGTCATGCGGGAGACGGTGCGGAAGTACTTCTTAAGGTAGCCACCGTTCATCATCTCCTCGGTGAAGAGCTGGTCGAACGGCACGCCTGAGGCGATCACCGGCACGTCCTTGTCATACAGCCGGTCGGCGAGGACCACGAAGCGCAGCGCCATGGCCTGTTCGGAGATGGTCTCCACGTTGTGCAGCACCATCACGTCCACGTCCTCCACCATCTTGCGGTAGCGGCTCGGGTGGACGCGGGACAGGTTCGCGGTCAGGGCGGCGAAGTCGTCCTCGGAGACGACGGCGGCGTCCGGGAAACGCTCGGCCCGCACCTTCTCGAGCTGGTCGTCCTCCAGCGGAGCGGGTGCTGCGGAGAGTCCGCGGTGGCGGTAGTCCTCGCCATCCACGCGGATCACGTCGAACTGTTCAGCCAGGACCTGGATCTCGCGTTTGAAGTCCTGAGCCGCGAAGCGCCCGTCGCCCAACGAACCGGGCAGCGTGTTGGAGGTGGCCACGAGCTTCACGCCGGCATCGGCGAGCTCCCGCATCAATCGGGACATCAGCACGGTGTCACCCGGATCGTCCAGCTCGAACTCGTCAATGCAGACGAGTTTGTACTCCTTGAGCACGTCCACGGTCTTGCGGAAGGACAATGCCCCCACCAGGTTGGTGTACTCCACGAACGTCCCGAAGGCCTTGGGGCCCGGGGCGGCATGCCAGGTGGAGGCCAGCAGGTGGGTCTTGCCCACGCCGAAGCCGCCGTCGAGGTAGATGCCGGTGGTACCCGCAGTTCCCTTCTTCCCGGACTTGCCGCCCGACTTGCCACCCGACCTGCCACCCTTCAGAAAGCCGAGAAGGCCACCGCCGGAGCTGCCGCCGGACCCACCGCGGTTGGTGATGGAGGCCGCGAAGTCCCGCAGCCTACCGACGGCCTCGGCCTGGGACGGGTGGGACGGATCGGGAATGTAGGTGTCGAAGGACACCTCCCCGAAACGATAGGAGGGGTGGAACCCGGCGAGCAGGTCCTCGGCGGACACCTGCGGGGTGCGGTCGGCGAGGTGGACGATCTCGGCCACGGGCTACTCCATCCTTGAGGGTGACGGTTCTTGGGCTGGTGAACGGCGCTGAAAGATGCTGCTGAAGACTGCTGGAGACTGCTGGAGACTGCGCCGGTAACTCTACCGCCGCCCAGGGAAGGGTCGCCTCACTGAATACCTCCCGCCACTGTGGCGTAATGTACGCACCATGACTGCGGATTCCACCCACACCCCCGGCACCTCTACCGACGCAACCGATTTCTCTGACTACGCCCATCCGGAGAAGCTCGTCTCCACCCAGTGGGTGGCCGACCACTCGGGCGACGAGAACGTGGTGGTCCTCGAGTCCAACGAGGACACCCTGCTGTACTCCACGGGGCATATCCCGGGCGCGCTGAAAATCGATTGGCACACGGAGCTCAACGATCCGGTCACCCGTGACTTCGTGGGCCCCGAGGACTTCACCCGGGTGCTGGGGTCCAAGGGCATCGGCCGGGACACGACGGTGGTGTTCTACGGTGACAAGTCCAACTGGTGGGCCGCCTACGCGCTCTGGGTCTTCACCCTCTACGGTCACGTCGACACGCGGCTGATGAACGGCGGCCGGGACAAGTGGATCGCCGAAGGCCGGGAGACCACCCGGGACGTCCCGGCGGTCACCGCAGTGGACTACCCCGTCATCGGACGTGACGACGAGACCGAGCGTGCCTCCCGCGAGGACGTGCTGAATCACTTCGGCTCCCCCCTCGTGGACGTCCGTTCTCCCCTGGAGTACACGGGCGAGACCACCCACATGGACGGCTACCCGCAGGAGGGCACCCTGCGCGGAGGCCACATCCCGTCTGCCGCCTCCGTGCCCTGGGCACGCGCCGCCAACGAGGACGGTACGTTCAAGTCCCGCGCGGAGTTGGAGCAGATCTACAAGGTCGAGGCCGGCGTGGGTGAGTCGGATGACGTGGTGGCGTACTGCCGCATCGGTGAGCGCTCGTCCCACACCTGGTTCGTGCTGCGTCACCTGCTCGGCTACGAGAAGGTCCGCAATTACGACGGGTCCTGGACCGAGTGGGGCAACTCCGTGCGCCTGCCGATCGCCGTGGGCACCGAGCCGGGCGAGGCGCCGGCCCGATGAGCATCCCCGCGAAGCTGCAGGAGATCATCGACGACTTCCAGGCCGTGCCCGACGCGGAGAAGCTCGAGCTCCTGCTGGAGTTCTCCGACGAGCTGCCGGCCCTGCCACCGCGTTATGACGGTCACCAGGAGGAGATGGAACAGGTGGTGGAGTGTCAGACCCCCTTGTTCCTCGCCCTCGAGTTGGAGCCGGCACCGGAGGCGCCGTCAGGCACAGCAGGGCACGACGACGGCCAGTCGACCGATCCTCTCGTCCGCCTGTTCGTCTCGGCACCTCCGGAGGCCCCGACGACCCGGGGCTTCGCCTCGGTGTTGTCCCAGGGTCTCGACGGGATCCCCGCCGCTGAGGTCCTGGCGATCCCCGAGGACCTGGCCAGCCGGCTGGGGCTGCAGAAGGCCCTGACCCCGCTGCGCCTGCGCGGCATGTCCGCCCTGCTGGGCCGCATCAAGCGCAACGTGTCCCTCCGCCTGGCGGCCTGAGGCTCAAGGGCATGGCGCGGCAGCCCACCGCTGCGACGCCGGCTCTCGCTGCACTGCTGCGGGCCGGCGTCGCGTTCGAGGTCGTGGAATTCGAGGTTCCCGAGGCCGGCCTGCAGGCATCGGCCTCCCCGGGAACGGGCACCTCGGCCGGCTACGGCCTGCAAGCCGCGGCGGCCCTCGGAGAGGACCCTCGGGCGGTGTTCAAGACGCTGATGGTTCAGAGTCCGGACGGCGCTCTGGCCGTAGGGGTCGTCCCGGCGGCGGGTACCCTGAACCTCAAGACCCTGGCCGTTGCCCTGAACGTCAAGAAGGTCACCATGGCCGATCCGGCACTGGCCGAGAGGCGCACCGGATATGTGGTCGGTGGGATCTCTCCCCTGGGCCAACGGCACCCATCTCCCGTGGTGCTGGACTCCTCGGCCCTGGCCCTGCCCACGATCCTCGTCTCCGGAGGCCAGCGCGGTCTGGACGTCAGGCTCGCCCCCGAGGACCTGATCCGCACCCTGACCGCCACTGTGCCCGCCACGGTGCCTGCCACGGTGGCGGACATCGCCTCGCCCTGAACCGGTCGTCAGGCGGCCTGAGCCTCGCTCAACCCGCCTTTCCCAGCGCGTCCCGCCCCGCCAGACTCTTCAGTCCAGGGCCGAGGCCCCGCCCGTGGTGGCGGTGAGCGCCTCGGCCACCGCGTTCTCGGTGGCCATCAGGGCCTCCGCCATGGACTGCTGCGTGGCAGGACTCCCCGTGGGGGTGAGGGCAGCGGCACGGATTTGTGCCTTGTCCACGTCCGGGAAGAGGCGATGCAGGAGTCGCGTGGTGCGCAACAGGGAGATGAGGGGCCACGTGAGGTCGTCAGCCGGGACTCCGTCCATCAGCACGGCCCGGATCCGCTCGCGCAGCTCCCGCTCGAAGTGATGGTCCCGTTCCATATAGCGGGTGCGGTGGAAGATCCACAGCACGGTGCTGTCCCCCTCCTCCACGATCCGTCGCTTGACCAGCGAGGCGGCCACCGCATCGCGCAATGACTGACGGGAGAACCGGTTGATCCACTGTTCGGCGTCCCGGTGTCGGGTGAATGCGTTGATGATGTCCCAGACCTGCTCCAGTGGCCATTCGAGATCCGTGGTGCGTGCCCATACCGGCGGGTTGCGGTCAGCCGCGAAGACCTGGTCCGGGTGCTCGATCGAACGCACAGTGGTGGCCGTCACCTCGAGCCGGCCCCGGCGCGCCAACTCGGTGATCGCGGCGCCCGCGATGCCCATGCCGGCGGTCGGCCCATCCAGCAGCAACCGCCCCTTCTTCTCGTCCAGACTGAGCAGGAGGAAGTACTCGGGGATGTTCAAGGGACGGTCGGTGACAGCATCGTTGCTGCCGGTGATGGGCTCGCTCATGCCCCCATTGTGACGCAAGGGTCCATGCCAGGTCAGGAGCTGGGCGGTGGTTCCGTGCCGTCCTCTGCAGCCGACTGGGTCTGCTGGGCCCGACGTGCCTGCCGGTACACCGTCACCATACGTTGGCCCACCGTGACGGCGGACGCCACAGCCAGCAGCGTCAGCACCACGGTCAGCACCAGTGGATTCAGCCCCAGACCGGTGAGGCCGGCGAACACCAGCGTCACGACGAGCCGTTCGGCCCGTTCGGCGATGCCCGTGTTGGCCTCGAAGCCCAGCGCCTCGGCCTTGGCGCGAACGTAGGAGACCAGCATGCCCAACGCCAGGCTGGCACCGGCGGCCGCCCCGGCGATCCACGAGTCCCCGGCGCCGAAGAACCACAGCATCAGCCCCAGGAAGACTGCCGCGTCCTGAACACGGTCGAGCGTGGAGTCCAGGAAATTCCCCCACCGCCCGGTGGTGCCGGCCAATCGGGCCATCACGCCGTCCAGGACGTCCGAGAAGACGAACAGGGTGATCACCATGGTTCCCCAGAACAGCTCCCCCAGGGGGAACAGCACCAAGGCCCCGAGGACCACCCCGAGCGTGCCCACGACCGTCACGGCATCCGCCGAGACTCCGCGCGCCAGCAAGAACCTGGCCACCGGCGTGAAGATCCGGGCGAACAGTGCCCGCGCATAGCGGTTGAGCATCAGCCGCCCTGCCGGGCGTCGAACTCGGCCTCGGCCGCTGCCCAGGCCCCGGACACGGCGGAACGCACCGTGTCCAGGGTGACCGTGATGTTCTTGGTCTCCGCGATGATCGGCAGGAAGTTCCCGTCCCCACCCCAGCGCGGGACGATGTGCTGGTGGAGGTGGGCGGCGATGCCTGCACCTCCGGTCTTGCCCTGGTTCATCCCCAGGTTGAAGCCGGTGGCCCGGGCCGTGCCCCGCAGCGCGATCATCGCCACCTGAGACAGTCGGGCCAGCTCAGCGGTCTCCTCGAGACTCAGGTCCGTGTAGTCGGGCACGTGGCGGTAGGGACAGACCAACAGGTGACCGGCGTTGTACGGGTAGAGGTTGCACAGCACGTACGCGGTACGGCCGCGGGCCACGATCAGCGATTGTTCGTCCGAGCGGCCGGGCGCGGCGCAGAACGGGCACGTCGACTCGCCACTGACCTGGTCCTGCCCGCCGCGTACGTAGGCCATCCGGTGCGGGTTCCACAATCTCTGGAAGCCGTCCGGCGTCCCGGCGAGCTGGAATCCGTCGGTGACAGACTGGTCCGTCCCGGCCTCGTCGGAGGCCCGGTCGCTCTCGGTGACCGGGCCGTCGTCGTGCCTCATTGGGTCTCCCGGTTCCTCACAGCGGCCACGATGCGCTCTACGGCCTCGCCTACCGGCACCCCGTTGTCCTGGCTGCCGTCACGGAAGCGGAAGGAGACCGCGCCCGCCTCGGCGTCCTCACCACCGGCGATGAGGACGAAGGGCACCTTCTCCTTGGAGGCGGTGCGGATCTTCTTCGGGAAGCGATCCGAGCCGTCATCGAGGCGGGCGCGGATCCCCTGGGCCTTGAGCTGGTCCACGACGTCGGCCAGATAGTCGTTGAAGGCCTCGGCCACCGGGATGGCCACGACCTGCTCCGGCGCCAGCCAGGCGGGAAAGGCGCCGGCATAGTGCTCGGTCAGCAGGCCGAGGAAACGCTCGACGGACCCGAACAGGGCCCGGTGGATCATCACCGGACGCTGGCGTGAGCCGTCCGCCGCCTGGTATTCCAGGTCGAACCGCTCCGGCAGGTTGAAATCGAGCTGGATCGTGGACATCTGCCAGGTGCGCCCGATGGCGTCCTTCGCCTGAACCGAGATCTTCGGGCCATAGAAGGCGGCACCGCCCGGATCCGGGACCAGGTCCAGGCCTGAGGCCGTGGCGACCTCCTCGAGGGTGCGGGTGGCCTCCTCCCAGACGGCATCCTCGCCGACGTACTTCTCCGGGTCCTTGGAGGAGAGCTCGAGGTAGAAGTCATCGAGGCCGTAGTCCTTGAGCAGGTCCAGGACGAAGGTGAGCGTGGTGGTCAGCTCCTCCTTCATCTGCTCCTTGGTGCAGTAGATGTGGGCGTCGTCCTGGGTCATGCCACGCACACGAGTCAGCCCGTGCACCACGCCGGACTTCTCATACCGGTACACGGCACCGAACTCGAACATGCGCAGCGGCAGCTCACGGTAGCTGCGTCCTCGCGAGGCGAAGATCAGGTTGTGCATGGGGCAGTTCATGGGCTTGAGGTAGTAGTTCTGCCCCTGCTTGGTGATCTCCCCCGTCACCGGATCGCGCTGCTCATCGATCTGCATGGGCGGGAACATGCCGTCCGCGTACCAGTCCAGGTGCCCCGAGACCTCGTACAGATGCTGCTTGGTGATGTGGGGGGTGTAGACGAACTCGTAGCCGGCCTCGGTATGGCGCCGGCGCGAGTAGTCCTCCATCTCCTTGCGGATGATGCCGCCCCGCGGGTGGAACACGGGCAGGCCGGAACCGAGCTCCTCGGGGAAGGAGAACAGGTCCAGCTCGGCGCCGAGCCGGCGGTGATCGCGCCGTTCGGCCTCGGCCAGCCGCTCCTGGTAGGCCTTGAGGTCTTCTTTGGTGGGCCACGCCGTGCCGTAGATGCGCTGCAACTGCTTGTTGTTCTCGTCCCCGAGCCAGTAGGCGGCGGCCGAGCGGGTCAGCGCGAAGGCGTTGGAGATCAGCTTGGTGTTCGGCAGGTGAGGGCCGCGGCAGAGGTCGCACCAGATGGTGTCCCCGGACTTGCGATCCACATTGTCATAGATGGTGATCTCGCCGGCGCCCACCTCGATGCTGGCACCCTCGCCGACGGCCTCTGCATCATCCTGCTTACCCAGCAGTTCCAGCTTGTAGGGCTCGTCTGCCATGGCCTGACGCGCCTCGTCCTCCGTGACGACGCGGCGGGAGAAGGTCTGGGTCGAGTTGATGATCTTCTGCATCATCTTCTCGAGGGTCTTGAGGTCCTCCGGGGTGAAGGGCTCGGCCACGTCGAAATCGAAGTAGAAGCCGTCCGTGATGTACGGTCCGATGCCCAGCTTGGCGTCCGGACGCAGCTGCTGTACGGCCTGGGCCATCACGTGGGCGGTGGAGTGACGCAGGACGTTCAACCCGTCCTGTTCGCTGATGTCCACGCCCACCACATCGGCACCGGCCGGGACCTGCCGGCTCAGGTCCTGCAACTCGCCGTCCACGCGCATGACCACAGTGGTCTTCTGGTCGGCGAAGAGCTCCGTGCCCGTGCTCCCCGAGGTCACCTCCCGCTGCTCCGAGTTGACGGTGATGGTGATCTGCTCGTTCTGCAACGCCTCGGACACGGTCCGGTTCCTCCTCAGGTAGGGCTTCTGAGCTGGTGGCATACGGTGGCCACCGCCAGCCACGGGCCATTCTAGGGCAGTCGCATGACAGCAGCCGTCCTGGCTCGGACGTCCTGGCTCGGAGCTGCCGTCCAGAACTCCAGCCGTCCGGGCGCTGGCTGGTCCTGGTGTCAATCCGGCGGGTCAGCGGTGCCGCCGCTCCGGTACCGGTTCCGGCGAGCGCGCTGAGTGTGATCCAGATACGGCGCGGGGATGAACCACGGGACCCCGCTGCGGACAGAGATCTCCCAGGCGTCCGAATGCACCGCGTGGTGATGGTGGGAACACAACAGGACCCCATTCTCCACGGAGGTCGACCCACCGCGTTCCCAGTGGTCGATGTGGTGGGCCTCGCACCACGGCGCCGGAATGGAGCAGTTCGGTGCCGCGCACCCACCATCCCGTGCCACCAGCGCCTGGCGGAGCCTGCGGGGGAAGAGTCTCTGAGCTCGCCCGATGTCCAGGATCTGCCCCTCGCCGCCCAGGACCACGGGGATCAGGTCCGCATCACAGGCCCATTGCCGGATGAACCGCGGTGGGATGGGACCCACATAGGCCGCCTGGGACAGTACGGTGTTCGCCGCGTTGGACTGGTGCACGCGACTGAGCAGGGAGTCGTGATCGATCGTCACGAGCACCTGCGGCCTGGAACCACCGCTGGAGGGCAAGTCGGACAGATCGGCCAAGGCCAGGGCACCGGTCAGCGCGCTGATGAGGCCGTCCAATTGCCTCTGCCCCGAGCTGCGGGGATCCAGTACCGCCTGGTCGACGGAGTTCGCGTCTTCGGAGTCAGCCGCTTCGGGGCCGACGCACTCAGGGCCAGGGGCCCGGGGGTTCGAGGCCGCCGCTGCCACGGTCTGCAGGAGCTCATGCTGACCGTCCGCGGCCATGATCTCCCACCGGTGCAGACCATTGCTGTGGCCCCTTCTCCGCCCCCGGTAGAACAATCCCTGCTCATGGTTGAGTTCGGCCTCGGTCGGTTCGCGGCCGTCAGGGTTGAAGAGGGCGTCGAACCGTTGCCGCCAATGACCACAGATCTTGGACAGGGTCTCCGGGTCCACATCCTGCGCATGGGTCACCAGGAGCCGTTCACCGGCCACCAGCTGCTCGTCCACGAGGTCCGGTGGCGCCTCTGCCAGCGCCGCATCCCGCCGCGCGGTGTTCAACGTGGTGGCGATGAGGTCTGCCGCGGAGAGATCCGTCCCCGCGTGCTGCACCGACTCTGAGAGCACGGGCAGACGCGGAGGAATGGTCTGGGTGTGGTCCACGGTGCGCGTGGGCATGACGTGCCCGGCCCGCTCGACTCGCCGCTTGGCCTCGCGCCGGTCGATGTGCAGGTGCTCCCGGAGGTAGTCCTGCGCATGGCGGAAGGCGGTTTTCCCGGGCGGTATGCCCAGGATCTCCTCGCGGAGGTCCGGTATCTCGAAGATCCTCTCGACGTGTCCGGCCAGTGCGGTCTGTGAGGCACCGAGACTCCGGGAGAGCCGTTCGACGGCTGTGGTGACCTCCGGCAGGACTCCCCGGGGGACGCTGCCCACCTCGGTGCAGTCGAGGCCTTCCCCAGCGCCTTGTCGGCCGGAGCCTGCGCCGTCCGCACCTTCTCCCGTGCCGCCGGCCCTGTCATCAGCGTAGAGGCCCCATTCTGCGGAACGGTCCCGCTGGGATCCGTGGTGAAACCGCGGTAGGTCGTCCATGAAGTCCGGCGTGGACAGGCGCTCCGTCAGCTCCTCGGCCAGCTCCAGGGCCCAGGCGAGGAGATCTGGGGTAGGCAGGGCGCCGACGTCGTGCGGTAGGGAATCTGTCATGCCGCCCACCTCCCACTGCTGCCCTGGCCCGATTCCGACTAGTACACATATTCGAACACGCGGGGCGGACGGGATAAAGCAGCCGACGGCCGACGGTGGACAACCCTGCGGAGGGTGTCCCCTGTGGAGGACTCCGAGCCGCACCTCGCCACCCCGGGCTGTCTGCCGTGTCCCGGGTCTGGCGCACCGTGACCCGGCATCCCTACACTCGGGCCAGCATCAGCCCCACCAGGAGAACAGCCATGACCTCCAGCACGTCCCACCGCCCTCAGCGGCTCAAGGTTCAGAACTTCTTCGTCTCCCGGGACGGCGTGGCGGCCGGGGAGGACCAGAGCCTGGAATGCCCCTTCGGTCACGTTGACCCGGGACCGCTGACAGTGTGGGCCGTGGAGACCGCCAGCTGGCCCAACCGCGCGGAGGCCGGCGGGTCCCGAGGGTTGGACGACCACATCGTGCGGGACTTCCACCACAACATCGGCGCCGAGATCATGGGCAGCCACAAGTTCAGCCCCTACCGAGGCCCGTGGGAGAACGAGGACTGGAAGGGATGGTGGGGTGAGAACCCACCGTTCCACACCCCGGTGTTCGTCCTGACTCATCACACCCGGCCGTCGTTCTCGCTCGGTGACACGACCTTTCACTTCCTCGACGCCAGCCCACCGGAGGCGCTCAGGATCGCGCAACAGGCAGCCGACGGCAAGGATGTCCGCCTCGGCGGGGGCGTCACCACGGTGCTGGAGTTCGTTGCCGCGGGCCTCGTGGACGAGTTGCACATCGCCGTGGCACCTCACGAGATCGGCTCCGGGCTACGGCTGTGGGACTCTCCCGTCGACCTCGAGGACCAGTACCTCCATGAGAGCGCCCTCAGCCCCAGCGGGGTGGAACACCACTTCTTCTGGCGGTAGGTGTCGCTTCGGCCGCAATCACTCCTGGGCGTCGAGCACCGCGAGCAGATGGCGGTTTCGCTGCCGGATGAGTCGCCGGAGATAGGGCACCAGCACCAGCCTCTCGGCGAGTCGGCCGAACACCGGTGAGGTCAGGGTGACCGTATCCGTCATCACCGTCCTCCCGCCCACCTCGCGATACTCGTGCACGTGGCGGAAGGAACGGAAGGGGCCGGAGACCTGCTCGTCGACGAAGCGGCGCGGCTGGTCGTACTCGGTGATCTGTGAGGTCATGGTGAACCAGATCCCGAAGTGCCGGGCTCGCCAGGTGACCGTCTCCCCGAGGGAGATGGCCCCTGTGGTCACACCGCCGATGGCCTGCTCACCGGAATCGGCCATCGACCCCAGATGTTCATCGATGCTGAGAGAGACCTTGAAGAGCCGTTCCGTGGAATGGGCGGACCTCGTCTCCACCGTGAAGGTGCTTGTCATGGATCGATCGTCGCACGGACCACCGTCCGGTCGTGACCTGACCCTGATCTGGCCTGCTCAGTCATCCGGCGTCGGCAGCAGCTCCCAGGTCTCCGGGTGTGGCACGGGAACTGCACGGTGGGCCGCAGACTCCCATGAGGGTGCCTGGTAGACCCCGGTCGTCCTGTTCCCACCCGTTGCGGAGGCACCGGCCGGAACCCCGACCGGCCCGCGCACCTTGATGGGCCAGGCCCCGGTGTCATGGTGCGGAATCTCGCGGTCGGCACCCCGGCGCGCCCCACCGGTGTCCTGCTCCTGGGCGGCTGAGGAGACGGCCGGACCCCACGGCACCGCAGCCGGCCGTCCGGTGGCCCGGTCCCGGTCCCGGCGCAGCCAGGCCCTCCACTGGTCTCGGGTGGAGTCCAGGTAGTCCGGGTCCGGCAGGGAGTCCGGCCGGTGCAGGTCCCACGCCCGGATGGCCTGCAGGCTGATGGCCTTCGGCCCGGTGCGCCGAGTGGTGCCCTCGATCAGCATCAGCCGGGAGGAGAACAGCATCTCCCCGGTCTCGTGCTGGGCCTCCGTGAAGAAGGAGGCGTCCACACACCCGGTGCCGTCGTCCACGGAGATGAACACCACCCGCTTGCCGCTGCGCATCGGCGGGGTCTGCGTGGCCACCCGCACTCCGGCCA
The DNA here is from genome assembly GCF_047305825.1 of Citricoccus nitrophenolicus. Classification (GTDB taxonomy): domain Bacteria; phylum Actinomycetota; class Actinomycetes; order Actinomycetales; family Micrococcaceae; genus Citricoccus; species Citricoccus nitrophenolicus. Next base: position 144,330 of record NZ_CP063070.1, on the reverse strand, counting down.
CGAGCACCCTCGACTGCGACCGCAGGCTCAGCAGGTCCTCTGCGGCCGTCACCCCGAGCGCGTCCAGGTACGGCCGGTGCGACTCCATCAGGTGCGCGGTCAGGTCCATCGCGGTCAGGTCGAGCTCCGTGCGCACCTGCTGGTCCCGGCTCGGATCCGGGAACATCGGCACGATCGCCGCCGCCTCGGTGTCCGGCAGCTCGAGAGAGAGCTGTCCGTCCACCTGCCGATGCCCGGGCCGCTTCTTCCGCCCCGAGGGCCCCTCGGTGTCTCCGCCATGCTGCAGCTCCAGATGGTGCACCAGGTCCGTGCGCGAGGCCCCACCCGGCGGCAGCAGGCAATCCAGGGCCCCGAGTTGCGCCAGCCGCTCGAGGTTCCTCCTCGTCGGCCGCGCCCGGTCGCGCACATCGGCCAGCGAGGTGTACGGCTGCCCCGCCACGATCCGGGCGGTCTCCGCCTCACTCAGCCCGGACAGCGAGGTCAGTGCGAGTCGGATCCCCCAGCGTCCGGGAACACGCCCGTCACCATCCCCGGACACGACGCCGGCCACCCGGCTCCCAGCGTCCGGTGCGCCGGCAGCGGCACCGGACCGGCCGGCGTCGGACATCTCCGGGTGCGCCGGCACCCACTCGAGCCGGAACCTGTCCGTGGAGGCGTTGACGTCCACGGGCAGCACGGGGATACCCATCCGGCGGGCCTCGGCAATCATCAGGCGGCGCGGGTACATGCCGGGATCGTGCTCGAAGATGCCGGCCAGGAACGCCTCGGGGTGGTGGGTCTTGAGCCAGGCCGAGTGATAGGTGGGCACGGCGAAGGCGGCGCCGTGGGCCTTGCAGAAGCCGAAGGAGCCGAAGGCGTGCAGGGTCCCCCAGACCTGGTCGATGACCTTCAGCGGGTAGTTCCGCGCCAGCGCCTCGGCCCGGAAGAACTCCTCCACCACGTGCTCCTGCGGCCCGCCGATCTGGCGGCGGAACTCATCCGCCTTCGCCAGCCCGCACCCGGTCATCACGTTGAAGGTCCGCAGCACCTGCTCGTGGAACACGGTCACCCCGTGGGTCTCGGCGAGCACGGGCTCCAGGTTCCGGTGCGGATACCGCGCCTCGGAGAAACCGTGCCGCTGTTCGAGGAAGGGCCGCACCATGTCCGACTGCATGGGGCCGGGGCGGAACAGCGAGATGTCGATGATCAGGTCGTTGAACTCGGTGGGGGCCATCTTCCCGATCAGCTCTCGCTGCCCCGGGGACTCGATCTGGAAGATCCCGAGGGTATGGGTGGTGCGGATCATCTCGAAGGTCGTCTCGTCGTCGAAGGGCACCTGCTCCAGGTCCACCCGCTGCCCCGTGGTCCGCGCGATCTCATCCAGCGTGTAGGCGATGGTCGACTGCATGCGCACCCCGAGCACATCCAGTTTGAGCAGGCCCATCGGGTCCATATCGTGCTTGTCGAACTGACTCATCGGCAGCCCGATCCCGGAGGGCTGCACGGGAGTGCGATCCAACAGGGCAGCGTCTCCGAGGATCACCCCGCACGGGTGCATGGCGATGTGCCGCGGCAACCGGTCCAACCGCTCCGTGAGATCCACGAGCAGGTCCAGCTGCTGCTGCCCGGCCGCGCGGCCGGAGGCGACCTGATCGGCGAAGCCGCGCAGCTCCGGCATCCGGTCCATGGCCTCGCGGAAGCTCGAGGCGGAGAAGCGCCACAGCTGCTTGGCGATCGTGTCCACCTGCTCCGGCTCCATGCCCAGCGCCATCCCCGCATCCCGTACCGCGCCACGTGCCCGGTAACCGTTCTGCATGCTCATCAACGTGGTGCGCTCGGCCCCGAACCGCTCGAACAGGGCGTGGTAGACATCATGCCGGCGGGCCGATTCCACATCGATGTCGATATCCGGCAGGGTCGAACGGTCATGGGAGAGGAAGCGCTCGAAGATCAACTCATGCCGCATCGGGTCCACGTTGGAGATCCGCAACAGATGATTGACCAGCGAGGACGCCCCGGACCCACGCGCCGAGACCCGCACCCCCATGCCCTCGATCATCCGCACCACCTCGGCCACGGTGAGGAAATAGCTGGCGAAGCCGAGCCGGTTGATGATCTCCAGTTCATGCTCCAGGCGCGTCTCCAGATCTTGACCGGCTCGCGATGGTGAGAAGCGGCTCCCCGTGTAGAGCTCCGGGAAACGCGCCCCGGCCCCGGAGAGGGAGCGGTTCCGCAACTCGGCGACCGGGTCCCCGTCAATCCCCAGGACCGAGGCCTCCGGCACCGTGGGCCTCCCCCACCCCAGGTCCGCCTCAGGATCCATCCGGCAGGCCTCGGCCAGGGCATGGGTGTCCCCCAGCAGTGCGGCGGTCCCCTCGGCGCCGCTGCCCTCGCCGTTCGCTGCGCGGCAGATCTCCCGGGCGATCTGGTGCATGGCCCCGGCCGGCTTCAGCCATCCCTGACCGTTGGGCTGGAGATCGCTCAGCGCCTCCAGGGAGCTGAGCGCGCGGGCAGCGTCCAGGACGTCCGCGGTGGCGGCCCCGTCCGGGGTGGCGTAGCGCACCGCGTTGGTCAGCACCGCCGGTACGTGCACGTCCCGGGCGGCCCGCAGCATCTTCACGGCGTGCGGTGCGGAGAGCTTCTCCCCCGGCGGCGAGAGATGGCACACCACCTCCACCCGCAGCGTCCCCGCAGGCAGGGCAGCCTTCCAGCGGCGCAGCAGCGCCCGGCCGGCGGTGTACTTGCGCGCTGCCATCAGGTGTCCGACGCCGGATCCCGGTCCCAGCAGCACGAACAGTTCCGGTGGGGCGCCGTGGTGCCTGCCGGCGGACCACTGGGCCAGTTCATCGATCGTGACGTACGGTGATCCACCTGCTGAGCCGCCCGTGGTGTGGGCGTGCGCGGCCGAGATGAGCCGGACGAGGGCTCGGTAGCCGGTGCCGCCGGTGCCACCGCGCGCCAGCACCACCACCCGGCCGGCTGCTGCGGGCAGCCCAGCACTGAGCAGCCCCGCACTGGATGGCCCCGTGCCGGCGTCCGGCGTGCCGTTCTGCCAGCGCACCGCCAGGTCCACCCCGAGCACCGGGGCCAGGCCGTGCTCGAGGCAGGCGCCCACGTGCTTGGCCGTGCCGTACAGCCCGTCCCGATCCGTACAGGCCAGCACCTCCGCGCCGTCCGCCGCGGCGGCCGCAGCCAGCTCGGCCGGCCAGGACACCCCGTAGTGGGAGCTGAAGGCCGTGGCCACGTTGAGGTGCGGAAAACCGCCACGGGCACCGGAGGCAGCGACCATCAGGCGCTCTCTCGAAGGCGCACGGCGGCGCCGTCATGGACGCGGACCAGCCTCCAGCGGCCCGAATCGAGGTGGTGGGAGAGGTCCAGCGTCAGCAGGGGCGCGTTGCGGACCTTCTCCAGCCGGACCTGGACCCGCCAGACCTCGTGGTCCACCAGCCCGGCGCCGCGGCCCCGTTCGGCCCGCTGTTCCTCGGTCCACCACTTGCGCCGCTCGTACCAGCGCACCGGATCCGCGGCGAGCACATAGTCCCGCCCGCTCCACTGCAGATGCTGCGGGAGCCCTGCCGTGGTGCATCGAACGGTGACCGATTGAGTGAAGATTCCCATGGGACGTGATTCCTGACCTGTTCTCGTTGTGACTTCTCATGCCGTGTTCCTCCCCTCCGGCGAGCGGCCGGCGGGGTTCGTCCGGAACGGCCCGGGCCGGCGTCGGGCCCTGCCGTCTGGGAAGGAACGGCAGAACAGACGCCGGGGCGTTCCGGCGGGGCGGTGGGAAGTGAAACGGCCGACGGGAAGACCCGGCCACACCCACCATGGTATTAGAACTTATGTTCTAACACCAAGGCAGAAGCTACGAGAAGCGGCGGACGCGATAAGCCTCCGGCCCCGGAAAGATCGGGGTCGGATGCCTCGCCACAGGTCAGAGCAGGGTTTCCAGCGGTTCGATCAGTTCGGGTCCGTTGTTGCGGACGTTTCCGACAGCGGTTCCCACCTCAGTCAGGGTCCATCCTGAAGCCGTGCGGAACGCCTGCCCGCGGACGCGGTCCACCAGGGCGCCGGCGGCCTCGGCCGAGGTGAGCTTCTCCGGGTTCAGCCAGGCGTCCAGGGTGTCCCGGTCCATCGGCAGCGGAAGCCGGTCGTGCAGTGACCCGAGCTGCGCCAGGGTCGGGTCCGCATCGTCCGCCTCCGGCGAGGGGCCGGTGAGGATGGTGCAGCTCAGCAGCCAGCGGCCCGGATCACCGTCCGGCACGGACTCGTCCTTCCACCATTCATAGAGTCCGGCGAAGTAGATCGGGGTGCCATCCTCGGGGTGGACGTAGAAGGGTCGCTTCGTGGCCGACTTCGAGGCGCCCGCCTCCGGCTTGAGCCATTCGTAGTAACCGTCCGCCGGCACGGCGCATCGCCGGGCCTTGACCGGTGAGCGGAAGGTGGGCTTCTCCGTCACCGTCTCCGAGCGCGCGTTGAAGGCGCGTGATCCCACGGAGAGATCCTTGGCCCATGGCGGGACCAGACCCCACCGTGCCACGTGGATCTCCCGGCGGGTGCCTGTGCCCGATGCCGGCTCGGCCCGTTCCAGCACCACCGGGACATCCGCAGTGGGCGCCACATTCCAGTTACGTGGGAGCACCAGCTCCTCGTCAGGGGCCAGTGCGCCCGCGTCCGCCACCAGGTCACCGATGGCCCGTGCCATCACATACCGTCCGCACATGGGATCAGTCTCCCGCACTCATGTCAGTCTTCGACGAAGGGGTCGCCGCAGGCCCAGCCATCCGGGTTCTCCACACAGTTCTCGGCCACGTTCTTGGACTTCGACCGCCAGATATCCGCCGAGACCGGCTCACTGGGAACCTCTGCCACCCCCGGGATCGCGATCCACGGGCCGCCATTGACAGAGAACTGCCCCCTGTACGACGTGGTGAGCGAGACCGGGAACTCCCCTGTGTCCTGATAAGCATGACTGGTGGTGGTCTCCTGATTGAACTCCCGCTGCGGGCCCCCCGGGTACGGATTGCTCAATGGCTCCGACCCATCCCCGTAATCCCACGTCCACCGCACCGGCACCGCCTGGATCGCCACCGCCTGACCCAACATCGTGGTGTTCAACGTCTGCGACTCCTCCGTCGCATAGAAGTTCGTATTCGCCCGAATCAACCCAAACCCACCCGAATCCGATTCGATCTGCGACGGGGAGATATCCAGCCGCCGAAAATCCGCGAGCGTCACCACCGGCATCGGCGGAGCCTCAGCTTCCTCCTCCACAGCCGGATCAGACACCACCGGATCCGACGGCTCAGAACAGAAGGGATCACCGATCCGCGTGGCGGCTTCCGAGCTATCGGGCAAGTAGATCGACCTCACAACATACTGGCTGCCAGGCGACGTGCAGATGTTGCTCTCCACAGCAAAGCAGTCCAGCATGCCGATACCCTCCTGGGTCATGCAGTACGGCGTCAGCACCTCGACCTGATTCGACTCAGTATCACCGGACCCCGTGGAGACCTCTTGGACAGTTGTTTGGACAACATCTTCGACGCTCTTCTGAACAGCGTTCTTCTGGGCCTCTTGGACCTGGACGTCAAAACCCCGGGCCTGCGTACTGCGCTCCCAATTGAGATCTGCCGGATCCTTTGACTCAGATTTATCAGCAACGGCCGGGCCAACCGGTGATGCCAGCATCAATATTGTTGTCAATACAATAAACGCAACTCTCGCTAAAGAGGGGCAAACAGTGTGACGAGAGTCATCCATCGAGATCACCTTGCGCCACGAGTTCATCGATCAACCAATGCCCTCTGGACGTATCGAATGAGGCACTCCCCGTCCAACTGGTTTTGAAGGTTTTATCCGAATCTTCAGGATCGACCTCCTCACCACCAGGCTTGTACAACGCTGATGGCCCCTCCGTGGTCTCGAAAATCATGGTTGCTGTGTCACCTTGATTCTCGAGGTTGAACACAGAAGTCGGAATGTTCGGCTTAGCTCCCGTAGACCAACCGTCGACCCCGTAGATACCGGTCCAGTCATTGACCAACTCCTCGCAGAGAATGCAGTCCGCATTCGATACTGCTTCGAGCGGACTGGAGTCGCCAGTTAGTTGCAAGTAGTAACCGGCCTCCCACCAATACTCCAGCGCGGCCTCAAGCCCCTCTTCCGTCGGCTCCTTCATCGCCTCGGGCATCTCTGGCATCGGGACGTTCTTCGCCGGCCCCTCCGAGGTCGCGGGTTCGTAGCTACCTGACGGCGATGCGCTCGGCGCGGTGCTCGGAGAACCAGAGCCGGCCCCTGCCGTGTCTGCCGTCTCCGAAGCAGAAGGCGAGGCGCTTGCGGTGGAGGCGGCCGACGTCGAACCATCTCCTCCGTCTCCCCCACCGTCACCGGAGCATCCAGTCAGCAGCAGGCCCGCCACGGATAGCGCCGCCACGGCACCCAGACGGACAGAACGATTCACCGGTACGGCCACGGGGCCCCCTCTTCCAGGGCCGCAGGGAGTTCCGACCTCGCCGTCCCCACGGCCTGCTGACAATGGTCGCCGGATGTTCCCGTCCCCGGCGACTCGATCAGTCTAAGCAGAACCCATGAACCACGTCACAGTTATCCACAGATCTGCACCGCCACTACGTCTCACAGGGAATGCAACACCCACGGCCTGCTCAGATGTGATGGGATGGACCCGAACCCACCCCCGAGTCGGAGCCGTGCCCCGCCATGGCCCGAAAGGAGATGCACCGTGCCCCAGAAGGTGAAGGCCGTCGTCGCCAAGGCGAAGGACGCCCCCGTCAGCATCGAGACCATCGTCATCCCGGACCCCGGCCCCGGTGAGGCCGTGGTGGACATCCTGACCTGCGGGGTGTGCCACACAGACCTGCATTACGTCCAGGGGGGCATCGGGGACAACTACCCCTACCTCCTGGGCCACGAGGCAACCGGCCTCGTCTCCCAGATCGGCGAGGGAGTCACTGACGTGGCCGTCGGTGACAAGGTCATCCTCAACTGGCGTGCGGTCTGCGGCGAGTGCCGTGCCTGCAAGAAGGGCCAGCTACAGTACTGCTTCGACACCCACAACGCCACTCAGAAGATGACCCTCGAAGACGGCACCGAGCTGGACCCGGCCCTGGGCATCGGCGCCTTCGCCGAGAAGACCCTCGTCGCCGCCGGCCAGTGCACCAAGGTCGAGGGCGTCTCTGATGAGCAGAACGCCGCCGCCGGGCTGCTCGGCTGCGGAATCATGGCCGGCATCGGCGCCGCCATCAACACCGGTGAGGTCAAGCGCGGCGAGTCCGTGGCCGTCATCGGCTGCGGTGGGGTCGGCACCGCCGCCATCGCGGGTGCCAAGCTGGCCGGGGCCACCACCATCATCGCCGTGGACCTGGACCAACGGAAGCTGGACAAGGCCCTGGAGCTCGGTGCCACGCACACCGTCAACTCGAAGGACCAGGACTCCGTCGAGTCCATCCAGGAGCTCACCGGAGGATTCGGCGCCGACCTCGTCATCGACGCCGTCGGCCGCCCGGAGACCTACAAGCAGGCCTTCTACGCCCGCGACCTCGCCGGCCGCGTGGTCCTCGTGGGTGTCCCGACACCGGAGATGCAGCTCGAGCTGCCCCTCGCCGATGTCTTCGGCCGCGGCGGTTCCCTGAAGTCCTCCTGGTACGGGGACACCCTGCCCTCGCGGGACTTCCAGATGCTGATCGACCAGTACAACCTCGGTCGGCTCGACCTGGACGCCTTCGTCACCGAGACCATCGGCCTCGACAAGGTCAACGAGGCCTTCGAGACCATGAAGTCCGGAGACGTCCTACGCTCGGTGGTGGTGCTCTGATGGCACGCATCAACAAGCTCGTCACCTCGGGAACCTTCTCCCTGGACGGCGGCACCTGGGACGTGGACAACAACGTCTGGATCATCGGTGATGACGAGACCTGCGTGGTCATCGATCCCGCTCATGACGCCCTCGAGGTCCAGAAGGCCGTCAACGGGCGGCAGGTCCTGGCGATCCTGCTCACCCACGGACACGACGACCACATCCGTTCCGTGCAGATGTTCCGTTCCCTCGTGGACGCCCCGGTGCTGCTGCACCAGGAGGACCGCATGCTCTGGGACAGCGTCTACCCGGGCCAGGCCCCTGACGGCACCATCTCCGACGGGGAGAAGTTCACGGTGGCCGGCATCCAGCTCACCGCCCTGCACACCCCCGGCCACTCGCCGGGGTCGGTCTGCTTCCACTCCCCCGAGCTCGTGGCCCAGGACGGCACCCAGGGCGTGCTGTTCTCCGGAGACACGCTCTTCCAGGGCGGGCCGGGCGCCACCGGGCGGTCCTACTCGGACTTCGGGACCATCATCGAGTCCATCAAGAACCGGCTGTTCACCCTGCCGGCCGAGACCGTCGTCAACACCGGGCACGGCGATTCCACCACCATCGGCGCCGAGTCGCCGCATCTGCAGGAGTGGATCGACCGCGGGAACTGAGCAGATCGACGCTGAGCTGAACACCACAGCCGGAACCGGAGGCCTCGTCCTGTTGGGCGGGGCCTCCGGTTCGGGAAAGTCCTATCTGGCCCGCGCCTACGGGCGTCCGCACCTGGTGCTGGATTCCTTCTACCGGGAGATCTCCGAGGACAGCGCCCCCGAAGGGCCGGTGCTGCCCCGGACCGTCTACGGCGAGATCGACTGGGACCACCCGCTCACCTGGAACCTCGAAGCTGCCGTTGATGCCATCGTGGAGCTGATGGAGTCCGGCCGCACCCGCGTCCCGGACTACTCCATCACCACTTCCTCGATCACCGGATACGAGGACGTCGAGCTCGAGGGCGGGCCCATTGTCGCCGAGGGCATCTTCGCCGCCGAGCTGCCCCGGGCCCTGAACCAGGTCGGTGTAGAGTTCCACGCCTTCTACATCGATCAACACCGGTTCCCGACGGCGGCGCGTCGGTTCGCGCGCGACGTCACCGAGCGCCGGAAGCCGGTCCCCTTCCTCGTCCAGCGGGGGTGGTCCCTGATGCGTCAGGAGGGGCAGATCCGCGAGCACTACCTGGCCGCCGGATTCGTCCCCGTGCCGAAGCGCGAGCTGCACCGGAGGCTCGGCGGGCGCTGACCGCCAACCGGTTCGCCGGCACCGTCACTGCGGCGGGACAGTACCCGTCAGGTCGGCCCAGGCCCGATCACGCAGTGACCCGTGATCCCGCAGTGACCCGTGGGCTGCCGCATAGGCCGCACGCAAGCGTTGCGCATACGCTTCCACGGTCAGCTCGGGAACGGCGTCTGTGGCCGCTCCGGCGGTGCTCGGGTCCCAGTCCAGTCCCAGGGCACGGTACACGTCCACCAGCACCGCGCGGATCGGCTCCGGATCCTCCACGACGAGGGACGAGGAGAACAGCCACGCTCCCTTCACGACCCGCTGAGCCGTACCCACGAGCTTCACCGGCCCCCGGAGCGTCCCCTCGGCCGATGCGGGCAACGGCGTGTGCACGGAGAACTCGCCGGCGCAGTACTCGCCGGGGATCTCCCCGACGGCGGCCGGCACCTGGACCTCCCGGAACACCTGGGCGAACAGCTCCCCGAAACCGGCGAACCGGTCCCGGAACCCCTGCATGGCGTCCGCGTCCGGCTCAAGGTGGTCCACCACCAGGGAGCCTCGGTGGTAGGCGGCGGCCCGTCCCCCTGCCCGGCGCACCACGGGTTCGAAGCCGTGCCGCCGGCAGGCCTGCCGGGCCCGGTCGAATCCGTCCAGCCGCACATCACGCTGGCCGAAGGCCACCGTGGGCCAGGGTCGGTAGAGGCGGACCAGGGGAGCCGGCAGGACGCCGGACTGGACGGCGCGCAGCAGGGTGATCCCGTACTCCAGGTCGGCCGCCGCGCCCAGCGAGGCGTCCTGGCCGACCCAGTCCAGCCCCGGCTCAGCCGGCTCAGGCATCGGCCGCGGGGATCCTACGGATCGTCTGGATCTGCTCGGACCGCCCGAACGCACCGTGCTCATCGTGGAGGACGGCCGAGGTCACCCCGATCCCGTCACTGCCCAGGTTCGAGGTGGTGGCATATCCCAGCCACGCACCCACGGGCTCGCGGTACAGGTGGATCTGCAGGTCAACATTGGGAAAGGCGAAGGCGCCGGGCCCCGCCGGCAACACGGGCGCCACGCCGTTGGCGGTGTCCACCATGCCCACCAGCCGCACCAGGTCAGGGGTCTGTTCCCCGGCGATCATGTCCACCGCGGTGGTGGACCAGCACCGTCCATGCCCGGCGGCGTGATCTGCTGCGACCCGCATCTGCAGGGACTGGATGTATCCGCCCGGCCACCGCTGGTACATGTCCGGGAACGGCTCGCATACCTGAAGGGGCGCCAGGTCACTGTCATGGATGACCGCCACCTCGGCGGTGTCCGTGGTGACGAGACGCCAGGCCCGGGCGACCAGGACATCCCTGCCCTGGGCCGTGAGCCTGGATTCGACCAACTCGATGGTGCGTCCGGGCCGCACCGTGCGCGTGGTGACGGTCAACGGACCGAAGTGGAGCGTCCCGAGGATCTCGAAGGACAACCGGGCCAGGCGGAGCTCCGGGCGCGGATCATGCGCCAGGATCTCCGCCGTCATGAGGCCGGAGACGGGCGCCATGTGCAACTCGTCGTCCCGCCAGGTGCCTTGGGCGTGGACCACGGAATCGAAGTCGGCGGTCCGGACCCCGGCCTCCACCCGCGGGGGCGCGGTGCGCTGGAAGTTGGCGCCGACGTCGTGCTGGGGCTCTCCGGAGCGGCCGGCCGACCCGGCCATGGTGCTAGAAGTCATGCGCTCCATCCTGCCAGAGCGGAGGCACCTTCCTCGTGTTTCCAGACGCCGCTACGGCCCTGCCGGAGCACTTGAGCGAGAGGCGGACCTACCGTGTGGCCGTCCGGGTGTGGGTGGCCACCGTGACCAGCGGCGAGTACCCACCATCGTTGAAGGCCCGCACCGCGAACTGCGTCCGCGTCCCAGCGGCAACCTCGAAACTACCCGAGGAGTACCGGGCATCCACCTCGCGCACGTAGTACCACCGGCCGAAATTCGAGGACCCCACCGGCGCAGTACGACGGAACACCTTGTAGTAGTCGGCCCGTGGCGCCTTATGCCACCACACCGACAACTTTCCATCCGTCCAGGCCTGTCTCGCCGGAACCACCTGCGGCGGAGCCTGCACCTTCCGGGTATAGGTGGCCACCGTGGCCAACGGCGAGTACCCGCCATCGTTGTAGGCCCGCACCGCGAACTGCGTCCGCGTCCCAGCGGCAACCGCGAAACTACCCGAGGAGTACCGGGCATCCACCTCGCGCACGTAATACCACCGGCCGAAATTCGAGGACCCCACCGGCGCAGTACGACGGAACACCTTGTAGTAGTCGGCCCGTGGCGCCTTGTTCCACCAGATCGACAACTTTCCATCCGTCCAGGCCTGTCTCGCCGGAATCACCTGCGGCGGAGCCTGCACCTTCCGGGTATAGGTGGCCACCGTGGCCAACGGCGAGTACCCACCATCGTTGAAGGCCCGCACCGCGAACTGCGTCCGCGTCCCCGCAGCAACCGCGAAACTACCCGAGGAATAGCGGCCGTCCACCTGGCCCACGTAATACCACCGGCCGAAGCTCGAGGACCCCACCGGCGCAGTACGACGGAACACCTTGTAGTAATCCGTCCGCGCCGCCTTATGCCACCACACCGACAACTTTCCATCCGTCCAGGCCTGTCTCGCCGGCACCACCTGCGGCGGAGTCTGCACCGTCTCCCGGGTGTGGGTGGCGACCGTGGCCAACGGGGAGTGCCCACCATCGTTGAAGGCCCGCACCGCGAACTGCGTCGTTGTCCCCGCGCTGACCGCGTAACTCCCTGAGGAATAGCGGCCGTCCACCTGGCCCACGTAATACCACCGGCCGAAGCTCGAGGACCCCACCGGCGCAGTACGACGGAACACCTTGTAGTAATCCGTCCGCGGCGCCTTGTTCCACCAGATCGACAACTTTCCATCCGTCCAGGCCTGTCTCGCCGGAACCACCTGCGGCGGAGCCTGCACCTGCTGGTACTTCCCATAGCTCCTGATGGCGCTGGTCACCGAGCTGTCCACGTTCCTGCGGATGGTGGGCAATTGGGCATAGAGGTAGCGGCCCGGGCAGGCCGTCAGGTTGGTGTCCCGGTGGCCCAGGATGGTGTTCTGTGTTGTCCGGGTTCCGCTGGTCCAGCGGGCTGTGCCCTTGCCGCTCTGCGTCAGCGTCACCTGAGCAGTGGGGTCCACGTCATAGCGGTAGGCCTGCCAGGCCAGGACCCGCTCGATCGCCCGCACCATGGCTGCTGGGGCCGAGGCCACGTCATAGTTGCCCATGGCGGAGACACCGATGGTGTCGGTGTTGAATCCGCCGGCCTGCGCGCCCTGGACGGGCGCGTCGATGGAACCACGGCGTCCCTGATAGATCTTGCCGTACTTGTCCACCAGGAACTGATAGCCGATGTCCTGCCAGTCAAGCGTGACCGCGTGGTACTGGTAGATGCCGCGGATCTGCGCGTAGGCCCCTGAGGCAGAGTAGTTGTTGGACCCAGCCGTGTGGTGCACGTACATGGCCTTGAGGTCCGTGGACGTGCGGCCCCAGTCTGACGTCAGGGACTCGTCGGCACCCCACTGAGCGCGGGTGATGATGGCCGGTTTGAGCACATTGTCATAGTTGGTGGCGACTGTGTGAGCCTGTGCGGTCCCGGTGATGGGACCCTGCTGCGGATGGACGGCCGGAACGAATTCCGCGCCCGCCGTCGCGCTGTTGTGCGTCGCACTGTTCGTCGAGGCTGCGGCGGCCTCCGGGGCGGACAGTCCTGCCTGCCCCTCGAGCTGCTGGAGTGCCGGGGAGGCCGGCGAGGCCGGCTCGAGCTTCCCGTCGGTGTCCGCCGTGCCCGGGTCGATCAGGTCCAGCTCGAGGCCGGCGGGGTTCTCACCGTCCACGGTGGTGAGACGGACCTGGATGGCGTCGGCCCCACTGGAGATCAGGGGCTCGGTGCCCACACGGTCCGCATTCGGCTTCTCATCTCCGGCATGGATCTCCATGCTGTTCCAGTCGGTCCAGCCGGAGCCCTCGCGCACACGCAGGGACACATCCGTGACCTGGCCCGCATCCTCGATGTCCCACGTGACACCGGCCACGATGAAGTTCATGGTCTCCACCGGCTGGGTCAGGGTGGCGATCTTCTCGACCTCCAGATCCTGGGTGGTCGAGAGCGCTTTGTCCATGACCGAGTCGGTCAGTGCCTCGGCCTCCTCGGCCACTGCGGCCTCGAGGGGGGCGGGCGCGGACCGGGCCTTCACCTGCAGGTCCTGGAGCACGACGTCGGAGGGCCGGGTACCGCTGTCCACCGACTCGGGTGCCGGGACGGCAGCGCCGGATTCCGGCAGGGTCGCGGACATCAGCTCAGCTTCGGCCTCATCGGTGGCTGCAGCCCCATTCTCATCAGCCGGCGCTTCATCAACACCCGTCCCATCAGTGGGTTCCGGCTGCAGCGTCTGCTCGGGCTGCTCAGTGGCGGGTGCCTCAGCGGAGGGTTCCGGCTGCTGCGTCTGCTCCGGTTGCTCAGTCACGGGCGCCTCAGAGACCTCAGGCCCCTCCGGCACCGCTTCAGGAACCTCGGGCAGGGCTTCGGCATCGATGCCGCCCAGGGGAAGGGACTGCTCCTGCGCGCCCTTGACCTCGGAGGCCTCCTGCCCTGTCGCGACGGCCGGGTCCTCGCCCGTCTCACCGGCGGGCTGGTCTGCGGTAGTGGAGGCCACCGGAAGGACAGCCGTGTCAGGCACCACGGGCATGGCTGTGGCGGGCAGGACGGTGGTGGCGGTCAGTGAGAGGGCCAGAGCAGTGACTGCGCCGGTTCTCAGGACAGGGTGGAGCGTCCGCGACATTTTAGTTTTCCCTCATATGGTGCACAGCGATGAAAGCAGGCATGGATTTTCCCCTCCACGCCTTGGCAAGGTTACCAAGCCTTTATGGATCTGTAATCACTTTGGTCCCATCAGGCCCATCCTTCACATGGTGTTCACATCACAGTTGACCCTGAGAGCAGCCGGCGAGAAGCTGCCACGCCACGTGACACCTGACCGAGCGTGGGCGTACACATGGGTATGCCCGGCAGCTTGCCGATCGGCGTGGCCGTCGTCGCCGATCCGGACGAGCCTCCGCTACCGTTCGCGGATGCGGCCTTCGATCTGGCGACCAGCAGGCATCCCGCGTCGGTCTGGTGGCAAGAGATCGCCCGCGTGATCCGGCCAGACAGTGGTTCGCCTACTGCGCAAGAGGTGGTGTGCCTACTGCGCAAGGTGATCTGGTGCGTGCCGGGATTCACGGTTGAGAAGCAGCATGGCCGGCTCCTCGATCTCCGCGGCCTCATTCAGGGGGGGGACGGGCCATTCATCGCACACTCCACCCGTCACCGCATCGAAGCCCGGCGGACGCTGCACTGACAGGGTGCTTAAGGTCTCCCGGCCCCGCAGAAACCTGCAGGGCCGGGGCTCCCCTCGGCCCTTCCGGGCCTGGAGCTGGATCAGTGACTCAGAAGTCCCAGTCCTCGTCCTCGGTGTTCTCGGCCTTGCCGATCACGTAGGAGGAGCCCGATCCGGAGAAGAAGTCGTGGTTCTCATCCGCGTTCGGGGACAACGCCGAGAGGATCGCCGGGTTCACGTCCGTCACGGCGGACGGGAACATCCCCTCGTATCCGAGGTTCATCAGCGCCTTGTTGGCGTTGTAGTGGAGGAACTTCTTGACGTCCTCGGCCAGGCCGACGGAGTCATAGAGGTCATGGGTGTACTGGACCTCGTTCTCGTACAGCTCGAACAGCAGCTCGAAGGTGTAGTCCTTGAGCTCCTGCTGGCGCTCCGGAGACTGCGTCTCCAGCCCGCGCTGGAACTTGTAGCCGATGTAGTAGCCGTGCACCGCCTCATCACGGATGATCAGCCGGATCAGGTCCGCGGTGTTCGTGAGCTTGGCACGTGAGGACCAGTACATCGGCAGGTAGAAGCCCGAGTAGAAGAGGAAGGACTCCAGGATGGTGGAGGCCACCTTCTTCTTCAGCGGATCGTCACCGTGGTAATAGTCCAGGATGATCTGGGCCTTCTTCTGCAGGTTCGTGTTCTCACGGGACCAGCGGAAGGCATCATCGATCTGCTTGGTGTCGGACAGCGTGGAGAAGATCGACGAGTAACTCTTCGCGTGCACCGACTCCATGAAGGCGATGTTGGTGTACACCGCCTCCTCGTGGGTGGTCAAGGAATCCGGGATGAGCGAGACAGCGCCCACGGTGCCCTGGATGGTGTCCAGGAGGGTCAGGCCGGTGAACACACGCATGGTCAGCGTCTTCTCGTCCTCGGACAGCGTGGCCCAGGACTGGATGTCATTGGACAGCGGCACCTTCTCCGGCAGCCAGAAGTTCGAGGTCAGGCGATTCCACACCTCCACGTCCTTCTCGTCCTGGATGCGGTTCCAGTTGATTGCCTCGACGGTCTCGAGGGTCTTGACAGCGTCGGCCATCATCGGGATTGAGTCCTCACTTCAGGGGTGCAGTGCTGTGGGCGAATCGGAGGGGCGGGCGTCAGCAGGGCATCAAAGCATGCAGCTGACGCAGCCCTCCACCTCCGTGCCCTCCAGGGCGAGCTGGCGCAGGCGGATGTAGTAGATGGTCTTGATGCCCTTGCGCCAAGCGTAGATCTGGGCACGGTTCAGGTCACGCGTGGTGGCTGTGTCCTTGAAGAACAGGGTCAGGGACAGCCCCTGGTCCACGTGCTGGGTGGCCGCGGCGTAGGTGTCGATGACCTTCTCGTAGCCGATCTCGTACGCGTCGTCGTAGTACTCGAGGTTCTCGTTCGTCAGGTAGGGGGCCGGGTAGTAGACGCGCCCCAGCTTGCCCTCCTTGCGGATCTCGATCTTCGAGGCGACCGGGTGGATCGACGAGGTGGAGTTGTTGATGTAGGAGATCGAACCGGTCGGCGGCACGGCCTGCAGGTTCTGGTTGAAGATGCCGTGCTCCATCACCGAGGCCTTCAGCTCGCGCCAGTCCGCCTGCGTGGGGATCTCCACGTTGGATCCAGCGAACAGCTCGGCGACCTTCGGCGTGGCAGGCTCCCAGACCTGCTCGGTGTACTTCTCGAAGAACTCGCCCGAGGCGTACTTCGAGTCCTCGAAGCCGCCGAACCGCTCACCGGTCTGGATCGAGATGCGGTTGGAGGCCCGCAGTGCGTGGAACAGCACCGTGTAGAAGTACATGTTCGTGAAGTCGATGCCCTCCTCCGAGCCGTAGTGGACCCGCTCGCGGGCCAGGTAACCGTGCAGGTTCATCTGGCCCAGGCCGATGGCGTGGGAGGAGTTGTTGCCCTTGACGATCGAGGGCACCGAGGAGATCTCGGACATGGTGGACACCGCGGTGAGCGCCCGGATGGCGGTCTCGATGGACTTGCCGAAGTCCGGCGAGTCCATGGTCTTGGCGATGTTCATGGAACCGAGGTTGCAGGAGATGTCCTTGCCGACGGACTCGTAGGTCAGGTCCTCGTTGAACTCGGAGGCCTCGGAGACCTGAAGGATCTCGGAGCACAGGTTGGACATGGTGATCCGGCCCTTGATCGGGTTGGCGCGGTTCACGGTGTCCTCGAACACGATGTACGGGTAGCCGGACTCGAACTGGATCTCGGCGAGGGTCTGGAAGAACTCGCGGGCGTTGATCTTGGTCTTCTTGATCCGCGCGTCGTCGACCATCTCGTAGTACTTCTCCGACACCGAGATCTCGGAGAACGGCTTGCCGTAGACGCGCTGTACGTCATACGGGCTGAAGAGGTACATGTCCTCATTGGTCTTGGCCAGCTCGAAGGTGATGTCCGGGATGACCACGCCCAGGGACAGGGTCTTGATACGGACCTTCTCGTCCGCGTTCTCCCGCTTGGTGTCCAGGAACCGGTAGATGTCCGGATGGTGGGCGTGCAGGTAGACGGCGCCGGCTCCCTGGCGGGCACCGAGCTGGTTGGCGTAGGAGAAGGAGTCCTCCAACAGCTTCATCACGGGGATGACGCCGGAGGACTGGTTCTCGATCTGCTTGATCGGGGCGCCGTGCTCGCGGATGTTGGTCAGGGACAGGGCCACACCGCCGCCGCGCTTGGACAGCTGCAGCGAGGAGTTGATGCTGCGCGCGATCGACTCCATGTTGTCCTCGATGCGCAGCAGGAAGCAGGAGACGAGTTCGCCGCGCTGGGCCTTGCCGGCGTTGAGGAAGGTGGGGGTGGCGGGCTGGAAGCGGCCGCCGACCATCTCCTCCAC
Organism: Citricoccus nitrophenolicus; assembly: GCF_047305825.1. Lineage (GTDB taxonomy): Bacteria > Actinomycetota > Actinomycetes > Actinomycetales > Micrococcaceae > Citricoccus > Citricoccus nitrophenolicus. The sequence continues at coordinate 127,052 of NZ_CP063070.1, read as the reverse complement.
GAGCTCGAGGGCCAGCTGTTCGTCACCCTGGGCCAGATGCAGGGCCACCATGCAGACACGGTCCTCGTAGCGCTCGAGGTAGCGCTTGCCGTCAAAGGTCTTCAGCGCGTAGGAGGTGTAGAACTTGAACGCACCCAGGAAGGTCGGGAACCGGAACTTGAGCTGGTAGGCGCGGTCCCACAGGGACGTCCGGAACTCGGCCGTGTACTGCTGGAGCGTCTCGGCCTCGTAGTAGTCGTGCTCCACGAGGTAGGTCAGCTTCTCGTCCAGGTCGTGGAAGAAGACCGTGTTGTTGTTGACGTGCTCCAGGAAGTACTGGCGCGCGGCCGCACGGTCTGCCTCGAACTGGATCTTGCCGTCCGCTCCGTAGAGGTTCAGCATGGCGTTCAGCTCGTGGTAACCGAGGTTCTGCCACGCCGCCGGCAATTCCTTGGCGGAGCGGTTCATGTCCTGTTCGGTGACTGTCATCCCCAAAACCTTTCCAATCCTTCGCGCACGGCCGTGACGTCCTCCGGCGTGCCCATGAGTTCAAATCTGTACATGAGGGGGACCTGACACTTGCGCGCCACGATGTCCCCGGCGAGGCAGTAGGCCTCGTGGAAGTTCGTGTTCCCCCCGGCGACGACGCCCCGGATCAGATTCCGGTTGGACTCGACGTTGAGGAACTTGATGACCTGCTTCGGCACAGCGCCCTCGCCGTCTCCCCCGCCATAGGTGGGCAGGACGAGCACGTAGGGCTCTGTGGCCAGGAGGGTCGGCTCCTTGGTGATGAGCGGCAGCCGCGCCGTCTCACCCTGTGGGTAGCCCAGCTTGGAGATGAACCGGTGCGTGTAGCCGGAGGCCGAGGAGAAGTAGATCAGCCGGGCGCCCGTGTGCTGCGGGGCCCCCGGCCCCTCAGCATCCACCGGCCTGCGCTCACTGACCACGCTTGTCATGATGGCCTCTGCGAACCTCAGGCCACCGAGGCGGCGGAGGTGGCCAGCTCCTCGATCTTGTCCGGGCGGAAGCCGGACCAGTGATCGGCGCCAGCCATCACGACCGGGGCCTGCATGTACCCGAGGGCCCGCACCCGCTCGAGGGCGTCCACGTCCTGGGACATATCCACGGTCTCGTAGGCGATGCCCTTCTTGTCCAACGCACGGTAGGTGGCGTTGCACTGGACGCAAGCCGGCTTGGAGTAAACGGTGACGGTCATGGTCTTTCCCCTGTCCTCGGTTACCGCGTCCGGGGAAACCGGACCGGCAGGCATTTCTGGTCTGTTCGTCTGCAGTTCTTGAGCCATGGCCCGGAAGGGCACTGCTGGCCTGCGAGTAGGTCTTCAGCGGCGGATCCGGGCCGGTCCGGCACCAACGGCACATCAAGGCGCTGCGGTCCGAACTGCTGATATCAATACTACATCTAGTGGTGACGATAGGGAACAACCACAAGATCCTGTCTTACGTGTTTGTCATTAGTTTCCCCAAGCCGTCCACAGGGACGTGTGGATGAACCCGAGGTGAACGGTCCACCTGAATCGGCGGAATCACGGCGATCCCCGGTTGCGCCGCAGAGAACGTCCACAGGGTGTGGATGTCCGCGTCCAACGTTGTGCACAGATTTCCGGGCCGCTGACACCCGGCGTGTCCCTGGAGCGCGGACGGCGTGTCGGTCCACGGACTACCCTCAGGGACAGCACCCCGCACTACGCCGCGCTACCACCCTGCATCGCACCCCACGACCCCGCTGGAGGCCAGTTTGCCCGCATCCCACCATTCCACCGAAGATCCAGGCACCCCGCAGGGGCCACGTCGACTGGTCAATACCCGGGAGCTGATCGCCGAGCCCGGACCAGCCACGTCAGGGGCAGCCTGGAGACTCCAGGAGCCGAACCGGGACCTCGACTCGAACATCATCGCCCTCCCAGCCGGGGACGGGATCGAGACCCACCGCGGGCCCGAGCTCGACGTCCTCATCCACGTCCTCGACGGCTCCGGACTGCTGGGCACCGCGGACGGTGACCTCCCCTTGAGCGCCGGTGACCTGCTCTGGATGCCCCGGCACACCCTGCGGTCCTTCACCGCCGGCGCGGGTGGACTGGTCTATCACACCGTGCATCAGAGGAAGCCAGGGCTCCAGCTACAGTCGCGGCGGCCGGACACCGGGCGCTGAGGCGCGTCCAGTGACCGGCGCTCAGGCCCCCTGGCTCAGCTTCCCGAGCGCATCCCCGATGGCCCGGTGCAGCGTGGGGTACGCCCACGGGATCCTCGCCAGCTCGGCCACCGGGACCCGCGCATGCACCGCCACGGTCAGGGCGCCCAGGATCTCCCCGGCCCCGGGGCCCACCACGGTGGCTCCCACGAGCACCAATCCACCGTCCGGTCCACCACCCCGCGCCACGAGGGTGAGGTGACCGGCCACCTCGTCGATCCAGCCGCGGCTGGAGGACGCCAGGTCCACCCGCGCGACCCGCACGCCGTCACTGCCCCGGCCTTCCCCTCCAGCACCCCGGTCTTGCCCTCCAGCACTCGCAGCATCCGCGCGCGCCGCATCCTCGGAGAGCCCGACGGCGGCCACCTCCGGATTCGTATAGGTCACCCGGGGCACTGCGTTCCGGGGATAGGGGCGGGCCCCCACTCCGTGGTTGGCACCGAGCAGTTGCCCGGCCACCACAGCCGACTGGGCCACCGACGTGTGCGTGAAGGGTCCGGCGCCCGTCATATCACCGAGGGCGTAACGGCCCGGCACCGGATCGCCCGCTGCGTCCAGCACACGGCACCACTCATCCACCCGCACCTCGTCCCGGGGCGCCCGGCCGGTGGCCAGGAGCACCCTGTCCACGTGGATCCGGTCCCCCGTGGACAGGGCCACGTCCACCGGTCCGGAGGGCGTCGGCAGGCCGTGGGAGGACTCGTACCGCGTCGCGTCGGCCTCGGACACCTCAGTGATCTCCGTGTGGGTCCGTACGTCGATCCCCTCGCTCCGGAACCGCTCCGCCACGAGGTCACCGGCCTCGGGGACCTCACCGGAGAGCAGTCGCCCACCCCGGACCAGCACGGTGACCCGGACCCCGAACCCCGCGAGGGCCTGGGCCAGCTCGCAGGCCACCGGTCCACCGCCCACGATGGCCAGGGAGTCCGGGAGCGTCTCGGCGGTGACCACGTCCCGGTGCGTCCAGGCCGCCCGCTCCGGCAAGCCGGGGACCGGCGCCAGCACCGGCGCGGAGCCCGTGTTCAACACCACGGCCCGGCGGGCAGTCCACAGCTGGGGCGATCCGCCTTCCGGGGTGACGGTGACTGAGGCACCAACGGCCAGACCTGCCTTGCCTGCCGCACCTGCCTGATCAGCCGAGCCAGCCGTGCCACCCTGGATCTCCGCGTGACCACGCAGGAACGTGACACCGGCATCCGTGAGGCGCTCCACCGCCACCCTGTCGTCCCAGTGGTCCGTGGCCTCGGCACGGATACGCGTGGCGACCCGGTGCCAGTCCGGGTGGCCACGGCGGGACTCATGCAGCATCATCTTGCTCGGGATGCACCCGTAGTAGGGGCACTCCCCGCCCACCAGATGGGCCTCGACCCCGAGGACCCTCCAGCCGCCACCGGCCAGGCGGGCAGCCAGGTCCTCCCCACCGGGGCCGAGCCCGATCACGATGGCGTCAACGGTCCGGTCTGCGGTCCGATCTGAATGGTGCTCGGAAATCTGCTCGGAGAACTGCTCGGGAGTCATGCACCCACGGTCCCACCCAGCTGTGCCCCACGGCTATGGCTCCGCCGCCGGTGGATGCGTACGGTGGCCTCATGGTCACTGTTGCCGAGAACCTCGTCCAGACGCTGTCCCTCAACGGCGTGCAGCGTGTCTACGGAGTCCCCGGGGACTCGCTCAACGCCGTCACGGAATCCCTGCGGACCCATCCGGAGATCGAGTGGGTGCACGTGCGCCACGAGGAGACCGCGGCGTTCGCTGCGGGGGCCGAGGCCGAGATGACCGGTGAGCTCACCGTCTGCGCCGGCAGCTGCGGGCCCGGCAACCTGCACCTGATCAACGGCCTCTACGACGCGAACCGCAGCAGGGTCCCGGTGCTGGCGATCGCCGCGCACATCCCCACAGAGGAGATCGGCACCACCTACTTCCAGGAGACGCACCCGCAGGAGTTGTTCCGCGAGTGCTCCGTGTATGTGGAGTACGTGTCCGATCCGAAGCAGATGCCGAGACTGCTGGAGATCGCCATGCGCACGGCGATCGAGCAGCGGGGCGTGGCAGTCCTGGTCATCCCCGGGGACGTGGCCTCAGCGGCCGCCCACAGCGAACGGCGCACGCTGGTACGCGAGACGCGTTCCGCCGTCGTGCCCCTGCCGGACCAGCTCCAACAGGCTGCCGAGGCGCTCAACGCGGCCAAGAGCGTGACCATCCTGGGTGGTGCCGGCACCGCCGGCGCCCACGCCGAGGTGATGCAGTTGGCTGAGACGCTGAGTGCCCCGATCGTGCACGCCATGCGCGGCAAGGAACACCTCGAGTATGACAATCCCTTCGACGTGGGGATGACCGGACTACTCGGCTTCGCCAGTGGCTACAAGGCCATGTCAGAGGCGGATGCCATCCTGATGCTGGGCACCGATTTCCCCTACCCGCAGTTCTATCCGGACGATGCCACGGTGATCCAGGTGGACCTGCGCGGCGAGCAGATCGGACGGCGGCACCCGGTGGACCTGGCGCTGGTGGGAGGCGTGCGGGAGACGGCGGCGGCCCTCATGCCGCTCCTGGACCAGAAGAGGGACAAGCACCTCAAGGACTCACGGAAGCACTACGTCAGGACCCGCGAGAAGCTGGACGACCTGGCGACCCCTTCACGGAAGGGCGCCGCCGTGCACCCGCAGTACCTGGCCCGCCGGATCAGCGCACTCGCCGCACAGGACGCGGTGTTCGTCCCGGACGTCGGCTCCCCGGTGGTCTATGCGGCCCGGTACCTCGAGATGAACAGCCGGCGCCGGCTGCTCGGCTCGTTCTCCCACGGCTCCATGGCGAACGCCGTCCCCCAGGCGATCGGGGTGCTGGCCCAGGACCGCGGACGGCAGACGGTCACGCTGTCCGGCGACGGCGGGCTGACCATGCTCCTGGGTGACCTGATCACCCTGGTGCAGATGAAGCTGCCGGCGAAGATGGTGGTGTTCAACAACTCCTCGCTGAACTTCGTGGAGCTGGAGATGAAGGCCGCCGGTCAATTGCCCTTCGCCACCAGCCTGGAGAACCCGAACTTCGCCACGGTGGCCCAGGCCATGGGCATCAAGGGGATCCGGGTGGAGGACTCACGGGACGTGGACGCCGCCCTGACCGAGGCCTTCTCGCACGACGGCCCGGCTCTGGTGGACGTCATCACGGATCCGCAGGAGCTCACCATCCCCCCGGCCATCCAACTGGAACAGGCCAAGGGGTTCGCCCTCTACTCGCTGCGCACCGTGCTCTCGGGGCGTGGCGACGAACTGTTCGACCTCGCGAAGACCAATCTGCGGCAGTTGTTCTAGGACGTGAAGGGGGCTGGCGGGGTCTAAGGTGGGCCCGTGGCCCGCACACCGAAGAATCTCCTGATCGCCTATGTCCTGTGTCTGCTGCTCGGCCTCCTGGGAGCACATCAGTGGTACCTCGGGAACCACACGGCTGGAGCCGTCTACCTCATCCTGACGGTCGCCGGGGTGGCCAGCGCCTCGTGGGGCATCGGGTTCGTCTTCGGTGGGATCGTGATCCTGCTCTGCCTGATCGACCTGCTGCTCCTCCCCGGCCGGGTCCGTCAGGCCAACGGGGGTTTGAACTGAGCTGATCCAGAGCCCGAAGGCGGCGCCTCCGGCCCGTGGCCCGGCGCACCGGGGTGCCGCTCACCAGGTCGCGGCCACGAACCCGCGCAGGTCGGTCTCCAACTCGGCCCGGGACCGGAGCAGGTCGGTCACCAGGCCGGCGTCGAGCACCGCCCTGAACCGGCCCCGGGGCACGGAGACCGTCAGGCCGGCCACGGCAGCCCCGGAGCCGTCCCGCACCGCAGTGCCGACTGCGCCGACCCCCTCCTCTGTGACCTCGTCATTGAGCGCGACGCCGCGGGCCCGCACCGACTCCAGCTCGATGGCCAACCGAGCCTGTTCGCGGGGATCGAAGGGACTGCCCACGAGTTCGGCGTGCCGCCGGTACAACCGCTCCACGTCCCCCGGTGTCAGGGCGGCCAGCAACGCCTTTCCGCCCGAGGCGCGTGCCGCCGGGAGGGTCGCCCCCTGCCGGCTCCCCACGTGGTCCTCCTGATTCCCCTCCGCCGAGGCCAGGAACCGGACCTCCGTGCCGGCGCGGACCATGAGGTTGGCCGTCTCCCCCACCCGGCCGGCCAGCATCTCCAGATGGGGAGCCGCGCGTTGGCGCAGCTCGGCCGTCCAGGGGACGCCGGCCGGGGCGACGCCCAGCGCCGGGCCTGGAATGTACCGCCGGGAGGAGTCCTGCACCGCGTATCCGCGGTACACCAGCATGGCCATGAGCCGGTGCGCCGTGGACACGGAGACCCCGAGCAGCCGGGCCGCCACGCTGAGGCGCACCCGGCCGTAGTCCCTGACCATCTCCATCAGGGCCAGCGCGTGGTCCACCGAGTCGACCGGGTATCGGGGAGGCTGCCGCAAGGGCACGTTCTTCTGCACACCAGAATGATTTCACGTCTGGGCCGTGCCGAAGTTCACAGTGGTCCTATGACGCAGAGCACCACCCTGGTTCCCGAAGACCGCCAGGACAGCACCGTATCCCCACCGATCAGCCGACGGCAGGCCATCCTCGCCGTCGTGGTGTGCTGGCTGCTGGTGGTGTTCGACGGCTACGACCTGATCGTCTTCGGCACGGTGCAGACCTCGCTCAAGGAGGAGACCGGCTGGGGTCTGGATGATGCCTCACTGGGTGTGCTGGGTTCCTTGGCGTTCGCGGGCATGATGATCGGCGCCCTGCTGGCAGGACGCATCGCCGATGCCCTCGGGCGGCGGCGCACCATCCTGGCCTGCGCCATCACCTTCTCGATCTTCACCCTGCTCTGTGCGGTGGCCCCGCAGGCCTGGATCTTCGGGGCCTTCCGGTTGGTGGCCGGCATCGGACTGGGCGGGCTGGTGCCCTCCGCGAACGCCATGGTGGCGGAACTGGTGCCGATGCGCTGGCGGTCATCCATCGCCACGCTCATGATGTCCGGCGTCCCGATCGGCGGATCCCTCGCGGCGCTCCTCGGCATCCCCATGATCCCGGCCTTCGGTTGGCCGTCCATGTTCCTCGTGGCCGCCGTGGCCCTCGTGGTCGTGGTGCCCCTCGGCTTCCGCTACCTGCCGGAGACCCTCCCTTCCGAGGCGGGCGACGCCACCGTGTCCACGGAATCCACGGAATTTGAGGAATCCGCTGAATCCACGGGCGCCGCATCGATGACGGCCGGTGGCTTCTCCCTGCTGCTGCGCACTCCCTACCTGCTGGCCTCCGCCATGTTCGCCCTCGCGACGCTGGCCACGCTGTTCGCCTGGTACGGCCTCGGGACCTGGCTGCCTCGCGCCATGGAGGCCCAGGGATACAACCTCGGTTCGGCCCTGACGTTCGCCCTGTCCCTGAACATCGGAGCCGTCCTGGGCTCGATCGTCACCGCATGGGCCGGCGACCGGTTCGGAGCGGTGCGTTCCGGAGTCGTGGCTGCGGGACTGGCCGGCGTGGCCCTGCTGTGCCTGTTGCTCTCCCCGCCCGTGTGGCTGGTCTACGTCATCCTCATGGTGGCCGGCGTGGGAACCCACGGCACCCAATGTCTGATCATCGCCGCCGTGGCCAACCACTACCCGGCCCATCTTCGCGGCACCGCGCTGGGCTGGGCCCTCGGCGTGGGCCGACTCGGCGCCGTCACGGCCCCGCTGGTGGCCGGATTCCTGCTCAACGGCGGCTACGGCGCCGGCTCGATCTTCGTGGCGTTCGGCGTGGCCGCGCTCGTGGCAGCCGTCCTGCAGGTCGCCATCGTCGTCCAGGGCAACGGCGGCCGCGGGAGGGACCCGCGCCGTACCTGAGGATGGTCTTCAGGACACCTACGGTACCGAGGCCTGCCCTGAACCTCCGATCCGTGCACCGAGCCTAGTGGTCCGGGTCTCCTGCGTGGTCTACTGACCCCATATCAGGAGGCTCACCGTGAACAGTCAGCCCGCATCCCGTGTCCGAACAGCCACAGTCCCAGTGGCTCCGGCTCACGGCCCGTCCCGCCGCACCATCATCCTCAGCTCATCGGTCATCGCCGCGACGGCCGCCATGTTGCAGGTCCAGATGCACGAGTACGCGCACGGGATCACCGCAGCCGTCCAGGGCGCACCGGCCACCATCAGCTCCCTGATGGCCGAACACCAGTCCGTCCCCGGGGTGGAAGCCACGCTGGCGACCCTGGCCGGGCCACTCTTCTCGATCGTCCTGGCCGTGGTTCTCTATGCTGCGTCACGGCCCCTGCCCGCCGGCTATCTGCGGGCGTTCCTCACCTGGATGTCCTTTGCCGCGGCCCAGGGGACCTTCGGCTATCTCATCGTGGGCATGTTCATGCCGGTCGGGGATACCGCCGTCCTCTTCGAGGCCTGGGGGTTCTCATCCTTCGGGTACATCATGGCCGGGGTCATCGGCCTCGCCGGGATGCTCTTCCTCTCCTACCTGCTGTCCCGGGAGATCCTGCGCACTCTGTCAGGCCCCGGTGATGTCGTCGCCGCGAGCGTCCTGACCTGGCTCGTGGCCACGGCCGTCATGGCGGTGGTCTACGTCTCCGCCGCCCTGATCTCCGGCTACAGCGCCGAATACCTCGTGCCCACCCTCATGGGCGCGACGACGACGCTCGTCTTCGCGCCCATGGCCACCTTCTGGTGGCAGAGGGTCCCCCACCTGCACCGACCGTGGGACCACGGCTCCCCGGTGGTGCAGGGCGTGATGCTGGTCCTGGCGATCGCCGTGGTGCTCTGGCACGCGCTGGCGCCCGTGACGATCGGCTGAGTCCTCTCAGGCGACGGGGCGGATCACAGGTTCAGGGGCGGCCGGGACGTCGGGCCGAGACCTCCGGCCGTGTCCGCACCGGCGAAGCCGGAGCCGATACTGGGTTCGCCCCAGACGTGGCCGTTCTCGCCGCCCGCGGTGATGGCGAATCCGGGCGGGATCAGCAGGTCGCCCGCACTGATCTGATCAAGGGTGTCATGGCCGTTGCCCATCATGGCGGCCTTGAGTCCGTCCTTCATGATGTCCAGGACGTTCTCCACGCCGGCCTGGCCGTTGGCGCTCATGCCCCACAGGTAGGCCCGGCCGATCAGCACGCCGCGGGCCCCCAGCGCCAGGGCCTTGTAGACGTGGGAACCGCGGCGGATGCCGCCGTCGAGGTAGACCTCGATCTCGTCTCCCACCGCCTCGGCAACGGCCGGCAGCAGACGGATGGTGGCCGGCGTCGTGTCCAGGTTGTTTCCGCCGTGGTTGGAGACGGAGATGGCGGTGACCCCGGCGTCCCGGGCCGCCTTGGCATCGTCCACGCGGGTGATGCCCTTGACCATGAAGGGCCCGTCCCACTGCCGGCGCAGCCAGGCGATGTCCTCCCAGGTGGGGATCTCGGTCTGCCGCCACCAGCCCATGGCCTCGAAGAAGCCCGGGGCCGGCTCCCCCTTCGGCACGGCGTTCGGCACGGACAGCTCCGGCGGAGACAGGGTCTTCGCCCAGTCCATGGCGTAATCGAACTTACGGCCGAGGACGATCTCCGGGACGTACTTCAGAATGGTCTTGAGATTCATCTCCTGTGGGATCTCGGGACTGCCCCAGTCACGCCCATAGCCGTTGGTCCAGTCCAGGGAGATGATCAGCCCTGCCGTTCCCGCCTCCTTGGCGCGCCGGGCCTGGGCCAGCATCTGATCACGGCCGCCGGACCAGTACAACTGGAAGAACGTGCGTCCCGGGTTCTCCGGCATCACGTCTTCCATGGCCTTGGAGGAATAGGCGCCCAGCCCCATGGCCGCACCGCGGTTGTTCGCGGCCCGGGCCACGGCGATCTCCCCGTCCGGGTGCACCGCCTGGACCCCGGTGGGAGAGATCATCACGGGCAGCTCCACCGGCACGCCCATGATGGTGGTGGAGGTGTCCTGATGTAGCGGATTGCCGGTGATCTTCGGAGCGAACCCCAGCTCGGAGAAGGCATCGATGTTGTTCTGCACCGTCATGCCGCGCTCCGAACCGGCCACCAGGGCCATGTACACGGACTTCGGCAGTCGTCTCTTCGCCCGCCGCTGGGCCTCCGCCACGCTCTCGAACCACGGGTTTGTCATGGTGAAACCAACTTTCCTATCAGTCGTCTGGATCCATCTGGTCTGTGTCGCCGCATCACGTGGCCATCACCGGCTGAGCATCCGGGTCAGGGCACCGGGCAGGTCCCGGAACGTCTGCACCGTCTCCAGGCGCCCCCTGCCCCAACGGGCCAGGTCACGCCCCATCTCGAGGTCCTTCTCTCCCGAGGTGTCCAGAAGGACATCCAGCCTCGGCAACGTTCCGGCCACCGGTCGGGGATCCGGGCCCGCGTTGTGGACGCAGTCGGACAGCAACAGCACCCTGCCCTCGGCCTGAGGGACCGTGGACAGTTCGTCGCGGGCCAGTCGCAGTGGATGCTCCACGTTCGTGAGTCCCCGCGCTGGGATGCGCACGAGCGTCTCGAGGATCCCACCGGGGGGTCCAGGCCGGCCCATGGGCGCGATGATCGCGGCGTCGGACCAGAAGGCGATCACAGCCACATCGTCCCGGGCGAACTCGCCCACGATCGCCCCCACGGCCGCAGCAGCGGACCGGACCCGTTCCCCGCGCATCGATCCGGAGACATCCAGGACGAGCACGATCGCCCGGCGTACCCTGACCCGCTCGCGCACCACGATGTCCGCGGGTTCCGGCACCGGATTGGCCACGAGGTTCTCCACCGTCGTCTCCAGGTCGATGTCTTCGGCACTGCCGGCGAGGGGAAGCCGCTCCAGCTGGCCCAGGCCACGCCGCGCAGCAGTGCGCCGCGGAGGTCGGGGAATCGCCAGGGCGCTGGCGATCTCGCGGGCCCGGCGCAGGGCCTCGACATCCTCCTGCTCGTCCAGGTCGTCCAGATCGATGAGCCGGCTCTCCTCGTCGGTCTCCCCCGGAACAGCGCTTCCCTTCGCCCGCGCATCGGCCCGATCCCGGCCCGTGTTGCCGCCGATCAGCACCTGCCCGCCACCCTCGCCGGACGCCGGCAGGAAAACCTCCGGGGCCTCCTCGAGGACTTTCGGCCTGCGACGCCGGCCCGGGGCCTTCTCGGTTCGACGGACGATCGGGGAATCGGCCTCGACCGCCCTTCAACCTGGCTCCGCGGCGGCCGGCTGGAGGATGAAGTGGTCCTCCCAGATCTCCTGCAGCACGCGCTCCGGTGTGGTCCCTGCTGCCTCGTCCACATGGATGCGACCCGAGAGGGCCACCATGGCGGCGTCCAGGAGGGTATCCGCATATCTGCGCCGGGCGTTGTCCTCCGCGGTCACCCGGCCCTCTCCAGGAGTGTCGATGCCGTGCAGCGCCAGGAGCTGCGCTGCCACGAGCGTCAAGTCGATGGCCCCGCGGACCGAACTGCCCTGCCGGGTGTCCTCGCGCTCGCGTGTGGCCCGGGTCAAGGCGACGGAGTCGCTGATGAGCGCGGAGGCCAGGGCCGCCGAGAGGTCCGAAGCGCCGCCGGGCCCCATTCCCGTACGCAGGGCCAGGATCCGCCGTTCCGCCTCGGCGTCCTGATAGCCGACGACGAGGCGGTTGAAACGGTCATGCACCGAGGTGGACAGGCGGGTGGTCCCCACGTTGTCGTAGGGGTTCATCGACCCAATGATCCGGAAGGTCGACTCGGCGGTGATGGTGCCTCTCCGGGGGATCGCCACCTGCCGTTCGGCCATGGCCGTCAGCAGGGTGTTGAGGGTGTCATCCGGGGCTCGGTTGAACTCCTCGATGTAGAGGAACCCGCCCTCGCGCATGGCGCGGACGAGGGGGCCGTCCACGAAGTTCTCGTCCCGGTAGCCTTCCCGGAGCACGCGGGCGGGATCGTGCCCACCGAGGAGCTTGGCCGGGGTGAGATCGGCGTTGCCCTCCACGAGGACGAAGGGGATGCCCCATTCCTCCGCGATGGCCCGCAGGATTGTGGACTTCGAGGTTCCGGGAGGCCCCTCGAGCAGGATGTCACGGCCGGCAGCCACCGCCGCGAGGACCAGATCGAGCTCGCGTTCCCGGCCGACGACGCGGTCGCCGACGCTGGCACGGACGCGAGACACGTGGCTGGTGTCCCGTACGCCGGTGGTCTGGGTGCCCATTCATCCCCTCATGGTCATAGTCATGGTCATCGTCTCTTCGTCATCGGTAGTCCTACTGGACCGCTGCGCCTCCGTCGACGGGGATCTGACCGCCCGAGACGTAGTACGACTCGTCAGAGGCCAGCCAGAGCACGGCGTTGGACACGTGGCGGGGTTCGATCCAGGCCTTGCCGAAGGGATTCAGACCGGCGAACGCGGGCTCGGCGTCAGCGGCCTGCGGGTCGTCCAGGTCAGGCCGGAAGAGTCCGTATGTCTTCGAGTTCTTGACCATCGGGGTGTCAATGGAGTTCGGGTGGATGGTGTTGACCCGAATGCCGTGGGGGCCCAGCTCGTTCGCCAGGACCTTCATCAACCCGACGATCCCGTGCTTCGCGGTCGTGTAGGCGGCGACGTTCGCCAGCCCCTTGAAACCGGCGAGCGAGGAGATGATGATGACGGACCCGCCGGCGCCCGCCTTGATCAGGTGTTCAGCAGCCGCGGCGTAGGTGTGCCACACCCCCGTGAGATTGATGTCCTGGATGTCCTGCCAGGAGGACTCACTGACCTGGTGCGTGTCAGTCCCGAACGTGAAGATCCCCGCATTGGCGACCACGGCGTTGACGGCACCGAGCTCAGCCACGCCTTCATCCACGGCAGACTTCAGCGCCTCGAGGTCGCGTACGTCAGCCACGCGGGTGACGATCCGACGGTCCAGGGCCTCCACCAGCCTCGCGGTCTCCTGGAGTTCCTCCTCCCCCGGCAGGTCGTAGAATCCCTCGAGGCTCTCCACGGGTGCGCAGAGATCGACCGCGATGATGTCCGCGCCCTCCTCAGCCAGCCTGACCGCGTGACTCCTACCCTGACCGCGGGCTGCGCCGGTGATGAAGACGACCTTGCCTTCCATACGTCCTGCCATGGTGATGACTCCTTGGTCTCGTGTGTCTAGAGGCTGGTCTGGCCGGCGTCGATCTTGAGCTGCTGACCGGTGATGTAGCGGGCCTCGTCGGAGGCGAGGAACAACAGTGCGTTGGAGATGTCCCGGGCCTCGACCCAGTCGATGTCCAGCGCCTGCATGGTCCGGGAGACCTCTGCGAAGTCCTCCCGGGTGGGGTTGTCCTTGCCGGGGACGAACAGTTTGTAGATCGCCTCGTTCTGGATCATGTCCGTGTCCACTTGCGTGGGGTGGATGGTGTTGACACGGATGTTCTCCTGGCCCAACTCGAGCACCAGGGTCTTCATGAGCCCCACCACGCCGTGTTTCGCGGCAACATAGTGGGTCATGTTCGCGTATCCCTTGATGCCTGCCGTCGAGCTGGTGAGGACGATCGCGCCGCCATGGCCACCGGCACGCAGGTGCGGAAGGGCGGCTTTAACCGTGTGACGGACGCCGGTGAGGTTGATGTCGATCATCTCCTGCCACCCGTCCTCGGACTGATCTGCCAGAGGATTGATCTCGCCCAGGATGCCGGCATTGCCGGAGACGATGTCGAGTCGCCCGAATTCAGCGAAGCCCTCGTCCGCGACAGCCTTGACGGCGGCGAAATCGCGGACGTCGGCCTGGCGGGCGATGATGCGCCGGTCCAGGGCCTCGACCTGGCGGACGGTCTCCGCCAGGTCCTCGGCACGAGGGCCGGGGTAGGGATTCGATTCCACGTCCTGGCAGACGTCGAACGTGATGATGTCGGCGCCTTCCTCCGCGAGCCGGACGGCGTGGCTTCTGCCCTGCCCCCGTGCTCCTCCGGAGATGAACGCGACCTTGCCTTCGAGACGTGCACCCATGATGTGACTCCTTGGTCTGTTTGGCGATGGGGTTGCTTGTCGGTAGGTGGATGTGGATATGCGGTTGTGCCGGAGGGGGATCCGGTCAGGACGATGACGCCGTGGATGCGCTCGGGGGCACGAACCCGGCCAGCGGGTCGATCTCGCAGGCACTGACGGGGGGCCGGGCGGGGGCGCCCATGCCAATGGTCACCGCCACGGGACGGGACTTGGCCCGGGGTCGGGGTGGCGAGGTCCGGTGGGATCGATCGACACTGGGACGCGGGTACTCCAGATCCGGCTCGCGGCCCTGGAGCAGCTCCTCGCCCAGACCGCGGACGCACTCCGGGTCCGGGCCGTCCAGCGGCAGACCAGTGAAGAACTTGGCCGCCATGCACCCCCCGCGGCAGGTGTCCAGGAAATCGCACCCGGAGCAGGCCCCGCCGGTCTGGGGCTCACGCAGCTCGGTGAACAGTTCGGCTTCCCGCCAGACACTGGCGAAGCCGCCATCGGTCACCGTGTTGCCGGCCTTGAACTCGTCATGGATCGCGAAGGGGCAGGCGTAGACGTCGCCCACCGGGTCGATCAGGCACACCACGCGGCCGGCACCACACAGGTTCAGCCCCGGAAGGGACTCACCATAGGCGGAGAGGTGGAAGAACGAATCCCCGGTGAGGACCCCCTCACCGTGAGCCACCAGCCAGTCGTAGAGCTCGCGCTGCTGCTCCGGACGCGGGTGGATGTCATCCCACACATCCACGGCCCGGCCGGAGGGACGCAGTCGGGTGATGCGCAGCGTGGCACCGTACCGGTCTGCCAGGGCCTTGAACTCGTCCAACTGCGGGATGTTGTGCTTGGTCATCACCACGGAGATCTTGAAGCCCTCCACCCCGGCGTTGCGCAGGTTCTCCATCGCCCGCACCGCGAGGTCAAAGGAGCCCTTGCCGCGCAGAGCGTCGTTGACCTCCGCGGTGGCCCCGTCCAGGGAGATCTGCACATCGATGTACCCGTTGTCCGCGATCCGCTGGGCCGCAGCGGCATCGATGCGCACCCCGTTGGTGGAGAACTTCACCCCGACATCGTGGCTGGTGGCGTACTCGACGATCTCCCAGAAGTCGGACCGGACCGTCGGCTCACCGCCGCCGATGTTCACGTAGAACACCTGCATGCGCTGCAGCTCGTCGATGATCTCCTTGCACTGCTCGGTGCTCAGCTCATTCGGATCGCGGCGGCCGGAGGCAGAAAGGCAGTGCGAACAGCTCAGGTTGCAGGCGTACGTCAACTCCCAGGTCAGGCAGATCGGGGAATCCAGTCCGCGTTCGAAGTGATCGATCAGGCTCGGGCGGCGCTCAGGTGCGAGGGTCACAGGGTACTCCAGGGGTTCAGTGGTGATCGGCGGCCGGCGTCAGCGGCAACAGCATGTCCGTCTCGGCCAGCCGCTGCAGGGCGGACACATAGCCCGGACGGGCCTCGTGCTCCACATCGAGGGCATCGAAGGTGGCCTCCACACTCGGGAAGTCGGCCAGTGCGGTGGCCAGTTCCACCAGACGGGTGTCCTTCAGGAAGCTCAGGCGGCGGGTGCCGAAGTGGTACAACAACGCTCCGAACGGCTCAGGGCGAACGGCGACGCGGGGATTCAGCTGCCAGGCCGTCCCGGGATCGAGGGGGAGCCCCGGTCCCGGGACCACCGGCGTGGACGCGGTGGTCGTCACGGTCAGTAGACCCCGCACATACCGTCGATGGAGACGTCCTCGACGAGGTCGTCCGCCGTGACCTCGGCATCGCTGGCATTGGTGGTGGACTGGTCCATGGTTCCTCCCGGGGAGAATAGTGCTGGAGACTGTGAGCTGGATCACTCATCTACAGGCGACCATAAATGACACCCCGTGCCAATGCAATGGATCTGACCGTCTTTGGAGAAGAATCCATGGACATCGGCAAGCAACCGGCGACACCGGGCCAACAGGCTTTCGCAGGGCGGAAGTGCACGTGACAGGAGGGGCTGTGACACGGGAGGATCATCCATTCGAGCCAGACCGGCCGCCGGGTCGGCCACGGGCCACCACCCATGACGAGCTGGAGTCCATCGGCATGGAACTCTTCGGTCGGTTCGGCTATGAGAATGTCTCGGTGCAGCAGATCGCGGAGGCCGCCGGGGTCTCCCGCCGGACCTTCTTCCGCTACTTCCCCACCAAGTCAGACCTACCCTGGGGAGACTTCGCCCAGGAGGTTGCCCGTCTGCGTTCCACCCTGGCCCTCGTCCCGGAGGAGGTACCCCTCATGACGGCACTGCGCAGGGCTGTCGTTGAGTTCAACCGGGTGCCGGCCGAGGCGATCGAGCAACACCGCGCCCGCCTGGGTCTCATTCTGACCGAACCGGAGCTCATCGCCAGATCACTGCTCAAGTTCCAGCTCTGGCGGGAGGTGATCGCCGAGTTCGCAGGACGGAGGCTGGGCCTGCCCGGCTCCTCCTTCCTGCCGGAGCTGATCGGAGAGATCGCCCTGTCGGCAGCCGTGGCGGCCTACCGCGAATGGATCCCCCGCCACGCGACCGACCTGCCCACCCTCATCGACACCGCTTTCGAGGCGATGACGGACCTCGAGGGGTTGGAGCACGGCACGGCCTCGGCCCTCGCCCGGGGAATCGCACCGGCAGAGGGGAGTTCGCGGTGAGACTCGTCGATGCCACCTGGCCGGAGATCCGCCCCGAGTCCTTCGGCGGCCAGGCACCGATCCTGGTGGTCCCTCTCGGCGCCCTCGAACAGCACGGACCCCACCTGCCGCTGGACACCGACGCGGCGATCGCCACGGCGGTGGCCGTTGCCGTCAGTGCGGCACGGGACCGCGCGGCACTTGCCCCGACCCTCCCCCTGGGTGCGAGCGGTGAACACGCTGGCTTCCCCGGCACCCTGTCCATCGGCACCGATGCCCTGCACCACGTCCTCATCGAGCTGGTCCGCAGCTCCACACCGGCCTTCGCGGCGGTCATGGTGGTCAACGGCCACGGCGGCAATGTGGGTGCGCTCCGCTCAGCGGCCGCACTGTGCACCGCGGAGGGGCGCACGCTGCTCCCCCACCCCCTCGGCCTGCCCGGCATGGATGCCCACGCCGGCCGGGCCGAGACCTCCCTGATGTTGCATCTGGACCCCTCACGAGTGCTCCTGGGCCGGGCAGCCCCCGGCAACGCCACGCCTCTGAGGGACCTGCTGCCTGAGCTGCGCACCCACGGCGTTCGGGGTGTGAGTCCGAACGGTGTGCTCGGGGACCCGGCCGGAGCCAGTTCCTCAGAGGGGGCCGACCTCTTCGAATCCCTCCTCGAGCGCGCCCTCCACGCCTTCGACAGCCTGCACTGCTGAGTACGGTCACGCGCCCCGACCGACTGCCGAGCGTCAGCCCCGGGGTAGCCTGCGGAACCGCGGCCTCATGACTGCAAGGCTCCGCGAGCGCAGGGCGGTCAGAATCACGCCGGTCCCGTAGGCGGCGTCCGCGCCGAGCCGCAGCGCGAGGTGACGCACCGGGTCCAGGGGTATGCCGGCGTCGTGCTCCGGTGCACCAGCGCCTGGGGCCCTCCAGCACTGCCAGTGATGACGGGCGGCGTGCGCGGTGTCCGGCACCGTGGGAAGCAGCCCGAGCACGACGACGGCGCACGCCGCCTTCCGCACGCGCGGTACCGGTGCACAGGACAGGGCGAGGGCCGCTGCACCCAGGGGCCACCATTCGCGGCGGAGCGCGTTGCCGATCGCGGTGGCCTCGGACCGGAGCCCCAACAGGGCGATCTCCACCCCGGCGGACACCGGCAGGCCACGGTCCCGGAAGCGGCGCACCTGGGTTCCCCCCTGCACAGCGATTCCGACCACAGCCGCCGCGGTGCCCAGTGCTCGGGGCCAGGTGCCACCACCGGACATCAGGAGAGCACCGGACAGGAGCGAGAGGAAGGGCCAGCCCAGGGTGGCCGGGGCCAACCGGCCGGGGTGCCGCCGCTCCAGGGGGACGGCCGAGGAACCGTAGGCCGCGTGCCGGAGTGCCCAGGCCGTCAGCCCGGACCGAACCTCGTGATGCACCTCCACGGCGGGCAGGTAGCAGACCGTCCAGCCGGCTTCCACGAGGCGCCATACCAGGTCCACGTCCTCGCCGACCCGCAGTCCGGGCTCGAACGGTGGATCCGGCAGGGCTGATCGCCGGACCACCATGGCTGCCGTGGGGACGTAGCCGATCTGCCCACCGGGAGCCACCCGGCGGGCGTGGGACCCCAGGTCGAGTCCGCCCCGGCGTGCCTCGAATCGTTCCAGCAGGCTGCCGATCCCAGGGCCGGAGACTGCGCCACGTACCCGGGGGGCCACTGCGGCCACCACGGGGTCCGTGAAGTGCGGCACCAGGAGGTCCAGCCAGTCCGGCGAGGGCAGGGTGTCCGCATCGAGGAACGCCACCAGCTCCGCAGTGGTGGCGGTCAGCCCGGCGTTGCGCGCGCCTCCCGGTCCGAGGTTCTCGGGCAGCACCACCAACCGCGCACCGTGATCGGCGCAGACCCGGGCGATCTCCCGTGCCTCTGGGCCGGCGGATCCGTCATCCACCACCGTGACGCGAGGCGCGCCGGTGCCGCGGCCTGCGTCGCCGTCCGGAGAGCCGCCGTCCAGCGCCGACAAGAGCCGCGCCAGTGACCCGGCGGAGCCGTAGACCGGCACCACCACCTCGATCTCCTCCCGGCGTGGGGTCCGGGGCGGCAGGACCGGCAGCGCCAGTCCGCGGTCCACCAGCAGCCGAGCGGTGGCCCGTTCGACCTCGTCCCGGGGAGCCACTGGCCCGGCCCCGGCCCGGAGGACGTGGCGCGCCCAGGACCGGGCCGGCACCGAAAGCCGCGCCAGCCCCCACGGAGAGCCGCCGAAGAGCAGCTCGCCGGACCGGCGGGTGTAGGAGCCCTGCGTCCGCAGGATGGGCCATGAGGTCATGGGGCGCTCGCCGCCGTCAGGAGCTCGCCGACCGCTCCGGCCATCTCAGGTTGCTCGAGATAGCCATCCACCGCGTGCGGCTCCGACCCGGTGTCCACCCGGACGTCCAGGACCTGCCCGTTCGGCTCCTGGGCCAGGTGGGGAGCCAGGGGGTTGAGGATCGCGACCACATCCCGGACGTCATAGCCGTTGCGCCAGGATCCGGCCCGGGCCGGCACGAGAGCGGGAACCGGCGCAGGCGAGACTCCGCCATGACCCAGCAGGTGCTTCTGCACGGCCGGCAGACCCAGTGGGCTTCCGCTGGTCACCAGCAACGAGACCGTCCTCTCGGGGTCCATCCTCGTCAGCAGGTCGTAGGCCACCACGCTGCCCAGGCTGTGGCCCACCATCACGAGCGGTTCTCCCCGTGGCACTCCGGCCAGCGAGTCCTCCACGATCCCCAGCACGGTCTCCCGCACCTCAGCACACCCCAGGTAGTAGGCGACGTCGGTGAACTGGCTTTCGATCACCCGCGCCGAGACGCCCTCCGTCCGAGCCAGCTGCTGGAGGGCGGCCCGCAACCACGGGATCCGCAAGAGCTCGTCCAGCTTCCACCACGGACGTTCGACGCCGGCCGGGACACCCCGCGCCGTGCCCTCTCGGTCCGTGGACGGCCGCTGGGCCGGCACGTGGGTGATGACATCGTCCAGCAGCTCCGCCTTGACCTCACAGACCGGGCGGAGGTCCCCCGGCATCGGATGACCCGTGGCCCAGAGCGCCAGGTCAGGGCCGGGCCCGTCACCCTCACGCGCGGCCACGGCGTCCCGGAAGGCATTGGCGTAGAAGGGGAACACCACCGGGGTGTCCTCCGGCACCGGGTCCAGACCGGACGCCGCCAGACCCACGTCCAGGGCCTGCAGCCACCGTCCGCGGAGGTCCCTCACGAAGTCCGGAATGCGTTCGGCGGGGAGGTCCGGCGGGGTGTGCTGGCCACGGCCGTGGATGAACACCAGCGTGGTCATGCCCCTCCCGCGCTGACCAGTCCCGACTCATAGGCCGTGACCACGATCTGCGTCCGGTCCCGCAACCCGAGCTTGGCCAGGATCCGGGACACATGGGTCTTGATGGTCTGCTCGGAGAGGAACAGCTCGGCGGCGAGCTCGGCGTTGGAACGGCCGGTGGCCACGAGCCGCATCACGTCCAGCTCCCGATCGGTCAGGGTTCCCAGCACGGTGACATCCGGCGTCCGGACGGTGGGTCGGGAGACGTAGTCGGCGATCAGCTTCTGGGTGATGGACGGGGCCAGGAGCGCCTCTCCCCCGGCGACCACCCGCACGGCACCGGCAAGGTCCTCGGCACTGGCGTCCTTGAGCAGGAAGCCGCTGGCCCCGGCCTGCAGGGCGGCGAAGACGTACTCGTCGGCATCGAAGGTGGTCAGCATGATCACCTTCGGGTGCAGGTCCCCGGGCATCGCGAAGACGGCGCGGGTGGCGTCCAGGCCGTTGACCCGTGGCATGCGGATGTCCATGAGGACCACGTCGGGCCGGGCCTTCCGGACGAGGTCCACCACCTCGGAGCCGTCCGCCGCACTCCCCACCACGGTCATGTCCCCCTGTGCGTCCAGGAGCGCACCGAACCCCTGGCGCACCATGGCCTGGTCATCCACGATAAGGATGCGGATCGGGTGGGCGCCGGAGAATGATCCGGGAGCGGACTCAGGAGCAGTTCCAGGGCTGGTGTCAGTCACGTCCCCAGCCTATCGCCGAGGCCGTGGTCCCCCGCAGGTACCCCTGCGCATCCCCAGGTTCACCCGCCCGGGTGACGACCGGACGCGGCCGGGTCCGTAGCTTCAGCACCATGAAACGCACCCTCACCCTCCTCGGCCGCGACTACGCCTACGTCCTGTCCGGCTTCTTCATCTCCCTCTTCGCCTTCATCCTTTTGGTGCCCCTGTTCACGCTGGCCCTGGGCACGGCCGTCATCTGGATCGGTGTCTGGCTCCTGCCGATCGTCCTGCTGGTGGCCGGCGGCTTCGCCGAGCTCTCCCGCAGCCGCGTCCGGCAGTGGGGCGGTCAGATGGTCCAGCCCGTCTACCGCGGCCGCCGCCCCGGGTTCAACGGCCTCCTGGGATACCTCAAGGACCCACGCCGGTGGTTGGACCTGTTGTTCGAGACCCTGATCGCCTTCCCGATGCGCACCGGGTCCTTCGTCCTCGCCGTCGCCTGGACCGCCAGCGCCCTCGGCGGACTCACCTATGTCCTGTGGGGCCACTACATCCCCCGGGGCGAGGGCGATCTCCCGCTGGTCGGCGGCATGCTAGAGGCCTTGACCGGCGGCGGCATCGCCGACGGCATCGCCACCAGCTATCTGGTGGAGTCCGCCGTCTACTGTGTTCTGGGGGTCCTCTTCACTCTCACCCTTCCGCTGGTGATGCGCGGGCTCGCCCTGCTGGACGCCACCACCACGGCGGCCGCACTGGGTGCCGAGACCGGGTCCCGCCCCGCTACGGCCACCTGGGATCCCGCCGCCGGAGCCAGCCCCACGGCCAACACCGCGCGAGTAGCGTGATGACCATGCACGCCTCCCCGCGCACGGCCGGATCCAGCTTCACCTCCACCGGGTGGCTGTACGTCCTCACGGGCTTCGGCGCTGTGGCCCAGCTCGCCATCGGCTGGCCGGTCCTGGCTGCCGTCCACGAGGCGAACGTCCTGGCGGCCATGGTGACCTCGATGCTCCTCGCCGCGGCGCTGCCCGTCTCCGTTCGGCGCCCTCAGCTCGGCATCCTGCTGGCGGCCGCCGGTGCGCTGCTCTCCGCCCTGTCCGTGGAGGCGTCGGCAGGGCCCTGGCCGTGGCCGGTCACCACGCTGCTCTGGTACGTGTTCCTCGTACTGCTCGTGGCCGCCACCGCCGGGTGGCGTATGGGCCTCACCGCCGTGCTGGCCGGAGCGTTCATCTCGGCGCTGACCCTCATCCCGCTTCTGTTCCTCGGGTTCCACCCCGACTCTGACGCGGGCTCAGCACTGGGCAACGCCATCCTCTGTCTCTCCCTCACGAGCGCCTTCCTGGCCATCGGCTCGGCGCTGCGTCAATTGACCAGCAGCCGCCGGCAGCTGGTGCAGGAACGACAGCTCACAGCTGAGGAGGAGACCAAACGGCGCGAACTCCAACAGCGCAACCGGATCGCCCAGGAGCTGCATGACGTGGTGGCCCATTCCCTGTCCGTCATCTCCGTCCAGGCCACCACGGCTCCCTACCGGCTGCCCGGGATGGACGATCCCACACGCGGCGAGTTCGAGACGATCGCGGGCTCCTCCCGGCGCGCGCTGACCGAGATGCGCGGACTGTTGGCTGTACTGCGCGGCGATGATGCCGCGGAGACGGCACCCCAGCCGACCATCGCAGACATCCCGGCCCTCGTGGCCAACGCCAGGGCCTCCGGGGCCACCGTGGACCTGGAGATCGATCCCGAACTGCTGCCCCTCGCCGGCGGGGACGGTACCGCGGACGCGGAGACGCCTCAGGCCATCACCGGGCCGGGCGGGCCGAGCGCGGCGGGCGACTGGTCCGCCGTCGTACCCCCGGCCACTGGACTCACCGCCTACCGGACGGTCCAGGAGGCGGTGAGCAACGCCCTGCGCCATGCGCCCGGGGCCGCGATCCGCGTGCAGGTCTCCGTGGGGGACCTCATAGGGGTTCGCGTGGTGAACGGCCCGGCCACCCGCACGCTGGTGGTGCCCGCCCCGGGCGCCGGACTGGGATTGAAGGGCCTGACCGAGCGCGTCACCGCTCTCGGTGGCACCGTGGCCTCCGGCCCGACGCCGGACGGCGGGTTCACGGTGAAGGCACGGTTGCCGCTGTAGACCCCACCTCGGGCGACGTGAGGGAGCAGGGTCCCGCTGGCCCTTTAGGCTGGGTGCATGGACCTGATCTCCGACCAGACGGCCGACCCGACCCTGCCCCTCCCGTGAACCGGCTGTCCCGGGCGGTACTGGGCCTGTTCGCCGCGCCGCGGATCAATATGCGGGAGGACTATGGGAAGGTTCGGAGGGTGCAGCAGCGCCTGGCCGCGTTGACCGGACCGCGGTACAGGACCGCCTACCGGCAGACGGTGGCGGAGGTCGCTGGCCGGGCGGTTCCGGTGCGGGTCTTCCAGCCCAACCGGAAGCGGCGGGACGACGTGCTGCTGTTCTTCCACGGCGGCGGGTGGGTCACCGGCGACATCGAGAGCTACACCCCGGCGAGCGCCACGATGGCCGAGCTCACCGGATGCGTGGTGGCCTCCGTGGACTATCGTCTGGCACCGGAGTATCCGTTTCCGGCAGGTCTCCAGGACTGTTACAACGTCACTCGGATCCTGCTGGAGGAGCCGCACCGTGCGGGCATCGAGTCGGCGGAGAAGGTGGTCCTGGTCGGCGATTCGGCCGGGGCGAACCTGGCTGCGGCGGTCTCCCTCATGCTCCGTGACGAGGGCCTGCGCACGGCCGACCGGCAGGTCCTGCTGTACCCGGTGACCCACTGGGACCATGACCCGAAGACCTCGCCGTTCGCCTCGGTCCGCCACCACGGCGAGGCCTACCGGCTCACCAACACGGAGGTCCAGGACTACCTCGACCTCTATGTGCCCGACCCCTCCCAGCGCCGGAATCCCCTCGTGGCCCCGCTGATGGCCACGGACCTGTCCGGGCAGCCGGCCAGCCTCGTCATCACCGCCGAGCTCGACCTGCTCTGTGACGAGGGCGAGGAGTACGGGCGTGCCCTGCGCGCGGCCGGCAACGAGGTGCGCATCCACCGGGTGGACGGTGCGTTGCACGGGTTCATCGCCCTGCCCCGGTTCTCCCGCTCCCTCCGGGAGGCATACGAGGTCATCAACGACTTCCTGGACGAGGTGCCCAGCCAGCAGGAGCCGGCATGACGGGGCGGACCTGGGTCCGACTGGACAATGCCTCCAACATCTTCCTGGCGGCCCGTACCGATGCGGACCCCAAGGTCTTCCGACTCAGCGCCGAGACGGACCACGAGGTGGATCCGGAGCTTCTGCAGCTGGCCCTGGACGAGACCTACGAGCAGTACCCGCTCTACCACGCGGTGTTGCGCCGCGGGGTGTTCTGGTACTACCTGCAGGACTCCGATCTCCGGCCCCGGATCACCGGCGAGGAGCTGCACACGTGCGCGCCGATCTACCGGGCGGACCGGCGCAACCTGCTGTTCCGCGTCACGCACCACCTCAGGCGCATCAATCTGGAGGTGTTCCATGCCCTCTCCGACGGCACCGGTGCCCTGTGGTTCCTCTCCGATCTGGTGACGGCCTACCACCGGCTGCGGTATCCGGAGGACCAGCCCCCGCAGGCCGGGAAGGCGCGGCCCGGGGGCCCCGGCGGCGCTGATGCCACCACCGTGGACCGCGAACCGGTGGGCTCCGATCCGGCGCGGGAACTGACGGGTGACAGCTTCGCGGAGTACTTCCGCCGGGACGCCGCACCGGCGGCGCTCACGGTGGTGGATGCCGGGCAGAGCACAGTGGCCGGCAGCCCGCCGCCGGACGCGGGCCGGGGCAGTCAGCATGGGGCCACGGCATCGGCCCCGGCGCCACAGCCAGGACGAGGGGGTCAGCGCCAGCCGCGCGTCTACCACGTCCGTGGCACGCGCACCCCGGACCACCGCACTCGGGCCGTCGAACTCACGCTGCCGGCGCAGGATGTGCTGGCGCTGGCCCGCGCGGAGGGGGTGTCCCTGACCATGTACCTGACGGCGTTGTTCTTCGACTCCATCCACCGGTCCTCCGGCGGGATGGGCAGACACCGGACCATGGCGGCATCCGTTCCGGTGAACCTGCGCCAGTTCTTCCCCTCCACCTCGGCGCGGAACTTCTTCGCCACCGTGCGCGTGGAGCACACCTATGGGCGGGGCGCGGACGGCGTCGGAGAGATCGCCCGGTCATTGGAGGCACAGTTCCGTCCGAAGGCCACGCCCGAAGCCCTGGAGGCGAAGCTGCGGCGGTTCATCCGCTTCGAGCGGACGCCCGTACTCCGGGTACTGCCCCGTCCGCTGAAGGATGTGGCCCTGGGGCTGGTGAACCGCGTCAACAACCGCAGCCTGACCGTGGCGATCTCCAATATGGGCCGCGTGAGCCTGCCCGAGCCCGCCGAGACCCACGTCAGCAGGATGTTCCTGCATGTCTCGGCGGCCCGGCCCCAGTTCTGTGTGGTCTCCCACGCCGGGCTGCTGACCGTGAGCTTCTCCTCCCCCTACACGGAGACCGGCCACATCCGGGAGTTCGCCCGGGCGCTCAGCGGCCACGGCGTGGACGTGGGCGTCGCGGCGGTGCGGGTCACCGAGGCCGAGCTCGCGGAGGTAGAGCACGCAGAGGCCGCCCCGTGAGCCGCTGTGAGCAGTGTGCCGTCAGGATCGAGGGCGGCTGGACGCGGTGCCCGCTGTGTTCGGCGCCGGTCACGCCACCGGATGCAGGCGGCCCGGCCCGGAGCCCCCTGGCGGTCATCCCGCTGGCCTTCTCCCGGCGGCGGGTGCTCAAGGTCCTGACCCTGGTCTCGCTCGCCCTGGTTCTGGGCTCGTTCACCGCACAGTTGCTCTTCGGGCAGGATGTGGACGGTCTGGGAGTCCTGCGATCCGTCTGGCTGGGGGTCAGCGCCATGTGGTTGGTGGTGCTGATGGCCGTGCGTCAGCGGCGCAACATCGCCAAGAGCACGGCCTACCTCGTCCTCCTGGTCGGCCTGGTCTGCGTGTACTGGGACTATCTCGGCGGGTGGCCCGGGTGGTCCCTGACCTACGCCGTGCCCATCCTCTGCGCCTCCTCCATCGTCGCCCTGCTGATCACGGTCCGCGTCATGCGCATCGAAGTGGGCGAGCACATCCTCTACAGCGGGCTGACCGCCCTGCTGGGCCTGGCGCCGCTCGTCTTCCTCCTGCTCGGTGGCGTGACCCATCCCGTGCCGTCCGCGATCTGCGGGGCTCTGGCCCTCGTCGCCCTGGCCCTCATCCAGCTGGATCGCGGGGCTGCTGTCAAACACGAGCTCTCCAAACGTCTGCACGTGTAGCCGCGGGCGACGAGAGTCCCGAGCCGTGCACCGACACCAGAGGACCACGCAGAATCATCCCCTCGGGTGATGCCCGGCGCGGCACCGGCTCCTACCGTGGTCACCATGCAGCCCGCCCCGGCCCTGCCCACCCCTTCAACCCATCCCGCCGACTCCTCCCTTGGCGTGCTGGCCCTCGGTGTCCTCAACGTCGGCTCGTTGTTGCTGGGACCGTTGGCGCTGGTACAGCCCCTTCCCGCTCAGGAGACGGATCTGACCAGGTTGGCGGGGCTGCTGCTGATCCTGGCCTTCCTCAATGCCGTCCTGGCGTTGGCCCGGGCCGGAACCACGTCTCGGGTCATCGCGACGGGTCTTCTCTGGTGCACGGTGGCGACGAGCATCCATGTGGCGAGCTACACGCTGATCGGCACCTTGGGACGGACGTCCCCGGCGCACGGCGCACTGTTGTTGTCCCTGGCGGTGGCCGCGGTGGCCGGCTTCTGGCTGCTCAGGTCACTCGCGAGGAGCGCGACGCCAGCGGCCGTGTTGGGAGGGATCAGCGTGGTCAACCCCGCTGCGGCCGTGGCGCTGGGCACGGTGTTCCTCGGGACCCCGGGGAACATCGGCTGGGATGGCCTGGCCGGGTTGGTGGTGGCGGGCCTGACGGTGGCGTCCGGCGCCGGTCTGCTGGCCTGGGGCCGCACAGCGGATCAGACCAGGCCGATCAGGAACCCGGATGGGGATACTCCACCGCGCGGCCCTGGAACGCCAGGATCGCTGGGTTCTGGATGACGCCTTCGCGAACTTCGATGGCCCGGTAGATGGTCTCACTGGTGTCCCAGCCCTTGGGTCCGGTCATGACGGTGCTCAGGAACGGCAGGAGCGCGTCACTGATCTCCCAGCTGGCCGAGTTCCACAGATACGAGGGACTGTGGTCCACCGAGTAGTGGTTGATGTTCCGGCCCACCGTGAACATGGGGTCGGCGAAGCTGGTGGGGCGTGCCCACTCGAAGGCCATGCCCTCGTCACAGGAGACGTCCACGATGAGGCTGCCCGGGCGGAATGCCTCCAGATCCCCGCTGCGCAGGTACAGGAGGGGGGCGTTGGGATCCTGCAGGGTGCAGTTCACCACGATGTCGCCCTCGGCCAGGAAGGGCGCCAGTGGGACCCGCCCGCGGTCTTCGGTGATGACTTCACTGAGGTAGGGGCCGCCGTCGTGATCGAACTGGATCATGTGCGCGGAATGGATGGGCGAGGCAACAGAGGCGACCTTGCGATTCGTCAGCACCCGGACGTCGGAGATTCCGTGGGCCTTCAGCGCGGTGACGGCCCCGCGGGCGGTGGCGCCGAAACCGATCACCACGGCGCTCAGCCGGCGTCCGTAGTCGCCCGTGACACCGGTGAGCGAGAGGGCATGGATGACCGAGCAATACCCGGCCAGTTCGTTGTTCTGGTGGAAGACGTGTAGGGAGAAGCCGCCATCACCGGCCCAGTGGTTCATGGCTTCGAAGGCAATCAGCGTCAAACGCCTGTCAATGGCCTGTTGGGTCAAGGCTCGGTCCTGCACGCAGTGCTGCCACCCCCAGAGCGTCTGCCCCTCTCGGAGCTGTTCCAGGTCTGCGGCCTGCGGCTTGGCCAGCAGTACAGTGTCCGCGGCGGCAATGACCCCGGCCCGGTCGGTGACCCCGCCCACCAGCCGACGAAGGTCATCGTCCGGGTAGCCGAATCGATCGCCGTAGCCCCCTTCCAGGACCATCCTGCTACGCAGGGAGGGGTCGATGCGCTCCAGATGGTCCGGGTGGATGGCGACACGGTGCTCGTCGGTCTTGCGGGACGTGCCCAGCACACCCAGGACAGAGTCATTCGGTCTTCGCATGGTCTGCATCCGTTCTGCGGCGCCGCACTGACTCCGTAGTGCTCAGGCTATACCGGCCCGGCCGCACCGTCCCCGCGCGCACAGTGGCCTGGAACCGCCTCAGAGCCGAAGGCCTCGGGGTCCACCGGACGGACATGCCGTGGCAACTTCTCCACCACGAGGCGGTAGGAATCGAGCACGAGCTCGCCGAGGAGCGTGCCGGTGATGTTCTCACCACCCACCACGGTGATCCAGTGCCTCTTGTTCATGTGATAGCCGGGCGTGATCTCCGGGTAGGCCTGACGCAGGGCACCTGAGTCCTCGGGTTCCGCCTTGAGGTTCACGATGGGGACGCCGTCCAGCTCGGCCAGGAACATGAACATGCGGTCTTTGACCTTGTAGACATCGATGTCCGGGCCAAAGGGGTTCTGCACCGTCACCGCCGGGAACTGGAGGGCGGTCTCAGAACACATCCCATGAAGGTCGAGTCGACGCATATCCCCTCCGCACTTTCAGACTATGCCCCACCGGGGGCCTTGCCGCAAGGCCCCCCTACCCTGCCAGAATCAGCGGGTCTCGTCGAAGGAACCGCCCCCGTGAAGCCCACAGCACCACCTGTCCACACCTCAGTGTTCTCCCTCCCTGACCGCATTGCGGCCAAGGCCCTCCCGCGCCTGATCGCCGATGACGAGGCGCACTTCTCCGACCTCGCCGCCACCCTGCGGGAGAGGCTGGCCGAGGACTCCCAGCGGCTGGCCGCGCTGCGCCGCCAGCCGCGGGGCACCGGCGAGTACGCGCTCGAGCGCGATGCCAACATCCGCCGACTGTCCTCCCGCCTGAGACTGCTGGAACGGTTCGGCGTGGACCTGACCCTGGGCCGCATGGTGACCACAACGGGCCAGACGGTGTACCTCGGCCGGATGGGCCTGTCCGATGGCTCGGGCCGGCGACTGCTCGTGGACTGGCGCTCGCCAGCTGCCAAGCCGTTCTTCAGCGCCACCCACGCTCATCCGAACGGCCTGGTCAGCCGCCGTAGGTACCGCTGGACGCGAGGTTCCGTCACTGACTACTGGGACGAGGTCTTCACCCCGGAGGGGCTGGCGGATGCCGGGCGGGGTGCCGCCCTGGACGATCAGTCCGCCTTCATCGCCAGTCTGGGTACCCACCGCACGTCCCGGATGCGGGACGTGCTCGGAACCATCCAGGCAGACCAGGACGCCATCATCCGCGCTGGATCGCGCGGTGCCCTGGTGGTCGACGGCGGCCCGGGTACCGGTAAGACGGTGGTGGCCCTGCACCGCACGGCCCACCTGCTCTACGCCGAAGAGTCGCTCCGACGGGGCAGTGGCGGCATCCTGTTCGTGGGCCCCCATGAGCCGTACCTGGCCTATGTGGCGGACGTGCTGCCCTCACTCGGCGAGGACGGGGTGCTCACCACCACGGTGCTGGGGCTGGTCCCAGAGGGCGGCACCGTGCCCGCGGAGCCGGATGGGGCGGTGGCCGCACTCAAGGCCCGGCGGGATCTCGTGGATGCCGTGGAACCGGCCGTGGGACTGTACGAGGAGGCACCGCGGGAGGGTCTGCTGGTGACGACCCCGTGGGACGAGGTGTGGTTGTCCGCCGAAGACTGGGCCGAGGCCTTCTCTGGCCGCGATCCGTCCACGCCCCACAACGAGGCGCGGGAGGAGGTCTGGGCCGTCCTGCTGGAGATCCTCCTCGAGCAGCACGGGATGGACGAGGCCCCCGGAGCGGAGGCGGTGCGGGCTGCACTCGAGGCGAACGAAGGACTGCGGGAGGCCTTCGCCCGTGCCTGGCCACTGCTGCAGGCGGACCAGATCGTGGGCGACCTGTTCACGGTGCCCGCCTATCTGCGGCACTGTGCTCCCACCTGGACTGAGGATGAGGTCCGCGCCGTACAACGGACCGAGCCCCAGGCCTGGACGGCAGCGGACCTGCCGATCCTCGACGCGGCCCGGCGGAGGATCGGCGATCCCCGAGCAGGGCAACGGCGGCGCCGGCGCGAGAGGGCCCAGGCGGACCAGGCCGCGGTGATGGACCGTGTCATCGATGAGCTGGTGGCCGCCGACGACTCGGATCTGATGGAGATGACATCCCTACGGACCGCGGACATCCGGGAGCGGCTCGTGGAGCAGGGCACGACGATCCCCGAGGTGCGGGACCCGCTGGCCGGTCCGTTCGGCCACATCGTGGTGGACGAGGCCCAGGAACTCACCGACGCCGAATGGCAGATGCTCCTGGCTCGGTGCCCCTCTGGGAGTTTCACAATCGTGGGCGACCGTGCCCAGGCCCGGCACGGATTCACGGAGACCTGGGGCGAGCGGCTGGATCGCGTGGGGCACCACCACGTGGACCTGTCCGCCCTGAGCGTGAACTACCGCACTCCGCGGGAGGTCATGGCCGAGGCCGCCCCCGTGATCCGGCAGGTGCTGCCGGATGCCAACGTGCCGACGTCCGTCCGAGACGCCGGGGTGCCGGTCCACCACGGCACGGTTGACGAGCTGGACGGGGTGGTGCGCGCCTGGATGGACGAGAACCCGACGGGCGAGGGGACCGCCGCGGTGATGGGGGCACCGGAGTACGAGTCCCCGGTCGAGGCACGTGACCGGGTCAGGTCTATCAGCCCGGTCCTGGCCAAGGGACTCGAGTTCGACCTGGTGGTGCTGGTGAACCCCGGCAGGTTCGGTGCAGGCGTCACCGGAGCCGTGGACCGATACGTGGCGATGACCCGGTCCACCCATCGGCTGGTGGTGCTGGAGCAGGACTAAGGTGGAGTGGACTTCACGATTCTCGTCACAGAGGTGGTTGTCCATGTCAGGCATCGTCGCAGCCCACGGTCCCTTCGATCCCGGCAGGGGCCAGCGGATGCTGGACCGGCTCGCCCATCGGGGCCCGGACGGCTCCGGAACCCGGGAGCTCGGCCCCTCGTGGTTGGGCAGCAGGTACCTGTCCATCGTGGACCCGGTCTCCGGTGATCAGCCGCTGTCCGGCGGCCGAGCCCGGGAACTCTGGGTGGTGGGTGACGGCATGCTCCACAATCACCGGCGAATCCGGGAGCGGTTCGGCGCTGGCCGGTTCCACTCCGATTCCGATCTGGAGGCCGCTCTGGTCCTCGTGGAGGAGTTCGGCGCTCAGGCCTTCGAGCACCTGTGGGGGCCCTTCGCCCTGGTGGTGGCCTCCGGCGACGGCAGGTTCGTAGCGGCCCGGGACGTCCTGGGCCTGGCGCCCCTGTACTGGGTGCACGACGGCGGCACGGTGGTCTTCGCGTCTGAGCTCAAGGCCTTCGATGAGGACCAGCGACCTGAGGCGCGTCCCTTCCCGCCCGGTCATTGCTGGACCCCGGACGGTGGTCTGACCCCCATCCGCCGCTTCCCCGGCACCACCCCGGTGCTGCTCCAGAGCCGGGCCGAGGACGACGAGCCGCCCGCGTGGGTCTTCGACGCCCTCCGGGAGACGCTGATCCGGGCCGTCGACCGCAGCCTGGCAAGCCGCCACTCCCCCGGCGTGCTGCTCTCCGGTGGGGTGGACTCGAGCATCATCACGGCGATCGCCGCCCGGCGCCTCCAGGAGGACGGACGCGTCCTGAAGACCTTCGCCGTGGGGTTGGAGGACAGCGGTGATCTCGCCGCCGCACAGCTCGTGGCCCAGCACTGCAACACGGACCACCACGAGCTCGTCTACACGGCCGGTGATGCCATCGACGCCGTGCCGCGCGTGGTCGCCGGGCTCGAGTCCTTCGACCCCAAGTTGGTCCACTCCGCCGTCCCGAACTACTTCGTCTCGCGACTGGCCTCCCTGCACGCCAAGATCGTCCTGGTGGGCGAGGGCGCCGATGAGCTCTTCGCCGGATACAGCCACTACGGACGGCATCAGGACGGGGCCGAGCTGCACGCCGAGCTGCTCGAGACCCTGCAGGCCATGCACATCGGTGGATTGCAGCGGGTGGACCGCGTGGCCGGTGCCCTCGGCCTGGAGCCCCGCCTGCCGTTCCTCGACCTGGACATGGTGGAACTGGCCATGGCCCTGCCTCCGGAGTGGAAACTGGTGGGCCGGAACCGTCCTGCCAAGTGGCTCCTGCGGAAGGCCTTCGACGGATGGTTGCCGGACCAGGTCCTGTGGCGGCGCAAGGAGCAGTTCGGCGAGGGGACCGGGATGAACGACGTGTTGACCGAGCACTTCGGCCAGACCGTCAGCAAGGGCGAGCTGTCAGCCGAGGCGGGGACGCTGACCCCGCCGGTGCGCACCAGGGAGGAGCTGGCCTACCTGCGCCTGTTCACCGCGGCACTGCCCGGTGTCAACGCCCAGGAGACCGTCGGCCGGTTCGCCGAGGCCTGAGCCCCGCCCGAACCGGCCGCCGCGTCTCCCACCGGTGCACGCTCGCGCGCGCCGGCATCAACCGATGAGGCCCTGGTCCTGGAGCCACTCCTCGGCCACGTCCCGCGGGTTCTCGCCGTCCGTGTCCACCTTGCCGTTGAGCTCCATCATGGTCTCGTTGGTGAGCTGCTCCGAGATGGGCGCCATGATCTCCTCGATCTCCGGGTACTCGTCCAGCGTCTCCTGTCGCAGGGTCATGGCGCCCTGGTACTCCACGAAGAACTCCTCGTCATCCTCGAGGACCAGCATGTCGTTCGAGGCGATCCGCGCGTCCGTGGAGAAGACCTCGCCGAACTCGCAGGAGTCACCCACCTGGGTGTAGATCAGGTTCAGCTCGAGCTCGAGGACCTCGGAGAACTCGAAGCCGTAGGCATCCTCCAGGCCCGGCAGGCCGTCGTCCCGGTTGATGAACTCACTCGCAGCGCACACGCGGGCCTGGTCCGGGTTCTCATTGATGAACGCGGCGGCGTCAGACTGGGTCTGGAGCCCGTTCTCCTCCGCGAAGTCCTGCTTGACCGCAATTCGATAGGTGTTCTCGAACGGGGCCGGGTCCAACCACGCGATACCGTTCTCGGCGTCGGCCTCGGAGACGGAAGCGAACAGGTCCTCCGGTACCTCCTCGGTCGTGTTGCCGAGGATGTTGACCCAGCCGGTGCCGGTGTAGTCCCAGTAGAAGTCGATCTCGTCCGTCTCCAGGGCCTCACGCACCGTGGCGCTGCCGGAGATACCCGTCTGGTCCTCGATGCTGGCCCCGGCGTCCTCGAGGGCCAGGGACGTGATCTGGCTCAGGACCACGGACTCCGTGAACTCCTTGGAGCCGGCAGTGAGCTCTGCGCCCTCGAGCAGGCCGGCGTTGGGACCGTCCCCACCACCGTCACCGCCGCCGCAGGCGGTGAGCGTCAAGGCGGCCACGGCTGCCAGCCCGATGCCCCCGAGCAGGGTCTTGGTGCTCTTCTGGTTTCTCATGACAGTCCTCTTTCGGTGCGGTGCGGTCAGTGATCAGGCATGTTCGGTGCGCAGGCCCTTGGGCCTCAGCAGGTCCTCGGCCAGACCGGCGAGATAGTCGATGAGCAGGGCCAGCACAGAGGTCAGGACGGCGCCCACCACCTGGACCAGCACGCGGTTCGTGGTGAGGCCGGCCATGATGATCTCCCCCAGTCCGCCCCCGTTGATGTAGGCCGCCAGGGTGGCTGTTCCCACGTTGATCACCAGCGCGGTGCGAACGCCGGCCAGGACGACGGGCACGGCCAGCGGCAGCTCCAGGCGGCGCAGCACCTGCATCTTGGACAGCCCCATGCCGCGGCCGGCCTCGAGCACGTTCTCGTCCACCTGTTCCAGGCCGACCATGGTGTTCAGCAGCACTGGGATGATCGCGTACAGCACCAGGCCCACGATTGCGGCGTTGAAGCCCAGGAACAGGAACATCACGGCCAGCAGCACCAGCACGGAGATCGTCGGCACCGCCTGTCCGAGCGTCAACAGGGTGATGAGGTAGGGGCGGATGCGGCGGGCGAAGGGCCGGGTGAGCAGGATACCCAACGGCACGGCGATGACGAGCGTGATGGCCGTGGAGACGGCGGCGAGGGCCACATGCTCGCCCGTCGCATTGAGCAGCGAACCGGCGTTCAGGGATCTCGCCTCGATGGTGTCGAGCTCCTGGCCGCTGACATAGACGTAGAGCGCCACGAGCACCGCCACCAGGATGAGCGGCATGGTCAGGTAGCCCGGCCATCCGCGGCGGCGGACGGTGGGCGGGGTCTGGGTCACCACGTCGGCGTCTCGCACCTCGTTCGCCCCCGCCCGGGGGCCCGCGTCGGCTCCTATGCTCATGACCGCGCCTCCTCCTCCGTGAAGCTCGTACGGGCCTCCGCCACCGCCGAGGCGCGCATCGAGCGGATGGACTCGTTGATCTGGTCGATGTCCACCACCCCCTGGTAGCGGCCGTCCTCATCCACCACCACCGTGACGGCGTAGCGCGCGGAGATCAGTTCGTTGAGGGCATCGCTCAGGGTGGCGCGCGTCTGGACCACGGCCTGCGGAACCGTGCCCAGCCCCTCCAGGGTGGAGCCGGTGCCCCGGCGCAGGTCGTCCGCGCCGATCCACCGAGCCGGGCGACCCTCCGTGTCCAGGGAGAGCACCGCACCGTGGTCCGACTCCCGCAGCACCCGGTGGACCTGCTCCACGGAGTCCGCGGCAGACACGGTGGACCACGGAGCCAGCTCGATGTCCCGGACACGGGTCAGGCTCAGGCGCTTGAGCGAGGCCCCGCCACCGATGAAGTCCCGCACGAAGTCGTTGGCCGGGGCCGTCAGGATCCGCTCCGGGGTGTCGTACTGGGCGATCGCGGACCCCTCCTGCAGGATGGCGATCCGGTCCCCCATCTTGATGGCCTCATCGATGTCATGGGTGACGAACACGATGGTCTTGCGAACCTCGGACTGCAGCCGGAGGAACTCGTTCTGGAGGCGTTCGCGGGTGATCGGGTCGATCGCCCCGAAGGGCTCGTCCATGAGCATCACCTGGGGGTCACCGCCCAGGGCGCGGGCCACGCCCACACGTTGCTGCTGGCCGCCGGAGAGCTGCTTGGGGAAGCGATCCCGGTACTCCTCCGGGTCCATGTTGACCATGCGCAGCAGCTCGTCCACCCGGCTCCGGGTCCGCGCCGCGTCCCAGCCCAGCAGCTTCGGCACCGTCGAGACGTTCTCGCCGATGGTCAGATGGGGAAACAGGCCGGTCTGCTGGATGACGTAGCCGATCCGACGGCGCAGGTGGTCCGCATTCGTGGTGGTGACGTCCTCACCGTTCAGGACGATCCGCCCGGAGGTCGGCTCGATGATCCGGTTGATCATCTTCATGGTGGTGGTCTTGCCGCAGCCAGAGGGCCCCACGAGCACCACGATCTCCCCGGCGTGGATGTCCAGGGACAGCCCGTCCACGGCATTGCGCCGGGTCCCGGGGAACCGCTTGGTGAGGTCTTCGAGGCGGATCATGACCTCGGGCTGGGAGGCGGTATGCCCCGCGGCGGTGATCGGCTGGGTCATCGGATACCTCTCGAGGTCGTGAGCCGCTGGACGGCATAGAAGATCAGGTCGAAGAGCACGGCGAGCACGATGACGCCCAGGGTGCCTGCCAGCACCATGTTCACGGCCACAGGGGTGCCCACCCGGGCCAGGCCGGTGAAGATCATCTCCCCGTACCCCGGACCGTTGACCACCGCACCGATGGCGGCGATGCCCAACAGCACCAACGTGCTCACCCGGACGCCCGTGATGACCACGGGCCAGGCCAGGGGCAATTCGATCCGCAACAGGCGCTGCCGCCGGTTCAGCCCCATGCCCTGGGCGGATTCGATGACCGCCGGATCCACCCCGCGCAGCCCCGTGATGGTGTTGCGGACCACCGGCAGCAGGCCGTACATCACGAGAGCGAAGAGTACGGGCGGCCAGCCGAGTCCCAACGGCCCGAGCAGCAGGATGAACAGGGCGAAGGACGGGATGGTCAGGAACGTGCCGGTGAGCGCCAACACGAGCTCGCGGGGCCGCTCGGTGCGGTACGTCAGGATGCCCAGCGCCACACCGATCACGGTGGCGATGAGCACCGCCGCCGCGACGATCAGCGCATGGGCCAGCCCCATCTCGAGCAGATCGTCTGCCCGGTTCACCAGGAACTCGAGAAATTCCACCGCTCTCCCTTCACAGCCTTCTGGCCTTCACCGCATCGAACGGTGCCCCTGACTATAGTGGAGCCCCGTTCCCCGCCGGAGGGTCAGTACGTCAGCCGGACGGCGGCCTCTCTCAGGTAGCGGTCCACCAGGGTATAGGCGTCGCGGGTCAGGGCGCGCCACAGTTGAAGCGCCAGGTCCGGGTCCTCCGACTCCAGCGACTCGATCGCCTCCGGCGTCAGAACCATCAGCTCCACGTCACCGACGGCCTTCTCAGTGGTCTCCTGACGGTCCGAGGTGCCCAGGGCCAGCTCGCCGAAGGACATCCCCGCGCCCAGGGTGTTCAGCCGGACCCTCTCGCCTCCGGGATCGGTGGCAATGGTGTTGATCCGCCCTGCCACGATGAAGTGCACACCGCCGAAACGCTGTCCCACCCGGCGGATGACGTCCCCGTCCTCATGGAAGCGGCGCTCCATCAGCTCCGCGAGCCGTTGACGATCGGCCTCGGGCAACAGTGCCAGCGCCGGTGAGTCGATGACGGGGACCCGCTCGGTGGCCGTCGGCAGGTCGCCGTAGCGCTCCAGCAGGGCGTCCTCGCAGTGTTCCACCGCCTCCCCGAGGCCGCGGTAGACCGTCACCGGAGAACCGGACGGGCCGTCGTCGTCCATGGCCGTCACGGCCGGCGCGTCATCCCCGGTGACGAGCACCAGCTCCCGGCCGGCCGCGGCCAACTGCCGGCGCAGGCCGGTGATCATCTGCCGGGCGAGTTGGCCTGCGTCATAGACCTGACGGAGGTCCAGGACCACGAACCCGACGGAGTCGTCCAACTCGCTGACGGCCCGCACCAGGGACTCCGTGCCGGCGAAGAAGAGATCTCCCGTCACCTCCACGATCCGGGCCCGGTGTGCGTGCTGCTCCAGAACCTCGGCCTCCTCCACGGTGCGCCGCACCCGCGAGGGCAACTCGGAGATCTCCCGCGTGCTCTGCACGGCCGAACGCCCGCTGCGCGCCGAGCGCACGAAGTGCATCTCCATGTCCGTGGACAGGCGGCGGCAGGTCTCCAGGCCGCGCACACTGTTGCCGTGCCCATCAAGGGGCGGCGAGAAGACGGCCAAGCCGGCCTGACCGGGCAGGACCGCCAGCGTGCCGCCGCCCACGCCCGACTTCGCGGGCATGCCCACGCTGCTGACCCAAGCGCCGGCGTCGTCATACATCCCGGAGGTCATCATCACCGAGAGCACCCGCTCCACGACGTCGATCTCGAACACCTGCTCACCGGTCAGCGGCTGGCTGCCACCGTTGGCCAGCGTGGCTGCCATCAGGGCGAGGTCCCGGCAGCTGACCTGTACCGCGCACTGCCGCAGGTAAACCTCCAGCGCCCGCGTGGGATCGTTCTCGATGATCCCCACGGAGCTGAGCAGATAGGTCAGGGCGTGGTTGCGGTCGCTCTGACGGATCTCGACGTCGAACACGGACCGGCTGCTGGACAGCTTCCGGCCCGCGGAGCGCGAATAGGTGTCCACGATCCGGCGAACCGCCGACTTGCCGCCCCCGCCGCGGATCATCCCGGCAACGGCCAGGGCACCCGCATTGACCATGGAGTTCGCCGGCCGGCCTGTGTCCTGGGCGAGGGAGATCTGGTTGAACGGGTCTCCGGAGGGCTCCACGTCCACCTTCTCGTCCACGGCCTCGAAGCCGTAGTCCGCCAGGGCCAGACCATAGCTGAAGGGCTTGGAGATCGACTGGATGGAGAACTCCTGGTCCGCCACACCGACGGAGTAGACCCGGCCGTCCACT
Organism: Citricoccus nitrophenolicus; assembly: GCF_047305825.1. Classification (GTDB taxonomy): domain Bacteria; phylum Actinomycetota; class Actinomycetes; order Actinomycetales; family Micrococcaceae; genus Citricoccus; species Citricoccus nitrophenolicus. The sequence continues at coordinate 89,340 of NZ_CP063070.1, read as the reverse complement.
GTGGCCAGACAGATCCCGAAATCTCCGGGTCGCGGCTCGCGCCCAGCAGGATGGACATTATACGGTGCGCCAGAGCCCAGGTCCTGGACCTCGGCGAGCAGCTCCTCGAGATACTGCTGGATGGGTGATTCCATGGACCCCACGCTAATGGCTCGAATGCCCGGGTCATGAGAAAGGCCCTTCTTCCGAAGAAGAAGGGCCTTTCTATCTGGTGGAGGTAAGGGGATTCGAACCCCTGACCTTCTCCATGCCATGGAGACGCGCTACCAACTGCGCCATACCCCCAGAGTGGGTCGCCATCCCGGACTTCCAGAACCCTTTCGGTTTCCGTCTCCGTCCGAAGCAACTCCATAAATATACACAGCACCTCTCGCCCCTCGCAAATCGAGCGGGACACTGTGGCGGAGCGCACGGTGATCGCCACCCACGCCCCGCACCTGCAGCTCAGTCCCGGGCGGAGTTCGGCGTCCAGTCCCGCGTCCCGGTCTCCGGTTCCACAGCTGAGCCGCCCTCGTGTGAGGCCACCCCATCCGTCAGTCCCAGATCGATCAGCGGTGAGTCCTTCCACAGCCGGTCGAGGGCGTAGAACACCCGCTCCTCCTCATGCTGGACGTGCACCACGAAGTGCCCGTAGTCCAAGAGGACCCACCGGCCGCCCGCCTTGCCCTCACGGCGCAGGACGTCCAGGCGCAGTTGCTGGGTCAGCGCGTCCTCGATCTCATCCACCACCGAGAGCACCTGTCGTTCGGATCCGGCGGAGGCCAGCAGGAAGGCATCCGTCAGCCCCATCTGCTGGGCCACGTCCACCGCCACGATGTCCGTGGCCTGCTTGTCAGCAGCGGCTTGTCCGGCCAGTTTCAGGGCGTTCAGGGTGGTCTCGGGAACGGTCATTTGCACCTCAGGGCTGAAGGGTCGTGGTGGTGGTTGTCGTGGTGGTTGTGGTGGTGTGGTGGGCTCTCATCAGAGCACGAGGGCGAGAACGAACGCAATCAACAGGGCGAGGATCACGATTCCCGCCAACAGCATCAGGTTCCGCTCCCGGGACGACCAGGCGGACGCCTCCAGGGAGTCCAGCCCATGGGCGGACCGGGCCTGCACGGGCTCCTGGGAGACGGGCGGTGCCGCTGTCCGGCTACCTTCCGCCCCAGAGGTGGCCGGTGCCGCAGCGGTGGCCGGTGCCGTGTCCGGTTCCGGTGCCGTGTCCGGTTCCGGCGCCTGGTGGTCTTCGTGCGCCGCGGGGACCCGGGTGATGAGCCCGGTGTTCAGCAGCCGGGCCCGTTCGGCCAGCAGTTCCTGCTCGCGCAGCAACTGTGGGTCCACGGCGTCAGGGTCTCCCCCGCCAGAGGCCTCGATCCTGGCGGCCAGAGCTGCTCCCTCGGCGGCCAATGAGCCGCGTGTGGGCGCTTCCGCCGCGGTGACCGGCGAGCCGGCCTGGGCGTCGGCGCGCCGCGCCTGATGTCGGGTGCCGGGCTGGTTGCCGGACGGGGCCGCCTCCTGACGACGCCGCCGCTCGCGCAACTCCCGGCGGGTCAGAGGGTGGCCGTCCGCGCCCACGGGCACGCCGTCGTGGTCCACCGTCACCCCGTCTGGCCGTCCGGCGGCGACCCCGTGATCCGCCACCGCCTTGTCCGGCCCCTCCGATTCCGGGGACTTGATGGCGTAGTCACCCTTGGCGTCGTCGCGGACCGAGTAGATGACCCTCGGCAGTTGGCCGGTCAAGGGGCCCACGTCCGAGGGACTGACGTTGGTGGCCGGAAGCTCGAGGATCGTGGCCTTCGAGACGACCCCGGCAGGGGCCCCCGCCTCGCTGTCGACTCGGCGAGGCTGGCGCAATGACCGGCGCGTCGGCAGGGGCGACTCGCCGGCCGGCTGATCTTCCGGGCGGGCAGAGTCGCTCTTGATCTGCGGCGTGCCCAGGCGTGACCCGGGAGCCTTCGGTCGGTTCTGGCTCATACGGTGGACTCCGAGATGTCCCGGCCGGAGGTCCGACCGGCTTCCGCCGTGCCGCTCGGGCCTCCGCCGGGGAGGTGGGCGGAGGGAAGGTAGAGGTTGTGTTTGGCGATGTACTGCACCACGCCGTCCGGCACGAGGTACCAGACCGGCTTGCCGCTATGCACCCGCACCCGGCAGTCCGTCGAGGAGATCGCCATGGCAGGGATCTCCATCAGCTTCACACCGGTCTCCGGCCCGACCTCCACGAGTTCATGGCCCGGACGGGTCACGCCCACGAACTGGGCCATGTCCCACAGCCGGTGCACGTCCTTCCAGGTCATGATCTGCTCCAGGGCATCAGCTCCGGTGATGAAGAACAGGTCCGCCTCGGGCCTCAACGTCCGCAGATCGCGCAGCGTGTCCGCCGTGTAGGTGGGGCCCGGACGGTCGATGTCCACCCGGGACACCGTGAAGCGCGGGTTCGAGGCCGTGGCCACCACGGTCATGAGGTAGCGGTGCTCCGCGGGTGAGACCTTCTGCGAGTCCTTCTGCCACGGTTGGCCGGTGGGCACGAAGACCACCTCGTCCAGGTCCAGCTCAGAGGCCACCTCGGAGGCGGCCACCAGGTGGCCGTGGTGGATCGGATCGAAGGTGCCGCCCATGATTCCCAGGCGGAAACGACGTTGGGTCACAGTGGGCAGCGGCGTTGCGGGGATCAGTGGCCGGAACGCCGACCGCCGCGGCCGGCTGCGCCGTGCACGTCGACCTCGGCGGCGGGGACGGGGAGGCGCTTGCTGACGGAGCCCAGGGACATGGTGGCGGCCAGCATCAACAGCAGCAGGACGAAGGATCCCACGCCGAAGACCCAGTCCGGGGCGATGAGTTCATTGACCACGTGCGCCTCCTCGGCGGCAACGGTCACGGCGGCGGTCAGGTTCTGCATCTGGTGGTTCTCCCTTGTGGCGGCCGGCGCCCCGGCCTCGTATCACGGTGATGTCTGGGGTCCATCCTAGTACGTTCCCCGCCTCGAGCCGGTCAGGGCCGGATCTGCCCCTGGCCCCGCAGGACCCACTTGGTGGTGGTGAGTTCCTCCAGGCCCATCGGCCCGCGCGCATGCATCTTCTGGGTCGAGATGCCCACCTCGGCGCCGAGGCCCAGCTGCCCACCGTCGGTGAATCGCGTGGAGGCGTTGACGATCACGGCTGCCGAGTCGATCTCCGCCACGAAACGGTCGGCATGGGCCAGGTCGTTGGTCACGATCGCCTCGGTGTGTCCGGTGGACCAGCGGCGGATGTGGTCCATGGCCTCGTCCAGCGAGTTCACGGTCTTCACGGCCATCTCCAGCGCCAGGTACTCGGTGGCCCAGTCCTCGTCCGTGGCGTCCTGGGCCGAGCCCTCGGCCGCCGCGGGCAGCCATGCCCGTGCACCCTCGTCCACGTGGAGGAACACTCCTGCCCGGGACAGCGCCCGCAGCACCTCGCGGCCCGCCTCCTCTGCCCCCGCATGGATCAGCAGGGTCTCGGCCGAGTTGCACACGGAGACCCGCTGCGTCTTGGCATTCAGCGCGATGTCCACGGCCATCTCCACGGGGGCCGAGGCATCGATGTACAGGTGCACGTTGCCCTCGCCGGTCTCGATCACCGGCACCCTGGCGTGGTCCACCACGGACTGGATCAGTTCCCGTCCCCCGCGGGGCACCAGAACGTCCACGGAGCCCCGCTCGGACATCAGGGCGGTGGCCCCGTCCCTGCCGAGCTCGTCGATCCCCTGGACGATGTCCGCGTCAAAACCGTGGGCCAGCGCCTGCTCGCGCAGGATCTGGATCAACACGGTGTTGGTGTGCCGGGCCGCCGAACCGCCGCGCAGGATCACGGCGTTGCCGGACTTCAGCGCCAGTCCGGCGATGTCCACGGTCACGTTCGGCCGGGCCTCATAGATGGCGCCCACCACTCCGAGGGGGACGCGCAGCTGGGTCATGTGCAGTCCGTTGGGCAGATCCCGCCCGCGCACCACGTTGCCCACGGGGTCCGGCAGTGCCGCGAGTTCCTCCAGGGCGGCGGCCAGGGCGCCGATACGCTTTTCGTCCAGGCCGAGCCGGTCGAGCATGGCCTCCGAGGTGCCCTTCGCCCGGCCGTCCTCGACGTCCCTGCGGTTGGCGGTCAGGATGGCCGGGGCGTTGGCCACGAGGGCGCCCGCCATCCCCAGAAGGGTCTCGTCCTTGCGGGAACGGCGCGCGGTGGCCAATTCGCCGCGGGCCTTGCGGGCGCGTTCGGACACGTTCAGGATGGCGTCCCGGACCTCGGGGGCAACCCCCGTGGCGCCGGATGCGGCAGTGTTCTCAGCGGTGGTGGACATGCGCGCAGTCTATCCCGCAGGCGGGGCCCTACGGTCGCCGTGACCTGAGGGGAAGCCGCACACAGTCATCCGTGTGCACCACAGGACGTTGGTACTCCGGACCGAACTCCTCCAGCAGTTGGGCCGTCCGGCGCCCGAGCATCCCCGGCAGCTCAGTCGAGGAGTAGTTCACGAATCCCCGGGCCACCACTGTGCCGCGGGGGTCGGCCAGTTCGATCGGGTCGCCCGCATCGAAGCGGCCCTGGACACCGGTGACGCCGGCAGGCAACAGGGAGCGCCTGTTCGTCACCAGGGCGGTGACGGCGCCGTCGTCGATCACCACGCGGCCGTGCACCTCGGCGAGCAGGCCGAGCCAGATGCCCCGGGCGGACTGGCGCCGGCCGGAGGCCTGGAACCAGGTCCCCACGTCCTGACCCGCCAGTGCGGCGTCCGCATTGGCGGCCGAGGTGACGAGGGCGTGGATCCCGGAGCCTGCGGCGATCCCCGCCGCCTCCACCTTGGTCACCATTCCCCCGGTCCCGACGCCGGCCGGACCGGTGCGCCCGATCAGCACCTCGTCGAGGTCAGACCTGGACGCCACGTGGGAGATGCGGCTCGATCCGGGGCGTGAGGGTGGCGCCGTGTAGAGCGCGTCCACGTCCGTGAGCAACAGCAGGGCGTCTGCGCGCAGCAGGTTGGCCACCAGCGCGGAGAGCCGATCATTGTCACCGAAGCGGATCTCCGCCGTGGTCACGGTGTCGTTCTCGTTGACGATCGGCACCACGTCCAGCGCCAGCAGCCGGTTCAGCGCGCGGTGGGCGTTCGTGTACTGGGTGCGGCGGATCAGGTCCTCGGCCGTCAGCAGCACCTGTGCCACCTCGAGCCCATGCCGGGCGAAGGACGCCGTGTACTGGGCCAACAGCTTTCCCTGCCCGACGGCGGCCGCGGCCTGTTGCGTGGCCAGGTCCCGCGGTCGTTTGCCCAACCCCAGGGGGTGGATGCCCGCGGCGATGGTGCCGGAGGACACGAGGACGACCTCGGTGCCGCGAGCACGGACGGCGGCCAGGGAGTCCACCAGGGAGTCGATGGCCTGTCCGTTGACCCCCGTGGGAGTGGTGAGGGAGGACGAGCCGATCTTCACCACGAGGCGGCGGGCCCGATGAAGCGTGTCCCGGCCAGCCACCGGGTTGGGGACCTGCTCAGCCATGGGACCCGGGTCCCGGCTCTGCGTCGGTGTCGCTCTCGTCCTCGATCCCGGACAATCGGTTGATCTCCTGGTCCACCGCCCACACGCCCGTACGGCGCTCGGACTCCAGCTCAGCCTGGGTGGCGGCGCGTGCCGCCTTGCGCTCCTCGTAGTCGCGGCGCTTGTCCTCACGGGTGGGACGGTGCTGCTCCTCCATGCGGAGGTCCGCACCGCGCGGGCCACCGAGCAGTTCCGCGCCGGCGGCCATGGTGGGCTCCCAGTCGAAGACCACGCCATTGTCATCGGCACCGATGACCACGGCGTCTCCCGGCTTGGCGCCCTGCTTGAACAGCGCGTCCTCCACGCCGAGTCGATTGAGCCGGTCGGCCAGGTAGCCCACCGCCTCGTCGATGGTGAAGTCCGTCTGGGCCACCCAGCGTTCGGGCTTGGAGCCCCGGACCCGGAACAGGGGCTTGAGGTTGCGCTCCTCACGGCGGATCTCGAACTCCCCTCGGCCACCCTTGCGCGAGCGGACCGAGCGTGGCCTGACGACCTCCGGTTCGGCGGGCTGCTCCGGCTCCGGCAACCGTTCCCGGGCCTGGCGCACCAGGTCTGCCATGGCGAACTTCAACGGGTCGAGGCCCTTGTGGGACACCGCGGAGATCTCGAAGACCCGCAGTCCGCGCTCCTCCAGGGATTCCCGCACCATGTCCGCCATGTCCTGGCCGTCCGGAAGGTCCGTCTTGTTCAGGGCCACCAGCCGGGGACGCTCGTTCAGCGGCACCACTCCCTGTCCGCCCTGGGCAAAGGTGGGCTCCACCGCATAGGCGGCGAGCTCCGCCTCGATCGCGGCGAAGTCGGAGAGCGGATCCCGATCCGACTCCAGAGAGCCGCAGTCCAGCACGTGCACCAACGCCGCGCAGCGCTCCACGTGACGCAGGAACTCCAGGCCCAGGCCCTTGCCCTCGGAGGCACCCGGGATCAGGCCCGGAACGTCGGCCACCGTGTAACGGGTCTCCCCGGCCTGCACCACACCGAGGTTCGGGACCAGCGTGGTGAAGGGGTAGTCGGCGATCTTCGGGCGCGCCGCGGAGATCGAGGCGATGAGGGACGACTTGCCGGCCGAGGGGAATCCCACCAGAGCGATGTCCGCCACCGACTTCAGCTCCAGGACGATGTCCCGTTCCTCCCCGGGGATACCGAGCAGGGCGAATCCCGGCGCCTTGCGCTTGGCCGAGGAGAGCGCGGCGTTGCCGAGGCCGCCCTGCCCACCCTGGGCCGCCACGTAGCTGGCCCCGTGGCCCACGAGGTCCGCCAGGATGTTGCCGTCCTGATCCTTGACCACGGTGCCGTCCGGGACGCTCAGCGTCAGGGATTCGCCGAGGCCGCCATTGCGGAAGTCGCCCATGCCGGGTCCGCCGTTGCCGGCGTGACGGTGGGGGGCGTGGTGGAAGGAGAGCAACGTGGTGGTCTGGCTGTCCACCAACAGGGTGACGTCCCCGCCATCCCCGCCGTTGCCGCCGTCGGGCCCGCCCAGGGGCTTGAACTTCTCCCGCTTCACGGACGCCACGCCGTGGCCCCCGTGGCCTCCGGACACGTGCAGGACCACTCGGTCCACGAATGCCGCCATGGCCGCCTCTCTTAGAAACCTCTGCAGTACCACCCGTGTGGTGGTTACCAGTGTGGCGCATGCGCTGCGCCTTAACGACTACGGCGGGGGCGGGCCGTAAGTGGCCCACCCCCGCCGAAGCGATGAACTAGCGGGAGCCTGAGCCCCCGACACCGTCAACCGAGTGAATCACTCAGCAGCGGCAGTAACGATGTTCACGACCTTGCGGCCGCGGCGGTTGCCGAACTCGACGGCACCGGCGGACAGGGCGAACAGGGTGTCGTCCTTGCCGATGCCCACGTTGGAGCCCGGGTGGAACTTGGTGCCGCGCTGGCGGACCAGGATCTCGCCGGCGTTGACGGCCTGGCCGCCGAAACGCTTGACGCCCAGGAACTGCGGGTTCGAATCGCGGCCGTTCTTGGAGGAACTACCGGCCTTCTTATGTGCCATGGTGCAATCCTTTGATGTGTGGTCGGTTGAAGAGGCTGATCAGGCGATCGAGGTGACCTTGACGGTGGTCAGCTCGGAACGGTGACCCTGGCGCTTCTTGTAGCCGGTCTTGTTCTTGTACTTCTGGATGACAATCTTCTTGCCACGGGAATGGTCAAGGACCTCGGCGGTGACCTTGACCTTGGACAGGTCATCGGCACCGGTGGTCACCTTGTCCCCGTCCACCAGCATGACGGCGGACAGCTCCAGGGAGCTTCCGGCCTCAGCGGCGACGCGGTCAAGGGTAACGAGGTCTCCCACGGAGACCTTTTCCTGGCGGCCGCCAGCGCGGACAATCGCGTACACCACTTGGGACTCACTTCTCTCGACGTTGACAAATCTGTTCTGCTGCTACCCGCACCTGCCCAAACCAGCGGTGTCCGGCCGGCAACAGCGGACGGTCCCGGACAGCGGGGGCAATGGTTCGAGGCGTACCGGCGGGCCTTCCAACACCCATCTACAGGGGCAGACAGAAAACGACGGCAGCGCAGCACCGAGTAACTATCCTACCTGCCGGTCCCCCTCGCGGCCAAATGACACGCTCACTCGGGGCGGGCGATGTCCTCGGACTTGACCCCGACCCCGAGCATCATCGGCGCCGCCGGCCCACCGGGCTCCTGGACCTTGGCCGGGGTGGCATTCGTGGCCGAGGCGCTGAAGCGGTGGCCCTGGCCCGAATCGCCGCCAGCGGGTGCCTCCGCCGTACGGATGTCACCGGAGGTGCCGTCCGAGGAAGCGGCACGACGCCGGCGCCCGGGCCGCGCTGTACGCGCAGCCGGCGCCGGGGCGGAGGCTGCTGCCGGGGCGGAGTCGGGAACGGACGCGGCAGCCGGAGCGGCGGCCGGTGCGGAGTCAGGCGTCCGCTGGTCGCGCGGGGTCTTCTCGTCCAGGGCGCTCTCCAGGGTGGACAGGTCCGGGGCGGAATCGGCACGACGGGACCCTCGGCGCCCCCGCGGCATCTTCACGGACTCACCGCCGATCGTCAGGGACGACGCCTCGTGACCGGAGGAATCGGAGGCACTCCCTGCCTGCTTCCTGCTCGACTTCTGATCGGGCTTCTGCTCGGGCTGTTCGCCTCGCTCGGGCTTCTCGGACTTCTCCTCGTGGGCGCTGGCCGCGGCGGCCGCCATGTTGGCGAACGCGGTCCGGGCAGCCTCGGCACGTGCCTTCCGGCCTGCCTCCTCCTCGGGGGTGAGCTGCTGTTCTGCGCCCACCTCCGGCTCCTGGCGCTCCCGCTCCGCCTGACGCTCCCGGCTGCGGCGGCGACGCTCACTGCGGGAGGACTTCCGGCCGCCGTCGTGGGCATGACTGTCCGATCCACCCGAGTTGCCGGACCCGGAAGGTGCACGCTGTTCACCGTGCGCAGTATGCGCGCGGCGGTGCTCCACGGGCATGTCGTGGACGATGATGCCGCGGCCACTGCAGTGCTCGCACGTTTCAGAGAAGATCTCCACCAGGCCGGTGCCCATGCGCTTGCGCGTCATCTGGACCAGTCCCAGCGAGGTGACCTCGGCGACCTGATGCTTGGTGCGGTCCCGGCCGAGGCACTCGACCATCCGCCGCAGGACGAGATCGCGGTTGGACTCCAGCACCATGTCGATGAAGTCGATGACGATGATGCCGCCGATGTCCCGCAGCCGCAGCTGGCGGACGATCTCCTCCGCGGCCTCGAGGTTGTTCTTGGTGACCGTCTCCTCGAGGTTTCCGCCCGAGCCGGTGAACTTGCCGGTGTTGACGTCCACCACCGTCATGGCCTCGGTCCGGTCGATCACGAGCGAGCCGCCGGAGGGCAGGAACACCTTGCGGTCCAGGGCCTTCTGCAGCTGCTCGTCGATGCGGTTCGAGGCGAAGAGGTCCTCCCCGCCGTGATCCTCGGCCTTCCACTGCTCCAGTCGGGGCAGCAGGTCCGGGGCCACGTAGGTCACGTAGGCCTCGATGTTGTCCCAGACCTCCTCACCCTGGACGACCATGCCGGAGAAGTCCTCGTTGAAGACGTCACGAACCACCTTGATGGTCAGATCCGGCTCCGAGTAGAGCAGTTCCGGTGCCAGGGTCTTGTTGGAGGTCGATTGTGCCTCGATCCCCTCCCACTGGGCCCGCAGTCGGTTGATGTCATGCATCAGCTCCTGCTCCGAGGTTCCCTCCGCTGCGGTGCGGACGATCACGCCGGCGTTCTCCGGAAGGTGGTCCTTGAGGATCTTCTTCAGGCGGGACCGCTCCACGTCCGGCAGCTTGCGGGAGATGCCCGTCATGGAGCCGCCCGGCACGTAGACCAGGTAACGGCCCGGAAGGGAGACCTGACTGGTCAGGCGGGCACCCTTGTGCCCCACAGGATCCTTGGTGACCTGCACCAGCACGGAGTCCCCGGACTTCAACGCGTTCTCGATCTTGCGGGACTTGCCCTCGAGGCTGGCGGCGTCCCAGTTGACCTCGCCGGCATACAGTACGGCGTTGCGGCCGCGGCCGATGTCCACGAAGGCCGCCTCCATGGATGGCAGCACGTTCTGCACCTTGCCCACGTAGACGTTGCCGATCAGCGAGTCCTGGGTGGTGTTGGACACGAAGTGCTCCGCGAGGACACCGTCCTCCATGACGGCGATCTGGATGCGGTGGTCACGCTGACGCACCAGCATCTTGCGGTCCACCGACTCGCGACGGGCGAGGAACTCGGCCTCGGTGATGACGTGGCGGCGCTGGCGTCCGCCGGAGCGTGAATCGCGGCGGCGCTGACGCTTGGCCTCCAGTCGCGTGGAACCCTTGAGCGAGGTCACGGCTTCAGGGCCGGTGGCGCCGGACTGGCGTGGTGCCCGGACCCGGGTGACCGTGTTCTCCGGGTCATCGCCGGCCCCGCCCTCCATCTCCATGTCCACGTCCCCGCGGCGGCGCTTGCGGCGACGTCGGTTGCCGCCGTCCTCCCCCGAGTCCCCGTCCTGGTCCGCCGTACCGCCGGCGTCCCGGGAGCCGGAGCCGCGCTGGGACTGGTCCGAGCCGTCGTCGTTGTCGGGGTCCTGCCCCTGCCCCCCGGAGCGCCCCCGGCTCCGCCGGCGCCGGCGGGAGGAGCGGGAGCCGGACTGGTGGTCTGCGTCCTCGGGCTGGCTGTCCTGCGACTCGTCGCCGCCCTCATCCTCGGTGCCGTCCGAGTGGTCCGCGCGGCTGCTCCGCGACGAGCGAGGGGCCGGCGGCAGGGTGGACAGATCGGGAGCCTGGAAGATCAGTGCCAGCGGGTCATGCGCTGCGGCGGAGGAAGCCTCGGCCTCCTCCGGCGTCTCCTCCACCGGCTGCTCCGCCGACTCCGACAGCTCCGACGGCACTGACTCCGACGGCGCCGAGGTCTCGGACGCAGCGGCGGACTCCGTGACGGCGACCCCCGACTGTTCGTTCTGTTCGCTCTGTTCTGTCTGTTCAGTCTGATCGTTGGCTGTCATGAACAGCACCTCCTGCACCGCGGTCACGCCACACTCATGTCCGCGGAGCGGCCAGGTCCGTTCCCGGTGGCGTTTCCCCCGACCCGTCCAGCGGTCCTCGGGGTGCCGCCGTCGACGGACTCCAAAAGTCTGGGTTGAACCGTGAACGCGGTCTCCGCTGGATGCGGGGCACGTACCCGGAACCATCGGCGCCCCTGCCGGTCTCACGCGTTCTCTCGCGTGCCCGCGGCGGCTGTCGCACGGCCAGGGACGCGTGGTCCGCGTCACTCTGGCCGGGCAGTTTCCTCACACTGCCTCAGTCACCTGCCGCCGGCCCGGTGGCCGTCCGATGGACTCCGCCGATGGTGTGGCCACCGGCGAGTCGATGTTCATTCTCTCACACGCCTGTGGACAACGCCGGGAGGTCCTACGATGGAACGGTGAACTCCCCCGCGAACATCGGTGCCGACGCAGATGCCACTGCGACCACCGAGACCGAACGACAGTTGAGCTGGTACGCGCGGCCCATCGGCATGGCCTGGGTTCTCCTGGTGACCGGGCTGATCGGCCTCTACGGCACGCTCATGTTGGTCATGGAGCGGGTGATGCTCTGGAATGACCCGAACCACATCACCAGTTGCGATCTGAATCCCTGGGTCTCCTGCGGCGAGGTGATGAAGACCTGGCAGTCGCAGCTGTTCAGCTTCCCCAACCAGTTCATCGGCATGGTGGCGTTCCCGATCATCCTGACCATAGCGATGGCCCTGTTCGCCCGCGCGAGCTTCTCCCGTTGGTACTGGCTCGGCATGAATCTCGGGGTACTGGCCGGCTTCATCTTCATCGTGTGGCTGTGGAGCCAGGCGGTCTACGACATCAACATCCTGTGCCTGTACTGCATGGTCGTCTGGGCCGGGATGATCCCGATGTTCATCCTGCTCACCTCCCGCAACCTCCAACACGGAGTCATCCCCTCGAGCGCCAGAATCAGGAGATTCGCCGCCGATTGGAGCTGGCCCGTCATCGTACTGCTCTACGTGGGCGTGCTGGCCTCGATCCTGCTCCGCTTCTCGAACGCGTTCTTCTAGGCACCGTCTTGGACCGGTACCCGCCACCCGCCGCAGACCGGGGGGCGTAGTCCTCACTCGAGGTCGGGGCCGGGCAGGTCGGGGCCGGGCAGGTCGGGGCCGGGCAGGTCTTGTCAGGTCAGGTCAGTTGATGAGGGTGACCAGGTCGGTGCGCATGGACGCGGGATCCGCCTCCGGGCTCGGCTCCGTCACGTAGAACTCCCAGAACGGCAGGACCGGCTCGTGGCCGGCCTCCGCGACGGCCTGCATGAACGCGCCCCAGGCCGCACCCAGACCGTCATAGGATCCCAGGTGGGACACGATCGCCACTCGACCGGCCGGCAACCGGGAGGGCTGCAGCGTGAGTCCGGCCTCCGTGGGCACCGCCTCGGCCAACGCCAGGTCGACGGGAAAGCCGATCTCCATGTCCACTGTCTCCGAGGGCATCCGGGTCTGCAGGGAGAAGGCCGGGCCCACCGGCTGGACGCCGTGGGCACTCAGGACCGGGAACAGCGCGGAGAAGGTGGAATCGAACGCGGAGGCCATGTCCGCCATCGGGAAGTCCGCGAAGACGCTCACCACGGTGGGGGCCTCCGGTGCCTCGAGGAAGGTGACTTCGGTGTAGGGATCGGCCAAGAAGTACGGCGTGGAGGTGTCGGTCATGCCACGAGGCTAGACCTGTCCGGATCACCCGACCACTCCGAATCTGCTGCCTCATCAGGCCGGCGGCAACTTCCTCAGATTTCACGCAGATCGGTCCCAACTCGCTTCGAATCTGAGTGGAATCGGAGGACTCTCGGCTCAGTGGCATCCGCGAGGCCGACCTGTCCGCTCCTCCACAGGCCACCACTCCACAGGCGACAGATTTGGCCGGCCAGTCCACGAACGCCCCCTCGGCTCGCCGAGACCCCTGCAGTCTCCAGCACGATGGCCGGATGGACAGCACCACCCTGGACTGCACCACACCCCCGGCGTCGAGGCAGGACCCCCTGTTGATCTCGTGCCGCGAACAGGACCACCGACGCTCCGCAAGCACCTGGCGAAGGGCCGTGGAGCGAGGAGACGCCCTACGGCTCGCTCCCGGGGTCTTCTGCCGGACCGAAGTCTGGTTCCGACACGCTCCATGGGACCGGTATCTGCTGTCCGCGGTGGCCCATGCCCTCTCCCGCCAGGACCCGGTCATCTTCATCGGCATCACCGCGCTACTGCTCCACGGCCTCCCCACAGCCGATGTTCCCGCGCATCTCGAGGTCCGAGCCGGATCCCCCGGACGGGCCGGAGTGACCCACCAGCCGAAGCTCTACCGGGACGGGGTCCCCGAGGTGCAGGCCTACCTCAAGCACCTCCAGGCAACGGGGCAGGACTTCGATGGCTCGTTCCCCGTCCAACCCCTGGTCAGACGCCGGTGGTCTCGGCGCCAGCCCACGGAGGATCCGGACACCATCACCGTTCAGCTCTCTGACGGGACCGAGGTGGGCACGGTCCTCGCAGCTTCCCTCCACCACGCCTTGAGCGACGTGCTCGTCCGTGAACCGCTGTTGGTGTCCGTGACGCCGGCGGATGCTGCCAAGCGCCTCCACCGCGAGTGGGCGGCGGCGTTCACTGATCTCGCGGAACCGCTGATCGCCTCGAAGTCCGGGCTACGCCGACTCTTGGCGGCGTGGTCCTTCGCAGACGGCCGTGCGGAGTCTCCCGGTGAGTCACTGAGCCGGGCGGCCGCCCATGAGTTGGGGTTTGTTGTCCCGGAATCCCAGAAGAACCTGTATGACGGCGCGAATCAATGGATCGCGCGGGTTGACCATTGGTGGGAGGAGGTCAATCTGGCCGGCGAGTTCGACGGAAGGTCCAAGTACTCCTCAGGCTTCCGGAAGCCCGGCGACTCCTGGCAGGACGCCCTGGTGCGGGAGAAGGAACGGGAGGACGCCATCCGCCGTACCGGCGCGGGGGTGGCGCGTTGGGTGTGGAAGGACGTCCGGGACCTCCCACGATTCGCACGTCTCCTGATCCACCACGGGGTACCCCGGCGCGCAGGCTGACCTCCGGGAGGTGGCCGGCATCAGCCGGAAACAGAACGTCATCCGATTCCACGCATCTTGGCCGGGAGACGGCCGGCAAGATGCGTGGAATCAGATGACGGTGGACGGAGAGGCTCAGGCGAACCAGAGGCCCAGCTCACGTGCGGCGGACTCGGTCGAGTCAGAGCCGTGGACCAGGTTCTTCTGCACGGCCTCTCCCCAGTCACGGCCGAGGTCTCCGCGGATGGTTCCGGGGGCCGCAGTGGTGGGCTCCGTGGCACCTGCCAGTGAGCGGAAGCCCTCGATCACGCGGTGGCCCTGTACGCGGGCTGCGACCACCGGTCCGGAGCCCATGAACTCCACGAGGGGCTCGAAGAAGGGCTTGCCCTCGTGCTCGGCATAGTGCTGCGCGAGCAGATCACGGCTCGGCACGAGCATGGTCAGGTCCGCCACGGTGTATCCCTTGGCCTCGATCCGGGCCAGGATCTGGCCGGTCAGTCCACGGGCCACGCCATCGGGCTTGATCAGGACGAGGGTCTCTTCAACGGTGGTGGTCACGAATGCTCCTTGGTGTCCGGGAAAATCTCTCCGCGTCCAACCCTAATGCGATTCGGGCGGGACACGGGACCAGGTCATCCGCCGTCCGGGTGCTCCTCGCGCCAGCGGGCCTCCGCCCGGGCGCGCCGGACGTTCTCGCTGTCGATCTGGGCGCCCTTGGTCACGGCGTACCACCAGGCCAGACCGAAGCCGACGCCCACGATCGCCATGGTGTATTCGATGAAGGCGGAACCCACGAGCAGGATCTGGATGACCCAGCCGATCCAGACCCCGACCCGCTTCTGGACCAGTGCACAGGTCAGGATGGCGATGACGGCCAGGGCCAGCGACACCGCCAGGGCCCACGGGGCCATCGGCGTGCCCCGGTTCACGCCGAACATGGCCAGGCCGAAGAACACCAGCACGAACGCCTCCATGACCAGCACGGAGGACATGAAGGTGGCCCGGATGGATCTGGCCCTCTTGGGCTGCCCCGGGGTCCAGGAACGCTGGGACTTGGATTCACGCTTCGGCCGCCAGGACTCCCGGCCGCCCGGGTTCGCCACGCCAGGTCCGTTCGGCTCGTCACCGCTCATCGTGATCACCAGCGTCATGCTCTCCCGGGTCGAAGATGTCCTCGAACTCCTCGGCGTCCTCGTCCAGTCCGTCACCCAGTTCGAGACCGAAGTCATCGAAGACGTCCACCGCGGTGGGCACCGCCACGACCTCGGGCGCCCCCGGCCCCTGCGTCCCGGCGGCAGGGGCGCCCAACAGCTCGCGAGCCTCGGCCACGAGGGTGATGGAGCCGGTGATCAGCACGCCGCCGCCCAGCCCGGAGGCCTCGCTGCCGCCCCCGTCCACCGACTCGGCCCGGCCGACGGCCCACTCGATCGCGTCCGGGAGGGATTCGGTGGCGTAGAGGTCCTCCTCCGGCCATCCGGCGTCCAGGGCCAGCTGTCCGAGTTCGCCGGCGGGGATGGCCCGGGGCGAGTCGGACTGGGTCAGGCACAGGTCCTCCACGAGATCCCCGAATTCCCTGTAGAGCTCAGTCAGCATGGACAAGGCGTCCTTCTCCGCGAGGATCCCCACCACGAGCACGAGCTTCTCCAGGCCGAAGGCCTCCTGCAGCGCTCCGGCCGTGGCCTTGATCCCCGCGGGGTTGTGCGCGGCGTCCACCACGATGGTGGGGGCCTTGCGCAACACCTCCAGCCGCCCCGGGGCGGACACCTGTGCCACGCCCTGCTGCAGCAGCTCGGTCTGCAGGGGCTTCTCGGCACCGAAGAACGCCTCGAGCGCGGCGATCGCCAGAGCCAGGTTCTCAGCCTGGTGTCCGCCGTGCAGCGGCAGGGTCAGGTCCGGGTAGCGGCCGGCGATCCCCTGCACGGAGACCTGCTGTCCGCCGACGGCCACGGAGCGGGACTCCACGCCGAAGTCCACGCCCTCGAACCGGAATCCGGCCTCGGCGGCGCGGGCGGCGTCCAGCAGCACCTGAGCGGCCTCCGGGTCCTGGGCCGCCGAGACGAGGAAGCCGCCAGGCTTGATGATCCCGGCCTTCTCCTCGGCGATCTCCGCCTCGGTGTCCCCCAGCAGGTCGCTGTGATCCAGGGAGATCGGGGTCACCACGGAGACGGCGGCGTCGGCCACGTTGGTGGCATCCGTGATGCCGCCGAGGCCCACCTCGAGCACCACCACGTCCACGGGCTCATCGGCGAAGACGGCGAAGCCGAGTACGGTGACGGCCTCGAAGTAGGTCAGTCGGTTCTTCCCTGCCGTCTCCAGCTCGGAATCCACCACCTGGACCACCGGCAGGATCTCGTTCCAGATCCGCACGAACGTGGCCTCGTCCACGGGCGCACCGTCAATGCTGATGCGCTCTGTCACAGAGCTCAGGTGCGGCGAGGTGTACCGGCCCGTGCGCAGCCCGTAGGCGTGCAGCACCGATTCGATGATCCGCGCCGTGGAGGTCTTGCCGTTGGTTCCGGTCAGGTGGATGACGGGGGCCGCGCGCTGCGGCTCGCCGAGCAGTTCCATGGCCCGGAACATCGGGCCCATGCGTGGTTCCATCTTGTTCTCCGGGGCCCGCGCGAGCAGGTCCCGGTAGACGGCCTCCACCGTCTGTGGTGCCTCTGGCATCTCGGTCATGCTTCCACCTTCTCCACGTCGGCCTTCTCCACGGTGACCTGCACCGTCTTGGTCGCATCGTCCGCCGGGTCCAGGCGCGGGTCCTCGGCCCCGGAGTCCTCCAGCACCAGGTCCACCGTCAGGGTCTCGCCGGAGACCAGGTCACGATGGGACTCAACGGCGCGCACGACGCCGGCCGGTCCGGTGATCACGGTCCGCACCCGGTCCGAGACCTCCAGCGCGGCATCCTTGCGGGCCGCCTGCACGGCGCGGATCACGTCCCGCGCCGTCCCCTCAGCGGCCAGTGCCTCGGGCACGTCGGTGTCCAGGACGAGGAAACCGCCGGGTACCACGGTGACGGCGCGTGCCGTGGCCGCACTGCCGCCGCAGTCCCCGTCTGCCGAGCCGGCAGCGCCCACAGTGGTCTCCAGGGAGTACTCCCCCTCCTCCAGCGCGATCCCACCGGCCACCACGGTGCCGTCCTCGGACACCGACCAGTCACCGGACTTGGCTCCCTTGATCGCCACCTGGACCTGCTTGCCGAGGCGGGGTCCGGCGGCGCGGGCGTTGACGGCCAGGGACCGGCTGATGCCGAAGTCTGCCGCGGAGACCTCGGCGGCGTCCAGCAGTTGCACGTCCTTGAGGTTCAGTTCGTCCTTGATGATGTCCGTGTAGGCGCCCCGCAGAGCCGCGGCGTCCGGCACCACCACGGTCAGGGAGGACAGCGGCAGGCGCACGCGGCGCTTGGCACCCTTGCGGAGGGAGGACCCGGCGGAGGCGATGCGGCGCACGGTGTCCATCCGCTCTACATCCGCCTCGGCTGCCCTCTCGGCGTCGGCCCCGGAACCGAATCCGGAGAAGAACGGGGAGGGATCCGGGTAATCGGTCAGGTGCACCGAGCGACCACCGGTCAGTCCCCGCCAGATCTCCTCGGCCACGAGCGGCATCAAGGGCGCTGCGGCACGGCAGAAGGCCTCCAGGCAGGTGGCCAGCACGTCCAGTGCCTGCGTGTCCTCGTCGAAGAAGCGCTGGCGGGAACGGCGCACGTACCAGTTGGTCAGGGTGTCCGTGTAGGCGCGCAGGGCGTCCGTGGCGTCGGAGACCTCATAGGCGTCCATGCCTGCCCTGACCTCCCGCAGCATCCGCCCCGTGGCGGCCAACAGGTACTGGTCCAGGGGGTCGGTGGACTCGTACCGGGTCTGCGCCCGGTAGCCCTCGGGGCTGGCGCCACCGGCGACCGCGGAGTTGGCGTACAGGCTGAAGAAGTGCCACACGTTCCAGGCCGGCAGCAGCACCTGGCGGGTGCCCTCGCGAATGCCCTCCTCGGTGACCACGAGGTTGCCACCCCGCAGGATGGGTGAGGCCATGAGGAACCAGCGCATGGCGTCCGAGCCGTCCCGGTCCAGCACCTCGGAGACGTCCGGGTAGTTCTTCAGCGATTTGGACATCTTCTGCCCGTCCGAGCCCAACACGATCCCGTGGCTGATGACGTTGGAGAAGGCCGGCCGGTCGAACAGCGCCGTGGACAGCACGTGCATGGTGTAGAACCAGCCGCGGGTCTGTCCGATGTACTCCACGATGAAGTCCGCGGGGTGGTGGCCGCCATCGAACCAGTCACCGTTCTCGAAGGGGTAGTGCACCTGGGCGTACGGCATGGAGCCGGAGTCGAACCAGACGTCCAGCACGTCCTCGACGCGCCGCATCGTGGCCCCGGCGGCGGCGGCCTCCGGGTCCGGGTGGGGTCGGGTCAGCTCATCGATCCAGGGGCGGTGCAGATCCACCTCCCCGTCGGCATTGCGCGGCAGCCGCCCGAAGGCCTCCTGGATCTCGGCGAGGGAGCCGTGGACCTCCTGCAGCGGGTAGTCCGGATGGTCGGACTCCCAGACGGGGATCGGGGAGCCCCAGTATCGGTTGCGGGAGATCGACCAGTCCCGGGCATTCTCCAGCCACTTGCCGAACTGACCGTGCTTGACGTTGGACGGGATCCAGTTGATGTCCTCGTTCAGCTGGACCATCCGGTCCTTGAACTCGGTCACGGAGACGTACCAGGAGGTGATGGCCCGGTAGATCAGCGGGGTGCGGCACCGCCAGCAGTGCGGGTAGGAGTGCTCGTAGGAGGTCTCCCTGAGGAGCTTCCCCGCGGCGCGCAGGGCCCGGATGATGGTCCGATTGGCCTCGAAGGCCTGAACGCCGGCGATCTCCTGCAGCACGCCACCGCCACGGGAGGAGTCGGCGAACAGGGGCAGGAACCGCGCGCCGGAGTCCACCGAGAGGATCACGGGGATGCCGTGCGCCTCGCAGATCCGCTGATCGTCCTCACCATAGGCGGGAGCCTGGTGGACCACACCGGTGCCGTCCTCCGTGGTGACGTACTCGTCCACCAACACCTGCCAGGCGTTCTGGGTCCCGTAGGCCTCCACGTCCGTGAAATAGGTGAACAGCGGCTCGTAGGTGAGCCCGCCCAACCGGTCCCCGGTGTAGGTGGCCGTCACCGCCTCGGTGACCGCGCCGGCGTCGGGATATCCCAGGTCCCTGGCGTGCGCGCCGAGCAGGTCCGCGGCCAGCAGGTAGCGGTGGCCGCCGGCCCCTCCGGCGATCTCCTCGGCCGCGTCCGGGCCGGCCGGCACCACCGCGTAGGTGATCTGCGGCCCGACGACGAGGGCCTGGTTGGTCGGCAGGGTCCAGGGGGTGGTGGTCCAGGCAAGCACCCGCACGCCGTCCAGTTCGGCGGCCAGGGCCGGCTCGGCCGCACCGGGGGCGGCACCCGTGACCGGGAAGGCCACCGTGACCGAGGGGTCCTGGCGGGACTTGTAGACGTCGTCGTCCATGCGCAGCTCATGGTTGGACAGCGGCGTCTCGTCCTTCCAGCAGTAGGGCAGCACCCGAAAGCCGCGGTAGGTCAGGTCCTTCTCATGCAGGGACTTGAAGGCCCACAGCACCGACTCCATGAACTCGGGATTCAGGGTCTTGTAGTCGTTCTCGAAGTCCACCCAGCGGGCCTGCCGGTTGACGTAGTCCTTCCACTGGTCCGTGTATTTGAGGACGGAGGCGCGGCAGGCGTCATTGAACCTGTCGATGCCCATGGCCTCGATCTGGGCCTTGTCCGTCATGCCCAGCTGCTTCATGGCCTCGAGTTCAGCGGGCAGCCCGTGGGTGTCCCAGCCGAAGCGGCGCTCCACGCGGCGCCCCTGCTGGGTCTGGTAGCGGGCCACGAGGTCCTTGACGTAGCCGGTGAGCAGGTGGCCGTAGTGCGGCAGGCCGTTGGCGAAGGGGGGGCCGTCGTAGAACACGAACTCGTTGGGCGAGCCGTCCTCGTTCTCCGCCGGACGGGCGTCAATGGAGGCCTGGAAGGTCCCGTCCGCCTCCCAGTACTTCAAGACGCGCTCCTCGATCTGCGGGAAGCGCGGCGAGGCCGGGGTGCCGGACGCCGTGGCGTTCGGATCTGAACTGGCGAGGGGATACACGGGCGGTCCATCCTTGCGTGAGGTCGACTGTGGTGCTGGTCTGCTCTTGCTGCAAGGACGCCTTCGCCGGTCCCTTCGGGGAACGACGGCAGCGCGGTACCACCCTGCTTGCCGTCCCGTTCCGCGGTGGTCTCCCGCAAGGCCGGTACGGCCGCTCGTGACAGCTGTGACGGGCTGACCCGTCCGGTTCTACTGGGACCGCGTGTGCAGCGGGTCTGTTCTTCCGGAAAGCTCACCGGTGATGGCCGGGTCGACGCTGTGGGGTTCTTCTTCGTACTGAGGGCGATTCTACGCCTTTTCTCCCGCGGGAGTGGACGGCTTCTGCTCCGTGGAGTCGGTGTACTCCAACACTGCGGTGAGCACCCCGGCCAGGACGGCGTAGGTGGCCCGGGGCCGGCTGGCGCCCAACCTGGAGACCAGCGCCTCGGCCCAGCGGTCCGAGACGACTGTGAACCACATGGCCCCGGCAGCGACGCCACCGGCCACGGCACCCATGCCCACCGGCAGGGCCACCCTCTTCAGCGCGGAGGAGGGCGGCAGGGGCTCACCCTGGACCTCGGCCTCCCGCTCGGCCCGGTCACCGGCCAGGACCACGCCTCCGACCGTCAGCGTGGCCACCACGCCGCCGGTCCACAGCACGAGAGGTGCTCGCGGGATCCGCCAGAGGGGGATCGTCGAGAAGGCTCCCGTGGCCAGTCCCATGCCGAGTGCCCGGCGCAGTCGCGGGGAGATGTCCATGCGGAGTCCTCCTGATGGCGTGTTGGTCATGCTCTGTCTTGTTCTGTGCTGCCCTGCACTTCTCTGTCCTGGTCTACTTCGTGCCTGGTCTACTTCGTGCCTGGTCTACTTCGTGCGGATGACCTTGAACTGGGCTGCCTGGGCCACGGGGCGCAATACGATCTGGTCCAGGTTGACGTGATGCGGCACGGTGACGGCGTAGGTGCACACGTCCGCCACGTCCTCGGCCGTGAGCGGCTTCTCCACGCCCGCGTAGACCTTCTCCGCCGCCTCCTGGTTGCCACCGAGCCGGTTCAGGGTGAACTCCTCGGTGTGCACCATCCCCGGCAGCACCTCGACCACCCGGACGTTGTGATCGGCCTCCTCGAGGCGCAAGGCACCGACCAGGCCGTGCTGGGCCATCTTGGCCGCGTTGTAGCCGGCACCACCCTCGTAGCTGGCCAGGGCAGCCGTGGAGGTCAGGACCAATACGGTGCCTCGGCCCGTGGCCCGGAGCATCGGCAGGAACCCCTGGGTGGTGTTCAGCGTGCCGGCCACGTTGACCCGGTACATCCAGTCCCAGTCCCCGGGCTGTCCCTCGGCCACGCGGTCCGTGCCCATCGCCCCGCCGGCGATGCACAGCAGGGTGTCCGCTCCCCCACCGTCCTCGACCGCGCGCACGGCCCGGTCCACCTGTTCCCGGTCGGTGACGTCCACGGCCAGCGGCACGATCCGGCCGGTCCCGGTCGGAACGGCCTCGGCGAGGGACTGAAGTCGCTCGGCGCGGCGGGCGATGGCGTACACGGTCCAACCCGCGGCGGCGAGCTGGGCGGCGGTGGCCCGGCCGATGCCTGACGAGGCGCCGGTCACGACGGCGGCGCGGTGCGCTTCAGAGGTCATGTCACCACCTTACGGATTCGCTCACAGCGCCGCGAACTGCTTGCCCGGGTTGAGGATGCCGAGCGGATCGAAGGCGTCCTTGACGGCGCGGTGCAGGCGCCGGCTGCCCTCGTCCAGTTCCCGGGCGAGCCAGGCGGCCTTGAGGGAACCGACCCCGTGCTCTCCGGTGATGGTCCCGCCGAGCTCCAGACCGATCGCCATGATCTCGTCGAAGGCCTCGTGGGCCCGGCGAACGGACGCCTCGTCCGCGGTGTCGAAGAAGACGGAGGGATGGACGTTGCCATCTCCGGCGTGGGCCACCACGGCGATCATCAGCCCGGTCCGAGCCCGGATGGCGTCGAGCCGGTCGTAGAACTCGGGGATGGCGGTGCGGGGCAGGCAGACGTCGTCCAGCAACTGACCGCCACCATGCTCGGTGGAGTACCGCTCGAAGGCGGGCTGGGCCATGCGACGGGTCGCCACCAGGGCGTCACTGTCCTCGGGGTCCTCACTGAACGCCACATCCAGGGCACCGTTGCGCTCCGCCACCGCCGCGAAGGCGGAGACCTCGCGGGCCGCCTCGGCCGCCACCCCGTCCCCATTCGACTGCATCAGCAGGAGAGCCCCGGCCTGGCCGTCCAGACCGAAGTCCCCGAACCGGTTCAGCAGGTCGATCGAGGCTCGGTCCAGTGACTCCATCATGGAGGGCCTCGCCCCGGAGCCCATGAACTCGGCCACCGCCTGGGCTGCCTCCCGGGCCCCCGGGAACGTGGCCACGGCGGTGAGGGGCGGGGGCAGCAGCGGGATGAGCCGGAGCGTGGCCTCCACGATGATTCCGAGCGTGCCCTCGGAGCCCACGAACAGGCCGCAGAGGTCCAGGCCGGCCACGCCCTTGGCCGTGGTGCTGCCCAACCGCGTCAGGGTGCCGTCGGCCAGGACCACGGCGACCTGGCGCACGTAGTCCCGGGTGACCCCGTACTTCACGCAGCACAGTCCGCCGGCGTTGGTGGCGAGGTTCCCACCGATCGAGGAGAGTGCCACGGATCCCGGGTCCGGCGGGTAGGACAGTCCGTGCGGGGCCAGCGCGTCCTTGAGGTCCTGATTGATGATCCCAGGTTCCACGGTCACGGTCTGCTCGGCGGCGTCGATCCGCAGGATGCGGTCCATCCTCTCCACCGAGAGCAGGATGCACCCGTCCACGGCGTTGGCCCCGCCGGAGATCCCGGACCTGGCTCCCTGGGGCACCACGGGAACCCGGTGCTCGGAGGCCCAGCGCAGGGTGGCCTGCACGTCCTGGACCGTGCGGGCGCGCACCAGTGCGAGGGCCTGGCCGACCGTCGCGAAGGGGGCCTCATCCCGGGCGAAGGAGGCCACCACGTCAGGGTCCGAGGTGAGAGCCCCGTCCGTGAGCTGCGGAGTCAGCTCGGCGCGAAGCAGTGCGCCGTGGTCCGGAACAGCGGTCATCGGGCATTCCTCCGTAGGTGGTCCCTCAGGACCACCGCGTGGTTGTTCTCGGTGTCCTTCGCCGCGTACAGGAGCACGAGGTCCTTCTTGCGGGAGTCTCCCCAGCGCTCCAGCAGTCCTTCCACGGCGGGTGCGCCGCCGCCGTCGGGCTCCTCCGGGTCTCCGGAGTCCTCCAACTCGGCCGTGTAGCGCCGCTGGAAGGTGGCGAAGCGATCGGGATCGTGGTTGAAGTCCTTGCGGGTCTCGGTGGACGGGGCCACGGCCCGGCACCACTCGTCCAGCTCCAGGTCTGCCTTGGCGACCCCCCGTGGCCAGACCCTGTCCACCAGGACGCGGTATCCCCCGTCAGGGGCGTCATAGACACGGCGGATGCGAATCTCGGCGGGGTGTTCCCCGGATGTGTGTGCCATGCCTCCCACCGTAGTCCTTGGCGTCCCCCGGGCGGGTTCTGGGGCGAGCAGGGACCATGGGAGAATCGAGACCATGTCTGAACAGTTCCCGGGCACAGACACGCCCGCTCCCACGCCGTCCACCGCCCCCGTCGTCACCGTTCCGGACCGTCCCGGCCTCGAGGGGTTGGAGGACAAGCTCTCCGCCCGCTGGCGTCAGGACGGCACCTACGCCTTCGACGAGGACACCACGCGGGAGGCCGTCTACTCGATCGACACCCCGCCGCCGACCGCCTCCGGTTCCCTGCACGTGGGGCACATGTTCTCCTACACGCAGACCGATGTGCTGGCCCGGTTCCAGCGCATGACCGGCAAGAACGTGTTCTACCCGATGGGCTGGGATGACAACGGCCTGCCCACCGAGCGCCGGGTGCAGAACTACTACGGGGTCCGGTGCGATCCGACCAAGCCGTACATCGAGGGCTACCGTCCGCCGGAGCAGCCCGCGAAGAACCAGCGCGACTGGGACGTGGTGTCCCGTCAGAACTTCATCGACCTGTGCGAGGAGCTGGCGGTCGAGGACGAGAAGGTCTTCGAGGACCTCTTCACCCGCCTGGGGCTGTCCGTGGACTGGTCCCTGACCTACCGGACCATCGACGACACGTCCCGCGCGGTCTCGCAGCGGGCCTTTCTGCGGAACCTGGGATCCGGGGACGCCTACATGGCGGAGGCACCGACCCTGTGGGACGTGACCTTCCGTACCGCAGTGGCCCAGGCCGAGTTGGAGGATCGCGAGGTGCCCGGTGCCTACTACCGCTTCCCCTTCCACACACAGGAGGGCGAGAAGGTCTACATCGAGACCACCCGGCCCGAGTTGCTGCCGGCCTGTTCCGCCCTGGTGGCCCACCCGGACGACGAGCGGTACCAGGCCCTGTTCGGTACCACCGTGACCTCTCCGCTGTTCGGGGTCGAGGTGGAGGTCCGAGCCCATCCCCTGGCCAAGCCGGACAAGGGCTCCGGCATCGCCATGGTCTGCACCTTCGGTGACCTGACGGACGTCACCTGGTGGCGCGAACTGGAGCTGCCCACCCGTACCGTGGTGGGCCGGGACGGCCGCTTCCACGCTGAGACTCCCGAGTGGATCACCACGGAGACCGGCCGGTCCGAATACGCCCAGCTGGCCGGGAAGACCGTGTTCTCCGCCAAGGAGGCCGTGGTGGCCGCCCTCACCGAGGCCGGGCTGCTGGACGGGGAACCGAGGAAGATCACCCACCCGGTGAACTTCTTCGAGAAGGGGGACAAGCCCCTCGAGGTCATCTCCTCCCGCCAGTGGTACATCCGCAACGGCGGCAGGGACCCCGAGCGGCGGGAGAAGCTCGTGGCCCGCGGCCGCCAGTTGTCCTGGCACCCCGAGTTCATGCGTTCCCGATACGAGAACTGGGTCCAGGGTCTGAACGGCGACTGGCTCGTCTCCCGCCAGCGGTTCTTCGGCGTGCCGATCCCCGTCTGGTACCCCCTGGACGCCGCCGGAGAGCCCGACTACGACCACCCCATCCTGCCCGCCGAGGAGAATCTGCCGGTGGACCCGGTGGCTGAGACCGCCCCGGGCTACGAGGACTCCCAGCGGGACGTGCCGGGCGGCTTCACCGGGGACCCGGACGTGCTGGACACCTGGGCCACGTCCTCCCTGACCCCGCAGATCGCCGGCAGGTGGAGCCGGGACGAGCAGTACTTCGCGAACGTCTTCCCGTTCGACCTGCGCCCGCAGGGTCATGACATCATCCGGACCTGGCTCTTCTCCACCGTGGTTCGCGCCGAATCCCTCCAGGACTCGGTGCCGTGGAACCACACCGCGCTGTCCGGCTGGATCCTGGATCCCGACCGCAAGAAGATGTCCAAGTCCAAGGGCAACGTGGTGGTCCCCACCGACGTGTTGGACGAGTACGGCTCGGATGCGGTCCGCTACTGGGCCGCCTCCGCCAAGCTCGGCGCAGACACCGCCTACGAGGTCGCACAGATGAAGATCGGCCGTCGTCTGGCCATCAAACTGCTCAACGCCTCGAAGTTCGCCCTGAACCTCGGTGCCTCCGTGGAACACGTGGTCCGCTCGGCGCAGGACGCAACCGTCATCTCCAACTCCCTGGACCGCGCCCTCATGGTCCGCCTCTACGACACCATCCGGCAGTCGACGCGGGCGTTCGAGTCCTACGACTACGCGCGGGCCCTGGACCTGACGGAGTCCTTCTTCTGGCAGTTCACGGACGATTACGTGGAGCTGGTCAAGGACCGCGCCTACGGCGGTCACGGCGAGACCGAGCAGGACTCCGTGCGGGCGACCCTCGCCACCACCCTGGACGCCCTGCTGCGCCTGCTGGCCCCCTTCCAGCCCTTCGCCACTGAGGAGGCCTGGAGTTGGTGGCGGACCGGATCCGTGCACCGTGCCCCGTGGCCGGGACGGCCGGACCAGATCCCCGGCATCGAGGCGGCCTCCGCCG
The DNA here is from genome assembly GCF_047305825.1 of Citricoccus nitrophenolicus. GTDB lineage: Bacteria > Actinomycetota > Actinomycetes > Actinomycetales > Micrococcaceae > Citricoccus > Citricoccus nitrophenolicus. The sequence goes on along the minus strand of NZ_CP063070.1, from coordinate 63,241 downwards.
GAGCCACCGCTGATGTCCTGGCGGCCGTGGCCCTGGCCCTGGGCGGCATCCGCCGGGCCAAGTCCGAGGCCAAGGTCAAGCAACGAACAGAGGTGGTCTCCGCGGTGGTGACTGCCCCGGAGAACCGCTTGGGTTCCCTGAGGGGCGGGCTGGCCGATCTCCAGGCCGCCGGCAACATCCGAGAGATCACGCTGACAGCCGGCGTCCCCGCAGGCGAGACCGACGTCCTCGTCTCCGAGGTGGAACTCGCCGCGCCGGAGGCTCCGGAGCCGACCGCCGGCTGATGCGCCACGAGGGTTGACAGCGCAGTCAGTGCAGGCAGCGCTGCCAGCATCATCAGAGGGCCGTCCGGGACCCAACGGATCCGGGCGGCCCTCGGATGTCTGTGCGTGCGGCGGCTGCTGTGCTCACCGGGACTGCCGTGCTCGCCAGGCCTGCTGGGCTCACTGATCCTGACCAGGAGGACTGCCGTGTAGGTTGGGCCACATGAGCAGACCTCCATTGATGGCCGCCGCCCTCGCGGGCATGGGCGTGTTGCATTTCGCCGCACCCCGTCCCTTCGACGGGCTCATCCCCCGCGCGCTCCCCGGACCGGCACGCGCCTGGACGTACGGCTCAGGGGTGGCCGAGTTGGCCGTGGCAGGACTCCTTGCCGTTCCAGCGACCCGGCGTGTGGGCGGCCGGGCCGCACAGGTGCTCTTCCTGGCCGTATGGCCGGGGAACTTCCACCAGGCCTACCGCGCCCGGAACGCCTCGCTGAGAACCCGGGCGATCACGCTCGCGCGGCTACCGCTCCAGGTCCCGTTGATCGCCGCGGCCGGACGTATCGCCGCCGGCCGCTGACCTGCCGCGGCGCTTCAGTCGAACTGGGGATCAGTGGTGCGGGAGCGCTTGATCTCATAGAAGTAGGGGAAACCGGCCAGGGTGACGGCGGCATCGAAGATCCGGCCCGCCTCCTCCCCGCGGGGGATGCGCGTCATGACCGGGCCGAAGAACGCGGTCCCGTTGAAGGACACCACGGGGGTCCCGACGTCATCCCCCACCTTCTCGATGCCTTCGGCGTGCGAGGCACGGAGCTTGGAGTCCAGTACGTCCGTCCGGGCCGCCTCGAGGATCTCCTCGGTCTCGAGCCCCAGCTCATCCAGAGCACCACGGACGGCCGCCTCGAAGTCCCGCTGGCCCTCGTTGTGGATCCTGGTGCCGACGGCGGTGTAGTACCGGCCCACAGCCCCGTTGCCGTGCCGTTCCCAGACCTGGGTGGCGGCCCGGGCTGGCAGCCAGGCGCGCTCCATCAGGGACCGATAGCCCTCCTCGATGTCACTGTCCTCATTCAGGACGGACAGGGACATGATGTGCCAATTGACCGTGATCGGGCGGACCTTCTCCACCTCCAGCATCCACCGGGAGGTGATCCAGGCGAACGGGCAGATCGAGTCGAACCAGAAGTCCACGACCTCGTTCTCAGTGGGTGTGGCGATGCCGACGGTCTCAGTCATGGAATCCTCCTCATGCCGCCTGGAAGTGCGGCCTTGTCCTTCTTGTCATTGATGGGGTTCGGGCAGACAGGTGACCGGCGGTCAGGCAGACTTGTTCCGCCGCTTACGCTGCACCTCGCGGGAGATCAACGTGGCCTCGGCGCCCTCGCGGACCACGTCACCACTGATGACCACGGTGGCGATGTCCTCGAGGGACGGCAGGTCGAACATGACCGGCTTGAGAACCGCCTCCATGATCGAACGCAGACCGCGCGCGCCGGTCCCCCGCTCCTCGGCCTGTTCGACCATGGCGTCCAGGGCGTCCTCCTCGAACTGCAGCTCCACGCCGTCCATGAGGAACATCTTCTGGTACTGCTTCACGAGCGCGTTCTTCGGCTTCGTGAGGATGTTGACCAGTTGCTCGTGGTCCAGGTTGTCCACCGTGGTGATGACCGGCAGGCGGCCGATGAACTCCGGAATCAACCCGAACTTCAGCAGGTCCTCCGGCCTGACGTCCGAGTAGGAGACATCCCGTCTTCCGATGGTGTTCAGGGGTGCCCCGAAGCCGATGCCCTTGGAACCGGCCCGGGAGGAGATGATCTCGTCCAGCCCCGCGAAGGCGCCTGCCACGATGAACAGGACGTTCGAGGTGTCGATCTGGAGGAACTCCTGATGCGGGTGCTTGCGGCCACCCTGCGGCGGTACGGCAGCGGTGGTGCCCTCCAGGATCTTCAGCAGGGCCTGCTGGACCCCCTCCCCGGAGACGTCACGGGTGATCGAGGGATTCTCGGACTTGCGTGAGATCTTGTCGATCTCATCGATGTAGATGATGCCCTGCTCGGCCTTCTTGACGTCATAGTCCGCGGACTGGATGAGCTTGAGCAGGATGTTCTCCACGTCCTCGCCCACATAGCCGGCCTCCGTCAGGGAGGTGGCATCCGCCACGGCGAACGGGACATTGAGCTTCCGGGCCAGGGTCTGCGCCAGGTACGTCTTGCCGGAACCCGTGGGGCCCACCAGCAGGATGTTCGACTTGCCGACCTCCACATCCGCCAACTCGTCCGGTTCCTCACCCGAACGGTCCGCGAAGGACTCGCTCTTGGCCTGGGCCGGCTGCTGCCCCGAGCGAATGCGCTTGTAGTGGTTGTAGACGGCGACAGCGAGGGAACGCTTGGCCTCCGACTGCCCGATCACGTACTCCTCGAGGAAGTCGTAGATCTCCTTCGGCTTGGGCAGCTCGATCTCGGCGGTCTCCGCAACCTCGGAGAGCTCCTCCTCGATGATCTCGTTGCACAGCTCGATGCACTCGTCACAGATGTAGACGCCGGGACCGGCAATCAGTTTCCGGACCTGCTTCTGGCTCTTTCCACAGAACGAGCACTTCAGCAGGTCGGCGCTCTCACCGATGCGGGCCATGCGGGTATCTCCTCGGTAGGGGTCGGGCGGCCAGACGTAACTGCCCGGGGTACTGCCATTCCAGCTTAGGGGGTGGACACGATAAGGTGCTGGACCGCAACGGCGGCCCGCACCGGACATGAGGTCTCATGCCGGGGTGCGCGCCGCCGTCGGGGTCCGAACGGGTCACGTGACCCGGGGGCACCCGATCAGTTGGAGAGCTGCGGGCGGGAGATCTTCCGCGAGTCCAGGACCTCGTCCACCAGGCCGTACTCCTTGGCGCCGGAGGCGGAGAGGAACTTGTCCCGGTCGATGTCCTGGCGGATCTCGTCGGCGGACTTGTGCGTGTGGCTGGCGAGCGTCTCCTCCATCCAGGTGCGGATGCGCAGCAGTTCGTCGGCGTGGATCTGCAGGTCAGTAGCGGTGCCCTGGTCCCCGCCCATCGACGGCTGGTGGATCAACACACGGGCGTTCGGCAGGGCCAGCCGCTTGCCCGGAGCACCCGCGGCCAGCAGCACCGCGGCGGCGGAGGCCGCCTGGCCCAGGCACACGGTCTGGATCTCCGGGCGCACGAACTGCATCGTGTCGTAGATCGCCGTCATGGCGGTGAACGAACCACCCGGGGAGTTGATGTAGAGGGTGATGTCCCGCTCCGAGTCCATGGACTCCAGCACCAGGAGCTGAGCCATGATGTCATCGGCGGACACGTCGTCCACCTGCGAACCGAGGAACACGATGCGGTCCTCGAACAACTTGGCGTACGGGTCATTGCGCTTGAAGCCGTAGGGCGTGCGCTCCTCGAACTGGGGCAGGACGTAGCGGTTGCTCGGCGCCGGCTGACCGGCACCGGAGGGCATTCCGACGGGGAACTGGTTCATGTCTGGTCTCTCCTGGGCGAAAGGGTGTTCGGGGGGGGGTGGACGGGGGCCGTCCGGCCGGGGCCGGAATCAGGCGTTGCTGTCCACGCCCCCGCCGCCGGACACGGAGCCGGCACGTTCGGCGATGTGGTCGAAGAACCCGTATTCCAGGCCCTCCTGCGCGGTGAACCACTTGTCCCGCTCGTTGTCCTTGAGGATGGTGTCCACGGTCTGGCCCGTCTGCTCGGCGGTCAGCTCGGCCATGACCTGCTTCATGTGCAGGATCAGCTGGGCCTGGATACGGATGTCCGATTCGGTGCCGCCGATGCCGCCGGAGGGCTGGTGCATCAGGATACGGGCATGGGGGGTGGCGTAGCGCTTGCCCGGGGTGCCCGAGGACAACAGGAACTGGCCCATCGAGGCCGCCAGGCCGGTGGCGACGGTCACGACGTCGTTGGGGATGTACTTCATGGTGTCGTAGATCGCCATGCCTGCCGTGACGGAACCGCCCGGAGAGTTGATGTACAGGTAGATGTCCTTCTCCGGGTCCTCCGCGGAGAGCAGGAGCAACTGGGAGCAGATCATGTTGGCATTGTCATCCCTGACCTCGGAACCCAGCCAGATGATGCGTTCCTTGAGCAGGCGGTTGTAGATGTAGTCCTCGCGGGCAGCCGGATCAACCGACGCCATACGGGGAGCAGTGGACGATGCGGACATGGCGCCCTGCCTTCCTTCAGATGGACTTCTCATGCATCGGGGACACCTGATGGTGCACCCCGGGCAGTGATCTTGGATCGAGACTACTGTCCCCGGACCTGGCTGTGTCCCTTCTGGCCCGACTGTTCGCTGTTGGCGTGGATGGATGCGCCGCCAGCGGACGGGTCCACCCACCGATCCGCCTCCGGACGGCAGGACGCCCGGGCCGCTCCACGGATGCTCCATGGTGCGGCCCGGGCGTCCAGGCTCTCGTCAGCGGACCGCTGGGGTCACTCCGCCGAGTCGGACTGCTCCTCGGCGGCCTTCTTGGCCGCGGTGGTGCGCTTGGCGGGGGCCTTCTTGGCCGGAGCCTTCTCCTCACCCTCGACGACGGCCTCGGCCTTCTTCGCGGCAGTGGACTTCGCAGCTGTGGACTTCGCTGCGGTCGTCTTGGCCGGAGCCTTCTTGGCGGGGGCCTTCTTGGCCGGAGCCTTCTCCTCACCCTCGACGTCGGCCTCGGCCTTCTTCGCGGCAGTGGACTTCGCTGCGGTCGTCTTGGCCGGAGCCTTCTTGGCCGGAGCCTTCTTGGCAGGAGCCTTCTTGGCGGGGGCCTTCTTGGCCGGCGCCTTTTCGGCCGGAGCCTCCTCGGCCTCCGCTGGGGAGTCTGCGGAATCCGCAGAGTCGGCGGAATCCGCAGAATCAGCGGAATCCGCAGAATCAGCCGAGTCCGCGGAACCGGCGGTCTCCACCTCCTCGTCGCCGGCAGGCGTGACGAAGGAGGTCAGGTCCACGGCGTTGCCGTCCGTGTCAGTGACCACGGCGAACTCGAGGACCTTGGCCAAGGCCTTGCGGCGGCGCACCTCACCCATGATCATCGGAACCTGGCCGGCCTGGTCCAGCATCTGCGCGAACTGGTTCGGTTCCATGCCGTACTGCTGTGAGGTCGAGATGATGTACTCGATGAGTTCACCCTGGTCCACGCCGACCTCTTCGGCATCGGCGACCTTGTCCAGGATGATCTCGTTGCGGAAGGCCTCCCGGGCGTTCTGCTCGACCTCGGCGCGGTGATCCGCGGTGTCGTGCTCATCGCCCTCGGCGTGGCCCTGGCCGGTGAAGTGCTGCTCGATCTGCTCGGCAACGACCGAATCGGGGACCGGGACCTCCACCAGCTTCACGAGCTCCTCCAGGACCTTGTCCCGGGCCTCGATACCCTGGCCGGTGACGGCGCCCTCGGAGGCCTTCTCCTTGAGGTCCGCCTTGAGCTCCTCGATCGTGTCGAACTCGGAGGCCAGCTGGGCGAAGTCATCGTCTGCCTCAGGGAGCTCGCGCTCCTTGACGGCACCGAGGACCACCTTCACGGTGGCCTTCTCGCCGGAGTGCTCACCGCCGGCCAGAGTGGTCTCGAAGACGGCGTCCTCTCCGGCGGACAGTCCCTCCAGGGCCTCGTCCATGCCATCGAGCATGGTGCCGTCGCCGACCTGGTAGGACAGGTCCTCGGCGTGGTCGACCTGCTCGTCACCGATGGTGGCCGTCAGGGTCAGCGTGACGAAATCGCCGGTCGCGGCAGGGCGTTCAACGACCTTGAGGGTGCCGAAGCGGGAGCGCAGCTCGTCCAGGGCCTTCTGCTCGTCCTCCTCGGAGGCGGCCGCGGGCTCCACGGTGACCTTCAGCCCCTTGTACTCGGGCAGCTCCACCTCCGGACGGATGTCCAGCTCGACGCTGAAGGTCAACGGACCCTCGGCGTCACCGTCGACGCCCGGCATCGAGGTGACCTCGACCTCTGGGCGGGACATCGGCGTGGTCTCGGTCTGCGCCAGTGCCTCCTGGTAGAAGTCGTTCAGACCCTCGTTCACAGCCGTTTCCACCACGTAGCCGCGACCGATGCGCTGATCGATGATGCGCGCAGGAACCTTGCCCTTGCGGAAGCCGGGGACCTGGATCTGGTTGGCCACGGTCTTGTAGGCCTCGTCCAGGCGCGGCTTGAGGTCCTCGAAGGGGACCTCGACGTCCAGCTTGACCCGGGTCGGGCTGAGGTTTTCTGCGGTGCTCTTGACCACGTGGGACTCCTGTGTGGATTGATCGTCTCGTCTATATGGGCGCGGATGGGCCCGGCCGCCGGGCATCCGGTGAATCAGGCCTCCCCCGCAACAGCAGGGGGAGACCGTGACGTCGGGGTGACAGGATTTGAACCTGCGGCCTCACGCTCCCAAAGCGCGCGCTCTACCAAGCTGAGCTACACCCCGCAGACGGCCCTGGCCATTTCTGACCAGAGACCAGTGTACGCATTGCACACGCCATACTCCGCATCCCGTCGACATTCAAGCCTCGACGCGCCTTGAGCACATCGTCACGCCGCGCCGGGCATGCCGCCTTTTTGTCACCCGGTCGGACGGCTTGATAGGATCGTCCTCGCTGCGAAAGAGGATCGAGGCCGGCCACAGAACGCACCGACCTCGGCCGCCGTGGGGATGTAGCTCAATGGTAGAGCCCCAGTCTTCCAAACTGGCTACGCGGGTTCGATTCCCGTCATCCCCTCCACCGCGATCGCAGCAGCACAAGCCCCGGGTCCACCCGGGGCTTGTGCCTTTAACGGGCCCTTCACCATCGGGGGCGTAGTTGGGGTCGGAAGCCGCCTGTCTCGAGTGAGGTATTCCAGGCGGCCGTTGATCGCCCCGGTGGGGCCGTTGGATGTGCCGGGCCGGTCGAAGTAGGCGAGCACGTCGGCGGCGCGCTTGGTCAGGTTGCGGCCGAGCGTGATGATCTCGCTGAACGGGCTGGGGACGCCTCGGCCGATCGACTCGAGCAACTGCCTCATCAGCTCGCGGCCCCGGGTTCGGTCGGGCTCACGGTAGGCGGCGATCATCCGCTGGTAGATGCCCCAGACATGACCGCACCCGGTGCACCGATATCGGTGGATGCTGACCTCCAACACCGTGGGCCGCCACCCGAACGGCTCGTGCGCCAACCGCCGGACCACCGTGTCCCTGGCCGCGCCAGGGCATCCGCAGCGACGACACCATCTATCGGGCTCGACATTCCGGCACCGGAGAATCACCCGACCGGACCACACTCTCAGTTGCGACTGCGAAGAGCCCATAAATAGCCCCGGTGCGAGGGTGTGCCCGGGTGATATGTTCCGGCCATGACTAGACCCGGTGAGATCCTCGGCAGCGTGTTCGCCGCCAGCGAGCGCGAGCAACTCGAGACGTTCCTGGATTACCTGCGCGACGCCGTCGTGCGCAAGGCCTGCGGGGTGTCGGAGAAGGACGCCCGGCGCAGCCCGGTGCCGACCGGCACCAACCTCGGCGGCCTGATCAAACACCTGCGGTGGGTGGAACTGGGCGGGTTCGCCGAGCAGATCGGGCAGATCCCCGCCGCGGAGCTGCCCACGCCGCCGTGGACCGACGCAGACCCGGAGGCCGACCTGCGGCTGGAGCCGGGCGAGAAGCTCGACGACGTCATCGGCGCCTACCAGGCGGAGTGCGACCGCTCCCGCGAGATCGCCGCCCAGCACAGCCTCGACCACGCCGTCACCACACCGCAGGGCAGGGAGCTGACGTGGGTGTACCTTCACGTGATCGTGGAGACCGCCCGGCACGCGGGCCACGCGGACATCCTGCGCGAGATGATCGACGGCAGCGTCGGCGACTGACGACTCGCGGCGCGTCGACCGGACGACACCCTTGACGGCGAAGAGCCCGTTAGCGCCACCCCGTGCCATCTCCCCATATACCGCGGCCGTACCGTCACTCCGGTCCGGTAATAAATCCTTGTCTTATATAAGGCCGAATGCAAGAATATGTCCATGCACGCTCTCGACGTCCTTGGAGACCCGGTCCGGCGCCGCATCCTGGAGCTGCTGTCCGAGGGTGAACTGAGCGCCGGCGAGGTTGGCTCCGTGGTCCAGTCCGAGTTCGGCATCAGCCAACCAGCGGTGTCACAGCACCTGAGGGTCCTGCGCGAGCAGGGATTCGCCACGGTGAGATCCGAGGGCACGCGCCGGCTCTATGCCGTCGATCCGCAGGGCCCGCGCCAGGCGAGCGAGTGGCTCAGTCCCTTCGAGCGGTTCTTCGCCCCGAAGCTCGACGCCCTGGGCACTGAATTGGCCCGGGGCAGGCGCCAACGCCGGCTCGCCGCCGAGGGCGGCACCCCCGCCACCACTCCCCCAACCACAGCAACAACCCCTCTGAAGGAGTCCTGACATGGTGGACGTACAACATCAACTGGCCGCGGTCACCCGTGGCATCGCCCTCGAGGACCGGGACGGCGAGCCTTCGCACGTCCAGACCCTGGAGCAGACCTATCCGGCAGTCATCGAGGACGTCTGGGAGGCCGTCACCACGGCCGTCCGCATCGCCCGCTGGTTCCTCCCGATCAGTGGCGACCTCCACCTCGGCGGTCGGTACCAGTTCGAGGGCAATGCCGGCGGCACGGTGCTCGAGTGCAACCCGCCGGCGGACGGCTCCGCCGACTACCGCATCACCTGGGAATTCGGCGGCGGGACCACCTGGGTGACCGTCCGCCTGACCGCCGAGGGCGAGAGGACTCGATTCTCGCTGGAGCACGTTGCCCCGGCTGCGGAGGTTCCCGCGGAGATGTGGGAGACCTTCGGCCCCGGCGCCACCGGTGTGGGGTGGGACGGCGGCCTGCTCGGCCTGGGTCTGCACCTGGGTGCCACCGCGGGCTCGCTCGCACCCCACGAGGCGGAGGCCTGGGCCCTCACGGACGAGGGCAAGGACTTCTACCGCGGAGCCGCTGACGGCTGGGCCGCCGCGCAGGTAGCCGCCGGGACGGACCCGGAGACGGCGGCCCGCAACGCGGACGCCACCTTCGGCTTCTACACCGGCACCGAGATGTGAGTCAGCGGTAGTCCCCCACGTCCAGGTCCGCAGCCGGCGTCGTCTCCATGGCCTCGATGAAGCTCCAGGCGTCCGGGCGCGTACCGTCCACGTCGGTCAGCCCGTAGTGCACGGCCAGCTCGAAGGAGCTGGTGGAGGCGGTGTTCCACCGGGCCCGGTCCGGGTCCGCCGCGAGCGCGGCGATCCCGCGGGCCAGCATGGCGGGGGTCTCCGAGATGACGAACTCGTAGGGCGGGACCGCGCCGGCCCGGCCTCGGTTCGCCTCGGCTGCCGTCCGCCAGGTCTCCTCGGTGACGCCGAAACCGTCCAGCATCATCTCCGAGCGCAGCCATCCGGGGCTCACGGAGAGCGCGGTCCCGCCATGGGGTTTCAGCTCGTGGCCTTCGGCGAAGGCCAGTCGGTCCACGGCGGTCTTGGTCAGGTCCAGGAACGCGGTCTCCCGGTAGTGGATGGCGTTGTAGGCCCGGGTTCCGTCGGTGACCTCCACCACGAGCCCGCCGGGGTTGCGGATCAGCAGCCCCAGGGCCGCGTGGCTGGTCTGCAGATGTGTGCGGAATCCGGCGTCGAACAACCGCATCCCGGCCGCGAGATCGTACTCCCACAGCGGGATGCCGAACTCCACATAGGCCTCCCCGCCGATGTCGTTGACCAGGATGTCCAGCCGCCCCTCCTCCCGCTCGATCCTGGCGACGAGCTCCCGCACGGCCCCGGTCTCGAGGTGGTCCACCACCAGCGCATGGGCGGAACCGCCGGCCTCATCGATCAGCCGCGCCGTCCCCTCGATGGTCTCCCGCCTCCCGTAGTCCGAGGGGGAACCCGCCGTGGACCGCCCGGTGCAGTACACGACCGCCCCGGCCCGCCCGAGTTCGCGGGCGATGGCCCGTCCGGCCCCGCGGGTGGCCCCGGCCACGAGGGCGACCCTCCCGGCCAACGACCGTGGTCGATGATCCGTCGTCTCACCAGACATCTCGATGTCATCTCCCGCTCTAGTGCTCCATGGATACCGGCGGGGTCCATCCTGCCGCCCATTGGTGACACCTGGTGTCATCAATCGGCTAGCATGCCGCAATGCGCACCACCAGGTTGCTGGCGATCATGATGGAGCTCTCCCGCGGTCAGCGGACGACCGTCCGGAGACTCGCCGACCGCCATGGGATCTCCACCCGGACCGTCCTGCGGGACCTGGCGGCGCTCCACGAGATCGGCGTTCCCGTCTGGACCCGGACCGGTCCTGCCGGTGGGGTCGGTCTCGTGGACGGTTGGTCTTCGCCCGTCACCGGCATGACAGCGTCCGAGCTCCAAGCGCTGCTGATCGGTGAGGCCGGTTCACGCGATCTCGGCCTGGGGGATGACTTCGACACCGCCCGGCTGAAGATGCTGGGCACCACGACGGCCCGTGACCCGGCGGTGGGCTCGGCCACCGAGCGCTTCCTGATCGACCATGAACGCTGGTTCGCCGAGCCCGAGCGGCCGAACGCCCTTCCGATGGTCTCCCGTGCGGTGTGGTCCGGACGGCGGCTGACGATCGGCTACCACCGTGGCACCGGGGCGCCGGTGACCAGGCTGCTCGACCCACTGGGCCTGGTCCTCAAGACGGACGTCTGGTACCTCGTGGCGGCGCATCGCCGCCGGACGCGCACCTACCGCCTGTCCCGCATCGCCTCGGCCGAGATCCACGGGGAGCCTGCATGGCGTCCGGAGGGCTTCTCACTGGCCGAGTACTGGGGCCGGAGCCGAACGGACTTCGAGCAGTCCGTCCAACGTCTCCCGGTCCGGCTCTCCCTCCCGCAGACATCCGCCACGGCCCTGCTGGAGGCGGTCCCTGGGCCGGGGACCGCAACGGCTCTGGCCTCGGCGCGCCGTCAGGGCGGCGATCAGGGCGAGCGGCTGGAGGTGGAACTGCTCATGGAGGACCGGGAGATCGCCGTGGGACAACTGCTGCACGTCCCAGACGTGGAGGTCAACGAGCCGCGGGACCTGCGCACACGGCTCTGCGAACGCGCGCAGCAGCTGGCCGCCCGCAACGCGCCGCCCACCTGACCACCCGCGGCTCCGTCATGACTGACACGCCGGGCACCAGTACAGCTTGCGGGCCTGCATCTGGGCCATCCGCACGTCCGTACCGCACACACGGCACCCCAGGCCGTCACGTTGATAGACGTAGTGGGCGTTGTCCGGCCACACCGGCGCCGGCTCCCCCTGCTCGTCCACCGAGCCACGGTGCTCGAGGCGGGTCGTGATGATCCTTCCCTCGCGCACCCCATCGTTCATCAACCGCACGAGGTCCTCCCACAGCGCCGTGCCGTCCGGCCGGGACAACCGCCGCCCCGGCAGCCACGGGTCCAACCCCTGCCGGAACAGGGACTCGGCTCGGTAGATGTTCCCCACGCCGGCCAGCACGGCCTGATCCATCAGCAGTTGGCCCAGTGCCACGCCGCGGCCGGAGACCCGCTGCAGGAACTCCTCGGCCCCGGTCCCCGGAACCAGTGGATCCGGCCCCAGACGGTCGACGACGGCCCCGGCCTCCGCGGGCGTGAGCACCTCACAGACACTGGGGCCACGCAGGTCCGCCCAGCCGTGATCAGAGGACAACCGGACTCGGACCTGACCCACCGGCTCCGGGGGGCCAGTGTACGCGATGGCCGGGCCGGCGTCGGGCCCCTGACCCTGCGCCTCGAAGGTGTCGGTCTCCCCCATCCGGCGAGGCGCGCCGATGCTGGAGGCGCCGCGGAAGGTCTCGTCGCCGCCGAAGCTGAAGGCGCCGTACAGGCCGAGGTGCACGCGCAGCACCCGCTGGACGTCCTCGCCCGCGCCGAAGTCGAGGAGGAGCTGCTTGCCATGGGCCCTGGCCCCGTGGAGCACCTGGCCGTCCAACAGCCTGGCCCCGGCATCGAAGCGTCCCTGTGGGGAACTCACGCGCAGTGACTGGCCGGCGAAGACGTCCGTGAACTGCCGGGCGAGGCGGTGGATCGAGTGGCCCTCAGGCATGGCGGCGCTCCCGGGCCGTTCGTCTCAGGCGCCGTCTCAGGCGAGGACTTCGCGGGTCTGCTCGAAGTGGGCGATCTTGCCGATGCGGCGCTTGTGACGCTCCTCGTCGGAGAACGGGGTGGCCAGGAAGGCCTCGATGATCTCGGTGGCCTCCTCCAGGGAGTGCTGCCGGCCTCCCACGGCGATGACGTTGGCGTTGTTGTGCTCGCGGGCGAGCCGCGCGGTGTCCAGGTTCCAGGCCAGCGCGGCCCGGACGCCGGGGACCTTGTTGGCGGCGATCTGCTCGCCGTTGCCGGATCCGCCGAGCACGATCCCCAGGGCCTCGGCCCCTGACTGCTGGTCCTCCACCACGGCCGCGGCGGCGTTGATGCAGAAGGCCGGGTAGTCGTCCTGGGCGTCATAGGACTGCGGGCCGTGGTCCACCATCTCGTGGCCTGCCGCACCGAGGTGCTTGATGAGATGGGCGCTCAGCTCGAGTCCGGCATGGTCAGTGGCGATGTGCACGCGCATGGTTCTGCTCCTGGTGTCTGCGGCAGTGGGATACGGTCGGGACCATCGTCCAGCCTACCGGCGGCAGTCATGCACTACCGGAGAAGGTGTGGCCGGTGGCACAATGTCCCCTGGACCACTTATCCAGCATTCGCTTCACAAACGGAGGCCCCGTGCCCACTCTGAACATCACCCGCACCGAGGCCGCACAGCGCGCCGCGGTCCTGTCCGTCAGCTCCTATGAGGTGGAGTTGGACCTGACCGGCGAGGGCGACCACTTCCGCTCCGCGACCACGGTCACCTTCTCCACCGCGCCGGAGGCTGTGGGCACCTCCACCTTCATCGACTTCGTCTCCACCGAGTCCCCCACAGTGACCCTCAATGGCGAGGTCCTGGATGCCGGGGCCTTCGACGGCACCCGCATCACCATCGGCCCGTTGGCAGCCGAGAACGTGTTGGTGGTGGACGGGCTCGCCGACTACATGAACACCGGCGAGGGCCTGCACCGCTTCGTGGACCCCGTGGACGGCGAGACGTACCTGTACTCGCAGTTCGAGGTCCCGGACTCCCGCCGCATGTTCTCCGTGTTCGAGCAGCCGGACCTGAAGGCCACCTTCGCCTTCACCATCACGGCACCGGACCACTGGGCCGTGGTCTCCAACTCGCCCACGCCGCAGCCGGTCCCCGCCGAGGGGGCACGCGGCGGGGCCTCCACGTGGGCCTTCGAGCCCACCCCGCGGATCTCCTCCTACATCACGGCACTGATCGCCGGCCCCTACCGGTCAACCCATTCGGAGCTGACCAGTTCGGACGGCCGCACGATCCCGCTGGGCGCCTACTGCCGCGCCTCGCTGTTCGAGTACCTGGACGCCGAGAACATCTTCGAGCTGACCCGCCAGGGCTTCGAGTTCTACGAGGCCCAGTTCGGCACGCCGTACCCGTTCGCCAAGTATGACCAGCTCTTCGTGCCGGAGTTCAACGCCGGGGCCATGGAGAACGCCGGCGCCGTGACCTTCCTGGAGAACTACGTGTTCCGCTCCACCGTCACCGAGGCCATGGTGGAGCGCCGCGCCATCACCATCCTGCACGAGCTGGCCCACATGTGGTTCGGGGACCTGGTGACCATGAAGTGGTGGAACGACCTCTGGCTCAACGAGTCCTTCGCCGAGTTCATGTCCACCCTCTCCGCCGCGGAGAACACCCGCTACACCGGGGCCTGGACCACGTTCTCCTCCATGGAGAAGAACTGGGCCTACCGCCAGGACCAGCTCTCCACCACCCACCCCATCAAGGCCGAGATCCGGGATCTGGATGACGTGCTGGTGAACTTCGACGGCATCACCTACGCCAAGGGCGCCTCCGTGCTGCGCCAGCTGGTGGCCTGGGTGGGCCAGGAGAACTTCATGGCCGGGGTGCGCGCCTACTTCGGCCAGCACGCCTGGTCCAACACCGAGCTGCCGGACCTGATGCGCGAACTCGAGGCCTCCTCCGGCCGAGACCTGTCCGAGTGGACGCGCCTCTGGCTGGAGACCTCGGGGGTGAACACCCTCGCGGTGGAGGTGGAGGGGACCGATGCCGGCCCGATCACCTCACTGCGGCTGCGCCAGTCCGCGCCCGGCGGGACGCCGGAGGACCACCGGTCCGGCGATGACGTCCTGCGCCCGCATCGCATGGCCGTGGGCTTCTACTCCGCCGACGAGTCCGGCAAGCTGGTGCGCACCGACCGCTTCGAGCTGGACGTGGCCGGTGAGGTGACCGAGGTGGCCGAGGCCGTTGGCAAGCCGCGCCCGGAGGTCATCCTGCCCAACGACGACGACCTGGCCTACGCCAAGATCCGCCTCGACACGTCCTCCTGGGCCTACGTGTCCACCCACCTGAAGGACGTGGCCGAGTCCCTGCCGCGCACCCTGCTGTGGGGGGCGGCCTGGGACACCGTGCGGGACGCCGAGGCCACCGCCGGCTGGTACGTGGACCTGTTGTTGGCGAACATCGGGCACGAGCGCGATTCCTCCGTGGTGCAGACGCTGTTGCGTCAACTGGCCACCACCCTGTCCCAGTACGCCGCGCCGAAGCACGCCGACCGGCTCCGCGAGGAGGCCGCTCAGAGGCTGCTGGAGCTGGCGCGGGAGGCCGAGGCCGGCTCGGACAACCAGCTGCAGTTCGTCAAGGCCTTCGCCCTGCATGCCCGCACCGCCGGACAGTTGGACACCCTGGCGGCTCTGCACTCCGGTGCCGAGGCGCTGGACGGGCTGGACCTGAACACGGACCTGAAGTGGGAGATGCTCACCGGCCTCGTGGCCGGGTCCCGCGCCGGGGAGGCAGAGATCGCCGATGCCGAGGCTGCCGACGCCACGGCCACCGGCGCGCTGGCCGCGTCCCAGGCCCGGGCCGCCGTCCCGACTGAGGAGGCCAAGCGCGCGGCGTGGGACCAGGTGGTGTCCGGTTCACTGTCCAACATGACCCAGCGCAATGTGTTGCTCGGGTTCAACCGCGTGCACAACCCGGCACTGCTGGCCCCGTTCGCGGCCGAGTACTTGGGCGGAGTCGAACAGCTGTGGGCCTCTCGCTCGCACGAGATGGCGGAGTCTGCCGCGATCGGACTGTTCCCGGGCGCCCAGGTGTCCGAGGAGACCATCGCGGCGGCCGATGCCCTGGTGGAGCGTAGCCGCACCCCGCAACCGGCCCTCTCCCGCACGGTGGCCGAATCCCGTGACGAGATGGTCCGAGCCCTCGCCGCCCGGAAGGCCGACTCGGCTCAGTAGCCCACCCCCAGGCGCAAAGTGACCGGACCCCCACCGTTGTGACGGGGTCTGGTCACTCTGTGCTCTGAAGGTCAGTGCTCTGAAGGTCAGTGCTCTGAGGGTCCGGGAGGAT
The DNA here is from genome assembly GCF_047305825.1 of Citricoccus nitrophenolicus. Classification (GTDB taxonomy): domain Bacteria; phylum Actinomycetota; class Actinomycetes; order Actinomycetales; family Micrococcaceae; genus Citricoccus; species Citricoccus nitrophenolicus. The sequence continues at coordinate 47,608 of NZ_CP063070.1, read as the reverse complement.
GCGCTGCTCGCCGGCATAGATGACGAAACGCTCGCCCCGGACGAAGCCCGCAAGCGTCATCCCGGCCTCGCGGGCCAAGTCCACCGCCAAGGACGACGGCGCGGAGACCGAGGCGAGCATCGGCACCCCGGCCATCATGGCCTTCTGGGTCAGTTCGAAGCTGGCCCGGCCGGAGACCATCAGGGCGTGCCCGGCCAACGGCAGCATCCCCTCCAGCAGGGCCCAGCCCAGGACCTTGTCCACGGCGTTGTGCCGGCCCACGTCCTCGCGCACCGCCACAAGCTCTCCACTCGCGGTGTCGAAGAGCCCGGCGGCGTGCAGACCCCCGGTGCGGTCGAAGACCTTCTGCCGTTCCCGCAGGACCTCCGGCATCTGCAGGACGAAGGACTCGGTGACCGTGAGGGGGTCCCCGGCCACCGGGAACCTGGACTGGGTGCGGACGTCCTCGATGCTGGTCCGCCCGCACAGCCCACACGCACTGGACATGAGCACCTGGCGTTCCTTCTCCGGCAGCGGGGCCGGCACCTCCGGACGCAACACCACGTCCACGGTGTTGTCCGTCTCCTCCGCGCCGGGGCCGAAGTCCCGTCCGCAATAGCGGATCGAGTGGACCTCCTCCGCGGATCCGAGGTATCCCTCGCTCAGCAGGAACCCCGCCGCCAGGGAGAAGTCCTCCGTGGGAGTGCGCATGGTCACCGCGAGCCGGCGTCCGTTGACCCGGATCTCCAGTGGCTCCTCCGCGGCCAGCACATCGGCCCGCGCATCACGTTCCCCGGCCTTGACACGGACCACCCGGACCCGCGATTCACTCCTGCTCATGGAACCATCATCCCCGTTCGCTCCGCCGCCCGCATCCTGCCCAGGCCACGGCTAGTCTGGGAGCATGTCCACCGTCCACACCGCCACCGACCGCACCGTGCGCCAGCGGACCCTGCCACAGATCGGTGACTCGGGTCAGGTACTCCTCGCCCAAGCCACGGTGGCCGTGGTGGGCGCCGGTGGGCTCGGCTCCCCCGTGATCCAATACCTCGCCGCTGCCGGGATCGGCACCGTGCACGTGATCGATGACGACACGGTGGAACTGAGCAACCTCAACCGCCAGACCCTGCACGGCGTGGACACCCTCGGACAGCTCAAGACGGACGGCGCCGTGACGGCCGCGCGTCGCCTCTCCCCCGAGACCACGGTGGTCCCGCACAGCGTGCGGCTCACCGATGCCAACTCCCGCGAGCTACTCGCCGGGGTGGATGTCATCCTGGACGGCAGCGACTCCTTCACCACCCGATTCATCGTCCACCGTGCCGCCACCGCCCTCGGCACCCCCGTGGTCTACGGCGCACTCATGCAGTGGAACGCCCAGGTCACGGTCTTCTGGTCCGCCCCGCCCGCCGCTTCCGGACTGCCCGCCACCGTGCTCACCGATGTCTTCGAGGACAGCGCCGCCACCCACGCCGCGCCCGGGTGCGCCGAGGCCGGGGTGCTGGGGGCCGTCGTCGGGATCACCGGATCCTTCATGGCCCTGGAGGCCATCAAACTCATCCTGGGCACCGGCACTCCGCTGCTGGGCCGGATGATGCTCCTCGACGGCCTGACCGGCACCACCACCGAGATCCCGCTGGGCGCGGCCGCTCCGCCCTCACCCACCGTGACGCCCCCGGGCCCGACGCCGGCCACGCACCGGGCCCCCTCGGCTACCGGTCCCGTGGCCCTCGGCGAGGTCGACCCCCTGGCCATCTGGCTCGATGTCCGCCGTCCCGAGGAAAGCCACGAGCGTCCCGGGCCGTCGGCCACCGTGGCACTGCCGTTGGACCGGCTCCTGCGTCTGGACGCCGGCCCAGAGGATCCCCTCCCCGCCGACCACCCGTTGTCCGCTCTCCCGCACGGCCGGGCCCTGTTGACCTTCTGTGCCTCCGGTCCCCGGAGCGCTGCGGCGGCCCGGCATCTGGCCGGGCTGGGCTGGCCGGTCCTCGGCTACCTCGACGGCGGGTTGCCCTCGCCCGTCTCCACTGCCTCGGGGGTGCAGCGTGGCTGAGTTCGCCTACCGCACCGTGGAGGAACATCAGCAGCGGATCATGGACCTGGTCCCGCTGGCTCCCACCGAGGCACTACCCCTCGAAGGCGCTCTCGGACGCACCCTGGCCGCCGACGCCGTCGCCGCGCTGGACCTGCCACCGTGGGACAACTCCGCGATGGACGGTTACGCCGTGTGCTCGTCGGACACCACTGACGCCACCGCCGCGGCCCCGGTCCGATTGTCCGTCATCGCCGAACTGCCCGCCGGCACCGAGGCCGACCCCTCTCTCGAGTCGGGCCAGGCCGCCGCCATCATGACGGGCGCGCCGATGCCCACGGGGGCGGACGCCGTCGTCCCGCTGGAGGACACGGTCGGCTGGGATCCGGCAGCCCCCACCGCCGGAACCGCGTTGCCCGACCACGTCGGTCTCGACCGGCCCAGCCCCGGGGGCAAGCACGTTCGCCGCAGTGGCGAGGACGTGCGCTCCGGGGACCGGGTGGCCGCGGCCGGGGAGCTCCTGGCACCGCATCGGCTGGCGGCCGTCGCAGCCGCCGGGATCGCCACGGTGACGGTCCGGCGGAAGCCGCGCGTCGCCGTCGTGAGTACCGGATCCGAACTGGTGGCCCCCGGGGAACCGGTACGCCGCGGACAGATTCCCGATTCCAACAGCCTGCTGCTCGCCTCCCTCGTGGCGGCTTCGGGCGGTGAGGTGGTCCACCGGGGGCGAGTCTCGGACGATCCCGCCGAACTGCAGTCACTGCTCGATTCCACCCGGGCGGGCTCCGACGCGGTGGTGACCACCGGCGGCGCCAGCGTCGGCGCCCATGACGTCGCCCGCCTCGTCCTCGCCCCGCACGCGCCGGGCGGCACCCTCTCCGGCGGGGTCTCGGAAGATCCGGCAGATCTGGCGGATCGCGCGGTCCGCTTCGACCGGGTGGCGGTCCAGCCCGGCAAACCCCAGGGCTTCGGCCTGCTGCCCGACGGCCGGCCCGTCTGGTCCCTCCCCGGCAACCCGGTCAGCGCCTGGGTGTCCTACCTCCTGTTCGTGGAGCCGGGGCTCTGGGCCATGCAGGGCCGGGCCGTGCCCCGGGCCGCGTGGATCCCGGCCACCACGGACGATGGCTGGCGTTCGCCGCACCGCCGGGAGCAGTTCGTCCCGGTGCGCGTCACTTCTGCTCCCGGCGAGCCACTGCGGATCGCCCAGGCCACAGAGCGGGGTTCCGGCTCGCACCTGGCCGGACGGCTCGCGCGAGCCACCGGCCTGGCCCGCGTTCCCGCGTCCACCGACGCCGTCCTGCCCGGCGACACCGTCCTGTACCGATCCCTGGAGGTCTGATGACCAGCACCACACCGAAGAACTCCGAGCCCGGGGCGGACGGTTTCACCCACCTGTCCGGGGACGGCTCCGCCCGCATGGTCGACGTCACCGCGAAGGCCCCCACCATCCGTAGCGCGACCGCCGAGGCCACCGTCCTGGTGGCCCCCGAGGTGCTCGAAGCCCTGACCGGCGGCACCGTGCCCAAGGGAGATGTCTGGGCCGTGGCCCGCATTGCCGGCATCCAGGCTGCCAAGAAGTGCGCCGACCTGTTGCCGCTGGCCCACATCATCGGCGTGCACGGCGCCACGGTGGATTTCGAGGTCGGCGCGGACCGGATCCGGATCGTGGCCACCACCCGCACCGCGGACCGCACCGGCGTGGAGATGGAGGCGATGACCGCGGCCTCCGTGGCAGGGCTCGCCATGGTTGACATGATCAAGGGCCTGGACCGCTCCGTGGAGCTGACCGGGATCAGGCTGCTGGAGAAGACCGGAGGCCGCTCCGGCACCTGGCGCCGGGAGGCCAACGGGACCACTGGCGGGGCCTGATGGGAACCGTGGCTCTGGCAGTCGTCATCCTGGCGGGTGGCGCCTCGCGGCGGATGGGCCGGGACAAGGCCTCCCTGGTGCTGGCCGGCGCGCAGGGCGCCTCCCTCCTGGAACGCACCGTGGCGGCGGCCCGCTCGGCCGGGGCCACGCAGATCGTGGTCGTCGGCGACCGTCCGGTACCTGGCTCCGACGATCTGCACGGGGTCCTGTTCGTCCGTGAGGACCCACCACGCTCCGGCCCGGTCCCCGCACTGGACACCGCCCTGGCCGAGGTGGACGCCGACCTGGTGATGGTTCTCCCCTGCGACCTCGCGCACCCGCGGGAGGCCTGCCGCGAACTGGTGAACGCCATGGAAGCCATCGGTGCAGCCGCTGGCCCCGATGCGGAACGTGAATCCAGTACGGACGGCGTCGTCGCCGTGGACGCCGGCGGACACCGTCAGCACCTCACGGCACTGTTCCACACCGAGACCCTCCGCCGGACTGCCACGCCCGGGAGCACCCGGGTGCGCGAGCGGGTCGCCGGGCTGGTGCTGGTCGAGGTGCCCGAGCCCGCCGGCCTGCCGGAGATCTGGGACGATATGGATACCCCCGAGGACGTGGAGCGGATCCGGACGGACTCGGGGAACACCGACAGGAGGACCCACCCATGACCGACCCTCACGACCAGGAGATCCCCGGACTGCGGGACTGGCTGGAAGACGTCGCCGAGGACCTGCACCTGCCGACCTCCGTCGTCGTCCCCGGCCCGCTGCTGGACGTGGCTCGGGACGTGGCGCACGGGATCATCCGGCCCGGAGCACCCACCACCACGTATCTGATCGGTGTTGCGGTGGGTCTGCAGTTGGCCGGCCAGGACTTGCCAGCCGAGGACGTCACAGGACTCGTGGACCGTCTGGCCCACCGCGTCCAGGACCTGGCCTCGGACTACGAACCGGCTTCAGCAACGCCGAACCAGCCCACCCCGGACGGAGCCTAGCCATGGCACGGGTACGCCTTTTTGCCGGTGCCGCCGAGATCCTCGGTGCCACCGAACTTCACTCGGACGCCACCACCGCCGGTGCCCTGCGCCAGGCCCTCGTAGCCGGTCACGGCGTCAGTGCAGAGCAGGTCATCACCCGCTGTTCCCTCCTGGTGGACGGAGTCCGCGCGGCCGAGGACGACCATCCGATCACGGACGAAGCCCTCGTGGATGTGCTGCCGCCCTTCGCCGGAGGCTGACCGCCAAGAGTCTCGGGTGCCATGCGTCCCTGCCGCCCCGTTATACCCCTTCCCTCCGGTACTCCAGGGGTGCGCCGGGGGGTCAGCGGCGAGGCGTCCGGTGGAGGTCGCGGCGCATGGCGGCGGTGATCCGCTTGAGGCGGAAACCGAGACGCTCGTAGAGCCGGGTCGCGCGGGTCGGGCTCGAGGAGTCCACGTCCAGGTCAACAACGTCGTACAAGCCCGTCTCGATAGCCAGGCTGATGGTCCTGGCGAGGCAGGCCTCAGCCAACCCCCGGCGACGGGCGGCAGGGACTGTGCCGACGAGGTTGACGTAGAGCTCACGGTCCACCCACTGTCCGCAGAGCACGTAGGCGAGGACCTCCCCGGAGTGCTCATCGACGGCGATGGTGGAGACATCCTGGCGGTTGGAGCGGGAGGTCCACCGTTCCCGCCAGGCCTCCTCCGAGGTCGGGGCGGAGCCCCAATGATCTCGGAACGCGGCGTTGTGCGAGGTGTGCACGGGCGTCTCGTCTGCTGGAACGGGGCTCCGGAGTGTCACGCCTTCCACGATCGGCAGCTCCGGCGCCTCCTTGAGGTCGCGGGTGAGGGCGTTGAAGTAGCGTGCAACCGTGTACCCACGCTTGAGCAGCATCTCGCGTGCCGAGGACCCCTCGAGCTGCCCGCCCGCGCTCAGGTAGCCAGGTTGCTCAGGATGCATGGCTGCGGCGCGCTCCACGGCACGCGCCTCGAGTCGGTCCATCAGCTCGGTGCCCAGCCCGCGGCCGCGGTGGCCGGAGTGCACGCCCCCTTCGACGAAGGTGCGGACCAGACCCTCATGACTGAGGTTGGTGCTGCAGTGGGCCAGTCCGAAGGCGACGAGTTGCTCGCCGTCCCACACCGCCCAGCTGTCCTCAGCGGGATCGAGCGATGCGGACGCCAACTCCTCGGCCAGGTCATCGGCAGAAAGGTATTCCTCGGTGCCGTCCACGTCGGCGAGGTGGTTGATGAGCACCGCCCATGAGGTCACGTCCGCGGCGCTCAGCCTCGCCCATCGGTATCCGGTCATGGGACCAGCTTCTCCTATGGAGTCGGCATCCGTCGACTATCGCGGATGGCGGGGCTACGAGAGAGTCATGCCGAGGACCACGCGCACGGGAAGCGATCCGCCGTGGTCCTCGCCGATGCGGCTCATGCCGATGTTCTTCGCCACGCGACGCGAGGCGACGTTGTCCGGGTGGATGATCGCCACGAGTTCGGATGCCCGGAGCCTGTCGCGAGCGAAGTCACGGCACGCCGCTGCGGCTTCACTGGCATATCCTCGCCCGTGGAGTTCGGCGCGGACGTGATAGCCAACTTCAAGCTTCGGGGTTCCCTTCACCTCTTGCCAGGTGAGGCCACAGTCTCCGACGAACGCACCGTCATCCGTTTCGATGATCCAGAGCCCGTGGCCATGGTCGGCGTAGTTCTTCCGGTTCCACGCAATCCAGCGAGATGCCTCCTCGCGGCTCTTCGGTGCGGGGTAGAACCTCATGACGACGGGATCGCCCAGTAGTGACTCCATGCGATCGAGGTCGCGCGGTTCCATCTCGCGGAATCGAAGACGGGGCGTCGGATCGGGAAGCACCCCTCGATACTAAGTCGCCGGGCGGCGAGGAAGCATCGCCCAGCCGACGTTTCCCCTTCACCTGGAACTGAACCGAGTCGACCGCGGTAGGTACGGTTCAGCCACCGATGGCGTTCATGCCGCGGCCCGGCTGGACGAAGTCCGGATCATCGATGCCGTGGCCGGCCTTCTTCGCCGTGACGGAGAGCTGCATGGCAGCGGCCAGATCCCCGTCCGTGGCCGAATCCCCCAGCAGGGTCCGCAGGTCTGTCTCCTCCCGCGCGAACAGGCAGTTGCGCATCTGCCCGTCTGCGGTCAGACGCAGCCGGTCACAGTCACCGCAGAAGGGCTTCGAGACCGAGGCGATGACGCCCACGGTATGCGGACCACCGTCCACGGTGTACAGGGCCGCCGGTGACGAGCCACGGCCGGACACCTCGCTCAGTTCAAACCTCTCGGACAGCCGTTCGAGAATCTCCTCCCCGGAGACCAGGTTGTCCCGCTTCCAGGTGTGTCCGGCGTCCAGGGGCATCTGCTCGATGAACCGCATCTGGGCATCCTGGGAGACGGCATACGCCACCAGGTCCCCCAGTTCGTCGTCGTTCACGCCGCGCATGGCCACGGCGTTGAGTTTCAGCGGCCGCAGGCCGGAGTCCCGCGCAGCGGCGATCCCGGCCAGGACGTCGGCGTGCCGGTCCCGGCGGGTCAGCCGGTGGAACCGCTCCGGCTGCATCGTGTCAATGGAGACGTTCACGCGCCCCAGCCCCGCCTCCTGCAGGGCCGGGAGCCGGCGGTCCAGTCCGATGCCATTCGTGGTCATGGACACGGGCAGAACGCCACCGGTCGGCAGGTCGATCGACGCCAACCGGGCCACGATGTCCACCAGGTCGGCACGCAACAGGGGCTCACCCCCGGTCAACCTGACCCCGGTGATGCCGTGGTCCACGGCAATCCGCACGAGTCGCTCGATCTCCGCGCCGGACAGCGTCTTGTCCCGGGGCAGGAAGGGTCCGGCGTCTTCCGGCATGCAGTAGGTGCAACGCAGGGTGCACTTGTCCGTCAGGGAGACCCTCAGGTCCCGGTGGACGCGGCCGAAGGTGTCCGTCAATCCCTGGCTGGCCCCCTGCCCAGAGTCCATTCCGGGCCCGACGGCGGCCAGCTCGGCCTGCGTGGGCAGGATTCGCCGGGCCTCGGGTCCGGACATCGCGTCCGAGTTCGCTCCCGCCGGTGCTGCGCCGACCCCGGTGGCGGTTCGCGTGGTCAGGGTGACGCCCACGGACGTCATGGCAGTCCCACCCAGTGGGAGGTGCCTGCGGCCGTCTGCTGCTTCTTCCAGATGGGGGCCTCTGTCTTGATGTCCTCCACCACGGCCCGGCAGACCTCGAAGGCATCGGCGCGATGCGCGGAGGCGACCGAGACCACCAAGGCCAGGTCGCCGACGTCGAGCATCCCGATCCGGTGCACCGCCGCAATCCGCACCTCTCCCCCTGCGGCCTGCGGTCCACGGCGATGCCGGTCCAGGATCCCCTCCAGGACCGTACCGGCATCCGGATGGGCCGAATACTCCAGTGAGGTCACCGTACCGGCGGCCTCGGGGTCATGATTGCGCACGATCCCCGTGAACGTGAGGGCCGCCCCACAGCGGGGGCTCAGTACGGATTCCTCCACGGCAGCAGCGTCCAGCGCCCACTCGCTGATGCCGGCCACCACAGACCGTGGTGCGTGCTCAGTGGCGTGCATGGTCTCCACCTCCGGAGAGTTGTTCGATCAGGTGAGGCAGGAGCGGGGCCAACAGTGCCAACCCCTGTTCCGTGGCCCGCAGGGAACCGGCCAGGTTCACCACCACGGTGGGCGGTTCAGGCGGCGGCGCTTCCTCCTCGTGGGCCCCGGACTTCGGACGGCCCACGATTCCGGCCCGGCCGCGCCCCAAGGCCGCCGTAGCGGTCTGGGCCTCGCCCTCACGGCGCAGCATCTCGGCGATGCCGGGGAGCTCCGTGCCGATCAGGGAGTCCATGGCCTCCGGGGTCAGGTCCCGCGGGGAGCATCCCGTGCCGCCGAGGGTCAGCACCACGTCCGCGCCGCGGCCGCGGGCTGCCAGGACCCCGGAGCTCACGGACTCGATGCCGTCCGGCACGATGGCCGAGTCCGCCGACCACTCCGGGAAGTGCTCGGCAGCGAGCTCCACGGCACGAGGGCCCGTGGTATCCGGCAGGTGGCCTGCATGGGCGCGGTCGGAGACCGTCAAGATGTGGATGTGTGGCATGGAACCTCCCGATGGGACTCGAGTCTAGGGCGGCGCGTGCGGTCCAGCCACCACGGGCCGTGCGGGTACCGTGGAGGACGTGGACCACACCTTCTCCCTACACGCCGAATGGACCGGGAACCGGGGCACCGGGACCTCCGGGTACAAGGACTATGACCGTGACCTGGTGGTACGGGCCGAAGGCCCCGGTGAACTCGCCGGTTCTGCCGCTCGCGCCTTCCATGGTGCCGAGTCCCGCTGGAATCCCGAGCAGCTGCTCCTGGCCGCCCTGGCCGAGTGCCACCTGCTGTCCTACCTCCACGCGGCCACGCAGGCCGGGGTGGTGGTCACCGGAGCGTCGGTGCGCGCCGAATGCGTGTTGAGCCATGACCACGACGGCGGCCGGGTCTCCTCGGCAACCTTGGACCCGGAGATCTGGCTGGCGGACGAGGGCCAGCGAGAGACGGCGGACGCGTTGCACGCCACGGCTCATGAACAGTGCTTCATCGCCCGCTCCGTCTCCTTCCCGGTGTCCGTTCGGCCGCAACAGGTACGGCGCCCCCAGAACCGGAACCTGCCGGAGTTCGGCAGCCGCCTGGGCGCTCCCATCGCAGTGCTGAAGCCGCGCCAGGGCAAGGCACCCAGCCGCGTGACCGGATTGGAGGACCGTCCCACCGCATCCACGGGACACCCGCCTCAGACGTCGGCTCCGGCCCAGCCACAGCAGCCGACCCCTCCGGAGAACGCGACCTTCTACGACCAGGTCGGCGGGCACGAGACCTTCGTGCAGCTGGCGCGCGTCTTCTACGAACAGGTGGCTGCGGACCCGGAGTTCCGCGCCATGTACCCGGAGAAGGACCTCGGCCCGGCCGAGGAACGACTGCGGATGTTCCTGGAGCAGTACTGGGGCGGTCCGAAGACCTACGGCGAGCAGCGCGGCCATCCGCGGCTGCGGATGCGCCATATGCCCTACACGATCGACTTCGCCGCGCGAGACACCTGGCTGCGGCACATGCGCACGGCGGTGGACTCGCTGCAGTTGCCCCCGCTGCTCCATGACACCCTGTGGGACTACCTGGAGCGGGCCGCCCACTCCATGGTCAACTCGGGTTGAGCTGTTCCGGCCCGCTCGTCCCCTCTCATTCCGGCATCGGCCGTCAGACCAGCATCGGACGCCGGCAGAGCACGTAGCCCGCGGGCCCGGACAGGCGCACCCACGGACCGGAGGTGTGGACCGCCGTGGTGCCCTGTGGGGTGAGGAATCCAAGGCTGTAGGCGGCGAAGGCCGCCCCGGCGGGGAGGAAGCCCTCACCGGAGGGGTCACTGCCGAGCAGGCGCCCCCACACGGCGGCCCTGGCCTGGGCCACCATGGACGCTCCCGGGTCCTGGGGCAGGGCGTCGGCGAGTTCCCGGATGCCGTCCCGGGCCACGGACTGCAGCTCGCCGTCCTCCACCGTGGCCACCGGAGTCCAGCCGGAGCGTGGGGGCGTCACCGCCGTCCAGGGGACGTTCTCGGTGACAGGCGGCAGGGTGAACGCGGTGGATCCAGTGGTGCCCATGCGGGCCAGGCGTTCCAGGACGGAGGAGAGGGCATAGACGTTGTCGAGACCGTCCTGCCGCCCCTCAGCCAACCGCACCGTCCGCAGCCCGAGCACCACGGGCACCTGGTCCCCCAGCCCGCGCGGATGGAGCACTGAGACCCAGTTGGCCAGAACGGCACCCGCCACCTGAAGCCGCGTGCCGGTGTCCGAGATCGATTTGGCCCGGGTGGCGAAACGCTCCAGGTCCGCGACCGCCTCGAGATCCTCCAACACCAGGGATGGGCCCGCGCCGGGGCCGGTCCCAGGCCGGGAGTCGGTGGGTGGGGAAGCGGCGGATCCGGACGGGTCGGAGGGAGACGGTGACATGCTCACCATTGTCCCACCCACCTCCCCACGGCTGCCCCGTGCCGGGCCATCGTGAAGGGGCGGAGTAGACTCCCACGGAGAATTACCGGCCGGTATCGGTACGGTCGGCGTGCAATGGAGGGACGTTCATGGGTACAGGCAAGATCCGCAAGGAGCGCATCGAATTCCCTGAGGACCCCACCGACGTCCTTCGAGGCGTCCTGTCCCTTGACGAGGCCGGCGGAGATCCGGTCTCCGGCGAGCGGCTCCTGACCGGAACCACCCCGACCCAGGCCCGGGGGCGGGTGTTCGGCGGACAGGTCATGGCCCAGTCCCTGACTGCGGCCATGGCCTCCGTTGATCCCGGGCGCCTGATCCACTCGATGCACGGATACTTCATCCGGCCCGGCGACGCACTGGTGCCGATCACCTTCGCCGTGGAGGAACTGCGGGACGGACGTTCCTTCTCCGTCCGCCGCGTCCAGGCCAGGCAGGAGGGCAAGACCATCCTGTCCCTGATCTGCTCATTCCAGGAGCCCTCCGAAGGACTGGAGCACCAGTCCCCCATGCCGACGGGCGTGCCGGATCCAGAGTCACTGCCCCGGACGTCGGAACGCCTCGGGCACCTCGGACACCCGATGGCGCAGGAGTGGTCCTGGGCACGTCCTTTCGACATCCGTCACGTGGACCCGCCCTTGGAAACCACGCCGGACAAGCGTCAGGTGGCCACCAACATGGTGTGGATGAAGACGTTCTCCGCCCTGGACGGAGACGAGAACCTCCACCGCGCGGCGCTGGCCTATGCCTCGGACTACACGCTGCTGGAGCCGGTACTGCGCCGCCACGGCCTCGCCTGGGTCCGGCCCGGGATGTCCGTGGCCTCCCTGGACCACGCCATGTGGTGGCATCGCCCGGCCCGCGTGGACGAGTGGCTGCTGTACGTCCAGTCCAGTCCCTCCGCCCAGGGGGCCCGAGGGCTGAGCACCGGGCGGGTCTATGCCCGCACCGGGGAACTGGTGGCCTCCGTGGCGCAGGAGGGCATGCTCCGGGTGCCCCGCGACTTCCAGAACAAGGTCAGGGGCGCCGTCCAGGACCTTTACCTGAAGACTGCACGGAAGCCGTCCAGGTAGCCGCGAGTACCGGCGCGGACATGACTGAGGACGCCCGGCTCAGGATCAGGTGAGCCAGGCGCCCTCAGGGCGACTCAGGAGGTGCTCAGTCGCGGGTGAGCTTGCGGTGCGTGACGGCGTGCGGACGCGCCGCCTCCGGGCCCAACCGCTCGATCTTGTTGGCCTCGTAGGACTCGAAGTTGCCTTCAAACCAGTACCAGTTCGCGGGATTCTCCTCAGTGCCCTCATAGGCCAGCATGTGGGTGGCCACACGGTCCAGGAACCACCGGTCGTGAGAGATGACCACGGCGCAACCCGGAAACTCGAGCAGCGCATTCTCCAGCGAGGTGAGCGTCTCGACGTCCAGGTCATTGGTGGGCTCATCGAGCAGCAACAGGTTGCCGCCCTCCTTGAGGGTCAGCGCCAGATTCAGACGGTTTCGCTCACCACCGGAAAGGACACCGGCCTTCTTCTGCTGGTCCGGGCCCTTGAAACCGAACGCGGAGACGTAGGCGCGAGAGGGCATCTCCACCTGGCCCACCTTGATGTAGTCCAGCCCGTCAGAGACCACCTCCCAGAGCGACTTCTCCGGGTCGATCCCGCCGCGGGACTGGTCCACATAGGAGATCTTGACCGAATCGCCGATCTTCAGCTCGCCGCCGTCGAGGGACTCGTAGCCCACGATGGTCTTGAACAGGGTGGTCTTGCCGACGCCGTTGGGACCGATGATCCCCACGATGCCGTTGGGCGGCAGCGAGAAGGACAGCCCATCGATCAGCACCCGGTCCTCGAAGCCCTTCTGCAGGTTCTTCGCCTCGATGACCTGGTTGCCCAGCCGCGGGCCCGGCGGGATCTGGAGCTCCTCCAGGTCCAGCTTGCGGGTCTTCTCGGCCTCGGTGGCCATCTCCTCATAGCGGGCCAGGCGTGCCTTGGACTTGGCCTGCCGACCCTTTGAGTTCGAGCGCACCCAGTCGAGCTCCTCGGACAGGCGCTTGGCCATCTTGGCGTCCTTCTTGCCCTGGATCTCCATGCGGGCGCGCTTCTTCTCCAGGTAGGTGGAGTAGTTGCCCTCATACGGGTACAGGCGGCCGCGGTCCACCTCGCAGATCCACTCGGCCACGTGGTCCAGGAAGTACCGATCGTGGGTGACGGCCAGGACGGCGCCGTGGTATGCGGCCAAGTGCTGCTCGAGCCACAGCACGGATTCGGCGTCCAGGTGGTTGGTCGGCTCGTCCAGAAGCAGCAGGTCGGGCTTCTGCAGCAGCAGCTTGCACAGGGCCACGCGGCGGCGCTCACCACCGGACAGAACGGAGACGTCGGCATCGCCCGGGGGGCAGCGCAGTGCATCCATGGCCTGCTCGAGCTGGGAATCGATGTCCCACGCGTCGGCGGCGTCGATCTGCTCCTGGAGCTTGCCCATCTCCTCCATCAGCGCGTCGAAGTCGGCATCCGGATCGGCCATCTGCTCGGAGATCTCGTTGTACCGCTGGATCTTCCCGTAGATCTCGCCCACGCCCTCCTGGACGTTGCCCAGGACGGTCTTCTCCTCGTTCAGGGCCGGTTCCTGCATCAGGATTCCGACGCTGTAGTCCGGCGCGAGCCGGGCCTCGCCGTTCGAGGGCGTGTCCAGCCCCGCCATGATCTTCAGGATCGTGGACTTGCCCGCGCCGTTGGGGCCCACCATGCCGATCTTCGCCCCTGGGAGGAAGGCCATCGTCACGTCATCCAGGATCAGCTTGTCGCCCACCTTCTTGCGGGCCTTGACCATGCTGTAAATGTATTCCGCCATGCCCCCAAGGCTAGTGGGTGGCCGCCGGTTTGCCCGCATCGGGTCCGACCGGCGGCCACCGTCCGCCGTCTGCCTGTCTCAGGCGGCGCTCAGGCTCTCCGCTTCCCCCTCACGCTCGGACTCGAGATCGGACTCGAGTTCGCTCCCGAGTTCGGTCCCGTCGAGCTCGCCCTCCTCGATTCCGGAGCCACTCAGGAGCTCTCCGGTCAGCCGGTTCACTTCTCCCTCCGGTTCCTCGGAGATGACCCCGCCACCCGGTATGGAGTCGGCCGGTACGGAGTCTGCAGGCGCGGTGCGTCCGACGGCCCGATTGAAGAAGGCCGTGCCCAGGGTCAGATCATGGCCGATGGTCTCGGCCTCGATCTCCACCGACGTCCCGGACCGTTCCCCGTTCTGCCACTGCCGGACCTTGAGCCGGCCGGTGACGAGGACTGGCTGCCCCTTGGACAGAGAGGCCGCCACGTTGGTGGACAGCTGACGGAACATGTTGACCGTGAACCAATTCGTGGCGCCGTCCACCCACGCCTGCTGCTCGCGGTCGAATCGACGGTCGGTGGAGGCCAGGCGGAAGTTCCCCACGGCCAGTCCGGACGGGGTGGTGCGGGTACTCGGGTCAGTGGCCACGAAGCCGCGGACCGTGATGTGTTCGCTCATGGTGGTGCCTTTCGATGAGCCGGCCGCGGCCGGCGGGGGCCGCCGCAGGGCCTCATCCCCTCCGGCGGCAGGAGGATCTCCTCCTGCCCCACCAGCACACCGCCCCCCACCCGGGCGCACCAGCACCCCAGCTCCGGGACGTGGACAACGCACCGGCACCGGTGTCCTGTGCAGGAGCGGGCCACCGGTAGAATGGACGGGCCCAGCCCCAGTAGCTCAGTGGATAGAGCAGGAGCCTTCTAATCTCTTGGTCGGGGGTTCGACTCCCTCCTGGGGCACACTGCGCATCACGTTCCACCATGCATCCGTGCCTTGGGTGGTGGACCCCTGGCACCGATGCCCGTCGATGGAATCCGGCTCGGTCACGCCGTGATGAGATCGCGACGACGGAAGCACGCTGAGCCCACCGCAATCAGGGTCGCGGCGATCAGCGTCAACAGGCCGACAGCAGCCCAGGAGATGTCCTCGGCTGGGTATTGGCCGACATGCCGGAACACCGAGGTGTCAAGCACCACGTCGTCGAGATCCAGCATGTCGCCGAACATGCTCAGTACGGTGCCGTACACGAATACGACCCAGGTGAGCCCGATGAGGCGCGGGGCGAGGCCATAGAGCGCGACGGAGAGCCCCAGCAGCAGCCAGATGGCCGGGGTGTGTGCGACGTGGCCGAGCAACACCGGACCGAGGAGATCCCAGTCCCCCGTGGCGAGTGCGGCCCCCAGGCCATTGCCGATTCCCGCGAACGCAAGCAGCCACAGCGCCCCGAGCCCGGTGACCGTGACCCAGGAGAGCAGCCAGCCGCTGCGGGAGACGGCCGTGGCGAGCACCGGCTCCGTGCGTACCCCCTGTTCCTCACCCCGAAGGGCTTGTACGGAGAGGATCGAGTAGACGGCGACCATGATCGCCAGGTAGATGCCCATGAATCCGAGGTACCCCTCGACCATGCCGTCGGCACCCCCGAAGACGGCAAGCAACTCCTCGGGCATCCCGGCTGCGTTCTCCGCCATCGGTTGCACGAAGGCGCCGAAGGTGACCCCGCCGGCGAGCAACGCGAACGACCACCAGGCCAGCCCGGACCGCTGCAGCCGGAAGGCGAGCGAGAACGAACCACGCAGCCACCCGGGGGCGACATCGGCTCCGAGCCGGTCGGACAGGATCCCGGCAGCGAGGTCGCGCCGCGACTGCAGGGCGAAACCGGCGGTGATCAGCAACAGCATCGCCGCGAGTGAGAGGGCGAGCGGCCACCATCGGTCGAGGGTGAGCGGCGCGGTTTGCTGGGACCACCCGAACGGGGAGAGCCAGGACAACCAGCCGAGATCTCCGTCCTGCACGGACGACATGTCGCCGAAACCGCGGAGGACAAAGCTCACGGCGAGCGCCGCCCCGGCCATACCCGATGCTGCGCGGGCGAACGGCGAAAGCTGCGCGGTGGCCGCGGCCACTCCGGCGAAGACCAGCCCGGCGGCTCCGATGCTGCAGGCGAAGAGCAGCGAGGAGCTGAACGAACCCGGGTCTGCCGGCGAAAAGTAGAAGGCCACCGCCATGAGTGCGGACATCAGCACGTTCATCAGCACGACGAGCACCAGCGCAGCAGCCAGTTGCGCGTGCCGTCCCACGACGTTTGCGCGGATCAGTTCGGCCCGCCCGGTCTGTTCCTCGATGCGGGTGTGGCGCGAGACGGTCATGATGCTCATCAGCGCCGCGCCGATCATGAGATAGCCACCATAGAGGCCGACAAGGAACCGCCCCGTGGTGATGTCGTCGAAACCGTAGCCAGGCCCGCCGATCAATGCTGTGACCGGGCTCGCGGCGAACACAGCAAAGCTCTCCAGCGCTGCTTCGTCGAGCACGAGGCCCAGCGCGTTCGCGAAGTACGCGAGCATCAGCGTCATGCCGAGCACCCACGCGGGGAAGCGAATCCGATCCCGACGCAGCATGAACCGCAGTAGCTGCCCGGTGCCGGTGAGTGAACCGCCCAGAACGCCTCCGCGCGGGCCCGGCGACGTGGCCGACACGAGGTCCGTCAGTGCCGCGGTCATGACCCGCTCCGGCGAAGCTCGTCGCCGTAGTGACGCAGCAGCAACTTCTCGAGGGTCGGCGGGGAGGCCGTGAGTGCCTGCACACCGTGGGAGGAGAGCTCGCGCATGATCTCCGGCAGATGCTGCGTGTCGACGTCGAAGTGGAGCTGCCCGCCCTCCTCACGGAGACCGTGCACACCGGTACGGCCTGACAGCCCGGCGACCGGGTCAGCCGTCTGCGCCGTCACCGCGGTGCGCGAGAGGTGGCGCAGCTCGCTCAGGGTGCCGGACTCCACGATCGCCCCATTGCGAATGATGGAGATCCGGTCAGCGAGCACCTCGACCTGCGCGAGGACGTGGCTGGACAACAGCACCGTGCGCCCGGCTAGCTTTGCCTCGCGGATGCAGTCCTGGAAGACCGCCTCCATGAGCGGATCGAGCCCTGCCGTCGGCTCATCGAGCAGGAGCAGTTCGACGTTCGAGGCCAGGGCGGAGATGAGCGCGACCTTCTGCCGGTTGCCCTTGGAGTAGGTGCGCCCCTTCTTCCGTGGGTCGAGGTCGAAACGCTCGAGGAGCTCGTCGCGCTTCTTCCGATCAACGCCGCCGCGCAACCGGGCGAACAGATCGATGGCCTCGCCGCCAGTGAGGCCGGACCACAGCTCCACGTCGCCGGGCACGTAGGCGAGGCGTCGGTGCAACGCCACCGCGTCCCTCCACGGGTCGCCGCCGAGCAGGCGTGCGGTGCCGGAGTCGTGCCGAAGGATCCCGAGCAGGATCCGGATGGTGGTCGACTTTCCCGCACCGTTGGGTCCGAGGAATCCATGGACCTCCCCAGGGGCCACGTGGAGATCGAGACCGTCGAGCGCGCGGACGGATCCATAGTCCTTCGTGAGATTCGAGATGCTGATGGCAGGGGCTGCGGCATCAGTGGAAGGAGTGGGTGTCATCATGGGCCTTCTGTAGTCGATGGGGCATCGGGATCCGTACCGGTCGGAGCCGGCGGATCGTGCTGGCTCCCCGGAGTGGCCCGTACCCCCGGCCCCGCCTGTCCCCCGGGCACGGACTCGATGAATCCATGCCGATACACCTCTGCGAGATACGGAATGAGGCGAGTCATCGACCCGTGCAGGTCCTCAGTACCCAGCGAGTGCCGCACCCTGGGCTCCAACAGCAGGGGTGCGAGCGCCAGCATCGCGATGGCGGTGGACTGCGCACGCCGGTCCTCGGCCTTCCGGAGGGTGTATCCGGCGAAGCCCTCGTCAATGACCTGCTCGAGAGTCTCGACGTAGTGGTCGAAGAACCGCTGCCCCTGCTCCGAAGGATCCAGGAGGGACTTCAGGAGGTAGTCGGCGTAGGAGCGCATCGGTCCCTCGCCGAACATCTCGACGACCATGAGCGGTGAGCGATGCGCATTCTCCCGCTTCATCGCGGTCAGCGCCTCGAACACGAAGTCGTCACAGGAGGCGCGGAGTTTGTCCTTCGAACCGAAGTGATGGATCACCAACCCGGGCGAGACACCCGCTGCCGTCGCGATCTCACGCACCGTCGTTCCGGAGAATCCGCCTGCGGCGAATGCCGAGACGGCGGCGTCTCGGATGCGAGCCGCTGTCTCCGGGATCGGGTGCGGATCGCCCTTCATTGAACTCATGTTTAACACTGAACGCTTGTTTTATGGGATGTCAACACCACCTCGACCCCACGAGGAGCGCTCCACCGGGAAACCCTGCCCGAACCGCCCATCGGGCAACAGCACTCCGCCGTCAGCCCGCTCGGGAGACCAGCGGGCCCAGGCCGCTGTCTCCGGTGGCCAACGAGTCGGCCGTCTGCAGGATCATGCGGTGCATGGCGGCAGCAGCACGAGTGGGCTGCACGTCCTGGCGCCGAGCGAGGCTGACGGTCCGGGTCAACCGGGGTTGCACCAGACGGACCGAACTCAGTCCCGGTCGGTCCTTGAGCACCATCGCCGGAACCAGGGCCACGCCCATCTGCAGCTCCACGAACCGCAGCACGGCATCCATCTCGGCACCCTCAAGCACCACGGTGGGGGTGAGCCCCGCGGACCGGAAGGCCTCGTCCAGCGTGGCGCGGAGGTCATAGCTGGAGGGGAAGACGATCTGCGGCATCCGTGCGAGTTCGGGCAGAGTCAGCGTCCCCCGGCTCCCGAAGGGCGAGGGGCCGCCGCCGACCACCACGAGCTCCTCGGTGAGCAGGGGGCTGCGGACCAGGCTCGGGGCCGTGGCCGGGTGCGCATCGGAGGTGATGACGAGCGCGAGGTCCAGTGCCCCTGCCGTCAGCTCCTCGATCAGCCCACGGGATCCACGCTCCGTGAGGTGGAGCTCGATCCCCGGGTGGTCGGCGTGGAAGGCCGCGAGGGCATCCGCCACCAGACTGACGCAGAGCGTGGGCGTCGCGCCGAGGCGGATCCGGCCCCGCCGCAGATCCGTCAGCTCGGTCATCTGCCGGCGGATGTCCTCTGCATCGGCCAGCATCCGCCGGGCCACGGGCCACAGGGCCTCCCCCGCGGCGGTCAGCGTGATGTGTCCACGGGCCCGGTGGAAGAGCTCGGAGCCGAGATCGTGTTCCAGTGCAGCGATCTGGCGGCTCAGGGAGGGCTGGGTGAGATGCAGTGTCTCCGCCGCCCGGGTGAAATGGCCCACTCGGGCCACCTCCACGAATCCGCGCAACTGCTCCAGGTTCATGGTCATAGCGAAATCGTATCGTCTTCACTCAAACTATTCATTGGAGTAATGACAAGTGGTCTTCCTACGCTGGCTTCCATGACACGAACAGCAGGCTCCCCAGCAGCCACAGAACGACTGATCTCCACGACCGTCCTGGTGATCGGCACCGGCGGCTCAGGGCTCCGGGCCGCCATCGAGGTGGCCGAGCAGGGCGTGGATGTCCTCGCCGTGGGCAAGCGGCCACGGCAGGATGCCCACACCTCCCTCGCCGCCGGCGGCATCAACGCCGCCCTTGGAACCATGGACGAGGAGGACACCTGGCAGCAGCACGCCGCGGACACCCTCCAGGAGAGCTATCTGCTGGCGAACCCCCACACCGTGGAGATCGTGGCCCGCAACGCCGCCGAGGGCATCGCCGACCTTGACCGCTATGGCATGGCCTTCGCCCGCGAGGAGGATGGCCGGATCTCCCAGCGCTTCTTCGGCGCCCACACCTTCCGCCGCACCGCCTTCGCCGGCGACTACACCGGACTGGAGATCCAACGCACCCTGGTCAACCGGGCCGCGCAGCTCGAGGTGCCGATCCTCGATTCCGTCTACATCACCCGTCTGCTGGTGCAGGACAACATGGTCTTCGGCGCCTACGGCTTCGACCTGAACACCGGCACGCGATACCGCATCCACGCGGACTCCGTGATCCTCGCCGCCGGTGGGCACAACCGCATCTGGCGCCGCACCTCCTCCCGCCGGGACGAGAACACGGGGGACTCCTTCCGTCTGGCCGTGGAGGCCGGGGCCCGGCTTCGGGACCCGGAACTGGTGCAGTTCCACCCCTCCGGCATCATCGAGCCGGAGACCGCGGCCGGCACCCTGATCTCGGAGGCAGCCCGTGGTGAGGGCGGGATCCTGCGCAACAACCTCGGCGAGCGCTACATGGCCGCCTACGACCCTGAGCGGATGGAACTCTCCACGCGTGACCGGGTGGCCCTGGCGGGCTACACCGAGATCAAGGACGGACGCGGGACACCGAACGGCGGCGTCTGGCTGGACATCTCCCACCTGCCGCGCGAGACCATCATGGCGCGGTTGCCGCGCGTCTACCAGACGATGATGGAGCTGCAGATGCTGGACGTCACCCGGGACCCCATCGAGATCGCCCCCACCGCGCACTACTCGATGGGCGGCGTCTGGGTCCGGCCCGAGGACCACAGCACGGACGTGCAGGGCCTCTACGCCATCGGCGAGGCCTCCTCCGGACTGCACGGTGCCAACCGACTCGGCGGCAACTCGCTGATCGAGCTGTTGGTGTTCGGGCGCATCGTGGGGCAGGCCGCCGTGGCCCACTCCGCGGGCCTGGGCTCCCAGCGCCGCTCCGCCGAGGCCCTGGACGAGGCCCGCGCCGAGGTGGATGGCCTACTCGCCGCAGACGGCCAGGAGAACGTCCGTGCCCTCCAGCGTGCCCTCCGTGACACCATGACCGAGCACGCCGGGGTGGTGCGCAGCGAGGAGGGCCTGACTGCCGGCCTGCGGGAGCTGACCGAGATCGAGGCCCGGATGGAGCACGTGGGGATCCACCCGGACATCGCCGGCTATCAGGACCTGCAGCACGCCTTCGACCTCAAGGCCTCGGCCCTGGCCGCCCGGGCCACCCTGGAGGCGGCGCTGGAGCGCCGAGAGACCCGGGGCTGCCACAACCGCAGTGACTATCCGGACCTGGACCCGCAGCAGCAGGTCAACCTCGTGTGGTCCCCCAGCGGGGGGATCGTCCGCGAGGAGATCCCGGAGGTACCGGCAGAGATCTCCGGGCTGTTCCGGGAGGTCTCCCAGGAGGGCAAGCTCGTGGAGTAGCCGCGTCCCGGGGTCCCGGGGTCCCGGGCCACGGTCATTACGATGGTGGGGATGTCCCAGTCCCGAACCGGAAGGTGGCCTGTGCCCCGGACCCCAGCTCCTGACGCAGCGCTCCACGCCGAACCCCGCCGGCGCACCCCTGCGCCCCGCTGGGTGATCGGCCGGCAGCCGGCCCGGCGGGACGGGGCCGTGGACACGGCACCGCGCACCACCCGCCGGCAGTGGTTGCAGCTCGGCGCGGTCATGGCCGCCGCCGTGGCGCTCTACGTGGTCCACTCGTTCCTGCGCTTCCGCAACTTCGAGGCCAAGGGATACGACCTGGGCATCTTCGATCAGGCGGTTCGCCAGTACGCCCTCTTCCGGGAGCCGATCGTCCCGATCAAGGGCGTGGACTTCAACATCCTCGGTGACCACTTCCACCCGATCCTGGTGCTGCTGGCCCCCCTCTACTGGATCTGGGACGATCCGCGGATGCTGGGCATCGCCATGGCCCTGCTCCTGGCCTCCTGCGCCATCCCGGTCTACCTGTTCGCCCGGCGCCGGTGCGGTCACCTGCCCTCGCTGCTGGCCGCCGCGGCCCTGATGCTGTGGTGGCCCTTCCAGGCGATGGTCAACTGGGACCTCCATGAGATCACCCTCGGCGTGCCGATCATGGCGTGGGTGATCTGGGCGATCGACGCCCGCCGGTACTGGCTCGGTTTCGGACTGTCCCTGTCCCTGCTCGCCGTACGCGAGGACATGGGGGTCACCGTCCTGGCCATCGCCCTGGTCCTCGCCATCAAGCGGGCCTGGGTCCCCGCGGTGCTCTCCGCCGTGGCCGGCGTGGCCGGCTATTGGTTCGCCACCTCGGTGGTCATCCCGCAGTTCTCCCCCGAGGGCGAGTTCGGGTACTGGCAGTTCACTGCGCTCGGCCCGGACATGGGCTCCTCGCTGCAGTTCATGCTCACCGAGCCCTTTGCCGCCGCCGCCGTGCTGTTCGACCACCCGCTCAAGGTCGGGTTGTGGCTGTTGCACTTCGTGCTGTTGTGGCTGCTCCCGTTCCTCTCCCCCTACGCGCTCATCGGCGCCCCGATCCTGCTCTCCCGGCTCTTCAACGACCGGCTCAACGTGTGGAGCCCGGTCTACCAGTACGACGCCATCCTCGGAGTCATCTTCCTGATGGCCGCCCTGGAGGCCCTGGGCCGGATCGTCGCCTGGCGCGCCCGGCGCCGCACCGGTGACCTCGGCACCGGTGCGGCAAACGCCCTGGCCGAGGGCCGGCGTCGTACTCCGCCGGCCAGGATCTTCACCGTCTTCACCGCTGTACTCCTGGCCGCGGGTGTGGCCGGTACCGCGTCCTTCCCCCAGGTCTTCCCGCTGCACCGGACCGTGACCGGCGCGAACTGGCAGATGACCGAGTGGGCACACGCCCTGGACCGGGCGGTGGAGTCCGTCCCGGACGATGTCTGCGTCGAGGCGGCTGACAACGCCGTGCCTCACCTGGTGGACCGCACCCACGTGGGCCTGCACGGGGACATGGGCGACGACCTGGCCACCTGGATGATCATCGACACCACGGCCGAGGAGCTCGGCGGCTGGGACCCGCTCACCCCGGACGAGGCCCTCGCCCGGGCGGAGCGGCTCGGATACGAGCCCGTCACGCAGGACGACCACGGCATCTGGGTGTTGCACCGGGACCGACCCGTGGACCCGGTCTGCGCGGACTACGTGCCGTGAGCTGACCAGGTCGCCGAGCACCGGACCCGGTCAGCCCCGGTTCGGCAGCGCCAGACGGAAGATCTTGCCCCAGGTGGACCCCACCTGCCGGTGCAGGGGCCCGATGTTGTAGGGCAGCCCGTAGCGCTCGCAGATCTCGCGGACCTGTACAGCCACCTCGGCATAACGGTTGGAGGGCAGATCGGGGAACAGGTGGTGCTCCACCTGATGGGAGAGATTCCCCGTCATGAAGTGCATGGCCTTGGACCCGGAGATGTTGGCGGAGCCGATCATCTGCCGCACGTACCAGTCGCCACGGGTCTCCCCCTCGACCATCTCCTCCGTGAACGTCTCCGCGCCCTCGGGGAAGTGACCGCAGAAGATCACGGCATGGGCCCAGATGTTGCGCAGCCCGTTGGCAGTGGCGGTGGCCAGCAACGCCGATTTCCCGGAGCCGGTGAGCAGCTGGGCGGCCAGAGGGGTGGCCGCGTAGTCCTTGGCGAACTGCTTGGCGGCCTTCGCCCCGACGACCCTCAGGTCCCGGAACAGCTCGGCCTTGGACTTCTCCCCGGTCTTGACGCGGTCCAGCTCGAGGTCATAGAGGGCGATGCCCCATTCGAAGATCGGCGCCAGCCCGGCGTTGATGACCGGGTTGAGGACGTGCTTGGGCTCCCATGGCTGGTCCCGGTCCACGCGCAGCACGTTGTAGCCGACGTCCCGGTCCTTGCCGATCACGTTGGTCCAGCGGTGGTGCATGTCGTTGTGGGTGTTCTGCCATGCCTTGGAGGGGGTGACGAAGTCCCATTCCCAGGTGGTCGAGTGGATGTCCGGGTCACGCATCCAGTCCCACTGCCCGTGCAGGACGTTGTGCCCGATCTCCATGTTCTCGATGATCTTCGCGACGCTCAGCATGGCGGTTCCGGCCACCCAGGCCAGCTTGTGGTTGGCACCGAGCAGACAGGTGCGGCCGGCGAACTCCAGTCCGCGCTGGACCCGGATGACCTTGCGGATGTAGGCGGCGTCCGTGGCACCGCGCTTGGCCAGGATGCCGTCCCGGACCGCATCGAGCTCGCGTCCGAGGTCGGCCACCTGCTCGTCGCTGAGGTGGGAGGCCGCCGGCGGGCGGACGGTGGGCCTGCCGCTGGCCGCAAGCGTGCCCGCCCGTACGGCGTCGGTTCCCGGTGCACGACGCCGGCCCTTCTGGTCCGCGGCTGGCTGCGGTTCTCCGGAGGGCCCCTTGCCCCGACCCGGGGCCCAGCTGACGGTGTCCGGCCCCTCGATGGTCTTGGGCTTCTGGGCGCCGAGCAACCGCTGGGCTGCGGACTGCTGCTTGTCGATGATGGTCATGTGGCTCCTAGGGGTGGGAAGCGGTGAAGTCGGTGAGGCTAGGCCGGATTCGGCCGGGTTCGGTGAGTGGTGGGGCGCCCTGTCCGTGAGGCTACAGTGCCAGGCTGACCGGTCCGGCAGCGGCGCTGACACAGGTCTGGATGAGTTCTCCGGGGTCTCCGTGTACCTCGCCGGTCCGCAGATCGGTGACCTGACCGGAGCGCAGGGGCACCAGGCAGGCGTGGCAGATGCCCATCCGGCAGCCGCTGGGGGCCGCCACCCCGGAGTCCTCCGCCACCTCAAGCAACGGCACGTCACCGGCCGCCTCTACCTCGAGGTCCGAGTTCTCGAACACGGCCATGCCGCCGGCACCCGCGATCCCGGCCGCCAGGTCGGCCTGGAACCGCTCAATCCTCAGGCCCTCGGCACCGGGGCCGATCTCGCGTGACCAGAGCCCCTCGGCGTCATCCAGGAAGCCCGTGGGTCCGCAGGCATAGGCGGCCCGGTCCCGCCAGTCGGGGCACAGCTGATCCACGGCGTGGGACGTGGTGAGGTCCAGGCGCCCCTGGTCCGCGGTGAGGTGGTGGAACACCCGCAGCCCCGGGAACTGTTGGGACAACTCCTCCAGCTCCTCCCGGAAGGGGGAGGCCTCGATTGTGCGCACCGAGTGGACGAGGACCACATCAGCATCAGGTCTGCGCGGGACCAACGTGCGGATCATGGACATCACCGGGGTGATCCCGGACCCGGCCGTGAGCATCAACAACGGACGGGGGTGTTCTGGAAGGGTGAAATCACCCTCCGGGCGGGCCAGGAAGAGCACATCTCCGGGCTCGGTGTCCCGCACCAGCGCCCCGGAGACCTTGCCGATGTCCGAGACCGTGATCTCCGGGTCCATGCCTGCCGCGGCGGAGAGTGAATAGGAACGCCACTGGCGCACGCCGTCCACGTCCACCCCGATGCGGGCCCATTGGCCCGCCTCGTGGGCCTTCCAACCGGATCCGGCACGGAAGGAGAGGGTGGCCGTCCCGGGTGCGGGGCGCTCGACCCTCGTCACGATCCCGCGCAGCTGCCGGGACGAGTGCACCGGGTCCAACAGCGCCAGGAAGTCCTGGGGCGATCGAGGGGTGGAAAGGACTGAGGAGAACAGGGACAACAGGGAACGACCAGCCATCTCCTCAGACTATACGTTCGCAAGGCTAAGTTCTTCACCGGTGGGATAAGATTGTCTTCATGAAATTGTCTCCACAAGACAAACAGGACAAGGCGTCCCCTCATCCCCTCGCCGGCGGACCCCCGCCGCCGAAGGTCGGGGACACGTCCCGGGCCCAACGCTCCCACGGGGTCGGGGAGGCCGATGGCGCGCCGGGCCCACCATGGTTGTCCCTGCCCGCCGACATGGCCGAGGTGTTGGCCCCGGCGGTTCCGGACGTGGTCGCCCAGATCATCGAGGCGGTCCCGAACCAGATCCCGGCCTATCACATAGCGCGCACCGAACGATTCAGCGAGGTGCTCTTCCTGGGCGTCCAGGGCGCCCTCGAACAGTTGCTGTCCCTCCCCGGAACCGACCATCCGGCCCTGAATGAGGAGTCACGCCAGCTGGTGGCGGCCCTCGGAGCCGGCGAGTTCCGACAGGGCCGGAGCATGGACGCCCTCCTGGCCGCCTACCGCACCAGCGCACGGATCACCTTCCGCGGACTGTCCGAGGCCTGCGCGCGGCTCGGCCTGCCCATGGAGGTGGTGGTGGACCTCGGCGAGACGATCCTCGCCTACATCGACGAGTTGTCCGCCGTGAGCGTGCAGGCCTATGCGGTGGAGCAATCGGCCCACGCGGGGGCACTGGAGGTGCGCCGTGCCGACCTGGTGGCCGCTCTGGTGGGTGGCGGGGCCGAGCTCCACGAGGTCCGCCGGCTGGCCTCCGGGGCCGACTGGCACCTGCCCCAGCAGATGGCGGCCGCGGTGTTCCCCCTCGCGGCCGCGGCCAGTGTCCGTATGCGTCTGGGTACCTCAGGGATCGTGGTCGAGCGCGAGTCCGAGGCCACGGCCATCGTGGGCATCACGCAGTCCGAGCGGCTCCGGCCCCGGCTACAGGAGGTCTTCGCCGGCTCCTCCGCCGTGCTGGGTCCAGCCGTCGCCTGGGACGCCGTACCACACTCCCACCGGGTGGCCCAGCTGCTGGCGGCCCAACTGCCGCTCGGGGACCCAGTGGACCCGGAGGAACCGATCTTCGCCACGGACCACCTGTCCCGGATCGTCCTCGGATCGGAGACGCAGGTCATGGAGGACCTCGCCGTCCGCCGGCTGGCTCCCCTCGAGGCGCTGGGGCCGGCCAAGCGCCGTGTCCTCGAAGAGACGCTGCTGTTGTGGTTGGTCCACTGGGGCCAGCGTCTCCCGGTGGCTCGGGAACTGGGGATCCACGCCCAGACCGTGGGGTATCGGGTGGCGAAGCTGAAGGACCTCTTCGGCGGCGATCTGGAGGACCCGTTGGTGCGGTTCGAACTCGAACTCGTCCTGCGCTCCAGGATCCGCTAGGACACCGGTTCCGTGCGGACGGGTCCGCGTCCGGCCGGAGGCAGCAGGAAGCGGTCGGGTTCGGTGGCCAGGACTCCGGCCGAGGGATCCGGGCGTGGCACCAGGTCACGGTCCGGCTCGCGGATGTCCCGGATCACGGACACGCAGATCCAGATGACGGCGGCCATGTGCAGAACGATCCCGGAGCCGTACCAGAGCGGGATCCACAGGGCACCGCCTCCGAACGCTCCCTCCGAGGTGATCCGGGCGGACTCCATCCAGACGCCGCCCCAGTGATAGACCTCCACCGCCTGCCAGATCCAGAACTGCCGCCAGTCCGGCCGGGCCAGGACCACGAGGGGGATCAGCCACATCACGAACTGCGGGGAGTACACCTTGCCCAGCAGGATGAAGGCGGCCACGATCAGCAGGCACAGTTGCGCCATTCGGGGGCGCCGCCTTGAGGACAGGCCCAGATAGGCGATCCCCACGCAGCACAGCGCGAAGAGTCCGTTGGAGATCAATGAGAACGTCTCCCCGGACCAGCCGGTCCAGGTGAAGGCCAGCCACATCGAGGAGAAGGACACCTCGCGGTCGCCGGAGAACGTGTAGAAGCGACTCCACTGGTCGAGGGCCGTGACCATGAAGGGGACATTCACGGCCAGCCACGCGACGATGCCGGCGGCCAGGGACTTGAAGAAGACCCCGAGCTTCCCGGCCCGCCAGCACAGCACGAGGATGGCGCCGAAGAAGAACAGCGGATACAGCTTCATGGCGGCCCCGAGGCCCAGGACCAGCCCGGCCAGGATCGGGTGACTGCGGGACCACAGCAACAGCCCGAGGGCGGCCAGCATGACGGCCCACAGGTCCCAGTTGAGGAACGAGGTCAGGATGATCCCCGGGGCCACGGCCACCATCAGGGCATCCATGGACCGGCCGCGCGCGGTGTAGGCCGTGGCCACCACGAGGATGAGCCAGCAGATCAGGGCACCGGCGGCATTGACGTCGAAGTAGGTGACGGTGCGCTCCAACAGGGTCCCGCCCTCCGGGACGAACCAGGCGCTCACCCCGGCCACCACCGCCAACAGCGCCGGGTACTCCATCCACTGGTCCTCCGGCAGGGGCGTGTAGAAGGGGAAGTACCCCTCGGCCAGGCCTCGGGTGCCGAACAGCTGCCCGAAGTCCGAGTAACACATGTGGATGTGGACGCCAGGGGCTTCCCAGCCGTTGACGCGGCACCACTGCTTGGACAGCACGGCGATCACGGCGGCCAGCAGGGTGGCCCCCACGAGCACGATGAGCAGCCGGCGGTCCGGCCCTGCGTGCTGGGCGGCTGGTCCGGTCTGGTTCACGGCTTCTCCTGATGGGTGGGGCTACTGGGGTGTCGGCGGGACCGCCACCGGGTGGTCAGGGGGAACAGGGTGGACGTCTTGGGGTCCAGAAAGACAATGAACACCATATAGGTGAGACCGACGGCGGCGGTGGTGACCCGCACCCAGAACAGGGAGATCCACTGGGCGACGGAGAGTTGGTCCACCACGCCCACGACCACGAGCACCATGACGAGCAGATACAGCGTCCACACGGGCCACCCCCGCCAGCGCCGGACCACCGCGAACAGGGGCAGGACCCAGAGCAGGTACCAGGGCTGGATGATGGGTGCCAGCAACACGGCCGCCAGCAGGGCCAGTCCGGTCGCCAGGGCGGGATGCACCGGCCTCCGGGTCAGTGCCAGCCAGGCCGTGAATCCGGCGGCCGCCACCTTGCCCAGCGTGTAGACCACGTCCGCCACGGGGCGCACCCCCGCTCCGGTGACCCAGTCCACGAGCCAACCGATCCCCAGTCCCAACAGGCCGAACGGGGCGTACGGGAAGGCCGCGTCACCCTGGCTCAGCATGGCCGGGATCCATCCGAACCACAGTCCGGTGGCCGCCCCGGTGCCCACCAACACCGCGGCGGCGACCGCAAGGCACAGCGTCCAGACCCTCCCCCTGGCCGCCCACCCGGGCCGCTCCCCCAGCATGAGCAGGCCGGCGAAGGGTAGCGCGATGACGGTCAGGGGCTTGATGGCGATGGACAGGGACACCAGGACCAGACCGGACAGGTTCCGCCCCCGGGTGGAGCCGGGCCCGATCAGGACGAACCCGGCCAGCAGCAGCCCCACCATGAGCGAGTCGTTGTGGACCCCGGCGATCATGTAGATCGCGAACAGTGGATTGGCCACGGAGATCCACACCGACCAGCCGGGCTCCGTCCCGAACCGCCGCGCCAGCCGGGGCACCGCCCACAGACACAGTGCCAGCCCGGCCACGGACACCGCGCGGAACAGCAGGAAGGACGGCTCGGGACTCCCCCCGGTCACGAACCAGACGGCCCGGGACACCAGGAGGAACAGCGGGCCATAGGGAGAGGGCGATTCCGCCCAGATCGAGTCGGCACCCTGCATGAACCACCCGGGCAGCTCGGAGATCCAGTCCTCGTAGGGGTTCAGGCCGGCGTGCAGGAGCCGTCCCTGACTGAGGTAGGAGTAGACGTCCCGGGAGAACACGGGGAAGGCGAGCAACAGCGGGGCCGCCCACAGCCAGGTGGCCCGCGTGACCGTGGGGCCCGCGGCACCCCAGCGGCCCTCGAGCCGTTGCCCCAGCCGCAGCCAGGCCCGCACCAGCAACAGGGAGCCCAGCACCAGCAGGATGGCACAGGCCACCACGCCCACCGGTTCCACGCGCAGCGGATTGAGCACGGTGGTCCGGGCGAACAGTGAGGTCGGGGTCATGGCCAGCCAACCGACGCCCCAGGAGCCGACCATGATCATCAGGGAGCCGATGAGCCCCTGCCAAAGGCTGGGAGCCGGCTGGTCCTCCGGGCCGCCGACCAGGTGGCGGGTGATCGGCGCCTGGCCCAGACGGCGGCGCAGCCCCTCCAGCCGACCGGTCGTCGCTCTGTTCGGCTCCGTCACGGCGAGGTCGGCTCCGACGTTTCCGCTGGCTCCGGCGCGCGCCGCCTGCGCAGCCGATCGGCGGTGCGGCGCAGGGCAGCCCGCACATGCCATTCCTCCTTGAGGATGGAACTCGTCCACGGATCCAGCAACAGGATCCACAGCATGCAGGCCCAGGACAGGAACGTCGCCAGCTGGGCCAGCTGGGTGCCGATCCCCAGGAACTGCCAGACGAAGAGCTGGTCCGCCGCCCCGAAGGCCACGAAGAAGGCCACGGTGAACACGACCCACTTCAGCTGCCAGTCACTGCGGATCCCGATCACGGCGAAGAACGGCAGCAGCCACAACAGGTACCAGGGCTGGATGATGGGGGTGAGCACCACCAGGGCGGTGAAGGCCCAGGTCATCCGCTGCATGAGGTGCTCGTGCCGGCCGCGGAACATGAGCCAGACGACCACGAGGATGGACAGCAGCCGACCAACTGTCTTGAACGCGTCGAGCACCCAGTCATCGGCGACGCCGAGGGAGCCGAGGATCACCTTGGTGCCCTCAGCCAGGATGCCCACCGGGGACCAGGGCACGGAACCTGTGCCGGTGCCGAGCATCACGGTCAGCCAGCTGAAACCGAACCCGTTGAACACGCCGACCAGCACCATGATGACCCCGGCGATCCCTGCCGTCAGGAACCAGTATCCGAAACGCCGGGCCCAGCTGGCCCCGCGCCCGGCCCAGAGCAGTCCGATGAAGGGCAACAGCACCATGGTGATGGGTTTGATGCCCAGTGACGCCGTGACGAGCAGGACTCCCAGCAGCCCACGACCGGTGGCGGCATACCAGACGCCGGCCACGGCCAGGCCGGTCATCAGCGCGTCGTTGTGTCCCGAGGCCACGAAGCTGATGAGGAACAGCGGGTTGGCCACCGTGATCCACTGGGCCCGCGCCGCGTCGGTGCCCAGCAGGGAGGCCAGCTTCGGCACATAGACCATGATGAGCACCACCCCGGCCACGGCGGCCAGCCGGAACAGGAAGATGGCCAGGTCCGGGTCATCGGGACCGGCCACGGCCATCACGAGCTGTTCGATCCACAGGAACACCGGGCCGTACGGTGTCTCCGTCTGCGCCCAGGTGGTGTCCGCGCCCAACTGGAACCAGTTGGAGAGCGTGGAGATGCCGTCCTCGTAGGGATCCCGGCCGGCGATCATGAGCCGGCCCTGGCCGATGTAGGCGAAGATGTCCCGGGAGAAGATCGGCAGGCAGGCCAGCAGCGGCAGGGTCCAGGCCGTCGTCGTGAGGTTGACGATCCTCAGTGAGCCCGGGCCGAAGGGCCGGAGCACCCTGCCCAACCGCAGCCAGCCCCAGAACATCAGCCAGCAGCCCAGCGTCAGGACCACCGTGCCCGTGATGACGCCGGACTCAGAGGTTCGCCAGGGGATGAGCCAGCCCCAGCGGTTGATCGGTGAGACCGAGGCCAACCATCCCACTGCGAGCGATCCGGCCAGCACCGCGCAGGAGCCGAGGAAGCCGATCACGGCGGGAATCCAGACGGACACGGTCCACGAGGCGGCGGCGGATTCCGCCCGGGTACTGGACACGCTCATCGCAGGCGGGATCCTTCCGTGCAGTGGGCGGCCGGTCCACAGCCCGCCGCGGGCTTCGACACAAACTACCACCGGCGCTCAGGCTACTGTGGGAGGCGTGGCAGTTACAGCAGAGAACCTCGTGTGGATCGATTGTGAGATGACCGGGCTGGACCCCGTCGCGGACGCCCTGGTGGAGATCGCGGTGCTGGTGACGGATGCCGAGCTCAACGTGCTGGGCGAGGGCGTGGACGTCGTCATCAGGCCCCCGCAGGAGGCGTTGGACCAGATGGTCCCCTTCGTGCGGGACATGCACACCTCCTCTGGCCTGCTGGAACGGCTGGAGGACGGCGTCTCCCTCGCCGAGGCCTCCGAGGCCTGCCTGGCCTACATCACCGACCACTGCCCCACCCCGGGCAAGGCGGTGCTGGCCGGCAACTCGGTGGGCCAGGACAAGTTGTTCCTCACCCGGGACCTGCCCGCCATCACGGACCACCTGCACTACCGGATCGTGGACGTCTCCACGCTCAAGGAGCTCGCCCGCCGCTGGTACCCCAAGGCGTACTTCCAGGCCCCGGCCAAGACCGGGGGCCACCGCGCCCTCGGGGACATCATCGATTCGATCAACGAGCTGCGCTACTACCGTGAGGCCCTCCTGGTGCCCTCCCCCGGACCCGATTCGAAGGCAGCTCGGCGGATCGCCGCCGGCGTGGAGAAGGTTGGTTCGGAGGCCCCCGGAAACCGTGTATGATGGAACGCGCTGTCACGGTCGGTTCGCCGATTCGCGGCACGCGACATGGTGGGTATAGCTCAGCTGGTAGAGCGTCTGGTTGTGGTCCAGAAGGTCGCGGGTTCAAGCCCCGTTACTCACCCCATGATGAGGCCCGGACTCCAAGGAGTCCGGGCCTCTGTTGTCTCCGGGAGCAACAGCGAGCACGTCATGTCCCCCAGGGGATGACGTGGGATACCGTCCTGGACTGATGCATCCAGAATCTCTGCGGGAGAGACTGTCAGAGGTTCCTGGGGCGAGGGAGGCTTCCCTCATTCCGGGAGGGCACCGTCTCATGGTTGATCCCCGGGTGGCCGCTCCGCGGGGAGCGGTCACCCGGGCCATCGGATACAGTGCTCGTGGCCGATGCCCCGGAACCCGTCTCCCGGTGGCGGTCCGAGAACCGGCCGTCCAGAGGAGCACCCGTGAACCAGACCCCTGAAGACGGTCGGCGCGCCGCTCCCGGCCGGGCCCGTGCTCTGATGGTCACTGACGCCGAGGGCCGGGTGGTCGAGGGATGGGCTGTACGGCGCGACCTGGTGGTGGTCCTCCAAGCCCGGCTGACCGCGCCACATACCGTGCTCCTCGACGGCCAGACAGTCCAGGCGGTGGCCGCACATGAACGGACCGGCGCGGACGGGACGTGGACCGCCCTCGTCCTCCCCGAGGGGTCCCTTCCCCTCGACGGGGAGCTCCTTCCCTCCGGGATCGATCCTCTTGCCGTCCTCCCCGGCCTGCGCGGCCGCGACCCTTCCGGCCGCCCCGTCCCGTCCGTCCAAGGTCTTGAGGCCGAGGACCCCGATGCCTGGCATACGGACGGTTCGTGGTGGTGCAACGTCTTCCCGAGGTTGCCAGGATGTTGAAGTCTCCTCTCCTCACCGGCCGTTCGCTCCTGAGACGGTCCCTCGCCGTGGCCATCTGCCTGGGCGTGGACCTGGCGCTGTTCCTGTCCAGCTTCGGCTTCGGCGGTGTCGACTGGATCGGCGGCACTGCGCCGACCTGGACGGTCGCCGCGCTCCTCATGCTGGGCCACGCCGTGCTGGGAACCGTTCGCTCGCCCTGGGCCGGATACACGGTGTTCCTCGCCCTGATCGTGGTCCGTCCACTCATCCCCTCGCTCGACCCCTTCGCCGGGTACGCGCTCGCGCTGTTCCTGATGGCGCGGGCCCCGGTCCCCCGCCACGCGTGGCTGGCCCTGGCCGGCGCCGCGGTCGCCGTGGTCTTCAATACGATCGGGGTCTACCGGATCGACAGCGCTCCCGGGCCCTCGGGCAGCATCGCCGTCTCCGTGTTCATCTTCCTCCTGGTCTACGTCACCGTGTGGACCGTCGGGCGGATGCTGGGCCGTTCGGACCGGCGCCTGATCCGCCATCAGGCCACTGCCCTCGAGGCGCGGGAGGCAGCCCTGGCCGAAGAACGCCTGCGGATCAGCCGGGAACTGCACGACTCCGTGGCACACTCCCTCACGGCCATCGTGCTGCAGTCCGCCGGAGCCCGAACCGCACTGCGCCGCCGCGCCGCCTCGGAGGAGGAGATGGCGCAGTTGCTCAGCGGCATCGAGTCCACCGCCTCACAGAGTATGCGCGAGCTGCACCGGATGCTCGGGATGTTGCGCACCCCTGACCCCGAGGACATCCTGAACCCTGCCGACGCCTGCCTGCGCCGTGGCCCCGATCAGGCCCCGTTGCATGGTCTGGACGAGATCGGAGAGCTCGTCGAGACGGTACGGGAG
Source organism: Citricoccus nitrophenolicus (assembly GCF_047305825.1). GTDB lineage: Bacteria > Actinomycetota > Actinomycetes > Actinomycetales > Micrococcaceae > Citricoccus > Citricoccus nitrophenolicus. The sequence continues at coordinate 14,150 of NZ_CP063070.1, read as the reverse complement.
TCCGGGGTGGACGTTGTCTCGACGGTCTCGGGGGTACCCGTGCCGGTTGACCCCAGCGTGGGACACACCGCGTACCGCGTGGTGCAGGAGGGACTGTCCAACGTCATGAAGCACGCCGGGCCAGGAACTCGCGCGCAGGTCACCCTCGAATGGCGACCGGCACGGCTCGTCCTCTCCGTGCGCAATACGCAGGGCACCTCCTCCCCTGCCGCCTCCGTCTCCGGCGGCTTCGGGCTGGCAGGCCTCCGGGAGCGGCTGGACGTGGCCGGCGGCACCCTGCAGGCGGGCCCGACGTCGGACGGCTACCTCCTGCAGGTGGGTGTCCCGACCACCGTGGGCACGGACACACCATTACCCACGCCCGAGGAGCACTGATGTCCATCACCGTTCTGATCGTGGACGACCAGCCCATGGTGCGGGCCGGCATCAACCTGCTGCTCGCCGCCGAGGAGGACCTCGAGGTGGTGGGTGAGGCCGGTTCCGGTGACGACGCCGTCACTGAATCCCGGCGGCTGCACCCGGACGTGGTGCTCATGGACGTCCGCATGCCCGGGATGGACGGCGTCAGCGCCACCCGGCAGTTGGTCCTCGAGAACGGCACGGGCGCCGACCACCTCGTCCGGGTCCTGATCATGACCACCTTTGACGACGAGGACGTGGTGGTGGATGCACTTCAGGCCGGGGCCAGCGGCTACCTGCTCAAGCACGCCTCCCCCACCGAGATCGCCGACGCCGTACGCCGCGTCTCCCAAGGGGACACGTGGTTGGACGCCACGGCCGCCGGCCGGCTGGTGGACCGGCTGCGCCCGCGGGTCAACAACCAGGCGGACGTGACCGGAGTCCTCTCCGCCCGCGAGCAGGAGGTCCTGCGCCTCGTGGCGGCAGGGCTCTCCAACGGGGAGATCAGGGACCTGCTCGTACTCAGCGAGGCCACCGTGAAGACCCACGTCTCCCGGATCCTGCTCAAGACCGGCTCCCGGGACCGGGCCGCCGCCGTGGCCCTGGCCTACCGGAGCGGCTTCGTGCACCCGGACGATCCCACCCCCGGGGGCCCGGCGAACCGGTGACCGGCCGCCGAGAATGGCCTCGACGGATCGGCCGAGCGCGTCGTGGCCCAACCCACCGGGGGGCCGTGGCGGCCCTGACCCACCTTGCCGTTCGCTAGAATCGGCGGGGCGTCCGGAGCGAGGCGCCACTGCAGCGAAGGAGTCCAGACCGCCATGACAGTCCGTCCGATCACCATCCACGGGGAGCCCGTCCTACACCGCAGGTCGGCCGAGGTCACGGAGATCACCGGGGAGATCCGCACCCTCGTGGCGGACATGATCGAGACCCAGGACGCGGCCCACGGGGTGGGGCTGGCGGCCCCCCAGGTGGGCGTGGGGCTGCGGATCTTCACCTGGGCCTTCGACGACTCCGGGGAGGCCCCGCCCCGCGGACACGTCATCAATCCCGTGCTGACGCGAATCGGCAGGACCTCCCAGGAGGATCCCGATCCGGACGAGGAGTCCGAGGGCTGCCTCTCCGTTCCCGGATACAGCTTCCCGCTCAAGCGTTCCGACCACGTGCGGCTGACGGGGATCAGCGTGGAGGGGACACCGATCGACTTCGAGGCCACCGGGTGGTTCGCCCGGGTCATGCAGCATGAGTTCGACCACCTCGACGGTTACCTCTACATCAACCGCCTCAACGGCCGGTGGACTCGCCGGTGGAAGAAGTCCCTGCGCCGCGAGGGCTGGACGGTGCCCGGGAACACGTGGCTGCCCGGCGTGGACGTCGACCCCTTCGGTCACGACGAGACAGACGCCGCGAACCCCGTCTAGAACGACGTCGGCCGGTCACCTCCCGCGGGAGGTGACCGGCCGACGTCCTGGTTCAGGGTGAGGGACCGGGATCCGGAACTCCGATCAGCGCTTCGGGAAGACCGGCATGGCGTCCCCGGCCATCTTCTCGATGACGCGGACGACCTGGCAGGAGTAGCCGAACTCGTTGTCATACCAGACGTAGAGCACCGCGTTCTTGCCGCCGTTGACGATGGTGGCCAGTCCGTCCACGATCCCGGCGCGGTTCGACCCGACGAAGTCCGAGGAGACGATCTCCGGGGAGTTGATGTAGTCGATCTGATTGCGCAACTCACCGGTCAGGGACTCGTTCCGCAGCCGGGTGTTGAGCTCGGCCACCGTGGTCTCCTTCTGCAGGGCCAGATTGAGGATGGCCATGGAGACGTCCGGGGTGGGCACGCGGATGGCGTTGCCGGAGAGCTTGCCCTGGAGCGCGGGCAGCGCCTTGGCCACCGCCTTGGCGGCACCGGTCTCGGTGATGACCATGTTCAGGCCGGCGGCGCGGCCGCGGCGTGAGCCCTTGTGGAAGTTGTCCGTGAGGTTCTGGTCGTTGGTGTAGGCGTGCACGGTCTCCACGTGGCCGTAGTCGATGCCGTAGGAGTCGTTCAGGACCTTCAGCACCGGGGTGATGCCGTTGGTGGTGCAGGAGGCGGCCGAGAGGATGGTGTCCTCGGCGGTGACATCCTGGGTGTTGACGCCGTACACGATGTTCTTGATCTCGCCCTTGCCCGGCGCGGTCAGCAGGACCTTGGACGCACCCTTGGCCTCCAGGTGCTGCCCCAGCCCGGCCTCATCCCGCCAGCGGCCGGTGTTGTCCACCACGATCGCGTCCTGGATCCCGTAGGAGGTGTAGTCCACGCTGGCCGGGTCATTGGAGTAGATCACCTGGATGACCGTCCCGTTGGCGGTGATCGTGTTGTTCTCCTCATCCACCGTGATGGTGCCCTCGAAGGGACCGTGGATGGAGTCGCGGCGCAGCAGGGAAGCCCGCTTGACCAGGTCGTTCTCAGAGTTCTTGCGGACCACGATCGCGCGCAGCCGCAGCGCGGAGCCACCGCCCTCATGAGAGAGGATGATGCGGGCCAGCAGTCGGCCGATGCGGCCGAAACCGTAGAGGACCACGTCCCGCGGCGTCTCGACACCCTCGCCGCCGCGGCCGGCCACGTCCGCCAGCTCGGCGTCCAGGAAGGCCTGCAGGTCGCCGCCGGCGGAACGGTAGGCGGCCGCCATCCGGCCCAGATCGATCGAGGCGGCTCCCAGGTTCATGCCGGCCAGGGCCTGGACCATGGGGTAGGTCTCCTCGACCGGCAGCACGGCCTCATCGATCTGGCGGGCATAGCGGTGCGCCTTGATGATGTCGATGACGCCCTTGTGGATGAGCTGGCGGCCATAGATGCTCGTGATCACGTTGTTGTCCCGGTACAACGAGCCGATCAGCGGAACCATCCGCTCGGCCAGCTCCTCCCGGTGGTTCCAGGCGGTGCGCTGGTCTTGCGCGGTTCCGTTGGTCTTGTCTGCCACGGTTGGTCCTTCCCTCATGCCCCTGCCTCCAGGGGGCGACTGCGCTGTCGCTACCGGGTGCCGGTAGGCCCCAGGTGTTCGGACGGTCACGGCCCGTCCCGGCCACAGCCGCGCCCGGATGGCACACGGCGGTGCCCAGTCTAGTGAATTCCCCGAGGTCCCCCGCTGCAGTGCGGCCGGGGAGGACACATACGAAAGTGTGGCCTTAAACACCGTCCGTCGGCGGGCAACTGCTGACACCCATGTCATTTCTTGTTTGACTCTTTCCACCACCTTGCTGAAAGGTGGCTGGGAACCGACGTTTAGGACCACCGTCTCCGCACCTGTGACGGATCCAACGTCTGACCAAGAGAGGCAACCATGTCGAGTTCGGACCACGAACCCACGATCACAGCGGACGAACCGCCCACGCCAGCCACCGATCCGGCGTCTGGCCCCGAGGATGGCCGGGAGTACGTCCCCCCGTCGGCCCGGATTCAGGAGACCGATTCCGACGGCGAGGTCACCGAGAAACTCAAGCGCCAAGGCGTCCGCCTGGGCGCCGGGACCATCGCACCGGCCGTGTTCTGGCCGTCGCTGATCCTCATCGCGGCGGTGGCACTTCTCGCGATGTTCACCCCGGAGTCGACCGGTACCGTGCTCTCGAACTTCCAGGGCTGGATCACCACCAACCTGGGCTGGTACTACATGCTGGCCATCGGCATCTTCATTGCGGTGGCCCTGGTCATCTGTTTCTCGAAGTTCGGCAAGATCACCCTCGGACGCGACGGTGAGAAACCGGAGCACGGGGTATTCTCCTGGTTCGCCATGCTCTTCGCCGCAGGCATGGGCATCGGTCTGGTGTTCTACGGCGTGGGCGAGCCCCTGGGCTACGCGACCGTCACCCCGAAGCCGGGCTGGCCCGGTACCGAGACCGTCGACGGTGTCACCTCCATCCTCCCCGGGCAGGAACACGCCGTCGCCATGCTGGGCATGGCCCAGACCTTCGTGCACTGGGGACTGCATCCCTGGGCCATCTACGCCATCATCGGCTTGGCCGTCGGCTACGCCATCCACCGCCGCGGCCGCCCGGTGTCCATCCGCTGGGCACTGGAGCCGATCCTCGGCGACCGCGTCAAGGGCTGGATGGGCGACATCATCGACATCTTGGCCATCTTCGGCACCGTCTTCGGTATCGCCACCTCACTCGGCCTGGGTGTCCAGCAGATCGGCGCCGGGCTGAGCGCCATGGGCATCATCGAGACGCCTGACCAGACCCTGTTGATCGTGTTGATCATCATCATCACGCTCCTGGCGACCCTCTCGGTCGTGTCCGGCATCGGCCGGGGCATCAAGTGGTTGTCCAATATCAACCTCTCGATGGCCGCGATCCTCGTGCTGTCCGTGCTCCTTCTCGGCCCCACGCTGTTCCTGTTCCAGAACCTGGTCCAGTCCATCGGCGTCTACCTGGCCGAGGTCCTGAACATGACCTTCGACGTCGGTGCCTACACCGGCGAGGCAGGCGCCGCCTGGGGCGCCGGCTGGACCATCTTCTACTGGGGCTGGTGGGTCTCCTGGGCTCCCTTCGTGGGCGTGTTCATCGCCCGCATCTCCCGGGGCCGGACCGTCCGTCAGTTCATCGCCGGCGTGTTGCTGGTCCCCACCCTGGTCGGCTTCATCTGGTTCTCGATCATGGGCGGCACCGGGCTGTGGCGCCAACTGTTCTCGGAGGATCCGCTCGTGGAGGAGGGCGCCGAGTCCCTCGGCGTAGAGGCGGCACTGTTCGACGTTCTGGGCGGGCTTCCACTCGGCGGCGTGCTGTCCGTGATCGCGATCGCCCTGGTCGCCATCTTCTTCATCACCTCGTCCGACTCCGGTTCCCTGGTCGTGGACATGCTCGCCTCCGGCGGACACCCGAATCCCCCGATCTGGTCTCGGATACTGTTCGCCTGGCTGGAAGGCGCCCTCGCCATCGGCCTCCTGGTCGCTGGCGGGCTCGGGGCCCTGCAGGCCGCATCCATCGCCACGGCACTGCCGTTCAGCATCATCCTGTTGGCCATGTGCGTCGCCATCATCAAGGCCTTGAAGCAGGACCAGGACGTCCTCGACGCCCGTGAACGCCGACTCCGGTACGAACAGCTCAGTGAGCGTCTCTCCGAAGACTTCGACGACGCCTTCGGTGATCAGGTGGATGACCGCATCGACTACCGGATCTCCCGCACGAGTGGTCTCTTCGACCGGCAGCGGGTTTCAGGAGCGGGTGGGACCGCCACCCGGACCGCGGAGCCGAGCACGGCGCAGGGCACCGGACCGGAAGCCGGGCCGTCCCGTGGCCGGTTCGGCCGGCGCCGCAAGGACGGCCAGGAGGAGGAGAAGTGACCTAACCTCTCCCCTCCTCCTGGGGCGTTCACCGCTCCCAGACGACGGGAACCCCCGGAAGGCCAGGCCTTCCGGGGGTTCCTTGTTGCGCACGAAGCGTGTGGGACAGGCTGGCTTGTACGCCGGGTTCTGTACCGGGAGCGGTCACCCACTTCCCAGCGACGGCCATCCATCTAGGCCCGCCGTTGCCGGCGGGCTCGAGCAGCCAACCCGGATGCTCGGGCGGGCAGCCCTCGATCACATCCTGTTCGGCCTTGCTCCGGATGGGGTTTACCGAGCCGATCCGGTCACCCGGACCGCTGGTGGTCTCTTACACCACCCTTTCACCCTCACCGGGCCCGCGCCGGTGTGACACCGTCACGGACCAGGCGGTCTGCTTTCTGTGGCACTGTCCTGCGGGTTGCCCCGAGTGGGCGTTACCCACCATCCTGCCCTGTGGAGCCCGGACGTTCCTCACGGCGCCACAACCGGCGCCCTGCGGCCGTCCGCCAGCCTGTCCCGACGTCCCAGTCTACGTGGGTCCCGAGCCTGCCGCGCACTGGTTAGGCTGGATACCGTGTTGATCCTGTTGCCGCCCTCCGAGGGCAAGTCCGCTCCCCGCACCGGCGCACCCCTGGATCTGGAGTCCCTGCTGTTCCCTTCCCTGGCCGGTGAGCGCACCACCGCCATGGGCTTCCTCTCCTCCGCGTCCTCCGCACCCGATGCCGCTGAGGTGCTGGGCGTCGGAGCATCCGTGCTGCATGATGTGGAAGCCAACAAGGTCCTCTTCGACTCCCCCACGGCGCCCGCCCACAAGGTCTTCACGGGGGTCCTCTTCGATGCCCTGGACTACGCCTCGTTGCCCGAGTCCGCCCGCCGGAGGGCTCGGGAAAACGTCCTGGTCTTCTCCGGCCTGTTCGGCGTCCTGGCCCTCGGTGATCGCGTCCCGAACCACCGGCTCTCCGTCACGGCCAACCTGCCGGGACTGGGGCGCATGTCCAGTTGGTGGAAGCAGCGCCTGACCCCGTCCCTGGACGCCCTGGCCGAGAACGCCGGGGTGATCGTGGACTGCCGCTCTGGGGGCTACGTGGCCCAGTGGCGTGCTCCGGCCGGCCTGACCGTCACCGTCGACGTCTTCCAGATCCGTGCGGGCCAGCGCACGGTGGTCTCCCACTTCGCCAAGCACACCCGCGGCTTGGTGGCCCGCGAGCTGCTGCTCGCCGGCAGCCGCGTGGTCACCTCCCCCGAGACCGCCGCCGAGGTGGTGGCCACTGCCGGCAGCACGGGAGGACCTCACGAGTGGACCGTGGACCTGGTCCCCGCCTCAGGCCGGAAGCACGCCAGCCTGCAGGTCACCCTGCCAGAACAGCACACCACCGTGTGACCGCACGTCTGAGCTCATTCCAGCCAGGCCGGGTGGGTGTCAGGCCGGGCTGGTGTCAGGCGGGGTCCGCCACCAGCTCGATCTCGAAGCCGTCAGGCCCCTCGAGGTAGGCGGCATAGTGACTGCGCCCGCCGGCGAAGGGGTGGCGGTCGGCGAACATCAGGGTGAAGCCCCGTTCCCGGGCGGCCGCCGTCAGTGCGTCCACCTCCGCACGGCTGCCCGCGTGGAACGCCAGGTGATTCAGCCCGGGCCGGAGCCGGTCATGCCGGCCCCGCGTCACGTCCGGCCCCGACTCCAGGACCAGGTACTCTCCCGCCCCCTGGTAGCTCGTGCCCTCGGACCACTCCCCGCTCACCGTGTAGCCCAGCTCCTGGAACAGCCACCCGAGGCTCGCCCGGGCCTCGGCCAGCTCGGCGACCCAGATCTCCACGTGGTGCAGCCGCCCCACCTTCCGTGCGGGCCCGGCCTCGGCCGGCCCGGCGGCTCCGGCGGCTCCGGCGGGCGCAGCTTCCGCGACCGGTGCCTCCTGGGCGAGGGGGCCGGCGTCGTGTGTTCCGGCGGTGCCCTGCCCGGCCGCGACGCGGATGCCGGAGGAGGACTTCACCCAGGAGGTGCCGCTGGCACCGGCGTCCATGGCCTCGTTGGAGAGCAGGTCCGCGTCCTTGTTGCGCGCCCGCGGAATCCATTCGTAGGTGACCTGGCCGGGCGGGAGCAGGCCCCTGGCCTCGGCCGCGAGCTTCTGCATGTCGGCGTGCTTGATCTTCCAGCGGCCACTCATCTGCTCCACCACGAGCTTCGAGTCCATCATGACGTGGACGGCCGCCTCCGGGTCGATGGACCGCGCGAGCCGCAGCCCGGCGATGAGGCCGGAGTATTCGGCCACGTTGTTCGAGGCCCTGCCCAGCGGCTGGGCGTCGATGTCCAGCACGGCGCCGGTGGCGGGGTCGCGCACCAGGGCCCCGTAACCGGCCACGCCCGGGTTGCCGCGCGAGCCGCCGTCGGCCTCCACCTGCAGGGTCCGTGGGGTGTTGCTGGTCGGCACGCTCACCGCTCCTGTTCCGAGTGTTCTGTGGGTGCGGTGTCCCCTGCCGCGGCGCGGACCAGGATGGCCCCGGAGTCCGGGCAGTACACGAGCGTCTGGGGCTCCGCCTGCTCGATCTGGGCCAGGTCTGCTGGACTGATCGGCATGCCGGAGGCCTCGGAGGTGTTGCCGACCAGCCGTGCCGCACCGATCCCGCCGTTGCGCTCCCGGATCTTGTCATAGCGGGCCACCAGATCCTCCGGCAGGGTGGCCGCCAGTGCCTTGCGCCGACCGGTCAGATCGTTGCCCTCGGTAGCGACGGCGGCTGCCTCCCCCTTGACGTGGGCACCCCGCTCCTGGGCGGCGGCGCGCGCGGCGGCGAGGTCCTGCTGGGCCTGGGCATCGGCGTTCTCGGCCTGTTCGGCGGCCTCCATGGCCTCCAGCTCGGTGCCCTCGTGCTCGTCCTGCAGAGATTTGAGGGTGTCCAGCTCGTGCATCATGTTCTCGAGGTCCTTGGCGGAGCCCTGGCCGGCGTCGAGACGAGCCTGATTGCGGTCCCGCCGGGTCTGCACCTCGGCCACGCGGGCCTCGGACCGGCGGACCTCCTCGCGGGCATCCTCCAGCGCGGCAGCGGTCTGCTCAGCCGTGGCCTGCTGATCGGCCAGAGCCTGTTGCAGTCGGGCGTACTCGGGATCCTGCCGCAATTGCTGCATGCGGTGCCGGGCGCGGTCCAGTGCCGTGTCCAGCTGCTGAAGGTCCAGGAGCCGGACCTGGTCGGCGGGTGATGCGGTGGTGATGCTCATGGCGGGCTCCTCAGCTGCCGGGGGTCAGGACGAAGTCCCAGGGGTCGGTGTTCTGACCGCTCACGGCGATCTCCACGTCGAAGCCGCTCTCGGCCAGCAGGGTGTCCAGCGCCTGGGCCGCGGCGGGCAGCCACAGCCATTCGCTGCCGAAGTGGGAGACTTCCACGAGGTAGGGGCGGCCGCCGGTCAGCCGGGCGGCCTCACGAAGTTCGGAGGCGGGGTGATGGCGCAGGTCCGCGGTGACGAAGACATCCGCTGCGGAGGCCCGGACCGCGTCGAACAGGCTGTCCCCCGCCCCTCCGCAGACGGCCACCCGCTGCACGAGTCCGTCCCGGTCCCCCGCCACGCGGATCCCGCCGGCCACGGCGGGCATGGCGCTGAACACGCCGGCGGCGAACTCGGACAGGGGCAGCGGCCCCTCCAGGTTGCCCACCCGGCCGAGGCCCTCCTCCGGCAGCCCGTCCCGGGCGGGGGCCAGTGGTACCGCGTCCTGTAGGCCGAGAATGTCGGCCAGGACGTCGGAGACCCCGCCCACGGCGGAGTCGGCATTGGTGTGCGCGGTCAGCAGGGCGCACCCGCCCTCGATCAGGGTGTGCACGATCCTTCCCTTGTATCCGGTGGCGGCCACCGAGTTCACGCCGCGCAGCAGCAGCGGATGGTGGGTCACCAGCAGCTGCGCCCCGGCGCCCACGGCCTCCTCGACCACGTCCTGGACCGGGTCCACGGCGAAGTGGATGCGCTCGACCGGCTGTTCGGGTCGGCCGGACACCAGCCCGGTGGCGTCCCAGCCCTCCGCGAGCGAGGCCGGCCACAGCTCCTCGAAACACTCCAGGACCTGGGCCAGGGTCGGGATCCGGGTTCTCTGGGTCTGCGCGCTCATGAGGCCATTCTGCCTGAGACGGGAATGAACACGGGCGAACCGGTGCTGTAGGCGAATGTGAGTGATCATGAGAACACCCCCGCCGCCCCCGAACACCGGCAACCATCCCCGCGGGTCCTGACCGTGGCCGGCGGCTGCTTCTGGTGCCTGGACGCCGTCTACCGGAGGATCCGGGGCGTCACCGCCGTGGAGTCCGGCTACACCGGCAGCCAGTGGCCTGACCCGGACTACGAGTCCGTCTGCACCGGCCGCACCGGCCATGCCGAGGCCGTGCGGGTGGCCTTCGACGAGTCCGTGGTCAGCGCGGACATGATCCTGGACCTGTTCTTCACTGGCCACGACCCCACCACGCTCAACCGCCAGGGCCATGATGTGGGCACCCAGTACCGCTCGGCCCTGTTCGCCGCGGACACCGCGGACGAGGAGTTGTTCCGTGCCGCCATCCGGCGGAACCAGGAGAACTGGGCGGACCCCATCGTCACCACCATCGAGCCACAGGCCACGTGGTACCCGGCCGAGTCCTTCCATCAGGACTTCTACACCAACCGTCCGGACGTCGGGTACTGCCACGTGATCATCACGCCGAAGCTGGCCGCTGTGCGCCGACGTTACTCCTCATGGCTCGTGGAGCCCTCCGAGTCCGTCGGTCTGTCCTAGGCTGGACCGGAGTACAGCTCCGCCCACGTCACCCCTCATCCGCTGTCGAAAGGAATACCACTGTGGCCATTCTGAACAACATCACCGAAGCCATCGGCAACACGCCGCTCATCATGCTCAATCAACTGACCGAGGGCCTGCCCGGCAAGGTGGCCGTCAAGGTCGAGTTCTACAGCCCGGCGAACTCCGTGAAGGACCGCATCGGCCGCTCCATCGTGGACGCAGCCGAGGCCTCCGGTGAGTTGCGCCCCGGTGGCACCATCGTGGAGGGAACCTCCGGCAACACCGGCATCGCCCTGGCCATGGTGGGTGCGGCCCGCGGGTACCGGGTCATCCTGACCATGCCGGAGACCATGTCCAACGAACGCCGCGTCATGTTGCGTGCCTACGGCGCCGAGATCATCCTCACCCCGGGTGCCGACGGCATGCGCGGTGCCCTGGAGAAGGCCCAGCAGGTGGTCGCCGAGTCGGACAACGCCATCTGGGCCCGTCAGTTCTCCACCCAGGCCAACGTCCAGGCCCACTATGACACCACCGGCCCTGAGATCTGGGCCGACTCAGAGGGCTCCGTGGACATCCTGGTCTCCGGAATCGGCACCGGGGGCACCGTCACGGGCGCGGGGCGCTATCTCCGCGAGCAGAAGCCCGGGGTCGGGATCGTGGCCGTGGAGCCCGCCGACTCCCCCATCCTCTCCGGCGGAAAGCCGGGTCCCCACAAGATCCAGGGGCTCGGCGCGAACTTCGTCCCGGAGGTCCTGGACACGGAGATCTACGACGAGGTCTACACGGCCTCCCTGGAGGAGTCGGTCTCCGTGGCCCGGACCATGGGGACGCGGGAGGGCATCCTCGGTGGAATCTCAGCCGGCGCCATCGTGTCCGCCGCCATCGAGGTGGCCAAGCGCGAGGAGAACCGGGACAAGCTGATCGTGGCCATCGTCCCGGACTTCGGCGAACGCTACATCTCGACCGTGTTGTTCGAGGACATCCGCAGCTGATCAGCCGGTCCATCCCAGCTATCGAAAGGCCTGAAGTGGGTTTCCTGTCCCGACTGAAGGAAGACATCTCCAATGCCCGCAGTCATGACCCGGCCGCGCGCGGCGACGTGGAGGTGGCGGTGGTCTATTCCGGATTGCACGCCATCTGGGCTCACCGGCTGACCCATCGGATGTGGCAGGTCGAGAAGCTCAAGACCCCGGCCCGCATACTGTCCCAGGCGACCCGGACGCTGACCGGGATCGAGATCCATCCCGGTGCCACCATCGGCAGGCGCTTCTTCATCGACCACGGCATGGGCGTGGTCATCGGCGAGACCGCCGAGATCGGCGATGACGTGATGATCTACCACGGCGTCACCCTCGGCGGCCGGTCCCTCGAGCAGGTCAAACGCCACCCCACCCTGCGCAACGGCGTGGTGGTCGGCGCCGGAGCGAAGGTCCTCGGTCCGGTGGAGATCGGCGTGGGCTCATCCGTCGGCGCCAACGCGGTGGTCGTCAAGGACACTCCCGCTGACGCCATCGCCACCGGGATACCCGCCACGTGGCGCCCCCGGGCCCCCAAGGAGCACCAGGCGGCGGTGGACCCGGCGGAGTACGTGGACCCCGCCATGTGGATCTAGCCCAGACCACCCCAACAGGTCACCCCAGCACGACGTCGGCCGGCACCCTCCAGCGGAAGGTGCCGGCCGACGTCGTGCTGGCGGGTTCTCCCCGGTCCCGAGGCAAAGAGTGACGAACGGACGTCACTCTGGTGGGGGTCAGGTCACTTTGCGCCTGAGGGGCGGGGTGATCAGGCCTCGACCTCGGAGCGGTCGCCGGACCACAGGGTGTGGAAGGATCCGTCCCGGTCCACCCGGCGGTAGGTGTGGGCACCGAAGTAGTCCCGCAGTCCCTGGGTCAGGGCGGCGGGCAGCCGGTCGCGGCGCAGCCCGTCGTAGTAGGACAGAGCCGAGGAGAACACCGGCACGGGCACGCCGGCTGATGCTGCGGTGGCCACCACGCGGCGCCAGGCCGGCAGGGCGACCGCGATCGCCTCACGGAACTCGGGGGCGAACAACAGATTGGCCGGCTGGCCCTCGGCCGTGGTGCCCGGCTCCGGGTGCCGGTCCGTGTCCCGTCCGCCGTAGGCCTTCATGATGACGTCCAGCAGCTCGGCCCGGATGATGCAACCATCCCGCCACAGCGAGGCGATGGTGCCGAGGTCCAGGGACCAGCCGTACTCCGCGGCCGCCGCGGTCAGCATGTCCAGGCCCTGGGCATAGGAGACGAGCTTCGAGGCGTAGAGCGCCAGGCGCACGTCCTCCACGAAGGCCTCGCGGTCCGCGTCCACCGGTGGATTCACCGGATCGGTCCCGGCGGCCAGTACCTGCTGGGCGGTGGCGCGGATGGCCGGCTGACTGGAGAGGGAGCGGGCGAAGACCGACTCGGCGATGGCCCCGATGGGCGATCCCAGGTCCAGTCCGGAGATGGCGGTCCAGCGTCCGGTGCCCTTCTGGCCCGCCTGGTCGGCGATCACGTCCACCAGCGGCTGACCGGTGGCACCGTCCACGTGGCCCAGGACCTCGGCGGTGATCTCGATCAGGTAGGAGTCCAGTTCCGTGGTGTTCCACGCGCGGAAGATGCCGGCCTGCTCGGCGGGCTCGATCCCACCGACGGAGCGCAGCAGGTCATAGGCCTCTCCGATGACCTGCATGTCCGCGTACTCGATCCCGTTGTGGACCATCTTGACGAAGTGGCCGGCACCGTCCGTGCCGATCCAGGCGCAGCAGGGATCCCCCTCGTAGTGCGCGGAGATCTTCTCCAACATCGGGCCGAGGGCGGCGTAGGACTCCTCCGGTCCGCCCGGCATGATGGCGGGGCCGTTCAGTGCGCCCTCCTCGCCGCCCGAGACACCGATGCCCACGAAGTGAAGATCCTTGGCGGCCAGCGCGGCCTCGCGCCGGCGGGTGTCCTCGTAGTGCGAGTTGCCGGCATCGATCACGATGTCGCCCGGCTCCAACAGGGGTACGAGCGTCTCGATCACACTGTCCACGGGCCCGCCGGCCTGGACCATGATCAGCACCCGCCGCGGCACCGCGAGGTTCTCCACCATCTCGGCCAGGGTCTCGGTGGGGATGAAGGTGCCGTCCTGGCCGTGCTCTGCCACCAGGGCATCGGTGCGGGCCCGGCTGCGGTTGTGCAGGGCCACGGTGTACCCGTTCCGGGCGAAGTTCCGGGCCAGATTGGCCCCCATGACCGCCAGTCCCGTGACGCCGATATCAGCCTTCATGCCGTTCCTTCCGAGGAGCTCCAGTTGCGCATCCCAGCCTACGGGACCGGCCGGTGCCGTGCGCCCGCTCCTGGGGTGGGGCAACCCTCAGCGCCTCCCGGGACCGTCGCCACTCAGGGAGGGATCACAGCCAACGGTGACCGATTCCGTAGGAATAGTAGCCGCGGTTGCAGCCCGTGGTGGCCCCGATGGACATTCCCGGCGGGCTGATCCGGAAGGATTTGGAGCCCGATGAGCCCTTGCCACCCCACCAGTTCTTACACGTCCAAGAGAGGGTGACCATGACCGGGGCGTCCGTGTCGCAGTTCGCGGAGTAGGTCCCCTGACCCGGGTACCCCCGGCAGTCCAGGTCCCGCGCTTGAGCCGGGGCCGCGGCCAGAGTGGACCCGGCCAACACTCCCAGGGCCACGGCAGCTCCGGCGATCCTCTTCTTCCACATCAT